>CAVXQL010000008.1:0-193205 GCA_963763995.1 uncultured Verrucomicrobiae bacterium | reverse complement strand
GCCCGAACAGGAATTCAAGGGTTCATTCATCTTTTCCGGCAAGAAGGGCGACACCACGGTCGAGGTGGAAAAGCGCGTCCATCTGACGAACGAGGTCCTCAAACTCTGTCGTAGCGACAAAAATGCCCGTCTCCGTGTAAGCGTCGCCTTCAACCGCGAAGGGAAAAACAATGCAAACTTCCAGCACTTGCTGCCGGAAGTTCTGAAGCGCCTGCCTTTGGACAAAAAGCAATCGTCCGGGAAGCATCTTGTCGCCGCTTATCTGGACAGCCGCACAGGATTCAGCCTGGACGGACTTTCGGAGGTGGTCCGCGAGGCACTGACGGGGAAGGGCACCTTGCTTGTGGAGGACATCTGCATCCTGCACTCCAAACCCCGGCACCTTGGGCTGGCGTTGGCGGACATCATCGGCTTTGTCTGCATGGCCAACCACCAGAACCTGGGAGTTGAATCATTTAATGGAGTGCTGGCGTTTACCCCGGAAGAGAAGAAACGCCAACGACTCGAGCATTGGTATTCGATGATCAAGGGTGTTTCGATGCGTGAATGCCCAAATGTAAAAAACCGGGCTGAGGGTCGGATTTCATCATGAAACACGACATCAAGCATCGCCTCAGTCCCGACACGGGAGCGGAGGACGAATAAGCGCTTATGGAAATCCAACCCGACAAACAGAACCTCGACCGGACCTTTTCCACCACGGTTTACTTCATCGACTTTTACCAGCGCGACTACAAGTGGACGGAGGAGCCGGTGAAGCGCCTGCTGGACGACGTGTTTTACCAATTCGATGAAGCCTACGCGAAACACGCGTCGCTCGACCCCAACAGCGAGAATATCAACGCCCGTTACCCCTGGTATTATCTCAATACCTACGTGACAAACGTCGTCGGTGGCCGGGTCTTCGTGGTGGACGGACAACAGCGGCTGACCACGCTCACGCTCATTTTGTTGAAGCTACTCTCCATGGCAAAGCGTTTGGGTCGAAGACGGAGAAGTGGCTGGAGCGGAAGATCGCCGGCTACTCAGGCACCGAACACGAATTCTGGATGAACCACGTCCGACATTTACAGGTTCTCAAGGGCTTGATGGACGGGCAAGACCCTGCCGTCATCGATATCAGCACAGGGATTACGGCAGCAAACATGGTGAAAAACTACCAGCTCATCAGCAGAGAGCTGGACGCCCGACTGAAAACGCAGCACGCCTTCGACACATTTGTTCACTATCTCCTTTTTCGCCTCGTTCTGATCAATCTGTCCGTGGAGACAACGCACGTTCCGATGGTCTTCGAAGTCATCAACGATCGCGGCGTGAGGCTCAAGCCCTACGAAATCCTGAAGGGAAACTCCTCGGACAAATCGACAAGCTGGAGTTGGAAAGCGGCAAGTTTAACGAGCTCTGGGAGGAGCGGCTGCAGGAGGTCAACGGATATTCGGGACGACGAGATCGACAGCTTTTTCCGCTACTGGCTAAAGGCCAAGTTCGCGGATAGCCGGAAAATCGGGCAGCGGTTCGACGGCGACTATCACCGCGAAATGTTCAAGGCCGACTTGAACGAAAAACTTAAACTCGACCACAACGCGGTCGAGGTGAAGGCGTTTCTTAACGGGCCATTCCGTTATTATACACGACCTCTACTGTCGGCTATGGGAAGCGACACGAGGATGAGACGGAGAAATTTCGCTCCGTTTTCTGCAACCGGCTGAACGAGCAGGACAATCAATTCATGCTGGTGCTCTCCGCCTGCACGGTGGATGACCCGGAGGAAACGGCCAAAATCCAATTGTGTCGACGGGCCTGGACCGACTGTTTTCGCTGCTACAATTGCAAGGGGCTTACGATTCAAACGAATACACGGCCCGTCTTTTCGAGATCAGTGCCGAGATTCGGGACAAACCGGCAGCAGAATCCCGGGTGTCTTCCAGAAACATCTCATCGAAGAACTAAAGGAGCGCCGGGGCATCCCGGATCTGGAAGCGTTCAATTACACGCTATTCCGTCCCATGTCGATCGACCGGCTGAACACGCGCTTCACGCGTTATTTCTTCGCCCGGATCGAAATGCTTCTCGCGGAAAAGTCCAAACAGGAGATGCGCCATTCCCTCGAAAACCTTGTCACGCGGCGCGGCGCGGTAAACGGGTTTCATATCGAGCACATCCTCGGACGAAACGACGATAACGTGCTGCTTTTTGAAAACGATCAGGAGCGCTTCGAACAAGAGCGCAACCGCCTCGGGGCGACACTGCTCTTAAAGGGACATGACAATCAATCCAGCGGAAATCGAACCCTACTCCATCAAACTTGCTACATACGCCAATACGCTCCTCTGGAATGAAACGCTTCGGGCAGACAGCTACAAGAGCAAACTGGACTTCACCCGTTTCGTCCAGCAAAGCGGTTTGCCGTTCAAGCCTCTCGACACATTCGGACCCAATGAGGTCGAGGAAAGACAGAAGCTCCTTTTGCGCTTTGCAAACTGATCTGGCCTACCTCGACGGCATTAAGCTCGGGAGTAGCGGGGGAAAAGACGTGAGAATTTCCATCCTCGATTTTTCTTGCCCCGTTGCTAAGGCAAAATCACAACGGTTGGTTTCCGCATGGAATCCGCGCCCGGGCGGGTGGCGAAGTGGTTGCGTGATCTTGTTGAAATCTTTTGAAGAATGGCAGCGACTGATCCACCAACGCAGCCGGTAGAAGTAAGGCGCATCCTGTGCCTTGCCAATTCGCGGAAACTCAGCGGGCGGTGCGTCGCCGGGCGGGAAATCGTGAACACCCAGCCAGGAGCATGGATTCGTCCCGTGAGTAACCGGGAGCATCAAGAGGTTTCGTGGGAGGAGCGTCATTATGAGGATGGCAGCGACCCGCGTGTGCTGGATGTGATAGCCGTGCCGCTTGTCGAAGCGCGTCCCCACCTTTTCCAGCAGGAGAACTGGCTGCTCGATACGAACTTTTACTGGAGGAAGATTGACCGCTTGGATTGGACTCGACTTCAGGCGTTTGTGGAACCGGAGGGCCCGCTTTGGGTTAACGCGCAGAGCAGCTTCAGTGGCACGAACAACAGGGTGTCTCTAGCCCAGGCCGAACATTTGCCCAATTCATTGCGTCTGATCCGAGTAGCCGGAGCGAGACTTGAGGTTCTTCGTCCTGGGGCACAATTTGGGAATCAAAAGAAGCGGGTGGAAGCGGAGTTTGTGCACGAGGGAATCCAATACCGCCTGCGCGTCACGGATGCAGTTTATGAACGCAGGTATCGCGCGATGGACGAGGGACATTACGACATCGGCGAATGTTGTCTCTGCATCAGCCTTGGCGAACCATTCGAGGGCTACGCCTACAAGCTAATTGCCGCCCTGATTGAACGGGCGGAGACTGAAGTGCGATGAGCGTTATCAAAAATCCCGTTCTGACCATTGGGCACTCGAAACACGGGGCGGACGCCTTTCTTGCCTTGTTGCAGCAGCATCACGTCGCCGCCGTGGCCGACGTGCGCTCGTCGCCGTTTAGCCGATTCAACCCTCAGTTCAATCGTGGGCCGCTGAAGCAATTCCTAAAAACGAACGGTATGCGGTATGTGTTCCTGGGGAAAGAACTTGGCGCGCGGTCCGGGGATCGTTCCTGCTACCTTGACGGTCGAGTGCAATATGAGCGGCTGGCGCAAACGCTGCTTTTCAAAAGCGGACTGGATCGGGTGCTGCAAGGTGCGAAGCGCTATCGGGTCGCCTTGATGTGTGCGGAAAAAGAGCCGCTGGAGTGTCACCGGACGCTGCTCGTGGCAAAGGCACTTGCCGAGCGCGGTCAGCCGGTGCTGCATATTCACGCGGACGGCCACCTTGAAACGCACGAAGCCGCGATGGAGCGGCTGCTTGACCTGACCGGCGTCGCGAGAGGCGACTTGTTCCGCTCGAGAGAACAACTGATTGCAGAGGCGCTCGGACTCCAGGAGCAGAGAGTCGCCTACGTGGATGAGGCGCAGTCGGCGCCGACCGTTAGGGAAGAGCCATCGTGAAAGTGTTTACAATCGGGTTCACCAAGAAAACGGCCCGGCAATTCTTCGACACCATCCGCAAATCCGGAGCAAAAAGGGTTGTCGATGTGCGGCCTGAATAACGTTTCGCAGCTCGCCGGATTCGCCAAGCGAGACGACCTCGCGTTTTTTCTGAAAGAAATCTGTGGGGTGGACTATGTGCATTTGCCCGATCTCGCTCCGACCCAGGAGATGCTGGACGAATACAAAAAGCGGAAAGGAGACTGGAAAACCTACGAGAGCCGTTTTCTTGATCTCATGAGGGAGCGCCAGATCGAAAACCGAATCCCGAAGGAAGTCGTGACAGAGGGTTGTCTGCTTTGCAGTGAAGACAAGCCGCATCATTGCCACCGCCGACTGGTCGCCGAATACCTGCGGAAGCAATGGGGTGATCTCGACATATCCCATCTCGCCTG
Source organism: uncultured Verrucomicrobiae bacterium (assembly GCA_963763995.1). Taxonomy (GTDB): domain Bacteria; phylum Verrucomicrobiota; class Verrucomicrobiia; order Chthoniobacterales; family UBA10450; genus CAVTTH01. The sequence continues at coordinate 188,761 of CAVXQL010000008.1, read as the reverse complement.
AGCCAAGATCTAACCCAGATGATTCTTCGAAATCCAGCGAGGATGATGAGGAAGGAAAGGAGGCTCTGGTTTCACGGGAACTCATCATTGCTTGATGAACGGCTGAGCGCGCTGCTCTGTTCAAACAGGTGTCCTGGCGAAAAGATCCTGCAGGGTATGGATCTCGCGCAGAAATGGCGCTCAGAAAATCGCGCCGTGATCAGCGGATTTCACACTCCCGTGGAGAAAGAATGCCTGCGTACCTTCCTGCGGGACCGCAACATATCGTCGTTGTGCCCCGCCCGCGGCCTAGACCCTTTCCAACTACCACCCGAATGGCAAACCAAATTCGACCGACACGAACTCCTGATCGTCTCGTCCTTCGATTCCTCAATCCGCCGCCCCACCAAAGAAACGGCCGCGGTTCGAACGGGTGTCGTTCTCGACTTTGCCACTGAATGCACGATCATCTATGCCAACCCCGGCGGGCTGCTCGATAGACTTTCTAAAAGTGCGCAGGTGGAAACGATTGATTCGAGGCGTTGAGGGAGTTCCCCAGCGCTAGCTGGTCGTTGGATCGCGATCCGGACAGAGCGAGCGGCTCATGTTTGCGGTGAGGAGCAGGCGCTTGACACAAGCGCCTCTACACTGAATTCCGGCTCCAGGTAGGGGCAAGGCGCTGGCGGGTGGTAGGGGCAAGGCGCTGCCTTGCCCAAGAGGACGACGCAGCGCGTCATCCCTACCTTCCAAGAGGACGAGCCAGCGGCTCATGTTTGCGTGAGGATCAGGCGCTTGGCACAAGCGCCTCTACACTGATTCCGGCTCCAGGTAGGGGCAAGGCGCTGCCTTGCCCGAGAGGACGGGCCAGCGGCTCTGCGCTTGCCCGAGAGGACGACGCAGCGCGGCGTCCCTACCTCGCGGGACGGTTTTGCAATATGTCGGAGGCTTTTTGCGATATGTCCCAAGGGCTTCGCAATATGTGAAACGAGCTTCGCAACATGTCGAAGGGCTCTGGCAATGTGTCGAAGAGCTTTTGACATGTCTCGAAGAGGCTTTGCCATATGTCGAAAGGCCCTGGCAATATCTCCAGGAGCTTTTGACATGTGCCGGAAGGGCTTCGCCATGTGTCGGAAGGCTTTGGCAATATCTCCAAGAGCTTGTGAGATATGCCGGAAAGGCTTCACCATGTGTCGAAGAAGCTTCGCAATATGTCGAAGGGCCTTCGACATGTGTCGGAAAGGCTTGGACACATGTCGAAAAGCCTTCCAGACGTTGTGAAAACCCTAACGAGACACAAAAATCACAGAAGTGATTCTCAAATGTGAAATTTGAGAAACCTGAAATCCGCCGCCTGACCCGCAAAACAGGCCGAATTTATCACTTTTCTCCTCTGAAAGCGCGAAATTCCTTTATCATATTTTTCGCCGATTTCGACTCCAATCAAACAATATTCGCTGTTCGTTAGGTTCTTTTTTATCGTGGCAGATCGGCTGCTAAAGTTATCACTGTCGTTAGGAATTAATGATAAATAACGATAAATCCAAAAAAGAAAAGAGGTGAATAATCATGATAGTAAAAGCAGCAATAAGTTTCCTGAGAAAGGACTCAGACGGACAGTTCATCGTGGACGTCGGAGGCGCGCTGGATGGGATCGAGGCCAATAAAGTGGACTTCGCTACGCCGGTGCCCCCGCTCGCCACGATCAGGACGGCGCTCGACGATTTCGTCGTCGCCAGGGAAGAAGCGGTGAAGGGTGGCAAACAGGCCACCGCCATGAAGAACGCCAAGCGGGCCGCAGTCGTCTCGCTAATGAAGCAACTGGCCAACTACGTCACGGATACCAGCGATGGTGACCTGACGAAACTGCTCAGCAGCAAGTTCCCCATCCAAAAACCGACCCGGTCGCCGGTGGGGCCGTTGGTAACACCTGTTACGCCGACGGTGAAGTTCGGGATGGTAAGCGGTCAGCTGGATGCTTCGACGCCGCCGGTGAATGGTGCCTACACCTATAACTGGCGCCTGGCCCTGGCTTCCGCGCCCGATGTCTATGTGCAAACCGCACAGACTACGGGTGGCCGCAACGTGTTCGCGGGCCTGACACCCGGTCAGGTTTATCTCGTGCAGGTATGCGCCGTGGGCGCAGCCGGCCCGAGTAACTGGAGTAACACCGCCAAGCTAATGGTGGTGTAAGTGGCAGGGAAAATATTCCCCCTTGGGAATTTCTGGATGCCGCGGTGAGGCGATGCTTCACCGCGGTATTTCTCTTGGATTGGGGAGCGCACGAGCTCGCCTGGAAGTTGTAGCGGCGCTGTCTCAGCGCCGAACTCGAAAACGCCGACGGTCAGAGACCGCCGCTACAGATGAATGGCTGAAGAGTTGTAGCGGTGCTTGTGCCAAGCACCGAACTGTTGGATCAGGCGCTTGGCACAAGCGCCTCTACACTGAATTCTGGTTTCTCGCGAGCCGCGTGCGCTCCCCGGATGGGAGGGAGGTAGGGGCAAGGCGCTGCCTTGCCCACGAGGACGAGCCGGCGGCTCGCCCCTACCCCGCGGGAGACGGCCATGCGGATGAAAGTCTGAATGCGAAAGGATGAAGGAACAAATCGGCACCAGACAAGAGCTAGAGACTGCGATAAATCTGGCGGCGATGCCCGAGGGCGAGCAGATGAATCCGGTTTTGCTGCGATTCGAACGTGTAAATAATCCGGTAGTCGCCAACTCGGGCCCTGAACCGGTTTGAGCCCTTCAGGTGGTGGTGAGGATATGACGCGAGACGGGATCCGATCTCATCGATAGTAGCTTCAACCCGCGTGCGAACAGACGCGGGGAGCTTAAAGAAGACCGCGTCGAAGCTCGCGTAATAGACTTGCGTCGCCGCGCTCACGAGCCCTCTGGCTCACGCACCCGCGCACTTTTCCCATTGGCCAGGTCGCGCTCCGACTGCTGGATGGACTGCTCAAACTCAGGCGTGAATTCCAGCTCGTCCTCAATCAGATCGTCGAGCCATCCACGGATCTGGCGAAGCTCTGCCTGAGAAAGTTTGCGCAGTTCACTTTCCATTTCCTCGACTTTGCTCATCTCCAGAGGATTAATCGCATCGTTCTCAATTTCAAGCGCAACCCGTAACGGTTCCCGAGCGTAATCGAGAGCAAGTCATCGCATTACTCGAGGAATCGACGACTTCGTGAGTTGCCATTTTGGTTGTAGCGGCGCTGTCTCAGCGTCGATTTGGAAAACGGCGACGGTCAGAGACCGCCGCTACAGGTGAATGGCTGAAGAGTTGTAGCGGTGCTTGTGCCAAGCACCGAACTGTTGGATCAGGCGCTTGGCACAAGCGCCTCTACACTAAATCCGGGTACTCTCGCGAAGCTTACGCCAGCGCGGCCAGGGGCGCGGTGACCTGCGCCGAAGGTTTTTTCGTGAGGAGGTTCATCGCGAGCTGCAACTCCTCGACATCGAAAGGTTTCGCGAGAAACATGTCCACCTTCAATTCCTCGTAGGCCCGGATGTTCTCATCGGTCAGATGCGCCGAGAGGACGATGATCTTGCCCGGGAATTTGCGCGTCCGCAAATGCCGCACCAGTTCAAGTCCGCTCACACGCTTCATGTGATGGTCGGTAATAACGACGTCGAACGGTTCCGCGGCGGCGCCGATCTTCATGAGCGCCATCCAGCCATCGGACGCGCTGGTTACTTTCGCGGCCGGACCGCCCAGAATCAGCGCAATCAGGTCGGCCACGGCCGGTTCATCCTCGACGGTCAAAATGCGTAAGCGGTCTTTCATGATTTCCGGGCACTAAACAGCACAACCCAGACCACGCTGCGCGGCGGGTGTGATGTAGCAGCACCTCTATGAGGCGCTTCCCCCTGGCGCGCTTTTGTTTGTAGCGGCGCTGTCTCACCGCCGCTATCGAAAACGCCGACGGTCAGAGACCGCCGCTACAGCAGAATGGCTGAAGAGTTGTAGCGGTGCTTGTGCCAAGCACCGAAGCGTTAGGACAGGCGCTTGGCACAAGCGCCTCTACATTGAATTCCGGTTTCCGGTTGTAGCGGCGCTGTCTCAGCGTCGATATCGAAAACGCCGACGGTCAGAGACCGCCGCTACAGGTGAATGGCTGGAGAGTTGTAGCGGTGCTTGTGCCAAGCACCGAACTGTTGGATCAGGCGCTTGGCACAAGCGCCTCTACACCACATTCCGGATTCCGCCCTTGAGGATGATGCAGCGCGTCGTCCCTATCTTTACCTTTTCGCTCGATTTCCTTCGGCCGTCCGGCTAGATGTTCGCCGTGAGAACCGCGCCGGGATTCAACACACAATTGCGCTGCTATCTCATCGCGCTCGTCAATCGCACTTTGTTCGGCAGGTTCCGTGACCGCGGGCGGCGTCACGATCATCACGCACGGTTTCAACTCGAACGTGACCGACTGGATCATTCCGATGGCGGGAAAGATGATCACGTATCCAAGTTTTCCCGGCGCCACCTACAGTTGCTACGAGATTTCCATCACCCGAAACGGTTCCGGGCAATACGTCGCCGCGGCCACTTTCCTCAGTGGAACGCCGCCGCTGCTGACCGATTCGGGGGAGATTGTGGTGAAGCTGGACTGGTCCACCCTATCGAACATCGGCGGAGCCTCTTCTACGACCGTCGCCCAGACGACGGTGAACGCTTTGCTGGCGACGAATTTGATTCCGGAACTGGGCGGCCGGCCGCTCGTCGAGCTGCCGTTGCATCTGATCGGTCACAGCCGCGGCGGGTCGGTCATCACGGAAATGGCCCGCCTGCTCGGCGCGCAGGGCATCTGGGTTGACCAGGTGACGACGCTCGATCCGCGGCCGGTGTCGGCGCTCGGCGATGCGGCGGTGACGAGCTGGACCAACGTGCTTTTCGCCGACAATTTTTGGCAGACGATGGGCGACGGCATCCTCGTGCCTAACGGGCAATCGGTCTTTGGCGCCTACAACCGCCATCTGCTTGATTTGAACGGCGGCTATTCGTCGAGCCACAGCGATGTCCATCTCTGGTATCATGGCACGATCGATCTGGCCACGCCGACGAGCGACACGCAGGCGAACATCACCGCGACCCAGCGCAGCACGTGGTGGACATCGACGGAGATGGGGGGCGCGGCGGCAGGATTTCTTTACAGCTTGATCGGCGGAGGCAATCGGCTGAGCAATCTGGAGCCCGGTGGCACCGGCACCGGAAGAATCATTGACGGCTTCAACAAGAACTGGGATCTGGGCGGCGGCACCGGAGCCAATCGCACGGCGCTGCCGGCAGACGCGGGCTTGTGGCCGAACGCGATTCTTTTTGCGCTCGAGGATACTACCATTCCCGCCGGCCAATCTTTTGACGCCACACTCTATTATCAAGCGGGAGCGAGTGCGGTCGGAAACTTCGGGCTCACGATTTTTCTCGATGTGGATTTCAATCCCTATAACGGCAATGAAATCGAAGTGAACCAGCAGATGCTGTCGAGAACAGGGACGGGTGCGGTTTTTTTCAACACGCTAAATTCGACCGTCGACGCGGCCGACCGTGCCGCCCGGCAGCTATTCGGTTTGCGTGCAGCTGAACGATGGCACGCGCACACGCTATCTTTATGCTCCGCAACTGCTGATCGTCACGCCCAGCCAGCAGCCACCGTCCATCGACGGGGCTTCGCTCGCGCTCAGCGGCGGCGTCATGCGCTTCGACGTGCAGGCCTTTCCCGGCCAGGAAGTGGTCGTTCAAGGGTCGACCGACTTGATAAATTGGGTTCCTCTCCAAACGCACACCTTTACCGGCACGGTCTGGGAATTTGTGGATGCGGACGCGGGCAATTTCACCAAACGTTTCTATCGGGCCGCGCTTGCTCAGTAAGGGGCGACGGCGCCGTGCCCTGGTTTCAGGGGTGCGGGCCTAATCGCGAGAGAACGACTGAGAGAAAATCGATCGCGAAGTGGCCGATCATGTTAGCGACGAGGTCGCGCCGCCAGATATAGACAACGGTTAGGACTGCGCCGAGGGCCAGAGCGAGGACGACGTTTTGCCAGCCGTTGGTCCAGTGCCCGAAACCAAAGATCAGGAGCGGGATGAGGCCCGCCCACCAACGGTTCAACCCGAGACGCTGCAGCCGTTCGATGGCGTATCCGCGATAGAAAAGTTCCTCGACGACACCGGCGCGCAGGACGACGAAAACGACCAACCAGACCGGGAGTTTCGCCAACGCTGCTCCCGTCTCGCCGCCTTTGAAGTGGGTGAGGCTGGAAACCACGCCACCGACCACGCCGCAGAGAACGGTGAGAATAGCTCCCCACAGGATCGAGCTTTTCACCGACGTGGTGCCGATGCCGACGGAGCGCAGCGGGAGACCTTCACCGCGCTTGATAATGAACAAGAGCGCGATGACGCAGAGCCACGTGAGTGATTCTTTCCAGATCGTGGCGGTGAAGCTGAATTCGGGATAAAAAAGAGAGACGCCCGAGCGGACGATTAATATTCCAAAGAGCGCGATAAACAGGCCGACCCAGGTCACGGCTGTTGCGCTTGGCCCGGTTCGATTCGAATCGTTCCGAGGAAGCGAATCATTCATTTCCGCCAAAAATCAGAGGCCGATATTTGCCAAGGTGGTGGCAAAACGATTCACCATACCGACCAGATCGGGATGCGAATCTTCGAATCCCTGGATGGAAGCACGCAAGCCACTTAACGCGGTCTCGGCGAGCTGCGGGTTCTTTTGCGTACGCGAGATCTCATGCGCGGAGGCATCGGCAAAGCCCGCGATGCTCGAGGCTTCTTCGGGATGCGTTTCAGAAAGGGTCTTGATTTCGGACTTCAGAGCCGCGACCTGCTTCAACAATTCAGCCTTTGTCTCGCCCGAAATATTCGGGGCTTCCTCGATCGTCGACTTGATGACACTGATTCTATTGTCGATCATGCTCCCTGGGTGTGGATCTTAAACGCTAGCCGCCCGGATGCTGCTCTGATGCATTCTCCATCGCGTCCTTCGTCAAGTTTACGTAAACAGTCGCTTGATCGTAGTCAATACGCGAAACCTTTTCGGTGGGTACGATCGCTTTTTTTCCGGCCCACCAATGGCCGCATTCGATCAGGATCTCGCGGATTCCCCAGGTTCTGCCGTCGATGAGCAAATCAATGATGTCGGCGACCTCTCCGTCGCTGGTTTCAACGTTGTAGCTGGCTACTACGCGCGCGCTACGAAGGTGTGAATCGGCTCCCCGTTGTTCTGCCTCGGACTCGGGCGGCGGAGGAGCCACCACCGGGTAACCAGCCAGGCCCCACAACGGCCACGATTCGGCGTAGTAAGGGAACCCATAATGCCGGTGATATTCCTCCTCATGTTGGCGAGACACCGGCTCGTGCTCGGCAATGGACGGACTGTCTTCAATTTGTTGTCGAGTCAGGTTGACGAGCAACACTTTTCCTTCGGGATAAAGGTGACCCAAGGCCTGAGTAGGAATCAGCACCCAGCGTCCCGGGAGCCATCCACCGGTGTCAGCCACCAGATAGCGCACGGTCCAACTTTTGTCGTCGAAATAGAAGTCCTTTACGTGGCCGATTTCGCCGTCGGTCGCGCGCAGCTTTTCTCCGTATCGTTTTTGAATGCTCTGCAACATGGTAATTCCTTCTCTCGCTCTAAGGTTCGTTTGTTATCGCACGTTCCGTCCCGATTGGCGAAGGCCGAATTTCTCTCACGTGGGAGGCGAGCGTCTCACAGAGACGCGGCTACAGGAATTCGTGGCACCCTTCTGTTACATCCGCGCGGCAGGACAGCACGACGTCGGGAGGATTCGCTGAGCGTTCCATTTGCCCGGATAGGCAGCATCGCGTAAAACAGCCGCATGCATCACCTCCGTAAACTTGGCCTCGCGTCGTTTCTCTTCCTCGGGATCGCTCTCTTGAGCGGAGCGATTCCCCGCTCGGTAATTGGCTGGACCCCACAGACCGCCATCATCGTCGCGCTGACCTGTTACGGGATCGGGCTTGTTCTGGCGTTGATCGCATTCATGAGATCCCAGCGCGGCCAGAGTCTCGACGGGGTAACGAAGTTTCTCGCGCGCGCCCCGCTTGCGTTCGTGACCATCGGCGTGCTGATCTCTTTTCTCCGGTTCATGACCTGGATGTAGGAGGTCGCCCATCACCTGATCTCGCCGGGAATCACGAGCTATAACGAGGCAGCAAGGCGATTGCCGGGAAACGGATTGAGATGCTTTCTTATCCGCAGTAGCATCGCCTTTTCGAAAAAATCGTCTTGGCTTGTTGTCCTTGCTGGTAAGGGTCACATCGCTTCTAATCGCGGTGTTCCGGAACGAAAGGGGTGCTAGCATGAAATCTTCTTTGGCGCGGTTGTTCTTTATCCTCGCGGCTCTGATCCTGGCGGCCGGATCGGTCTTGCATACCTCTGCCTTTCACAAAATCGTCGATGCGCTGTCGGTCTCCGATCTCGCGCCGTTCGCCGGAAATTCTCTCAAAGCGCTCTGGCTGGGAGATTCGGCAACGTGCCTGTTGGTCGCCGCGTTTTTTGCTTGTCTCGCGATAAAGCCTTCCTGCTCCGGTCGCTTCGCTATCATTACAGTGGCGCTTATTCCGGCCGCGACCGCGTTGATGATCTATACCTTTATCGGCAACTTTATCGGCGGCCATATGCTGCTAGCCGCCGCGATCGCGGCCGTTGCCGGCGCGCTGCTGAAAAACTGACCATGATGGAGCCCGGTGAAGCGCTCTCCACCGCCGCACAAATCGCGGTCGCGCGCTGGCATTCAACGAACTGACGTCTTCCGGTCTGTCGCTCGCTTAACGAGGTGAGGGAGTTACCGCTGGTGTGGGTGAAGCTAACGCTGACGAGGGGTGGCCGCCTCTTCGAGCCGGGCGCGGGGTTGGCGTTCCTGCAGCCGGCGAGGGCGATGGTTTGCGCTCGAGATATTTTAGCTGCGACTCGGCATCCGCGTCACCCGGGGCTAGTTTCAAGAGTGCATGAAGATCGGCGGCGGCTTTGTCGTTTTGCTTAAGCATCCTGTAGGCGTAAGCGCGGCGGCGATACGCTTCCGGGTCCTTCGGCCTCTTCTCGACTACTTTGGTGAAGTCTTCGATGGCCTGCTCGTACTTTCCCAGATTGCGGTAGACGAATCCGCGGCGCTCGTGCGCTTGCACGTCGTTCGGCCTCTGCTCGATGATCTTGCTGTAATCGGCAATCGCCTTGTCCCACTCCTTTTTCTGCAGATAGGCGTAAGCACGGAGGCGATACGCCGTGATATCTTTCGAGTCGAGCTTTAGCCCCTGATCGAAATCGGCGATTGCGGCATCGACCTTGTTTTGCGCAAGTTCGGTTTCTCCCCGCCCGACATAACTATCGGCCGATTTGGGATTGAGCTCGATGGCCTTGGTAAAGTCTTCGTTGGCCTCATGCCACTTGCGCGTGATCTTGTAAACGGTTCCGCGATTAATGTAATTCTTCGGATCCTTCGGTTGAGCTTCGATCGCTTTGGTAAACTCGGCGATCGCTTCGTCATATTTCTTTGCGTGCGCAAGCTTCACGCCCTTGGCTGTGTGACCACCGGGATCACCCGAGATACTGTGCGACGACCGTCGCGATCTCGCCTCCATCGAAACGGGCGCAAGCAACGGAACGAGTAGCAATAGGATAACGAGAAGTTTGAGAAAGCGCGGTGTGTTCATAGAGGCAAGATTGATGTAGTCGTTAGCGGTATAGGAATCGACTTTTGGAATCTGGCAGCAAAGTCACGGGCGCACAAGAACGAGACATGGCCGCAGCCCTTCGCTTCGACCGATTCTCTTTGCGGCTTCCAAAAACAGCGCGTCGTAGCCCGAGACGCCGGCAAAACTGGCGAGGTTGAATTTGTGGCCGATGACCAGAAATTTCATACCGAGTGACCATGCTGTAGTTTTTCCCTTGCGATGCTATAGTGACGAACATGGAAACGCCTCAAATTACTGCCTACCTGAAAACGAGCTGCGGCTGGAGTGCCGGCGTGCGCGCCGTGCTCGCCAAGTACAATCTTCCGTTCACCGAAAAGGACATCATCCAGAACCCGGCATTTCGCTGGGAAATGGAAACGAAGAGCGGGCAACCGCTGTCGCCTTGCGTCGAAATCAACGGCGAGATGCTGGCCGATATTAGCGGCGAGGAAGTTGAACAATATCTGACCGAGCACAATCTCGTGCAGGCGAGCGACGCCGACGCCGGTGTTCCGACGAATGCTCCTTGCACGACGGAACAACACGAAGCCGCGGTCAAGATGCGCTTCTGATAACGGGTGTCCGTTATTATCGCATCGGTTACCTCAGCGAGTGCTATGCGCTGATTCCTGGCTCCGGCGTTCAAGCAATTTCAGCCACAGTTTCATCGGCACAAATCTGTGACTAGATTGACGCCGCGATGAAACTCTTTGCTCGCACTCGAGCGACGAAGGCAAAGTCGGTTAGAAACAAGAGGAGACGCCGCCTCGGTTGGAAGCTTACTCTCGCCGGACTTTTTCTCGTCGGCGCCGTCTGCGTTCTCGCCTTCTATGCCATCTGGGCGCAGACCTTCGACATGAAGAGGCTCGGTGCGATGCCCGAGCGCAACACCGTCTTCGACGTCGACGGGAAAATTTACAGCCGGCTCGCCGGAGCGAATCGTCTGCGCGTTTCGCTCAACGAAGTCTCGCCATTTTTCATCGACGCCCTGCTGGCGCGCGAAGACACGCGCTTCTATCAGCATGGCGGCCTTGATCCGCGCGGAATCGCCCGGGCGCTCTATCGCGACATCATTACCGGCTCGGCCAGAGAAGGAGCCAGCACCATCACGCAGCAAGTCGCGCGCAACAGCCTTCCCTTGGGCGGCCGCAACATCAGCCGAAAGCTGCTCGAAGCGATGGTGGCGCTGAGGATCGAGCGCGTTTTCACAAAAAAGCAGATTCTCGAACTCTACGTCAACCGCATCTATTTCGGCTCGGGCTGCTACGGAATCGAAACCGCGTCACAGGCTTATTTCGGCAAGAGCGCTTCGAAGTTGAACTTGTCCGAAGCCGCGTTGCTTGCCGGTTTGATTCGGAGTCCGAATCGGTTTTCACCACTCAAGAATCCGGAGGGAGCAGCCGCGCAACGCGACACTGTCCTCGATCGCATGCTGGAATTAAAAAAGATTTCCCCGGCACAAGCGGAGCAGGCGAAACTCGCCAAAGTCACGTCGCGGCCGCGGCGTCTCCCGCTCATTCAGGAAAATTACGCGATGGACGCGGTCCAACGGGATTTGAATCTGTTGCTCACCCAGGACCAGATCGATAACGGTGGTCTCTTCATTTACACGACGCTCGATCCGGAGGTGCAGAAGGCAGCGACGGAAGCGATCGAGAAACAGCTGACAAAGATTGAACATCAGCCCGGGTTTCATCATCCGCTGAAGGCGAATTATCAGGCGCCGGCCGACGGCGAAGACAACGCAATGCCGTACCTCGAAGGCGCGCTTGTCGCGATCGACAATAATAGCGGCGGCGTTCGGGCGCTCGTTGGCGGACGTGATTACAAGGAGAGCAAGTTTAATCGCGCGCTCGCGCCAGCCAATCGGCAGATCGGTTCCTCGTTCAAGCCGTTTGTTTACACGCTGGCATTCATGCATGGCCTGCTCCCCGGCGCAGCCATGAGCGATGGGCCGATTGAGCCGGGAGAAATCAAGGGCGCGGGCAATTGGTCGCCTGGAAACTCCGATGGCAAGTACGGTGGAATCGAACCGGTTTCCTACGGCCTTATTCACTCGCGCAACACCATGAGTGTGCGCGTAGGGGAATTCGCCGGGCTCGATAATGTCCAAAGGATCGCCTCTACACTCGGCCTTAGCCAAACTGTTCCGCACGGCGCGGCCATCTACATTGGTTCGTTCGAAACCGATCTCAAAGATCTGACTAGCGCCTACACCGTCTTTCCGAATGCCGGTGTGCGGAAACAATCCTACATCATCGAGCGGATCGATGACGCCGACCACAATCCCATCTACCGCGCGGCGCACGTCACGCTCCCGGCACTCGACCCCGGGGCGGCATGGTTGACTTCGCGATTGATGGAGGAAGTGATGACAAGCGGCACGGCGGCCGCCGCTCGCTCGTTAGGCTTCAAACTTCCTGCCGCGGGAAAAACCGGGACAACCAACGATTTCAAGGACGCGTGGTTTGTCGGTTACACCACTTCGATGACCTGCGGCGTTTGGGTCGGGTTCGATCAGCCGGTCACGATTATTCCGCGTGGTTACGGCGCAGCACTCGCGCTACCGGTCTGGACGCAAGTCATGAACAAAGCGGCTCAGCGTTATCCGGCGAAAGAGTTCCAACCAACGGTGCCGCTGCAGCATGTCACGGTGTGTTCCATCTCAAATGCGATCGCCACCGACGGCTGCGTCGCGGCGGGCACAGCGTACGACATTGATTTGCCGGTGGATGAAATTCCGCACGGAAGTTGTCAGGTGCACGGTGGCCAACCACTGCTGGTTGGTCAAAAACTCCAAGAGGTCGGCCAGAAGGTGGAAGCGGCTCCGCGGAACATCTTCCAATCCTTCCGACGATTTTTCACCGGCAAGAAATGACAACGCGATCTCGGAAGCGCTAGCTCGCGTCCCGCGCGTACCAATCGACTTTGCGCGTGACGTACATCACGGTCGCGAGAACGATGAAAAGTCCGATCGTTCCCATGACCAAGGCATAGTCCTGCTGCCGCAAGGTAATGTAGAGAAAAGTGTAAACACCCGCCAGTCCGGCGCCGATCATGAGTGTGCGCATGCCGCCTCCCAGAAAATAGCGGCAATACCAGGTGATCAATGCCGTCGCGGCGACGGCGGCAATCAGATACGACATGCCGAAACCGAGAAATTCCGACGCTGCCAGAAGCGCGAGATAAAAGAGGCAAAGCGCTGCACCGACCATCAAATATTGGAACGGATGAATCTTTTGCCGGGCCGTCACTTCGAAAAGGAAGAAGGTCGTGAAGACGAGGACGAGAAAGAGGACCCCGTACTTGATGGAACGTTCGACAAAGCGATACGAATCGAGGAGCAGAAGAAACTGCGCACCGAAGAGTGAATTCGAAACCATTTCGGTTTTGAAATGTTCATTCCCGGATCGACTCGTCCACTGCTGCGGATAATCGCGCCCGTAGTACGAAACCTTCCACTTCGCATCAAAACCATCCGGCCGGACCGAGCGTTCCGACGGCAGAAAAGCTCCGTGAAATCCTGGATCCGGCCAGTTCGACTTCAGCGACGCCGTATTTTGCACGCCGAAAGGTGCAAAATAGATTCCGCCGCTCCCGTTGAAATCGATCGGAATCGAAAACTCAATGCTGCTGGAAATCGGTTCAGCATTATCGAGCGGCGCCGTCGCGCCAGTAGTGTAACCGGGCAATTGCGAGCCCGGCAGAAGCGGACGTTTCGTCCCGCCCCAGTCGAGCGCCAATCCCTCGCGCGTTCCACGCAGATCGCTCACCGCGATGGTTACAAACGCGTCCTTCCATTGCACATCCTTGAGATCGATCTTTAGGACTCCGAAATCCGGGGCCGCGAATTTCCCCGACAGCGTCACGTGCGAACGAAAAACGGCCGCATTGTAAATCCCCCGATGAAGCATCTGTGTTTGCACATCGCCTGCGATATCGAGCGATTCCGGCAGAAAGAACGCATTCGCCACTGCGGTTTCCTCGACCTCGTGCCGCTGCACCCGACCATCCGGCAGCGTTTCCTCCTTTACCGCTTTGAACTTATACAGGTACGGAATCCCAAGAACCGGACCGATAACATTTTGATTCGCGCCCCACGAACCGGTGATCTCGGCGACGGCTTCGTTCCTCCTGGAAAGACGATCGCTCAACACGCCATTGATCATCGCAAGCGGGATCAAGAGGAGAAGAACAAGCAGGCCGACTCCAATCAGTTTCAAAATTGTGCTGTTTTGCCTGCGGAAAAACGGCTGAGATTTCGGCAACGGCGGCGGGGTTTGCAGATCGGCCATACCGAGACAATGAATCGACGAAATATTTTAAGCAATGAAACTGTAATAATCTCGTGGTTCGCAAAATCGTGCACTCTGCTAGGGCTGATTCTTCTGTTTGCGACCTCCACGACTTTGGCCGAACGATTGCCTGCGTTAGAACAGGGAATCCCGGAATTACGCAAAAACTCTCAACTGATTCTGGTTTTGGCGCGTGATTGGAACGCGTCCAAGGCAAACCTCCATACGTTCGAACGCGATAACGCCGGCAGCTGGAAACCGGCCGACATCGACTCCGACGTCGTGATTGGGAGAAAAGGAATGGCGTGGGGAATCGGACTGCATGGAGGTTGTCAGCCGGATGCGCCGTGCAAACACGAAGGAGATGAGTGTGCTCCCGCTGGCATCTTTGCCCTAGAGGAAGTCTTCGGCCTTACGGCCGCGCCGCAGCTGCACTTCCCCTATCGGCAAATTCACGCCGACACGGAAGCGATCGACGATCCCCGCTCGCGATATTACAATCGCCTGATCGATGTGCGGGAAGTGCCCCGCAAAGATTGGTCAAGTTCCGAGCGCATGCTGCGCGCTGACGACATTTATCTCTGGGGAATAGTCGTTAGGCACAACTGGCAGCAAAAGCCGGACACCGGTTCGTGCATTTTCCTGCACACTTGGCTTGGACCGGAACAGGGAACATCAGGCTGCACCGCGATGCCCTCTGTCGTCTTGCAGAAATTGATCCAGTGGATCGATCAGGCGAAGAGGCCCGTGCTTGTTCAGCTTCCCGTAACCGAGTATGGCCAGTTGCAATTAACATGGAAACTGCCGGCACCGATCCCAGAGAAGTAGTGGAATGGCAAACTTTTGCCTGACGTTTAAGTCAACGAATCTTTAGCATCACAACCAATTGCTATGAAGGACGAGAAAGACAACATACAACTCAGCGCCGTAGAAGATCATGACGGGATCCTAACCATTCGTGGAGGCGGTGCCCGAAGAGATTGGAACGGCATTCACTACAAGCAGGGCATGTCAGCAAAGAATGTAGGAACCACCAAACTATCAGCCAACATCGCCACCATTCCGCCAGGCGGCGTGGCGTATGCGCACATTCATGTCGGCTTTGAACTGATCCTCTACATCCTCGAAGGAAAGGTGCGCCACGAATTCGGGCCCGGATTGAAGAACGTTTTGGAGAATCAGGCCGGTGATTTTATCTACATAAAGCCTGACGTGCCTCATGAAGTATTCAACATGAGTGATACGGAACCGGTCGTAGCTTTCGTGGCCCGTTCTTCCGCCGATGAATGGGATAATATTAGTCCGTATGATCGCAACCAAGAGAGCTGAAGAATTTTTCGCGCGTCACCATTTCTTTTGAACCTTCCGCGGCAAGAGAAGAGCCGTCGGAAAACGGAACGTCGACCACCCACTGAGCGACATTCCTATGCGCTGCGCTCTGCGTTCCGCAGACGAGGCCGCATCAAATATTGTCCGCCCGTCGGTTGGACGATGTGTTCTTCAATGCATAACCGATCGAGAAAGAGCAGAAGCTCAAAAAGCGCTTTGGTATCTGCATTTTCAGCGTAGGCGGCTCTGGTTCCCGGAGGCATGACCAGGTGAAGGAAGGCACCAAATTCCCTTTTCCATTCGATGGTGAACCAGCGCTCGAAAACCGGGATGATCTCCTCGGATCGAATTTTCTCAAACGGAGAACCAAGCTGACCCGGGATGGGAGTTCTAATTTCTGTCACCGTCTTGGTGTTGATCCGATTGATGCGGAATTTTTCGGGCAAAAAAGAAAGCAGCTCGTTGATGATGGCAAGACGTTTCGGATCGTATTGCCCCTGGGTTTCCCCGACAAAGTCGTGAATCCAGAGGTAGCCGCCATCTTTGAGCGTGCGCGAGGTCTGTTCGGCAACACGCTCCAGAAACAACACATGGTGCAGCGAGGTTTGGGCGACTACCAGGTCGAACTCCTTCGGCGGTAGTTCCAGGAAATTCAGATCGCCGACTGCGTAACTAATGGAGAGGTTCTCTCGTTTTGCCGTTTCCCGGGCCTCGGCAATCGCCTGCTCGGAGATATCGATGCCGTGGAAACTCTGGCAGATACCGTACCGGAGGAGGGTTCGTTCGAGGCGGCCCGCTCCGCATCCGAGGGTCAACCCTCTCTCGAATCTGAGCCCTTTTTCTCTGGCTACTTCAACGAGGGAAGATTGATGACGGGAGACGCGTAGTTCCGCGCTTGCTCTTGCATCTGCGGCTCCCGCTTCCGAATGCGCCAAAGCGGGAAGAATGCTTCCCCAGACCTCACTCTCGCGGGCCGCCATTACGTTGTACACGCTGCGATCGGCCATGGCGCGTTCGATAATTTCGCGAGCCTTGCCGTTGCTCATAAGTTGTTATGAGAGCACAAAAACAGAAAAGGCCATGCCTTTATTCTTCTCCTGTTCGTGCTTCAATTCGTTTCAGATATTCAAAGGCTGCGATTGTTGGCAAGATCACGGAGTCAACGTCCCTTCGGCAGTCGCTTTCTCCCACTCGAGATTGAGACGCTCAAGGTCCTTCGAGACAGCGGATAGTTCGCGATTCGCTTTCATCGCATCACCTCCTGCTTCGTACGCGGCAGGATCTTCCAACGTTGCCGTCAGCTCCCTTTGCCGACCCTCCAGCGAAGCGATCTGCATCTCCAACTCGTGAATGCGTTTCTCGTGATCGCGCCGGATCTTCGCCGCTGCCTTGCGCGCCTCCGCCTCTGCACGCTTTTCCTCCTTCTGCTCGCGCAAACCCGGCACGGAGCGCGGAACTGACCCGTTCGCAGTGGCCTGCTGCGCATCGCGCAAAGCCTCACCTGCGGTAAGCGCAGCCCGGGCGGACGTGGCCTTCGATTTGTCGAGGTAATACTGGTAATCGCCGGGATAGGCAGTCAACCGGCCGCGATCAATGTGCAAAACGCTTGTCGCGATCGCGCGGATGAAATGGACATCGTGGCTGATGAAAATGAGTGTGCCTTCATATTGGCCGAGAGCCGCGATGAGCGCATCGATCGAGCCGATGTCGAGATGTGTCGTTGGCTCGTCCATGAGCAACAGGTTGGGCGGATCGAGCAGCAGCCTAACGAGAGCTAGCCGCGACTTCTCGCCGCCGCTCAGGACCGCGACCGGCTTGAAAACATCGTCGCCCCGAAAGAGGAACGAACCGAGAACGGTGCGGGCGGTTTGTTCCGAAACAGGGTTCGGCGCGTCGAGCACGTTTTCGAGAACCGTGTTATGCACGTTGAGCGTATCAACGCGATGCTGGGAGAAATAGCCAACCCGCACGTTGTGCCCAGGTTCACGTGTCCCGCGCTGGACGGACAAAACGCCTGCGAGCAACTTCAGGAGCGTTGATTTGCCGGCGCCGTTCGGACCAACCAGCACCGTTCGCTGACCTCGCTCGGCCTCAAAGTTTAGCCCGCGATAAACCATCAGTTCCTCATAGGCGTGATCGACATCCTTGAGAGTGATCGCGCGCAAGCCGCTCCGCACCGGCTGCGGAAAACGAAATTTGATTTTCTTTCCCTCCGCGACGGGCGCTTCGATTTTTTCCATCCGATCGATCTGTTTCAACTTGCTTTGCGCCTGCGACGCTTTGCTCGCCTTCGCGCGAAACCGGTCGGCGAACTGCTGGAGCGAAGCGATTTCCTTCTGTTGATTCTTGTAGGCCGAGAGCTGCTGTTCTTCGCGCGCGGCTTTCTGTTCGATGTAGTTGTCCCAATTGCCCCGATAGCGAACGAGTTTCGACTGCGCGATCTCAATGATGCTGCCCACGAGTTGATTGAGGAACTCGCGATCGTGCGAGATCATGAGAATCGCGCCGGGATATTGGCGGAGATATTCCTGAAACCAGCCAAGGGATTCGAGATCGAGATGGTTCGTCGGCTCGTCGAGCAGGAGGAGATCGGGCTCCATGACCAGCAGCCGCGCAAGATGCGCGCGCATGATCCAGCCGCCGCTCAAGGCGCGCGCAGGCCGATGAAAATCGCTTTCGCGAAACGCGAGGCCGGCGAGGATGCGCTTGGCCTTTGGCTCGAGCTGCCAGCCGCCGTGCTCGTCGAAGATGTGGAGGGCGGCGTGATAATTTTCTTCGCTATCGCTTCCTTTACCGGATTCGTGGCGTTTGATCACGTCTTGTGCCCGCACCAACTCAGGAGAGATCGCCATTGCCAATTCGAGCACGGTCTCTTCGCCTGCGGCTGCGGTTTCCTGCGGAAGAAACCCAATTGTCGCTTTTTTCTCAATTGCGACGGAACCGGAATCCGGTGTGGCATCGCCAAGAATGAGTGAAAACAACGTCGATTTCCCAGCGCCGTTCGGACCGACCAAACCGATCCTGTCGCCGCGATTCACCTGGAGCGAGACATCTTCGAAGAGAGTGCGCCCGGCGAAAGCCTTGCTGATTTGCGAAACCGTGAGCATTGCGAAAGGCGCGCACTGTTCCCTCGTCACTGGTCCTGCGCAAGTGCGCAGGTTTATCCTACAAGGAAGTTAACGACCGCGCTAAATCGCGACCCATTCGTTTCGTGCACGCGAATCTGCCACCGCCTGAACCACTCGCATGTAACGAACGCCGTCCTCGAAATCCGGATGCGGGCGGTTCCGGCCGCGCGATTTCACTGCGGCGATGAAATCGTCTTCCACTTTCCACTCGCCTGCGAGTTCCGGCGTCAACTCGATCTCGTGCAGGGCGCGGTCCCCCACGATACCGGCATGAATTGCATCGGAATCGAAATCGTAGGTAAAGGTCCCGCGGTCACCAAAAACTTCCAGGCGATTCACTGGAGTTAGCGCGGCCACTCCACTGAATTCGAGGACGCCTTCGGCGCCGTTCGCGAAAGTGCAAAGGACCGTGACCAAGTCCGGAATGATTACTTCGTAACCCTGGCGCATCGGCTGAAGAATCTTGCCGCGCGCGAAAACACCCGTGATATCGCCTAGCCAGCGCTGCAAAACCTCCACATAAATCCCGAGCTTGAGAACATTGAGCCCGCTCAGTTCGATCCGCTGCCGCCAATGCGCAGGCGCTTCGGTATCCAAATAAGGACTATCGAAATTTTGCAGACGAATGTGATGCGGCCTTCCGATGTACTCTTCTGCGAGCAGCTTCTTCACCAGCAAATCACCCCGCAACCCGTAAGGCGGCGGACAGAGCATCGTGACCAATTCGGGATAACGCTTGGAAACCGCGAGCATCTCTTCCGCTTCCGCCAAGTCCATTGCCATGCGCGCCTGGCAGAAGACATGTTTACCGGCCTCCAAAGCGGAAATGGTAACCGCGGAATGCATGTACGGCGGCGTGCCGATCCAGACGATATCGAGATCGTCCATTGCGAGAAGATCCGCCCAATCCTGCATCGGCGTAGCCTGGGGGAGATTTTCCCGGCAAAATTTTTCCGCGCTCTGGTAGGTTGAATTCGAAACGGCGATGACGTCGACGTCCGCGTGGCGTAGCAGCGCGGGCAGATGGCGCCTGCGAACGATGTCCCCGGCTCCGACAATTCCGATGCGCAATCTGTGGTTGTTCCGGCTCATCTATTCAACTAGCGAATCATCGATTTAGTGAATGAGCGATAAAGAAATATGACCGGCGTGAATCACGTTTGACCGTCCCGCGCACGCGCCGTTCAAGATTCGCTTGACCGCGAAGGGAGCCGACGCCAGCTTACGCGACTTTCCCCGGAAATTGTATGTCAAAAGTTTGCCGCATCACAGGATCAAAAGTCACCCGAGGCAGCATTATTCACCGTCGCGGGATGGCGAAGAAGAAGGGCGGCGTCGGCAGGCACGTCACGAAGAACGTGCCGCGAACATTCAGTCCCAATCTTCAACAACACCGCATCTGGGTTCCTGAATTGAAGAAGTTTGTGCGTATTCGGGTGACAGCGCGCGGCTTGAAGACAATCAATAAGAACGGGGCCCACGCGACCTTGAAGAAGGCGGGCCTGATCGCGGCAGCTTGAGGAAAATCTAGCGGTGCCGCGTCAGGGGACGGGATTGTCCGATTGGGGGGCAGGCACCTCAGCCGCTGGCACTTCTTGAGCGGGTTCAGGGCTTAATTCGTTAGGAGATTCCGTGGCACCTGCTTCAGCCGCTGAGACGGCGGCAGCTACAGCTTGATCAGTGGCTGAATCGTCGGTCGCAGCGTCGTTCAGTTGCTTTTTCGGTCCAGCTGGCGCCACGGTCTTAGCGCGCGGAAGATCCAGCGATCCGTCGTTAAACTCGATGACGTAGCCTTCGCTGATCAGCCACTTGAGATCTGCGGCTAGCGTCAGTTTGCATCGTTCCGCATCTCCGTTCTCAGATCCACTCGTAATCAGTTTCTCGGCCAAGTCGTGTCGATTGATTCCAGGTGCACCGGCAATCGATGCCAAAATGCCGCCGATGGATAGGGAGACACCTGTCGATTCGTGCCGGAACGGACGGCTGCGAATCGGTGAGACAAAAAGCATGTTGCGGCGCTGGCGAAAGATGTTCAACCCCGCGGACCGCAAGCCGCCGACCAGCTCCTGCATCATTCGCGAGGGAGAGCGGGTTTCGTGCGACCAGGCATCCTCGATCGCCCGTCCCAATCCGCGGTCGGCGAGGCGGCGGCTGACTACGCCGTCGATGGTAACTTCTCCCGTGTTGCGAAGGAGGCTTGGCAAATGATTTTGGCGGAAGTACCGCTCGGCCTCGACAGCGTTCGTGAAAGAACGCGGCGGTTCTTCGCGGAGCGTAGTAAACGTGGTGACGTTGCGAGCCTGCTCTTTCCATTGCTCAACCGCCACCGGATCGCTCACAATGTCGATCTTCCGTTGATAATCCGCAAAACTCATTCGTCGGCTGAAGCGCTGCTCATACAGATTGCGCAGCTGCGCCTGATAACTGTGATGGTTGGTGGGACCAAGCAACGTTCCGCTTAGCCGGCAGCGTGCGACATTTGTAAAATTTCCCTTGAGCGGTTCCAACTGGACGACCTCGACTTTGTAGAAATCATCCCTGGCGGAATCAAACGCACCGTTCTCAAGAGATTGACGATCCGTTGAAACTGGCCCCCTTTCGCCCAATTGAAACAGTGGCGTGTCCGAAGTCGCGGTCAGCTTGACGTGATAGCGCTCAGCCTTCTCGAGAAACATGCGCGCCAGAGCGTAAACGGAGTAGGCAACAGTCCCGCCCTTGATTTGCGCGACAACGTTCGCCAACGAAGGAGCGTGGGGAAGAAATTCAACGGTGACATTCGGAGGCGCAACCGGGACCTGCTCTCGCCGCGGCTCCCGGCCTCGAGGCGGATGATCGCGTTTGGCGAACTTTTCCGGGCGAGCCCGATCCCTCGATCTCGGGGTATCTCGCTTTCGATCCAGCGCACGTCGCGGCCAGCGATCGCTACGGTCCTTCGCGTCGATCTCCTCGCCTTCGAAAGCGGAATAATCGCTGGAGCCGGCCGGTTCCTTCACCCAGGCAGGCAATAATTTCAGGTCCAGCAGATCCGGTGGCGCGTCAGAGGCGGGCATCCAATCCCATTAGCGCCAAGCGGAACGGAAGTAAACTGAGCGGCTGCGGTTTATTACCTGTTCAGCCGTCCGAAAATTGATTGACAAGCCGCTTAATTCCTTTACTTGCCATCCTGTTCCGGGAAAGGTAAACGCTGGAAGTAACCAAGAATCTTTATGACGGAGAAATCAATTGAAGAGAAGGTGAAGGACATCATTGTCGAGCAACTCGGGGTCAATCCCGAGCAAGTCACGCCGACGGCTTCCTTCATTGAGGATCTGGGCGCGGACTCGCTCGATATCGTCGAACTGGTGATGGCTTTCGAAGAGGAGTTCGGGGTGGAAGTGCCGGACGAAGATGCGGAAAAGCTCCAGACCGTCGGCGATGTAAACAAATACATCGAAGAGAAAGCGGCCAAGCAATAGATCTCGTTTCTCAACGCGCTCACACTCGCGTTGAACAAAAACACGGCTGCGGCCGTGTTTTTTTGCTTCTGAGTTGCGCTCGGTAACAAGCGACCCAGACTAGCAGGATAATGAATCTCGGGCTTTTGGAACGGCCGTTGTTTTATGTGGGCGGCCATTACGTTTCATTCCTTGGACTGATCGCGTTCGCGGGCCTCTTCGCCTTCGGTTTGGTCGCAGCGAAATTGCTGCAGAGCAATGCGGTCCGTCGACTGTTCAGCAGGTTGAAGCTGGATACAAACTTCATCGCAATCATCACGACGATTCTGAGCGTGGTGGCGCTCGTTTTCTTTTCGGTGAGTGCCGTCAACGCCGCCGGAATCCCACTGCCGTGGAACGCCCCCCTCCCCGGCGTTGCACTTAGTATTGTTCAAATCTTCCTCCTGATCGCATTTCTGATCGCGGTCTTTTGGATCTCGTCCCGGACGAAACGTTTCCTCTTCAATCGGTTCCTCGTGAACAGCGGCCTGGATCGGTCGTTGCAGTACGCCATCGCTCAACTGGTCAGCAACATCGTCCTGGTAGTCGGCATCTTTATGGTCCTGGAGAACTCCGGAATTCATCTCGGGGCGCTGACCGTTTTTGCCGGCGCCGTCGGTGTCGGAGTCGGATTCGGTCTTCAGAACATTGCCAGCAATTTCATCAGCGGGCTCGTGATCCTGGCGGAGCGGCCAATCACCATTGGCGACCGCGTGGAGGTGGCGGGAGTGGCCGGTCAGGTGCAAAAGATCAGCATGCGCAGCACGGTGATCGTCACTAACGACAACATCTCGATGATTGTACCGAATACGAAGTTCATTGATTCGCCGGTGACGAACTGGACTTACGGAGATCCGCGCGTGCGCTTCCGCATTCCGGTTGGCGTCGCTTACGGCAGCGATGTGGAAAAAGTGCGGAAGACCCTGATCGCGGCAGGCGCGGAAGATCCGCACACGCTGAAAGAGCCGGCGCCGAGTGTTTTCTTCGAGGGCTTCGGAGATAGCTCGCTCAATTTTGAACTAGTCGTGTGGAGCAGCGAGATGAGCGACCGTCCGCGCCGCTTTCGCAGCGACCTCAATTTTGCCATCGAGCGACACCTGCGGGCAGCGGGCATCGAAATTCCGTTCCCGCAGCGCGATCTGCATATTCGGAGCGGCGTGCTGAAGACGGAGAATATTTACTCGGAGGAAGAGCAAGCTCGGGAAGATCGCGAGTAGTCTGCGACGCTTGGCGGTAGCGCTTCGATGCACGCAATTCCCAAGCGATTCGCGAAGATGGTAGTGATATCACAAAGCCAACCGATAGCGGTAGGGAAAGCAACGAAAGTCGCGGCTTCATTTGTCGCATGCAGGACGGCTTTCGTGTCTTCGCACGGCGCGCTTCTGCCATTCTCGGCAACGCCTTGGCATTTTGCGCTGCGATTCTCATTATCGCAGTCTGGGCGCTGACCGGCCCGACCTTTCATTTTTCCGATACGTGGCAGCTGATCATCAATACCGGAACAACTATCGTTACTTTCCTGATGGTTTTCCTGATTCAAAATACGCAGAACCGGGATGCGAAAGCGGTCCATTTGAAACTCGACGAGCTCATTCATGCGCTCAAGGGCGCCAGGAACAAACTGGTGGATCTCGAAGCGCTCTCCGATGATGAACTAAAGAAACTTGAGCAAGAGTTCGCTCGGATCCGGAAGAGGGCGGAGACGACCGAAAAGAAGGTTTCGAAAATCGAAGCCAGCATGCCACGCTAATTGCCTGGCCGATGCTTCTCAGGCCGCACCGATGCCGCCTGGCCAGTGCGCAGAAAAATCTTGCCGCTCGGGCAAAGGCGAAGAATTTCGCACTGCGAGCAATCGGGGCGCCGCGCGAAACACCGCCGTCGTCCATGCCAGATGAGCCAGTGGCTCCAGTCGGTCCAATGTTTGCGCGGGACCAGTTTCATCAAGTCGCGCTCGATCTTTTCCGGTTCCGTCTGGCGTGTTAGCCGGAGCCGCTGCGAGAGTCGGGCAACGTGCGTATCCACGACAATGCCTTCGTCCTTTCCAAAGGCATTACCCAAAACCACGTTCGCAGTTTTTCGGCCGACTCCCGGCAATCCGCACAACTCCGGCAAAGTTTCCGGCACCCGGCCTTTGTATTTTGAAACGAGGACCGCGGCCGCCGCGCGAATGCTCTTTGCCTTGTTCCGGAAGAAGCCGGTGGAACGAATAACGTTTTCCAGCTCGCTCTGCGGAGCGTTTGCGTAATCAGCGGCCTTCCGATATTTGGCGAAGAGCGCAGGAGTAACGAGGTTGACCCGCTTGTCAGTGCATTGGGCAGAGAGAATCGTCGCAACAAGCAATTGCAATGGATTGCGAAAATCCAGCTCGCAGCGCGCGCCCGGATAAACCTCGGGCAGTCGCCGAACGAGCTGCTGAACACGTTCCCGGATTTTCATGCCTTCGTTTATGATCGACGAGAAGGGAACGCAAGCTTGCGCTATTTTGTCTTTGCATGCGCAACAACAAGACAGTTTCGCCGACGGCAGCGTCGCTGGAATGGCTGCCAGGAGATTACCTGGCCCCGCTCGATCCTGACCTGGTATTCGGGCGAAACGCACCGCTCGAGATCGATCTCGGTTGCGGGGATGGCTCCTTCGTGACGGAGCTGGCGCGGCGGCATCCCGAGCGCAACTTCATCGGCATTGAGCGCCTCCTGGGGCGCGTCCGAAGCACGTGCCGGAAAGCGGCGAGAGAGAACCTGGCCAACCTCCGGGTCCTGCGCCTGGAGATCGCTTACGCGGTTCGTTATCTCGTGCCGGCCGAATCTGTCGCAACCTTCCATCTCTTGTTTCCCGATCCCTGGCCAAAAACGCGGCACCACCGTCGGCGCATCGTTACGGCCGAATTTCTCGAATCGATTCGGCATGCTCTTGTGCCCGGAGGCAATTTGCGGATCGCAACGGATCAAGCAGATTATTTTGCGCAAATCACCCGGCTCTGCGCAACCGTCACCGGCCTTACGGCAATGAATCCGATCCTGGACGATGCTCATCCGGTGTCCACTTTTGGAGAGCGATTTCGCCAATCGGATGCAAGAATCTATTGGATCGAGCTACGTAGAGTTTCACCGGTCAAGTAAGAGGTCGCTTCCCATCGACGGCGATAAAACCGCAATTCAACTGCTCCGCTTTTGTCCTGCCGAAAAAGCTTGATCCCATCAGCCCGTACCTTTTCGCACCATTCGTCTGTTAGGCGCTCCGTTTCAGGAAAATCGCGCGATGTTGCAATGATCAACGTCGGTCGAACCCGCTTCAAGAACCTCTCCGAACCGGATACGCCGGAACGGTGTTGCCCTTTGACCAGGATTTCGCTTCGCAAATCGAGTTGGTTGTCGCAAAGCGCATTTTCCGTTTCAACGCCAATGTCGGAGACGAACAAAACGCGCACTCCCGAGCCGATGATGACCTGAGCTACGATCGCTTGATCGTCGGCCGTCGAGCCTAACGAAAGAGCGGGAGGATGGAGAATCCTGGCGGTAACGTTGGGAGACAATTTCAGCTGCGATCCCGCCCTCAGTGGATGCAACTGTATCTCCACGGGCGAGCAACTCCCGCTGGATTTTGCGATGAACGCTGGAGCGATCCGGAGCGGGATTATCGAAAAGAAAGCTTGGCCTGAAATCGTTGATCACATCCAGGGCTGCACCGATGTGCAGTGAATCGCCATGCGTGAGGACGAGACCGTCGAGCCGATTGACGCCGCGGGAGTGAAGATAAGGGCGGAGCGATCGCTCGTAATCCCGTTCGCTTGCACAGTCCCAAAGCCAGTTCGCTCTGCCGCTGCGAAGGTGAACTGCGCCGCCGGCGCCGGCATCCAGCACCGTCATTTCCGATTCGGCGCCGCTCGGCCAATGCGGGTGAGCGACATAATAATGGCCGCCGGGAATCTGCGCGAAAACATGCACCACGCCGAGTATCGCCTTTGCCAGCGCCCAATTGGCGTTGTTGAAAATGATGGATACCCCCGAAGCAAACGGTGCTGCGAGCAGCGAAAGCATCCCGACCCCGAGAACAAAAAATGCGATTGGGACAACCACCAAATTCGCAATCACCGAGATGGTCGTAATCAGATGAAAATCCCACAGCAGCAGAGGAAACGAGCCGATCCAAGCCGCCGCTGACACCGACGCTCCGCGGTCAATCCATCTCAAGCAATTGTCGCCAAGACGGCGCGGAGTTCGCAGCAACACGCGCGGTAGAAATGGGTCGGGCGCGCCCCACCGGCGGAGGAACCGGAAAATCGGATCGGCCAGCAAGATGATCGCGGCTACGACTGAAAAGGAGAGTTGAAATCCGATCGAAAATAATTCGTTAGTGTCCCATGAGAGAATCAGGAACGCCGCGGCCGCGAGGCTGTTTAAAGCGAAAACTTTTCGTTCGACAAAAAATCCGGCCAACAAGACTGCGCTCATGACGGCCGCTCGGACACTGGAAGTGTGAAGACCGGTCACGGCCGCATAGAAAAAGAGCGCCGGGATAATGAGAGCGATCGTCCATCTGTGAGGTACGTGCAGAATCATCGCGAGAATCCAAAGCAACTGCGCGACGATGCCGACATGCAGTCCCGCCACCGCAAAAAGATGCAGCGTCCCGGTCTGCTGGAACGGCTCCTCGATATCATTTTCCGTCTCGTGCCGCATCCCCAGCGCCATGCCTTTGACCAGGCTTTGAACATCCCGAGAATCTTCCAAACCTCGACAAAGCACATCTTGCATCCACATCCGCGCCGCTCTTGCCGCGCGCAGAATCGGGTTCGACTTGGTATGGCGGAGAACCGTTCCGTTCTCGGGGTAACGAACGAACAGCTCCTGTCGAACATCCCGACGCGCGAGATATGATCTCATATCGAACTCGCCCGGATTTCGCGGCGGTGCGATCGGCTCCATCAGACCGAAAAGCTTCAACTCATCCCCAGGCTCAGCCTGCCCGCGCCAGCGCACGCGGACCGTCGCGTGAGATTTCCAATCGCTTCCATTCACCGAAACCGTGTTCAAGCGGAGAAGAAATGTAGCCAGACCGTTTGCGGCGGTTCTCGGTTCGCTGACCACAAGCCCCGTGACGTCGAGAGAGCGAGGGCCATCGCCCAATTCCGCAGCGAGCCGGAGACCAGGTGTGTTGCAGATCTGATTGGTGTGCAGAACGAAGAAGCAGGCCGC
Organism: uncultured Verrucomicrobiae bacterium; assembly: GCA_963763995.1. Lineage (GTDB taxonomy): Bacteria > Verrucomicrobiota > Verrucomicrobiia > Chthoniobacterales > UBA10450 > CAVTTH01. The sequence goes on along the minus strand of CAVXQL010000008.1, from coordinate 161,660 downwards.
GACCAAGGCGTGAGTCCTTCTTGAACTCGGCCAGATGAAGACCAAAAGTGCCGCCGCGGCAACGATCGTGGCCATCGCCGTCTGGGGGAGAGAAAACAAATCCGCGATCAGAATGCCGGTGGCAGCCGAAAGTGCCAGTCCTACGAACGGGTGACGCGGCACGCTCGACGGCTTCATCGCCCGCGAGGTTAGTCGCTTCGCGAGCCACTCGAAAAGCGCAATGCTGCAGCGCCGAGCTACAGTTACAGGATCGCCGAGTCGTCAGAGTCGGTCATCACTCGATCCATAACGACGTCGTGCGTTTCGGTGGGAACCGTCTCGAGGCGTTGAAAGGAAAAGCAGACGCCGAGCTTGAAAGCTGACGCAGCCCGGCCCACAAGCAACCTGTCGTAAAATCCGTTGCCGCGCCCCAATCGATGACCGGTGCGCGAGAAGGCGAGCCCGGGAACAAGGATCAAATCAGGTGTTTCCAACAGTTCGAGATCTGCTTCCACCCGCAACATCGGTGGGATCATCATGATGGTTTGCTCTCCGCTGTGGGCGCTGTTTTGCAGAAATGAGATTTCCGGTTCGCTCCGCATCGGCGAAAAGAGGGCAATCGCTCTCGCTTTTTGCCAGATCGAGCTCTGCAGGACCCGCGCACAAATCTGGGCCGAGCGCGCCAGCCGGTCGTTTGGCAGCAACGCGCGCAGCTTGGCCGTCATCTCGTCTCGCATCTGCTGCTTAGGCGAAATCGTTTCAATTGTGTCGGCGGAGTCGCTCATTGTCTCGAAAGGCTTTGATTCACTTCACGTAGCTAATATCATTCCCAACGGTGCCTATTCCTTTTTCAAAAAAAAGCCGGAGAAACGTGGTTCGCCAGGGATCCGGAAATGGGGCTCCCGAAGAGACTTCCACCAGCGTCGGTTTGCGTCCGGGCAGCGACTGGCACAAGCGAAATTTTCTGACCAGTGTTCTCATTCCTTCCCTTTTTATCAAGCGATCAGGTGATCGGATCCAACCGTTTTTTCCAAAAATTGGACCGGGACAAATCTGCATCACCTGGATCGGTCACGCCTCGTTTCTGATTCAAACTCAGGAGGTGAACGTCCTGATCGATCCCAACTGGTCGATGTGGCTGAAAGTGATCAAGCGCTTGAAGGAACCCGGCTTCCAAATTCATCACCTGCCGTCGATCGATTTCGTGCTCGTGACGCACGCCCATTTCGATCATCTCGATCGCCGGACTTTGCGGCGCGTCGCGTCGGATCAACCGATCGTGGTACCGGTCGGCGTTGGCAATCTCGTTCATGATCTCGGGTTCAACATCGTCCACGAGCTCGACCACTGGCAGACCGTCGACCTGGGACCTCTTCGAGTTTCACTCACGCCCTGCCATCATTGGGGCGCTCGCATGTTGCACGATTCGCATCGTGGATTCGGCGGGTTCTTCATCGAGACCGCCGGAAGAACCATTTTTCATTGCGGCGACAGCGCCTATTTCTCTGGCTTCAGCGAAATCGGGAAACGCTATGAGATCGAAACCGCGCTCCTGCCGATCGGCGCGTACGATCCGCCCAGTGGACGCGAAGTTCACATGAACCCGGAGGAAGCCGTCCAAGCTTTTATCGAGCTCGGAGCCAGGACTCTGGTGCCAATGCACTACGGCAGTTTTCGCCTGGGCTATGAGCCGCTGGCGGAACCGCCAGAGCGGTTGCTGGCCAGCGCCTCGGCCAAAGGAATTGAAAGCAAAGTCCTGGTCCTGACCGAAGGAAAGCCGGTCGTCCTTTAGCGAGCTTTCTTCGCTTGATCGGCGGTCCGCACCATACCGGTACCCTTCGGTGCGTGCGGTGGTTGGCATTGATCGATTCCCGGGCCTAACGAATACTTTGCTCCTGCCTCGATCGTCCCGGCGGGGAAGGGCCCGGCCTTTTGGCGACCAGTCGGCCGTACTGTCGGGAATATCGCACCATCGTCCGAAACGAGTGCGTTTTGCCTTCTTAGCTCGCTCTCGCGATCAATAGACGTCGCGTTTGTAGCGTTTCTCGTTCTTCAATTTCTCGACGTAGTCGGCGGCGGCCTCGGTGTCTCTGCCGCTCTGCTGGCTAACGATTTGATGCAACGCTGCGTCGACATCCTTGGCCATCCGTCGAGCATCCCCGCATACAAAAAAATGCGCGCCCTCTTCCAGCCACTTCCAGAATTCAGCCGCATTCTCTTTCATACGGTGCTGCACATACATCTTCTCGGCTTGATCGCGCGAGAAAGCAGTATCGAGCCGCGTGAGAAATCCTTCCTTCTGATAAGCGGCAAACTCTTCCTCATAGAAGAAATCCGTCTTCGCATGTTGCGACCCGAAAAACAGCCACGCCTTGCCCCGCGCGCTCAGCGCCTTTCGCTCCTGCAAAAACGCGCGAAACGGGGCGACGCCGGTTCCCGGTCCCACCATGATAATGGGCGTATCGCCGTCCTCCGGCAGACGAAATTTCGAAGTGCTCGGATAACAAGGGACGGCCACGTTCTCGGAGCGCTCGCCCAGAAAGGTAGAACAAACCCCCTTGCGCAGCCGTCCGTGACTTTCGTATCTCACCACGTCGACAGTCAGATGCACCGATTCCGGGTACGCCTTCAGGCTGGAAGCAACGGAGTACAATCGCGGTTGCAATTTTGCCATCAGGCCGACGAATTCCGTAGGTGCGAACCGAGCGGAACGATGTTCGAGCAGGAAGTCGATTGCTTCCATTCCCCACAGGTAATTATCAAGATCCTGCTTTCTCGCCGGATCGAGCAGTCCCTTGATCAGGGGCGCGGACTTGGCGCGTTCGACGATCGCTTTCAAGAACTTCGGAGTCACACTCGTGATGCGATACTCACTTAGGAGCGCTTCTCGCAAGGGAAGGGTCGGCGTTTTCGTCCCCGGAACCAGCTCGTCCCCTTTGGCAGAAATCGCAGTGATAATTTCTTCGACCAACTCCGGATCGTTGCTCGGATACACCGCCATCGAATCGCCCACTTCAAAATTCAATCCCCAGCCGGTAAGGGAGATCTCAAGATGCCGCGTATCCTTGGCAGAGCCGATTCCGGTGAGCCGGCGGTTAACGAGGAGTTTCCCGGGATATGGATTCGCCCGGGTATAGCGTGAGGCAGGAGCGGTCTGTGTGGCCATATTTTCTTGGAGACTTACGCACAGCCTCAGTTGCGGGTTGAGCGATTCGCGGACTTTACGGCGGAGATCACGCAATTGTCGCACGAAAAGTTGCCCGATGTCCCCCTACACAAAATTCTCGCGCGTTCCCACGCTATTGAATTTTCGCGCATATTGTCCGGTGAAATGCGAGACATCCTTCGTATGTTCGTCGCGCGTTTCCGACGCTACTGAACATGCCAGAGCGAAAACCCTACGCGCCGCCGCCGACCCGCGAAGAAACGCGTTTGACGGCAGAGAAAGACGCGGGCGCGAAACGCGACCCGTACGCCGCGTTTCGTTTTCCGCCGTTTGTCTTCTACACAACGGGCAATTGCATTTCCATCACCGGCCGGCAAATGCTTACGGTCGCGATCGAATGGGAAATTTACGCGCGAACGCATTCGGCCACAGCGCTGGGTTTGGTTGGCCTAGTCGTCGCTCTGCCGGTAGTTTTTCTGTCTCTGCCCGCAGGCCATCTCGCGGATCGATTCAGCCGGCGAACGATCATCCTTTGGTCACAGGCGCTGAGCGTGCTTTGCTCGTTCGGACTGGCGCTCGTCTCGTGGCAGCATTTGGCCATTCCACGGCTTGCAGTGCTGCTCCGCGCGAACGACGGCCTGCGCGCGATCGCCACCGTTTTCGAGCGGCACCACGCATCGTTTCATTTCGATGATTTATCGTTGCCTCTAATTTACCTCATCATGCTCATCTCGGCTTCGGCCCGAACTTTCGGTTGGGCGGCGCGCAGCGCATTTTTGCCGAAGCTGGTCCCGCGCGAGGTTTTCGCAAACGCCGTGACCTGGAACAGCAGCATTTTCCAGATCAGCTGCGTCCTTGGACCGGCGCTGGGTGGATTTCTCATCGTGGAGAAAGGTTTCCCTTTCATCTATGCCCTCGATGCCTGCTGTGCCCTCGCCTTTTTCTTCCTCGTTCTGCCACTCAAAAAAGTGAATCAGGGAACACGCGTCGCTGCCGGCGCGTGGCAAAGTCTCTTAGCTGGAATGCGCTTCGTCCTTGGAAAGAAAATCATTCTCGCCACTCTGACACTCGATTTATTCGCTGTTCTGCTCGGCGGAGCGACCGCGCTTCTTCCCATTTTCGCCGATCAGATCTTGCATTGCAGTCCGATAGGTCTCGGCTGGCTGCGAGCTGCCCCCGCTATTGGCGCGTTCGCGATGGCGGTCGCGATTGCTTATCTGCCGCCCATGAAACAAACCGGGAGGATCCTACTCTGGTGCGTCTGCGGATTTGGTCTGGCCACAATCATTTTTGGCGCGTCGAAGTGGTTCTGGCTGTCGCTGACAATGCTGTTTTTTACCGGAGTGTTCGACAGTGTCAGCATGATCGTCCGTCAGACGCTCGTGCAACTACTGACACCCGACGAAATGCGCGGACGCGTTTCCGCCGTGAACAATATTTTCATCGGCACTTCGAATGAATTCGGCGCCTTGGAATCCGGATTGACGGCCGCCGTATTCGGTCCTGTGCTCTCGGTCATCGGCGGAGGAATTGGGACCATCCTTGTGGTCTTCGCGGTCGCATTCGCGTGGCCGGAGACGCGCAGGATCGGTGCGCTCGATAAGAACCTTAGGTAGTTAGGCGATTCGCCGCCGTTGCCCCGCACTAAAACGCCATATGCAACGCAATCGTCCCGTACGGCGCGCCGCCATCCGACGTATAGCGCACGCTCGCCCGGTAAAAATCAAAAGCGCGATACGGAACGTAGCCACCTTCGATCGAGAGTTTGGCCACGGTCGATAATTTCCAATCAACCCCAGCGCCCGTGCGCACCTCAGTGTAGGAAAGGACCGCATGGTTCAGTTTGGCATTACCACGGGCATCGCCGAAATCATCGTCCACTCGATAGGCCGTCCATTTCACCTCCGCCCCGGCGTAGAATACGAGATCCTTGTTCGCCTCGAACTCAAGCTGAGGCCTCGGCAACACCGCGTTCACGGTCCACTGCGGCGCGAATTTCCATCGCACGCCGCCCCCAGGAAGAACCGGATATTTTGCTTCGATATTAACGCCGATACCGAAGACGAGTTGCAGATTCGAGTTCCAGATATAGGTGCCACCTAAAATGAACGGAACGTTAAAGTCCCCGGATCCAAGGTTATCGAAACCTGTGCCGTAAAAGCCCGGCTGGGCTTCGAATCGGAAGAGAATGGAATCGGAGAACTGCGTATCGAGGCCGGTGATCAACGTGGCGGATTGCAAGGCAACTGGAATCTGAGCGGTGTTGGGAACGCCAAAATCGTAGCGCTCAAATCCCGCGCCCGCCCGAAGGATGCCGATCCGAATACGCGGCGTAAAAACAAGGTGGACCCAGGCGTCGTTTTCGTCGAAATCACGGACGCTGAGCGAACCGAGTTGAACATCACCGCCGCCGACGTACGTCTCCTGGGCATCGAATTCATAAGGGAACGGAGCATCCGCGTCAGTCGCAGTCTCGGTTGAAGAGGAAGGTGCGTCCGCAGTTCCCGCGAACATATCCTGCGCGAGAAAGAGCAGAAAAAGCGACACGAGACGGATCGATATTTTCATTCCCGGTTTGCTTGCTTTTCAGACAACGGCCTAACGACCGCCTGCCGTATCCCGGCGAAAGGCCGTGGCCGCTCTGGAAATATTCTTCATCATCGATGATTCCGCCCCCAGCCGTTCAATTCCATGCAGCGACGTGAGCAACGCCGAGGAAATCAATGCGCCCCGCCAGACGAGCGTCGAAGGGCGGCCGTCGGCGTTTACCGGCCACATTTGATATAGAGTGACTCCAGCGTAATAGCCTCCACTGGCATAATAAAGTATGTCGGCTGCTTGATACGTTCCGTTCGCGCCTGGCCGCGAATAAAATGCACCGAGCGAAAGTACGCCCTTGTCATCCACCTTGAGCAACTCCCAATAAAGGTCAGGCTTGATGGAACCGGCTCCGCGACCAATTCCCGTACTCGGGAGCAAACTCGAGAACTGCTGGCGAATTTTTTCCTGCTGCCGCAAGAGTCCGTTTATCTCGTCACCTGGCTGCACTGCCGAGCCGGTATGATCGTACGGAGCCTCCGCAGAACTTCCGCCGGAAGCGAAGGCCTGAGCGCGCGCCGCCAGCACATTCGACCAAAATGTCGCCACCGGCGCCGGCATGGCTCCCCCGCCCGCCGCGGGCTTGCCCGCAGAGAACTTTTTGGCTTCGGCATCGCTGATCTGCAGGTCAGAGGAAAGCCCTTCTGTAGCGCTGACCAGGGAACGGACCGCTTCGTTAGCCGGCGCGCTTCGAAGGCGGGCGAAATTCGCAGCGCTCGGGGCGCTGGGAAGGTCGCCGTGGAGCAAGACTTTCAACTCTGGATGCCCGGTCGGGTTCCAGTGACGCATGGCCGCGATTTGTTGCGCAGGCGTCCCCGGCAAGATGTAGCAGGCCTGCACCGAAATAAACCGAGGCGTGCTCATCGGAGGACCGTGTGCGGTTTTCACATCGACTTTGGCCAGCTGGCCGAGATCTACTTTGTTAAAGACCGAGAAGCCGGCCATTTCGGAGAAAGCATCAGCCTGCGCTTTCGGCACCACCGCCAAAGTGAGAGCGCAAAGCGAGATAATCGGAAATATTTTCACGGAACTGGAGATGAAAAAATGCCAGATTGCTTCAGGTCTTTTCGTTTTCATTTTGAACAAGTCACATCTATCCCATAGTGCAGCAGTTGCAACATGACCCCCGGCCCAGATGCCGCGAAAAGAAGTTGTAGCCACGACCCCGTGAACCTCGTCCGGACAATGATGCTTCCTCGTTGTTGGGGCGATCTATAGGGCCGTGGCTACAACCAATGACAATTTCAAATGACAGAACCGGACATCTTCATCGACCACCTGAGCAAATCGTATGGCCGGGTTCATGCCGTGGAAGATCTTTCGATCTCGATTGAGCCGGGAACGATTTTCGGTTTTCTCGGCGCGAACGGTGCGGGAAAGACTACAACCATGCGCATGCTTTGCGGCCTGGTTCGGCCGACCAGCGGTCGCGCGACAATTGCGGGCCTTGATGTCTGGAAACAGCGCGACCTTGTGCGTTTGAAGTTCGGTTATGTCGCGCAACGGTTCAGTCTTTATCGGGATCTGACCGTCGAAGAAAACATGCGTTTCTTCGCTGGCGCCTGCCGGGTTCCGCGCCACCAGATACCGGGGCGCATCCGGCGTTTGCTCGCCCTGACCGATTTGGAAACGTCACGCGACGTCGCCGCTGGCAATCTTTCCGGCGGGATGCGCCAATTGCTCGCGCTCGGTTGCGCTCTCGTCCATGAACCACCCTTGCTTTTTCTCGACGAGCCGACCTCGGGACTTGATCCGGTTCATCGCCAGCAGATGTGGAACCTGCTTTACGACCTGAGCCACAGCGGCATCACGATCTTCGTCACGACACATTATATGGACGAAGCGGAACGCTGCACCGAAGTGGGATTTTTGGAACGAGGACACTTGCTGGCCAAGGCGCCGCCGCGCGCGTTGAAGGCCAGTTTCAATGGGCGCCTCCTCGAGGTGGAGGTCGAGCCGGTCATGGAAGCACTCGTTAGGCTACGGGAAGCGCCCGGGGTTCTGGGTGTCTCGCTCCGGAGCGGGAGCCTGCGACTTTATGCCCCTGATCCCGAAAACCTGCTTGCCGAATGGCGACGCGAATGGCCCTTCCAAGATCTCCAATTCCGACAGGAGCGCTGGGTCGAGCCGGACATGGAAGATGTTTTCACAGCTTACTCGCAACGTTACGACTCGCTTCTGAAAGAGCCGGCCTCATGAAGCGATCTTCCTTCAGCGCGATCGCCAGCGTCGCCTACAAAGAATTCCTGCATATTTACCGCGACCGGCGCGTGCTGCTCCTGCTCTTGATTCTGCCGCCGATCTTCACCCTGGTCTTTGGCCATGCTTTTGAAGTCGGCGAGCCGACCGGCATTCCGGCGTTGCTTATCAATCGCGATGACACTGAGCGCACGCAGCGCTTTGTCGATTTGGCCTTGGAGAACAAAACGTTCCACTGGCAAACACAGGCACCAGCTGAACCGGGCGAGAAAAACCTCCTCGCTCATGGCGTGCAGGGCACGCTCGTGATTCCGAAGGGCTGGAGCAAGAGCCTGAGCAATGGGGATCCGATACCGCTGCAGTTCTACCTCGATGGCAGCGACACCAACACGGCGAAGCAACTCAAGGGCAGTATGCAGAAGACGCTGGGCGAGTTTCAACTGAACGAGCGTCAGGAGATGATCGATGGGCTGCCGGACGAGGTTCTCGATCTGGCCAAGAAATTGCCGATCCAGGTGCGCAACCAATTCGTCTCCATCATGACCCCATGGTCGATCGACGGGACAATCCTCTACAATCCGAAGGAACGTTTCATCAACTACGTCCTCCCCGGAATCATCGGCCTGATTTTGCAATTGATTACCGTTACGCTCATGGCTTGCACGATCGCGCGCGAGCGCGAGTCAGGAACGCTCTATCAATTGATGGTCACGTCGCTGCGGCGGGGGGAGATTGTGATTGGGAAAATGCTGCCTTATTTGGCGATCTCAATTTGCCTGATCATAATAATCATGCTGCTCACCGGCTGGCATTTTCAAGTCACGTTTCACGAACCGGCGATACTGGCGCTGATTTGCCTCTCGTTCCTGATTTCCTCGCTCGGGCTTGGGCTCTTGATCTCCGCCGTTTCCCAGACGCAAACTCAGGCGATCCAGTTCTCCGTTTTCTTTTTGCTCCCGGTCTTCCTGCTTTCCGGAGCATTCGCACCGCTGACGAGATTGCCGGCGTTCATTCGATACGCTGCGGAGATCTTTCCGCTCACGCATTTTTGCAGAGCTTTTCGTTTGGTGAATTTGTACCGCGCCGGATTCTCCTACGTCGCGCTTGATCTTGCCGTGTTGCTCTTCTCCACGCTTATCACTTTTGTTGGTGCGGCGCTTCTTTTGAAACGGATCGAACAATGATCGGGAACGGCGCGAGTGGGAAATCAAAGACTAGAACTGTGCTGAGATTGAGACCCGGATATACGGAGCCGGGTCGGTCTTAAAGTTTTCGTCCGCGCGATTGTAGTCAATCGATCGCTGGATGGAGTAACCGCCCGCCACCTCGATCGTCAGCGCATCGCAGGGAGAATAGCTTGCGCCGGCCCCCGCGCGGAAGTCGGTGTAATCGATCTGCGCGCCACTCAGCTTGGACGGAACAATATTGGGATTCTGATCCGTGCGATATGACCCGCCGACCAACTCACCGCCGACAAAGAAGGTGAAATTTTTGGTTGGCCTATAGATGATTCTCGGCTCGGGCGGTACCAGGTTGAAGGCCCATTGCGGATTCGGACGGTAGACAATGCCGGCAATCGGGAGCACCGGATACCCGCTGAGAAAGGCAACTCGCGCGCCGATAAAAAAATAGAGTTTGTCCTCTTGCAAAACGAAAACCCGGCCAAGCGTCATCTGCACGTCGAAGGAAGAAATGTTGAAATCGTTCTCGGCGTAGAAACCGGGCCGGAACTGAATAAAGGCGCCCACGTCGTTCCCGTGCATGTAATCGAGCCCGATCACGCCGGCCAGGGATTGAAGATGACTCGGAACCGGGGCTTCAGTCTGGCTAAAATCAAATCGTTCATAGGCGAGTCCGGCGTGAAGATAAAGATTCCCGGTGAGGAGAAACCGATGAGCGTATTCGAATTGATTCTGCCATGCAGCCTGTTTGCCGAAACTGCCGTTGTTTTCGAGGTCGCTCTCGAAGACGTAACTTGTCCGGTAGGCGAAAAGATCGATCGCCGGTTTTTCCAATTCGGCTGCGGCCGTGGTCTCACTCTGGGCATAGAACCGAGACTCGGGACCGGCCAGGACCGGGATAACCGAAAGCAACAGCAGGAAAACGGCGTGGAAGAAAAGTAATAGGATCCGGGAAAAATTCATTGTCTGCGGCGTATCTAAGCTATTCGCGGGTCCGCGACAAAACGGATTTCAAAATTCCGACAAACCATTTCATTGCCGTTCCGGAGAAATCTCCCGTAGAGTCAGGTCAGGGAGTGCGACACTATTCAGGAATCTCAACACCTCTCAAATGGGTAATAATTTTCTGACCTTTTCCACATCGCTTCCGCCCGAAGTGTTGAAGGAAAAACTACGCGCATGGGAACCCTGGAGCCACCGGCTCGATTTCGACAACGGCGTCTCGACCCTGGATTGTGTTCGCCGGATCCCGTTCTCTGAACAACCGTTGAGCAAGTTCGCCTTAGTCGAACCCACCATTCCCTTCGCTGAATTGGCTGGCGGCCGGTTGCTCGATCTCGGCTCCAACGCCGGTTACAATTCGATTCACGCCGCGGTGAAATATCAGTTTTCTACGACTGGCGTTGACTACAATCGGCGACATATCGAGGTGTCGCGTTTTCTGGCTGACTTGGCCGGCGTGCCCTCCGAATTTCTACTCGGAAGCGCGGAGACATTCAGCCGACCGGGCGAATTTGATGTCGCTCTCCATTTCGGAACGCTCTATCACCTCCAAAATCCGTTGCTCTCGCTTCGCCAGACCTTCGACAACTTAAGACCCGGCGGATACCTTGCGCTCGAGACTCAGGTTTACGATCATCCGCAGGACCCGAACATTTGTTATTTCATGCACATGCAGAACAACGACTCGACGAATTTCTGGGCGTTGAGCACCTCGGTCCTCAAGAAATCTTTGGAGTTGATTGGCTTTAGTGAACTGCGGGAAATAAAGAGAGTGGTTCCCGCTATTCTCGCCGAGCACATGGCCCGCATTGTTCTCGTCGCTCAAAAACCGGCGCGATGACCGCGACAGTCGAAGCGACACGAAAGAATCCGAAACAATCGACTCCCGGAATCTCTTCATCTTCCGCGGACAGCTCGGTTCGACGTGCCATCGTCCCCGAGGTGCATCTTGCGAAGCTGGACGTCAGGCTGGCTGCATTGATCGCGAAAGCTGGTCCATTCACCGTGCGGCCAGGCCCACTCGTTAGGCCATTTGACGCGCTGGCCGAATCAATCGCTTATCAGCAACTGAGCAGCAAGGCTGCGGCCACGATCTGGGGCCGCGTGCGGGCGCTTTATCCGCGGCGAAAATGGCTTGATCCCAGGCTCGTGCTGGCAACCCCGGATGAAAAATTTCGCGCAGCCGGGCTCTCTCGAGCAAAAACGGCCGCGATCAAGGACCTGGCAGCGAAGACAATCGATGGGACTGTTCCTTCCGCGCGAGCGCTCGCTCGAATGTCGGACGAGGAGATCATCGTGCGATTGACAATGGTGCGCGGAATTGGCCGATGGACCGTTGAAATGCTCCTGCTCTTTGATCTCGGCCGCCTCGATGTCTGGCCGGCGACCGATTACGGAGTGCAGAAGGGTTTTGCAAAGACGTTCGGGCGCAGAAAGCTACCCACGCCGAAACAGCTGCATCGGTTAGGCGAAAAATGGCGACCGTATCGTTCCGTCGCCGCATGGTATTTTTGGCGCGCGCTGGACGCCGACGATTGCGGTTGAGGCAAGCGACCGGACGCTCGCGACACAGTGACGTTCATTTGGCGGATGAGTCTGGGGAGCCGTTTGGATCTGCTGGCGAGACAGCGGCCACGGCGGTCAAAGAGGAGCGATTGACTTCCCTACCGCTGTTGTCTACAACGCGAACACTATGGCGATGATTACGATTGCACGCGACGGAAAGAGTTTCGGAAATTTCTCCGAAGAAGCGGTGCGGGAAGGGCTTCGCAGTGGCCGTTATCTGCCGACTGACCTCGGTTGGCGCGAAGGAATGACTACATGGCAGCCCCTCTCGCAATTTCCCGAATTCGCGGCGGACATGCCGGCCGGCTCGCCGCCGCCAGGCGCCCCATCGACAAGCCCGATCGTTGCGCCAGGGAGCGTACCGCAAGGTTCAACACGGACTGGTCTGCCTTGGGAACACCGCAGCGAACGTGGATTTTTCAATGCTTTTTTTGAAACTCTCGTGATGGCTTTGACTAAACCCACGATGGCGTTTGCGACGATGAAGCGTGAAGGCGGACTAACCGAACCGCTCATCTACGCTGTGATCGGTGGCAGTGTCGGCCTGATCGCTTCTCTGCTCTTCAATGTCGCGATCCAATCGTTTGGACTTTTCGCTGACCGTAACAACGCTCTGACCGGCATGGTTGGAGTGGGCTTCGGTTTGATCTTCTTGATCATTTTGATGCCGGTCTTCGTCACGATCGGAATGTTTATCGGGGCGGGCATTCTGCATGTTTGCCTGATGATCGTGGGAGGCGCGAAGCAACCGTTTGAAACCACATTTCGCGTTCTTTGCTTTTCGATGGGATCGGCATATCCGCTCATGATCGTTCCAATATGCGGCGGCTTCATTGCGGGGGTGTGGGGGATTGTCCTGGAATGCATCGGCCTGGCCCGCGCGCATGAAACCGATACGGGCCGCGCCGTTCTCGCAGTCTTCTTGCCGCTGATCGTTTGTTGCGGCGGCGGATTCTTGCTCGCCTTCATGTTCGGAGTGTTTGGCGCGTTGAGTCAGCACGCGCACTAGCGATTCCGGTCGATGCAGATTTCGCGGCGACGTATCGCGCCGAATGAGCTCGATCACGAGCTGATCTGGTTGAGCGTTTCAGTCGCCATGCTCGTCGTTGGAATGGCGTGGTTCACGCTTCGCCTGCCATGGCCGATTTGCATGTTCCGCACCCTCACCGGCTACCCATGTGTCACATGCGGGGCCACACGATCGGTAATCGCATTCTTTCACGGACACTTTCGCGCCGCATGGAATTTGAACCCGCTGATTTTCTCGAGCCTTTGCGCTGTCGTGATTTTCGATGTCTATGCACTTGTCACACTCGCGCTACGGACACCACGTCTTCGGATCGGAAATTTCACCCTGCAGGAAAAAAATATCGCGCGCATAGCCACAGTCGTTCTACTGGCTTTGAACTGGATCCATGTCCTGCGCGGCGGGCTGGTTTAAGGTGCGCTCCGACCAGTATCATCCGGCGGCGCACCGCGATGTGCCTCGATAAACGTCGTCGGACTGAGCCAGCCGCGCGTGTCGGTGCGATACCCGGGCCCAATGAACGGCGTCGTAAATTCGCGCATTTCAAAATGAAGATGCGCCAGGTATCGGCCATTGGCGGAGCCGACCGTCGCGATTTGCTGGCCACGTTTCACTTCCTGCCGTGGCTTCACCAATATCGTCTGCACGTGGCCGTAGTATGACTGCACATATTTCCGCTCGCCGTTTTCGGTGTAGGCGTGAAGAAGGATGATCACATTCCCCCACCCCGGACCGCCGTCTCGCGCCAGCAGAACACGACCATCCGCTATCGCATAGATCGGATCGCCAAGATCACTGTTCTCGCCTCCGATCCCATTTAAGTCATCACCAAGATGGCGATCCTGGGTAAACGGTTGGGCATTGTATGCCATCGCGCCGCTCTCGCTCCCGAGCGGAAAATCGAAGCGCGTCGCGGTGGGTAGCGATGCCAGCTCCATCGGCGAGACCATCCAAAACGCCGGATCGAATCCTGTCGGCCTGGTCAATTCCGGCCAGAGTCGAAGAAGGAGCGGTGCGGCCAGCGCAATAAGAAACAGGAGCGTGATCAATGCCACGAAGGCCATTCCTGTTCTTCCCTTGCCCGGGTTGCGCTTCGTCTTTACGCTCGCGTCATGCGAGTTCTGGTCACTGGGGGCGCGGGTTTTATCGGTTCGCATCTCGTCGAAAAATTGCTGGCCACTGGACACGATGTTTCAATCCTCGACGACTTTAACGAGTTTTACGATCCGCGAATCAAGCGCGCGAACATCGCCGCAATCGCGGATCAGGTCGCCATCCATCGAATCGACATCCGCAACAGCGCCGCAGTAAGAGCGTTGTTTCATCACGAGAAGTTTGACGTGATCGCACATATCGCCGCGCGCGCCGGTGTTCGACCATCGATCCAGCAGCCGCAACTTTACTACGATACAAATGTGGGAGGCACGTTGCACCTCCTGCAGGCGGCCTGCTCCATTGGGATCGAGCGATTCATTTTTGCCTCCAGTTCTTCCGTCTACGGCGTTTCGAAAACCGTTCCCTTCTCCGAAGATCTGCATCTCACCCAAACCATCAGCCCTTACGCTGCGACGAAAATTGCCGGCGAGTTTCTTTGTTCCACCTACTCTCACCTTTATCAGTTGCGCGTGGTGGCGTTGCGTTTCTTCACCGTCTACGGCCCACGACAGCGGCCGGACCTGGCCATCCATCAATTCACCCGCCGCATCCACGCCGGCGAAGCGATCGACCAATTCGGAGATGGAACGACGCGGCGGGATTACACCTACATCGACGACATCATTCATGGTGTGATGTCCTCGCTTCATTACGAAGGCCGGCTCTTCGATATTTTCAATCTCGGCGAGAACGAAACGATTCAGTTGAAAGATCTGATTACGGCCATCGAGAACGCGGTCGGTCGAAAGGCGAAGATCAATCGCCTGCCCGAGCAAGCGGGCGACATGCCGCTGACCTGTGCCGATATCTCGAAAGCGAGAAAACTGCTGGGCTACAATCCGACGACACCGCTCAGCTCGGGCTTGCCCAAATTCGTCGATTGGCTGCTCGCGTCTGGATAAAATCGTCCCCCTTGCAAAAACCCGGCCATGAGGATACTTGTTCATAATGTCGGGAATTCTCTTCGATGACCCGGACCTCCGCTTCTCAAGACGACTCAGGCTTTTTGTATCCAGGATACCGGGCTTCGCGTTGCTGCTGTGTCGTTGGCTGACCAAGGCGGGCCGTCCGAGTCGATCTTATTCCCGGCGTCTTGAGATGGAGTTTCCAGCGACGGCGCAGACTGCCAGCCAGTTGTTCGAGAGAACCTTTGGGGGCTCGCCGGCCGCGGACCGTGCATTAATTGATGCGCTCCATCCGCATAGCAATTGGGTAAACATTGAGGATCAATATGAAATCTTATTCATCCGGGAGAAACTCGCGGCGTTCGCGCGGCGGATCCCGACAGAGGGGCGATCGGCGCGGTGGCGGGCTGCGCGCGACCGCAAAAGCCCCGGCCAAGAAAACATTCTGGCAACGCATTGCCGCACTCTTTTCCAACGGAAAAACTGCGGACAAGCCAGTTGGGCCAGCGCGGAATGGTTCGCAGCAGGTGCGGCCGGCGCGGAAGCCTGAATCAATCGAAGTCACCACGCCGCGACTTTACGTCGGCAACTTGTCTTTCGACGCGACCGAGAGCGACCTGTTTGAGCTCTTCAACGGCGTCGGGCAGGTCCAGAATGCCGAGGTCGTCAGCTACAAACACAACCATCGCTCGAAAGGTTTTGCCTTCGTCCAGATGCTTACCGTGGACGAAGCGAAGCGCGCGGTGAAGGAACTCCACGACAAAGAGTTTCTGGGGCGCAAGCTCGTCGTCAGCGGCGCGAAATCGAGTGATTATTCCGCTCGGAATTAGCGAGCAACGTCGATTGTCGTTGATCAATAGCGAGGGGCGGTTTCCAAACCGCCCCTTTCTTTTTGACAATCGATGCGCCCGGCGGTTTTGCGACCGCCGCTCCTTGAAATGAACCAGGTCTTTTTCATTGTCGGCCCAACGGCTGCGGGAAAATCGGAGATCGCTGCGGAGGTCGCGTCGCGATGCGCCGCGGAAATTGTGAACGCGGACGCGTTCCAAATATATCGCGGACTCGATCTGCTGACCGCTAAACCAGACAGTGCGACGTTGTCGAAGGCACGCCATCATTTGATTGGCACTCTTCCTTTGAGTGAGCAATGGAGCGCGGCAAGATTTCGAACGGCAGCGTTGTCGGTGATCGATGAAATCCACGCCCGAGGCAGGCCTGTGATTGTCGCTGGTGGGAGCGGTCTCTACATCAAGGCCCTCACACATGGATTGACCACGCTTCCTCCTCCGAATGCCGAACTGCGTGATGCACTAGGCGAATGGAGCATAGCCCAATTGCACGCCCGCCTCTCTGTTCTCGATCCCGAAACTGCCGCGAAGATCGATCGAAAAAATCAACGCCGCCTGGTCCGCGCACTCGAGATTTGCTTCGTTACCGGCCAACCGGCTTCGAAGCAGCGAACGCCGTGGGCGGGAGAAAAGTCTGATGCCGTTGTAGCCGCCGCCGTCTCTGGCGACAGGCTCATCGACCCACCTGGTAGTACCACGCGTTCTGCCGCCGAGACGGCGGCAGCTACAACAATCGGCGTGTTTGTTTTCCGTGATCGTCCCGATCTTTACGAACGAATTGATCGGCGCGTCCGCTCGATCTTTGCGGAGGGCGTTGTCGAGGAAGTCCGCGCCCTCGCCGAAGTCGGAAAAACGGCTGCGAAAACGCTGGGCCTGCATCAAATCCAGGAATTGATCGCGGGTCGAATCTCCGAACCGGACGCGATCGCTTCGATCCAGCAAGCAACGCGTCAATATGCCAAAAGGCAGTTGACCTGGTTTCGGCGGCAAACTAATTTTGAACCGCTGAACTTGTCTCTACAAAGCCTGGACCAGGCTGTGGAATCGATCTCGCGAAAAGCGCGCGCTTCTTTCGCGCCAGAGAATGTTTGAGATTCGACCGAAGAAAGTCCAGGAGCGGGCCCTCCTGATTGGCCTCGAACAAGAGGGCGTAACAAAATGGGACCTGCGCGATTCGATGGATGAACTGCGCGAGCTGGCAAACTCCGCCGGCGCCCAAGTCGTCAACACCGTTACCCAGAAATTGCCCAAGCCGACGGCGCCGTACTACATCGGACGCGGCAAGGCAGAGTCGATCCGGGAGTCCTTCAAGGATCAGCCGGTCACATCCGTCATTTTTAACGATGAGCTTTCACCGGCACAGGGGCGCAACCTCGAAAATATACTCTCGCGAAAGGTTCTCGATCGGACGCAGCTGATTCTCGATATTTTCGCGCAGCGCGCTCGCAGCCGCGAAGGCCGGCTGCAGATTGAGCTGGCACAACTGCAATATCTTCTTCCGAGACTGACCCGGATGTGGAATCACCTTTCTCGTCAAACTGGCGGGATCGGCACGCGCGGCCCAGGGGAAACGCAGCTTGAAGTCGATCGCCGCCGTGTTCAGGATCGAATCGCGCGACTGGAACGCGATTTGGCGGGCGTAAGAAAAGTCCGATCGGTTCAGCGACAGGGCCGGAAGCGGCATCAATGGCCGGTCGCGGCCGTGGTCGGCTACACGAATGCGGGAAAATCGACGCTCCTCAACCTGCTCACGGGAGCGGATGTGATCGCGGAGAACAAACTTTTCGCCACGCTTGATCCGACGACGCGAAGTTTGACGCTCCCAAACAAGCAGCGTCTTCTCCTTACCGATACGGTCGGTTTCTTGCGCAAACTGCCGCACACCCTGATTGAATCATTCAAAGCCACGCTCGAGGAAGTGAGCGAAGCGGATTTGCTCATCCACGTGATCGACCTCAGCCATTCGCGCGTAGACGAAAACATCGAGGCGGTCAATACCGTGACCAAAGAACTCGGTGCTTTCGGTAAGCAAACGTTGCTCGTCTTCAATAAGATCGATGCATTGGAAAATACCGAGCTTACTGAAGTTTATCTGAAGCGCTTTCCGGGCAGCGTCGCGATTTCCGCGCGCACGGGAAAAGGGATAAGCGAACTGGTTCTGGCGCTGCAACATGAGTTGGGCGCATGGCGGTTGCGTTCGCGTTATTCCATTCCGCTCACGGAATCGGGCCTCATCGCTGAAATTCATCGGATCGGTCACGTGCTTGAGTTGCATTACGAGGGCGAGAACGCGCTGATCGTGGCACACGTCCCTCCACAACTTGAACAACGACTGATTCGTTACGGACTTACGTAAGGACTTCCTGATGAAATGGCTTCGGGAGTTCAGCAAGAGAACTGGCCTCGATCGCAACCCACGGATTCGAAAATTCATCGTTGCCCTGATCGGCAGTACCATCCTTTTAATCGGCTTTGTGCTCGTCGTTTTGCCGGGACCGGCAGTCGTGGTGATTCCGCTAGGATTGGCAATCCTCGCGAGCGAATTCGCCTGGGCGCGCCGCATCATTCGTCGCGGCAGGATATTCGTCGGCAAAGTCCGCCGAACGGCGAGACGCGAACGCGCGCAACTCTAGGGGCGCTCTAATCGCGGCTGTCACAGGCCGCCGATAGTTCATCTCCGCTTTCGCGGCGTCGGACTCGGGCGCGACTTCGTCGTCTTACGCACGGTAATCGTCTCAGGCTGCGGCGGCTCATCCTGAGGATATTTCTTCGTGGTCGGCCAGATCAGCCGCCACGGCTGAGTCCGCACGGTGGCCGTGGTATCCTTCAAGTTGCTGCCGATCTCATCCAGATTGGGCGCGAGGTCGTTGAGTGCAGATTTCAATTTCTCGGACGAGGCACGGAAATTCTGCAGCGTTACGGTGATGTTGTCGTTCGCGGTCAGTTGCTGGGAGAGTTCTTCGATGTGTTTGAGCGATTTCGAGAGCGAGCCCTCCGGCGCGCTCAACTCGTTTAAATGCTCGCCGAACATACGGAACTGGATGAGAGCGAGATTGAGTGGTGAACTTCCATCGGTAATATGACTAAGATTCTGGGCCGTGGATTGCAGCTCCTTCATCGTGTTGGTCGCTTCGGTCGCCACGGGCTTAACCACATCGAGCAGCCTCGCGATCGCTTCGCCAAAATCGGGTATGCGCTCACCGACGAAAATTTCCCCGTCCTTCGCCCGACCAGAGCTTTCGTTCCCTTGTGTAATGTCGATGGCCGTCTCGCCGAGCAGACCGAGTGACATTAGCCGAGCCTGAGCGTCTTTGTAGACGAGAGCGGTCTTGTCTACCTTGACGTCGATCCGCACTTCATACCGTGGCGCAGCGGACAACGGAGCCGGCGAACTCGTGGCCTCTGATCGATCAACCGAATGGGCAACTTGCTGCGCGCGCATCGATTCTTCTTTTGAAACCGGCGAGTACAGTTTGTCCACCTGGCCGATCTTGCGACCGGCGAGCAAAACGGGCGCGCCGAGTTTGATGCCGGCCGCGTTATCGAAATAGATCTTGTACGTCACCAGCGGACGGAAGAGGCCCGGGGCGCCGAGCAGGATAAGAACGCCGGTCAGCACCGCCACGGTGATGAGCACGAGCGCGCCGGTTAGAAATTCACTTCGTTGTAATTGCATCTTGGCTTCCTTCCAGGATCGGACCCTCGGTGCTACCGCTTAAGAACTGCGCCACCACCGGATCTTGGGATTGTTTGAATTCGTCAGGCGAACCTTCCGCGATGATCCTGCCGTGGTAAAGCATCGCCATCCGTGTGCCGATGCGAAAAGCGCTGTCCATTTCGTGCGTGACGATAATGGAAGTCACTTTCGATTGCTCAGTCAGGCTGATAATCAATTCGTCGATGACCGAGCTGATCACCGGATCGAGGCCGGCGGAAGGCTCATCGAACAGGATAAGCTCCGGGTTCATAACGAGAGCGCGGGCCACGCTCACCCGTTTGCGCATTCCACCGCTTAGTTCAGACGGCATCTGTTCCTTGACCTCGCTCATGCCCACGAGTTCGAGTTTTTCATCCACAATCCTATCGATCTCCCCTTTGCTCTTAGCGGTCAGTTCTTCCAGCGGCAGGGCAACGTTATCGCGCACATTGCGGGAACTGAGCAATGCAGAGTATTGATAAACCATCCCGATCTGGGTGCGAATCTGCTGAAGCTTGCGCCGGCGCAGGCGGGTGATTTCAAATTGCTTGAAAAAAATGCTCCCGCTTTGTGGCCAAAGCATCCCCAGGATCAAGCGCAGAATGGTGCTCTTGCCGCTACCACTTTGGCCCATGATGACCAGGCGATCCTCCGGTTCAACGATCAACGAAACGCCCTCAAGGACTTGCTTGTCTTCAAAGCTGAGTTGCACGTCGCGCAACTCAACGACGGCGGGAGATGGCGCGCTCATGTGGGAAAAAAAACGGTGTAAACGACGTTAAAGAGCGTATCGAAACCAATCACAACGGTGATCGCGGTCACGACGCTCGAAGTGGTAGACGTTCCGACGCCGGACGCGCCGCCTTTCACACTTAAGCCGCGGTAACAGGCGATCGCGCCGATCAGGAGTCCGAAAAGGAGACTCTTCATCACGCCCGTAATGATATCGCGAATGAGAAGACTGTGGATCACGAGATCGTTGAAATAGGTGAACCCGATGCTGAAGTAGGCGCGCGAAATCAGCGCACTGGCGCAAATCGCAGCCGCGCTCGAAACGACCGACAGACACGGCATCAGCAAGAAGAGCGCAAGCAGTCGCGGTGCGACCAGGAACCGGAGCGGGGAGATCCCCATTGCTTCGATCGCTTCCACCTCCTCGGAGACCTGCATGGTGCCGAGTTCGGCCGTGAACGCGGCCCCAATCCTCGCCGCCAGCATGATCCCGGTGAGCAATGGCCCAAGCTCCCGGGTAAAAGAGATCGCGACCAGACCAGGGACGAGACGTTCGGTCCCGAAGCGCTCCAGTTGGTATCCGGTGAGCAGCGCCATGGTGAGACCGAGAAAAAACGAAACCATCGCGACGAGCGGAACCGAGCCGACGCCGGCGCGTTCGGTCTGTCGAAAGAAGCTCGCGGCCCGAAACGGCGCGCGGCCGTGCCGCACCCGATCGATTGTTTCATTGAAAGTGTGAATGATGAACCAGAAGATGCTGCCGATCTCCCGGAGAAAATTGCGGCCGAGCTGGCCGATGGTTTCCACCGCGGTAATGGGAGGCAACGAATGTTTCGTTTCGGCACTGACCTTGCGTTGAGAAGTTGCCGGCATGTTTCACGTGGAAGTTGCCTCACTTCATCTTTCTTCAAAGAGGAAACAGCTACGACCTGGCGAGTGAGGCGCTTGCCCCCCTTAGTAATGTCCAAACAGCAATTGCCGCCCTCGAGGTGAGGGCGGCACCTTTGGAACTCTTTGATCCCGGTCAGGGAGGCAGCACGTTCCCTGACTTTATCTTCGTCTGCGCAACATCCGCCGCGTTGATCAAGCCGTTCGCGTTCACATCCTCACGGAAGTTTCCTGCGGCCACTCCCTCACCTGATTGCGATTTGACCTGGCTGGCATCAGAGGAATTGACGCTCCCATTTCCACTCGTGTCGCCGACGAGCACACCCATGCGAATTCCTACGTCGCCGCTATTCGAGCCATTGTTAACATCAAACAGCGCGACCGTAATTTTCTGCACGTCTGTTACACCGGTAAGGTCAATGGTGACTTGAGTACCAGTCGTCCCATCGGGGCTAATTTGGATCGGCCCGCTGATGCTGGTGCCTGAAACACTGCCGATGCCGGAGGTCACCGCCGCGCTGCTGAAGCTGATCGGCGTGGCGAATGTCAGGATGATTTGATAATCGTCGTTCACTCCACCGCTCCGGCACTCAACCCCGGGGTTGCCGGTCAATGGCAGACTGATGTCAAAGTCACCAGCCGATCCATGCGTCTTGCGGGACACGGCGAAGATCGGTTTCACTCCCGGCAGCAATTCCACTGCACCGATATCGCTCCGATCACCACCCACTGGCGGCGTGATCGAGACGCTATAAGTAACAGGACGCGAACTCCCGCGCTGATCAACACCGGTGGCGGTGTAGGCTGGGCCGATCGGTCCGAGGTCCTTGCCCTTATCGATCGCCGGACTGTTGGAGAGCGGCGCGTGGGTCAAGGTCGGTCCGCCATTGTTCTGAAGCGGGCCAAGGATCGGATCCGTGTTGATCTGTTCGCCGGTTCCTGTGAGGAACCCGCCGAACCCATCTCTGCTCAGATTATAGCCAAGCGAAGTGACCACGCTGCTGCCAAGGGCAGAGATGCTCGTTCCGGACCCGCCGGCATTGAAGATGGAATTACCCACCTTCAAAGAAGCATCCTGCAGGAGGATGCTCGCGCCGCTCGGCGAGTTTCCAGTCAGCGTACTGTTCGTGATCGTGGTCGAGGCTAATACCGCCTGTGCCGACGCTATGAATGCCGCCTCCGTTCGCTGCGGTATTGCCGCTCAGCGTGCTGTTGGTCATCGTCATCGTCACTGTGTTCGCTCCGGAACCAGTCGCGTCCACCAGCAGGCCAACGCTCGCTCCGGCGACGGTCATTCCGCTTGCATTCACGGCGCTGCTCGCTCCGGCCGCGCCGAAGTTCGGATCGTCGTAGTGCAGGGAGATGCCGTCGATCGAGTTCCCGACCGAGCCATCTTTAACGATCGTCGTCGTCGTAGTCGGCAAGTTCCAGAGGGCAACGCCTCGGGCAAACTGCCCGCCAGATGCGCCCACCGTGTTCCCGCTCAAGCTGGCGGTTGTCCCGCCTTGGAGCGAAGTGAGGTAGATACCGTAGGTGAAGTCGCTCGCTCCGGTCACACCGACAGCAGCATTGACCGCGTTATCGTCAATGTTGATCGTGGCCGCCGGGGCGTAAACCAGGTTGATCCAGATTCCCCCGAAGTTGTCCTGGCCAACGGTGACGTCGTTGTTGGTGATGTTGATCGTCTTCGGTCCCACCCCGTTGTTCGGGAAGTCCTGCACCCAGATGCCGGCCTCAGTCGGATAGTCGTTTGTCACGACCCTATTGAAGGTCACGTCCCCATACGCGTTAAAGGCCAGCACGATGCCGTCCAGGCCGAAATTACGAACCAGGTTTCGCGTCACCACGCTACCGGAAGTCGCCGGCGAAACGTCGCTCGGATTAACCAGCTCGACTCCGCGCTGAGCGAAGTTCTGGATAATGTTGTATCCGATCGACACATTGTTCGCCGAGAAGAAGGTGCCCGCCGCGTTTTCGGTTTGGATGGCTCGCCGCGAATCCGTGTTGATCCCGCCGATCACGGTCGCGCCGCCCTGAGGCAGACTCGGATTGTTTCCGTCAACCACAAACCCGTTGAAGGTGACGTTGTTCGCCATGACGTGCAGCGTGTCGTTGGCTCCATTTGCCGGGTCCGTCGCCGCGGCAGTGAGGATCGATTCCACCGCTGGGTCCGCCTTCGGTCCGTTCGGGCCATTGACGAACGCGGAGAACCGCACGTTCGCGTCCTGACCGGCCTGAGCGCCCATTATGTTCAACGATTTGTCGACCGTGACCGCTTCCGGATACGTGCCCGCGTAAACGATGACCGTACCAGGATCGGCCACGCCGTTCACGCCATCCTGAATCGTGGCGAACGAGTCGTAGCCGAAGTTTGTCGCCGGCCCCACCCCGTCTGGATCAGTGCCCGGAGGTGTGCCCACCCAATTATCGTCGACGTAAACCAGGTTTGGCTTAATCGCCCACTGGGCATATAGCGTCGTGTCGGCCATGATACTAAAGGTCGCCGCCGGGCTGTAGCTCGTCCCACTGCCGTTGGCCGCCGTGTTCCAGCCCAAGAACACGTAGCCTGTCTTGACCAGACCCCCCGTGTTCCCCAGCACCGTCACCGTCGAGTTGTAATTGTAAGGACTGTTCGGATCGACTGGCGCCGTGCCACCCGTGTTGCCGTTGCCATCGTAGGTCACCGTGTAGGTGTTGATCGCGAACGTCGCCGTCGCGTTCACGTCGGCCATCACGTTCATGTCGGTGCGCGGATTGTCCGTCGAGGCGTCGCTCCAGTTGACGAAGTGGTAACCGGTATCCGGCACCGCCGTCACCGCCGTGCCGTCCGCTCCATAATTCACCATCTGCGGCGTCGTGCCAGAGATCGATCCGTTCGCTCCCGCCGTGTAGGTCAGCGTATAGGTGTTGATCGCGAAGTTCGCTGTGACCGTCACGTCCGCCATCACGTTCATGTCCGTCCGCGGATTATCCGTCGAGCTATCACTCCAGTTAACGAAGCTGTAGCCGGTATCCGGCACCGCTGTCACTGGCGTCCCGTCTCCTCCGTAGGTCACCGTCTGTGGACTCGTCCCGCTGATCGAGCCGTGCGCCCCTGCCGTGTAGGTCAGCGTGTAGGTCGTGATGCTGATCACCGCCTTCGCGCTCTCATTGTCCACTGTCGCCGTCGCGCTCCCGTTGTTCGACGAGGTCGAGGTAAACATTGAGCTCGCCTGACCCGAAGTGATCGTCCCGCTCGTCGGGTTCATCGTGCCTTCCAGGGCCGTGAAGTCGACCCCCACTTCCGGCACGAATACCGAACCGGAAGGTACCGCGTTGTCGGAGTTATGCGTCATGTCGGCCGTTATGGTCGACACGCCCCCCGGATTGATCGTGTCCGGCGCAGCCGAAGCTCCGAGCACGATCCACGGATTGAAGTCCACACCGGCGCCGCTCACCGAACCACAACCCGTGTTGTTCGGACCGGCATTGCAACCCCACCAGTTATTCTCCATTGCCCCATTGAGTGTGCCGGTGTAACCGGCGCCGCTGGCCTGGGTCACGCCAGAGTTGGAGTTGTTGACGATGCGATTGAAGCTGGCCGCCACATCCAGGTTAAAGCCGGTCTCCGACTCGAGGTAGAAGCCATCGACATTGTTAATTACCGTGTTGCTCGTGAATGTCACCCGGACATCGGCCGAGCCATATCCAAGTTGGCTGGTCGAGAAGTAAACGCCCGTCGGGTTCGCGTTGCCTGTCCCGTCGATCAAGTTGTCTGTGAACACTGCCGCCGCCGCCGGAGGCACACCTGCAGGCCTCGCCTGGAACACTGAACCCGGCTCCGACACTCCAAATGTTCTCGGCGCGGGCCGGCTGCTGATCTTCTTCGCCCCGTTCGTCGCCGGCACAGTCGTGATCCCCGGATACATCCCAAATGTCGCCATGCCGACGTCGACGTTGGTCACGGTGTTGTTCTGCACAGTCACCGTCTTGTACGGAACGAAGACAAAGATGCCGTATCCGTTCACCTGACTGTTGGTAATGGTATTATCCGAGATCACGTCAGCGGTGCCGCCGCCATCGCCTGCGTTGTCCGTGTGAACGCCGCTGCCCGACGTGGTCACGGTGTTATTCGTAAACTGGACTCCCCTCGAATGGTTCGACGAGATCGCATCGTTCGCGGCCGAGACGTTGTTGTGATCGAACACGCCACTGCCGCCGAAGTTAAACATCGCGATCGAGGCATAGTCGGCCTGGACGTTTTGCACCGTGTTGTGGTGGAAGTTGAAGGTGCCGCCGCTCGAGGCATAAATGCCGCGCAGATAGACGTTCTTTACCGTCGTGTGATGCACCACCAGGTTCGTGAACGTCCCGACGTTGTGATTGGTAATGATCCCGTTGCGGGCGTCGATGTCCGCGCCACCCACTACCGTCCCACTCGTTAGGGTCGGGTTATCGCCGTCCAGAGTCAGGCCGGTAATCGTCACATTGTCCGCCTGCACCAGGATGAGGTTGCTATTCCCGCAGAGCGACCCGCCCCCTGCCCCACCGCAGTTCGGATCGGAAATGGCCGGCTGCAAAGTGACGGTCGCTTCACCTGCGCCATTGAGCGTGAGCGCTTTTGTAATTATCACGTTCTCCCGGTAGAGTCCGTCGAGCACGTTCACCGTGCCGCCAGAGGTGACGGCATTGACGCCATCCTGAATCGTGGCAAACGAGTCGCACCCGAAGCTCGTCGCTGGTCCGGCGCCGTCCGGATCGGTCCCGGGTGTCGTCCCGGCCCAGCTTGCGTCAACGTAAACCGTGCTGAACGATCCGCACATCGTCCACTGGGCATACAACGTCGTGTTCGCCGTGATACTGAAGGTCGCCGCCGGACTGTAGCTCGTCCCACTGCCGTTGGCCGCCGTGTTCCAGCCCAAGAACACGTAGCCTGTCTTGACCAGACCCCCCGTGTTCCCCAGCACCGTCACCGTCGAGTTGTAATTGTAAGGACTGTTGCCATCAACCGGCGCCGTGCCACCCGTGTTGCCGTTGCCATCGTAGGTCACCGTGTAGGTGTTGATCGCGAACGTCGCCGTCGCGTTCACGTCGGCCATCACATTCATGTCGGTGCGCGCCGCCGTCGGGTAGCCGTCGCTCCAGCTCACGAAGTGGTAGCCCGTATCCGGCGTCGCCGTTACCAGCGTGCCGTTGGCTCCGTAGTCCACCGTCTGCGGACTGGTCCCCACGATCGAGCCGTTCGCTCCCGCCGTGTAGGTCAGCGTGTAGGTGTTGATCGCGAAGTTCGCTGTTACCGTTACATCCGCCGTCACGTTCATGTCCGTCCGCGGATTATCCGTCGACGCATCACTCCAGTTAACGAAGCTGTAGCCGGTATCCGGCACCGCTGTCACTGGCGTCCCGTCTCCTCCGTAGGTCACCGTCTGTGGCGTCGTCCCGCTGATCGAGCCGTGCATCCCTGCCGTGTAGGTCAGCGTGTAGGTCGTGATGCTGATCACCGCCTTCGCGCTCTCATTGTCCACTGTCGCCGTCGCGCTCCCGTTGTTCGACGAGGTCGACGTAAACATTGAGGTCGCCTGACCCGAAGTGATCGTCCCGCTCGTCGGATTCATCGTGCCTTCCAGGGCCGTGAAGTCGACCCCCACCTCCGGCACGAACACCGAACCGGACGGCACCGCGTTGTCGGAGTTATGCGTCATGTCTGCCGTTATGGTCGACGCGCCTCCCGGATTGATCGTGTCCGGCGCGGCCGAAGCTCCGAGCACGATCCACGGATCGAAGTCCGCGCCCGTTCCCGTGACCGCACCGCAGCCGGCGTTGCCCGGACCCGCGTTGCAACCCCACCAGTTGTTCTCGAGGTTGAGCGTCAGATTATTCGGATTATCGATCGCCGTCGTCGTCGAGATGATCCGGTTAAAGTGCGCGCTGCCGGTGGCGCTGTTGCTAAACCGCAGACCGGTCCCGTTGGCGTAGAGATTGTTGCTTACGATCGTCGCCGATCCCGCGCTCACATCTATGCCAACCGTGTTGTCGTGGATCGAGGCCGCATTGTCGTGAATGTTAGCCGATGCATTGGCGCCGCTAACCGAGATGCCGGTCGTGCCGCCGCTGACCGATGTGTTGCCGTAGATCTCCAGCGCAACCGTATCCCCGGTCGAGCCGGTCGCATCCACCAGGACGCCGACCGTCGTTCCGGCGATCGCCACTCCGCTCATCTTCGCCGCCGCATTGGAGCCCGCCAACAGGAAGTTGGCATCATTGTCAACCAGCGAGATTCCCTTATCCGAATGGCCGACCGTGCCGCCCGTCACCGTCGTCGTCGTCGGGCTCGTGCCCACGTTCCAAAGCGCGATGCCGCGGTCAAACTGTCCGCCCGAGGCGCCGACGATGTTGCTATTCAAGCTGGCCGTCGTCCCGGATCGCAGTGAGGTCATGTAAATGCCATAGGTATAGTCGTCCCCACTGGTCACAGCGGCCGCGGCATTGACCGTGTTGTTGCTGACGTTGACCGTTGCCAGGTAGGCCAGGTTAACCCAGATGCCCCCGAAGTTGTCCTGCCCGACCGTCACGTCGTTGTCGGTGATGTTCATCGTGTGCGGCGTGCCCGTGTTCAGGAAGTCCTGCACCCAGATGCCGGCCTCGGTCGGATAGTCGTTAGTCACGACCGTGTTGAAGGTGACATCCGCATACGCGTTAAAGGCCATCACGATTCCGTCCAGACCAAAGTTCCGCACCAGGTTCCGCGTGATCACGTTGCCTGAGGTCGCCGGTGCCGTGTTACTGGCCGTGCCGTTGATCAACTCCACTCCGCGCTGGGCGAAGTTCTGGATCACGTTGTATTGCACCGTCAGATTGTTCACCGCGAACGCCGCGCCAGCCGCGTTTTCGGTCTGAATCGCCCGCCGCGAATCCGTATTGATCCCGCCGACCACGACCGCGCCTCCCTGGCCGAGGCTCGGGTTGTTTCCGTCAAACACGAAGCCGTCCACGACCACGTCGTCAGCCATGATGTGGAAGGTATCGTTCGCCGCGCTTCCCGGCGCAGTCGCCGCTGCGGTAACGATCGCTTCCACCGCCGGGTCAGCCTTCGGCCCGTTCACGCCGGGCGTGAATGCGGCGAAGCGCGTGTTCGCGTTTTGCCCGGCTTGAGGACCCATGATCGTCATGGAACTGCTGACCGTGACCGCTTCCGGATAGGTGCCGGGAAGGACGATGACGGTCGGGCCTGTGGCCGGCTGCTTGCCGCCGCCCCTGTTCGCTTGACTTGGTGCGACGTTACTCACGCCATCTTGAATGGTGGCGAAGGAATCGAAGCCGAAACTGGTCGCCGGCCCTGCGCCGTCCGGATCGGTCCCGGGCGTCGTGCCAGCCCAACTGGCGTTCACATAGACAATCGGCGACGGGCCGTCATCGTTCGTGATCGTCCCGACGCCGTCCGCGTCGCTGATGGTCGCGCCGCCGGTCGCGTTCAACAAATGAACCGTGAACGTTTCATTCGGTTCGGGCGTGGTATCGCCGTTGACCATGACCGTGATCTGCATCGACGTGTCGGTCGGCCCGAAGGTTAGTGTGCCGGTGTTCGACTGATAATCATTATCCGCGAGCGTCGCTGTCCCGTTCTGGGTCTCGAAGTCGACCGAGGCCGCGCCGGGACCGGTCTTGGTCACGGTAAAGACGAATGCCGTCTGTCCCGAATTGGTTTCGGCCTGGGTCACATCGTTAATCGTGAAGTCAGTCGCCGCGTCCATCGCGAAGTTCGCTGTCACGCTGATGTTCGCCATCACGTTCGTGTCCGTCCGCGGGTTGTCCGTCGACGCGTCACTCCAATTGACGAAATGGTAGCCCGTATCCGGCACCGCTGTCACTGCCGTACCGCTCGCGCCGTAGTTCACCGTCTGCGGCGTCGTTCCGCTGATCGACCCGTTCGCCCCAGCCGTGTAAGTCAGCATGTAGGTATTGATCGCGAACGTCGCCGTCGCGTTCACGT
This sequence comes from uncultured Verrucomicrobiae bacterium, assembly GCA_963763995.1. GTDB lineage: Bacteria > Verrucomicrobiota > Verrucomicrobiia > Chthoniobacterales > UBA10450 > CAVTTH01. The sequence continues at coordinate 132,748 of CAVXQL010000008.1, read as the reverse complement.
CGGCCATCACGCTCATGTCCGTGCGCGCCGCCGTTGGGTAACCGTCGCTCCAGCTCACGAAGTGGTAGCCCGTATCCGGCGTCGCCGTCACCAGCGTTCCGTTGGCTCCGTAATCGACCGTCTGCGGGCTCGTCCCCACGATCGATCCGTTCGCTCCCGCCGTGTAGGTCAGCGTGTAAGTGTTGATCGCGAACATCGCTGTCGCGTTCACATCCGCCATCACGTTCGTGTCCGTGCGCGCTGCCGTCAGCACGCCATCACTCCAGGTCGTAAAGCTATAGCCCGTGCTTGGCACCGCGGTCACTGTCGTGCCGCTTCCGCCGTAGTTCACCGTCTGCGGCGTCGTCCCGCTGATCGAACCGCCCATTCCGGCCGTATAGGTCAGCGTGTAAGTGTTGATCGTCCACTGCGCGTACAGTGTTAGGTTGTTGGCCGGCATCGCGAACATCTGCCCGGCGAGATAGCTCGTGCCGCTGCCGTTAGCTGCCGTATTCCAACCCGCGAACGTGTAACCGGTCTGGACCAGGCTGCCTTCGCTTAACACCGTCACGGTCGCGCCGGCCAAGTAACTGCTGCCATCGATCGGCGCCGTGCCGCCGGTGTTGCCGTTGCCGTCGTAGGTCACCGTGTAGGTCGGCGCCGCCCGAGTCACTGTGACCGTGTAGGTCTTGCCTGTCACGGCTGGCGCGGCAGGGTATGGCCCGAACTCCGGCGTGACCACCACCGAGACGATGTTATCACCCACATCGAGACTGATCGGACCGCTCGGCGTGCCCGATGTGACCGCGTTGCCGTTCACTGTAACCGTCGCGTTCGTATCCAGGACCGTTGGCGTAAACGTGATGCTGTCGATCGCATTCGACACCATCATCGTGTAGCTGATCGTATCCGGAGCGAATGGAGGCGTAAGCGATCCCATCCCCGGCACGAGGTTGGCGAGCTTGTTCGATGAAACCTCATCCGCGCCGATGTCAGGCTTGATCGCGCTGCGCGTGTCACCATCGATATCGACCGTGATGCCTGCTATGTTCGTACCGGCATTCGCCGCCGGAGAGCTATTCGAGCTGAGATGCAGGTCCGTCGCCGAAACGAACACCGGATCAGCCGAAACCGAATTTCCGTCCTTTCCGGTAGCGGTCCGCCACGCCGCCAGGTTGACGCGGTCAGCCGTCCCGTCGTTGCCGAAGACGTTACCTGTCCCACCGGTATTATAGATGTCGTTGTAGTCGGATGTTAGGTTCGCAAGCGTGGCGTTCGCGCGATAAGCATAGTGCTTGCCCGTGCCGCCAGCTCGCGCATTAACGAAAATGTTGTCACGGACATTGCTTGTGCTGGCAATGCTCCAGTAGTACGCCTCCGAGGTGCTTGCGCCGGTCACCGTCCCACCGATGAAGATTGAGTTGCCGTATATGTTGTATTTCTCGCCCGTTGCCGTCTGATCATAGATGCCGCGCAAGGTCAGCGGCGCCGTCGGGCTCAAGGTGATTATATTGTTCGAAATGACACATGTTGCGGCCGCACTGTTGGTGTCGAACAAGTGGATGCCATAGACCGTGGTAGTCGAACTCGTATTGAGATCGTGGATGTAGTTCCCGGTGAAGGTAAAGCTATCAACACTCGTCGCACTGGGCCGGAAACCCACGAGCGCGGTCGTCTGTGCCGCCTGCTCGAAGATTTCGTTCGCTGAATAGGTGGCACTACTGGAGTTACCGTCATCCCGGATTCCATTAGTCGAGAAGTTGAAGATACGGTTCTGCGTAATTACATTGTTCGCGTTCTTCGCCGTGCTAGTTCCAAGATTATAGAGGCCGTAAACCATCGCGGTCGCGCCACCGCGAATGTCGTTGTTCTTAATCGTGTTGTTGCTGTTGCCGACCACGCCGCTTGCGACCGTTGAGAAGAACACCACACCGTTGGCTGTCGAAGTACTAACGCCTTGCAGAATGGCATTCTGGACCGTGTTATTCGTCGCCGCGTTGATGAACCGAATAACCGAACCACTGGTGCTCGTATTTGAAATGGTCAGATCTCCCTTCGGACTTTCGGGCGTAGGAGCAAGGCCGGTGTTGGAGCCCTCGATTGTAACATACGAGGCGCCATTGAGATCAAAGATCGCTGTGGCGTTCGAGCCACTGATTGTCGCTGTCGTATTAGCCTTGATCGTAAGATAATTCGACGCACTCGAACCCGGATTTGCGCTGATCGTGATCGGCAATGTTTCGCTCGAATAGCTCGTATCCGTCAGGTTAAAGACGACATGGCCGGTAATGGTCTTCGAGTTGAAATCAGCGATTGCTGCCCCAATGGTCGCGTAGGTTCCACCACCGCCGACCGTGTAGGTGCCTGCGTTCAGATTCACAGTGCCCATGACGTAGTAGCCAAGCGAAGTGATGGCACTCGACAGGATGGTTGAGCCGACCACCGTTCCGCCGATGGAATTATACGCTCCGGTCTGCGTGGCCGATTGTCCGATGCGATTGCCGACCGGCGAGTCCGTTAGGCGCACGGTCGGTGTTCGTGAAATTGCCCGCGCCGGCAGTAATCGCGGTCTGCCAGTAGCGATTGGTAAAGAGACTCGTGATACCCGTGCCGGGCGTGCCGCCTGCGTCGGCATCGAAGACTTCGGCTCGCGCGACGACTGTTCCGCCTGAAGTGGTCGTAGGATTAACCAGCTCGAACAAGCTTGAATGCGCTCTTGCCAACCGGGAACGTGTAGGTGCTGCCGCTGACGAGCGAAGCAGGGAGAGTTCTGGCAAGCGGGCCGTTGACGTAAGAGGCCGCAGAAGCGCCGGTAACAGAACCGGTCGTGGTCGCGGTAACCGTTACCAGATTGGACGAGCTCGTGATTAAGTTACCGAGAGTCATTGTCAGCGTGCTGGACACGCTCAGATTTCCGCCCGCGACCGTCACGCCGTTAGTGTTGTTGATCGTGAGGAAGTTGAGAGCGCGGCGTCCGCCGGAATTTCGACGCTTGTCGTTACCGCATTAGTCGCCGTGGTGTACGTGACCTGGTACGTGCCTGTTCCCAAGTTGAACGTCGGCGCGACATCAAAAGTCCCGGCCGGCGCTCCCGTGGCGCCGCCGCGCTGAACAAACACAGCCAGAGCGGCACCGGATCCCAAAGTGATTTGGTTACTGTTGATAAAGGAGCCGGTAAACAGATTCGCCCGGGTCGTCACGATCGGCGCGCTAAGAGTGACGTTGTTCGTGTTAGCAACGCCAACGCCAAGCCCGACGAAAGGTCACAGCGGCAGTTCCCCACGTTCCTGACCCGGAATAGGACTGAGCCCCCGTTCCCTGGAAATCGAAACGTGTGCTCGCCGCGGTTCCGACAATAGAGCCATTGTTGGTTACAGACGTGCCATTAAAGAACAAAGGGAATCCTGTCGTCGCATTAAAGTTCAGTGAAGCGCCCGTGTTTATAGTTATGTTTCCGTAAACAATCGTGGTGCCAGGTGAGCGTGGCGGTCTTGGCGTTATGTCGTGTTGTCCACAACCAACGCCGGCACCTGCCCCTGAATTCTGAAATTGAAATTCGTAGCTGTCGCCGCGGTTCCGATGTTGAGCGTGCCTCCTGTGACAGTTGGCAACGCCGCCGCGATGTCTGTAGTCGATCGGCGTCGCCGGCCGGTGCTTGCCTGCGACAAGATTGATCGCGCCACCGCTCATCTTGAACGTTGAAGCTGGCGATGTTACCCGAAGGAGGCTGTTAGCGAGCTTGAAGCATTTCCCACAGTGCAAATGTTCACCGTGCCAGCGCTCTGCGTGTATGAGGTCGGTAGCACGTCGTGAACATTGAGTCGTGCCGCCGCAAGTTCATCGCGCCGCCTTCGATGATGATACGGTGCTGCCGCGCCGACCCATCGAGTTGCCCGACGAAGTTCCCACGTTGTATATACCGGCCGTCATTCTCAGCAGCCCGGACATTGTCGGTGAGCCATTCTGACCGGTGACCGTGAAATTCGGATTGTTCAGCCAGAGGCCTGTGGTCGCGCTGATCGTATATCCCGTGGCACTAAATACGACACTGCTGAATGTGAAGGTGCCAGATACTTTGAGCGTCCCGTTCGTCAACGTGACAAAGGCAGGCACGGCCGTGCTGATTCCCTTAACTGTAAGGTTGGCCGTTGTTACCTCAAGGATATTGGCGTTAGACGTGCCCTTGTTGATAATCAGATTCCTGAGGTCAGTCGTCCCGCCTGTACCGCTAAACGTGTTGTTGGTGGCATTGCTGAAGATGATGTCGCAGCCCGCCGTGTTGCCATTGGTGCTAAAATCGAGCGTGCCGTTATTGGTCAGGTTGCCGCCTACGGTCAGTGTGTGCGCGACCGCTCCGGTCGCGGCTGATTGAAACGTTCCTCCGCTATTAATGGTTACGTCCAAACCGACCGTAAGCTGTCGGAAAGTAGTAGCGTCATATACCAACACCCCCGAGGTGCCCTGTCCGACCGTGACATTTAAAGCCACAGCTGTCGTGTCGATGGTTACGGTCGCGCCATCGGCGATCGTAACGTTGTCTGTAGCAGTCGGCACTGCGCTACCAACCCAGGTTCCGGGCGCGCTCCAGTTACCACCTGCTCCGGTGGAAACAACATTGCCGGCCGGGTTGGTTGCCTGACTGCCTGCCAGGGCTGTGCTCAGCGCACCTTCGGAGACGGCGAAAACCCGCCAGAAATAAGTCGTGCCTATCGTGAGGCCGCTGGCGTTGAATGAAGTAGTGTTCAGAGACGTCGTGCCTGCGAAGGTATAGTTGGTCCCGTCCGTCGAACGATAGATTGCATAGATCTGTTCATCAGGGGAATCCGTCCAATTGAGCGTCATGCCCGTCACCGTCACGCTCGTGAAGTTCAGACCGGTCGGCGCGGTCGGTGTCGGCGGTGTGAAGGTGAATATTCTTCTCGAACCGTTCGTGGCCGAGGTCAGCGTGGTGATCGGGCCAGCGGTGTAAAGATTGGCAACTGCAGTAGCCGATGAGCCGTCGAATGTCGGCGCGGGAGTGCCGCTTTGTGGTGCCGTCACCGAGCCAACAGTTCCCGCGGTGTTGCTCGAAGAGAACCCGACATTGGGGTCTCTCGCGTTGACATCGGCAGCGCCGAGCGCGCTCATCGACATGCTGCCGTAAACGAACTCGATGACGCCCGTCGTCTCGTAGAGTCTTGCCTGATAGGTCAGGTCCGCCGTGCCACCGGAATTAAAATTCGCCTGCATGTTGAGCCATTCGACAATCAACACCCGATTGGGAGCAGCTCCGGTCACTTTGAAGTGGACCTTGCCGGTAGATGCAACCGTGCGCTGATCTGCGCCGTAGGGGGTAATCAATGGAATGCTTGCTTGAGCCAAAGGCTTGTAGGGTGACGACCCCTGCACAACCGTGCCTCCGAGTCGAAGAAGCCCGTTTGAGTTGGCGGAAAACTGCGAGAACTGCGCCCCTTGAAAATAGAAGTCGAAGCCGATGTTTGTAACGGCTGAGGCAGTATCATCTTGATCCGCCGCAACAAGCTGCGTTGTGCCGCTACTCATGTCCGTCAATGAGGCGTTGGTCGCTGTCGTGAACGCGTAATTGGAGGCTATTGTTACCGCGTCCGGCGACGCAGCTTCATTGCCCTTCGCCGGCATGCCCGTCTGTCCATCGGACGCCTGTTCCCTGTCTGCGTCCTGCGGCAAAAGGGAAGCTTTTTCGACTCTCAGGGCCGTGATGGCGGCCTGCGGCTGAGCGCTGTTCCTTTGAGCCTGCGCAAAACTGGCCGAGGCAAAGAGCGTGAGCCCGAGAAGGATGAAGGAGAAAAGGGAGAGTCGCGGGGGGAAGGATGAAAGCTTTCGCGAGCGCGGGGAAGGAGGCGTTTTGGCGCAGGAGTGGCGGCCGTTGGTTCTTGTTTTCATAGGCGTGGGCTTGAGGAGGACGGGGAAGGAAGAGGGATGGGGAAGAAAGGAAGAAGGATGAAGGCGGAAGGAAGAAGTTTTTGGCAGAAAGGAGGAAGCTTTGGGCAGGAAGGCAGTAGCTTTGGAGGGAAACGAAGTCGCATCGCGGCGGAATAAACTGGCTTGGGCCAGGATTGAAGAAGGATCGAGGTCGACGCCGGAAGGTTGAGAGGCGGAGCTCCGGGCGCTTTCGCAAGCGGAGGCACGAAGGGGAAGCGCGGGGGGAACAGGCGCCGCGCTCGCAGGCGCAACGGTACGGAGATTGAGTCTTCTTTTCATAGGGGGAACGGGGACGCGAGCCGGTGCGGATTTTTCGAGAAAGCGGGTCTAGCTACAGTGTCTGATTTGGTTCGTGGGTTCTGGTTTTAGCGATGGTCCAGCCCCACGGACTTTGCTCAGCCCGGCCGAAAAATGCGCAATGAAACGTGAATTAAAGCACGCCGGCTCGTTCGTAGTGAGTTCCCGTTAGGGTGTCGAGCTTTATTTCACCGAAAACGCACATTTCTTCGAGAAATCTGCGCATGCAGATGTAGAGGCGCTTGTGCCAAGCGCCGCCCTGTTGATCCGGTGCCTGGCACAAGCACCGCTACACTCGAACGCCCCCCGATGTAGAGGCGCTTGTGCCAAGCGCCCCCCCTCGTTCGGTGCCTGGCACAAGCACCGCTACACTCGAACGCCCCCCGTTGTAGAGGCGCTTGTGCCAAGCGCCGTAATTCCCCCGTCGTTCCGGGTGCCTTGGCACAAGCACCGCTACATTTGAACCGCTACGCCATCAGGGCGACGATTTCGCCCTGCCATGGCCAGGCCTCGGACTCCGCGACCAGCCCCGCACGCACCGGATTCTCGCGAACGTAATCCCATTTCTCCGCGTAGCTTTCGGCGTGGCGAATCAAATGATCGAAGAAGCCTTTCTGCCAGTGCGGGGATTTCGCCGAGATCACGTCCGACAATGCGCGCTTCAACATTCGAACCCATTGGCTGAGCAGGAAATCGGGCCCGCCTCGGACGAAAAGGTGAACGTGGTCCGGCATGATGACGTATTTTCCCACGCCGATTCCGCGCGTCTCGGCATTTCGGGCGAAGTCGATGAACTGCTCGTGGACAGCGTCGTTCCCGAGCAAGCTTCGCCGATGCGAGGTATTGAAGGTAAGAAAAAAGAGCGGCGGATCGTACGAGCTGAAGATCCATTCCAGTCGCGGCGGGCGATCCGGCATGGGGCAATTCTAGCGATGTAGAGGCGCTTGTGCCAAGTGCCTAATCCCTTTCGATCCGGTGCTTGGCACAAGCACCGCTACACTCGAACGCCCCCCGTGTAGAGGCGCTTGTGCCAAGCGCCGCCCTGTCGATTCGGTGCCTGGCACAAGCACCGCTACATTTAACCGCCGCCCGATGTAGAGGCGCTTGTGCCAAGTGCCTAATCCCCTTCGATCCGGTGCTTGACACAAGCACCGCTACATTTAACCGCCCCCCGTTGTAGAGGCGCTTGTGCCAAGCGCCTAATTCCCCTTCGTCCGGTGCTTGGCACAAGCACCGCTACACTCGAGCCTACCCCATAAACAAGAACTGCCGCCCCCGGGACGAGGGGCGGCAGCTCAGGTTAGGATTCTTGTTTCTTCTTCTCCCGCTTACGGAGGGAGCATGTTGCCGGACTTGGATTTCACCAGACCGACATCCGCGGCGTTGATTGCCCCGCTCGCGTTCACGTCGTTCCGGAAGTTGGCTCCGGTCACCGTCACGCCCGATTGGCTCTTGGTCTGTGCCACATCGCTCACACCCACCGAGCCATCACCGTTCGTGTCGCCGAGGAGCACGCCCATGCTGACCGAGGTGTTGCCGCTGTTGCCGGCGCCATCGTCGACGCAGTTGAGCCGGATCGTGATGGTTTGCACATCGGTCACGCCGGTCAGATCAATCGTGAGGGTGTTCGTCCCGTTGCCGCTGGTCGTCATGACCGAGCCGGTTCCGGCAGTCACCGTCGCGCCGCTAAAGGTGACAGGCGAGCCAAAGGTGGCCACGATTTCATAATCGCCAGTCATCCCGCCGCTCCGGCATTCAACCCCCGGCAGATTGATGTCGAACGTGCCGGCGCCTCCCTGCGTCTTCCGCGACACCACGCTCACTGTCGCGGGCGCGACGATTTCATCCGCGCCCATATCCGGCGCCGTCAGGCTGCGCGGCTGACCATCGATATCAGGCCCAACCCCGGGGAGTGGCGTCCCGGCGTCAGCCGCCGGCGAAGTGCAGGTAATGTGCAGGTCCGACGCGGAGAGGAAGAGCGGATCGGCCGAGATCGAGTTCGCATCTTTCCCGGTCTGGGTCTGCCAATCCAACAATGTCGGGCGATCCGTGCCGCTCGTGCTGAGCGAACCAGTCTGACCCACGAATGTATTTGTTCCGCTAACGAACAGATCGTTGTAGTTCGAGATCATGTTGGTGTACGTGGTCGACGCTGTGCCGATCGCATACATCTTGCCGGTGCTGGTTCCAGTTTGGGTGTTGGAGAAGATGTTATCCTCCACATCCACGACCGGGTTCGACCCGCCGATGGCGAGCGCGTAGGACCCATTCGTCGCATTCGCGCGGCTGCCTGTCATCGAGACCGAGTTGAAGTAGATCTTCGTCGTCGAGCCGGTGCCGCCCATGGCATAGATGCCGAGCGTTCCGTCAGACGGCGTCGCCTGGCTGACCACGCGGCTGATCATGTTGTCGTCCACCTGGGTCACACCCGAGGTGACCGGCCCGATGATAATGCCCGCCGCGGAGAAACCGGTCGTGCTGGTACTGGTCACGCTGTCGATCTTGTTCCCCGACACCAGGGCATTGGTCACATCGCTGCCCGAAACGATGGTCAGCAGATTGGTGATCGAATCCCCGAGCCCGAGACCGATGCCGAAGGCACCGCTACTCTGGCTGATATTCGCGATGTTGTTGTCGGTAATCTGGATGCCGTTCTCGAATTTAACGAGAATGCCGCCGATCTGGACGTTGTTCGGAGCAGCCGCGTTGACCAGGTTCGTACTGATCACGTTGCCGGTGTTCTTGTTTGCCGCCGAAGCGCCGCCCGAGTAGATGCCGTAGGTCGTCTTGCTGATGTTGCAGTTGAAGAACGTGTTGTTGTTGTTCCCGACTCCCGCGCTTGTTACGCTAATCGTGCTGCTGCCTGAGCCGACACCCACCAGCGTCGTCGTGTTGCTGTTACCAACGAGATTCAGGTTCTGAATCGTATTGTTGGTCGCGCCATCGACGCCGTTCGATTCCAGCCAGACGACTGCGCCAGTGGCGCCCGTGTTGATGATGGTCGTGTCGCGCGTCGGCACCAATGGAGCTGGCGCGGAAGGCCCTGGCGGCGGCGGGGTCATTTCGCCATCAATGGTCACCCAGTCGGCGCCGTTAATGACAATGATCGCACTCGCGCTCGAGCCGCTGATCGTCGGCGAAACACCGGTGCCCGGCTGGATCGTGATCGTATTGGTCGCGCTCGATCCGGGGTTGGCGTTGATAACGATCGGGAAGGTTTCCGAAGGATACGTCGCATCCAAGAGGGTGAACTTGACGGGTCCGCTCAGCACCTTGCTGTTCAAGTCCGCGATCGCCGCCGTCAACGTCGTATAGACGCCACCCACGCCGACGGTCTTCTTGCCCATGATCGAATCCAGGATCATGTAGCTATTGGGCGTGCCGGAGAAGGTGATGCTATTGACGTTCGCGCCCGTGGCTCCGGCCGGAGTCGAGCCGAGGTTGCCGACAGTATCCTGCGCGACGACGAAGTACTGAATGCTATCGCCGGGCATGACACTTCCGCCGCCGACGAGTGTGTTATCAATCGTGCAGTCGTAGGTGCCGTTCTGGGTCGTGCCGCCGGTCATGACGCACTGGGTCGAGACGTAGGAAGCATCGGTTGATTTCTTGAAGTAGATCCGCGGTAGATTCGCGCCTGAATCAACCCCGGTGGCATCGGTGATCGTTGACGTCAGTGTGCGATTGGACGTGCTGAGCGTATTGGCAAACGGTGGGTAGGAAATGGCCGGCGGACTCAAATCCAGGGGCGTGCCATTAAATTCATCCCCGCCGACGTCCGGCGCCGTACCCGTTCCGACATAACCCGGGTTGCCCTGGCGTATATCCATATCGAAGTCGTCGGTAATCCCCGCGATGTTCACCGCGCCGCTCTCGAGCTGGGTCGGAATCGACGGATTAATGTGGAGGAAGTTGGCGCTCGAGCCGATTGTGCTTAAGAAGGGCGGATTCTCCGTGAACGAGAGGGAATCGCGCGAGGAGACACGCGTCTTGAATGCAGCGATCGTCTGGTCGGAGTTGGTTCCATCGGTGAAGATGAGGTTCGCCACCCCAGGCGTGCCGGCATAGAAGTCGTTGTTGTTCGAGGTCGCCCCGTAGCTCGTCAAGGTAGTGGAGCTACGGCGATAAGCCACCGAGAGACCGGTGCCGTTCGGCGTCGAGCCATTGACAAACGCGTTGTTGCGCAGCGTCACAGTCGGCGCCGTTGAAACGCTCACCGCGCTGGAACCGAAGTTTGTTCCGGTGCTGCTCGCGTTCAGATAGACGGTATTGTAGTAAGCGTTCACCGTGGTGCCGCCGGTTACGTTCAAGCCATTGACCGGGTTAGCCGCGCTGGCCGCAGTTGCGCGCAGGTCGCCGATCAAATTATTGAAGACGTTAACCGTAGTGCCACTCGAAACGAGCATGCCATTGACCGTGCTGCCGGCATTGCTCCCGCTCAGGTCATAAATCTTGTTCTTGGACAGATTCTGGGTCGTCCCGCCAGTGACAGAGATACCGGTCACGGCCGCGGCGCCGGTGGAAGCCAGGCCGTTGACGGTATTGCCAGACAGGTTCTGGTTGCCCGAGGTCGACGTAATGCCCGTGATGGCACCGCCGCCCGTCACATTGCTGATAACGTTGCCGGTGCAAGTGCCGTTGCCGCTAAAGCTGGCATTCAACACAACCATGGTGCCACTGCCGCCGGCGATGTTGCTGAACGTGTTATTGGTTACGTTCGTCACCGGCGACCCGCCGTCGCTGTTCTGCCACGGGCTAAGGGTGGATGTGCCAGCCAGGGTAATGTTCGAGAAGTTATTCCCATTGGAGGTCTCCGTGACCGTTGCCGGCGAACTCGAGTTGGACAGGAACAACTGGAGCGCTCCGCTGATCGCCGTCCGGTTGAATGTCCCCACAATCGAGTTGTTGTTCACCGTGTGCACCGTATTGGCCGCATGGGTCACGCTGTTGGAAATGAGCACCGCGCTAGCCGTACTGTTGGCGACGATGTTAGTGAAGGTGTTGTTGTTGATCGCGGTCGCGCCGGTAAACACCTGGTTATTGATGTAGTTGAGGCCGCCGGAACCGGCGACGCTCTGCACAATCCCCCGGATGTCATTGCCTGAGATCGATAGGCTGGCCGTGGCCGCTCCGGCCGCATTGACTATGCCGAAGAAGTTGCCCGCGGAAGCTGCGCTGTAGGTCGCGCAATTCGAGGTCGCAGTACCGAGGTGGTTATTGTTCAGGTTAATCGCCACGCCGATGGGCGCGGCCGAATTGATAATCGTCGCAAGCTGACCCGAGGAGACGAAGGAGAATCGTCGGAAGAAGTTGCCCGTGATGTTCAGCGTGGTCGTGGCAGTGCCCGTGGTATTGGAAATACCGGTCATGGCGCCAGTAGTGGCAGCAGAGAAGGTCACCGCGCCGCTGGCTTCGGTGCCAATATTATTGTTCAAGATATTGATCGTGTTCACGACTGCACCCTGATTGGTTGCACCGACGAACCCGCCCGTGGTCGCCGTGGATGTGTTGCCACTGACCTCGTTGTTATTCATGTTCAGCGTGCCATACGCGCCGAGGTTGGCGACGCCGAACATTGTGACCGCACTGGCCGCACCGGTTACCGCGCTGTTGACGAACTTATTACCATTCATATTTATGGTAACGTTGGCCACCGCACCGATGGTCGAAGCCGTCGTGATCGCCTGCATCCCGCCCGCACCCGCCTGGGTAAAGGTAACTGTGTTGTTGAGGATGTTATTCGTGATCGTTCCCACCGGCGCCGCCACGTAATCGGTCAGAATGCCTCTCAGGGCCACGGCCGTATTCAGGCTCGCGCTGATGAATGAGTTATTAGAGAGGTTGAAGTTGTTCTGGTCGTTGATGTAGGCCCCGTCAACTATGGTCGTCGGGAAACCGACATACGCGGTAGCCGCAGCCAGGCCACCATAGTTAGTAACCAGGTTGCCCGTCCCGACTGTTGAACCACCGATGTCGTTGCCGACATCCATGTTGGCCGCCGTCGCGGAACCAATGAAGACAATACCGTGGTTCACATTGCTGATGCCATTGCCATACACCTTGTTGCCGCTGTTAGGCGCGGTGGTGTTGTTGGTAATATCAGCCAGGGTGGTCACGTTCGCGGACGTCGGGCCATCGATGTGCCGCACGTTGCTATATACCCCAAAGGTGTTCGAATAATTCTTGTCCAGCGAGATGATATTGTTCTGGATGGTGTTGTTCTGTGAGCCCTGAGTCGGCGAAGAATAAAGCAAAGCGACACCCCATTCGGTCATGTTGTTTGTCGCCGGCGTCGTGTTCGTATTGGCCGGGTTCTCCTGCATGGTGAAGTTCTGGATCGTGACCCAGCTCGCGCCGTCCAGCTTAAAGATGGCGTCATTCAATGCGCCCGCCGCCAGGCTGGCGTTTGCCGAGATCGTGCTGCTGCTGCCCTGAATGGTAATCGTGTTCACGGCCGTGCCGCCCGATTGCGTAATCACGTATCCTCCGGCCGGGGCGATTTCGCCTCCGTTGAGGGTAATGATAACCGGACTTGTTATGGTAGCCGCGTTCAGAGCGGTGATGGCGGCTGCCAGCGTTGCGTATTCTGGCGCCAGACCCGACCCACTGTTGGTCGTTACCGGTCCCGCCCGATGTACGACCACCGTGTAGGTCTTCATCGTCGTCGTATCCGCGGCCGTCACTCTTGTGTCCACTGGGTTGTCACCTACGTTCAGCGCCAGGGCCCCACTCGGCGTGCCGGAGGTAACCACGACGTACGAGCCTCCATTCACACGGACCTCAATGGTCGCGCCTGCATCTGCTGATGTCGGAGTTTCCGTGATACTCGCGGTCGCATTGGACACGCTCGCGGTGTAGCTCGTCGTCGCGGGATCAAACGCCGGCACCAGCGTGCCGGCACTCAAAGTCAGATCCGACAGATCCGCGTTCGAGGACCCACCACTCGCGAAATTCGCCGTCACGGTCACATCTGCCATCACGTTCATGTCCGTGCGCGGGTTGTCCGTCGACGAGTCACTCCAGTTGACGAAGTTGTAGCCCGAATCCGGCACCGCCGTCACCGCCGTCCCGTTCTCTCCGTAGTTCACCGTCTGCGGCGTGGTCCCGCTGATCGATCCGTTCGCGCCCGCATTGTAGGTCAGCGTATAGGTGTTGATCGCGAAGTTCGCTGTCACGTTCACGTTCGCCATCACGTTCATGTCTGTCCGCGGATTCGCCGTCGATGCGTCGCTCCAATTGACGAAGTGGTAACCCGTATTCGGCACCGCCGTTACCGGCGTCCCGTTCTCCCCGTAGTTCACCGTCTGCGACGTGTTGCCCGTAAGCGAACCGTTCCCACCCGACGCATAGTCCAGGGTGTAGGTGTTGATCGCGAAGTTCGCCGTCACGTTCACGTTCGCCATCACGTTCATGTCCGTCCGCGGGTTGTCCGTCGACGCGTCGCTCCAATTGACGAAGTGGTAACCCGTATTCGGCACCGCCGTCACCGGCGTCCCGTTCCCGCCGTAGTTCACCGTCTGCGACGTGTTGCCCGTGACCGAACCGTTCCCACCCGATGCGTAGTCCAGGGTGTAGGTGTTGATCGCGAAGTTCGCCGTTACGCTGATGTTCGCCATCACGTTCATGTCCGTCCGCGGGTTGTCCGTCGATGCGTCGCTCCAGTTGACGAAGTGGTAACCAACATTCGGCACCGCCGTCACCGGCGTCCCGTTCTCTCCGTAGTTCACCGTCTGCGACGTGTTGCCCGTAACCGAACCGTTCCCACCCGATGCGTAGTCCAGGGTATAGGTGATAATTTCGTCCGCGCCGATGTCCGGCGGGGATTGGCGGAGGTCTCCGTCAATGTCAGTCGTTACTCCGGCAATCGTGACTCCCATCCCAAGAAGCGTACTGCTAAGTTGCAGGTGCAGGTCGGTGGACGACACGAACACTGGATCAACGCTCTTGGAATTTAGGTCCTGGGTCGTCGCCGTTCTCCAGGCGCCGATAGTCGCCTGGTCGCTGCCAAGGAAGCCGAGCACGGGAATTCCAGGGCCGGAGACGAAGTAATCGTTGTAGTCGATGCTCGAGTACCAGGCCGCCGGAGCTACCGAGTAGATGGCATATGCCTTATCACCGGTCGATGTCGTGTTCTCATAGCTGCTGGAGAACGCGTTGTCCCGGATGTCGATGTTGGATCCCGTCGAGTTATTGAACATGGCCGGTGCGGCTCCACCGGTCGGGTTCGACGCATAACCGGGGTGCGAACCGAACAGGTTGACGGAGTTAAAGTAGATGTTGATGCCGCCCGATGCTCCCTCAAGGGCAATGCCGATGGGCCAGTAGATGTTACTGGCATCCTGGAAGCAGTAGACGTCGGTGATGAAATTATTGACAATCGTATCGTTGCTTGTGGCGCTGCCGGTGTTCAGCATGATGCCACGCGGCTATATCCGGTCGTGGTCGTGCTCACGATTGTCGGCACGCGTGTTTCTCGACGACGGTGCTATTGATCACAGAGTACCGAGGTAGATCCCGGTGATAGGCAACGTCCATTCCCACTAGAGCTCGAATTAATGTTCGTTACCGTGTTCTGCGAAACCGTGGCCGTGATTCACGTTGCTCTCGAACGGATCCCCCCGGTAGGTGATCCGCCGTCCTGAGATTTCTCACGGTGTTGCCAGTGATGCTCGGTTGAGGCATTGGCCACCCAGATGCCGGCAAAGCCGGTGTTGGTCGCACCGGATACAGCCGGACCGATCGTGTTGTTGGTTATCGCCAACCCATCAAGTCCGCCAGCAGATACAGCCGCGGTTCCGTTGGCATAAATGCCGTAAAAAACGGTGCTGACCGACTCGTTCTGGATCGTGTTGTTATCGTTGTCCGCGCCGGCCGTGCCTATGCTCGTGCCGCTCAGAGCGATACCATAGGTCGCAGTCACGCTCCCGCCGACGATGTTAGCATTCTTGATCGTGTTGTTCGTCGCGCCAAGGCCCGCGCCGTTGCTCTTTAGCCACATTACACTCGCCGCCGAGGCATTGTTATTGGTGATAGTCAGATCGCGCGATGAGGTACCGTTGCTCGAACCGTCAATCGTGACATAACTCGCGCCATTCAAGATAAACAGCGCGCTGGCGTTGGATCCGGTGATCGTAGTGCTTGGATTCGCCGGCTTCATCGTGATGGTGTTGGTCGAGCTGGCTCCTGGAATCGCGTTGATCGTGATCGGGAAAACTTCGCCCGTGTTTTGCGGCGATGTCGTATTACTCGAATCAAGCAGCGTCATCACCACTGGGCCGGAGACACCAATTGAATTTAGCTTGTTAACTGCTTGCGTGATCGTCGGGTAATTCCCGGCAACGCCGATCGTATAGGCACCGCTTAAAGGCGCTTCCACGGTAATCATGCCGTAATCTCGTCGTTAGCCGGTCTTGATCGCCGGCCAGTTCAGCTTTCGCCTTTATCGTGTACGGACCCGCAATCAGCGACGTGCTGGCAAAGGTAACAGTGGTTGTCACGTTGGACGCGATCGAGGCGATCACCTGGGTGTTGTTGTAAACCTCCATCGACATCGCATCGAGGATCCGATAGCGCACGGTCACGTTGGTTTGCAACGCCGTCCCGGTGTTAGTAAACGAAGCCTGCGGCGAGAACATCGCGCCGGCTACTTTTCCGCCACCATTCGTCGGATCAACGAACGCTGCCGCAGACATGTCATTGGCAAACAGGGGAACGCCGTCGAACTCATCAGCGCCGATGTCGGGCGCAGTGGCGCCGCCGTTTACAGAACCGATTGGGCCGGGCCGAGTATCGCCGTCGATGTCGATCGTGATTCCGGTCGATGCCGCCGAAGCGCCACCCGATTCCAGCGGCGTCGGGTTGAGACCCGTGTTGATATGCAGGTCGCTCGTTGTCGTAAATGGCGCAGCGGTTGTCGCGGCAAAGGAGGCATTGTCGTTGTTCGTGTTCGCAGCCGACAGGATGCTGGTGTAGGACCTCAGGTTCGATACTCCGGCGGTTGAGGATGGAACAAAGCTGCCCGCTGGATATAGCCCGGCATAAGTCGTGGGGCCAGACGGCGGAGAGGTGTAAGTCGTTCCTACGTGGCAGACGCCGTGCACACCCGCGGTCGTGCCGGTATAGAGCGCGTTATTATTCCACGTCAGGTTCATCGCGCTCGTGCCGCTGATGGGCAGGTAGGTTGAAACGCTTGCGAGCGACGTTGTCCCGCCCGTAATCGTGTTGGCGAAGATGTTGTTCCGCACATCGCAGTTGACAGACGTGGTGGCAACGATGCTGAATGCGGCCGACAACAGGCTGGAGGCTGCTGTGCCGGGGTACAGGCCAAAGAGATTGATCGAGTTCTGGTAAATCTTGTGCCCGCTTCCGGCTTCGATTGCCATGCCGAACACACCGAAACCAGTCGAGAACGCAGCGCCGCCGGTCATATCGTGGGTAACGTTGCTGACGAAGTTGTTGATAATGGTGTGCCTGCTTCCGCCGGTCACCCTGATCCCCCATGCACCATAGGTGCCGGTATTGCTGCAAAGTATGCCAGTGACCTTGTTCTTCTGCAGTGTGATCCCGTCTAGGGTGCCGGATAACAGGATGCCGGTCGGGTTGCCACTGCTCCCGGCCGAGGTAAGGTTCGTGACAGTATTGCCGGTTACGTTACAATTTGTAATCGCGCCCTGCAGGTTAATTCCAAGAGGAACTCCGGAGGTGGTCGCCGTGGAATTCATGTTCGAAACACTGTTGCCTGACACCAGGCTGTTCGATGCGCCGGCCAAAGCAATGCCCCAGAAGGTAACGCTCGAGGCGCTGTTGGTGAGTCCCGAGATCATGTTATTCGAGACGGTCGTGTTCGGCGAGAAACTTCCTATGACATAGAAATTCCCCGCCGCTGTCCCCGAGCTGGTAAACGTTGAAAGCGTGTTATTCGAGACGTTGATGCTCGTTGTGTTCGCCCCGGCCGAGACCAGGATGCCCTCCACCGAAGCAGTTGATGTGGTGTTAGTCGTGACGATGCTGGAAATCGTGTTTCCGGTCACGGTGGCGTTGTCGGTTCCCGCAGCCAGGAATATTCCGAGTGGGATTTCCGCATTAGCATCGGAAATGTTACCCATGTTGTTGTTCGTAATGGTTACGCCATTCGTTCCCTGCACCGCGATCGGATTCAGCCGAATTGAATTCGCGCCGGCGGTGTTCAAGTCGTTCTGGGTAATTAGCGTGCCGCTTCCATTGGTGCCGGAAAGGACCGCGACTTCCAGAATCCCGCGGAACGCCTTTTGAACGCTGTTGTTCTGGACGGTGATGTTGTTGAAATACCCCGCGCTGCCCAGCGTGCCGGCGTCGCCAACAACGACCGCGCTGCTGGTATTGATGCCGTTATGACCACGCAGTTCTTCAGCGTATCGTTGCTGATAGGGGTAGTGCCGACGGATCCCATCAATATAACGCTCGGCGCGGTGGCGCTGGTGTTGGTGATGGTCAGGCTCCGGTCAGTCCCGGCGCCATGATTGAGCCGTTGATGGTCACGCGGCTTGCCCCGTTCAGCTTGATCAGTGCGGCTGAGGCTATCGAGCCGGAAATGGCGCGCGGTGCGCCCGTTGGCTGAATCGTCACGGTAAAGCCGCTCCCGCCTTCTTCGTTCAACGCATTGAGCGCGTTCGTGCCGTCCTCGGTCGTGAGGTCGGAAGTAATGTTGACTGTGATGTTGCCGGTGACCACACCAGCATTAATCGCGGCAAAGATTCCGCCAGCGCCAGTCAGCGTGGTGAAGGTTTGAGCCGCCCCAACGTTGTACGCGCCTGAGTAGGCGGTTGCGGTAATAATATTATAGGATTTAATCGCCCGGTAATCGGGAAGGCTGCAGCGGTCAGGGCCACGCTTGTTGGCTGCGCGGCGAACAAGCCCGAATTGATCCCCACGTTCGGGGTCGCGGCGTTGTCCTGCGCGACGACGAAGATACTGGATGGTATCGCCTGGCGAAACGGTGCCTCCAAAGAGGAGTGAGTAATCGATCGTGAAATCAAACGCAGAAGTCGAACCGTTCGCCTCGGCATATTTCCAGCCCACTGTGGCACTGGTATTGTCGTTAAACGTGTTATTGGCGTCGCTGCTCTTCTTGTAATAGACGCGTGGGCGGGTGCCAGATGTGCCATTCACTCCGCTGGCATCGGTGACGGCCACGTTCGTGAACGCTCTCGTCGTCACGGAAACGCCGCTCCCGAGCGCTGCATAGCTGATCGTTGGCGGCACTGTGTCCAAAACGATGCCACCGAATTCAACCGCCCCGATATCGGGCGCCGTGCCCGACCCAACATAGCCCGGATTGCCCTGCCGGATATTGCCATCAAAGCCATCGGTGATGCCGGCTATGTTGACCGCGCCGCTCTCCAGCGCCGTCGCAACGCTAGGATCGGGGTGGAGGAAGTTTGCGTTCCCGCAGGTCACGCTCAGGAAGGTCGGGTTCTCGTCGCCGACACCGAATCGCGCGGCGCGATGGTCCCCGCCGTGAACACACCACCCTTATACTGTGCCAGCGTCTGGGCCGCGCTCGTTCCATCCGAATAGATCAGGTTGGCTCGCTCCGGGCGTGCCGGCATAGAAAACGTTGTTGTTCGACCTGGGATCATAGTTGGCCAGGTTCCCGGCCGCACCTGCGCTGCGGCGATAGGCCACGACCAGGCCTGTTCCGTTAGGCGTGGAGGCATTGATGATCGCATTGTTGCGGAGGTTCAACGTCGCCGTCGAAGTCGTAGCGCTGGCAGCGTGGAAAATGCCGGTGGTACCGAAATTCGCGCCGCTCGACGTCGCCGCCTGCCGAAGGGTGTTGTAATAAATGTTGTAGTTCGATGTCGTCCCGGTCGCGGTCACGCTGATGTTACGGATCGCATCGGTCAGGCTCGCGGCTGGCGTGCGCAAATCGCCAATGATATTGTTGTACGCATTCACCGTCACGCTCGCGATCGCGCCGGGTAGGAGAATGCCGTTAATGGCCGGCGCGGTTGTCGAAATGGCGCCACTTTCGGAGAGATCGCAAATCTTGTTCTTGAAAATGTTGATCGTACCAAGGGTGGTGGGCGTAGCCGAAATACCATTGATAAGCGGCGACGTTGCGCCCGAGCCGGACAGCGTGCTGATCGTATTACCATTGATGTTCTGGGTCGTGCCACCGGTGACCGAGATACCTGCGACCGTGGAGGACGCACCGGCGGAGGAAAGCGATGTGATGGTGTTGCTGGAAATGTTTTGGTTGCCCAGTGAGGATGCGATGCCGGTAATGTTCGCGCCGCCGGTCACGGGACCGATGATGTTGCCCGACACATTATTATTCGCGAAAGTGTTGTCGCTGGCGGAGGCCGTGAGGATCGTGGTGTTCGTCGCTCCGCCATTAATAATGCCGCTAAAGGTATTGTTGCTGATCGTCTTTCGCGGCCCAGGTGTTGTTCCGTCGTTCGAGTTCCATCCCGTGATTGTCGCCCCGCTGGCGAATGTCATGTTGGAAAAGTTATTGAGGTTATTCGTCTCCGTGACCGTGCTGGTGGATGAACCATTGGCGTTATAGAAAAACACCGTGCCGGTGGAACTTGAGGTGTAGGCCGTGACCACCGAGTTGCTGTTTACATTGTGGGTCGTGCCGCGCCGCGTGGGTTACGCTATTAGAGATAAACGTCACGGCTTCCAGTGCTGGCGCAACTGAGGTTGGTGAATGTGTTGCTGCTAATGGTCACATTGGGACCGGCCGCGGTGTTCGTGATGTAGGTATGTGCAGAGGTGCCCGCTACGGAGTGAACGATGCCGCGGAAATCGTTAGTCTGGATGCTCAGGTTCGAGAACGTCGCGCCAGCAGTGTTGGTTATGCCGGTCAGCGCGCCCGAGTTGGCAAATGCGTAGCGAAGCCAGCCGAGCGCTGCGGTACCGAGCGCGTTGCCGTTCATCGTGATCGTCGTTGTGATTGCGCCTGTGTTCGTGATCCCGGTGGCAGCAGTTACAGTTCCCGATGTCGCGATACCGCGCTCGGTGTTGTTACTGATAGTTAAGGTTGCCCCGGTAGCCGCGCTGCGAATACCAACGATCGCCGCAGTAGCGCCTGTCGTCGAAACGAGTGCACCTGAGTTAGAAAGATTACCGCCTGAAGAGTGTAACCCGTTCTGATATTGTCGGCTGTTGTGTTGCCAATGGTGTTGTTACTGATGTTGAAGACACCACCTGTGCCGGCTGCGTCAATGCCAGTGAAGCCTCCGCTTACAGCCCCGCTCGTTCCGGTAGCGTCGACAGAACCAATCGTATTGTTCTGAATTGTGACTGTGTTCGTGCTCGTTGCAAAGATGCCCACCGCTGTTCCGCCCGTCGTACTGGCAATAGTGTAAACGGAACTTGCCGAAGCCCCGCCCCCTCCAGTCGTGGCGCCGATCGTATTGCCCGTCGTGGTACCAATGTTTGCGTTACCCGACGTGACGTTAATGCCGCACCAGATGCCGTTCGTCGTCGCGGCGCCGCTCGAACTGTAAAGGGCAAAGCCGCCAATCGTATTTCCCTGGATATTAGAAACGGCTCCGCCAGCAGTGAAGGCGCAGCTGATCGCGATGTAGCGGGTAGTATTCGCGTTCGTCGTGGTGACCGTGTATGAGGTGGGAAAGGTTCCCGTTACTGCCCCGGTATTGCCCAACAAATTTGTGGTGCCGTTTCGCTCGCATCGGCAAAGCCAATCGTGTTTCCGGTGATCGTGTATCCCGCCCCGCTCAAGACGGCGATACCGTTGTGAGTGTTCCCGGTGGTAAAGACGCGCGTCGCAGTCTGGAACAATTTGTTGTTGGTGATCGTCCAGGCCGAATTCCCCGTGGCCGCAACATTTATTCCGATGGAAACCAGGGTGGCGCTGAAATAGTCAGAGATGTTATTGCCCGAAATCGTAATGCCGCTATTGGCGACGGCGGCGCTGGTTCCCAACGAATAGATCGCGTTCACCGGCAGATTCGCACCGGACGACGTGATGTTGTTGCTGCTGATAACATTGCCCGTGTTCCCGGTCGTTGTGCCGGTGGAGAAGAAAATCGTTCCGACGGCAATGGCGGTGCCGGAGCCTTTAATGTTGCAGTTCTGCACCGTATTGTTGGTCGCATCGGCAATGAAACGGATGGTCGATGCGGTCGCGGTCGCGCTCGAGTTGTCAATCGTGAGACCGCCCGTGCCATTGATCGTGACATTGTCCGCGCCGTTCAGGTCGATCAGCGGACCGGCAATCGAACCGGAGATTGAGCGCGTCCCGTTCGGGACAATGGCGAGGCTCGTCCACGAGCTGACCGAGGGTTGATTCAACACAGCCGACGCCGCCTCCGTCGTATCGCTCTGGATCGTTACAGTGATCGCATTTCCGCCCTGCGTCGCGTTGGCGTTCAACGCATCGAATGCCGCCTTCAACGTCGCGTAGGAGCCATCGGCGCCAGTCGAGCCCGACACGGTGACCGGGTTCACGCCCGCAAAACTGGCCGAGGCCAGGAGAGTGAGCCCGAGGAGGGAGAGGAATATTTTTTTCATGGATGTTGTCTGGTTAGGGGAGAAGTTGAAGAAAGGAGGGACGGCGTTTCTGAGCACGAAGGTACGGGGATTCATTTCTGTTTTCATAGGAGAAGCGATGCGATCGGATGCGATGGGGGAATTCTTCGGGAACGGGCCTAACTACTGATTACTGATCTTTGGTGGTTCGAGGGTACTGGTCTTAGCGAAGGTCCAGCCCCACGAGCTCAGCTTAGCCCGGCCGAAGATACGCAGTGAAACGTTGAGATAACGCAAGCGGAACCGTTCGTAGTGAAATTGCGTTTCGGTGTCGAGCTTTTTTTTCGCCCGCGCGCACTTTTTTTCCGGGGAGCGCACGCGGCTCGCGTGTTCACCCCGGCGGCCTCGCCGGGGGCGCCGATCGCGACGCTTCGCGTTGTAGAGGCGTTTGTGCCAAACGCCGTCCTGTTGATTCGGTGCTTGACACAAGCACCGCTACACTCAAACGCCTCCGCGGTGGGGACGAGCCGCTGGCCCTCGTCCGCAAACGACGCAGCGCGTCGTCCCTGCCTGCAAACAAGAACTGCCGCCCCCGGAACGAGGGCGGCAGCTCAAGGATTCTTTCTTTCGATTCTATTCTCTCTTACGGCACGTGATTGCCCGACTTCGATTTTACCAACGCCACATCCCCGGCATTGATCGATCCGTTGATCGTCACGTCATTGCGGAAGTTCGCTCCCGTAACTGGCACCGATGCTTGTCCCTTGGTCTGCGCAACGTCGCCCCCGTTCACGCTCCCATTGCCCGTCGTGTCCCCTATCAGCAGTGTCATGTTCACCGGCGTGTCGGCCAGAACCTGACTAAAGACGTCGGTCACTCCGGTCAAGGTCACCGTGATCATTTGCACATCGGTCACCCCGGTCAGGTCTACCGTCATCGTGTTGCCTGAAAACGTCGGACTTCCCATTACGCTTCCCGTTCCACTGGTCACGCTCGCGCTCCCGCTCACCACGTTGTTACTAAAGGTGATGACAAGTTTGAAAACGCCTCCGGTACTCCGGCATTCCACTCCCGGCAGCGGCACGTCGAAATCGCCTGCTCCCCCTTGCGTTACCCGCGACACCGCGCTGTTTACCGTAAGTGCTGTCGGGCAAGGCTGGATTGGAGCGTTGCCGCTAACCACAATGTCATCCAGCGCCCAATAATAATCCCAACCCGCCTGGTACCGGAAGCGGAGCATTACGTTCGCCTGGCCGACGAATGCGTCCAGATTGATATTTGCGTTGGCGAACGCCGTGGCGGCTCCAATCGTCGCAGTATTGTAGGTTTGGACAGGCGTCCAGGTCGCGCCGCCGTCGGTGGAAACACCTACCGTGCCGGTAGTGGCCGAAAGCCATCTCAGGTAATGCTTGAAGGTGACATTCAGGCTCGTGTAGCCCACCGTGTTGAAGGAGGGTGAGATCAATTGTGTGTCAACGACTACTCCGCTGCCAGCTGCGTCCGCATTTGCGAGGAGAAACTGACTGCCTGAGCCGCTGTTGAGACTTTCGGTAGCACTGCTGCCACAGCCGACAGCGGTGACACTGTATGGATTCGGTCGAAGCGTCCATGCAGCAAGGACGTTAGCGGATCCGCAGCCTCCGGTGGAATTATTAGCCACCGTCCACGAGCCGAGGCCGCTCTCGAAGTTCTGGCTCAAGATCGTCGTGAGCCCACCGCCTCCCGTGACCATGATTGAAGCCGAGGCCATTCCACTGCTCGATCCGGGGCAACCATTGGTGATGCTAAACGAGGCTGTGTTGTTCAGGGTCGAGCCGCACGTAGCAACCGTTGTCGCACTAACAACGTGTGCCTGACTCATGGTATTGCCAGCAAGGGTGCTCGGGCTGTATTGCAAGCTCTGGGTCGGCGGAGCGCCAACCACCGACCAACCGGGATCAGTCGCGCCGGCATCGATCGTCCAGTTAACGCCGGGTGCGGCTGGCAAGTTGTCCGTAACAGCGAGCCCGATGGCGGTGTTCGCGGTCGTATTATTGAGCTTCACCACAAATCCTACCTGGTTGCCATACGTGACCACGTTGGAATCGGCAGTCTTGGTGATGGCGACGGTAGCAATCGCAGGGCCGCTGTAGGAAGTCTTCTCGTCCGCGCCAATGTCAGGCGTGCACGGGTTGCGCGTGTCGTTGTCAAAATCGTTTAAGATGCCGGCGACCGGCGTGGCCATGGCAATCATCGGACTGCCTGCCATGATGTGCAGATCGACGGTGGCCGCATTTCCAGTCGGATTAACAAACAATGGATCGACGGTTTTACTGTTCGCATCCAGCCCGGTGGCTGTCTGCCAATCGGCGAGGGTAAGTTGATCAACTCCACCGAATGTGCCGACGAAACCGCCAGTCCCGCTGGCATAAAGATCGTTGTAATTGGAACTGGAGCCCGGACCGCTCAGGGCGATGGCATAATGCTTGCCGGTTCCGGCGCCATTGCTGCGGGCGTTCCAAAAGATATTGTCGATATACGAGCGAGCGCCGGAAGTCACGTTGCTGACAAAGGCAAAGGTGGTCGAGGCATCAGACACACCAGTGCCGCCAAGGTAAGAACTGTTGAAGGAAATGTTATTTGTTCCGGCGATCTCAAACATTCCGTAAATCTGATAGCCGGTCGAAATCGAGTTCCCCGCGGCATCAATGCCCAAACTGACCATGTTGTTCTTATAGGTGCCTTGCCCCGCCACTGGCAGGATGCCGACCAACTGTGAAGTAGTCACAGTCGAGGTGATCGAGAGCGAATGCACAAAATTTCGCTCGACCACGTTCGCCGTAGTCGCCGGGAAGCTGCAATAGAGCGCGTAGATCGAATTACTGGCGGCGCCCGAGTTATTGCTCAGAGAATGAATGACGTTTTGCGAAATAATATTCGGGCCCACGGTTCCCGTTGCTGTCAAAACCATACCGCTGACTACGATCGTGGCGGCTAAGTTGGAATTACCCGAAATATTTTGGATCGTATTTCCGCTCGCGTTCAAATTGGCGAGTGAATTCTGAATAGCATACATGGCGTAGCCGCCAACGAGGGCATCGGTGATCGCGCCCGCCCCGCTTGCTCCGATAGTGTTGTTGTTCACTGTGGCCGTGGCTGCCGAAGATGTATTCAGGAAAATGGCCCGGAACCCGCCCGTCCCCGTTCCGGTTCCATTGATCGTAATTGCCCCAATGTTGTTATTCGAAATCGGGTTCGAACTCGAGCTAAAGTCGTAGATCGCGTTGAACGCCCCGGTCGAGCTTTCCGTGAACGTGATCGTCGATGAACCATCCAGGCTCCCGATCGTGTTGCCCGTGACAGTCCCTACGTCATACCGACCCGCTGCCACGTAAATGCCACGGAAAGCTGCTCCGCTGCCTGTCCCTGTGCTTGCTGTGCTCTGGACGATCCCAGAAACCGTATTCCCCTGAACGCTGGTCGCTGTGGTCGTGCTGCCGCTGGTCAGGTTCAACCCCACGAAGATGTTGCTCAGGCCACTAATCGATGTCGTCCCGGTCCCGTTGGCCGCCCCAAATCCGACCGTGTTTCCGGTGATCGTGTTGGCATTGCCACTCGACGACATGAGGATGCCCGAATAGGTCACGCTAG
This sequence comes from uncultured Verrucomicrobiae bacterium, assembly GCA_963763995.1. Taxonomy (GTDB): domain Bacteria; phylum Verrucomicrobiota; class Verrucomicrobiia; order Chthoniobacterales; family UBA10450; genus CAVTTH01. The sequence goes on along the minus strand of CAVXQL010000008.1, from coordinate 107,422 downwards.
CCGTGAAGACGCGGGGCGTCGTTTGGAAAATCCGGTTGTTGGAGACAGTCGTCGTGGCGGTATTGCTCTGGAGGTCAATGCCCGCCGCGGTGGTGATCGCCGCCTGGCCGAAATCGAAGACGTTGTTGTTGGTGATGAGGTTGCCGGTGTTGTTGTTAGGACTGGCCGAACCAAGCGACATGATCCCTTTGGTTGGATTGTTGGCGCCGGCCGGGCCGATGGCGTTATTGGAAATGGTGTTGCCGCTGTTGGCCCCGGCAGCCGATGTGCTAATCAACACGTTGCCGCCCGCGATCGTTGTGCTCGCAGTGGACGAACCCAGGATCGAGCAGTTGGTGACGAGATTGTTTTGCGCGCCGGCAATCAAACGAATCGTGCTCGTGCTGGCGGTGGCTGACGCTGTCGTGTTCGAAATCGTCAACGAATTGCCGCCCGAGTTTAAACCGTCGATCGTGACGAAGTCCGCGCCATTCAGATCGATCAAGGGAAAGCCCGCAGTCGTCGCACCGGTGATCGTTCGTGCACCCGTCGGAGTCATCATGACGGAGGTATATGAAGCCGAGCCGGTTCCGCTGGCGTTCAAGACAGCCGTCCCCGTTCCCTCAGCAGTATCGCTGCAAACGCCAATGCTAATCGCGCCAGTGTGCGTGCCTGCGTTGATCGCAGCGAATGCAGCCGTAAGCGTGGCGTAGTCAGCGTCATTGCCGGGGCTACCGGTGGATTCCACCCGGATCGCGCCGGCGCCGCATGTCACGCTTGGCAGCCGCGGGACTGTCGATTGGCGCTGGGTTTTCCCGTTCGCGCTGCCTTGAAATGCGGGTTGTCGATCGGCCGCCGCGGAAGCTCTTTGTGCCTCCGCCTCGGCAGCGTCTTTGGCAATTTCAGTCGCTTTGTCCGCGGCATCAATCGCCGGAGCCATGGCGGGCGCATTGATTGAGCGCACCTCCGCCTTCGCCTTGGCGGATGCGTGCACGGTGACAAACAATGTGGCAAGCAATGCAACGATGCCTGCGGCGCAGAATGTGATTTTCAGAACTGACTGAGTAATTTTCGTTTTCATAGAGTTGGAATTCTTACTTTATCGCGTCGACACTCGCCCAGCGCACCTCCATCCCCACGGGCAAACTCGGCCCGGCCAGTGATGCATTTTTGACTTAGGTGACGTAACCAAAGTCGGTCGTAGAGAAAATTCGCTGGCGTGTCGAGAACTATCTTTGACTGACGCAATCTTTTTAATTTCACTTCTATTGTGGCCATATCGTCTCGCTATACTAACAAGTCTTTCCTGCCGTTTAGCGCGTGCCTCGCTTAGCTTGCAAGGGAGAAACCCTCACTTCGAACCGCAACACAGGGCGTTATCCGCAGGCGCTGCCACGTTCTCACACTCTTCGATGATCCAGGAATTCCCTGGGAGGTGCTGCACGCAACTCATCGGCTCATCCCACGGCCACGCCGCGATACCGAGAGAGAGGCGCTCGCCGCGGCGAGCACCTGGTTCTCTCATTCGGTGCCTGGCACAGGCACCGCTACATCGGAAGCCATTTCGGGTAGGGACGAGCCGCTGGCTCGTCCACGAAAACGACGCAACGCGTTCGAAAGCTCTGGACGACGCAGCGCGGCGTCCCTGCCTGCAAACAAGAACTGCCGCCCCCGGAACGAGGGCGGCAGCTCAAGGATTCTTTCTTTCGATTCTATTCTCTCTTACGGCACGTGATTGCCCGACTTCGATTTTACCAACGCCACATCCCCGGCATTGATCGATCCGTTGATCGTCACGTCATTGCGGAAGTTCGCTCCCGTAACCGGCACCGATGCTTGTCCCTTGGTCTGCGCAACGTCGCCCCCGTTCACGCTCCCATTGCCCGTCGTGTCCCCTATCAGCAGTGTCATGTTCACCGGCGTGTCGGCCAGAACCTGACTAAAGACGTCGGTCACTCCGGTCAAGGTCACCGTGATCATTTGCACATCGGTCACCCCGGTCAGGTTTACCGTCATCGTGTTGCCTGAAAACGTCGGACTTCCCATTACGCTTCCCGTTCCACTGGTCACGCTCGCGCTCCCGCTCACCACGTTGTTGCTGAAGCTGATGACAAGTTTGAAAACGCCCTCCCGTGCTCCGGCATTCCACTCCCGGCAGCGGCACGTCGAAATCGCCTGCTCCCCCTTGCGTTACCCGCGACACCGCGCTCGACAACGTCAGCGGCGCCGCACTCGGCTCCGCCAGCGTCCAGTCGCGCGTTGGCACTGCCGGCTGCCCGGGCGCAGGGGAATAGTTAACTCCCGTGATCGTCGCGGTGTTGGCCGCGGTATTGACCGACCCGCCCGGCATCGTTAACGAGCCGTCGTACTCGAAGATGACGAAGTTGTTCTCGTTCGCCGTCACCGGAATGTCGGTCGGGTCGAGATAGTTGAAGGTCAAGTCCGCGGTCACTCCGGTCGCCGTCAGCGTCCAATACCTTTGCAGCGCCATCGTCGGGTTCGGGATATTGGGCTGGACCATCTGGGTCGCCTTGGCCGTGAAATCGGCTGGGAAAGTTCCGGCTGTCGCATTGATCATAACCGGAGAGTACCCATTCGCCGTGCCGACCTCGAAGGTCTGGCTTCCCGCGACGGGAAACGTCTTCCGGAGGTTGCCATCCACATCGCCGAGGCCACCGACGCGCGTGACTGTTCCCCCGCTGCCGATAATCAAGGTATTGCGCACCGGTAATGACGCGGCCATTGGCAGCGACATCGGCGGCATCGCCAAATGTCGTCGTACCGGTTACCGTCAGATCGCCGCCCGCGATGGTGACGTTAGGCCCTTCGCTGTCAAACGTTACATTCGACACGGTCCGGCTCGCGGGGATCTCTCCGCCGGTGCTTCGATCGGCGTCCACGTCTCCGTAAAAGACGGTATATCCGCCGGTTCCGGCATTGTTTACGACCGTCCCATTGACGGAACCGGTCGTCAAAGCCGGCGGGCCGCCGTTGCCGATCTGGAAGAAGGCGGCCGTTGCTCCGCCATTACCTAACGTGATCTTGTCGGCTCCGGTGATGCTGCCGGTAAACAGATTGACCCGTGTAATGACCTGTTGATTGACGGCTCCCGTGAAATCAACGCCACCACCATCAACGTCCATATCCGTCGTCGGAGCGGTCATTGTTCCCGTGCCGCTGTAGGTTTGAGTACCCACAGCCACCATTTCGCAACTCATGTTCACATTGGAAGCATTCAAAATCCCGTTATTAAGGATGTTCCCTTCGAAGAAGGTTAATATCGAAGTGGCATTACCGGCGAGGTTAAGAGTGGTGCCGGTATTGATGGTGACGTTTCCCGTAATCACATGATAGAAATTCACCAGCGTGTTATTAAAGTTGGCGATGTTCGCGAACGTGCCGTCAATGACGAGGTTGGGAAGGACGCCCCGCAAACTGAATGTCCTTGCCGCGCCCGAGCTGGCATTACCCAAGCGCACGGTGGTGCCCGTGAGGTTAGTCGGATCGGCGTCGTAGCGGTAATCGATAGCCGTGGCTGCCAACTGACAGGTGATCGTGCCGCCGCTCATGGTAACATTGCTGCTAGCCGAAGTGCCAAGGTCGAAGCTTCCCAGAGTAGATGAGGTATTGCCTACCGTGCAAACCGTGATCGCGCCGCCAGATTGATTGTAGGTGATGGTGTTGGTCGCGGCGGCCACGGCAACTCGGCCGCTGGAATTAAGAGTTCCGCCCTCGATCGTGGTGCTTGAACCGGTAGCCATAACCAGCGCATTCCCGGAAGCCGTGCCTTGGTTATAGGTTCCCTGCGTCAGTCTGAACATGCCCGTAACAGTTCCGGTGCCATTTTGCGGAGCGACGGTATAGTTCGGATTGTTCAGCCAAAACCCTCCGGCTGCCGGAATAGCGTAACCGGCGATTGCAAACGTCCTGTTGGTCATCGTGAAATTGCCGGAGATCTTGAGCGTGCCGCTGGTGATTGTTAGGAATCCTGCAACGTCGGTATTCACACCCTGCACGGTGAAATTCGACGGGTTCAACTCGAGGATGTTGGTGTTGGCCCCCTTCGTGAGGGTCATCGTTCGGATGTCGGTCGTCCCGCCCGTGCCGCCAAAGGTGTTATTGGTCGCGCCGGTAAACGTAATCCCTGCGCCGGCCGTATTGCCATTGGTGCTGAAATCAAGCGTGCCGTTGTTCGTCAGGTTGCCGCCGACGGAAAGCACATGCGTTATGACAGCGCCGCTCGCGCCGGAAGTAAACGTCCCTCCGTTATCGATCATCGCGCTCGCGCCAAGTGTCAGTGTGCGCGCGGCCGTTGTGTCCCATTGCAGGACGGCACCCGAGGCTACCTCGACATCCAAGGCCACAGCAGCCGTGTCAATCGTCACCGTCGCGCCGCCGACGATCGTAACATCATCTGTAGTGGTGGGAATGTTGCCGCCCACCCACGTCGCCGTATCGCTCCAATTGCCGCCGGAAGCGGTCGAAGTCACGACGCCAGGAACCGACGTCATCTGCGCGCCGGACAGCGCAGTACTAACGGTGCCGTCCGAAATGGCATAGACCTTCCAGAAGTAGTTCGTGTTCGCACTAAGTCCGACAGCATTGAATGAAGTGGCATTTTGCGCGGCTGTGCCGACGAAAGTATAGTTCACGCCATCGGTCGAGCGATAGATGCCATAATTGGTTTCATCTGGAGAGTCGTTCCAGTTTAACGTCATGCTAATCGGCGTGATCGCACTAAACGTGAGATTGGTCGGAGCAGTCACCGCTGGCGGAGTAAGGGAATAGAATCGCCGGGTCCCATCTCCTCCAGGACTGTCCAAGTTAGGGATTGGCGATGAGAGCGTGTACATCTGCTCTGTAAATGGAGTAGTCGTTGTCGCTGTGTTCGTCGCCGAAAGGATGCTCACGAGGGCATTGTTTGCTGCAGCCGTGGTAAAGCCAATGTCAAGGTTGCCGGAATTGCCATCCAAGCCGGTCGCGCTGTTTCTGTTCATGGCGCCATAGACAAACTCAATTTGTCCCGTCGTTTCATGCAATCGTACCTGGCAGGTCCCGTCGGCCGAAGTGCCATTGTAAACAATGGACATGTTAAGGAACTCTACCGTGAGAACCCGGTTTGGGGCTGCGCCTGTGACCTTGTAGTGAACTTTCCCGATCCCGGCGGCCGTTTCCAAGTCGCCACCCATGGCAGCAATTCTTGGTGTCGTTGTGCTTCCTCCAATAATGCTATAAGTTGTAGAAGTTACCGTTGTTCCCGTTGAACTCAGTCCCATGAACCCGTTTGAGGTCGCATTGAACTGAGTATACCTGTTTCCCAACAACCAGAACTCGAATCCGATCGGTGTGTTTGGGCTTGCGGCATCATCGTTGCCTGGCCCCACCAATTGCGTGCTGCCGGTCATGTTGGTAAACGCGCCGTTCGTACCCGTGGCGAATGCGTAATTTGAGGCGTTGGACGGGGCATCAGCAAAAATGGTTCGATTGGTCTCGGCCGCCGCCTGAGCGCGTTGCTCTTTTCCGAGACTAAACTTGCCCACTCTCTGGGCGAGTCCCGGGCGGGAGGCTTTGTTTTGACCTTGTGCGGATGCAGTCACTGTCAAAACAGCAACTGCGAACATCGTGAGTACCGGCGGCGGCAAATGCGACGCCCTTGAAACTGCGGTAATTAATTTTTGTTAGCATGATACGGGGTTTGGTTTATTAGCGTCGATACGTGCCTAACGCAGGTCGATTTCTACGGGCAATTCGGCCCGGCCAAAGAAATGCGGTGAAACATCGAATGACGTGAACTGGCGTGCTTGGTAGAGAGAATTTTTCAGACTGTCGAGATTAATTTTAAGGTTTCGTAAACTTTTTTGTTTGGTGTTTTTATTGCCGCCGTAACTTCTCGCCATGGCAACGATTTCCGGTAAAACGCGTTCGCGTAATTAGTTTGTTGACCGCTCAATTCACAAGGGAACAGCTGCCGGCTCCAACCAGGATTCATTCATGGCAACAAGAAACTTCGGTCTCGTAATTCACGGCGGTGCCGGAACGATGGCCCGCGATCGAATGACGCCCGCGGTTGAATGCGCCCATCGCGATGGTCTGCGACGCGCGCTCGACGCTGGTTTCAAAATCTTGCGCGACGGCGGCAGCGCTCTCGATGCCACGGAGGCGGCCGTTCGCGCACTCGAGGACGATCCGCTTTTCAATGCAGGCAAGGGCGCGGTCTTCACAAGCGCCGGCACGCATGAGCTCGACGCGGCGATCATGGACGGGAGAACGTTACGAGCCGGGGCGGTCGCGAATTTGCGGCATATAAGGAATCCGATCGCGCTCGCCCGACTGGTGATGGAGAAATCGACACACGTCATGCTTGCGGGCGGAGGTGCCGAAGTTTTTGCGAAAGAGGTGGGCACGGAATTTGTCGACGTGAAATATTTTTTTACCGAGGAGCGCTGGCAGGCGTTACAGCGCGTACAGGCAGCGGAGAGAGACGGCGGCAAAGTTGTAATCTCGGATCAGGATTGCCACGGAACGGTCGGAGCGGTGGCGCTCGATCGAGCCGGTAACCTGGCAGCGGCGACGTCCACCGGCGGGAGTGCGAACAAGAAACCGGGACGTATCGGAGATTCCCCTCTGATCGGCGCTGGAACTTATGCGAATAATCAGACTTGCGCGGTGTCCGCGACGGGGGACGGAGAATATTTTATCCGTGCAGTGACCGGTCACGAAATTTCCGCGCTGATGGAATACCGCGGTGCGACTTTGAACGAGGCGGCGCAAACCGTGCTCGATAAAGTCGCCCGGCTCGGTGGGAGCGGCGGATTCATTGCAATCGATCGAGAGGGAAACATCGCCCTGCCCTTCAACACCTCCGGCATGTATCGCGGTCATGTTGGATCCGACGGCAACGTCGCGATTGAAATTTACAGATAGCGCAGCGTGGAGCTCGTTAGGCCACCGATCCATGGTTCGACGCGACTTTGCGAACCTGCACGATTACGCTTTCCCCCGGCTCGGAAATTTCTTACAGCCTGAATTGCCCGACGATTCGTTCGCATGCCACCGATTTCAGCGGTCATTCCCACTTATAACGAAGCTGAACGGATTGGCGACACTCTCCGGGCGACTCTGAGTTATCTGCGCGACACGATGCCAGGAAGCGAACTGATCGTCGTTGATGACGGCTCGACGGATCAAACCGCGGAGACCGTTCACGAAATTTTTTCGCGGGAAGGTTGCCTCCGAACCAGACTCATCCGCCACCCGTCGAATCGTGGCAAAGGCGCGGCCGTGCGGCAGGGCCTGCTCGCGGCTGAAATGCCGATCGGCCTTTTTTTCGACGCCGATTTGTCCACGCCGCTTGAGGAAACACCGAAGGTGATCGAGCCCATCGCTTCCGGCGAAGTCGACATTGCGTTTGGCTCGCGTGCGCTCGACCGGCGATTGATCGGCCATCGACAACCATGGCGTCGCGAACAAGGCGGACGCGTTTTCAATCTTATCGTGCGCCTTGCCACGGGTCTTCCGTTTTGGGACACGCAATGCGGATTCAAGGCATTTCGCCTCGATGTTTGCCGGCCGATAATCGAACAATCCCGAATCGCGGGCTTCGGTTTCGACGTCGAGCTTCTGTATCTGGCCCGGCGCGCGAAACTTCGCATGAGGGAGATTCCTGTCCGCTGGAATCATCATGAAGGAAGCAAGGTGCGCTTCATTCACGATAGTTTGCGGATGTTACGCGAAGTTATCTCGGTTCGCTCGCTCGCCCGCAACGGCGCATACGATCGCGCTCTGCCGCTGTTGTAGCTGCCGTTGCCGCGGCGCCAGCTACAAAAAAAGGGCGGTTTGAAAACCGCCCTTCCTTGATTTCTGAGCGCCAGCTTGAGGCGGAGAAAACTACTTACTTTACGATCTCAGCGTTCTCGAGCATTTGCACACCGCCCCGTTCGGCTAGTTTGCCCTTTAGCGTAATGGTCTTGCCGGCGTGCTCCGCTAATTCATCGTTCATCGGTTTGTGATTGCCGACGACGAGATAGGCCTTGCCATCGCTGACAATGCCGACCGGTCCGCCGCTCTTGATGCATTTCGCAGCGCAGGAACTGTGTTTGTCGCCCATCGCGTTGTGATCGACGTAGCACATCATATCAACCACTTCGCCGGTGATGGTTTTGCTATCACCGGTGTCTGTGGCGGGCTCGGCGGCGAGCGCGAGCGGAGAGAGAGCAAGAGCCGAGATAAAGCCGGTTGCGACGGCTATCTTTAGAACTTGCGGGATTTCGTTGGTGGATTTGAACATGACGGAAGCTCCGACTGCATTGCCCCTCCGTCAATGCACTCGTCAGTTCCGCTCAATCAGATCGGCGAACTGCGCAAAGAAATAACTCGCATCGTGCGGGCCGGGCGCGGCTTCGGGATGATATTGCACGCTGAAGATCGGCAACTCCTTGTGCCGCATTCCTTCCACCGTGCCGTCGTTTAGGTTGATGTGCGTGATCTCGACTTCGTTAGGCAAGGAACTTGGATCGACCGCGAACCCGTGATTTTGCGACGTGATCGCGATTTTGCCCGTGGCCAGATCTTTGACCGGTTGATTGCCCCCATGATGTCCAAACTTTAGTTTAAACGTGCGCCCCCCGAAAGCGAAGCCGAGGATTTGATGCCCAAGACAAATCCCAAAGATCGGCTTCCGGCCCATCAATCCGCGAACCGCTTCGTGCGCATACCCCACCGCAGCCGGATCGCCCGGGCCGTTCGAAAGAAAAACTCCGTCGAGATTTAGGGCGAGAACATCTGCGGCGCTGGTTGCGGCCGGCACGACGGTCGTCCCAAAACCGTACTGCCGCAGCAGCCGCAGAATATTTTCCTTGATCCCGTAATCATAGGCGACCACGCGGTATCGAATCGGCGGGAGCGGGCGCTGTGATCGCGCTGAGTCGGCACCGCCAGGAATCGACCAGCGCTGGCTTAACACGTCTTCGGGGTCCCATTGATAAGCGCTCTCGGTCGAAACTTCCCGGACGTAATCCATTCCGGTGACGCCTTCTCCTTCGACCGCCCGCCGCGTCGCTTCTTCGGCGGAAATCGGATCGGTCGTTAGGCAGGCTTTCATGGCGCCGCGCGTTCGCAAATGGCGGGTCAGGGCGCGCGTGTCGATTCCTTCGACGCCGGGAATTTTCCACCGTCGCAAATAATCATCGAGCGAACCTTCCGCACGCCAGCTGCTCGGAGTTTCGCAGAGTTCCTCAATCACGAAACCGCGGACGTGGGGCGAGCGGCTCTCGGCATCCAACGCGTTGACCCCGTAATTTCCGATCAACGGATAGGTCATGGTCACGATCTGACCGCAGTAGGAAGGATCGGTCAGCACTTCCTGGTAGCCGGTCATGGCAGTGTTGAAGCAAATTTCGCCGACGCTGGTGCCGGTCGCGCCAAACGATTTGCCTTCGAAAATTCGGCCGTCTTCGAGAGCGAGAATCGCACGCATGTTGGTGCGGATTGTCGATCTTATCGGCGAATTTACAAATGCGGCTGACTCCGCCGCGCCGCGGTCACGGATCGCGCCGCGCTCCGGTCCGCCAAAGAAAAACACCCGGACCATTTCTGATCCGGGCGTCTTGAATTATTACCCCGCTGATGCCGTTAAGGTGGAATACCCGTTCCCTTTCGGTAACGGACGGACGACCGTCGCAGGAGCGTCAGACTTCCAATTAAGGCATGTCTTCTTCTCCCGATTGCGACCAAGCCTCCTGGTTCAGAAATATCGGTCCGGGATTCACACCGGTAATCTCGAACACCGCAGGGCAAATTGTTGAAAGTTCTTGATAGAGAGTTGAGCGAAAAACGCTGGTTTCCATCCCAACCCTCAATCAAAAACTCTCAACCCTTTCAAAGAACTATTCGCGCAGCTCCGCGTTCAACTCCCGCTTCAACCGTTCGCGAATCCGATCGTGAGCCGCGCTCACTTCATCGTGGGTGAGTGTGCGATTTTGATCGCGATATGTCAATGCATATGCCAGCGATTTTCGCCCCGCCCCAATATTTTCCCAGCCCTCTCCGCCAAAAAGATCGAACAAGGCCACGTCTTCGAGAAGTGTTTCTCGCGCTCCCTCGATGACGGCCATGACTTCTGCGTGGCTCAATTTTTCCGACACGAGCATTGCGATATCGCGCCTAACGGATGGAAATTTCTCCAACTCGTGAAAAACTCCGCGGCCCGAGTTTGCCTGAAAAAGGAAATCGTTTTTGATCTCGGCGACGAGGACCGGACTCCCGGCATCCACCAACCGCGCTCGCGCGGCAGAGAGTTGCCCGGCAATTCCGATCACTTTGTCGCCCGCGTGAATGCTCGCGCTGAGCGCGAGGTTTTCGTTTTCCGTGCGGCGAAATGAGAGCGCCGGAATTTGCAGCGACTCGATGACGCCCTTGAGATCGAAGAAATCCAATTGCCGCTTCGTCGCCGCTCTCCAGTGAACCTCGCCTTCCGCATTTCCGGAAAAGACCAGCGCGAGATGTTGCTCCTCTGCCCCGTCCGCGGGTGTGAACGTGCGGCCAAATTCGAAAAGACGCACGCTCTGCGCGCCTTGGCGCAAATTGCGCGTTAGGACACCGAGCAAGCCCGGGATAAGACTTGGACGCAGTGCGACGTGATCCTCGCTCAACGGATTTCGCAGCTCGAGCGCGCTTTCTCGAAAAGCGTCGCTTCCGGAACTACGCGGAATCAAAGCGGGCGTTCGCGCTTCGAAGAGTCCCCGTGCCATCAGTCGCCGGCGTAGCTCGGACGTGACGTCGTACGCGAGATCTGCGGCGCTCGAAGGAGTGAATCGGCTGCGGTCGCGGCCGGGAATGCGATCGATTCCGTAGGCACGCACGATCTCTTCGATCAGATCGGCTTCGCGCTGGAGATCGGAACGGTAACTCGGGATCCGCCAGATCGTTTCTCCATCGCGCTCTTCTGCTTTCGTTAGGCCAAAGGCTTCCAGAATTTGATTCATTACTGGATGCTCTATCGTTAGGCCGACCAGTTGATCGCAGCGCTCGAATCTTAGTCGAACGTTCGGAGGAGCAGCCGGTAGGGATCCCGCTATAGCGATTCCCGCAGCCGGTTCTCCGGCGGCAATTTCACGGATCAACCGGGTCGCTCGTTCCGACGCGCGCAGGATCATTCCCGGATCGACGCCCCGCTCGAATCGGTAACTCGCATCGCTGGGCAAATTCAAAGAGCGCGCCGTGCGACGAACGCTCGACGGAAGAAAATATGCGCTCTCGAGCAACACATTGCGCGTCGTCTCCGTCACGCCGGTTTCTTCGCCACCCATGACACCGGCAATCGCTACCGCACATTCCGCGTCGGCAATGACCAAATCTTGCGGGCCTAACGAGTACGTCTTGCCATCGAGGGCAAGAAACTCTTCTTCGTCCTTCGCCAATCGCACATTGATGCCGCCCTTTAGTTTGTCCGCATCGAACGCGTGCAGGGGCTGACCGAGCTCCAGCATTACGAAATTGGCGATATCAACGATGTTATTGATGGATCGTACGCCGACGGCTTCGATTTTTTCCCGGACCCAGGCCGGACTGGGTCCGACAGAAATGTTTTCAATTCGGCGGGCGGAATAAAACGGACATTCGCGCAAGGCCGCGATTTGCATTGTAGCTGCCGCTGCTCCCGGCGGCAGATCTGCCTCCGAGACGGAGGCAGCCACAACGGGAGCAGATGCAATGCGCAGGTTCTTTCCGGTTAGCGCAGCAATCTCTCGCGCGAGCCCCAGATGACTAAGCAGATCGCCGCGGTTCGGCGTGATCTCCACATCCAGAATCGTGTCGGCCGGAAAAAGCGAATCGATAGGCGCACCAATCTGAGCATCCGCCGAAAGAATAAGCAGGCCATCCGATTCCGTGGAAAGCAAAAGCTCGTTCGGACTGCAAAGCATGCCTTGCGATTCAACTCCGCGAAGTTTGCTGATCTTGATCTTGAGACCGTTCGGCAAATTTGCACCGGGCAATGCGACCGGAACCTTATCACCCGCCTTGTAATTCTTCGCGCCGCAGACGATCTGGCGAATTTTTCCGCTGCCGTCATCGACCTGACAAACGCTCAATCGATCGGCATTCGGATGCTGCACCGATTCCTTGATCTGACCGATGACAACATTGTCGAACTTCCCACCCCGCTGCTCAGTCGCTTCGATCTCAACACCGGCGAGCGTGAGCAATTCGGAAAGTGCTTCCGTGCTTTCGGGAAGCTCGACGAATTCGCCTAACCAGTTGAGGGAAAACTTCATGCGAATTGCCTGAGAAACCGTAGATCATTCTGCGCGAACAGGCGGATGTCGGGAATGCCGAACAAGATCATCGCCAGCCGATCCATTCCCAGACCGAAAGCAAAACCGCTCCATTTCTCCGGGTCGTAGGCCTCGTCGCCGCGGGCGCGATTCACTTCCTCAAACACCGCCGGATGAACCACTCCACAACCGCAGACCTCAATCCATTTTTCGCCACTTTTCAGCGCCTTCGATTTCACATCAATTTCGAAGCTCGGCTCGGTAAACGGAAAGTAGTGCGGACGAAATCGGACCGCCGTGTCCGCTCCGAAAAGTTCCCGCAGAAAAAATTCCAGCGTTCCCTTCAGATCGCCGACGCCGACGTTCTCATCCACATACAAACCTTCGATCTGATGGAACTGCGCACTGTGCGTCGCGTCCACTTCATCGCGGCGATAGGCCGCGCCTGGCGCGATGATTCGAATCGGCGGCGGCTCCGCCTGCATCGCGCGAATCTGGACGGTCGACGTATGCGTGCGAAGAAGCCGGCCATCGGGCAAGTAGAAAGTGTCCTGTTCGTTGCGGGCCGGATGATCGGGCGCGGTGTTGAGCGCATCGAAACAATGCCACTCCGTTTCAATGTCGGGACCGCCGGCGAGTGCGAAACCCATCCGCCGAAATATGCCGATCCCGCGGTCGAGCATTTGCGTAAGCGGATGCAGGGCACCGATTTCGTTCGCCGTGCCGGGCAGCGAAATATCGACGCTGGCCAGCGCTTCCGTTTCCTTGGCTGCGCGAAATTTTTCAATGCTTTGTCCGATGGCCGTAGTCACCGCGGCGCGCACTTCGTTTAACAGCTTCCCGACGACGGGCCGCTCTTCCTTCCCGAGCGATTTCATCTGTTCGCTCCAGACGGATATGCTTCCGCTGCGGCTGAGATAGCGGACACGGACCGCATCGAGCGCCTGCTCATCCCGCGCTTCGGCGATTTCCTGCAATGCAGAATCGCGCAGTTCTTCGAGTGAGTGCCTCATTCGGAACGGAACGTTCAACGTCCAACGCTCAACGTCCAACGCTCAATTGCGGATTGTAGGGCAGGCGCACCGCCTGCCGATTCAAAGTATGGCAAGCAGAGCGCTTGCTCCGCAATTACGCCGCCTTCTTCGTCTTCGCTTTTTTTTCCTCGAGCGCTTTCTTCACCTGTTCGACGATTCCTTTGAACGCGACCTCGTCGGTAATGGCGAGATCGGAAAGAATCTTGCGATCAAGCCCGACGTTGGCGGCTTTGAGTCCTTCAGCGAAGCGGCTGTAGGTGAGGCCCTGCGCGCGAACTGCGGCGTTCAGGCGCTGGATCCAAAGATAACGAAAGGTGCGCTTGCGGGTCTTGCGATCACGATAGGCCCAATACTTGCCCTTCATCGTCGCGTCTTTCGCGTAGCGGAAAAGTTTGGACCGGCGTCCGCGATAGCCTTTGGCTAATTTGATGACGCGTTTACGGCGCTCCCGGCTGGCCGGGGCATTAGTGGCTCTTGGCATTTTGTTTTATCCGCCGTGGCGGACTCCTCTTTCAGCGAATTGTTCGTTTCGTTAGCTCTGCCCGACCTCATTCGCTGATTAGACCGCGTCTTGCGACGCATGGTCAGGTGGGTAGAAAAATCCGCAAGCGACAAGCGCAGCGGACGGCAATTGTAGTCGCGAAGTTTCTTTCCACAACCCGTTTTTGTTGACTTGGCAAGGCCATTCCACTCGATGCCGGGACGGAGGATTTGAAGTTGGCGGGCGGGTCGGCTGCTCTAGAATAGGCACATGCACTGGCTCTGGCGTCATCGCTCCACGATTCTTGCAGCCATCTGCGCCTTTTGGACCGCGCTCAACTTGCTCGGCCATTTTTTCCCGACGGTTCCGTTTTTCTCCGGACCATGGCGCGGCGAGCAAAGCTTCGAAGATTTGCTCCGTCGCGAAGGCCGAAAAACTCCCACGCGCGATGACTTCGTCTTTCTCGCTCTCGATCAAAGCACGCTCGAAATGCCGCCGCTTTCACCGGAGGAGGTGGCAAACAATCGGGCCTTTCAGTTAATGACGGCCCGCCCGTTTCCCTGGTCGCGCGAAGTGTGGGCCATTCTGCTCGACAAGCTTTTCGCTTCCGGCGCGCGCCTCGTCATTTTCGATTTTCTCTTCAATCCGCCTAACGAAGGCGATGAGGCGTTTCATGCGGCCCTCGACAAATATCGCGACCGCGTCGTCCTCGGCGCCAATATCGATACCGGAGGTAACGATCAAATCATCGTTCCGAATGAAGTGCTCATTCCATCGCCGGCCATGGCTGATGACCGCGTCGGCTACGTGAATTTTTGGCCGGACCCGCTCGACGGAAAAATTCGCTCGGCGAATTTCACCACTTCGGATCGGCAGCTTGCGGGCCAGAATTCATTTCCGGGTGAAGAAGTTTTCCAATCGTTCTCCGCTCGCGCGCTGACTAAACTCGGTCACGCCAACGATGTTCCCCGCGACCAGCGCGCCCATCTATTTCGCTTCAGCGCGCCCGACGCCTACGAACCGCGCGCGCTCTATGAGGTGTTCGATCCGAAGCTCTGGCACGCGAATTATCACGACGGCTCCTTTTTCAAAGACAAGATCGTGATCATCGGAGCGTCTTCGCAGATCGCGCACGATGTCGTGGACACACCGATGAGCCCGAACACACTCGGCCCGGTGCTTCATCTCAATGCAATGGCAGCGGCGATGGGGCAGCAATTCCTGCGGCCAACTTCACCGCGGATGATGTCCGTGCTGGTGATCGCGGCCGGAGCGCTCGCCTGGGCACTGATCGCGCTCGTTAGGCGCCCAATTGTTTGCCTGACCATGCTCGTGGTCGTGAGCGCCGCGTATCTGGTGACGGCGCGGGTGGCCTATGA
The DNA here is from genome assembly GCA_963763995.1 of uncultured Verrucomicrobiae bacterium. Lineage (GTDB taxonomy): Bacteria > Verrucomicrobiota > Verrucomicrobiia > Chthoniobacterales > UBA10450 > CAVTTH01. Next base: position 92,277 of record CAVXQL010000008.1, on the reverse strand, counting down.
TCGAATGAGCTTTCTCCTGCTTACGGTACCGGTGCTGAGCACATTTCTCCTGAGCGGCCTTTTCTCATTAGGATTTGAGTTTGCACTCGAGCGAATCGAGAAGCTGCGGACACGCCGGACATTGGAGCGTTACGTCTCGAAAAATCTGGTAAAGGAAATTCTCGATAACCCCGATAGCTTTTACAGCAGCCTGCGCGGGGTGCGAATTCCCGCCACGATCTTGTTCTCGGACATCGTCGGCTTCACCAGCCTGACCGAAAACGCTGATCCGGAAGCGTTGGTCAGACAACTCAATGAATATCTCAGTCGCATGACGGCGGCGGTCTTCCAGCACAACGGCACGCTGGATAAATTCATCGGCGACGCTGTGATGGCGGTGTGGGGAAACGTGCGGAGTCTGGGTGTGGCGGAGGATGCAAAGTCGGCGGCCCGCGCGGCGCTCGCGATGCGACGAGAGCTCTGGACGCTGAATCAGAAATGGTCCACTCAGGGGATCGCGCCGTTTGCGATCGGCATGGGCATTAATCAAGGCGATGTGGTCGGCGGAAACATCGGCTCACATGAAAAGGCCGATCCCACGGTCATTGGCGATGCGGTCAATCTCGCTTCCAGGCTCGAAAGTCTCACGCGCACCTACGGCTTCGATATTCTAATAGGACCAAAGGCGACTGAATTAGTGCGCGATGAGTTTTACCTCCGGAGCGTGGCTCGCGTGCAGGTGAAGGGAAAAAACGAGCCGGCTGAGATCGCGGCGCTCCTCGGCGAGCGCGACAAGCCGTTTGATCCGGAATTGCTCAAGGCGCTGGAAATCTACGAGGATGCCGTTCGACGATTTCGTGGACGTGAATTTGCAGAGGCGAAGGATCTGTTTGCTCGTTTTTTGCAGAGCTATCCTGAAGATTTGCTCGCTCTGAGCTACCTCGAACGCGCGACTGAGTATGAAACAACGCCACCCGATGAAGATTGGGAGGCAGTGGAGGTTTTCAAGAAAAAGTGATCTGGCGCCTATCCCCGAAATCCTTTCGGTAGCAAAAGATCCACGCTCAGCGTAAAGAACCCCGCGTGACTGGCGAACCGCGCAGCTTTCATTTTCTCGGCATCTGTGGGACCGCCATGGGATCGGTCGCAGTGGCGCTGCGCGAGCGCGGGTTCACCGTCACTGGCTCGGACGACAACGTCTACCCGCCGATGTCGACCTTTCTTGCGAAGCGCGGCATCGCGCTCAATCAGGGTTATCGCGCGGAAAATATTCCGGTAGACGCCGACGTCGTTGTCATTGGCAACGCCATCACGCGCGGGAATCCGGAAGTGGAAGCAGTGTTGAATCGGCGCCTCTACTACTTGGCGCTTCCAGAAGTGCTGAAGCAATTCTTTCTCCGCGGCCGGAGCAATCTGGTCGTTACCGGCACTCACGGAAAAACGACCACAACCGCGTTGCTGGCCTGGATCATGGAATCGGCCGGACTCAAGCCAAGCTACATGATCGGCGGAATTCCAGCGAACCTAGGACAGGGCGCCTGCTTCAACGATTCGAAATATTTCGTGATCGAAGGCGACGAATACGACACCGCCTTCTTTGATAAGCGCTCGAAGTTCATTCACTACCTGCCCGAGTTGCTTATCGTGAACAACATCGAATTCGATCACGCGGACATTTTTCCGAACCTCGATGCGATCAAACTCAGCTTTCGCCAGCTGATCAACATCGTGCCGCAAAACGGCATGGTGCTCTTGAACGGTGACGATCCGAACTGCGTAGAGGTTGCACAGAAATGCCTCGCTTCATTGGTTGAAGTCGGTTTTTCGGAGAACTGCGCCCGCCGGATTTGCGATGTTTCTTATTCAGCGCAGGGTTCACAATTCACTCTCGACGAAGAGTGCTTTGAATTGCCGCTCATCGGAGAATTCAACGTTCGCAACGCGGCGATGGCTGTTTCGGCCGCAAAATTTTATCAGGTCTCGGCGAATAAGATCCGCGCGGCTCTTTCGAGTTTTCAAGGAATCGCACGGCGACAGGAAGTGCGCGGCGAAGTGCGCGGCGTAAAAGTGATCGACGATTTCGGGCATCACCCGACCGCGATCAGCCAGACCCTGACGGCGTTGCGCCATCGTTATCCTGGTCATCGGCTTTGGGCCGTCTTTGAACCGCGCTCGAACACGACGCGGCGCGCAGTTTTTCAGCGACAATTACCGGAAGCGTTTAAGCTCGCTGATGGCGTTCTCCTTTCGGAGGTGGCAAGGCTTGAGCAGATTCCCGTCGAGGAACGACTCCACCCGGAAGCGGTCATCGAAGCGATTGCGGCTACAGGCAAGCCGGCGTTCTACGAAAAAAATGCGGATGCGATTTTGCGCCGCCTGGTGCCTTTACTGCGAGAAAAAGATATTGTCGTGATCTTCAGTAACGGCGGCTTCGATGGAATTCACGCCAAGCTTCTCGCGCAATTGGAAGCCAGTTCATGAATTCCAGCTCCGCTCAATCCATGCCAGTGTCGCAGTCCCACTGAACCTTCTTCATCTTACCGGCAGCGACTTCGATCTCGAAAGGGCCATAGAATCCCACACGGACTTTCCAGTCTTTCTTCAAAATGCTGTAATGCCCCGGAGGCAACGAAACCCGAAACCGCCCCTGATCATCGGTCTCGAAAACCGCAACGGCATTGTCGCCCTGCTTCACAACGAACGCTGTATTGGCCAGCGGTTTTGAATCGGGAACGCCCTGCCTTACTGGCCCTCCGTGGATGGAATGGAGAAGAATTAGTCCTTCGACCCCTGTCCCCGGCTCAGAAGAAGGTGGCGTTGTTTCCGCTTGGGCAACGCAACAAAGCAGGCCAACGAACATTAGAGTTAGCTGGAAGAATTGGTGTTTGTTCATGGTTAGATGGGCTCCCAATTTGGTCACTCCAAGATTACACCACGCCAGCCATCCGTCATCTGTGTCGCACAGTCCAATCTCCGCTCTCAGATATCCAGACCCATCGGGACGGCGCCAGGGATGTCTTCCCAACCATTCCGGATCCAGAATGAACGGCCCGTCGCATTCTCTCCCGAAACAAGAATGATGGCCCTCGTGATGCCAACACCGCGCAAACCGCTGACGCATTCCTGCAGCAGCCGCCAGCCGATCCCCTGCCCCTGATACGAAGGTGCGACCGCCAGATGGTAGATGAGACCGCGGCGGCCGTCATGACCGCAAAGCACCGCGCCTATTACTTTTTCTCCGTCGACCGCGACACTGCTGAGACCGGGATTGCGGAGAAGATACTGTCTTATTTCCTCTTCGGAATCGCCTTCCGCTACCTCGACACCCTCCACCATCCCCCACACCGCCAGCGCATCACCAAAGTCGGCAATGCGGAATTCCCTTATCGAAACCAAATGTGGCAGCGGTTCTCTTGACATTACCTTAACGAAGAAACGCGACGGAAGAAGGAGAGTCCATCACGAATTATCGCCAAGTTGCCGCTCGTGTTATTTCGCGATACCGACTGTAGTATCCGTCCACCGGACGAATAGTGTGAGCAAACGATCATTCTTTACCGAACTGAAAAGGCGGAAGGTCTATCGCGCTGCCGTCGTTTACGGAGTCGTGAGCTGGCTCCTTATTCAGATCGCGACACAGGTCTTCCCGTTCCTGGAAATTCCAAATTGGGTGATCCGCGTCGTCATCGTTGCCTTGCTTCTCGGATTCCCGGTCGCGTTGGTCTTGTCCTGGGCTTTCGACTGGAGCTTCGATGGATTGAAGCGAACGGATGAGATCGTTTCTGACGCTAACCCCGGAATTGATGCTCATGAGTCAGCGGCAGCGCGCCAGCTGCAGGAGCTTCCGGAAAAGAGCATTGCCGTATTACCGTTTGATAATCTGAGCGATGACAGAGAAAATGATTACTTCGCCGCCGGAGTGCACGACGATATTCTCTCCAATCTGGCGAAGGTGGCCGATCTGAAAGTGATCAGCCGCACGTCAGTGCAACAGTACAAAGGCGGCGGTCGCAATCTTCGCGACGTTGGCCTGGCGCTCGGCGTCGCGCACATTCTCGAAGGAACCGCGCGGCGCGCTGGCAACCGCGTTCGCATCAACGCGCAACTCATCGATGCACGGACCGATTCGCACGTCTGGGGCGAAACCTTTGATCGCGAGATCACCGATCTTTTTGCGGTGCAGAGCGAACTGGCGGAACGGATCACCGTCGCGCTGCGGGCGAATCTTTCACCGCGCGAGAAAATTAGCCTGCACACTCATTCGACAAAAGATGTCGTCGCCTATGAGCTCTTCCTGCGCGCGAGAGAGCTTTTCCGCTGGGCCGGGAGCGGCGATTCGGGGAGCAACGGACCCGAGGCGCTTCGCTTGATCGACCAGGCGATCGCGCGTGATCCGAAGTTCTCTCTCGCTTATGCCCTGGCCTCGCGACTGCATTCCGAGCTCTATTGGTTTGGCGACGACAAGACTGCCGCTCGCCTCGAACTGGCAAAAACCGCCGCTGAAAAAGCGCTCCACCTGCGACCGGACTCAGGCGACGCGCACCTCGCGTTGGCTTTCTATTACTACTACGGGTTCCGGAATTATGACGCCGCGCGGAAGGAAATCGCAGCCGCCGGCAAGGCGAGTCCAAACGACGCCGAAGTGCCGAACACCGCCGGCGCGGTCGATCGCCGACAGGGCCGGTGGAGCGATGCCCTCCTCAATATGCAGAAAGCGCGGGAACTCGATCCGAGGAACCTGTCTGTCATTTCAAATCTGATGGAAACCTACATTGCTTTGCATCGCTACGATGAGGCGGAAGCAATCATCTCCGAAGCATTGGCCATATCGCCCAGCGCGCACTTCTTTACACTCGCGCGCGGCAGCCTGGATCTGTTTCGAAAGGGGGACACGTCGACCCTACGTTCTGCGTTGCGAACTGTTCCGGCCGAGTTCGATCCGGCCGGAATCGTCACCACCATTAGGTTGCGCCTTAGCCTCATGGCTCACGATTACAATGAAGGTGGCCGATTGGTGGCTGCTGCGACACGCGAGAAACTGAACGAGAGTGGTCTTACCGGAACTTCTTTCGCGCTTGACGAGTGCACGGTGCCAAAGATGTGGTATGCGGGTCTGATCGCACGGGGGCGCGGCGACGAATCGATCGCGCTCGCCGCATTTGCAGCCGCTCGCCGCACGGTTGAGAGCGATCTGGAGCAGTGTTCATGCAATGCAAAAACATTTGCCATGCTCGGTCTGTTGCATGCTGAGCTTGGGAACAAAGCCGATGCCGTGGAACAGGTACGCCGGGCGGTCGAATTGCTCCCGATTGAGCGCGACACGCTGGACGGACCGCTAATAGCGATCTGCCAGGCTGTCGTCTATGCCCGGATCAACGAACCCGATCTGGCGATCGCCGAACTGGAAAAATTAGTGGGCTTGCCGAACGGTCCTACTCCGGGCACGCTGCGGATTGAGCCCGAATGGGATTCGCTTCGCAGCGATCCGCGCTTCCAAAAGTTGCTCGAGCCTTCGAGTTGAACGCGCGTCACCAACGACCGCGCGCTCGATGCACGCATTACGGCCCCAGTTAGATCCTGGATCGGTACGAACTCAATCGAAATTGATTTCGCGCAGGCCGATGAGGAGCTTGCTATCGCCGTGCCTTTTTGATTATTTGAAATTGTTACGGAGAAAAGGAGAACCCAAATTATGAACCCAGAAACACCTCTTGGAAGCCTGAAGAAAGCCACCCGATGGTCGATGATCTGGGGTATTCTGATGATCATTTGTGGAATTCTCGCGATCGGCGTGCCTCTGGTATCTTCCCTTGGAATTGTCATTCTCCTTGCCTGGTTGATTCTGTTCGCCGGCGTTTCGCATTTGATTTTTGCCTTCCATTCCCACAGCGTCGGCGGCTTTCTTTGGAAGCTGCTGCTGGCCGCAGTGTATGTGATCGCAGGAATCTATTTATTAGCGCACCCGCTGTTGGGCGTGCTCTCTCTCACTTTGATCCTGGCGGTGTTTCTCGTCATCGAGGGCGTGATCGAAATCGCCCTTTATTTTGGTTTGCGCGGCGTCGGGCACTCCGGATGGGTGCTGTTCGACGGGATCGTTACCCTGATTCTCGGAATCCTGATCTGGCGGCAATGGCCGTCGAGTTCCGTCTGGGTGATCGGAACTCTGGTCGGCATTAGCTTGATCTTCAGCGGTTTTTCCCGGTGTATGCTTTCAACCGCTGCTCGAAGTCTGAGTTCGGCGGCAGCATGAATCGCGTCCAATAGTCGAGGCTCTCATCAGCCAGGATGAATTCCTTGCCTGTTCTCGATCCGCAATCGCCGGAAGCGCGCGCGATTTATCATCTGGCGATCGTCTCGGGAATTATCTTTGCGCTTATTTTCGTCGTTGTCGGCGGGATGATCGTTTTCGCGCTTATGCGTTATCGCTGGCGCGAGGGTGCCGCCGATCCCGAGCAGGTCGCTGGGAATAAGACAGTGGAGATTGTCTGGACGGCGATTCCGTGCCTCATCGTGCTCGCTCTCGTCCTCCTTACCTGGCAATCGATGAACGCTTCCGACCCGCCCGCGCCGGCCACGCCCGACATCGTGATCACCGGTCACCAATGGTGGTGGGAGGCGCGCTATCCGAAATCAGGCGTGATCACAGCGAACGAGATTCACATTCCCGCGGGTACTCCGGTCTCGATCCGGCTCGAATCGGCGGACGTGCTGCACGAGTTCTGGGTCGCGCAGTTGACGAGAAAAATGGCGACTGTGCCGGATCATCCGAATCACATCTGGATCCAGTCGGATCAGCCCGGCACTTATCTCGGGGTCTGCTCGGAATTCTGCGGGACGCAGCACGCGTGGATGCATTTTCTCGTCGTGGCGGAAACGCCGGAACAATTCGCCGCCTGGGAGCAGGCGCAGTTAGCGCCGGCAAAAATTCCGGTGAACGACATCGCAGCGCAGGGACTCGCGCTTTTTCAAGAAAATAGCTGCATGAATTGCCACGCCATTAAGGGCACGGCGGCGGCGGCCCGGGTCGGTCCGGATCTGACGCACCTTGCGAGCCGGAAAATCCTGGGCTCCGGAGTGGTCGAGAATACGCCGGCTAACCTCCGGCGTTGGTTGACCGACCCGCAGCAGGTCAAGCCGGGAGTGAAGATGCCCGACTACAAGTTCGACCAGACACAGGTGACGCAACTGACGGATTACTTCGAGACCTTGCAATGAACGAGATCGCCACCGTTTTGGACCGTGTCGGAATTTTATCTCCGGAACAGCGGGCGCATTGGAAGATGGCGTGGCTTTCCACAGTCGATCACAAACGGATCGGCATTCTCTACATGGTGACGGGGCTGGTCTTCTTCGTCTTTGGCGGAATCGAAGCGCTGCTCATTCGGCTGCAGCTGGCCGCGCCGAACAATACGCTGCTGCAGCCGGACACTTACAACATGGTCTTCACCATGCACGGCACGACGATGATTTTTCTCGTCGCCATGCCGGTCCTCTTCGGTCTGGCCAATTACATTGTACCGCTGCAAATCGGCGCGCGCGACATGGCTTTCCCGCGCCTCAATGCATTTAGTTTCTGGCTCGTTCCCTTTGGCGGCATCCTGCTGCACTTCAGTTTCCTGGCCGGCGGCGCGCCTGCGGTGGGCTGGTTCGCCTACGCGCCGTTGAGTGAGACCGCGTACTCATCGCAGCCCGGAGTGGATTACTGGGCGCTCTCGCTTCTCGTCCTTGGGATCGGGTCGGTCGGTACCAACATCAACTTCATTGCCACCGTCCTTTGCAGTCGCGCGCCGAACATGACGCTGCGGCGCCTGCCGCTCTTCTCCTGGATGATTTTCGTGAACGCCTTCCTCGTTATCATCGCGTTGCCGGTGTTGAACGCGGGACTGGTTATGATTCTGATCGACCGCCTCCTTAACACGCATTTCTTTCTCGTGCCCGGCGGCTCCGCCATCATGTGGCAGCACATCTTCTGGGCCTTTGGACATCCGGAGGTCTACATCGTGGCGATCCCTTCGTTCGCCATCCTGTCTGAGATCATCCCGGTCTTTTCCCGCAAACCGATTTTCGGCTACGAGTTTGTCGCCGGCTCGACGGTCGCGATCGCTTTTCTCAGCCTCGGGGTCTGGGCCCATCACATGTTTACGACCGGTCTGGGTCATACGATTGACCTCTTCTTTGTCGCCTCCAGCATGCTAATCGCGATTCCGACCGGAGTGAAAGTGCTGAACTGGAGCGCGACCATGGTTGGCGGCCGTCTTCGTTTCGATGTGCCCATGCTCTTCTGTATCGCGGCTCTCCTGCAATTCCTCGTCGCTGGCCTAACGGGTGTAAGTCACGCTTCCGCCGCGCTCGATTGGCAGACCAAGAACAGCTACTATCTCGTGGCGCATTTCCACTTCGTCTTTGTCGGCCTGATCGTTTTCGTCATCCTGGGTGCGCTGCATTACTGGATTCCAAAAATGAGCGGACGCATGCTCTCTGAGCGGCTCGGGAAATGGTCCTTCTGGCTCATGGTCATCGGGTTCAACATGACCTTCATCATCCAGCATTTCCTCGGGCTCGCCGGCATGCCGCGCCGTGTTTACACCTACGCGGATCTGCCGGGCTGGGCCTGGATGAACATGCTCTCGACCATCGGCGCGTTTTTCATGGCTGCGGCCTCACTGATTTTCGTCTGGAATCTGATCGTTAGTCTGCTCAACGGGCGCAAGGCGGGCGATAATCCGTGGCACGCCTGGACTCTTGAATGGGCCACGTCCTCGCCGCCGCCACACGAGAATTTCCATTACCTGCCGCCGATTCACAGTCGCCGCCCGCTCTGGGACCTCGCCAATCCAGATCGTCCCGATCCAGTCGTCGGCAGCAAAGGAGACATCGACCAATTCAGGCCGGAGAAAAACAAGACCAGCATCGTTTCCTTCATCATCTCGGAAACCGGCTTTTTCGCGGTGCTGATCCTGGCGTTCCTCTATTACAACGCTACGCCGCAACCCGGACCGAACCCGCGCGAGTTGGACCTCTTCAAGACCGGGCTCTTCAGCCTCTGCCTTTTTGCGAGCAGCTTCACCATCTGGCGCGCGGAGGCTGGACTGCGCAATAACAATCAGGGCAAGATGATTGGCTGGCTGAGCGCGACCATTGTTCTCGGCGGAATTTTTATCGGCGGCCAGGGGCTCGAGTATTGGCATCTCTTCGAGAGCGGCGTCGATGTGAACTCGAATCTTTTCGCGACCACCTTTTTTACTCTCACGGGCTTTCACGGGTTGCACGTCTGCGTCGGCCTTATCGCGCTGCTTGTCCTGCTCGGATTGGCGCTCGCCGGCGACTCGAAGAAGCGACCCTGGCCGGGACTCGATGCGGTTGGGCTCTACTGGCATTTCGTCGATGTGGTCTGGGTTTTTGTTTTATCCGTGGTTTACATCCTGCCTCGAATCCGATGAGCACTGAACAATTCCTTTTCTCAGCCTGGACGTGGAATCCGGTGGTTCTGATTGCTGCTGCTGCCGGGCTCGCTGCGTATCTCCTTGCCTTTCGTGCAGAACGCCGGTTCGGCTGGTTTGTTCTCGCGGTTGCCGTCTTCCTTGTCACCCTGCTTTCGCCGATCAACGCGCTTGCTGATGGCTATCTCTTCAGCGCGCACATGCTGCAACACATCCTGCTTTTGCTCGTCGTGCCGGGATTCTTCCTCCTCAGTCTGCCGCGCTCACTTTCGTTAGGCTGGCGGCCGCGTCTTCTCGCTTATCCGCTGGCCGGCTGGATCGCCGGCGTAGGCGCGATGTGGTTCTGGCATTGGCCGACGCTCTGCAACGCCGCCGTCATGTCGCGCTCGGTTTACGCCTTGCAAACCGTTTCGCTCCTCGTGCTCGGGACGATCTTTTGGAGTCAAATCGTCGCGCCGCGGGAAGAAGAACGCCTTTCGCCGCCCGGGGCGGTTCTTTATCTGTTCAGCGCCTGTGTCACTTGTAGCGCGCTCGGGATCATTCTTACTTTTTCACCCGTCACCGTCTGTTCGATTTACGCGATGCCGGTGGGCGATCGGCTCGGCATGTGGGAGACGATTCGGACCGGCTGGGGATTTACGCCGGAAAAAGATCAGCAGATCGGCGGGCTGCTCATGTGGGTGCCGATGTGTTTCATCTATCTCGGCGCGATCTTCGCCCAGATCGCGCGCTGGTTCGGCGAAGCCCCCGTTACGCGCACCACAACCCAGCAAATCTAATGGAACAAAACACTGAACAATCGCACGAAGGCTGGGAGTTGCTCCCGGACGAGCATCTGCCGCGTCCCAATTATTTCCCGGCCGGACTGGCCATGGGCACCACCTTCTTCTTCTGGGGCTTCGTTACCTCGTGGGTCATCCTCGCGGTCGGAGCCGGCCTTTTCATCGCCTCACTTGCCGGATGGATAACCGAAATTCGCCGTGAACGAAACCACTCCTAACGAATCCCAGTCCGGCACCGCATCGCCGGAAGAGATGACGCGCCGGCGTTTCTTCGAGAAAGTCTCGATCGCGCTCGGCAGCCTTTGCGCCGCTGTTCTGGGGATTCCGTTGGTCGGCTTCGTTGTCGCCCCGCTCTTTCGGAAGGCGCCTAACGAATGGCTCTCGCTCGGCCAGACCGTAGATTTCGAAATCGGCAAGACGGTGAGCGTCACAATCGCCGATCCCTCGTCGCTGCCCTGGGCCGGTATTTCGGCAAAGAGCGCCGTCTGGCTGCGCCGCGTGAGCGAGGAAGAGTTCATCGCATTTTCGGTGCATTGCACACACATGGGGTGTCCGGTTCGCTGGTTGTCCGACGCAGAATTGTTCATGTGTCCGTGTCATGGCGGCGTTTACTATTCAGACGGCACCGTCGCGGCAGGTCCGCCACCTGGCCCGCTCCCCCGCCTCCTCGTGCGAGTCGCGAACGGCCGGGTGCAAATCAAAGCCGGCCCGATCCCGATCACGAACACGCTATGAAGCGGCTCGTGATCGGCGCCTGGCAATGGATCGATGACCGGCTCGGCATCGTCGATTTGATCGGCCCCGCGGCCAAGCATCTCGTGCCGCACGATGCGCGCTGGTGGTACACTTTTGGCAGCGCCACGCTGGTAGCGTTCATCGTCCAGGTGGTCACCGGTGTGGCCCTGAGCTTCTCCTACGTCTCATCCTCGTCGCAGGCGTATGAGACGCTCCAGTTTATCACCAACGAAGCGCCGTTCGGAAATTTCCTTCGCGGCATGCACTACTTTGGCGCGTCCGCCATGATCCTCATGGTCGGCGCGCACATGGCGCAGACTTTTCTCTTTGGCGCTTACAAATTCCCGCGCGAGATGAATTGGACCACTGGCGTCCTGCTTCTCGCCTTCACGCTCGTGATGGGATTTACCGGGCAGCTTCTGCGTTGGGATCAGACCGCCACCTGGTCAGTGGTGATCGCGGCCGAACAAGCTGGGCGCGTGCCTCTCATCGGCGACTGGCTGGCACACTTCATCCTTGGAGGCGCAACCATTGGGGGCGCCACCTTGAGTCGCTTCTTTGCCATTCACGTCTTTCTCGTGCCGGCGCTGATTTTCATCTTCATCGCGATCCATCTCTGGCTGGTTTTGCGCCACGGCATTTCAGAACCGCCCGTCGCAGGCAAACCCGTTCATCCGGATACCTATCGCAAGGAGTATCACGACGAGCTGAAGAAAACCGGCGTCCCCTTCTGGCCTGACGGAGCGTGGCGGGATTTTGTTGTCGGCACGATCCTGATCGTGGTCATCGCTTTTCTCGCCATCTATTTCGGGCCGCCCGCTCTCGATAAGCCCCCGGATCCGAGCATCCTGAAAGCGGATCCCCGCCCCGATTGGTATCTGCTCTGGTATTTTGCCGTGCTCGCGCTGATTCCACCCGCGCTGGAGGGCTACGTCATGATCCTCGCCCCGGCGGTGATCGGCATTATGTTACTCATTGTTCCCATGCTGAACAACCGCGGAGAGCGCGCGGCTTCGCGCCGACCGTGGGCGATCGCGGTCGTGCTCTTGAGCGTGATCATGATCGGTTCCCTTTGGATCGCGGGCGCCCGATCTCCCTGGTCGCCTAACTTTGATCCGCAGCCACTAACCCCGAAGATTATCGGTGCCACAAGTGGGCCGGTGTTTGAAGGCGCGCGCCTTTTTCAAGAAAAGGCGTGTTTGAACTGCCATCTCATTGAGGGTCATGGTGGCCGGCGCGGCCCCGATCTCACCTGGGTCGGAGATCGCCTCACCCATGGTGACATCGTCATCCGGATCGTGAACGGCGGCGTCAACATGCCCGCCTTCAGCAAATCCCTGACGCCGGAGGAACTGGCCAAAATCACCGCCTTCTTGGAATCACGGAAACAGCCCGTGCCAGGGGCGACCCTTGGAGTCAGCGAGAGCAAATAGCCGGCTTGGTTCCGATCACTGGGACTGGGCAAATCTTCAGTCGTTACCCCCTAACAGTTCGAGTGAGACTTCATCGTCCGTAAGCCCATGAAAAACTCGGCGCAGCCGGCGCCTCTAGGTCATCAGTGATACCCAGGCGAGAAGACCGGCGATGGCGGCGAGCGTCACGGGCACGCCGAGGCGGGCGAAGTCGCGGAAGGAAATATTGATCCCGAGTTCGCGCGCCTGTTGCACGACGATGATATTAGACACGCTGCCGATGATGAGGAGGCTGCCGCCAAAGCTGTTGGCCAACGCCAGCACGTAAGCCGTGGTGGGATTGGTGACATCGACGACCTTGACCAGGAGCAGCACCGCCGCGGAGTTGTTGATCAAGTTGGAAAGCGTCGCGGTGACGATCGCCAGGATTGCAGGCGACTGGAGATTCATGCCTGCCTGCGCCAGCCACTGTACCGCGTGATCACTGTAGCCGGTGGCCTCAAACGCGCCGGTCACTACGAAGAGCCCCATGAACAGAACCAGAATCGACCAGTCGACCAGTTTGAGCATGTCTTCGGTGCGAAACTTCGGACTCGCGAGATGAATCCCGGCCGCGGTCAGAGCGATGATTTCCTTCGGGATCCGCGTGAAGAAGAACGCAATAACCAACACCAGGATGACCAACCCCTTGATCGTGTGGTGGCGGTTAAAAGACTGCGCGGAATGCTGGCCATCGTCGAGCACCGGCACGGCGCATGCCAGGTGGTGACGTGACATCGCCCAGATAATTGCGTAGGCGCAAACGAATGCGAACAACACCGGCGCGATGCACCAAAGCACGTAAGATCCGAAATCCAGGCTGGCGACCTCCGCGATCATCATGTCCTGCGGATTCCCAACCACCGTGGCGGCCGCACCGATGTTGCTCGCGATCGCGAGCGCAATGAGGAACGGGACGGGGTTGATTCGCCGGCGAAGCAACGCGCTGGCCACAACCGGGGCGAAGACAAAGCAAACGATGTCGTGATTCAGAAAGGCCGACAGCCCCGCGGTCACCAGCATCAGGCTCAGGAGAAAACGTGCGGGGTTATCGAGCCGGGCGGCAATCGCATTGGCCACTCGGCCGAAAAAACCGGAGAGCCGCAGTTGCGCGGAGATCACGAAGAAACCGAAGAGGAGCAGGATGGTCGGCCAGTTGATGAACCCAACCACGCTCGTCGTCGGCAGTCCGGAAAAGATGGTGATCGCGATCGCGCCGAGCAACGCGATCCCGGTGCGATTGAGTTTCAATCCGGGCACGTGCCCCAGCGCGATGCCGAGATAAGTCAGCGCGAAAATCACCAGCACGGCAGTCGCGGCTGAGGAAGGAATGTCCATCACGCTTTGGCCGGGACGAGCGGCGTTTCGGGTTGAAAGATGCGATAGGCCGCGAGCTTGATGCGGTCATTCACAAAAAACCAGGCGAGCGCGTAAAGCCAGACAACGAGCGACCACTCCCAGCCGATCGGTTTCATGAAAATGCCGCACGCGGCGATGACGGTGGCGACGAGTTGCGTCACGATGACGGCGCCGAGCAGGATCGGCGCGGGGCGGTGCGACCAGAACGGTCCGCGTGTCCGCGTGACGAAAATCGTCAGGTGTCCGGCGACGGAGAGCTTCAAATAAATCAGCGTCTGGATCGTGGGGCGGTCGAGATGAAAGACGCGCTCGCCGAGATAGAACAGACCGAATGACGCGACCACTCCCGCAATACCAAGCACGGACGCGATTCCAAGCACGAGCCGCATGTTCCAAGCCTCGGGTTGATCGGAGTAGTGAACCCGATCGTAGGCGATGGACAGAATGGCGCCGTCGTTCAGCAACGCGAGGAGCACGATCATGACCGCAGTTACCGGGTAGAAATTGAAAACCAAAATCGAGAGGGTCATGAACAGGAGCACGCGAATCGTCTCGGCGATGCGGTACATCGCGTAGCTGTTCATCCGCTGGAAAATTCTCCGGCTCTCCTTGATCGCGTCGATGATGACCGACAGCCCCGGCGTGAGCAGGACGATGTCCGCGGCGGCGCGCGCGGCGGCGGTCGCGCCGGAGACCGCGATGCCGGCGTCGGCTTTTTTCAGGGCGGGCGCGTCGTTCACGCCGTCCCCCTCCGCCTCGATCTCGCCCATCTTCACGATCGAACCCGAATAAGCGGTTTCGCCTTTCTTGCGCTCGACCGGCAGCGATTCGCCGGTCAGCGCCGATTGATCGACCTCGATCGGATCTCCCGCCGCGAGGGTCGCGTCCGCCGGCACGACATCGCCCATGCGCAGGCGGATCAAATCGCCCGGCACCAGCTCGCGCGCCGGCAGCGACTGCCATTCTCCGTCGCGTTTCACGCGCGCTTTCAGCGCGAGCGTCGCCTTGAGCGCTGCGATCGCGTTGCCGGCCTGATATTCCTCCCAAAAACCGACGACTGCGTTCGCGAGTAGCAGCACGGTGATGATGATGAAGTCCGCCCAGTGTCTGACGCCGGCCGAAAGAATTGCCGCCGCTTCGATCATCCAGGGAATAGGCCCCCAGAAATGCGAGAAAAATTCGAAGAGCGGATTGCGTTTCTCCTCCGGCAGCTCGTTGTGGCCGCATTGCTGCAAGCGCTGCTGCGCCTCGGCTGCGGAAAGACCCCCGGGCAAATCGCCAACTGGCGCGGGATCAGGCGAACCGGTCGTGGCAACAGTCATCTCGCTTTCTCCATCGCTTCAGAGTCATGGCAGGTCCAAGGTCCCCTATGCGAGCCTGAACTGGTGCATGAGCACGATTCCCGTAGGGCAAATTCAAATATCGCCGCGCACAACAGATCGCTGCATTGCGAAGCTCAAAAGCACGCTCCGCTCTCGCCTCCCGAGTGCTCCAGCCGGAGCTTGCACTTGGTCGCAATCCGTTCGATATCCAAACGGCAAACCGGTGCACGTTACCCAGTCCGTACACCAGTCACTACCTCAGCCGTTACTGCACTTTTACTTCGATCGGTTTTGGTTTGGCCACCGCCGTTTTCGGCAGATGAATCTGTAACACGCCGTCGCGGAAGTCCGCCATGATTTTACCTGGATCGGTGTCCTCCGGCAGCGTGAACGTGCGCTCAAAGCTGCCGAACGAACGCTCGATGCGGTGATATTTCTTTTTCTTCTCTTCTTTCTCGGTCTTGCGCTCGCCTGAGATGGAAAGGATTCCGTTTTCCATTGTTACTTTGACGTCTTCCTTTTTCGTCTCCGGCAGATCGGCTTTGATGAGGTACTCCTTGTCGTCTTCGGTGATGTCCACCTGCGGCGACCAGTCAGTCATTTTCAGGCTTTTTCCGTTTCCGAAGAGGCGATTCGGAAAACCGCCAAAGATGGTGCTAAAGCGGTTTTGCACTTCGTCCAGCTCCCGAAACGGGTTCCATGTTGTCAGTGTGTTCATAGTTCTTTTGATTTCCTTTCTCTGTTTCATGTTCAAGATCGATTGGTCACGGGCTGCGCGCGTCGCACTTTTTGCGAGACTTTGTTCAAATCTTGCGAGCGTCTTCCTGCAGTCGTCTACTCCGCTTATCAGAAAAGCTAGAAACACTGAATACGGTCACGGTCGGGGGTTGTTGGAATCTTCCCCCGCTGATTGCGACCGATTTACGAGAGTGACAAGATTTGGGCAGCGAAAGCCAACTGCCGATTGGTTGCCCATGACAATTTCGGCGACGAGATTTGTGGAGGGCGAACCTGACTATGATCGAGATCGAGCAGCTCATTCATTATTATCGCAACCTCGATGTTCGCGCGCGGATTCTTGAATTTGTCGGCGACGACAGGCAGCGCCGAAGCTCCTTGCGAATTTCTGGCCGGGGGCGATGAAAATGCAGTCCCGCCGTTCAAATTCTATCCTCCGCGAGCGCTCGATTCGCTTTTGGAGAACGGCTTCGAGATTTGTCGATCGCTCTGGGATCAACACTCGTTAGTCGCAGATTTCGACATCGAATACGTTAATTTCGACAACCCCGCAAAAGCATTCGTCGAACCGGAGCAAATCTTCGAAGTTCAAGAACCGGTCGAGCGGGCGATCAGGCAACTCCTGCAATCTTATGGGATCAACGCGCTGGATGTTCTGAGCGGGCGCGGGCACCATTTCGTTTGGCGAATCGAACACGATTCGGCAGAGTTTAAGGAATTATCGCAGCTCGGACACGGGCCTCCGAGCCTGTGGAAGGCCGAAAGCCAGCTTCATCCGCCTAACGACCACGCAGTTCCAATCGACCTCGCGCATGCTTTCGCCGGCCTCGGTCTGGTAATGGAATTCCTGGCTCATCGGGTGAAACAAATCGCCGCGCCGCTAAGCAAGATCCCGGTCGAGCTCACGGCGGTCGAGGTCGGGCCCTCCAATCATGAACGGGAGATGATTTCCATCGACATCTCGGAGTACGGCGACCCGCTTTATTCCCGCGTCGTTCGAGTGCCATTCAGCGTTTACCTAAAACCGTGGCAGCAGCACTGGAACATCGCTCCGGACGTTCTGGATGAGTTGCGAACCGTTTTTCGTCATCCCGCTGCAGGACATCGATTGGCGGCAGGGAATCTCCACCATGCGCGATCTCTGGTTGACGGCAGAATTGGCTGCGCACAGTTCAACAAAAATTCCCGACGCAACTCTTGGCACTGGAGAAGTTGCTCCGCGATTACGAGAAATCGAAACTCGCCGAATTTCATTCCTTCTTTTATTCCCAAGAGCAGCATCCAGCCGATCTTTGGCCGGAAACCTACGACCGTCTGTCGCTGGAAATTCTGCCGGCCTGTGCGCGCTACGTTCTCGAACAACCAAACGATTTCCTTCTGCGGCCGGCGCATATTCGCCGGTTGGTTCGCGTGATGCTCGCGCTCGGCTGGCATCCGCGGCACATCGCGGGCTTGATTTGCTCAAAGTACCAGCGCGATTTCCGCTGGACTCAGTTTGCCGATGTCGATCCTGCCACTCGCGCCGATTTCTACACGCGCGTTTTCAGCGGCTTGTTCGCGGCCGGGACGGACGATCTCGTCGATTTCAACTGCACTTCGGCCCAGGAACAAGGCACCTGCACATTTTCACATTGCGGATTCAACTTGCTCGATTTCAAGGAATCGGCGTTGGAAAGGAGAGCGCATGACAAGCTGGCCCATCGGCCTTTCAACCGGCTGCTTTTACCATCAGAACATTCTTGATTGTCTGCCGCTGATTCGCGAAAGCGGTTTCAGCATGATCGAGGTCTGCTCGTCGCGCGAACATCTTCATTTTCGCGATTTGGCATCAGTCCACCGCGCGGCCGAGCGGATTAAAGAGCTCGGCATGGAAGCGTACTCGTTTCACGCGCCCTTCGCGCCGGACATCGACATCGCGTCTCCGGACAATGGGCAACGCGCTTTCTCAATTGCCGAGATAAAGACTGCGGCGGAGGCGGCTGCACTTTTGAGCGTCCATTATTTTGTGCTTCATCCGGGGCCGGAAAATCCCGCCGCCATATCAGCGGGGGAACAATTGCCGCGCATGCAAAATGTGATCGATTCGCTGAACCAAATCGCGCAACGCTGCAAAGAACTCGGAATCATGTGCGTGCTCGAGAACAAGCTGCCCCATCTGCTCTTCGGAAATACGAGTGATATTCTCTGGATCCTGGACGGTATCAACACCGCTGAAGTCGGAGCCTGTCTTGACACCGGGCATGCTTTTCTCGCCGGCGACATGCACAGCCTCGTGCACAAGCTTTCCGGGCATCTGCGCATGCTCCACATTAACGACAACGGAGGCACAGGTGACAATCACCTGCCGCCCGGTGATGGAAGAATCGACTGGGAGAAGTTCATGCGAGACCTGATCGAGGTTCGATTTCGCGGAGCGTTCATTCTGGAAATGGCCGGCAACACTGATCCCGCCGTGACGATGACAAACGCGCGCCGTGGCCGGAGTTATTTGCGAGAAATTGCGCGGCGTCTCATGCTGGCGAGCGTAATCGGAGAGGCTTGGGCCGGGGATCGCTGAGCAGCGGGTTGTCCATTTCTGCCGAGCAAATTCGCGCAACGACGAACGCGAAGTTCCTCAGCAAGAAATGCGCGGCAATTCGCAATTGGCGCAAAGCAGCTCCGCTCAAGCTCGTTAAAATCCGGTATGAAAAAATGCAGTCCGTTTCGCGCTGTGCGAATCGTGTGACTCAGATTGGAGCTGCCTGATGAGAAGGTTCAACCATGCAAACAATGAGAGCCAACGTTTTTCACGGACCGAATAGTATCCGCGTCGAAGAAGTGCCGCGTCCGGCCGCAGGCGTCGGCGAAGCGGTCATCCGGATTACCCTAACGACGATCTGCGGCACCGATCTGCACATTTTGCGGGGAGAATATCCAGTGAAAGCAGGGTTGGTGATTGGACACGAGCCGGTTGGGGTGATTGAAGAGCTCGGTGAAGGCGTAACCGGATACACAATTGGTGATCGCGTTCTGGTCGGCGCGATTACGCCCTGCGGGCAATGCCGCGCCTGCTTGTCCGCACAATGGGCGCAATGCGGGCACGGCGAAGGCGTCGAAGCGATCGGCGGCTGGCGGTTCGGGAACACCATCAATGGCGCGCAGGCGGAATATTTGCTTGTGCCAAACGCGCAGGCCAATCTCGCGAAAATCCCTAACGACCTGAGCGATGAGCAGGTCGTGCTCCTTGCCGATATTGCTTCGACCGGATTCAGTGGCGCTGAGTCCGGCAATATCCGGATCGGCGATACAGTCGTCGTTTTCGCGCAAGGCCCAATCGGACTGTGCGCGACGGCCGGTGCGAAACTGATGGGCGCGTCGTTCATTATCGGCGTCGAAAGCGATCCGGTGCGGATGAAGATGTCCAAGCGGATGGGCGCTGACGTAGTGCTCGATCCGCACGATGTCGATCTTGTTGCTGAGATAAAAAAGCTTACCGGCGGCGGCGCCGACGTGGCGATCGAAGCGCTTGGGCTTCAGGAAACGTTCGAAAACGCGCTGCGTTGCTTGCGTCCCGGCGGCACGCTCAGCAGCCTCGGCGTTTACTCGGGCAAACTTCAAGTTCCATATGATGCATTCGCTGCCGGCCTCGGCGATTACAAAATCGTGACGACCCTCTGTCCCGGTGGCAAAGAACGAATGCGACGGCTGATGTCGACGGTGCAATCAAAACGGTTCGATCCCACGCCGCTGATTACACACCGCTTCAAGCTCGATCAGATTGTGGAGGCCTATGATCTGTTCGGTTCGCGTCGAGACGGCGTCCTGAAGGTGGCGATTCGGCCATGAAAACCGAAACGCCAGACAGCGAGACAAAGCCTGCGGCCAAATCGCCGCGCGGCCAGAGTTCGTGGATCAAGAAGTTCAACGAAATCGGAATTGAAGATGTTCCGGTTGTCGGGGGCAAGACGGCGTCGTTAGGCGAGATGTTCCGGAAACTTTCGCCGCAAGGGCGTGAAAGTGCCGGATGGATTCGCGATCACGGCCGACGCGTATCGCAATTTTCTCAGCACCGGAGGGCTCGACCGCAAGATCGACGATCTCCTGCGCGGGCTCGACACTCAGAACCTCGAGGCGCTGCGCGACTGCGGCTCAAAGGTTCGCGAAGCGATTCTGGCCACGCCTTTTCCCGACGCCCTCCGGGATGAAATTCTGGCCGCCTACGATGGGCTGCGCGCAAGCGGCAAGGCCGACGCGGGCGTCGCGGTCCGGAGCAGCGCGACGGCGGAGGATTTGCCGGACGCCAGTTTTGCCGGACAACAGGAAACGTATCTGAACGTGCGCGGGCACAATGCCCTGATCGACGCTTGTCGCCGCTGTTTCGCGTCGCTCTTCACCGATCGCGCGATTTCCTACCGGGCGGACAAGGGATTTAGCCACCGCCAGATCGCGCTCTCGATTGCCGTGCAACGCATGGTGCGCTCGGATCTGGGCGCTTCCGGCATCATGTTTACGATCGATACCGAGACCGGCTTTCGTGACGCCGTGTTGATCAACGCCGCCTATGGCCTCGGCGAAAATGTCGTTCAGGGATCGGTTACGCCGGACGAGTATTCTGTTTTCAAGCCGACCCTGAAAGAAGGATTCCGTCCTATTCTGCAAAAGACGATTGGGAGTAAGGAGTTCAAGCTCATTTACGACGTCGGCGGCGGCAAGATGGTAAAGAACGTTCCGGTGCCGCCGGGCGATCGAAACCGATTTGCGATTTCCGACGACGACATTCTGATCCTCGCCCGCTGGGCCTGCATCATCGAAGACCACTACAGCGCGGTCAAAGGCCGGCCGACGCCGATGGATACGGAATGGGCCAAGGACGGGCAAACGGGAGAGATGTTCATCGTCCAGGCGCGGCCGGAAACGGTCGAATCGCGCCGCGACCGCGATCTGCTCGAAAGTTACGCGCTGAAGCAGCGCGGGCCGGTTCTCGCGAGGGGCCGCAGTGTCGGATCGAAAATCGCGACCGGGGCGGTGCGCGTGATCAAGAGCGCGCACAACCTTGGCGAATTCAAAGAGGGCGAAGTGCTGGTGACCGACAAGACCGACCCGGACTGGGAACCGATCATGAAAAAAGCCGCGGCGATCGTGACCAATCGCGGCGGGCGCACCTGTCATGCCGCGATCGTGAGTCGCGAGCTTGGAGTTCCGGCGATCGTCGGGACCGAGCACGGCACCGAAATTCTGCGCGACGGGCAGACCGTCACGGTCTCGTGCGCGGAAGGCGACATCGGTTTCGTCTACGAAGGCAAACTGCCGTTCGAAGTGGAACGGACGAACCTGAAAAATCTGGCCCGGCCGCGCACGAAAGTGATGATGAACGTCGCGAACCCGGAAGAAGTCTTCACGCTTTCCTTCATTCCGAATGATGGCGTTGGCCTGGCGCGCGAAGAATTCATCATCAGTAACTACATCAAGGTGCATCCGCTCGCCTTGCTCGATTACGCGAAAATCGAGGACGCGGAAGTGAAGGCGAAGATCGACCAGCTCACCGTTGGCTACGACGACAAGGCGCAATTCTTCGTCGACAAACTCGCCCAGGGCGTGGCCATGATCGCAGCCGCGTTTTATCCCAAGGACGTGATCGTCAGGCTAAGCGATTTCAAGACGAACGAGTATGCGAATCTGATCGGTGGCCGCGCCTACGAGCCGGTCGAGGAAAATCCGATGCTCGGTTTCCGCGGCGCCTCGCGCTACTACAACCCGCGTTACCAGGCCGGCTTTGCTCTCGAATGCCGCGCCATGAAAAAAGTGCGCGAGGAGATGGGCCTGACGAATCTCAAGTTGATGGTGCCGTTCTGCCGGACGGTCGAGGAAGGCCGCAAGGTGATCGCGGAAATGGCGAAGCACGGACTGAAGCGCGGCGAAAACGGCCTCGAGGTTTACGTCATGTGCGAGATCCCGAGCAACGTCATCCTGGCGGAGGAATTCGCGGAAGTTTTCGACGGCTTCTCCATCGGCTCGAACGATCTCACCCAGCTCATCCTTGGGGTCGATCGCGACAGTGAAATCGTCGCGGAGATTTTCGACGAACGAAATCCGGCGGTGAAAAAAATGATCGCGGAGGTGATCGCAGTTTGTCGCAGGAGAGGCCGCAAGATCGGCATCTGCGGCCAGGCCCCGAGCGATTACCCGGAGTTTGCCCAGTTCCTTGTCGAACAGGGAATCGACAGCATCTCACTCAATCCGGACACGGTCTTGAAAACGACGGTGGCAATTTTGGAAAAGGAAAGGAACCAACCAAACCCAGAGAAAAAGGAATGAAATGAACAAGCCAGCAAAGTTAGTCACGATTCTCGCAGCCATGATTGGGCTCGTTACGTCCAGCGTGGTCGCGCAACGCAACTACGATCCGAAGACCGTGGAAACGGTAGCAGGGAAAGTAGTGTCGGTTGAAAAAACCAATCCGCCGGCGCAGCGCGGCTACGGCGTTCACCTCATGTTGCAGACGGAAAAGGAAACCATCGAGGTGCACCTGGGACCTGCCCGATACATGGAAAAGCAGTCCATGAAGATCGCGGCCAACGATACTATTACCGTAACAGGGTCCCGGATTATGATGGACGGGAAACCGGCGATCATCGCCGCGCAGATCAAGAAAGGAGACGAAGTCTTGAAACTGCGCGACGAGAATGGCGTTCCGGCCTGGTCGGGTGGTCGGCGCGGTCGTTAGCTGAGATGTCCAGAGTCAAATGAAAGAGAATGCATGGATGAAGTGAGGCCGAATAAAGACGAACGCGCAATTGTTTGTGGCACCGATTTCTCGCCGCCGGCGGTTGAAGCCGTCGATATCGCAGCGGCCATGGCAAGACGCTTGGGGACGAGACTTGTGCTGGCCCACGTGGCCGATTTTCACGGCATGGCGGTTGACCCCGCATTGTTCGAAACTGCGCTGTCACGGAGACGTGACGAAATCGATCGCGAAGCGGGACGCCTGCGCGATTTGGGGACCGTCGTCGAGGAAAAGCTTCTTTCTGGCTCCGTGTTTGACGAACTGATTGCGGCGGCGATCGAATCCAATGGACAGCTCTTGGTGGTCGGGGCGGTTGGCCATGGGTTGCCAATGAGATTGCTGATTGGCAGCGTCGCCGAACGCACGGCCGAGACATCGCCCATCCCCACGCTGGTTGTGCGACCCGGGTCGAAGTTGAGTTCGTGGGTTCGAGGCGAAGAGAAGTTGAAGGTCCTGGTCGGATATGATTTTTCTGCCGCCAGCGACGTTGCTCTAAGATGGCTCAAGGAGATGCAAGCCATCAGTGAATGCGAAACGATCGTTATGCACATCGATTGGCCGCCGGAAGAAGCAAAGCGCGTCGGGTATCACGGGCCGATTTCGCTGACTGAAAATCCGGAGCAAGTCCAAAACCTGTTGGAACGCGATCTCGCCGAGCGCGTTGCGAAGTTTTTTCTTTCTGAAAAAGTGACGCTAGTAGTGGAACCAGGATGGGGACGGACCGAGGGGCATTTGTTTGAGATGGCGCATCGACATAAGGTCGACTTGCTTGTCATCGGCACCCATCGTCGTCATGGTCTGGATCGATTGCGATTCGGCTCGGTTTCCCGGACGGTGTTGCATCATGCAAAAATGTCGGTTGCGATAATCCCGCCGGCCGAAGAACAGAGGCCACGTTCAATTCCGAAACTGGAACGTGTTCTAGTCGCGACGGATTTTTCGGCTTTGGGCAATAACGCCGTCGCCTACGGATGCGCGATGCTGCGGCGTGGCGGTGCACTGAAGCTAATTCACGTCACTGGACCATCCGGTGTATCCGCGTTCGCGGAGAGCAAACCGCGTGCACGAAAAGATGATCCCCAGCTGCTTGCTCAATTGCAATCGCTCGTGCCAGCCGGTCTAACGGAGGGCTTCGAGATCGAGGAGGAAGTTATTGAAAGCTCAAATCCGGCTGAAGCTATTGCGCAGGCGGCGGAGCGGTTTCGTGCCGACGTTATTTGCCTTGGTTCGCACGGGCGAAGCGGCCTGGCCAAAACATTCATGGGATCGGTAGCGCAGGCCGTGATGGCGAACAGCAAACGCCCTGTGTTTGTTGTCCGCGAGCAGGCGCTGTGAATTGGCTAGGATCAACGGCAAGGTTTGGACGAAAAAGAAATTCGCCAGACAGGACGATGCTGCGGTAAGACCGTAGCTATTTATCAGTGCCGGTCGATCTCTCAACTCCTTCTGGAGGGCCGTGACAGGCTGCAAGAATGCATTTGGGTTCCAACACTTCTTTGTATCACGTCGACATCGACAAGGTTATCGACCTGCTGAAAACCGATGCGGTAGCCGGCTTGTCCCTGGCTGAGGCTCAGCGACGGCAAAAGGAGTACGGCCAGAACAAGCTCGCCGAGACAACGCCGCCGCCCTGGTGGAGAAACCTGCTCGAGCAGTTCAATCAGCTCGTCATCTGGATTCTGCTCGCGGCCACGATTCTCTCCGGCGTCCTCGGCGACTGGTTGGAGGCGGGCGCGATTTTTGCCATCGTGCTGCTCAACGCCGTGCTCGGATTTTTGCAGGAGCGGAAGGCAGAAGAAGCGCTCTCTTCGCTGCGGAAACTTTCCTCGCCGAACGCGAGAGTTTTGCGCGACGGATTTCTGCACAATATCGCCGCGGAGGAACTCGGTACGGGGCGATGTCGTCGAGCTGGAAGCCGGCGATCGCGTGCCGGCCGATTTGCGCTTGCTTAGCAACTTCGGGTTGAAAACGCAGGAAGCAGCGTTGACCGGCGAATCGACGCCGGTGGAAAAGGACGCGGCGGCCGTTTTGCCTAACGAAACGACAATCGCCGAGCGAATTAACATGGCGTTCATGGGCACGAGCGCGGTCGCGGGCAAGGGGCGCGGCATCGTGGCCGCGATTGGGATGGAGAGCGAACTCGGGCGCATCGCCGGATTTCTGCGAAGCGAAGAGCGCGAGCCGACGCCGCTCCAGAAACGTCTCGAGGAATTGGGGCGCGTCCTGATCTTCGCCTGTCTCGCGCTGGTCGCGCTCATTTTCACCCTGCAGCTTTGGCGGGGCGAGAGCTTGGCGAATACCTTTCTCCTCGCGGTCAGCCTGGCCGTCGCGGCAGTACCGGAAGGTTTGCCCGCGGTCGTGACCATCGCGCTCGCGCTCGGCTTGCAGCGAATGGTGAAACGGAACGCGCTCATTCGCCATTTGGCCAGCGTCGAGACGCTCGGCTCGGTCACAGTCATTTGCTCCGACAAAACGGGAACCCTGACGCGCAATGAAATGACAGTGACGGAGATCGCCACGGCGACACAGCACTATTTCATCACCGGCAGCGGTTACGCGCCGGAAGGTGAATTCATGGTGGATTCAGTTCCTGCAAATTTGCCGCAGGATCCGGAGCTCGCGCTCGCGCTGAAGATCGGACTCTGGTGCAATAATTCGCAGCTCGAGCCGCCTAACGAGACGGATGGGCGCTGGCGCATCGTCGGCGATCCGACGGAGGGCGCGCTGATTGTGGCAGCGCGCAAGGCCGGCCTGGGCCGCGATCCCGCGGATGTAATCGCCAACGAAATTCCCTTCGACTCGGAACGCAAGTTGATGTCGGTGGTGATGCGGCACGCGAACGATCAGACCGCTATCTATACCAAGGGCGCGCCCGAGATTCTCCTCGAGCGCTGCGCTTCCGAGCAACGGTCTAACGAAGTCGTGCCGCTCTCCCCGGCGCGCCGTGATGAGCTGCGGCAGAAAGGTCGCGAGATGGCCGACCGCGCGCTCCGCGTGCTCGGGCTCGCCTGGCGGGAAGCCGATGCAAATTCCAAAACCCACGCCGAGCACGATCTGATTTTCGTGGCACTCGTGGGAATGATGGATCCGCCACGCGAAGAAGCGCGCAGCGCGGTGGCGAAATGCAGATCGGCTGGCATCCGACCCGTCATGATTACCGGCGATCATCCGGCGACGGCTCTCGCGGTCGCGCGCCAGTCAGGCGTCGCGGGCGAGCAGGATCGCGTCGTTACCGGCGCGCAACTCGACGGTTTGTCAGATGAGGAATTGTCAGCCGAAGTGGACCAACTCCCCGTTTACGCGCGCGTCTCGCCGGAGCACAAATTGCGCGTCGTCAAAGCGCTTAAAGCCCAGGGCGAAGTCGTGGCCATGACTGGCGACGGTGTCAACGACGCGCCCGCAGTGAAGCTGGCCGACATCGGTATCGCGATGGGCATTACCGGCACCGACGTAACCAAGGAAGCGTCCGACATGGTCCTGACGGACGACAACTTCGCTTCCATCGTCAACGCGGTCGAGGAAGGCCGCGGCATTTACGACAACATCCAGGAGTTCGTCCACTACCTCCTCTCCTCGAACGCGAGCGAGATTGCGCTGGTCCTCATCGCGGCGCTGGTCGACTGGCCCGTCCCGCTGATTCCAATCCAGTTGCTTTGGATCAATCTCATTACCGATGGCATTCCCGCTCTCGCGCTCGCCATGGAAAAGCCGGCCGCGGATGTGATGCAACGTCGGCCTCGTCCGCCCCGGGAACCATTCTTCACCCGGGAGCGCGGGATGCGGATTGTGCGGCATGGTCTACTGATCTCGAGCGTGATGGTGGGCGGCTTCGCCTATGCCTATGGCGAAGCCGGCGTCGCTTACGCGCAGGCCCTGGTCTTCTACATCACGACATTTTCGCAGCTCTTCTTTTCTTTCGCCTGCCGCAGTCAGCGCTACACCCTGCCGCAGCTCGGTCTTTTCAGTAATCCTTATTTGTTAGGCGCGATTGTCGTGTCCGGAGTGCTGCAGTTGTCGCTTCTCTGGGTTCCCCTAACGACGAGAGTATTCTTCGTTACGGCGCCAAATTTCGGCTTCGATTGGCTGCTGATTTTCGGTCTCGCGCTCACGCCAGTTTCCATCATCGAGGTTGGGAAAATCATTCGCAGCAGGTTTCAAAAAGATGGGAGGACGGCCCTGCGATGAAGCAACACCGTCTTCATCGATCTCCCCTTGAGGCAATGTTCGCTCCGGCATCGGTGGCGTTGATTGGCGCAACCGACAAACCTGAAAGCGTTGGTCGTGCGTTATTGGAGAATCTCCTCACGTCTAAAGGACGCGTTTATCCTGTGAATCCAAATCGACGCCGCGTCCTCGATGTCTCAACGTTCGCGACCATCGGCGAAATTCCCGAGCCGGTTGATCTTGCCGTCATCGCGACGAAGGCAGCGACGGTTCCGGAGATCGTGCGCGATTGTGCGGCGGCGAACGTGAAGGGTGCAGTCATCATTTCCGCCGGTTTCAAAGAGATCGGCGCGCGTGGCCGCAAGTTGGAAAAACAGGTCGCCGAGGCGCGCGGCGCGATGCGGGTCATCGGACCTAACTGCGTTGGCGTGATGCTTCCGCACCTCGGATTGAACGCGACATTTACCCGGCCGATCGCGCTCCCGGGCAATATCGGATTCATCAGCCAGAGCGGCGCGCTTTGCTCGGCCATTCTCGACTGGAGTTTCGGCGCGCAGCTCGGGTTCAGCGCTTTCATCTCCATCGGTTCGATGCTCGACGTAAACTGGGGTGATCTGATCTACCATCTCGGTGACGATCCGCACACCCGCAGCATTCTGCTTTACATGGAGTCGATCGGAGACGCTCGCTCGTTCCTGTCGGCCGCGCGAGAAGTCGCCCTAACGAAACCGATCATCGTAATCAAAGTGGGACGGACGGAGGCAGCGGCGAAAGCGGCGGCCTCGCATACCGGCGCGCTCACTGGAAGTGACGAGGTGTGCGAGATGGCGTTCCGGCGGGCAGGCGTTTTGCGCGTTAACACCATCGGCGAGCTATTCAACATCGCGGAGTTGTTAGGCAAGCAGCCGCGCGCTCGTGGTCCACGGCTTGCGGTGGTGACGAACGGCGGCGGGCCGGGCGTGCTGGCAATGGACACGCTGATCGCAAATGGTGGCGAGAGCGCGCTGTTGTCGGGCGAAAGTATGGCTGCGCTCGATCGGGTTTTGCCGCCGCATTGGAGTCACGGCAATCCGGTCGACGTTATTGGCGACGCAGATGCCGAACGCTGCACACGCGCCGTCGAGATCGTGTCGCGTGATCCGGGCAATGATGGTGTCTTGATGATTATCACGCCACAAATGGTCACCCATCCGACCGAGATCGCGACAAGACTAACATCATTCGCCAGGCTCGAGGGCAAACCGATCCTCGCCAGCTTCATCGGAGGCGGGAGCGTCGCCGAGGCAGTGACGATTCTTGACCGGGCCGGTATTCCGACCTTCGCGTATCCCGACAGCGCGGCTCGCGCGTTTTGTTATCTGTGGCAATACACGCATGCTCTCGACGCTCTTTATCAAACCCCAGCGCTGGCGCTCGGAGTCGAAGGTTCCGCCGCTCAGGCGGAGGCGGCGCGTATCATTGAACAAGTGCAGCGATCCGGTCGGACGCTGCTGACCGAACCGGAATCAAAAGCGCTTCTGGCGGCGTACGGAATTCCAGTGACGCCAACCGTGATCGCCACGAGCGAGAAGGAAGCCGTGGAAAGAGCGGCGCAGATCGGCGGACGTGTCGTGCTGAAAATTTATTCTCACACCGTCACGCACAAGACGGATGTCGGAGGCGTGAAGCTCGATCTCGATGGCGAAACGGCTGTGCGCAACGCGTATCGGGAAATCGAGAAAGCGCTGCGCGCGTGCGGTGGGGGGGAAGATTTTCTCGGTGTGGTCGTGGAGCCGATGATTGCCCGGGACGGCTACGAACTGATCCTGGGCAGCAGCATTGATCCGCAATTCGGTCCGGTGTTGCTCTTTGGATTGGGGGGTCAGCTGGTAGAAGTGCTGCAAGATCGAGCCCTCGCTTTGCCACCGTTGAATCGGACATTGGCGCGCCGCATGTTGGAGCGGACGCGTATTTACCGCGCATTGAAAGGTGTGCGTGGACGCGCTCCGATCGATCTCGACGCGTTGGAAGAGTTGCTTGTTCGATTCAGCCAGCTTGTTGTGGAGCAGCCGCGCATCCAGGAGATCGACATCAATCCGTTACTTGTCTCCGCCGATCAGATCGTGGCGCTCGATGCGAGAGTGGTGCTGCATCCTGCTGAGATCGGCGATGTACAGTTACCGCGCACAGCGATCCGGCCTTATCCAGCGCAATACGTCAGCTCGCTCACATGCGCCGACGGGACGGCGATCATGATTCGCCCGATCAAGCCGGAGGATGAGCCACTGATGGTAAAATTTCACCGGAGCTTGTCGGAGCGGAGCGTTCGCTTGCGCTATTTCGGTTCCCTGAGTGTGGAGTACCGGACCGGACACGAACGGCTCGTGCGCACCTGCTTCAATGATTACGACCGAGAGATCGCGCTGATCGCTGAGCGTAGGAACGGCAATGAGCCAGAAATTCTCGGCGTCGGCCGATTAGTTAGGGTGCACGAGCGAAACGAAGCGGAGTTTGGTATTCTGATCGCGGACGCGTGGCAAGGCATCGGCCTGGGAACTGAGTTGCTGAAGAGACTCGTGGAGGTAGGTCGAGCGGAAAAGCTTCACCGCATCATCGGTCGAATTCTGGCGGAGAACACAACCATGATCGAGATGAGCCGGAAGATCGGCTTTGCCCTGCAATGGCGGCCCGAGGAAAATGAGTGGGAAGCTGAGATTCAGCTGTCGTGAAAGTCGCTCCCGAGAAATCGTCGAGGGACGAAGGCTGCCCTGCAATGAACGGCACCGACGCGCTCGCCGACCGATCGCCAGTGCGTCTCGCCTGCGCGCAAGTCGTCGAGCATCGGAAAATCATTCTCGATAGGATTCGAGGGGACGAGAGGTTGGCCACATGAGCACAGCCATCGCGCAGTTCAGTTCATTTTCTCAGCAGCGTCATCATTGTTGCAGGCACATTTCTTACTCGCTCGGCCGACACGATCGCAGAGCGGACAGGCTGGGGCAGACTACTGGTTGGCGGCCTTTTGCTTGCGGGAGCAACTTTTCTGCCGGAGTTGACCTTGGTTATCAGCGGGATTCGACAACGCATGCCGGATCTCGCCGTCGGCGATCTAATCGGGAGCAGTCTTTTCAATTTGCTGATTCTCGCTGTGCTCGATTTCTCGCACCACTCGAAGAGGCGAATGTTTTCTCACGCTGCTGCGAGCCATGCCATCTCGGCAACAATGAGCAGCACGCTCTACCT
Organism: uncultured Verrucomicrobiae bacterium; assembly: GCA_963763995.1. Lineage (GTDB taxonomy): Bacteria > Verrucomicrobiota > Verrucomicrobiia > Chthoniobacterales > UBA10450 > CAVTTH01. The sequence goes on along the minus strand of CAVXQL010000008.1, from coordinate 62,322 downwards.
CCTGGCGGCGATTGATATCTTGTTCGGAGTCAGGTTCGGCTCTGTCAACTTTGTCGGAATGGGCGTGGGGAGCGCCGCCATTCTGGTTGCCTATCTTCTGGGCATCCGACTCGTCTTTCACGATCAAAGAGCTGCGCTCGTGGCAACTTGATCCGGCCAGCAACAACCGCGAAAACGCAAAGGACTTGGACGCGCGCTCGTCGTCTACTCCATTTCGGCGGCGGTCGTGATGGTGGTGGCTCCCTTTCTTTCGGCCGCCGCAGGCAAAATTGCGACCATCGGCGGACTGGGCGAAACTTTTCTCGGGACGACCGCGGTGGCGCTCTGCCCTTCGCTGCCGGAAATGGTCACCAGTTATGCGGCGGCCAGAATGGGTGCGCTCGACCTGGCGCTGGGGAATATCTTCGGCAGTAACTCGTTCAACATGCTGCTTCTTGTCCCGCTCGACATGGTGCAGCCTGGTTCGCTCCTATCGCTGGTCTCCACGGCCCACTCCTTTACCTGCCTGGCAACAGTATTGATCACAGCCATCGTCGTGATGGGGCAACTCTACCAGGTCGAGCGTCGTATTTTTTTCATCGAACCCGATGCTGCATTGATCATTCTTCTGGTGATCGCCGCCCTGACGATAATCTAGTGGCTGCGATGAACAAAAAACGAAACGAAAGGAATCGAGTATGGCAATCGAACTAAACGAAACGAACGACGGCAAGGTGCTGGAAGTCCGCGTCACCGGGAAGCTCGTGCACGAGGATTACGAGAATTTCGTTCCTCACTTTGATCGTCTCGTAAAGAAGCATGGCAAGATCCGCCTCCTTTTTTGAGATGGTGGATTTTCACGGTTGGGAACCGCAAGCGGCCTGGGACGATCTGAAGCTGGGGGTCAAACATTTCCCGGGCATCGAACGCATCGCGATCGTGGGCGAAAAGAAGTGGGAGGATGGATGGCGAAGTTTTGCCGGCCGTTCACCTGGGCAAAGATTCGGTATTTCGACAAAACAGAGAGCGAAGAAGCCCACCGCTGGATCGCCGAGTAGGCGATTAACGTTCGGACATGGTCCTTAGGTCGGCGATTCTGTTCCCAGGACCACGCGCACCTCGTGAGGCTGGCTATCGTTGCTTAGCTTCACCACGTTGTCTGCCAGCGGTATGGCATCGAGTTCCACCAACGTGACGCCGCGAGAACAGTGGTCGGGGTTCTCAACCGTAATGCGATAGACCGTGTCTTGATGGCGGTATTTCAGATGAAAACCGGCCCAATCCTTCGGGATGACGGGATTGATCGTGAGGGTTTCGCCCCGGCGCTGGAAGCCGAGAACTTCCTCAAGCCAGATGCGATAGGTCCAGGCGGCCGAACCGGTATACCAGGTCCAGCCGCCGCGGCCGACATGCCCGGCTAACGAGTAGACATCGCCCGCCATGACGTAGGGCTCGACCTTGTAGTGTTCGCATTTTTCTTTCACCCGGGCGCATTCGACCGGATTCAGCATCCGCAATAGTCGGACGGCACGATCGCCATCGCCGCGGCGGGCGAAAGCCAGCGGAACCCAGGTCGCGCCGTGCGTGTATTGACCACCATTTTCGCGCACGCCGGGCGGGTAACCCTTGATGTAGCCGACGTCGGCGGTCGTTTTGTCGAACGGCGGAGTGAAGAGCAAAATCAGATCGTCCGACTCGCGGACGAGATTCTCTTCGAGTGAGCGCAGCGCGGCGTCGACGCGAGCGGAATCGCCCGTGCCCGCAATCGCGGCCCAGGTTTGCGGGAGCGAATCGATCCGGGCTTCGCTGCATTCCTTCGATCCGAGCGGGCTGCCGTCGTCGAAGTATCCGCGGCGATACCACGCGCCGTCCCACGCCTCGGCGTCGATCGTTTTGGCGAGCTGCGCGGCGCGCGCGCGGCAGTCTTTCGCTTCCGCTTCGCGCTCCGCGCACCAGGAGCAACTCGGAAAAATCCGTCAGCACACAAATTTCAAACCAGGCGAGCCAGACGCTCTCGCCTTTGCCGCCGACTCCGACGCGGTTGAGGCCGTCGTTCCAATCTCCGTTCCGATGAGCGGTAGCCCGTGCGGACCGGCTGTCGCGGCGCGCGCGATGGCGCGCCGGCAATGTTCGAGCAGAGAAGCCTGCGTTTTGGAAATGGCGGGAATGGAAAGGCTCTCGGTTTGTCCTTCCTCCAGCGGCTTGGCTTCGAGGAACGGGACCATTTGATCGAGGATCGCGTCGTCGCCCGTGGCGCGGACGTAATGCGCAGTAACGAAAGGAAGCCAGAGCAGGTCATCACTGATCCGGGTGCGGACACCGGCGCCGGACTCGGGATGCCACCAGTGCTGGACATCGCCTTCCACGAATTGGCGCGCGGCCGCGCGCAGGATTTGCTCGCGGACGATCCCGGGCGCGGCATGCACGAGGGCCATGACATCCTGCAACTGATCACGGAATCCGTAGGCGCCGCTCGATTGATAAAGGGCGGAACGGCCCCAGACACGGCAACTGAGCGTCTGGTAAGGCAGCCAGCGGTTGAGCATTAGATTCGTGGAAAGCTCCGGCGTTTCCACCTGGATCGTGCCGAGGAGTCGGTCCCACCAGCGGCATGTTTCCTCGAAGGCGGCTTCGACATTTTCCGGATCGCGAAATCGATTCACGAGTTCGCGCGCCTTCTCTTCGTTCCCGGTCTGCCCGAGCAGAAAAGTCACCTCCGCGGTCTGCCCTGGATCGATCTCGACCGTGAGCTGCACGGCAGCGCAGGGATCCAATCCAGCGCCGGTATCGCCGGTCAATCCTTCGTGCTCCATCGCGACGGGATCGCGCAGGGAGCGGTTGCGTCCGATGAAGGCGGCCCGATCGCCAGTGAAGGAAGCAGGCGCCGGCGTGGAAGTGGCAAAGGTGACGCGATCGCAAAATTCCGGATCGTAGGAATTGCGGGCGAACAGGGTCTGGCTTTGCAAATCCCACTTTGTCGCCACATGCAGGCTGGTTTCCTCCCGGTCGGTTCCGAGAACGAGAGTGGCGTAGGAGGTCACGGTCAGCCGCCGCCGGCGCGATGAGCTGTTGCGCAGACGCAGCCGTTGCAGTCGCACTGGCAGGCCACCGGAGTCATCGATCGGGACGAAGCTGAGGAGCGTTTGTTCGATCGCGTGGCTGTTGTGCTCGAATCTGGTGTAACCCTGTCCATGTCGCGCGCGATAAGCGTCCTTCTCCCGGATCGGCTGGGGCGTGGGTGACCAGACCGCGCCGATCTCATCGTCCCTTATATATATCGCGGTGCCGGGCGGGTCGGAGATCGGGTCGTTCGACCATGGTGTGAGGCGGTCGTCCTGACTGTTGCTGCCCCAGACGCATTCGGAGCCGGCCTCGGAGATCAAGGCGCCGAAATCCGGGTTGGCCATGATGTTAACCCAGGGGAGCGGCGTTTGCCGACCGGGGCCGAGATAGATGACGTATTCTTTTCCGTCCGCGGTAAAGCCGCCGAAGTCGTTAAAGTATTTCAGCTCCATGAAGGGCAAAGGCGCAGAGGGCTCTTCATGAGATTGCTCGCCGGGCTGCCGTCGCCGCGGCTTCGTGGCCACCGGCGCGGTTGCGGCCAGTTGCTGCCGAAGAGTGCCGCGGGCCGCGACCAGGACCATCCGCGCCGCCGCCTGGATGACGATTAATTCTTCTTTCGACATCTTGTTGGCGGAACGCAGATAGACGCCACCGGGTTGATCCACGCCAGTCAGGTACGACTGCGCTTCGGTGAGCCGGCGCAGGCTGCTGATCAACGGATCGTCGTAGCTCCCCACTTCCTCACTTACGAGCACGAGATCGGTCTTCAATCCGCGCAAAGACCAAAACGCATGCGCGCTCAAAATCTCGCGCACAATCTCGATGTCGCGCAGATGCGCGATCATGACGGCGACAATCGGCAGGTCGCCGGAAATGCCCTGCCGCCAGAGCGCGCGTTGACCTTCCCCGCGCCGTCCCAAACGCACCGGCGGCGGCCGGAGCTGGGCCTGGGGAAAGAGGACGTGCGAGGCGAGTTGCTGGAAGGTCTGCACATTTCCCGGGCGGATGTGCAGGCGCCGCATTTCGAGCTGGGCATGAGTCCAGGCGGTCTCGAAGGCGCGCGCGCAGGTATGGAACTCCGAGTAACGCTCGGCCAATTCGACGACCGCTTCGCGCGTCTCCGCCATCAGGGTGACAATGGCAAACTGCAAGCGCTCGTTAGGCCGAATCTTGACTCGGCGGCGCAGACTGAAGATCGGGTCGAGAACCGTGCCGACCTGTTGCGTCAGGCTGCGGCCCAGGGCCTCGGGATTTGCCAGGGTTCGGCCGCGGCCGAGAAATTGGGCGCGATCGGTTTCGAACTCGATCGCATCGTTTTCCTCGTCGCCGGCCACCTCGGGCACCATCAGGTGAGCGACCCAGATCGGCTTTTCCTCGGGAGCACGGAGACGGCGCCGGGCGAGCAGCGCTTCGCAATCCGGCAGCCATTCCGTCTCGATGAAAAGCTTGCTGAAGGCAGGATGGGCGCGATCGGCCTTGTGCGGCGCGAGCGCGAGCTCGAGGTAAGTGGTCAGTTCCAGCCGGGACGATTTGCGTGAAGTATTGACCAAAGTGACGCGGCGGACCTCGGCGTCGTCCTCGGCCGAGATCACGATTTCGGTGGAGGTTTCGCACGGCCCGCTGCGGCGGCGGAATTCCGCTTTGTAGGGCGTGAAGCTCCAGGTATAACGGCGTTCGGGGCTGCGTATCGGTTGATGGGTGTTGCTCCAGATCGTTCCGCCTTCCAAATCCTTGAAATAACAAACCGCGCCCGGCATATCGCAGGTCGTGTCCGCGCGCCAGCGGGTGACGTCCTGCTCGAGCCAGCGGAGGTAACCGCCGCCGGAGTTGGTCACCATGGTGGAGCAGGTGCCGTTGGAGAGCAGGTGGATGCGCGGCGTGGCGATGTCGGGTGTCGCCACCACCACGCCGGTATCGAGGCCTGGCGTCGCCCGGAGGAGCGGGCGCTCTTCGCGCATTTCGCTCGTGGTCGGCAAAATCTGTTCCGGGATGTGCTCGTAGAGCAGCGGCTCCGTGGCCCGGACGCGCGGGTCACGATGGAAACGCAGGCGCATGGCGTTGCCATTGAGCGCATTGTCGAAGGCCATGAGCGACATCCCCTGGTGATGCACCATGTAGCAATGAATGATGATCCCGGCCGCGCCGCCGGGTTCGGTCCGCCGCGAATAATCGATCGCTTCGTAGTAGCCGTATTCGCCGAGGAGAGAAGCATCGCCCAGAGTGGCGAGCCGGCGCAGATTTTTGATCGCGGCGGCAGGCTCCAAGCCAAGGGCGAGGGCTGCGGCATAAGGCGCCACCACCAGTTCGCGTCCCTGGCCGCGCTTCAAAGCCAGCGCCGGCACGCCAAAGGCGCGGTATTGATAAACATTATTCCGGTCGAGCGCGCTGAAGGCCGATTCCGAGATGCCCCACGGCACTTTGCTTTTCTCGGCATAGGCGATCTGGCAACGGACCGCATCGTGACAGCCGCGGTCGAGGAGCGAGTTCTCGTGCGTCTGGGTGAAGAGGAGCGGCATCAGGTATTCGAACATCGTCCCGGTCCAGGAAAGGAGCGGCAGCCGCCCGTAAGCGGAGCCGAAGGGCCGACCCAGGGCCCACCAGTGTTCCACCGGCACCTCACCGCGCGCGATCGCCAGAAGACTCGTTAGGCGAGCTTCGCTCGCGAGCAGGTCGTAGAACGAGTTGTCGAGCCGGCGTTCCGCCACCTGGTAGCCGATGGCGAAGATCCGGCGTTCCTCGTCGTAGAGGAAACGCAGTCCCATGCCGTCTTCCAGTTCCTGGCTCTGGGTCAAAAGTTGGTCCAGGCGTGCGAGTTCTTCCGCGGCTTTGGCGCGCGCCTGCTCCACCTCATTCACGAGACGATCGAGCCACTCCCGCACCGCCTCGGGAATTTCCATCTCCTCGCGCCGTCCATGAAGTGCGAGCAACGCGGCCAGCCCCGCGCTTCCGTCGCTGGCGAGGTGGCGCAGCGAAAAGGTGGCTGCGAGCGCCTCGCGGCGGAATTCGTGGACCGCTTCGCCTAACGACATCAACTGCACCGGCGGCGCCATCAGCATTTCCACCGGCCGAAGATATTTGTCGATCACGGCGTTCCAGTCCGTCACCTGTCGGGCGACCTGACGCGCCCAATAGGCACGCGGATCAGTATCGGGTTCGCGGAGTGGATGCACCAGATCCTGCGCGAACGGGCGCGCCGAACGGAGGCGCGTGATGATTTCCTCCAGATTTGCCGGCTGACCCACGGCCAATTTTTCCAACTGGAGCAGCGCCGCCGGGCGATCAGTTTCCTTGCGTGCCGACATGATTTGCCGCAGCACGTCGAGTGTATCCGCCAGACCGCGCAAGGCCCTTCCATCGAGAAGAGCGCGCGTGGCCAGTTCGTGACAGCTGCTCTCGAAAGTCCAGAGGCTGGCGAGCAGGTTGCCGCTGTCCACGGTCGAGACGTAGCGCGGATGCAACGGCTCGAGATTCGTTAGGTCATACCAATTGAAGAGATGACCTTCGAAACGCTCGAGTCGGCCGAGCGTCTCGAAGGTGCCAAGGTTGCGCGTCACGAGATCATCGCCGGTGATGTAGCCAAAATCGTTCGCCGCCACCGTCGCCAGCATCCAAAGACCGATATTGGTCGGGGACGTGCGCAGGAAAATTTCCCGCTTCGGAGTTTCCTGAACATTGTCCGGCGGGAGCCAGGACGTTTGCGGGCCGACAAACTCATCGAAATATCGCCAGGTGCGTCGCGCGACGGTCCGCAAAAAACGGCGATCATCCGGCGTCAAAATTCCGCCGCGGAAGCTTTTCGCCGGGCGGTTGATGAAAATGACGGCGAGTGGGAAAAGCGCCCACAAGATGAGGAACGGACTCATCGCCCAAAGGGCGGATGGCCCGCGCAGCAGCGCCGCGACGAAGAGAATCGCGGCGGCCGCCGGGATCCAAAGCCGGTGGAGAATGAACTGTCGCTGCCGATTTCTCGCGCGCTGGTGGGCTTCCTGCGCTGTCTCCCACTCCAGAAGCAAACGGTGCGTGACGATTCGTCGGTAGGCCACGCGAACGATCGCATTCAGCGCCATGCCCGCGTAATCCAGCAGGAAGATGACGGCGAAGACGGAGCGCACCAGGCGATCGCGCGGTTCGCGCCAGAACCTCGTTCCGGGCGGCGGCGGATGGAGCAACAGACCGAGGATGGAATTCAGCGCCGGCCAGAGCATGAGACCCGCGATCATTACGCTCCAGAGCTTCGGCGCGGGTGTGAAGAGCCAGCCCGCGAGAAGGAGAGCGACGGTCGCGGGCGGCACCAGGCTGCGGCGAAGATTGTCGAAAATTTTCCAGCGGCTAAACGCGGAGAGCGGATTGGGTTCGCTCCCGCCGGCGCCGGACGGCACCCGCGGTTTCAGCCAGTCGATGATCTGCCAGTCGCCGCGAATCCAGCGGTGCTGCCGATGCCACCACGAGATGTAGTTATCGGGAAAGCTGTCCAGCAACTCGATGTCAGTGGCGAGCCCGACGCGGACATGGTTGCCCTCCAGCAAATCGTGACTGAGCAAATGCGCCGTTGGAAAGCGCCCGGAAAGCAGCTGGTGAAAAGTCCGCAGTTCATAAATGCCTTTGCCGTGATAGCTCCCTTCGCCGGTCAAATCCTGGTAAACATCGGAGACCGCGTGGGTGTAAGGATCGATGCCGCGTTGGTTGGCAAAAATGCGTGAGAACCATGTCGCGGTGGCGCTCGGCAGGGTCGTGCTGACGCCCGGTTGAATAATCGTGTAGCCGCGCACAACCCGGCGGCCATCGGGCGAAAGGCGCGCCTGATTGAGCGGATGGGCCAATGTTTCGATCAACCGTCGGCCGGTTTCGCGGAGCAGTTGCGTATCGGCATCGAGCGTGATGACAAAGCGGATGCCTTCGAGTTGCGCCCGATCACCCGCGCAGAGGAAACCCTCCAGCTCGGGCGCGGATTCGCCGATGAGGAAACGGTTGAGCTGCTCGAGCTTGCCCCGTTTGCGCTCCCAACCGATCCAGCGCTGCTCGCTCTCGCTCCAAAAACGTCCGCGATGGAACAGAAAGAAGCGCCCCGCGCCATGCCGTTGGTTCAATTGCTCGATGCCGCGCACCGCGATGTCGAGATCCTCCGCATCCTCGGGCATGACCTGCTGGGGGGCGTCGGCAAAATCGCTCAGCAGCGCAAAGCGCAGGTTCGCATCGGCATTGCCGAGGTAGCGAATTTCCAGGCGGTTGACTTCGTTTTCAATCGCTACCGGGGTGGTCAACATCATCGGTACCACCACGAGGGTGCGGCAATCGTCCGGGATGCCTTCCTCTTCGAAGGACATTTTCGCCAGGACCCGCGGCCGAAGGGTCGAGGTCACAAAGTAATTCACCGCCAGCACGGCCAGCTCGCTGGCGGGCACGATGAGAAGGAAGCCGAGCAACCCAAGCATTGATCCATGGACCGACCGCGCGATGAAAAGAAGCGGCAGCGCGATCGTCACGATTGTGAGCAGGAGAATGCTCCCGAAATATGAGCCGGCGGGGTGTGCACAGATCGAGCGACGCCACTGTTCCGCCAAAGGCACGCGCGCCTTCATCGCCTGCTCGAGCGCCGGCCGGCCCGCATCGATCAGGTAATAACCGACGTGCCGCGCGACTTCACCATCGGCCGAGTGAGCCAGGGTCAGCGCCGCGTCGATGATTTCGTGCTCCGATCGCTTCGACCAATGAGCGATTTCTTCCACCGCGCTGCGGCAACGGTCGCGCGTTTCGAAATCGGTTCGCGCATAAATGCCGGCCGGATCCGCCGCCAGCTCGTTCTCCGCGCGGCTGGTCCCTTCGAACAGCTCCCGCCATTCGATCTGCGCAAGACGTCGGCAACTGTTGATCAGATTGGCCAGCGCAGTCTGTTGCACCGTCTGGCGTACGTGTTCCTGCTGCATCACTTCGTGCAGGGGCGCGCGGAAAAAGCGTTCCAGCCAGCCCGTCACCATCGGGAGCGCCGCCTCTTCGTCGTAGAGATGGGCCACCAGCTCGTGGGCAAAATGTGCGCTCGGCTCCGGATGCTGTTCCACGAGCTGCTCCATCATTTTGAGCAGACGCGACGAGTTATGCCGCGCGCCGGTGATCAAACGATTCGCCCAGAAGTCCGCCTCTTCGCTCTCGCCCTGCTGTTGCCCGACCTGGATCGCAAGCAGGCGCAGACTTTCGACCAGGCGCAAACGCAACATTGGAGGCACGGCCCAGAGCTCCGCGATGTCGAGTGGCGCAACCTCCTGGAAGGCGACGAGAAATTTCCGAATCGTCTCGCGGTCGAGGGCACCGCCGCTCTCCGCCACGATTTCCGCCGCGAGACGGTAAACCCGCGGGAGCCCGGCTTCCGGCCCGCTCGCGATGAGCGGCAGCTCTCCATAAGATTCTCGCGGCAGACTTCCCCGCAGCTCGGTCACTTGTTCACGGATGAGGTAGGCGTTATCGAGCAGCCACTCCGACGAAAGCGCGAAGGTCTGCTGCGCTTCGGTTCCCATCGTCAGGCTGTCGTTCGCCCATTCCAGCGTCCGCTCGATCTCGCGCAGGCGGTGTAGGAAGGATGGCCCGCGCGGCTTCATCGTCCGGCTCACCGGAATCGAGGACGCAAGCCGGGCGGCATTTTCCGCCAGGCGCTGACCCGATGGCCGCTCCGGCCAGAGCGGACGCGTGGTTAATTCAGCCGACAAAGGCGGAGGCGAATAGAAGGAGAATGTTACTGGCGCCTCCGCCTCCACGTCCCGCAGGATTGCCAGCACGTGCGGCGTATCGTCGGCTCGGACCCGGGCGATGACGACCGTTTCGGCTGGCAGGATCGTGCTCTTGCACCAGTCCAGGCTCGCGTCATCGACATGCTGCTGAAGCAACCGGACGAGGATCCATCCGGTAAGAGCGCCGGCCAGCGCGAAAGCAAAAAGAAGCAGGGCCGTTTGAGCCGGACCGTAACCGGTCAGCATTCCGCGCTGCCAGAAAATGAATGCGCCCAAACCGAGGCCGAGAGCACAGGCCGCGGCCGTTCCGCCGATCGCCGAGACGCCACTTTCCTCGACGCGCGGCCGGCCTTTGACCAGAGCATGGACTGCGGCGGCGCGGCGAAACCGTGCCTGATGCAGGTTCCTCAGGTACAGTCCTTCCGATTTCTGGACCTTGGAAGAGGCCGATCACCAGGACGCGATCGCCATTTTTCCGCCGTAATCTCATTTCGAACCTTACAGCGTAAGTCAACTTGGAAACATCAAACGCGAGAGCCCCAAAGATGTGTCAGGTTCTTCCAATCGGAGCGACAAGTTTTGCGAGAGCGCGAAGATTCCATCGCTCAGAATACAAAAGTGACGACGAAATTCTCCGGTATCGCCAATCAAATCCGGAGGCTTGCGTATTCAATCGTCGAGGTGGATCGACCGCTCCGCCGGGCGATGTTAAGAACAAACGCAGCTTTGAGCCTAACTAGCATCGAGCAAGGGACTGCTCGATCCACCTGCGATGCAAAGGCGGGATTGGCGGCTCCACAGGGCGATGGGAAGGAATGCTCTCTTTCAACGATATGACGATATTACGCTCCGACCCCATTCTGACCTGAATGTCGAACGGCGCCTAACGACCGTCACCACTTCGCCTTGCCTGCAAACAGTCACTCGCTCAGTCGTCTGAGCCAGTTCGCCCGGTAGATCCTCCGGCTCCCGGCGGCACGATCCGGGCCGGCCTCCGCCAGAAGAAGAGGAGATAGGCCGTGCCCAGCCAAAGCACCCAAAAAACAAGGTTCAGCAAAATAGTCGAGAGCGTCCCGACCCAGCTCGCGCGCACCGATAGATAATGCTGCGTGGGCAATGACTGCGCCGCCTGCGGAATCGCGCGCAGCGCCTCCTGGCCGCCAACCGCAACATTCGATTCAAGGAGGATCATTCCGAGATAAGTCAGCATGCCGCAGGTATAGATGGCAAAGGCGAATAGCTTCATCCGGATGCCGGCCTGATGCATGAAATAATAGATCGCCACTACCATCGCAAACGTGATGGTAATGATCTGCGCGAAATCACTGCCGATGCTCTGCCCGCAGGAGCGCGTCAGATTCAAAAGGTCGAGTTCAGACATGGATTTCGTCGGCGGTTCCGCCCCGAGGTAACCCGGAACGACCGCTTGAGTCAATTCATCATCCTTCCATTTCGAAACGCGCGCACGCGTCGCCGACAGGGCGACGCCACACGTATCGACATCTTGATTGCGCGGATTCGTTCGTCGCGGAAGTTGTCGAATCTTCGCATCGCGCTCAATGCAAGACTCTTCATTGCCGGCCTCTATCATCCCCTCCTGCTGGGGATTATTTTGCATAATCTGGTTGCTGGGCGCGGCATCGACCAAGCGCTCGGTTTACCGCGAAAGTGGGATCCAACGGCTTCGTTACTGGATGTTGCTGATCATGGCCTTTCTTCTTTTGACCAGGCGCCACCGATTGCCTTATCCACTTGATATTCGAATTATTTCGGCAACTGAGACCGTGCAGTGGATGGCCGGCATTCTATGCATCGCAGGTCTGGTGTTCTGCGTTTGGGCGCGAGTTACTCTCGGACGCAATTGGAGCGGGACCATCACGTTGAAAGAAGGACACGAACTCATCGAACGCGGGCCGTACCGGTTCGTCCGCCATCCGATCTACACCGGAATGCTGGCCATGTTTCTCGCGAGCGCTATCGCTTTAGGGCATCTGGGTGGATTTGCCGCTGTCCTGCTCGCGTTCGTAAGCTTTTGGATAAAGCTTGGCGAAGAAGAAAAGCTCATGCTCCGACAGTTCCCGGATCAGTACCCGCTCTTATCAGCAACGCGTGAAGTGCATCATTCCCTTCGTGCTCTAGCGGGAAGAGGTTAGGAAACCTCCACAGATTTCACCAATTCCGCACATTCAATTCGACATTATCAACATCGAGCAAGGGACTGCTGGGTCCACCTGTAGAGGCGCTTGTACCAAGCGCCTGATAAATCAACTCCGGCGTTTGACACAAACGCCGCTTTTTGTCTTCTTTAGCCTCGGACGGGACCCGCGCTTTGGCCCCATTGCACCCTTCGCGTTTTATCCTTCTTGCGCGCGCGTCTTTATCTGGGCGACTTCCTCCAGGAGCTGGCGAGCGCCACGAAAGCGTCCGGCAAACCGATCGGTGTGCTCCTTCTGAAGGGCCGGGGCAAAATTGTCCCGGTAACGGTGATACTCCTCGAGCGATGGGCAATGATACTGCATCGCGTAGCTCGGATCGGCTGCATCGGAGTCGACGACCTTGTAGATCCGGCACTCGGAGAAACATCCAGTGCGGACGACATCGGGAACATGGATGCGTTTCATCCAATCGAGCCACTCCGACTCGATGCCGGCATCAATCATTATCGCAACGGAATAAATAATCATAATTGCAAGGGCTGAAGCCGGGGCATCGACCTTTCTCTTTTCGAAATTATCACATCCTGCGGGCGGTGACACGCGTGAGGCGCATCATTCCTTTGGTGCTTTAGCTATAGCCGCATTTCTGTGGAGCGCGCGCACGCCACCCCGCCGCGACGGCTACATTGATCGAAAACGCGAAATCAGTGCACCATGCGTTTGGCTTGGCCTACCACACTGGCTGCGGAATGCCCATCGATCAATGGGTAGCAGATTGTCCGATCACAAAAGACGATGCAGCCTGAATGCTTTGGGTTTCGGGGAAATACTGCTCACACCCGAAGCGAATGTCCAGGACCGCAGCGGTGGTGGGCGTATTCGGAACAGTCCATTCGAAACTAAGACTCCCGGAGTTAGGGCCGTAACCCCAGGGTGTAACGAGCAAGGGGAAGCTCTTGCCGCCATCGAGTGAGAGGCGAATCTCGGTTTCACACCACGACAGGTCCACCGGAAGTTTGGGAAGTAACGCCTCCCACACGATCCTGACCTTCTGCCCAGGGTAGACAACATCTCCGGCCTGTGGCGAAATCAGCTTGGCGGCATACAAGCCTTGTTGACCATCTGGCGCCGCAGTTGCGGTTTTAAGCAATTGCGGAGCGAAAGCAAACGCAACTGCAAACAAAGTGATGATTGGTTGCTGTAGTTTCATTCTTTAGCGCACGCCCGTACACACCACCTGTCAAGTTTTCTAATCTTACAATTGCGACAGCTACCGCATTGCGATTCATGCGCAATGTTGGATTGGCTTTAGCCGCGTCCCTGCGGGACGCGCGATAGCGGTGTAACAATCAGCCAGCCGCCGCTTTTACCGCGCCGCTTTGGTTCGGCCGAAATAGTAGCCCACCGAAGCTGGGATCCCAATGAACACGACAAGAAAACCGATTACGAGCATGTTTCCCCTCGAGCAATAGTCGTGCCTTTGTGACAATTGCGTTACGCTTGTGTGACTATTATGCATTATGGCCATTTTGGCCCAACGTTCACCAGGCTCGCTTCCGCCAGCACCGAAAGCGTTCGGGACTCATCTCGCTATCGTTAGGCAGTTTGATCCGCCACAGCCGTTTCCGTTAGTTAACAAGGAGATCCAAGTGAACATCGATAGCTCGGCGTTTGACCCGTTCAACAGCTCAGCGCAGGCTCCAACGTTACGCGAGCTTTGCTTGCATTCATGCTGCACCGGAAAATCATAACTTTGACACGCGCGTTACTCGTTAGCGCGCTCGTCACGGCTGCGCCTCTTCCGGTGAGCGGAGAGAAAGCTGGCATCACGCTCATTGCTGCTGACCGGACACTCGGCTCACCCAAAGCGCCGATCGTGATGGTGGAATACGCCGCGCCGACCTGCCGCCATTGCGCCCGCTTCAATGCAGACCTCTTTCCGCTGTTGAAAAAGAAATACATCGATACCGGCAAAGTCTACTACGTCTTTCGAGTGTTCCCGTTAAACCCGGCCGATCTTGCGGCCGAAGCGATGGCCCGCTGCCTGCCCACCAGCGGTTATATGCGATTCATCGACGTGCTGTTCCGCCATCAAGACAAATGGGATCCGGATTTCGGCGTTAGCGATGTGCACGCTGGTCTCGTCGACATGGGCCGGAGCGTGGGAATGAGCCCGACACAGATTGATCAGTGCATATCGAATAAGGCGGAGGTGACGCGCGCCAGCCAGGTAGGTGAGAATGCCCAGAAACGCTACGATGTTGAAGGCACGCCGACCTTCATCATCAACGGACAAACCCACACCGGAGGGTTTTCGTGGCCGGATTTGCAAACGCTTCTCGATTCGCTCGTGAAGAAGGGCGGGAAATCGTGAGAAGGCGCATGCGGAACGCGGCCTTCCAGATTTGGAAGGCGATTGCAACTGTGTAGACGCGCTGGAGCCTGCCATGAGCCCCTCGAACGGGCCCAGGCGCCTGATCAATTAGCTCCGGCGTTTGACACAAACGCTGCTACAAGCTCAGGAGGGCAAGGCAGCGCCTTGCCCCTACCATTTCGCAAGTGGGCTATGCCGGCTTGCGTTTTGCTCGCGCGAGCATTTTAGGGTCCGGCAGATGTTTTCTTGTGAAACTGATTGCGGCCCGATCCTTCTTCGAATGCTTCGAAGTGGGCGGCATTCTTTTTGTAGTATTTCTGATGATAATCCTCCGCCGGATAGAATTTCATCGCCGGCAGAATCTCGGTCACGATCGGTTTATCGAACCGGCCTGATTTCGTCAGCTTCTCCTTTGAAGCTTCGGCGATACGTTTCTCTTCTTCACTCCCATAGAAGATCGCGGCCCGATAACTCGGCCCGATGTCGGTAAACTGTCCATCGGCTTGTGTCGGATCAATTTGCTTCCAATAAATATCGAGCAACTGGCCGAAGGTAATTTTCGCGGGATCGTAAGTGATCTGGAGCGCTTCCCGATATTTCGTCTTCTCCGAGCCAACCAGTTCATAGGTGGGATTCGGTTCCGTCCCGCCGCTGTAACCGACGACGGTGCTGATAACCCCCGACGCCTTATCAAACGGCGGCTGAATACACCAGAAACAGCCGCCGGCGAGGACCGCCGTCTTCGTGGCCGGCTGCGCCTTGTCCTGTGCGGAAATCCTCGCTACCCCCGCCAAAGCCAACAGAAGAAGGATGCGTATGACTGTGATTCGTGTCGTCATGTGCGTTTGCAGGATGCTGCGAATTTCTTTGTCTTGCAATAGCCGGCGGCGCACAGGAGGTCAGGGTCGCGTTTATCGCAGACGGTTCGGCTATCACTGTTCGCAAGTCGGAGTGGCTGCCAGGAACGGAGTCTAACCATTCAGGTTGGACCTTAGAGCACAGTCTGTAGCAACGCGCTCTTCCTTTTTTGGGAATTACGAGCGCGATCTTGTGTTGTGCGGCAGCCAAGAGCTTTCGTTCGGCGCCAATTTCCGCACAAGAAAGAGCAATCTCTGTGGAGAAAGACGCCCATTCAGTCGTTTGCTTTCTCAGGGAGAAATAGGGAAAACAAAACCAACCAAGAAAGAAAGGAAAGCAGATGAAAAAGTTATCGTCTCAGTTAAGAACAGTTAGAGGTTCGCCATTCGGCCGCGGTGGGTTGATTGCGGGCTTGTTTATAATCGGCCTGATCGCGTGCTTCGCGATGAGGGTTTCAGCAGCCAGTGCGCCGAGTTACAGCGTCACTGACTTGGGAGTTGTTACCGGTATGGACATCAGCGAGCCTGCCGCAATCAACATTCAAGGACAGGTGGCGGGCACGGCGAGCGGGGACAAGGGAAAGTGCGCGTTTCTGTATCACAACGGCCTGATGCAGGACATCGGCGGCGTTGGCAGCCGCGGATTCGGTATCAACTCTTCCGGATTGGTGGTCGGAGATTCCACCTTTTCTACTCCGAAGGGATCCGTCAGTCATGCGGCCATCTTCAGAGGTGGTTCGATCACGGATATCGGGGTTCTGAAAGGTGGGATCTATAGTCGCGCTAACGGCGTCAACGCCTACGAGCAGGTGGTCGGATTTTCCGGCACGAAGTGCGATGGCGAGAACAGCCGGGCTTTTGTCTGGAGCGCCTCCTCTGGCGTGGTCAATACTGGCATGCTGGATATCGGTACTCTGGGCGGCTCCTACGCACAGGCCTACGCGATCAACGATGGTGGTTTCGTGACCGGCACCGCTCAAACAGGTGTTGGACTCATCGGCGCAACGCACGCCTTCCTCTATCAAATTCCAACGAGAGGGGAAAGAAACTACAAGCCGATGCGCGACCTGCAGACGCTGGGTGGCGTCTCGAGTTACGGCCTGGCCATGAACGCGTACAACCACGTCGCTGGTTACTCCGAGCTCACTCCCACGGACAATCGCATCCACGCCTTCCTTTACAGAGGCGAGACGCTGGTTGATCTGGGATCGCTCGGCGCCGGAACCCCGGAGACTGATTACAGTGCGGCTCTCGGGATAAACAGTACCGACCAGGTGGTGGGTTACAGCTACCTCCCAACGGGAGGGCCTGCGATCAGGCAGGTGGCCTTCGTCTACGACGGGAGCCATCCGCCGCAACTGTCGACGAGGATGAGGAACCTGAATGAGCTAATCGGAAAAGCGGCCGAACAGTATTGGCTCCTTTCCGCAACGGCGATTAACGATAGGGGCTACATTGTTGCCTCCGCCATCAATCGACAGAGCGGCACCTATTGTGCCGTCTTGTTGACGCCATTGTATCCGCCGTGGCAAGGCAACCGATAACGGTACGCAACAGTATGCATAAGCAGCGTCTCTCTGAGTTGATCGATTAGCGAGAGACGCTGCGGGGAAGTGGAAATCTCCCTCAGTCAACTGTCAGCCCCGCGTTATAATTCCCTCCCCTTCGACGCTCAACGTTTCGTTTCTCCCGACTCCGTTCCCTGAGCCCAAATGTGTGTTCAATCCGTGATCAGAACCACTTCACTGTGCGCAATGCTTGCCGGTGGTTCCGGCAGCTCGTCCTCTTCTCCCTCGTCTTGCCGCATAATTGCGGAGCTGTTCCACCTAGCGAGCGAGCATTATGACCAAAATGTTAGGCTGTTTGTCTTGCTCTCATGAGCGTTTTCCCGACTGTTTGTCCGTACTATTGACTCAAACGGAGAACTCAAAAAAATGAAGACTCGCGGATTTGTCGTAACATTGTTGGCGGTTGCGTTTGCTTTCGCTCCCCAATTGCTTAAAACCGCAACTGCGGCGCCAGATGCTCAACAAGGCTTGTATGCCGCCAAGCTGATTTCGCCACAGGCCGGAGATGTTGTCTACCCTGGGCAGAAGGTCAGGATCGTGTGGGAGGCGTTACTTCCCAAACTTCCGGTGGACCTGTCGTGGTGTGAAACCGAGATTCGCCTCTCACTCGATGGCGGCAAGAGCTTCCCCTTGCTCGTTACACCCTGGGGCTACGGCCCTAACTCCGGGAGTCTTAGTTTCGAATGGACGGTTCCGAATACGCCCACGGCCGCTGCGGTCCTGGACATTCGCTTCGGGTGTGAGCAGTATTTTCCCGAAACCCAAAGCGTCCAGGCTGCATCGTCTTTTGTAATCGGACAAACTGCTACCCATTAATCAATTGGGATTCGGCGGCTTGGGGATTGATGGGGCCAGAGCTATCTATTGATACTCGCCCGGTGCACCCGGAAAATCGAGGGCGAGACGCTTCACGGATCACGCCTCCATCGCCCGGCTGCTAAAGGCGACGGCGTCATCTTATCGCTCGCCGGATTTCGGCGTGGCCTTGGAATCGGAGTCTCGGTAGACCGCGAGGTCCTTGTCGATGAGGCGGACGAGCCAGCGGCACGTCCCTACCCTTGTGTCAGACCCGGGCGGGCGCTCGGGTTATTGAATGAACCGGAGCGTCATCGGGGAGAGAGGAAGGCGCGCTAGCTATAAAATCGCCGCAACGCCTAACAAATACTGCAGCTAACGGCTCCGTGAGTTTGCCCGGCGTTGCCGCGCCGACCCTTCGGGCAAAAGGTTTCCGACATTTGGTTTATCGCTCCGCTCGAATCGGCGCCTGCTTTCGACAAGTGGGGCCCGAATTTTGCTGAACCCACCATCGAAATGCGCGTCTTACTAAAAATCGTGATGAAGCTCGTCATGATGGTGATCATGGTGGTCGTGATGGGAGGCGTCATGAGGCATGGTTTGAGCTATCTCATGCAGGTTTCGGGGGCGCCGGGGGGACCGCAATTTTCGTCGGATGAGTCCGACTTGATGTCGACTGTCTTTAAGAGTGCGCTACGTCTGTTCTCGGGGTCTGCGAACCGCAAGGAGTTGTCGAGTGAGCTGAGCGACAAGCTTTACTCCGGCCGGGACAAAGGCACGATGTCGGAACTCGGCATCGAATTAGTGAAACCGGGGGACGGCTCGCCCGCGCCGACGGGAGGGGCCAGCGTCGCGAATGCGCAGCCTCGCACGCGCTTGCCCGCGAAACAGCGCGCACAGGCGGGTGCGTCGCTGACAGAGCGCTTCTCAAACAACGTCCGCACGGATCTCCTCGCCCAGTTCTGGGAGCGGGCAAAGGTGTACCATGTGGAACTGTCCCTGGTGCCGGTAGTGTTCCTTGGGATGGTCCTGGTGCATCGCATCAGACGAGGGCGGCGCCCACGACCGGACGAGTTTCTGCCGCCGATCGCCGCGATACAGACCCCAGGGGAGTCGGAGCCGTTTGAGATGAAGCACGAGGTGCACTCGCTCGGGGCTGAGGAATTCGAATTGTTGGTGGCACTAATTTATCAGCGCAAGGGTTATCGCGTCTCGATGCCCGCCGGACTGAGCGGCGGACGCGGCGGCGATTTCACGCTCACTCGCAAGTCGGAGCGATTACTCGTGCAATGCAAAAAATTCGGTCCGGAGCACAAGATATCGATGGAGAGAGTGCGCGAACTGCATGAAGCGGTGACGGCCGCCGGCGCGACGCGCGGCATGTATGTCGCCTCCTGCGGCTTCACGTGGGACGCGCGAAATTTCGGCAAGGCGAAAGGGGTGACCCTGATCAACGCGCGAACGCTCGACGAATTGCTGACCGGGGCGCGTGAGAAGAACGAAGATTTGCTCGATGTGTCGCGATGGGTGCCGAAGTTGATGAGCAAGGTACAGCTGACGCCGTCGGTACTGCCCGGCATGCGAAGCGACGATGGACGAGCTCAACATGAATGATGGCTCCGTGTGGGTATGCAGCCAGCGGCCCGAATGCCGCGGACGACGGAGCGCGCGCAAACACTACAAACCAGTCCCAACCCGTGTGCGGAAAACGATCAGGCACGCGGACGCGGTCAATGCTTGAAACCTGAAGCGCGGCCTTTCAGATTTGTAGAGGCGATTGTGCCAAGCGCCTAATCAATTAGCTCCGGCGTTTGACACAACGCCGCTACAACCTTCCGAGCGCTCGGTTTATTGAATGAACCGGATCGTCATCGGGTAGCGATAGAATTTTCCATCGCTTGCCTGGATGGAAGCGATGATGACGAAGACGGCGTTCAGGACCCAAAGGATGGCCAGGAAAACGAAACCGACCAGGATCAGGCAAAAAACCGCGGCGACAACGTTGTAAATGAGCATCGAGATTTGGAAGTTGAGCGATTCTTTGCCGTGCGCATCGATCTCGGCCGAGTCGCCGCGCTTGATCAGCCAGATGAGGAGCGGCCCGAGCAGATGACCGGGGAAATGAAGAAAAACGCCGAGTAAAGCGCTGGCGTGACAAAGCGCGTTCCAGGTGCGCACGTTGGTGATCGCTGGGGCGCTGAGAGGCGGTGGTGTGGCTGTAGTTTCCATGCGTCTACTGAATGGATGCGGTCGGCCGGGTGTTTGGATTCAAAAAAAATGCGCAATGGGGAATGGGGAGACTTCTTG
This sequence comes from uncultured Verrucomicrobiae bacterium, assembly GCA_963763995.1. Taxonomy (GTDB): domain Bacteria; phylum Verrucomicrobiota; class Verrucomicrobiia; order Chthoniobacterales; family UBA10450; genus CAVTTH01. Next base: position 42,504 of record CAVXQL010000008.1, on the reverse strand, counting down.
TAGAGGCGCCTGTCTAATCTCGCTCGGCGTTTGACACAAACGTGCGCCACAACGCAACGACCGGAGCGCTTGACATTTACAGGGCCGGAGCCAGCGTCGTCTTCGTGCCGGAACAGCAGGGAATGCGCGCCGCCAGCCGCTACGACGCGATCATCGCGACACTTGTGGGAGTTTGCGCGCTGTGCCTCTCTGGTTACACCGCTTACATGCAACGCCAGCAGGTGCGCGCGGCGGTCTGGCCGATCCTCGAATTCGACAGCAGCAACCAGCCGGACATTCACTTCACCCTGTCAAACAAGGGCGTAGGCCCCGCGATCATCCGCCATGTCATGGTGACAGTGGATGGGCAGCCGGTGCTCAACTGGCGGGAAGCGCTCGAGAAACTGCTCGGGCCGGGGACACATTATTTTTCCGAGAGCGACATGACCGGCCACGTCCTCTCGGCCGGTGAATCGATGACCCTCCTCACCCCGCGCGATCTAGACAACAACCCGCTCGTCTTCGACAAGACCAACCCGCTCTGGATCCAGATGAACAAGGACCGCGCACGCGTCGCGGTCGAGATCTGTTACTGCTCCACGCTGGGGGAATGCTGGATCCTGCGCGGCGACGCGAAAAGCGCCAGCACCACGATCGAGAGCCGCACCTGCCCCGGTCCCTCAGCGACAACTTTCCAGCAGTAGCTGGTGGGAGGATGTCTCGCCCGTCTGTGACGCTGGATGATTTGCGGCGGTTCGCGATGGCGCGCTCGCTCTTTGCGCCGACAACTCTGCGGCGGGCGTTGACGCGGATGGGCTTCGTCCAGGCCGATCCAATTCGGGCACCGGCGCAGAGCGCAGGATCTGATTCTGCGCCATCGGGTGAAGGGCTATCGAGCGGGCGATCTGGAGCGGCGCTATGAGTCGTTAGGGATCGAGGAGGATTTCTTCACCACCTATGGTTTCGTGACGCGGGCGGTGCAGGTGTTGATGCATCCGCGGCCGGATCTGCGGGTGCCGGCGGATGGGAATCAGCCGTCGTCCGTGGCGGAGCGGAAGAAGGAGAAAATGCTACTGGATTTCGTCGAGGAGCGCGGCGCGGTGCATCCGCGCGAGGTGGAGGAGCATTTCGCGCACGGCAGGGTGCGGAACTACTGGGGCGGCTCGTCTCATGCGACCACGCAAATGCTCGACGCGATGCATTACCGCGGGCTGCTCCGGGTGGCGCGTCGCGAGAAGGGCATTCGGGTTTATCGTGCTCATCGGCATGAGCCGGCACCGCTCAGATGAAGCCGCGCGCCGGGCACGGATCGATGCGCTGGTGGATGTGGCGGTGAACATTTATGCGCCGCTGCCGGGGGCGAGTCTTGTCGTACTACGTGCGCCGGTTGCGCTACGCGGTGCCGCAATGGGCAGGCGGAAATCACCGAAGCGCTGCGGCGGGCCCGGGAGCGGCTAGCGCACGCTCGAGTGGAGGGAGTGGACTGGTATTGGCCTAACGACGAGAACCCGCGGCGGGCGCGGACGCCAGAGACGGTGCGATTGCTGGCGCCGTTCGATCCGGTGGTGCACGACCGGAGCGCGCTTCGAGCTTTTGTGGGGCTGGGTCTACCGTTTCGAGGCGTATACCCCGGCGCCGAAACGGAAGCTGGGTTACTACGCGCTCCCATTGCTCTGGCGCGATCGCGTGATCGGCTGGGGCAATCTCGCGGTGAAGAATGGCGCCCTAACGAGTGAGCTGGGCTATGTCGCCGGGCGGCCGCCGCGCGAGCGTGCTTTCAAATCCGAACTCGATGCGGAGCTGGAGCGAATGCGGCTCTTTCTCGGCATGGGCGAATGCAATCTCTTGTGCACATCAAAGTAGACGATCCAGGCGGCGGTCCCGAGATCCGCGGGTTATTGGAAGAACATCTGGCGAATATGCGGCTGCACTCGCCGCCTGAGAGTATTCATGCGCTGCCGATCGAGGAACTACGCAAGCCGGAGATTACATTTTGGACGGCTTGGAAAAATGGCGAACTGCTTGGCTGTGGAGCGCTCAAGGAGCTGAACTCGCAGCATGGTGAGATCAAGTCGATGCGGACCGTTTCCCGGCATCAGAGGAAAGGCGTGGCGCAGACTCTTCTGCATCACATTATCGGCGAAGCCAGGCACCGCGGTTATCGCCGCTTGAGCCTGGAAACCGGATCGATGCAAGCCTTCGAACCCGCTCGTCAGCTCTACGCGCGCAATGGCTTTACCTTTTGCCGACCTTTCGCAGATTATTCGGAAGATCCGAATAGCATCTTTATGACGAAAGAGCTTTGAATCGGAATCGGGTGATATTCGGATCCAATGGACAACGTCACGAAGAGAAAGTGCTCACGAGAGGAGTTGAACCTCCACGGGTTTCCCCATACGGTCCTGAGCCGTACGCGTCTGCCATTCCGCCACGTGAGCGATTTGTGAGGGGGCGCAAAATTGCCCCAGCTACCGCGGCGCGCAAGAACAATCCCCGCTCGCGATCAAGCGATCCAGCCGCGCCGTTTCTTGCGCGCTCGTTCTTCGAGCGCTTGCGCCTTGCGCGCTTTGCCGAGCGAGCGCAGGAGATCGGCGTAGTTCGAAGCCGCAATTTCGTAGTCCTTCGCGGGCTTCTCGGTCTGCTCCTCCCAATTTTTGAGCGATTCGCGGTAAAGCTCCCCTGCCCTCTCGAACTCACCGCGGGAATGATAAACCACCGCCAGGTTGCACTTCGATTGGGCGATATCGGGATGACCAGCCGGATGCACTTTCTCGCGAATCGCCAGCGCCCGCAGATGCGTCTTTTCCGCCTCATCGAAGCGGCGTTCGTTAGTGTAGAAGACGCCCAGGTTATTCAGCACCGAAGCGACATCGGCGTGGACCGGGCCGAGCTGTTTTTCGTAAATGTGCAAGGCGTGTTGATAATATGGTTCCGCGGCTTTTTGGCGCCCGGACTTCCGGTAAATCAGAGCAACGTTGTTGAGCATCGTGCCCAGATCGGAATGCGGCAGATCGTTCAACTGACCGCCGGCCTGAATCGCCTTTTCATAATATCCTATCGCCTCTTCGTCCTGCCCGAGATTATCGCAGAGGTACGCGAGTCGACGAGCCGAGCGGTAAAGCAAACGCGGATCCGGCACCGGCGCCGCTTCGAAAAGAGCGTGTGCCTTCACCAGTGACGGCTTCGCACCGGCGCGGTCGCCTTGTTGATCTCGCAACTGCCCCAGTCTCTCAAAACTCAGCGCGATTTCGGACGCGCCGGCCGGAAAAGCGCGCTGAGCCAGCTCAACCGTGGTCTTGGCGACCCGAATCGCTTCCGGCAATTGTTGGGTCGCCCGCAACATCTCCAGCTTGTCGCTCAGAATCTGCCAGAGCTTCGCGTCGCCTTTCATTCGGCATCACCAACCCTCGCTCAATTGGCTGACGAGGTTAACGGCAAGTTGTTCGGCGGCGAGAGGAAGCGCCTGTCTTTGCTCGGTCGTCACATCTGATGCGATAAAAAAGCTGGTCGTGCCGCTCACTTCCGCAGGGGGCACGAGCGTTTTCCCATCTCGCCCGACCAGGGAGTAACGGACACTCATGGTCAAAATGAACTCTTGCGTAGCCAGCACATTGCCCTGAACGGAACGTGACTGGGCGCGGACAATTCGCAGAATGTCGCCCTTGAGAACGGCATCTGCATTTTCAACACTGGTGATGCGATAGGTGCCATCCTGTTGAAATTGATTGATGACGGTCCCAGTGACCAGGGCTTCAACGCGCGGCGCGAGCGTACTATTCCTAAAGGTCGGCACCGCGATTGATTGCACATCGCGCAGATAGGCCGGTTTTACCGGCCCGACGTGGTAGCCCAGGCATCCCCCGAGCAGGATGCCCATCATCACTGCAGCGAAGAACTTCTTCACGGCGCCGGAGAGGCGGTGGCATCGGGCGTGGCCGTGGCACTGGTCTCCGGCGTCGCGGTTGGTTCGGGCGTCGACGTTGGTTCGGGCGTAGGCGAAATGGCGGGCGCCGTGGTCGTATCGGGAGCGAGCGACGCTGGAGGGGGTAACGAAACATCGGATTCTGGCGGCGGGAGCGGTGCAATATCGTTAGGCGAAGCCCGCATGGCCGGGCCGGAACCTCCCTGGGCCCCGGCAGACTGGGGCGGCGGGCTGCCGACTTTCTTCTTAGCGGTTGCCGCGGTCAAAGCGGCCGGCTGGAGAGCGGCATCGCCGACTTTTGCCCGCAGCTGCCCGATCCGCTTTTTTGCCTTGTCTCCCTCGGGGGAGCTGGGCTGTTGCCGGATGACGTCGTTATAATAGATGACGGCGGCGCGATAATTTTTTTGCTTGTCGTAAAACTTGGCGATGCCGAAGGAGTCACTCGTTTGCTTATATTCCAGCAACTTCAAATTCTCACGCGCTTGCGGCGCCTTTTCACTCTTTGGATAGCGAAACAGAAAATCCTCGAATGCTGTTTTCGCTTTTTCGGCGGCATTGGGGTCCTTCGTGCCAGACCGCGCGGTATCAAACCACAGATAGCCGATCTGATATTGCGCATCCACCGCCACGGGGTCGTCGGGATACTTGTCGATAACGGATTGGTAAGAGGCGACTGCTTGATCGAGCGCTTTCTGTTTTTCGCGAGCCAGCCCGATATCGAACTGAGCGCGGGCGGTATATTTCCCATAAGGCGCCAGACGGACGACATAAGCAAACACGGTGACCGCGCGATCCAATGTGTTGTGTATCTTGAGCCCCAGAAGTTTGGTTGACCCGCCGTTGAGATAGCCCTCACCGATGCGAAAGATCCTCTCGATCGCTTCATTGAAGTGCGGACTCTTGGGATATTTCTCGGCCAGATTGACGTAAGCGCCCGCAGCGTTGAAGTAACTGTGTGTTTGGTCGAAGCAGAGAGCCAAGCGGTAGACAGAGTCCTCTGCCACGACGTCGTGGGGGTATCTGCGCAGGATTATTCGATACAATTTAATCGCATGCTTTATGTCGCCATTCCTTTCCGCAGCCTGGGCCTGACTGTAAAGTTGCTGTGCAGTGCCGCTCACGTCCTCTTCACCCGGCACTCGCAACCTGGTCTTTTCACCGGGTTGGAAAACGACGGCGGCCGGGCTGAGGGCAGGCAGGGCGCAGAAGGCAATTAACGAAAAAACAAGAAGGCTAAACCGGTAATTCATTGGGGTGGGGCAGGGTAATTAACCTTCTCCACTGCGTCAAGGGCACCGCAATCCCCGCTTGCTCTGGATATGATGAAGGTGAGATCATCCCGTTAGCCGCAGGCGAACCTGAATTATGTTCACGCGGCAACTTTGAATCTAACCGACCAGCAAAAGATTCGCATCGGCGTTTGCGCCTGGAGTTTCGAGGAATGGCGCGGCGCATTTTATCCGCCTGACTTGCCACCGGCGCAATGGCTGGAATTTTATGCGCGTTACTTCCCCGCGGTCGAGATCGACTCAACTTTTTACCATGCGCCTGCCGAAGAAACCGTTCTGCGCTGGGCCGAGATTACGCCAGCCGATTTTCGTTTCGCCTGTCGGCTGCCGCGAGAAATCACGCACGCCTGCCGCCTCCGCGATTGTTCGGCGGAGTTCACCGCGTTTCTCCGTGCGATGGAACCGCTCTTGTCGAAACTCCAGGTCATTCTCATCCAACTTCCTCCGTCTTTTGCCCCTGAGGCTGGCAAGCCCGCGCTCCGAAATTTTCTAAAACAACTTCCTCGCGACTTTCGATTCGCGATTGAGTTCCGGCACGCCGGCTGGCACCGGCCGCAGGTCATCCGTCTCCTCGAGAAGCATCGCATCTGCTGGGTTTGGGCCGACACCAGTCCGCTGAACGAGCGCAATCTCGCGCCCTTCGAATTCTTGCCCAAGACGACTGATTTTCTTTATCTTCGGTTACTCGGCGATTACGGAACGAAATATGATCGCGACGGCCAGCGCGTCCATCGTTACGCCAAGCTTCTCTGGAAGCGGGAAGCGGCGTTGGAAAGCTGGTCGCTCAAGATCGATCGGCATCTGGCTGATTCGCGCAGCGTCTGGGCGTTCGTCAGCAACCACTTCGAAGGCTATGGGCCGGAAACCTGTCAGCGGCTCGCCCAACGCCTGGGCTTTGATCTTTCGCTTCCTTCATCGGAGGAAACGACGTCCGCGACAGATCGCGGCCAGCTCGATCTTTTCGCCGAAAAGCCGCCGTCTCCCTAACGAATCTCGGCCGCGCCGAAGTACGGTTGCAGTTTTTCCGGCACCCGAATCGAGCCGTCGGGCCGCTGACCGCTTTCGATCAGCGCGGCGAACAGACGCGGCAACGCCAGACCGGATCCGTTCAACGTGTGGCAGAATCGATTCTTCCCGTCCGCGCCTTTGAAACGCAGATTCATGCGGCGAGCCTGAAAATCCTCAAAGTTCGAGCAGCTCGAAACTTCGAGATAAGCGTTCTGCCCCGGCGACCAGACCTCGATGTCATACGTCTTCGCCGAGCCAAAACCGAGATCACCGGTGCAAAGTTCGATGACCCGGTAATGCAGGCCTAACGACTGCAAAACACGTTCCGCGTCGGCCGTCAGCGCCTCATGTTCGCTGTAGGAATTTTCCGGCGTCGTGATCTTCACCAGTTCCACCTTGTCGAACTGATGGACGCGAATGATCCCGCGCGTTTCCCGTCCGGCTGATCCGGCCTCGCGCCGAAAACAGGGCGTGTAGGCGACAAACTTCTTCGGAAGCTCGGCCGCAGCCCAGAGATTTCTTCGCGATGAAGATTTGTCACCGGCACTTCGGCCGTCGGCGCGAGAAACAACTGGTTCTCCTCCAGGCCATACATGTCCGCCTCAAATTTCGGCAGCTGGGTCGTGCCGACCATGCAATCGCGCCGAACGAGAAATGGCGGACTGATTTCGAGATAGCCATGCTCGCGCGTGTGCAGATCGAGCATGAAATTGAATCAGCGCGCGCTCCAATTTCGCGCCCGCTGCCCGGTAAAACAAATGAACCCGCTGCCGCTTAGTTTCGCCGCGCGTTCGAGATCGAAAAGCTTCAACTTCTCACCCAGCGAAACATGATCCAGCGCAGTCTCACCAAGCGCCGGCTTCTCGCCCCAACTGCTTTCATCACCGGATTGTCGCTTGCGTCCTTGCCAGACGGCACATTCGCAGTGCGGCAGATTCGGAATTTGGAGCAATAGATTCTGCTGGCGCAGTTTCCATTCGGCGATTTGTCCTTCCAAAGTCGTAATGTCGACGTCCAATTGTTTGGATGTTTTCTGCGTCAACTGCAGGATCTCGGGAGGACCACCAGACTCAAGAAGGACTCGAACTTCTTCGCTTTTGCTCTTCTTCAAGGCCCGATATTCTTGGACCTTGGTTTCGCCGCTACGCCATTGGCTATTGATCAACAGCAACTCATCGACCTTCGCTGCGTCATCGCCGCCGCGGGTCGCCAGCCGCTCTTTTACGAAGTCGGGTTGTTCGCGAATCAGTCGGATGTCGAGCATGGCCGGAGATTGTAGAGGCCGCCGTCCTCGACGGCAACCGCCAACGCTTCGTTACACCGCGTTATGGGATGTCTCGACTTCGCTCGACATGACCGGTAAATCGCCCATAATTTCCCCGTGAAAGAGCTCAATTTGCTCGGAGTCGCGCTTGGCCTCGCCTGCCTCGCCGGCATTAACCTTTATCTCACGGTCTTCGTTACCGGACTCGCGATCAATCAGCACTGGATCGTCCTCTCGCCCGCTTATCAGTCGCTCGAAGTGCTCGGCAATCCGGTCATCGTTTCCGTCGCCGGCGTTCTGTATTTCCTCGAATTCTTCGCCGACAAAATTCCGTGGATCGATTCCGCCTGGGACGCGCGTCCATACCGTCATCCGGCCCATCGGTGGCGCCTTGCTCGCCATCCAGGTCCTCGGCCATTCCAGCCCGGCGCTGACCGTGGTCGCGGCTCTGCTCGCGGGCACGACCAGCCTCATGACCCACACGGCCAAGTCCACTACGCGTCTTGCTGCCAACACCTCGCCGGAACCGTTTTCAAACATCGCGCTCAGCCTCGGTGAAGATGCCGCTGTTCTGGGTGGCCTGGCGCTGATCCACTACAACCCGCTCTGGGCGCTCGTCGTTTTCGCATTGGCGATCGCAACCTTCATTTACTTCGCGCCGAAAATCCTGCGAGCGATGAAGGCGAAAATCTGGCTCGCATTCAAAAAGCTCAACGGCCCGGCCGATTCGGACGCCGCGGCTACTCTCCCTTCTGTGCTCCCTTCCCGGCTCGCCACGATTTTCGCCCGGGAGAATGTGCTCGGAGAAACCATCGCCTGGGCCGTCACCGTGCCTGAGTGCGCGGGGACGCCGCATTCCCGCGAATCTTTTCGGAGCGCTCGTCGCGACCAACGAAGAGCCGCGGAAACTGGTTTTCGTCGCGCGCAAAGGCGGACGCGGGTTTGCCAAGGCAATCGATCTGGCAGGATTGACCGTGACTCGAGAACCGAAATTCCTTTCCGAAAATCTGTGCATGTTTTCCACACCAGGGAAGCGGTCGCAATACCTCTTTCTCTTCGATCGCTCTCGCGCTTCCACGGTCGAACAAATCGTCGAATACTTGCAGGGCCGGTTGCGGGAGGTTGTTAGTACGGCGGCCGTCCCTAACGATACCGGCGTACCAGCACCTGTTTTTTCCGCCTCCGAGACAGAAGCAGCTGCAACTGCGGACAGAAACGCCTGATGGTACTTGGGGAGCGGCGTGTGGCTTCCGTCTCTTCATCTGCAGAACGCTACGCGCAGCTCCGCGAGCGAACTCACCTCCGTGAGCGAGCGCTTTTTCCACCGGCCCGCCCACCAACCGAGCTTGAGTTGCAAGCACGTTGGTTCGCGGGCGACTTCGGACGCCGCTTCCGCTCCACCGCCGGCGAAGAAGTAGAGATCGTCCAATTTGGGACGTGGAATCGCGAAGCAGGACCTGATTTTCGGGAGGCCGCAATTCGCCTGAACGGCGGCGACAACAATTGGCGGCAGCATCGAATTCGACTTGAGCGATCGCGGCTGGGAGACGCACGGCCACGCCATCAATCCGGCTTTCGAAGATACGGTGCTGCACGTCTTCGTAAATGCCGGAACACGCACATTCTTTTCCCGCACGAAATCGAATCGCAACGTTGTTCAAGTGCGCGTCGATCCGAGCACGCTCGATGAAGTGTTCGCCGCGAGCATTCCGCTGGCTCGACCCGGTCGTTGTCAGGCACCGCTCAAGGATTTGGCCGAGGAACGAATTCGCAGCGTGCTTGACGGGGCGGCCCAGTTTCGGCTTCAGCGGAAGGCGGCGCGCTTCCGCCGCGTTGCGGAGAACCATGGCCGGGACGAAGCGCTCTTTCAAGAGCTGGCCACGGCCCTTGGTTACAAACAAAACAAACTTCCATTCGCGCTTCTCGCACAACGGCTGTCGCTGAAGTTTCTGCGCCAGAAATCGGACGATACCGAGGCGTTGCTGTTCGGCGCGGCCGGTTTTCTTTCGACTCCTGACCTCGGTGCTTATGAAACCACCACGCGTGGCTACGTCCGGACCTTGTGGGATCGCTGGTGGCCGCATCGCGACGAATTGGAGCGACTGGTGCTGCCGGAGAAACTGTGGCGTTTGAGCGGAGCGCGACCGCTCAATCATCCGCAGCGCCGGCTGGCTGCGCTCGCGGTGTTGGTCTCCAAATGGCCCGCCTTTATCAAATCGTTAGGCAAGACCGATGGATCCGTCGCGCGAAATTTCTTTCTCGGATTGCAGCATCCGTTCTGGAACTTTCACTACACCCTTCTCTCGGACGCGAGTGCGAAAGAAATGGCCTTGATCGGCGACGCGCGCATTGCCGACATCCTCGCGAACGTCCTCTTTCCCTTTTTCCTCGCGGAGGGCCGCGAAGTCTGGCCGGCCTTTGCGAAGCGGACTGCGCAACTTTCAAATCGACGTCTCGAGACCGCGGCGACGCGGCTTTTCGGTAACGACACGCGCCGCCCGCTGTTCACGAAAACTGTCGCGCAACAGCAGGGTCTGTTGCAGATCTACGAAGATTTTTGCCTGCGGGACAATTCCGATTGCGCCCTGTGCCCGTTCCCGGAGCAGATGCAGAAATGGAAATGAAGCGGACCAAACAAGCTTCCGGGTCTCCAAGTTCGCGCCAAAGAAAACGTGCGTCTGCGCGCGACCAATGTTAAGACTCGTTCCTTTCCGAAACCAAAGATGACGTTTCCCCTTCTTCGTTCCGGCCAACGCGCCTTCACGTTGATCGAGCTGCTCGTCGTCATCACCATCATCGTGGTGTTAATGGGACTGCTCTTCCCCGCGTTTCGCAGCGTGCAGGATCAAGCCAGGCGCACCCAAGCGAAAAATGATCTCACCCAGATCGTGACTGCGGTGAACGCTTTTTATACCGAGTACCGGAAAGTACCCCCTGCCGACTGGTGCAACCGACGATTTCACTTTTGGGCCGGGAGGTGATCGAGCAACAAACGAGACCCTTTTCAACGAATTGCGCGGATTGACCAATGCAATTGCAAACCCAAAGCAGATCGTTTTCCTTTCTCCGCCCGACGTGAAAGATTCGGCAAGCCCACGTTCCGGAATCGGCACCACTACATCTACCGGCCAATACTTCGATCCGTGGGGTACAAACTACCTTGTTAGGATCGACGGCGATTACGAGAATCAAGTTGCGAATCCATATCCTGACGCCGACGGAAGCGCGGGTTCCTCGCAATTGCGATCCGGAATCATTGCATGGTCGTATGGAAAAGATGGCGTTCAGGGAACAAGGACTCCGGCCAGTCCAAATTTCAAAAATTCCGACGACGTGATTTCGTGGCAATGATTGATCGCGTCTTGCAATCGAGAATCGCAAACCTACAATCTGCAATCATTCCGCGGGTGTAGTTCAATGGTAGAACGCCAGCTTCCCAAGCTGGACACGGGGGTTCGATTCCCCTCACCCGCTCATTCAAGACGCTCCCGGCCTACCGTTTGCAGCGGGAGAAATTCGAACCGCGAGCTAATGCATGGCGCCGTGCATGATCAGCAGCGCGATGCTGAAATAGATAACCAATCCAGTCACATCGACCAGCGTGGCTACGAAAGGCGCCGATGATGTGGCGGGGTCGGCACCGACGCGGCGGAGAAGAAATGGCAGCATCGAACCGGCTAGCGAGCCCCAAAGCACAACTCCTACGAGTGCAATGCCCACGGTCAAGGCAACGAGATGCCAATCTTCGCCGTATGGTTGGCGATGAAAATAGCGCTCAGCCACCATCGCCCAAAATCCCACCCGGATGACGCCGATCGCGCCCAGGATCACCCCCAGGGCAAGACCCGCCTGCAGTTCCCGCCGCATGACGTGCCACCAATCGCGCATGGTCACTTCACCCAGTGCCATCGCCCGAATCATCAGGGTCGAAGCCTGCGAACCGGAATTGCCGCCGCTGGAAATGATGAGCGGTAGGAACAACGCCAGCACCAGCGCCTTGGCCAGCTCATCCTGATAATTCGCCATCGCCGTCGCCGTCAACATTTCGCCGAGAAACAAAATGATGAGCCATCCGGCCCGTTTCCGGACCATCTGCCAGAGCGAGATGCGCATGTACGGCTCGTCCAGTGCTTCCATGCCGCCAAATTTCTGGATGTCCTCGGTCGCTTCTTCTTCCGCGACGTCCAGCATGTCGTCGATCGTCACAATTCCGACCAGGACTCCGCTCGAATCGATCACCGGCAGCGCGGTGCGATCGTATTTTCGAAAGACATTCACAGCGTCCCGCTCCGGATCGGCGACATTCAGGCTGACGAATGTTTCGTCAATCAGATCGCTGACTTTGTGCGTGAGCGGTTTGAGGAGAAACTCGCGGATGCGCAGATCGTCGATCAACTTCCCTCGATCATCGACGACGTAGACGACGTTGAGCGTCTCGGAGTCCTGGCCGTTTTCCCGCACGTAATCGAGCACGTCTTTTACCGACCAGTCGGAATGCACCGCAATGAAATCCGGTGTCATCAAGCGCCCGACGCTTCCTTCCGGATAACCGAGAAGCGCCTGCGCCACACGACGTTCCTCCGGCGTGAGCAAGCGAATCAATTGCCGCGCCGCCGCGCTCGGCATTTCCTCGAGCAACGCCGTGCGATCGTCCGGCGACATTTCGTTGAGAATCCCGACTACCTGCTCGTGCGCCATCGCGTGCAGAAGTTGTTGTTGCGCCTCGCTCTCGAGGTATTCGAACACGTCGGCCGCGAGGTCGTGTGGCAGGACCCGGAAAACGATTACCTGCTGGTCCTCCGGGAGATCGAGAATCACCTCGGCCACATCGGCCGGCGGCCACTCGCAAAAGATTTCGCGCAACGCGTTGAAATCGCGCGAATCAATCAGGCTCTTGATTTCGGGTAGTAAGATTCTGCCGACCATAACGCGCAAAGATGGCGACTCGACCCGAGCGCTCGCGGAGTTTGTAGCACTCGCCTTCGCGAAGTGCAATCTCCGGTGAACGCATGCCTGCGGAGTGCGGTCCCAATCTTCTCTCCGCTTGGAATTTCATGGAAACTTGCCAATATGGAACGCAATGACGCCAACAGCGCCCCGTTCAATGATCCGTCGCGAAGTCGGAGACGATCACATTTGTATTCTGACTTTTGATCGGCCTGAATCCGGAGCAAACATTTTCGACGCGGACACGCTCAAGAATCTCAATGAGCATATCACCTTCATCGAGGGCAACCCGTCCTTGAAGGGCGCAATCATCGCCTCAGCGAAGAAATCCATTTTTATCGCGGGCGCTGATTTGCAGACATTGCTCCGCCAGGCGGTGACAGGTGAAATGCGCACCTTCATCGCGGAAGGGCAGAGAATTTTCAACCGTCTCGCCGCCCTCAAGATTCCGACGGTTGCCGCGATTCATGGAGCGTGTGCGGGCGGTGGCTACGAGATCACGCTCGCCTGCGATTATCGCGTGGCCTCTGACGATCCGGCGACGCGGATTGGGTTGCCCGAGACGACGCTGGGGCTGATCCCGGCCTGGGGAGGCACAACTCGATTGCCGCGCCTGGTCGGCGCCAAGGTGGCCTCTGAAGTTATCTCGAAAGGAAAACTGTATCCGGCAAAGGAGGCGCTGCGGATCGGTCTCGTGGATGAGCTTGTGCTGCCAACTTACGTCATCGACGCCGCTCGCCGGAAAGTACGCGAGGGCAAGCCGGAACCAGCGAGCGGAGTTCCCGCGACCGCGCAGCGATCGACGGAGTCGCACGAACTTGTCTTCGCGATGCCGGGGATGAATCCCGCACCGGCCCGGGCGTTCGATGTGATTCAACGCGGCCTAACGAGCTCCATTGACGAATCGCTCGCGCTTGAACTCGATGCCATTGTCGAACTCGGTAAGACGGAATCGACGCGCAATCTCATTCGCAATTTTTTCCTGGCCGAGAAATATCGCAAGGGCAGCTCGAAAACTCCGGTCGAGAAAGTAGCCCACGCCGCTGTTATTGGGGCAGGAGTCATGGGATCCGGGATTGCGCAATGGCTCAGCTCGCGGGGCGTGACCGTCATTCTGCGCGACGTCAGCGTCGAACAACTCGAGCGCGGCCTGGGCAACATCGAGAAGACTTATGCCGAAGCGGTCAGGCGCGGTTTGATGTCGGAGGAAAAAGCGAAACAAGGGCGGGCCCGAATTGTCGCCTCCGCCAATCCCGGTCCGATGCGCGAGGTGCAGATCGTGATCGAAGCCGCCTCGGAAAAACTCCAGATCAAAAAGGCAATCTTCCGCGATATCGATTCGAAAATTGACGACACCGACATCCTCGCGACCAATACCTCCGCGCTCTCGATCAGCGATCTCGCCGCCGAGACGAAACATCCGCGGCGCGTCATTGGCCTCCATTTTTTCAACCCGGTCAGCCGGATGAAATTGGTGGAAGTTGTAGTGGGGAAACAGACTGCGCCGGAAACGCAGGAACGCGCGCTCGCCTTCGCCCGCCAGGTCGGCAAAGTGCCCGTGGTCGTGCGAGACAGCCCGGGGTTCCTGGTTAATCGCGTGCTCTTCCCCTACCTCCTCGATGCTGCGGAACTTTGCCAGGACGGGATCGCCACGCAGGAAATCGACGAAGCGCTCGTTCGTTGGGGAATGCCGATGGGGCCGTTGCGGTTGATCGACGAGATCGGGATCGATATCACAATGGATATCGCCGACACTCTCGGAAGAGCGTTTGGGGAACGTGATCGTGCGCCGGAAATCCTGCGCAAAATGCAGGCCGCAAAAATGCTCGGCCGCAAGACTGGCAGCGGCTTTTACAAATACGAAGGCAAGCTGCAAACGCCTAACGACACTACCAAGGTCTGGCGCCGGCATCCGGAACGGAGCGAAGGACCCGACGAGCCATCGAGCGAGGACAATCGCGAGGCCCCTGGTCCCGCTCAGGAAGATGAGCATGGCGCGCTCGTTAATCGCCTCATCTTTTTGATGGTGAACGAAGCGGCCCGTTGCCTCGAGGAGAAAGTCGTCGCGACACCTGCAGACGCGGATTATGGGATGATCCTCGGAACAGGGTTCGCACCGTTGCGGGGCGGTCCACTCCGTTTTGCCGATCACTACGGCTTGGACAAAGTCGTTACGGAGATGGAAGGATTGCGTTCCCGAGCCGGCGAAAAATTTGCGCCGTGCGATTTGCTTCGTCAGCACGCCCGGAATGGAACTACCTTTTATGAATCCCAAGCGTAGCTCATGAAGTCACCACCCGAAGCACCGGAAAAACAGGTCGTGGGAGAGACCAGCGCGAAACCTGCGCCACAGGCGTCTGTCATCGACACTTCGAAAATGTCGGCCGGCAAGGCAGCCGCGCTCGATCTCGCCGAAAGCTCCCGTGATCCGCTCGATGAACGCGGCAGCTTCGCCAGCAATCTATTCATCGGCCGTTACGCTTTTGAGCGCATCTATCCCTGGCCGGAACAAAGCGCTGAAGATCTGGCCGCGGGCGCGGAATTTCTCGCAAGCCTGAAAAAATATCTGCACGACCACGTGGACGCGGACGAGATCGACCACACCGGCGAGATTCCGCAAAAGAACATCGAGGATCTCTTCGCGATGGGCGCGTTCGCCGTGAAAATCCCGAAACAATACGGCGGACTTGGATTGTCCCAGGTAAACTACGGATGCGCCGCGATGCTCCTCGGAAGTTGGGACGCGAACCTGACCGCGCTGGTTTCGGCGCATCAATCGATCGGCGTTCCGCAGCCGTTGCTGCTTTTCGGGACGGAAGAACAAAAGCAAAAATATCTTCCACGCGTCGCGCGTCACGAAATCTCCGCCTTCGCCCTCACCGAATCGCATGCCGGCTCCGATCCGGCGACGATGAGCCTGCGGGCTGAACCAACACCCGACGGCTCGGCGTTTATCCTCAACGGCGAGAAACTTTGGTGCACGAACGGATTGAAAGCCGGCGTGCTCGTGGTCATGGCCCAGACGGCGCCGAAAGTCGTTAACGGCAAGGAACGCAAGCAAATCACCGCGTTCATCGTCGATGTGGACACGCCCGGTCTGGCGATGCCGCATCGTTGCCACTTCATGGGATTGCGCGCGCTTTATAATGGTGTCGTCACATTCAAGGACGTGCGCGTGCCGCGTGAGAACATCATCGCTGGTGAAGGCAAAGGCTTGAAGGTCGCGCTCACCACGCTGAACACCGGTCGCCTAACGATTCCAGCGGCCTGTGTTGGTCTATCGAAACGGCTGCTGGAAATCTCCCGCAAATGGGCTGCCGAGCGTGTGCAATGGGGCGTGCCGATCGGACAGCACTACGCCATTGCCGGCAAAGTAGCCGAGATGGCTGGTAATGTTTTCGCGATGGAAGCGATGACGTTCCTGACTTCGGCACTGGTCGATCGCAAGGCGGGCGATCTGCGGATCGAAACCGCAATGTGCAAAATGTGGGCGACAGAAACGACATGGCGGATCGCCGACGACGCGATGCAGGTCCGCGGCGGACGCGGCTACGAAACCGCGGAATCGCTGGCCGGGCGCGGGGAAGAACCGATCGCCGTTGAGCGTTTCCTGCGCGATTGCCGGATCAACACCATCTTCGAAGGATCGAGCGAAATCATGCGGCTGTTCATCGCGCGCGAGGCACTCGATCCGCATTTGAAAGTCGGCGGCGCAATCTTCAATACCCAGCTGCCGATGTCGACACGCGCGAAAGCGATCTTCACATCGGGAAAATTTTATGCGACCTGGTATCCGAAGCAGTGGTTAGGGGGCGGTGCGGGTGAAATCAAAGGCCTGCACGATGATCTGCGCGCGCACGCAAACTACGGTGCTCGTACCAGCCGCCGCCTCGCGCGCGGTTTGTTTCATGCGATGGCGCGCTTCGGTCCGAAACTCGATCGCGAGCAGCTTTTGCTTTCGCGATTTGTCGGGATTGCGACGGAGCTCTTTGCCATCAGCGCCACCTGCTCGTTTGCTCAACACAAGATTAACCACGGCGAGTCCGCGACAGAAGTCTTGTCAGTCGCCAATTACTTCTGCCGCTCGGCGAAAATACGGATCGATCATCATTTCGCCGGCACGACTAAGAATGCGGACCGGCGCGGTTACGACCTGACCCAGGAGCTGCTCGCAGGGAAACACGCCAGTTTGCGCGACGGGATCGTTTGATTTCCGGGGAGCGCACGCGGCTCGCGTGCCGGTTTCGGCGGCTCGCCGAAACGACCCTCTGTAAACGCAGCCCTGACGAAAGCGATCGTGCGAAGAAGTTCGCGAGAGCGGGCCGCCCTCGCCAGCACGCAAGCCGCGTGCACTCCCCAGCATTCTGCCGAAGGAGTCCGCACCGGTTGACCAACTTCGCCCACCCCGCTAACGTCAACGGATGAGTATGCCGCCCGTGCTCACGGAAACGGCCCGCACATCACCGCGGCGCCAAGTTCCGGAGAGCCAATCCAAAGTTCACGATCAGGAAAAAGACGCATCCAGCGTCCTGAACCATCTCGAGCAACATGTCTTGCTCGACGGCTTCAAGATTGTGATC
This sequence comes from uncultured Verrucomicrobiae bacterium, assembly GCA_963763995.1. Lineage (GTDB taxonomy): Bacteria > Verrucomicrobiota > Verrucomicrobiia > Chthoniobacterales > UBA10450 > CAVTTH01. Next base: position 25,515 of record CAVXQL010000008.1, on the reverse strand, counting down.
GATCTCGAAAAAAGCCGCGGCTCTTATCTGCACAATTCGGTTAACGATCAGCGCTTGATCGATCTCTACGGATTTTTTGGCTCCAATCCGATCGGCTTCAATCACCCACATTTCGATCGCGCCGACGTGAAGGAAAAACTTGCCCGCGCGGCGCAGATCAAGATTGCGAATTCCGATATCTACTCCGCTGCCTACGCAGAATTTGTCGATACGTTCGCGCGCGTCGCGGGCTTGCCGCCGCTCGAACGTTATCTTTTCATCGAAGGCGGCGCGCTCGCCATCGAGAATTGTTTGAAAGCCGCGATGGACTGGAAGGTTCGCAAGAACATGGCGGCGGGGCGTGGCGAGCGCGGTACCGATATCCTTCATTTCCGCCGTGCCTTTCACGGTCGCAGCGGTTATACCCTCAGCCTAACGAATACCGACCCGCGGAAGACGGATCTGTTTGCGAAGTTTGACTGGCCGCGAGTTTCAAATCCATGCATCGATTTCTCGCTGCCTGAAGCCGAGCGCGAAACCGACGTGATTGAGCGCGAAAAGAAGTCCGAGAAGGAGATCATGAAATTCATCGCCGAGCGCGGGATCGATATCGCGGCGATCATTATCGAACCGATCCAGGGCGAAGGCGGCGACAACCATTTCCGCGGCGAATGGCTTCACACCCTTCGGCGTATTTGCGACGAGAACGAGATGCTTCTCATTTTCGATGAGGTGCAATGCGGCATGGGAACAACCGGTCGCAATTGGTGTTGCGAGCATTTTGGCGTGCAGCCTGACTTGATGGCTTTCGGAAAAAAGGTGCAGGTGTGCGGCGTAATGGCTGGTCCCCGGCTCGATGAAGTTCGCGACAACTGTTTCCGCTTAGCCAGCCGAATCAATTCAACCTGGGGTGGAAATTTTACCGACATGGTGCGTTCGACGCATTATCTGCGCATCGTGGAGGAGGAGAATTTGGTCGATAACGCTGCCACCGTGGGCGCGTATTTCCTCAAGGGACTGCAGCAATTGCAAGAGGAAGAGCCGACGATCACCGCCGTGCGCGGTCGTGGTCTCTTCATTGCCTTCGATCTGCCGGACACAAAAACGCGCGACGATTTCTGGAAGGGTCTTTTCGATCTCGGCGTCCTCGCCTTGAAGGCCGGGGACCGCTCGATTCGTTTCCGCCCGGCACTCGATATCTCGACGGAAGTGGTCGACGAAGCGATGGCTCTTCTGCGCAAACAATGCCAACAGATGAGCAGGTAGCACGCGACCGCTGAGCGGGTCGACCATTGGCGGACGGTTCGACGACCCGCCCCACCCCTTTCTAAATATGCAATCAGTCTTAAACAAACTTGGTCTTGCCGGAGAGAATCCCGGCGTTTTCGCGGGCGAATGGCGCGGCGATGGCGCGATCATCGAAAAGATTTCGCCGATCGATGGGAACGTGCTCACGCGTGTCCGGACCGCATCTGATGAAGATTACGAATGGGCGGTCGCGCGCGCGCAGGAAGCTTTCCTGAAGTGGCGCACAACGCCCGGGCCGGTGCGGGGCGAGACCGTTCGCCGGCTGGGCAACGCCTTGCGCGATTTTAAACACGATCTCGGTCAACTCGTTACCCTCGAAACGGGGAAAATTATCGCAGAGGGCGAAGGTGAGGTGCAGGAAATGATCGACATCTGCGATTTCGCGGTTGGTCAGTCGCGCATGCTTTATGGCCTAACGATTCAATCGGAACGACCCAGTCACCGCTTGATGGAGCAATGGCATCCGCTCGGTGTTGTCGCAGTGATCAGTGCCTTCAATTTTCCCGTTGCAGTTTGGTCGTGGAACGCAACGCTGGCCGCCGTTTGCGGTGACGCGACGGTTTGGAAAGCTTCGGAAAAGACGCCGCTCACCGCGATTGCGGTAACAAAAATCGCCGAACGCGTCTGCCGCGAAACGGGGGCCGATCCTGCGATTTTTACCCTGCTCATGGGCGACCGCAAAACGGTTGGACAGAAATTGTCGGCGGACCGGCGCATTCCCTTGATCTCGGCCACCGGCTCGACGCAGATGGGCGTGCACGTTGCGCAAACAGTCCATGGACGTCTCGGCAAAACGATCATGGAACTGGGCGGAAATAACGCCCTCGTTGTGGCGCCGAGCGCGGATCTCGAGATGGCGACCCAATCAATTTTTTTCGGTGCAGTCGGCACGGCGGGTCAGCGCTGCACCTCGACAAGACGCGTCATCATGCATGACTCGATCGCGGACAAAGTGCGGAAGAAACTTTTGAGCGTGTACAAGACGCTGCGGATCGGAAATCCGCTTGACCGCCAGACGCTGATGGGTCCCTTGATCGACAAGGGGGCGGTCGACATGGTGCAGCATTCCATCCGACGATTGAAGGATGAGGGCGGCGAAGTGCTTTGGGGAGGCGAACGCCTCGAAGGTGCGCAATACCCGGGCGGTTGCTACATGACACCGTGTCTGGCGAACGCGAAGCCCGATTTTGAGATTGTGTGTCATGAAACCTTCGGGCCGCTGCTTTATTTGCTTACCTATCGCGGTTTCGACGAAGCGATCGCGATCAACAACGGCGTACCGCAGGGTTTGACCTCCGCGATCTTCACGAACGACATGCGCGAGGCGGAAAAATTCATCTCAGCGGCAGGAAGCGATTGCGGCATTGCCAACGCGAACACGGGAACGAGTGGCGCCGAGATTGGCGGAGCCTTTGGTGGCGAGAAAGAAACCGGCGGCGGACGCGAAAGCGGAAGCGATTCGTGGAAGATGTACATGCGCCGCCAGACGAACACGATCAATTTTTCGACCGAGCTGCCGCTGGCGCAGGGGATTCATTTCGGCGGCGACGAGGGCAGCGCGACGGCGTAGGTGGATCGGCCGCTTCGCGGGCGATGCCAAAATAATGCGGCGAAGCCGGCAAATTTAACATCGAGCAAGGGACTGCTCGATCCACCTCAAATCAGCGAGCCGTCGTTAACTCAAATAGCCCGCCCAGGTTCCCGGCGGTTTCCATGCTCATGATAAGGTTTTGCAGCTTCTTGCATTGCTCCTTGCCGATCACATCGCCGCCGAGCGCGGTAAATTTCACCGCAATTTCATCTTCCGTCATCGGATCGCGCGGGTCGCCTTTTGGAACATCAACGCGCGTTGAGTGCTCCTTGCCGCTGTTTGTCGTGATGGTGACACGGCTCGGCTGGAATTTTGGAAAGAGCGCTTCGAACTCTTCGTTTGCGACCACCTTCACCTTATCCATGATTGGAATGAGCGCTTTGTCGAGAACGCGCTCTTCTTTGAATTGCAACGGCGTCACCATCCCGTCGACCAATCCGGCGGCCATGCAGTAAGGAAGCGAATGATCGGCGGTTTCTTTCGAATCTGGTCGATACTTGTGCGGATCGCCCAGGATGTCGGCAGCGCGGGCGATCACTTCCACTTTGATCTCCTTCACCTCGTCGGCCCTGATGTTGTGTTCCTTAACCGTCTTCATCATCGCAGTGAGCGGCGCGTGACTGAGCGCTTCAGGCGGCGTCGATTTTCATCCCAGCTTTCGACACACCGCCATTGCACCGAAAACACAATAGTGAAGATCGACAATCTCTGGGATTGTCACCGATCACTGACCTGTGACTTCTGGCTACCGACTTCTGTTCTACCCCTTATCGTAGACGGCCTTGCCGCTGAACTTCTTCCCGTTCGCGTCCGTACCGTTGATGGTTACCGTCCGCGATTTGCCATCCGGCGCTACGGTGATCGTCCCCGTCCAGGCGATCTTGCCATCCTTCATGGTGGTGATGTCGTTGGTATGGTCATTGACCACTTTGTAGGCGGTCGAGTTCCAGGACATATTCCCTTTCGATGGGTAGGCTTTCCCATCCCACTTGCCGACCCAGACGCCGTGCGTCGGTTTCCCATCCTTGTCCACGCCGTCCACGGTCACCTTAATCTTGTCCCCCTGCTCTGTGTAAACTACGGTCGTGTTCTTGCCCATCCCCGGCACGAGCTTCGACTTCGCCTCGTTGAGCTTCCACGTCCCCATTTGCGGGCTGGCCGCAAAACAGGCTGCTGCCGCCGCCAGCGAGAGCGTCAGAGCCGTTACTGCAATTCGAGTTTTCATCATGCGCGCGATTCCGGCAGAAATGCCGTTAGGCGTCAATATCAATTCGAACGGGCTGGCTAAAATCGTTTGCTAACGCCTTTCAGGTCGGGAAAAACATTGACGCCATCTTCGATTCCCGGCTCGATGATCCCATGAAAACAAAATCAATATTTCTGTGCGGATGCATTGCATTGCTTTCATGCATGTTTGTCGGCACGGCGGCGGCAGCGGACCCGAAGATCGAACAGACTCTTCGCGACCTCGATGCAGAATGGACCGCGGCAGCGGGAGCCAAAGACGTCGACAAAACGGTTTCCTACTACGCCGACGACGCCATTGTGCTACCCCCAAACGTGCCGGCCGCGACGACCAAGGAAGCGATTCGAGCGCAGTGGAAAAAGGACCTCGATAGCATGATCAGCGGAAGTTGGAAGCCGACCCGGGTAGAAGTCGCGAAGTCCGGCGACATGGCCTACGCGAGCGGGACTTACGAGTGGATTTACAAGGACGCCAGTGGCAAGACAATCACCGATCATGGCAAATATCTCGAAGTCTGGGAAAAGCAGGCCGACGGAAGCTGGAAATGCAGCGCCGACGCTTGGAATTCTGATCTTCCAGCATCGCCCTAACGAAACAGCAGTTCGCAGGGGGAGGCGAGCTCTGTAATCAAAGGGTGCTGCCAATAGCGGCGCCCGATTTCGATGAACGATTTCGACGATCTCGCCAGCTTCGCAAACCGCTATACCGAAGCCTGGTGCAGCCAAAATCCTGAGAGCGTCGCGGCCTTCTTTGCGGCGAACGGTTCGCTCAGCGTAAACGATGGACCACCCGCCATTGGACAAGCGGCGATTGCAGAGATCGCGCGAGGTTTCATGCGCCATTTCCCAGACATGGTTGTGATCTTCGACAAGTTGGAGCTTCTACCAAACGCAACCGCGTTCCATTGGACGTTAACTGGAACGAACACCGGACCCGGCGGCACGGGAAAACGCGTTCGAATCAGCGGCTACGAGCTGTGGCAATTTGACGACGCCGGACTCATTGAGAAGTCGAAGGGTCATTTCGATAGCGCGGAGTACGAGCGCCAGCTCATGCATGGTATCGATGGCTAGTTGTCGTTAGCGACCATGAATCTCAGCGACCTGGCTAATCTCGGACAAATCGTCGGAGCGATTGGTATCATCATCACGCTCGTCTACCTCGCCGTTCAAATCCGCGGCAACACGAAAGTCGCGAACGCTCAGGCCCGCCATGCCCTCTCCGAGTTCGCTCTGCGCTTCTCCATCTTTCGGGCCGAGCATGCCGATCGATTTGCCAAACTCGAGAGCGCTGCGGAGCTGACCGATGGGGATCGTTACTTCCAGTATTGGAGCCATATCCAATTGCTCCTGCATGCCGAGACCTATTTTCATCATCACGAATTGAAGCTCATGCCTGATGCACACTGGCGCGGGTATGCGCGTTACATGAACACCTACATAAGATCGCGCGGCTTCAGCGAAGTCTGGAATGATATTGGTCCGAGCTTTTCGGAAGACTTTGCGCGATGGGTCGATGGGTTGCTTGCGAATCCGAACCGGACTGGCAGTAGGTAGACGCGTTTTTCGCCTCCTCACCACGCCGAAGTTAAGCAAAGGCGGGCTCTCCTCGGCCGAGGCGAGGAGTCGGCGCGCTTTAACGCTTTAACGATTCAACAATTTAACGGATTCTCGTGAGCGAAGCATATGAACCTCAGCGACCTCGCAAATCTCGGACAAGTCATCGGAGCGGTTGCCGTCGTGATCTCGTTGATCTACGTCGCACTGCAGATTCGGCAGAACACGAACGCAGTCCGGGCTGCCACTGCCCAATCCGTCCATGAACACTTTGCCAGTTGGTACCACTTCCTCGCCTCCGACGAGTCGCTCTCGCAGGTCGTAATCGACGGGCTAAAACATTACGGGTCGCAGGCGACGATTTTCTCATCATGCGGATGTCGTGGTCGGTCGTAACGCACGGCGGGCCGGGCTATTCGCGATGAAATAAAGCACCGGCACCGCCATGCGGCTGATGAGGAGCGACGCGATTTCGCCGGCCATCAGTGCAATGGCGAGGCCTTTGAAAATCGGGTCGGCCAGGATGACGCTCGCGCCGACGACGACCGCCATCGCGGTCAGGAGCATCGGGCGGAAACGGACCGCACCGGCATCGACGACGGCTTCCGCGAGCGGCATGCCTTCCGCCAAACGCTGTTCGATGAAATCGACGAGGATGATCGAGTTGCGCACGACGATCCCCGCGCCAGCCATGAAGCCGATCATCGACGTGGCGGAAAAGAACGCGCCGAGCAGGCCGTGCGCGGGCAGGATGCCGACGAGCGAGAACGGGATCGCGACCATGACCACGATCGGGGTGATGAAGCTGCGGAACCAGCCAACCATCAGGACGTAGATCAGCACGAGGACGGCGGCGAAGGCGGATCCGAGGTCACGGAAGACTTCGATCGTGATTTGCCATTCACCATCCCATTTCAGCGCCGGCTTCGCTTCGGTGAAAGGCTGGATGGCGTTGTAGATTTGCACCGGCGTGTCGTCCCCGCCGAACGCGCGCGTGTCGAGTTTCACGAGCACCTTGTTCATCTTCAGGATCGCGTAAACGGGGCTTTCAATCACGCCAGCGACGTCGCCGATCACATAGGTCACCGGCATCAGGTTCTTGTGATAGATGCTTTTCTCCGTCGTGGTCTGCTCGATGTGCACCAGCTCGCGCAGCGGGATGAGTGGCGCAGTGCCGGTGGCGTCGGGCTCGGGCAGCGCGTTGGCGTCGCCGGATCGGACGCGCAACGCGAGCAGTTCATCGGGCGTGGTGCGCGAGGAGCGCGGCAGCTCGAGCATGATGTTGACGTCCTCTTTTTCGTGCGGCAGGTGGAGGAGGTCGACTGATTCGCCGCCGACGGCGATGCGCAGCGTCTCCGAAATCGTCTCCGCGCTGATTCCGTGGAGCGCGGCTTTTTCCTTATCGATGACGAAACGCGCCTTCGGCTGGTCGGCCTCGACATACCAATCGACATCGACGACGCCCGGCGTGTTTTTGAAAATGTCGCGTACCTTCCGAGCAAGCGCGTGGCGATCTGATTCGTTAGGGCCATAGATTTCGGCGACTAGCGTTTGCAACACGGGCGGACCGGGCGGCACTTCCGCGACCGCGACGCGGGCGTCGAAGCGCGCGGCGATCTTCGCGATGCGCGGACGGACGCGCTTGGCAATGTCGTGGCTCTGCGCGCTCCGCTCGCCTTTCAGCAGAAGGTTGACCTGGATGTCGGCTACGTTCGCGCCTTGACGGAGAAAGTAATGCCTGACGAGTCCGTTGAAATTGTAGGGCGCCGAAACGCCGGCGTAGATCTGGTAATCCGTCACTTCGGGCTCCGTCCGGACGGCGGCGGCGATTTCGCGTGCGACCTGCGTCGTGCGTTCGAGCGAACTGCCTTCGGGCATGTTCAGGATCACCTGGAACTCGCTCTTGTTGTCGAAGGGCAGCATTTTCACCTTCACCCAGCCGAGCGCGACCAGGGCCATCGCGAGCAGCAGCAGACCGGTGATCGAGCCGAGAAAAATCCAGCGCCAGCGCGGTTGCGCGATCATCGGTCCCATCACCCGCCGATAGATGCGGGTGAAAAAATCTTCCTCGTGCGCGAAGTGACTGTGTGTGCCGGCCGGCGCGGTGCCTTCGGTCAGTCGCGAATACTTTTTTCCCCAGCGCAAAATCCGGATCGACGCCCACGGCGTAACGATGAACGCGATGGCGAGCGACCAGCCCATCGCCGCGCTCGCGCCGATCGGGATTGGTCGCATGTAGGGTCCCATGAGTCCGCCGACGAACGCCATCGGCAGCACCGCCGCGATGACGGCGAAGGTCGCGAGGATCGTCGGGTTGCCGACTTCGCCGACTGCTTCCACCGCGATCGCGGCCCAGTTCCGGCCTTTGTTTTGCGGGAGATGAAAATGCCGGACAATGTTTTCCACCACCACGATCGCGTCATCGACCAGGATGCCGATGGAGAAAATGAGCGCGAAGAGGGTGATGCGATTGAGGGTGAACCCGAGAAGATAAAAAACGAGCAGGGTGAGCGCGAGCGTGGCCGGGATGGCGAGCGCGACGATGGTCGATTCGCGCCACCCGAGGGTGAGCCAGATGAGAAGCGACACGCCGATGACAGCGAGGCCCATGTGTAACAGCAGTTCGTTCGATTTTTCCGCCGCCGTCTCGCCGTAGTTGCGGGTGATCGAGACTTCGACATCGCGCGGGATAAGCGTGCCCTTGAGCGTCTCAATCTTGCGCAGCACTTCATGGGTGACAGCAATCGCATTCGCGCCCGGACGCTTCGCGATGCTGAGGGTGACGGCCGGTTCTTCATCCGGCGCGGAGGCGCGCGCCGCGCCGTGGCCAAAGAAGGTGTAGTTCGACGGTTCCTCCCCTCCGTCGACGATCCGCGCGACCTCGTGCAGATAAACGGGCCGACCGCCGAAAACACCCACGACCACATTTCCCACGTCCTCGGCGCTGGTCAGAAACGCGCCGGTTTCGATGACGAACTCCTGATTGTTAGCCGTTAGGCCCCCGGAGCGATATTGCCGGTTCGCCTGCTGCAGCATCGGCACGAGGCCGGCCGCGCTGAGATTGCGCGAGGCGAGCCGCACCGGGTCGAGCAGCACACGCACCTGACGTCGCGAGCCGCCGATGATCGTTGTCTCCGCCACGAGCGGGACTGCTTTAACTGCGTCGTCCACCTCCGCGACCAACCGGCGGAGCGTGAGGTGATCATAGCGCGCGCTGTGAAAAGTGAGCGCGAGGATCGGCACATCATCGATCGACTTCGGCTTGACCAGCGGCGTCGCCACGCCGTGCGGAATGCGATCGTAGTTCGAGCGTAGCTTTTCCGTTAGCCTAACGAGGCATTCCTCGGGATTGGAGCCAACCTTGAAGCGCACGATGACGAGGCTCTCGCTGTCGCGCGAAGTCGAGTAGATGTATTCCACGCCGGGGATTTCCCAGAGCAGTTTTTCCATCGGCCGCGTCGCGCGCTCCTCGACTTCCTTCGCGCTGAAGCCTGCCATGTTCACCATCACATCCACCATCGGTACCTTGATCTGAGGCTCCTCCTCGCGCGGCAGCAGGACGATCGCGGCGAGGCCGAGCAGGACCGCCGTGACGATGATGAGCGGCGTGAGCTTCGAGTTGATGAAGGCGCGCGCGATGCGTCCGGCGACGCCGCTCGCTCGCGGAGCGTCCGTGCTCATTGCTTCAGGGTGACGGGCTGGCCGTCGCGTAATGATGCCGCGCCTCCGCTCACGACGCGGTCGCCGGAGCTGAGGCCGGCAAGAATTTCCACTTCGCCGGCAGCGTGCTTGCCGGTGCGAACGAGGCGGAGTTGCGCGTGCTCATTCACGACCACGAAGACGCACTCCATTTGTCCTCGCGTCACGACCGCCGAGGCGGGAACACGGATCGATTTGCTCTCGCCGGTTGCGACCCAAACTCGCCCGAACTGGCCGCTACGCGCGCCTTCCGTCGGCGGCAAATCGAGTTTCACGAGAAAGGTGCGGCTGGCGGCGTCGGCCACCGGCGCTACCTCGACGACCGTGCCCTCGATCGGCGCCGCCCCTTCGGCCACTTGCACGGGAAGTTTGGCACTGGGTTTGATGTTGCCGATGAGCGCCTCAGGCACGTCGGCCTCGAAGCGCAGCGCGCTGGGGTCTTCCATTTCGATGATCGATTTGCCGGGCGCGGCGAGGTCGCCGACATCCGCCAGCTTGCGGGTCACGATCCCGTCGAATGGGGCGACGACTTTCGTGTAGCCAAGCATCGTCTCCATCTCTCGAGCCGCTCCTTCGGCGACACTGGCCCGCGCCTGCACAGCATCGAAATCCGCTTGCGTCGTAATTTTCTTATCGCGCAACTCGCGACCGCGCGCGAGGTCCCGCGTCGCCTGCTCGCGAAGAGCGAGCGCCTGATCCAGCTTCGCCTGAATCTCCCGTGGATCCAGTTGCGCGATCAGGTCTCCGGCCTTGACCATCTGGCCCGGGGCGACCAGCAGCGCCTCGATCCGCGCGCTTACCTTTGCTTCGATCGCAGCGCGAAGTTTCGCCCGCACTGTGCCGACGACTTCCTCGCTCGATGGACGCTCCTTGCTTTCCACTACGACGGTGCGGACTGCGACCGGCGGGAGCGATTCGGGCGCGGTTTCTTTTTTCGAATGACAGGCGCCCAGCGCGAGAGCGGCGATGAGCGTGAGGAGCGAGCGCGAAAACTTCATCGGCGCCTATTGCGGCGCGGCGCCGCACTCCCCGCCAGCTTGGCCGATCCCGAGCTTGATCAGAATGCGCTCGAGCGGGCAGAACCCAGTGAAGGCCGTTTGGAAAAGGTTGAGGCCGACGAAGGCGGTAAGAAGCAGCCAATGATGGTTGACCCAGTGTCCAAGGGCAAGTCCGGTGAGCACGAGAGTGCCAGCGGCGAGATAGATGATGCTTTGTCTTTTCATAGTTTCGTGAATCTATTCGCGAGATTTGCTTGTGGCCATCCTCAATGATCTAACTGGATCAGCTTCGCATTGCTTGTTCAAAGCTCACCGTTTGTTGCGACCGGACACTGAACGAACCGGATACAGTGGTTGCCGAGCGTTGTCACGACTGTCGGTTAACCTTTGGACGAAAAGATCGGCGCAAGGTAAACGGCGGCAACTATCGGCGAGAGTCGCCACGCATGAACGCGCGCAAACTGGCAGATCGACTGACCTATGCAGTCGCGTGATCTGCGACCGCTTTGGCGACGTCGAGGGTGGAAGCTTTCCCTCCCATGTCGTAGGTGCGCACCTTGCCTTCCGCGATGATGCGGGCCACCGCGCTTTCAAGACGCGTGGCTTTTTCGGTTTCCTTCAGCCAATCGAGCATCAGCTTCGCGGTCAGGAGCATGGCGATCGGGTTGACCTTGTATTGCCCGGCGTATTTCGGCGCGGAGCCGTGAGTCGGCTCGAAGACGGCGTAATTGTCACCGAGGTTCGCGCTCGGGGCGAAGCCGAGGCCGCCGACCAGGCCGGCGCAAAGATCGCTCACGATGTCGCCGAACATGTTTTAGCGCCAAAATCGACAGCAACGCGGGCCACTCCAGTATTTCAACAGTCTCCTAGACTTGGGCAGATAGTTCCCCTAGTAGATTGCTCGTGCAGCGACGCGATCAATTCCCGATGCAAAGGCGAGCGGCGATCATCACGGCTCTCCGAACACCTGTCGGTCGGCATGCGGGCGCATTGGCGTCGGTTCGCCCCGACGATCTTGCCGCCCACGTCATCAAGGCCGTCGTGGCGCGATCCGGCATCGACCCCGCCTTGATCGAGGATGTCTACTTCGGCGCCACCAACCAGGCCGGCGAGGACAACCGCAACGTCGCGCGCATGGCCGCGCTGCTGGCGGGCCTCCCGGTGTCCGTGCCGGGTTCGACGGTGAATCGCCTCTGTGCGTCGGGGCTGGAAGCCGTCAACATCGCGGCGCGCATGATCGAGTGGCGTCGCGCTCGCCTACAAGCACGGCATTCCCGGCGAAGTCATGCATATCATCGCGACTCACAGTCACGAGGGCGACGAGGTCGAACGCTCGATCGAGTCGATCATTTTTCACCACGCCGATTTCGTCGATTTCGATATCGCGAAAGTGCCCGGGAAACGCGCGGCCAAAAAGTAACGCGTTCAGAGTTCGATCGTCGGCCGGACGTCGACGATGCCCCAGAGCATCGCCCGGTCGTCGGCAGCGCGATTTGTCGGCAGCATCATTGAAGGCTCGCGGAAGCTGCGCAACACCGCGACCGCTCCGGGCGCGGCGGCGCGTTTTACTGCCGCGAAAAGTCGCTGACCGAAGGCCGTGCTCGCTCCGTCGAGGATGTTTGAAAGCGTGAATCCGTCGAAGCTACCGGCCGGCTCGCTCTCCAGGAAAGTGGCCGCGTCCGCCTGCACGAGACGGATATTTCTTCACCTCGCGAGGGACCGGCTCGTTAGGCGTTTCGCCCAGAAGCAACCCGCGCGCATACGGATTGGTGCGGTTAGGGAACCGGCTAAAACAGCGTTCCATCCGCCCGCGCAGGACGGCGCCAAAGTCGGGTGGCAGGAAATCGAGCAAGGAAGCGGCGTAAATCGCGCGCAAAATTCGACGGGAGAAAAGCAGACCAAAGGCGGCGCGAAATCGCCTCGTATCGAGATGACGGCGCCAAAAAGCCATCTGCGCCGCCGGGTCGTCGAGGTCGAGGAAGGCGCGGACCCGCCCGGGCCACCATCCGGCGAGAGGACCGAGGGCGCGCGCGAGGCCCATGAAACGCTCGGCGGAACCCGTCCGGCTCGCGCCGCCCATCCGGCGATGTTCGACATAGGCGAGTTGGATCGGATTTATGTCGATCGCCACCACTTCGTGATGGGGCGCGAGCTGCATCGCGGTGCAACCCGCCGAGGCGATGCAAAAGACGCGTCCACCGGGCCGGAACGCGGCCAGCTCGATGGCGGCGTCTTCATGCATGCGCCCGAATAACAGCTTGTGTGGCCCGCTGCGCGCGTCGAGCCGGCCGCGTTCCCACGCCGTCGTCTCGCGTCGGCCGAGTCACTGCCATGCGGGAAAGCTGGCGGCGACCCAGGCGAGCACGAGGAACGCGAAGTTTTTGACCACCATGCCAGCCGGATCGTGAATGATGTGACGCGCCCAGAGCAGTCCGGCGGTGTTCAGAGAAATGAGCAATATCTGTTTGCACGAGCGCGCACATCAGCGGCGCGAGATCGCTCAACGCCCAGAAGGCAACACCGACTTCGACCAACCCGAGCAACTTGAGAAACATCCGCCCCGGCACCCGGCCCGTATCGCGGCACCGCCTCGACGACCCGAACCTGGCGCGGTTCACCGCTGAGCAGCTTGCACCACAGGCCCTCATAGAGCCAAACGCCGGCGACGGCGACGTGGAGAAGCCAGGGTGGCGGCAGGAACGCGGGCATGCTGGATCACCCCGCCGTCAGACTGCCGCGCATCGTTTTCAGGATGTGGCGATGGAACAAGTGACAGACCACCGTTTCAATCGGCCCGCACAGCCAGCGCGGGCGGCGCGAGCTGACGTAGCGTGTTTCCAAATGCACTTCGGTGTTGCCATCGGGAAGGGGACGCAGGGTATAGCGCCCTCGGGCCAGCCGGATTCCACCGCCTAACGAGAGGTTTTGCTCGATGACCTCAAAGGTGTAGTTCCGTTCGGGCGTGACCTGCGTCACTCGCTTGCGCAAATGACCGCTGAGATAGCGGCAGATGACCTGGTCGCCCACCTCCGACTTGCGACCCTCGGTCCGGAGCGGCACCGGCAGCAGGAGACGCAGGAGCAACGGTGGCCGTTCTTCGATCTGCTCATAGAACGTCAACCTTTCCCACACTTTCTCGGGCGGAACAGCAAAGCGCATCCGGGTGATAACCGAAGCGAGCGGTTGCTTCGCGCCAGCGACCTCGATCGGCCGCCCGGTGGTTTCGTCCACCATGGCAGCCGCGAGTTTCGTAGCGGAATTCATCGCCTGAGTCCCTTCGACCTTGCCGCATTCACCCTCCGCATCAAGCGGCTCCCGCCCGCAGCGCGTCAATTAAATTCAGGAGAAACAGGCGGAAAATCGATGTCGCCTCGAGAAGAAAATTGACAGGCGCATTCCCCGATCTTTTCCGAGGGAAATTCCTATGGGTCTTACGCTGGTTGAGAAGATTGCCGCGCGCCACGCCGACGGACTAGCGGCAGGGGCTGTCGTGCGCGCGGGCGATTTCGTTTCGATTCGGCCGCGTCATGTCATGACGCACGACAACACCGGCGCCGTGATTCCGAAGTTCAAGCAGATCGGCGCGACTGCGATCGCGGACCGCGGCCAGCCGCCGAAGTGGTGCGCGCTCGCGGCGGCCGCGTTGCTGAGGGCGTGGAATTTTACCTCGCGCCGGGCTGGGCCGAAGTGCAAGCCTGGTCCGAGTCGAGTGGCGATTGGCAAACTGGAAGTCACGGTCGTGTCGCGGAGAAAGAGAGTCCGCATTTTCAGACGGTTTTCGCGACGGGCTCGAAATAGGAGCGGGTACTTCACCCCTAGACTTGGGCAGATAGTTCCCGTAGTAGATTGCGCGTGCAGCAACGCGATTAACTAAATGCAAAGGCGAGCGGCGATCATCACGGCTCTCCGAACACCTGTCGGCCGGCACGCGGGCGCATTGGCGTCGGTTCGCCCCGACGATCTGGCCGCCCACATCATCAAGGCCGTCGTGGCGCGATCCGGCATCGACCCCGCATTGATCGAGGATGTCTACTTCGGCGCCACCAACCAGGCCGGCGAGGACAACCGCAACGTCGCGCGCATGGCCGCGCTGCTGGCGGGCCTCCCGGTTTCCGTGCCGGGTTCGACGGTGAATCGCCTCTGTGCGTCGGGGCTGGAAGCCGTCAACATCGCGGCGCGCATGATCGAGGCGAGTCACGGCGATGTGTTCATCGCGGGCGGCGTCGAGTCGATGAGCCGTGCACCTTATGTGCTGAGCAAGGCGGAAACCGCGTTCGACCGGTCGCAGCAGATCTTCGACACTTCGATCGGCTGGCGCCTGGTCAATCCTCGCCTGGCGGCGCTGCATCACCCCTTCTCCATGGGCGAGACCGCCGAGAATGTCGCCCGCCAGCACAAGATCAGCCGGGCGGATCAGGATCAGTTCGCGCTGCAGAGCCAGCAACGGTGGTCGGCGGCGCACCAACGCGGGCTGTTCGCCGAGGAGATCGTGCCCGTCGAGATTCCGCAGCGCAAGGGCGCTCCGACCGTCGTCAGCGTGGACGAGCACCCGAGGCCGGACACGACGCTGGAGAAACTCGCCAAGCTGAAACCCGTATTCTCCAAAGACGACCAGGGCACGGTGACCGCGGGCAATTCGTCGGGTATCAACGACGGCGCGGCGGCATTGCTGATCGTTGAAGCCGGGCTGGCCAAATCGCTGGGACTTCAGCCGATCGCCTTCATCGGTCCGAGCGCCGCGGCCGGCGTCGATCCCGCGTTCATGGGGCTCGGACCCGTGCCCGCGATTCGCAAGGCGCTGCTGCGCGCGCAACTGACGCTCGACCGCATCGACCTGTTCGAGTTGAACGAGGCGTTCGCCGCGCAGGCCCTCGCCTGCCAGCGCGAGCTGGGCATCGACAACGCGAAATTGAACGTTAACGGCGGCGCGATTGCGATCGGTCACCCGCTTGGTTGCAGCGGCGCCCGCCTGGCCACGACGCTGATCCACCAGATGGCTCGCACCGGCGCCGCGCGCGGCATCGCGTCGCTCTGCGTCGGGGTAGGACAAGGCTTGGCGACGGTCTTCGAACGGGAGTGAGTTTGGAAGTGGGCCTGACTGTCAGATCGTTCGAGCGCCCGGCGCCGCAGTGTCGATAGGAAGCTCTCGCTCCTCCTGGCTCGCCGAGGTGTCGGCAATTAGGAATTCCATTACGTCAACGGCCAGAGTTTTTCCTTAATGAGCCGCCGCTCGATGACGCTGCTCGAAACCTCGAATCGCCTGGCAATCGGTTTCGCCAGGTATTGCATGTGGCTATCCTCTTGAAGCTGGTCGCGACGAAGACCGCTTCGCTCCGCAAGTTCGATGGCTGCATCCAGTTCTTCACCAAGCTGCGCGGGCGGGACCAAAAAACGTCCCGCGAATTCATACGCGTGGGATTCCAGAAAACTGTATTCCCGTTCCGGCATGTCGCGGACAAACGCGATCCATTCCTCAGCTGATGCGCGTGGAATCCGATCAAACGCTTCCTTATGCATCACGAAATGTCCAAGCTCATGCGCAACACTGAAGCGGATGCGATTCTGGTAGCGATCGTCCATGTAAAAGCCCTGATCGACCACGATCGTTTGCCAGTCGCTCAACAGCAATGCATCGATGTCGGCGTCCTGACGCAGGCTGGTCATCGGCACAATGTCGAGACTTAGATCGAACTCGGCGATTCCCATCACATCCACCGGCAAATCTCCGTTCCAGAACTTGGAGCGGAAATCATCTGCTCTGTTCCACACTTCGGATTGTGGAATGTAGGGAGCCTTGAAGTCTGAAGGCGAATTAAACACTTCAGGCTTCTTTCAACTTCTCAACGACTTTGCGCAGCTCCTGTTCGGTTGGCTTTTGGCCGCGCAGTGTTCGAAAGAACGCGGGCAGACGCGCGGCTAATTCTCGATTCTGCATGATGTCATGAGGGATCATTCCGCGATCGGCTGCCGCCAGGTCGAAGAAAAGATACCACTCATCGCTTTCTTTCCTCACCCCTAATGCTTGGGCGTAACGGCTCAGAATCTCTCGATCCTGCGGAGGAACTAATGCTCCGCGTTCGAGCCGGCTGATATTTCCGGGATCAGCAGCGGCTTTCTCGCAGAAATCTCGCAAAGTGATGCGACGTTCCTTACGCAGACTCTTGAAGAATTCAGCAAAATTCTTGTGCGATGTTGTTGTTTTCATTTCGTGTCGTGTTGTGCTTGTTGTGCAACAACTACAACAAGGGGGCAGAAAAGTCCACTTTTAGCCACAAAAGGCCACTTTTCCCCACTTTCAGGCGGCCTTAAACACCTTCATAACCTCATCGCCAAGATGATTGATCACCTTTACGGCTATCCTTCATGATTTCGGTTTGTCGAATGGTCGTGAAGTATCGCTGTGCAGAGTTTCTCACGCTGCCTGATCCACCAGATGGCTCGCACCGGCGCCTCGCGCGGCATCGCGTCGCTCTGCGTCGGGGTAGGCCAAGGCTTGGCCACGGTCTTCGAACGGGAGTGAGCTTGGAAAATGGGCCTGACGGTCAGATCGTTCGAGCGTCCGGCGCCTCTGCAACGCGATAATACTTTGTATTGCATTGTGGCACGTTGTGGCACAATGTGGTCTCGGGTCTGCGGTTACTGAAAGTCGTCTCCATGACGTCGCGGCGAAAGCCGCTCAGGTAACAGGCGGGCCCATTTTGTTCTCTGCGGTCAGCGGATTTCTCTTGTCGTAGTAATTTCGCCAGCCCTCGTATTTATCGCGGTCGTACAGGTCGACTACCAGCCGGATTTTCTCCAGGAGATAATCGTAAAACCGCACCTCTCCTTTCTCGAATACGCGCTGAACTGCCCAGCATAGATAATCCGAAATAGTGAGAAGCGGTTCTGTCCTGGGATTTTGGATATTGAACACTGTGCGAGTTTTCAGGGTTTTTGGGTCCCATTTTTTGGTGGCACGTTTCGTCGCGAGCTCCAACGCTGACAGCAAAACCTTTTCTCGAGTGCTCGATCCCCGCTGAGCCACGTTAAGCACCAGCGTCCCCGCTCCTTTCAGTCGCCCCTTAATCAGGTGAGAGAGCAAGTCGCCATAAAATTCTTCCTCCCGCGCGTGGTGTTGTTTTTCGAAGAGCCGTGGAATTTTCCGGGCGACGACCACCTCGGCTTCGCAAGGCAAATCTCGGATGTAATGCAAAATGACGGTGCGGACATCTGGTGAGTCCTTGCAGGCGTGGAAATAGAAGCCGCCGGAGGTTGCGCGCTTCTGCACGCTGGGAATTGTGTTGAGCAAAGGGTCGCCCTCCACCCGCTTCTGCAGCGTTCTAATTTCTTTCCGAACCTCATCAAGCGGGCGATCAATTCGAACGATCCCTAGACCAAAACACAGCGAAACGCCCTGTTGCCCGATGATGAGTTTGCGGCCTTTGCCGTAGAAAGTCGTGTCCCCAGTCTCATCGAGAAAGCGATGCGTCGTGTCCCGTTCGGCTTCACTCTTCTTCATGAACGCTGAATAGCGGCTGACTCTGCTCGTCCGCGATTTTCAGGAAAAGCAAAAACGTTATCTGCTCGAGGCAATCACCGTCGATCCCGCGTTCATGGGGCTCGGACCCGTGCCCGCGATTCGCAAGGCGCTTCTGCGCGCGAAACTGACGCTCGACCGCATCGACCTGTTCGAGTTGAACGAGGCGTTCGCCGCGCAGGCCCTCGCCTGCCAGCGCGAACTGGGCATCGACAACGCAAAATTGAACGTCAACGGCGGCGCGATTGCGATCGGTCACCCGCTTGGTTGCAGCGGCGCCCGCCTGGCCACGACGCTGATCCACCAGATGGCTCGCACCGGCGCCGCGCGCGGCATCGCGTCGCTCTGCGTCGGGGTAGGACAAGGCTTGGCGACGGTCTTCGAACGGGAGTGAGTTTGGAAGTGCTGGATGGTGGTGAATGGACGAAGGCGGGCGCCGACCGACATAGACTGCGCGAAGCGCGGGGCGTAGCCCGACCAAGCGGGGCCGCGCGGGAGTCAATACCACGCCGCCGCGAGCGACATTGAGCAGCTTGCGCAGAATGCTCGACCGAGTCCGCCTGCACGGGAAGTCTATCGCATCCTCACGCATCACTTGATTCCTTCGCTTCCTGTTCCGCCCGCAGGACTTCAATCGATCGGATTAATAGTTGTTTGATTTCTTCCCCCCAGGCCTGAGCCCAGCGGTCGCTGATGGATTGCGGCACAGGCACTTGAAGAACAAAAATGTCGTGGACACGCTGCTTTCGCGTAAACGTGCTGCCAGCCCCAGAGGGCTCATACGCGCCCTGCCAACTCGGCTGGGGAATTTTCCAAAGTCGCGACTTGCTAACTTCCGTTAGCGCGTCGTTGACGAGTTGCTTCAGACGATCAATGATCGCCGCCTTTTCGGCGGTTGTGATTTCTTTTTTTTCCGGCAACCACGTTAACGGGGCCTCTAAGAACCGCGTCAGGATGTTTCGGGACAGACTGATAAGGGTGTCAATCGGCCTTAACCAATAGCCGTCAAACCAACCTTCCGCGTGTCTCCGGGCCATCGCCTTGATACTCTGCCAGGGGGCAGAACTGATGCCTTCAACCCTTTTATAACCCAGGCGAGCTTCCCACACTTCTTGGAAAGCCACACTAGCCTCCCGAACAGCAAGTCCGAGACTTTCAAAACTATATTCCGGCAAACTCGGTTGGAAGCCGTTGAGGATTCGCTCGAGTGACCAAGTGCTCTGTAATCCGCCACATGTCTTTTTCCCCAGTGATTGCTCGAATCCGGCCTTGTCCTCATCATCCCAGCTTTCCGGATATTTTTTTGGGTCTAGGTAGCCTAAGTAGAACGTGCTTTTCTCAAGGTGTGCGGCGAGTTGTCTCGCAGCATCCCGACTCACATTTCGACTGACTTCGTTATCGATAAGGCTGCGCAGTCCACCAAACGCTTTGCCTTTCCTGTCCTCGGCTGTGGAATGTTGTCCCCGACAACTAAGTCCATGTGCGAAAGAACAACAGTTAGGTTCGCCGCGTAGCCTGCGCTGGCGATTGCTTCCATAACCTTCCGGGCGGATTGACTCTTAAGCGAGTCCTTGCCGGATTCGACGAAAAGAATGTTCTGGACCTGGCCGAACAAGGACGTCGTTTCGCTGGAGAGTTCGGTTGCTGGTTTCTCGTGGTCGAGTCCCTGAGTGTCCACAAATACATGGGAGTAGGATTCTCCCGAGGGAACCCAGTCGAGGACGGAACTGGCCACTGACTCGGATTCCGGTGACGAGCGGAGTCAACAAGCGGCCCCATTCCTCTTTGGTGTTGGAACAAAACCAGCGCACCGCAGCCAAAAAGGATGCCCGTTCGTTTGCTTCCACCGAATAGGACCATGCGCTGGGCCAGCCTGTCGAAGACTTAGTGAATTTTCCTGCGGGTAGTTTCGAGAAGCGCTCGGCAATCTCGTCCATAATCTCGTTCACAAGTTCTAAGAACTCATCAGATCGCTCTGCAGCCTGTTGCATCTCGTCGAGCGCAAAGCTGCGGTCCTCTTCCTTCGAGTGTTTCCAGCGCACCGAGCACGGGTTCAACTTCTTTGCGAGCCGCGTCTGCGATTCGTCTTATTGCATCAAGCGCTCCTTTAAGGAACTGCGAGGATTCCGTGGACTTGCTTTCAGTGCTTCCATTGGCGGCAGCATCGAATGAAAAGCTCCCGGCCGCTTTGGGCTTGGTTTGCCAGCCGCCCAGAGCGTATTTGAGCCGAAATCGTTGGTCGCTATCATCCAGCAGGTCCTTCATCACAACCTCATCAGGCTCGCGCTCGATGGCCTTCAGCAATGCATTGGAGACCGACTCAGTCACCTCTTGTTGTGTCTGATGACGGGTAAGAAAAGTCACCGTCGCTGCGAAATCCTCCCGCCCTGTGATTATCTCAATTTCGCAGGTGGTTGTTCTGTTAGTGGAGATTGCTGGAAAGCGGTCCAGCTCGGCGTCGCAACCGATCAACCTCCGCAATAACGTCGTTTTGCCGACTCCGGAGTTGCCAAGAATTAGGGTTCTTACTGAACCATCAGGGCCGAGGGAGGGAAAGGGATGATGGCGTTCTCTAAGCGCGCGATGACTTGTGGCGGACGGGTCAAGGTCGCCGTAGAAAATCTCGACGATTGCCGGAAACGCGGCGAACTCTCGTTCTGCCTCTGTGCGGCTGGCGACCGAATGCAAATCCGGTCGCGCCAAGAGCGCGTTCATTTGTTCCTCGAGCTTCTTTGCGACCGCCTCGTCGTCTGTACCGAGCCCCTTGCATACTTTTTTGCCAGGTCGACCGTTTTCTGTTTTCATCGGGTGCCGGAAGCTAATGACGAAGCCTTTCCTTCCCGGATTCCGTTTCGCGGTAGCAGCGTAGTTCGATTTCATGTGCGATATTCCACAGTATACCAATGCTTCCGTCAAGCAATTATTTGGAATATCTTGGTATATCACTAAAACGCTCCTAGGGGAAACGCGATCTTGCTCCATGGCTGCGTCCTGTCGCGATGGATTCGCTTTACAGAACCTGTAATTGACCGCATCTGTCAAATCGTTTACAGAACCTGTCATGCAGGTCGAACAATCGCTCGAACTCCTGCCGACCTCGCATCGTTCGGCATTTCAGAACATCCGCAATTTTCTCGCGGGCCGACTTCTTGGGGCAACCCGAGACCGGGCGCTCATGGATGAACTATTTAAGTGCGTGTTCTCGAAGCATTGGCTTCTGAAGGCACCACGCCTGGCGGTTTCCGGTGATGTTTCAAAATCCTATCGTGCTGCGTTCGCTCATGTAAAAACCGTCCTTCCGGGCATTTTTCTTCCGGCTGACGAAATTGAACTCGATCCCGTTTCCCTCAAATACGTCGACCGCCAATTCGAGATAATTGATCTCGAAAAGTGTCGTGCAGATATCTTCAGTGAACTCTACGAGGCGTTCGCCGGATCAGGAGTAAAGGCTAACGAAGGACAATTTTTCACGCCTACTGTCGCCGTCGATCTGCTTGTTAGTCTAGTAAATCCGCAGAGGAAGCAGAGTATTTGTGACCCTGCGTGTGGTGCTGGCGGTTTTCTAATCGCGGCCGCAAAACATCTCGTGGGAGCTGGAGCGAGTCCATCAGAAGTGGCTGCTTCGATGCGAGGCGTGGACAAAGATGCGTATCTTGCGCGGATTACTCGTGGGCGAATAGCGCTCTATCTCGATGAGATGCCCGAAGTGATTTGCGGTGACTCTTTAGCCGACATTTCGCAAGAAGGCATTCCAATAGACGGTAAGCTATTTGACGTTGTCTTAACTAACCCGCCTTTTGGAGCAAAGATTGTGGCAGCCTCGCCTAGCACCCTAATGCGGTACCATTAGCGCGGAAATGGATAAGGACCGATGGGACGAAAGAAGCGTTTGTTTCTAATGGGTCGATGAATCCATCCACACCGCCACAGGTTTTGTTTGTGAGCGCTGCCTGAAACTGGTTAAGCCCGGCGGATTCTTGGGAGCAATTCTTCCAGAGAGCATCGTCTCGTCCAAATCGCACGCTTACGTTGTGCAGTATATGCAGAAGGTCGCGGACCTTGTTGCAGTGGTGGGTATGCCGGAAGCATTATTCAAGACATCGGGAAAAGGCGGAACCCATACGAAGACCGTCGCGGTCGTGCTTCAAAAGAAGCCATCGAAGAGCAAACGCAGTTCGGTTTTCTTTGCGGATGCGAAATGGTGCGGACACGACAGTCGTGGTCGATCGGTCCCATTAAATCATGTGCCTCAGATCGCCGCTAACTTCGCTGAGTTCCGCGAATCAGGCATTGGGAATTATGGACACTTGGGCATTGCAGTAACCCCGGATCGGTTGGGCCTAAATCTCGCGCCGCGAGCCTTTGAATTTGACGCTGAAAGTGAGTCAGACCGGCTAGAGAAGACCCACGACATCGTTTCATTGGAGATTTGGTTAAAGATGGCGTGCTTTCACTATCGACCGGAGATGAAGTCGGCAAACTGGCCTATAGCACTGGTGAAATTCCATTTGTTCGCACTTCGGATATTTCAAACTGGGAGGTTAAGAGCGATCCGAAACATTGCGTCTCGGAAGAAATTTACGAGCGCTACCGATCCCGCCAGGACGTTCGAGAGAATGACATTCTTATGGTGAGAGACGGGACTTACCTCATTGGCACGTGTGCAGTAGTGACTGAATACGACCTGCCGATGCTCTACCAAAGCCACATCTACAAAATTCGTGTTGAGAGACTGGAAAAAATGACACCGTTCTTGCTTCTCGCTGCCCTGACTTGTCCGTTTGCGCAGCGGCAGATCAAAAGCTTTTGTGTCAGCCAGGACATCATTGACTCACTTGGAAACAAGATTCACGAGATTCGATTGGCACTCCCCAAAGCCAAAAAGACAAGGGAGCGGATAGCGACCCTTGTTGAAAAAGCCATTCGAGATCGCACGGAGGCTCGCGAGCTTGCGCGGAAAGCTTGTGAAGAAGTCATGGCGGGCTAATTTCGCCCGCCGCAATTAGCGCTTCGTAGTTGCGGGATATTCTCAGTCAAGAGTTCACGCGTTTGTTTCAGCGTGAGGTGTCCCTGAATTCTGTTTCCGTCCTCGGTAATCCAAGAAATATTCGCAGGCGCGTGGCGGAATTCGTCACCCTCTCCAGCTTTGAGAGGATTCAAATGCCCTACCTGGTAGGCGGACCTTCCAAACGTCGGGTCTGCGACTTCTTGAGCCAACAACTCGAAATCGAGCGGATCAAGCGTGACCGGACACCGGGCAACCTTTCGCTCTTGGCTGATTAGTCCCTCTGATTTCAAATATCGAATGGTTCCGGGCGGGAACGATTCAAAATGGATTAACTGCTCAATCAATCGAAGTTCAATCGCCAGGCAATCCCTGCGGTAAGCAAATTGAGGAGATGCCGATAAGATTCCCATCGCTTTTCCCGATTTGTTTTGTAACCACCGGTTAGAGCACGGTCGGTTAAGTAGCTCTTTACCCGAATCTTATCAAAGACTCCGGCGAAGAGCTGGAAATCCGGATTCAACTTTGGATCCAAAAGCGAGCGTCTGATTTTTAGTAGCCGAGAATAGTTCGCGTCGCGCAGCGCACTCAGGTTGGCGGATGAGTGAATCGGGCGGGCCGCTTTGCTCTCATAGTCCAATGGAATTTCGTGAGGTGACAAGCCCCATGGAACGACGAGCGCGAATTCCGTTCGAAAGACTTCGTCGTTCAAGAGCTCGTGAATTTGCCGGCAAATCTTCTCATAAATCTCACAGCACTGCTCAAACGTGGCTTTCCGAGATCGTCTTGAGGGAACCGTTCGGCCCACCGAACATCGTATTTTGTGGAGGTTACATCCGCCTTGACGAGTTCAATAAAGAACACGGCTCGAACGATTCGGCGATGAATGACCTGGCATTCCGCGGCAGGAATAAACGTTTCCAACACACTTTGAAGGTCTTTTGCGGCACCCATTCCCGCAAGAGTTCCGATTGCTCGTAGACGTTTCGATCGCTGAAACGGGCCGCCTCGACTGCGGCCTCGAAGATCTGTTTAATAGGTGTTAACGGCATTGTAGCTTGTGGAGGACATTGCCCGCTCGCTCAGCCCATCGAAGCCAGCTTTGCAAAGCCGGACTTGAACGCCCCCACCAGCGTGTCGATCTCCGCTTCGGTCATCGGCGTGGAGAACGCGCACGCGCCCGAGCTGATGATGATGCAACCTTCGTTGTAGAGGTGATCGAGCAACGCCTTGAGTCGGCGCGACTCGTCGGGCGTCGGGTACGCCTCGCGGTAATTTCGAGGCGGCGTCTGCTTCATGTGCACCAGGAACATCGAGCCTGCGCCGGTGACGCTCGCGGGCGCGCCCGTCGCGCGGATCGCGTCTTCGATGCCGTTCCTGGCCCGATCGGTCAGCGCGTTCAGGCGCGCCACCGCGGGTTGGTCGAACTTCAGCATCGCCGCCATGCCCGCGGTCATGCTGATCGGGTTGGCCGTGAATGTGCCGGAGTGCGGGAACCCGTAGCGGGGCCCTTGCGGGTTGAGCACATCCATGACTTCGGCGCGGCCGGCGACGGCGCCAATGGGAAATCCACCGCCGATGATCTTGCCCAGCGCGGTCAGGTCGGGCGTGACGCCGTAGCGCGCTTGCAAGCCGGAGTGCTCGGCCCTGAACGTGATGACTTCATCGAACACCAACAGCACCCCGTGGCGCGCGGACCACTCGCGCAGCGCGGTAACGAACTCGACATCCGCCGGACACAAGCCGACGCGGTGCGGCATCAGATCGATCAATACGCACGCGAGATCCCTGGCGTGCTCGTCCAGGATCGCCAGCGTGCGCTCGGTGTCGTTGAACGGAAAGACAACCACGTCCTTGAGCGCGGACTCGGGTGTCCCGTGCACCAGCGGAACGCTGTTCGGATGGTCCCTGTCGCCCCAGGTTGCCGGGGTGGAGCCCTGGCTCACCTCGGCGTAGTCGTAGACGCCGTGGTAGGCGCCTTCGGCCTTGGCGATCTTCGGCCGCCCGGTAAAGGCGCGGGCCGCCTTCAGCGCGACCATGATCGCCTCCGTGCCCGAGTTCATGAAGCGCATCTTCTCGAACGAGCGGTTGCGGCTGCACAAGTGCTCGGCATAGCGCACCTCGATCTCGGTTCCCATCATGAACGCGGTGCCGCGGGTCATCTGCTCCGTTACCGCCTCGATGATCTCGGGGCAGGCGTGGCCGTGGATCAGCGACGCCATGTTGTTGGAGAAGTCGATGCGCGTGACGCCCTCGAGGTCGGTCACGCGGCAGCCCTTGCCGGACTCGACGTAGGTCGGGTGACCCGCCGCAGGATCGCGTTGCGGCTGACGCCGCCGGGAAGGACTTTGAGGGCCCGCTCGTAAAGGGCGGCGCTGCGTGAGAGGTCGGTTTGCATTACATTTAAGAATTAAGAGTTAAGATTTAAGAAGTGGTCGTATTGCGCCTCGAACTCTTGATAATCGAAACGAAGATCGCCGTCAGCTCGTCGCATTCCCGCAGAAGAGGAGCTAGCTTTTCCGGAATGACCAACTCTGCATCAACAAGCAGCTCGAGCCGGTACGCGGTTTCTTCGACTTCCTTCAAACAGTGGCCGCACTTCGAGATGAACTCCGGC
>CAVXQL010000007.1:0-680495 GCA_963763995.1 uncultured Verrucomicrobiae bacterium | reverse complement strand
GCCGTTCGCGAATGGCGCCGATGCGGCCATCCATCATGTCGCTTGGAGCAACCATGTCCGCGCCGGCCACGGCATGAGACAGCGCAGTCTTCGCGAGCAACTCGACAGATTCGTCATTCAAGATATGAAAGTGATCGCCATCCATTCTGGTGACGCCGCAATGGCCATGGCTCATGTATTCACAAAGGCAGACGTCGGTGATCACCACCAGCTCCGGACACTTCGTTTTGATGGCGCGCACTGCCTTTTGGACGACGCCGTTTTCGTCGTAAGCAGAACTCCCCTGTTCGTTCTTTTTCGCGGGAATGCCGAAGAGGAGGACCGCCTGTAGCCCGGAATCGAATGCGCGCTGCGCTTCGTCAGCGACTTCCGAAGGCGCGAGTTGGAAAATGCCCGGCATGCTTTCGATTGCGCGGCGACTCTTCAACTTCTCGCTAACGAAAAGCGGTAGAATGAAATCGTGCGCGCTAAGTTTCGTTTCGCGCACGAGGTTTCTCAGGCCGGGTGAACGGCGCAGGCGACGCGGCCGATGGACCAGTTTTCTCACAGCGCGAGGCTACGCGGAGCGGACATCGGTCGCAAGCTCGACGCTGTCATCCTGAACGAAGTGAATGATCCCACGCACGGTCGATGGATCACGCAAGGGGGCTTGTGTGTTGCCACTTCGAGTGCGAGGTCCTTCGCTGCGCTCAGGATGACAGCATGCTACTCGCGGGACGCGTCCGTGCGTTGGCGGGCTTGACGCCATCAACCCTTCCATGTAGGCGGCAGGAAAGCCCACGATCCCATGCCCCGCGCATCCGCAAAATTCCCAACCGACTATTTGTTAGTCGATATCAGCAACTCCTTCACGAAGCTGGCCTTTGCGACGAGGCATCGTATTTCCCGCCCCTTCCGTCTGGCGACGAGGGACCTTACGCGTACCGAGTTGCAGCGGTGCTTACGAAAGCGTGATGTCCGGACTCTGGTTGTTTCGTCGGTGGTTCCGAAAAAAAATGCGATCGTCCGCGACGCTGCCGGCAAGAGGAACATCGTCTGGCTGAGTGCACGGCTGAAGCTGGGTGTCGGCATTGATTATCCAGCACGAAAGTCGATTGGAGCCGATCGTCTGGCCAACGCTGTCGCGGTCGCGAAATTGTACGGATATCCGGCGATCGTCGTCGATTTCGGAACTGCAGTGACGTTTGATATCATCTCAAGCCGCGGAGCATATATCGGGGGCGTGATCGCTCCCGGTCTGGAATCGATGACGAGTTTCCTTTATCAGCGCACGGCCTTGTTGCCGAAATTGGATCTGCGCGAGCCGAAGAGTGCGGTTGGCAAATCGACTCGCGAGGCGATGCTGGCCGGCGCCGTTTTCGGATATCGCGGTCTCGTGCGCGAGATCATCAAGCAAATCAGGCGCGAGGAATTTGCCGGCAAGAAAGTCAGAGTGGTGGCGACTGGTGGCTACGCTGATTTGATTGCGGCACAGATGCGCGAAATCAGCGCCATCAACGCGAATCTGACACTCGAGGGTCTGCGATTGACGGGAAATCTAAACAGCTAGGCGATATCGGCGGTTCGGAGCGCCGTGGGAGTTTATCGAGAATCTCCGGCCTAACGATCTCATCTGGAGAGCGCAGAAGATGCGCATCTGCGGCTGGAATTTTGCCAAGCCAGGAATCAGGAAGTGCTAAGGTTGAGGGCAAAAAGAACTTGCAGCACCCGCTGGGCGTGAGTTGTATGCGTTCTGGAATGAAGATCCGAAAAATCGCAGCGATTGCTATTCTGGCCCTGAGTGCGTTTGCGGCAAACAACGTCGCCCCGTCAAAAGCGGAACTCGAATCCATGTATGACAAGGCGTTCCGCGAGTTCGACGCGAACAATTTCGCCGAAGCCTTGAAGCAACTTGACGCCATCGATGCGCGTCAGCCAGATCTGGCTGAATCGCAAAATCTTCGTGGCGTCATCCTAATGCGACAGGGCGTCTACGATAAAGCCGAGGCGGCACTGCGAAAGGCGCTTGAGCTTGACCCGAAGTTTTGGAATGCGCGCTTCAATCTGGCAGAGATTCCATTCCTCCAAAAAAATTGGACGGACGCGCGGAATCGCTTTGAAAAACTGCTCACTGAAAATGCCGCTGAACTCCAGCCCGAAGCGAGCCAGCTCATTCAGTATAAGATTTTGCTGACCTATCTGCTCGAAGGGAAGGACAACATGGTCGATTCGATCCTTGCCAAGTTCGAATTGTCCGCGGATACGCCGGCCGTGCAGTACTCGAAGGCTGCGATCGCTCTGCAAAACAAGAACCCGCAGGAGGCGAAGGATTGGACCGCCACCGCGGAGAAGAATTTTTCTCCCGCGCTGAACAAACTTTTCGCGGAGTCGTTCTATGAAATTGGCTGGCTGGAAAAACCCGCGGGCCAGGCGCGGGCCGCGCTGGAATTAACCTCTGAGTCCGATCGGAACGCGCGGACAAAGGCGTACGCGAAGACGAAATTCACCGAGGCGGAACAGGCGTTTCAGCAACGCGATCTCGCGACCGCGCTCAAGGCGTTGGATGAAGCGGACGGCCACGATCCCGATCAGGCGCCGTATTTGAATCTCCGCGGCGAAATTTTCATGGAGAAAAAGGATTTCGACCAGGCGGAAGGGTTTTTTAAGAAAGCCCTGCGTGCCGATCCGAAATTCCGGGAGGCCCAATACAATCTCGCGCAAATCCCGTTCAAGAAAAAGGAGTACGCGAAAGCACGGGACCGGCTGGAAGCGCTCTTTGATGCCACACCCGGGGGCGACAAGAATCAGGCGGCCCAGCTCATCAAGTTCAAGATTTTCCTGACGCTTCTGCTCGAGGGCAAAGATAGCCGGGCGCAGAAGATGATGGAGCAATTCCAATTCACGGGAGATACGCCGGCGCTCTATTACGCCCAGGCGGCCTGGGAGTTTAGTCACAAAAATCCGACCAAGGGAAATGATTGGGTCGCGTCGGCAAAGAAAATTTATTCTCCGGCGCTGAACATCGTTTTTGCTGATTCGTTTTACGATTTGGGATGGCTCGAAGGCACGCCTGTGCCGGAGGCGCCAGCTTCTTCGTCCCCTTTTGTTGCCCAGGCCGAGACGAGCCCCGGAGAAATCGGTTCGGTGATCGAGCCCAGCCCGATTCCTGGAGTGGCCCTGACGCGGCCACAGCCGTTACCGGAATCGGAATCCGGATCGAGCCCCTCCGTTTCTTTGGACAAAACTCCGGTCATCGGTACAGAGCCCTCGTCGACTTCCTCGGATCACGCTCCGGCTTCCGTGGCCAACACCAGTCCCGTGGAAATCATTACCGCCTCCACTCCTGGGCCTCTCCTCTTGTTGCGGCGCAGCCCGGCCCGAGTGCTTCAGTTACGATAGCCTCTTCTTCACCGGCCTCTGATTCTTCCGAGAACTCCGAAGTCGTGCCGAACAACTCCGCAGGAG
Organism: uncultured Verrucomicrobiae bacterium; assembly: GCA_963763995.1. GTDB lineage: Bacteria > Verrucomicrobiota > Verrucomicrobiia > Chthoniobacterales > UBA10450 > CAVTTH01. The sequence goes on along the minus strand of CAVXQL010000007.1, from coordinate 677,051 downwards.
CGTCCGCGGAACCACCCATCATTGCCAATTCCTCTGCGCCCAGCGTTCCCCCGCTAGTCGCGACGAGTTCGGCGACGCCGGCCACTGTTCCGGCGAAAGCACAGGCTCCTGAATACTCGCAGACGCGCGGAGGCGAACGTCAGGGAAATTTGACGAATCCGCGGACGCTGCTTTGGGTTGGTCTGCTTGTCGCAGGAGTCCTCTTACTCGCTCTTGGCGCTCGCGCGCTCTGGCGTCCGTCGTCACCGCGTGGACTGGCTGCGATGCAGGTGCGCGGCAGATCCGCTCCAATCATGGAACCTCGCTTCCACAATGCCCAGAATGCGCCTCCGCTTGCTCGGGACGAGGAGCGAGCTTCAAACACCAGTCTCGCGGGAGGGCCACCGCAACTTTCCATCCATCTAAAGGCGTTGGAGCCGTCTGTTCGACGCGCGACGATTCCAGTGGGCAAGTTGGCTTCGACGACGTTCGTCACTGAGGCGTCTGCGGTCGCGAAGGAAGTCAGCGACAAGGTGGTCCCTGCGGAGCCCGAGGAAAGTTTCGTCAAAGCGCCCGCACAGATGGCGGCGCCGGAACCTGCCGAGGTGGACATCCTATCAAGGACCGCGGCGGGAGAGGTATCCGAGGCATTTCCGGTCGAGGCTGCGCCGAGCGAGGATTTTGTGCCTGTTCACGCGGCGGAAGAAGTTGAACCCGTCGCGCCAATAGAAGTGCCCAGTGAGCCCACGATAGAATCTCCGGTCATGCCAACCTGGGCCGCTTTCGATTCGGATTTCTCGAGTGTCGGCGAGCCAGTTATTGTGCCTGCAACTGAGCAATCCGAATGGACCGCCGAGCCGTCGTTTGCGAGCGAAGAAGTTATTGCATCGGTTGAGTCCGTTTTAGGCGATCATGTTGAGGCTGCCGCCTCCGAAAATGTCGAAGCGTTGGAACCTGAATTGGAGCCGATCGGGCAGGGTCAGCCGATACCCTATCAAATGGCAGCGCCTCCATCTGACTCGATGATAGAAATTGAGGCTGAGATTTCCAAACCGGAGCCCGAGGTTCCTTTGGAGCTTGCGGCGGACGGGCTCTTCGTTCACGCTCTCGCAAGTTTTGGCGCTTTACGCCCCTCCGTCGAATCGCCATCATTTGCTTCAACCGATCCTTCAACCCAGCAGTCAACCACACCCGCTATCATGCCTGAATCGACCACCACTCCACCAGCTCCCGGAATTCGAACTCCTCCTGCCGTTGCTTCGCCCGCCGCAGTAGCCCCAAGCACAGCCCAAAGCGCCGTCCAAATAACTTTCTCTTTCGAAATCGCGTCGATGCAGCTGACATCGGCGTTCAAAATGGGAACCCTGCAACTCAAGCCAATCTCAAAAGTGGTGGCGATGCGCCTGGCTTCTTCGCAGCAACCGCAGCCTGCTATGAACATGCAGGTGACCTTCGAGGTTTCGTCTGTTCAACTCGCCGGTAACGCGATCGGCACGATTCGCCTCACTCCATCGCAACAGCAAAAACCAAGCGTGATCACGACGCCGTCATTCGCGATCGCGGGTTTACAGCTTGTCTCGGGATCGGAAACTGCGCCTGTCCAGCTCACTCCTTCGCAGCAGGGACAGACTTCGGTTCATGTCACAGCAGGCTTCCAAATCGCGACGGTCGAGTTTTCTTCTTCCTTTGAAATCGCCTCGCTTGTTCTCAACTCGACTTCGAAGCGAGTATCCGTGCAACTACCTGGGGCTGGCCTAAGCGCGATCGAAGGCGCGCCTGTTTTTGAGATGACCAACGTTCAGCTTACACCGGGTGGCGATATCGGAATGGTTCAGCTGAGTCCCGCAGCCTCCGCACCGCGCGCCACCCGCTAACGTTTGGCGAAATTGCTCCGGTTCAAGGAGCGCAGCTGCTTCGGCAGGAATTCTCCGTCCCGTCGAATCAGCTTTCCATCGAAATAGATTTCTCCTCCGCCGTAATCCGGACGCTGGATGCTGACCATGTCCCAGTGGATCTGGCTGCGATTCCCGTTATCGGCTTCTTCATAAGCCTGTCCCGGTGTGAAGTGAAACGACCCGGCAATCTTTTCGTCGAAAAGGATGTCGCGCATCGGATGCATCACGTAGGGATTGAATCCGAGTGAAAACTCGCCGATATAGCGGGCGCCCGGATCCGAATCGAGAATCTTGTTCAGCTTCTTGGTTTGATTGCTCGTGGCCCCGACGATTTTTCCATTTTCGAACTCGAGCCGAATGCCATCGAAACCAATGCCCTGATAGATGGTTGGGGCGTTAAAGGTGACAAAGCCCTCCACCGAATCCTTCACCGGACAGCTAAAAACTTCGCCATCGGGAATATTTCGGTCTCCGCCACAGATGATAGAGGAAATCCCTTTGATGCTGAACCGAAGATCCGTTCCTGGCCCCTTAATCTCGACGCGGTCAGTTTTCTCCATCAGCGCTTTCAATGCTTTCATTCCAGGCTGGAGCTTTCGGTAATCGAGGGTGCAGACATCGAAGTAAAAATCCTCGAAGGCTTCAGTGCTCATGCCGGCGAGTTGCGCCATCGAGGGAGTGGGCCAGCGCAGCACCACCCATTTCGTTTTCCGGACCCGCTGGTCCTGCACAGGCCGCATCTTCTTGGCCAGCAACTTCATCTGATCCGCGGGGACGTCGGATAGTTCGGTAATATTGTGGCTACCTCGGATCGCAATGTAGGCATCCATTTTCTTCATCCGCGCGAGCTCATGGATCGCCGTCAGATTGAGCTGACGCTCGGTCGCGTGGAGCGCGAGTTCGCGACTGACGCGCGCGTTCTGTAATTGGGTAAACGGGAGCGCACCGGCAGCGCGTGCGGCGCGAACGAGGGCGATCGACATTTCGTCGGGAGCATCAAAGGCTTCAATGAGAACGGTCTCACCGCGTTTGAGCGTGGTGGAATATTCAACGAGCAGCTTGGCGAGTTTATCAAAGCGGGCGTCGTGCATAGGATTCAATGATTCCATCGGTGCCGCCGGATGCAAACGGGCGCACGTCCGGTGTGATCAGGTCTTTAGTAGTTTCGCGGCGAATGCGCCATCGAAGCCGTCTCGAAAGGGGAGAACGGATTTCTGATCGAGTAGTTTCAGATTGGGAAACTCCTTCTGGAGGACCGCTACGACCGCCTCGTTTTCCTCCGGCTCCAGACTGCAGGTGCTGTAAACCAGAACGCCTTCTCGTTTGAGAAGAGGAATGAGCGCTCGCGCGATGGCGCTCTGCTGCTCTTGCATGTGATTGAAATCTCCGCGTGTCAGCCGCCAGCGCACATCGACCCGGCGTCGCATCACTCCGGTATTACTGCACGGCGCATCGAGCAGGATTCGATCAAATGGTCCGAACTTCGATAGTGAGGCTGTTTCGGAGTGTGTCCAATTGAGTTCCAACGGACGCACAACTGAAACGTCGAGACGGCAAAGATTATCGTTTAATCGTCGCAGGCGTGCGGGATCCCGATCACACGCGACCAGCGTTCCGTGGTTTTGCATTTTCTGGGCGAGAATCGCGGTTTTTCCGCCGGGTGCCGCGCAGGCATCGAGAATGTTTTCGCCTGGCCGGGGATCGAGCAATTGACATGCAATCATCGTGCTCGGGTCCTGGACGTAAAAGAATCCCTGATCGAATAATTCGTTAGGGACGCTCTTGATTTCAAAGAAATCCGGAGCCACCGGCAACGGCGTGAATTGGTCGAAGGACCGAAAGAAGGTGTTCGGATCGATCTTTAGCCGGTTGATTCGGGCGTATGTAGGCGGCGGCCGATTATTCCACTCGCACAATTGGATCGTCGCGCGTTCCCCAAATCTTCGCATCCATCGTTCGACAAGAAATTGCGGATGCGACAAACGGACAGCGATTCGCTGGCGATTCGCGCGAATTTCGAGTTCCCTCCGCTGACGCAATGCCGCGCGAAGGATTCCGTTGATCAAACCGCGTCGAGCCTTAGGCACGAGCTGGACGGTCTCGTTGAGAGCAGCGTGTTCCGGGGTTCGGAGCTTAAACAGCTGATAAAATCCAATACAGAGGACATCTCGTGCCGCGTCATCGAGCTTTCCGTCCCGCAGGGAATCAATCCAGAAGTTGAGCAAGGTTCGGTTCCGCAGAATGCCATAAAAAAGTTCCAGCGCGAACGCGCGATCCTGGCGGTTGAGTCCGCCGCGATCGAGCAAATCACGGATGATCGTTTCGCCAAACTCCCGGCTGGTTCGCCATTTCCGCAGTGCGGCGACGACCATCTCACGGGCAGAGCCTGGCGGGACAAACGCCACGGGAAATGGTCCGCCTAATCCGGAACGACGCTGTTGCGTCCGATGGAATGGTAGTGGAAGCCGACCTTTGCCATCGTCTCAGGATCAAAAAGATTCCGTCCATCGAAAATAATGGGCGTGAGCATGCGTTCTTTCACGAGCGCGAGGTCCACATTTGCAAATTCAGACCATTCCGTTGCCACGATCAATGTTTCGGCGCCCTCCACCGCGGCGAGCGCGGAGGTGGTGAACTTTGCCTGCGCGATTTCCTTCACCTCGCGCGCCTTGTCCATTCCTTTGGGATCGTAAACGGTGACGTGGGCGCCTTCGCGCAGCATCTCCGCGACGAGGTCGATGGCAACCGATGAACGGATGTCGTCAGTGTCCGGCTTGAAGGTTAAACCCCAGACCGCGATTTTCTTGTCCTTCAAGACCCAAAGTGTTTCGCGCACATTCTTGAGAAAACGATCTTTTTGGGTTGCATTGATGCGCTGCACTTCCTTGAGCAAATCGAAAGGCACACCAAGCTGCTCGCTGATGGTGATGAATGCGGCAATGTCTTTTGGGAAACACGATCCGCCGTAACCGATGCCGGCATTGAGAAAGTTCCGGCCGATTCTTCGATCCATTCCGATTCCGTCGGCAACCTTTTCTACGTCGGCGCCGCTCGCCTGGCAGATCGCCGAGACGGCGTTGATGTACGAAATCTTAAGGGCAAGAAATGAATTGGCCGCATGCTTGATCAGTTCGGCACTGTTGACATCGGTAACGAGGATCGGTGCCATGAATGGCTCGTAAACCTTCTTCATCAGGTCGATGGCGGATTCACTTTGCGCTCCGATCACGATCCGATCCGGTTGCATCAGGTCGGACACGGCACAGCCTTCACGCAGGAACTCGGGATTGCTCACGACGTCAAACTTTGCGCCGTGGCGATTGTAGCGCTTAATTGATTCCGCCACTTTCTCGCCGGTTTTTACTGGGACGGTGCTCTTGTCTACAATCACGCGATACTCTTTCAGGACTCCGGCAATCTCGCGCGCGACTTTCTCGATGAAACTCAGGTCGACGCTGCCGTCCGGCTGTTGCGGCGTGGGCACAGCGATGAAAACGACCAGCGAATTATCGACTCCATCCTCGATGCTGCCAGTGAAACGAAGACGCCGCGCCGCGACATTGCGGTGAACGACTTCTTCAAGCCCCGGCTCGTAAATTGGAATGCGGCCAGCTTGCAGCGATTCCACTTTCCGCGGGTCGTTGTCGATGCAGATGACGTTATGCCCGACATCGGCAAAGCACGCCCCGGTCACGAGTCCGACATAGCCTGAGCCGATAATAGAAAGATCCATGAGGAGAAAAAATTGACCCGGCGGATTAACCGCGGGGGAAGAAGGAAGAGGCAAATCGCGAGAATTGCAATCGCATTCGGATAGCGGAGCTATGGAGCAATTTGGTCGTTTGCGCCACTCGGATCGACATTAAAATCGAGGCCGAACTTTGGAAATGCTTTTAGCGTAAAGGTGAGAAGGAAGCCGTAGTCCTTCACGCCTCCTCCGTTGTCGCGTACCACCGCGCCGATCGATGCGACCCAACTGGTCAGGTCGCGATAAAGGGCATAACGCTGCTGCTCGAGAAGGCCGGTGTCGGCTTCGTATTGCTCCTGCATTCCGAAGCTCCAGTTGTCATTGATCCGGTAAAAGCCATCAAATGTGTACAAGCTGCTGTTCGCAAAAAACGGATTGTTCTGCAAATAGCGGTGCCCGACGACGACCTGCAAATTGGCGGTGGGCTGGACGCTCAACAGGACGTTCACCTGGGTGAAGCCCCTGTCGAATGTCGGCGTCTGCGAATCCACGGCAATCCCCGCCCATGGGAGCGGATTGAAGCGAAGGCGATTGTAAAAATTGGAGTAATTCGTTTGGTCGATGGGATTGTCGAAGTTTACGTCGATAAACGATTCCAACTCCAGCCAGCTGATGGTGAGATCGTCCCGGCGGGTCAGTAGTTTGTTCCGTACGCCCACACGCCAAATCGTCCAACTATCGATGGAATCAATCGGGGTAAATTGTGGGAAGTCGATCGGGGGAAGTTGAGTCGAAGGGAGAAAACGATCAAACTGAAGAATCTCTCTGGGATCGGTGTTATCCCAAGCGTAGGAAAAATTCGTAAACGGTTGAATGACGTGACGCAGTCCATCCAGGCCGAGCGAGCGGCTTTGGACTTCCCATGCCCGCGAGATCTTGAAGGAAGCTTCTGCGCCGGCATTAAAAACGACACGAAACGTATCGCCGCCTTGTTGCAGCGGCATGGCCAGGGTAGGAGGGGGCAAAGTGAAATTCGGAACGAGCGGATTGGTGCTCGGAGGAAAAATCGTGTTTCCCAGGTTCCATGTTTCACCATAGTAGGTTCCACGGATACCGACCCGTGGAACGACGGAGAGCCACCCGAAGTAAGTGTTGGGATAGAGGAATTGGTGGAATGAATCCACGCGGAGCGTGCCGTAGTCCTGAAAATTGGAACCTTGCGCGAAATTGAGATGCAACTCTCCGATCCCCGTTTCGCCCTCGTAGTAGATTGGGCCGTCGAAAAGTGCATGCCGCTCGACGTCGAGCACCACTTCCGGAAGGCGCTCCGTTGTTTCAAAGAAACTGTTGGCTTGAAACCGCATGATGGCCGTGAGCGTGTAGACGGGATTTGATTTGGTCACGGCGATTACGTTGTCGGGTTGCGGGTCAACTCGAAAAGTGGTCGGATAAAAATCCTGCAGGACATATTGGTCGCTCAGTTTGGTGATATCGACCGTCGCATAGAGATCCTTGGTGAAGTAGGTGCGATCTTGCAGGGAAACGCGGTAACGCGCGGGCCCGATTTCCTCGCGCGGCACGTTCGTCGGATTCAGATTCGGGTTTTGATCGTCCAGAAAATAAGTCTGAAGCTTCGCGTAGCTTGCATTGTCCTTGCCATAGGTCATATCGGACTCGAATCCGATTGCGACGCCGCGTCGCGCTCGCAGGTCAAGCCGGACGCGTCCTTCAATTTTTTCAGTGATAGGGAAGTTCACGTCACTAAGAATTGATGGACCCCAGTCGGTAAGAAAGGCCGGGGAAACTTCGAAACTGAAGGAGTCATCGAGCGACTGGTAGAGATACGGCCACCAAAAGATCGGAATCTTTCCCACGTAGAACGTCGCATTTTGGAATATGATGCGATCGTTCTCATAGATGCGGACCGTGTGCGCCCGGATGTGGAAACCTGGGTTGGGCGAATCGTGCGTCGTAAGCGTTGCGTTCTTTATCACAAATTCACCGCTGGCCGGCGCGACGACATCCGCTCCACTGAAAAAGAAGGGCGTGTTGTTCGCCCGCATGTCAACGGCATGAATTTGCTTCGTGTCGAGATTATAGGTCGCGCTCTCGCTGGTATAGAGGCTCAGGCCGCGATAAATCCGAACATGACCTTCCATGAAGACATCGCGGGTGGCGGAGTTAAATCTGGCATGATCTCCGTAGATATCGGTGTCGCCGAAGTGAACTGCGACGTTGTCGTTCGCGATAGCAATGCCATTCTCGTATCTGGTTTCACCGCTGGCGGTGATCTCCACCGGAAGATCATGTGGCGTCGCGATTTCGGCCTTCGCCCAACCGACCGCGAAGAGCAAGAGCAGAGTCAGCGGGAGCGTCCTGAGCATCGGCACGCCGAAGGGTACCGAGACAAGGGCCTGTTGCAAAGTCAAAAGCCTCGGGCGCTATTGGGTCAAAGGGTGAAATCTCTCTTCCGACCGCGACTACCGGTCGAGATGCAATCGTAGCCCGGCGACCTGCTGGCTTAATCCGCACGTTGAGATAATGGCAGAGCGAACGTTTCCGATTTCGCCTGGGGCGACCGGAACCACTTGGTCCATCGATATATGCAGCGAAGGCGGAATTTTGCCGGTTAGCAACGCCTGGGCGCCGGCGATAACCTGCCAGAGAGCACTGGCACCCACGCTTTCCCCCAGTCCCGCTTTCATCGCGTAGATCGGCGCGTAGGGCAATTCGCCGGCCGCTGCGTCCAACTCCGCCAAGTCAACGAACGTTCCATTCGCGCTCGCCACGAGGAACGAAGATTCCCCTGGCTCTAGTTCGCGAAGAACCCTCCTGAGCCAGACAGGAGCATTCTTTTGGTTCGGATAGTCGCCACCCGCACAAATCTTGGCAATTGCGATCTTTCCTCTGCGGCCTAACAACACCGCTCCTGCACCCTCGCTTAGGATCGTCCCGCGTGGTGGTCGTCGGAACGGTTTAATAGGCGCATGACGACGCAAGAAGCGCCATTTGGCATACGCATCGCAAAGCAACCAGTCGATCTCCTCTGCGCCTACCACCAGGCAATAGTCGAGCGCTTCATTTTCCATGAGATTCTCGGCCATCTTCAGCGCGAGAATTCCGACCGCGCCGTCGCCGACCAGAGTATAACTCGCGCCGGTAATACCGAGGATGGCAGCGAGGTGACTGGCTGGGGCGTTAAAGACCGTTTCCGGAAAGAGCAAGGGACTGGCGGATCGCGCGCCACTTTCGACAAGGTCGTGAAAGAAGCGCCTGGTGTAAATGACGCCGCCATTTGAAATCGCGAAGACGAGGGCAACACGATCCGCAATTTCGATGGTGTCGACTTCTGCGTCTTCGAGGGCGGTTAGCCCGGCAACAGCGGCAAATCTTGAAATCGCGCTTGCCCGACGGAGCCGGGGATGCTTCGACGTTTGGGCAATCGCGGCCTCAGGCACTCGGAAGGCTGGATACGAGCGAGGATTGAGGGGACTCGAAAGTGTTTCTGGCGCGGCCTCTTCTCGGTTGAGGAGTCGGTTCCAAACTTCCGAAACATTTGCGCCTAACGGAGTCACCCATCCCATGCCGGCAATGGCCAGACTCATGCCGCTGCTTTCTGGAAAATCACGGAAGCATTGGTCCCGCCGAATCCGAAGGAATTGGAGAGCACCGTCCGCAACTTGAATGGTCGTGCTTCGTTCGCAACGATGTTGAGCGCGAGATCCGGTTCGGCTGCGCGGAAGTTGATATTCGGGGGCAGAAACTGATCGCGCAGCGCGATCAGGCTGACGACAGCCTCGATTGCTCCGGCCGCGCCTAACGAGTGCCCCATCATTCCCTTTGTCGAACTCACGGGAACGCGGTTAAACAGCTCCATAATCGCTTTTCCTTCCGAGCTGTCGTTAAAGGGCGTCGCCGTTCCATGGGCGTTCACATAGTCTATTGCTTCAGGGGGCAGATGGGCGCTGCGGAGTGCGCGTTCCATCGCTTGCCGCGGGCCGATGCCGGAGGGGTTTGGTTGGGTCAGGTGGTAATTGTCGGTCGAGATCCCGTAGCCAATGATCTCGGTAAGAATGTTCGCGCCGCGCGCGCGCGCGCGTTCGTAATTTTCCAATGCCACGATGGCTGCTCCCTCGCCCAGCACGAGACCGGAACGCGCGCGGTCGAACGGTCGGCATTTCTCCGGGCTTGCCGCCTGGAGTGAATCGAAGCCCACAAAAACGAGTTCCGAAATGGCGTCATAACCGCCGGCAAGGATCCGTTGATATCGACCGGCCCGAATGCACTCGAAGGCGTGACCGATCGCATTCGTGCCGGAGGCGCACGCATTTGCAATTACCTGGCAGGGGGAGGCAAGGTCGAGAGCGTTTTGCGCATCAATGACCGGTTTCTGTGGCGGATAATTAGCGATCCACGATGCGGTACGCTGATCCTTTCGACGGCCGTGGAGCGAGCGATAATAATCTTCTCCGAACGTCATTCCGCCGCTGGTCGTGCCGATAACCGTCAACTCGGGAGTAAAGGTCCGATCGCGGGCCAGCGCTTCTTCCAACGCCCAAATCATCATGTGTGTCGCGCGGTGCAGACGTTCGGGTCGGCGCAGATTTCGCCTTCGGACCGTTAGGCGATCGTCAGGAATCTGCCCGGCCGTCTTACATCGGGTCTGTTCGACGGAGAATCGGGTTACCGGCGTGACGCAATCACGAGCGATGCGCAGCGATCTCCGCGTTTCGTCCAAACCGAAGCCGAGGGGACTGACGATTCCGGCTGCGACAACAGCCACGCGAGCACGGTCGCGAGGCAGAGTTAATGAATCGGATTCAGCCATTTCTAACAGGCGCCCCTGTCCGGCGATTCCATTTGCTTTTTCGAGCATTGCGCCTTAGGAATCACGCCGAAACGAAAACGGAAGCTCGGGAAGTGGTGGATTGTCAGTTGAGTTTATCAGTGGCGATTTGAAATCCGATGAGCGGGAACAGTGACCAAGCGGCGTTTTCCACAGTAAACTCAGATGGGTACTAAATTATACGTAGGCAATCTTTCCTTCAACACAACCGAACCGGATCTCCAGGATCTTTTTGCGCAAGCCGGCGCAGTCCAGGAAGTGGCGTTGATGCAGGATAAATTCACTGGCAAATCGCGCGGTTTTGCGTTTGTGACCATGGCGACCGAGGCGGACGCACAAAAGGCGATCGCGGATTTGAATGGCAAGACTGTCGAAGGTCGGCCGTTAACCGTGAACGAAGCGCGGCCACGTGAGGCTCGCCCACCAGGCGGTGGTGGCGGCGGACGTGGTTACGGCGGCGGTGGTGGTGGCGGCGGCGGATACGGCGGTGGCGGGGGAGGATATGGCGGTGGCGGCGGTGGACGTCGCGACGGCGGCTCCCGTGGCGGCCGATAAAAGCTAGTTAATCTTTAATTTCAACCAGGAAGCGCCTGAGCAAAAACTCAGGCGCTTTTCTTGTTTTCGGCTATCAACCGAACTTTGCGCGGGAAGAAGTTCAGGCTGAGAAGGGAGGAGCGGGGAGTCGCAAGAGCCGCGGAAGGAAATCCGTGGAGCGCAAGCCTGTGCGGCCGGTATGAGGGAGGAAAAGAAAACTGGGCAGGGCTGGATTCGAACCAGCGAAGGCGTAAAGCCAGCAGATTTACAGTCTGCTCCGTTTGGCCACTCCGGAACCTACCCCTCCTTCGCGAGCGTTGATATAGGCGCGACCGCTCTGGCTCGCAAGTGTTTTGGGTTCGGTTGCCGCAGTAAAAGCCAAATTATCGCGCAAAGAAATCGGAAATCACGCCGACCACCTCGCGTTGCGCACCTTGAGTCAATTCGGGATAGATCGGCAGCGCCAGCGTTTCGGCAGCAGCCCGCTCTGTCTCGGGCAAGTCTCCCGGCTTGTAACCGAGATACGCGAAGCAAGCCTGCTGATGAAGTCCGAGCGGATAGTATATTGCGCTCCCGATCTCGTTCCGTGTCAGATGCGTCCGTAACGCATCCCGTTCCGGTGTCCGGATGACGTATTGGTGATAGATGTGATGATTCGTTAGGCCATGGTCGCGATAAGGTTCGCTTGGCAATGAAATTCGGTCCGTCAAACCGGCGCGGGCAAATTCCTGCTGATAAAAATCGGCTACGGCGCGTCGAGCAGCCGACCAGCGGTCCAGCCACGGCAGCTTCGCCTGCAGAATCGCTGCCTGGATTTCATCGAGCCGAAAATTGCCGCCGATGAAATGATGAAAGTAACGTTCTTCCATCCCGTGCTGACGGCAGATCCTGATCCGCTCTGCCAATTTCGCATCACGGCAAACGATCATTCCGGCATCGCCTGCCGCGCCCAGGTTTTTCGATGGATAAAAACTGAAGCACCCGACATCGCCCATGGCGCCGGCTTTCGCTTTCTTTCCACCGAATGGATATTCCGCGCCGATCGCCTGGGCCGCGTCCTCTATCACCTCCAGTTGAAATTGTTCCGAAATTCGATGGATTGCGTTCATATCACAGCAAAGTCCAAACAGATGGACCGGGACGATAGCTCGTACTTTCCTGCCCTGCGGTTCGCGAAAGAATCCGTCTTCTCCGCGATTGCACGACTCTGCGAGATAACGCTCCACGGCCGTCGGCGAAATGTTGTACGTTGCCGGATCGATATCGACGAAGATCGGCGTTGCTCCGACTCGCGCGATGCAGCCGCCGGTCGCAAAGAAAGTAAAGGCTGTGGTCAGGATCGCGTCGCCCGGTCCAAAATCGAGCGCCATAAGGATGGCGAGAAGCGCGTCGGTGCCGGACGAGACCCCGATCGCATGCGGCGAGCCGCAGTATTCTGCGATCGCCCGCTCGAATTTCTTCACCTTGGGGCCCAGGATGAATTGCTGACTTTCGAGCACCTCGTCGATCGCTTGTCGGATCGGCGCTGCCAGCAATCGATATTGGTCGCTCAGATCCAGAAGCGGGATACGCACGGCGCAAGAGCATGACATCTTCATCCGGCCGAGCAACCGAACTTTGCCGGTCCAATGGCAGGCGTTGACCCAACGATATCAGTAGGATAGAGTTCTCCGCATGTCTCTGATCCGCGGGTTGTTTTGGCTCGTTCTTTTCTTGTTCTTCACGTTTTGCTTCCTCGTCGTCTTCGAATACGGCATCCACGATTTCTCGACTGGCTTTAAGAAGGAATTCGAGAAACTGAAGGCGTACGCGATCCACGAGAAAGCGAAGCCGACTCAGGAACCGAAAAAGTAACTCTTGCCGCCCGGATTCAACCGGTCCGGAGCTGCTTGTAGAACATCACGGCCGTGATGAGCAAACCGACCGTTGTGATCCAATGGCGCACGGTCTCCTGTTTGACCTTCTGCGCGAAGTGCGCGCCGGAGTAGCCGCCAATGATCCCGCCCGCGGCCACCACGATCGCTGCGGGCCAATCCACCAGTCCGCTAAAAACAAAGTAAGCGGCTGCGATCACGTTAATGGCGATAGCGAGCATGCCTTTGACTGCATTCATTTCGTGAATGTTTTCAAAGCCAAGGATGCCAAGCGACGCGAGCATGAGGATGCCGATGCCGGCTCCGAAATAGCCGCCGTAGACTGAGACCGCGAACTGGAACAACATCGCGCCGATGAGCCACTGCGGCGAGATCGCCTGCAAGACCTGTCTCGCCTCCAGGCGAAAGATGCGGACGAAGAATGCCTGCGCGGAGAAAAGAATGGTGGCGAACAGAATCAGGAATGGCACCAGCCGGTCAAAGGTCGATTCCGGCGTCCGGGTCAGGAGGACGCCGCCAAGCAGGCCGCCCACGAGACTGACCGGAGTGAAAATCCTGATCCATTTCCAGACGGCCGGAAGACTGCTGCGATAGCCTGCCACTCCGGCGAGCGATCCGGGCAGAAGGGCGATCGTACTCGTGGCGTTGGCTGTGATCGAGGAAACACCAGCAAGAATCAGCGCCGGAAAGGTAACGATCGTTCCGCCGCCGGCAATCGCGTTCATCAAACCCGCCATCGCGCCCGCGGCGAGAAGCAGACAGATGCGCGAAAAATTCACCGAGCGATAAGGGAAAAATTGCGCCCGTTCACTCCACGAACTCGACCACGGGCAGTTGAGAAATGAAGCCGCCCCTATGCGCGGCGTCGAGAAAAGCGCGGATCGCGGCTCGTCCGCTTGGGCCGTAATCACGAGTATAATCGTTCACGTACATCCCGATGAATTTACTCGCCAGTGTTGCATCCATGTCGCGCGCGTAAGGCATCGAATGGCGCACCGCGGCCTCGCGATGGGCCAGGCCGTAGTCGATGCTCTCGCGCATGATCGCAAGGAGATCGCGCCGCACGGACCCGACGATATCCTTGCGCAGAACATTTCCACCCAGCGGAAGCGGCAGACCGGTCTCCCGCTTCCACCATTCACCCAGATCGATCACCTTACGAAAGCCGCTCCGTTCGTATGTGAGCTGCCCTTCGTGAATAATCAAACCGGCGCTCGCTTCGCCGCGCTTCACTGTCTCGAAGATTTGGTCGAACGGAACCACGATGTGCTCGAAGGAGCCGAGAAAAAGCTGCAGCGCGAGATACGCGCTCGTCATCCGGCCCGGAATCGCAATCGTGCGACCGCGCAGCCATCCGCGAACTTCGTCGTCCGACGCATTCGCCGCCAGCCCGCTTGTATCGAGCGCGACGACCATCGGCCCGTATCCATCCCCCATGCTCGCCCCGCACGGCAGCAGCGCGTAGCGATCGCTCACGGAGGCGTAGGCATGGATCGAAATCGCGGAGATGTGCAATTCTCCGCGGAGCGCTCGCTCATTCAACGTTTGAATATCTTCCAGCCGATGTTCGAATCGATAGCCGCGCAGATCGATTTTGTTTTCCGCCATCGCATAAAACATGAACGCATCGTCCGGATCGGGCGAATGCCCGAGCGTGAACACGTTCGATTCCGGCGGCATGGCGGACGCTAGCTGGCGGCCATTTCAAAGCAAGAACACCGGAACCGATTTTCGGGAATGTTGCGTGGAGCGACTGCTTCCCGTAGCCTCCAAACAATGGCAAAATCTGCACTCGGTAAAGGCCTTGGCGCACTCATCAGCGCGCGGCCTGCGCCCGCCCGGCTTGATCTGCAGCCCGGGGAGAAGGTGCACCAGAGTAGTCTGACCGACGTCGTTCCGAGCCCGCTGCAACCGCGCAAGGAATTTGAGCATGGTGCGCTGCAAGAGCTGGTCGATTCCATCCGGCAGCACGGGATCATTCAGCCGTTGATCGTTCGCCAGGTCGACGGACGTTACGAGCTGATTGCGGGCGAGCGACGGTGGCGCGCGGCGCAGGAAGCCGGCCTGACGCAGGTGCCGGTGATCGTCCGGCACGCGACCGATCTCGAAGTGATCGAGCTTTCGTTGATTGAGAATTTGCAGCGGGCCGATCTCAATCCGATTGAGGAAGCGCAAGCTTACGCGCGGTTGGCTGGAGAATTCGGGATGCGTCAGGAAGATATTGCGCTAAAGGTGGGTCGGAGTCGCGCCGCCGTCGCCAATTCAATGCGCTTGCTCGATTTGCATCACCAAGTGCAAGCGTGGTTGATGCAGAATCTGATTTCGGTCGGCCATGCGAAGGTGTTGCTGGCTCTGAAGGCGCCCGAAGAACAACTATTCGTGGCCGAAACCATCCTCCGCCGCAGTGCAACGGTGCGAGCGACGGAACGGCTGGTCGCGAGGCAACTAGGCAACCTGCGCGCGCGTCGAAAACGGCGGGTCGCTGCGGTCACGGTCAGTTCGGCCACAATCGCCGATTTGGAAAATCGATTGCGCGAATATCTCAGCACCCAGGTGACGATTCATCACGGCGTTGATCGCGGCCGGATCGAGATCGAATATTACGGCGACGACGATTTGCAGCGGATCCTCTCGGCGCTGGGGTTGCCGGCGAGCGAGACTTGAGCGGGCAAACGGCTTCGCCGGATGCGACGTAGTTTCATGACCGCACAACGTTTCGTCCTCTTTCTTATGACGCTGCTCGCAAGTCTGGGCGCCTGCAAGGATCAGCGGGCCGAAACTTCTTCGACCGCCAAATTGTGGAAAGAATTCTCCGGCCAAAAAGCGTTCGAACACGTTCAGCGATTGGTAGATTTCGGTCCGCGCCCGCCTGCGTCGGAAGCGATCGAGAAATCGCGCGAGGTACATTGTCAAACAGCTGGAGCACTTCGGGTGGACCGTTATGCGGCAGGAATTCACCGACGACACGCCGCGCGGCAAGATCAGGTTTGTGAATCTGATCGCGAATTTCGGCGGAGCAAGAAGCGCGTCGTTCCTGGTCTGTTCGCATTACGATACGAAAACGTTCGATGCGATCCGGTTCGTCGGAGCAAACGACGGTGGATCGAGCACGGGCGCCTTGATCGAGCTCGCACGAGTGCTCGCGCTGCAGCCCGGAATTGCGGCAAAAATTCAGCTCGTCTTTTTTGATGGAGAAGAGGCCTATGAAAATTTTACCGCCACGGATGGGCTTTACGGAAGCCGGTATTTTGCGGCGCATCTTCCGTCGAAGGAGCAGTTTCGCGGCGGCATTCTGTGGGACATGATGGGTGACCGATCGCTCCGGATCACGCTCTCGCCTGATTCGCCCGAGCAGCTGGCGCGCGATATCTTTGCTTCCGCCGACGCGCTGAAGCTGCGCGAACATTTTACCTACTTCGTTTCCGACGTTACCGACGATCACACGCCTTTGAACGCGGCGGGAATCCCGACCATCGATTTGATTGATTTCGAATATCCTCCCTGGCACACTGCCGGAGATACGATGGACAAAATCAGCCCGGAAAGTTTGCAGATCGTCGGTTCCGTAACGGTCTATTATCTTTCTGAATTCGCATTCAAGTGACACTGACATTGAGAGCGCTGGCGTTTGCCCTTCTCGCCTGCCTCGCGGGCCTGGTCGCGAGCGAACTGATTTTTCGATCTTCCGTCTGTCGCGATTTGATCGGCCGAACCTTTGGACGCGGACATTTGGTCGCACTCGTTGACGGGAACGGTGTTTACGAAATTGATCTGCGTCGCGAAATGATGGCGGATTGTTATGCCTCCGGATTGAGCCAGGATCAACCGCTGGCAAGGGAGGAAATCAGAAACGCGTCCGATCGCCTGGCGGTTAATGCTGCGATTCGTGCTTCTTCGCGAAACGAGAGCGTCGCTGCATCCAGCGTTTCGAAGGAGTGCGACCTTCTGCGTTCGCAGTTCGAGAACGAGCGGGCATTCACCGAGCGGATGCGAACATGTGGCTTTTCCAGGGAATCGTTGTCGACAACCGTTGCCGATAATTTGAAAGCGAGACAATGGATCGAGAAACAAATCGCCAGTCAGATCGCAGCTAGCGAAGAAGAATGCCGTGAGTTTTATCACACCCATCGCGATGCATTCGCGTCGCCCCAGCGTTTTCGGGCCAGTCATCTTTTCCTCGCGGCGCCGCCGGAAACGCCCGAGGAGGTGGTCGAATCAAAGCGGGTCCTGATTGAATCTCTTGCCCAACGAATCGAGCAGGGCGAAGACTTTTCCGCGCTTGTCGCGGAGGCATCTGAAGATGAAGCGACCAAAGGGCGTGGCGGCGATCTCGGATTCTTCGCCTCGTCACGGATGTTTCCGGAATTCTTTGCCGCGGCGGCGACCTTGCGGCTCGGTGAGTTGAGTAAGCCGGTTCGCTCGCATCTCGGTTTCCATATCATTCAGTTGACTGCCATTGAACCGGCTCGCCTGATCCCATTCGAGGAGGCGCGTGCTGAAATCACCGGCATCCTGCGAAACGATCAACGCCGCCTTCTCGCTGGCGAATTGGGGGCCAGACCAACGCGTGATGCAAAGTATTTCGGCGGGGCGCGCTAGTTCGACGTTGCTTCTCCGCCTGTTTGATTCAGCTTGCGTCTTTGGCAATCTCAGAATGCAACCCCTCGATTGACTTATGATTTCCCGGCGTAGCAGCAAGAATGTCGGCCTCATCGGCCTGGGTATTATCGGCCAGCGCGTAGCTGAGTGCGTGCGCAGGCACGGGTTTCATGTATACGTCTGGAATCGAACCCCGCGGCCAGTGCCGAACTTTCTCGGCTCGCCGGCCGCCGTCGCGGAGCTGTGCGATTTCGTGCAGATTTTTGTCGCCGATGATGAAGCTCTACTGGATGTGGTCCGGCAGATTGGACCAAAGTTGACTACACATCACGTCATCGCGGCTCACTGCACGGTAGCGCCTGAAACTATGCGGATGGCGGCAGCGCATGTGCAACGTCGGGGCGCGCGGCTTCTGGACGCGCCTTTCACGGGCAGCAAAGTGGCGGCGGAAAAAGGAGAACTTGTTTACTACGTGGCGGGCGATGATGGAGCGCTTGAACAAGTCCGGAAATTCCTCGAGGCAAGCAGCAAGGCGATTGTCGAGATCGGTGAAATCGGACAGGCGACCACGGTCAAGATTGCAACAAATATTGTCACTGCGGCCACGGTCCAAGCGGGAGCGGAGGCGCTCGCATTGGTGACAAAATCGGGGATCGCGCCGGAGAAACTTCTCGCTGCTTTTCGGAACAATGCCGCGCAATCGGCGACGCTGGCGATGAAGCTTCCGAAGATAATCGAGGGAGATTTCGAGCCGCACTTTTCCGTCAAACACATGTTGAAAGACACGCAGTTGGCCGGAAAAATCGCACACGCTCTCGATCTCTATCTGACGATGAATGAAGCGGCGCGAGATGCCCTTCTCGATGAGATGAAAAAGGGTCGTGCCAATGATGATTATTCCTCGATTTCCCATCGTTACCTTCCAGAGGGGGTCCCGGCAGACCCGCAATGGGAAACCGCTGTCCAGACGGATCTGATGCCTGATTTCGTGCAGGGCGATGAACTTCCGTCGGCGGAGATGGAGCTCGCGGCGGCAGCGACCGGTGAGCAACCGGTATATGGAAGCAACGAACAGGACTCAGGTGGGCAGGGGAGTGATGTCCCCGCAGTAGCTGCCGACGAATCGCAGTCGCCGGTGGAGGAAATGCCGCCGGAATCGCAAACGGCAGCAGCTGCTGAAGAACCGCAAATGGAGGATTCGACACAGGAAGCTGGCTCTGTCGATCCATCCCCCGCGGAATCTCCCGCCAGGGAAGAGCAACCCGCAGAACGCCGCAGCATGTGGAGTCGTCTGATCGGGCGCAACGGCGGCGCTTGAGTGTCGCGGAAGCGACGGCCGGGAAATGAAGGATGATTTGCATCCGAACGACAGCGCGCTTTTCGATCTCTCAGCGCGAGCCAAATTTCGCGTGATGGGGGCCGATCGTTTACGATTTCTCAACGGTCAAATCACAAACGACGCGAGGAAAGCGAATGAAACGCGCACTCTCGAGGCTTGCGTCCTGAGCGCGAAAGGCAAGACCAGTGCGCATCTGTTTCTTTCTTCCGCGCCCGAAGCTTTCTTCCTCGATGCGGATCCCGCTCTTCGCGAAATTTTGCCCGCTCGCCTCGAACGTTACGTGATTGCTGATGACGTCGAGATCGTTGATGTGACTGGGAAATTCGCGATCTTCCATATCCTTTGTCCGAGTCCTCCGATTATTCCTAACAAGTCAAGGGTTCTGCAAGCGCGCAGGTTTGCAACTGCAGGATGGGATGTCTGGGTCCCCGACGAGGATCGCCCAAGCATCAGCCAGGAATTATCGACGCGGTTTTCATTGTATACAGAAGAGCAGGCTGAGGTCCTGAGAATCGAATCTGGGATTCCACGCTGGGGTCGGGAATTGACCGAGGAAATCATCCCGATCGAAGCCAATCTCGAAGAACGCTGCGTCGATTATGAAAAAGGTTGCTACATCGGACAGGAAGTGATTTCGCGGATAAAAATGTCGGGTCAGACGAACAAGCGTTTGTGCGGTCTGCTTTCGGTTACCGGCGAACCGATCGTCTTGAACGCCAGATTGGCCGCGCCAGGCGGAGGAAGAGAGCTGGGCTGGATTACCAGTGCGGTTTGGAGCGCCAGGTTGAACGGGCATGTCGCGTTGGGATTTGTAAAACGCGGCTTTGATGCGGTTGGTAGTAAATATGCAGCGATGCCTCCGGACGGTACGCCTAACCGGGAGCCTGGCATCGTCGAGGTTGTCGCCTTGCCGTTTGTCTGAATAATTGGAGCCAGGCGAGACCGCAATTTTGCTTTCCGGTTAGTCTTATGCCGTTTTGTGTTGAATCTCCCTCTGGAAGTTGCCTAAAGTCGGCTCAACGAGGATTCGATTGAACCAAAAACTGCTCTCCGAAATTGGCCGCACGCAGCGGCTGGAAATTCTAAACACGCTCAAACGGACGAAAGGTCTGTCCGTCAACCAGCTCGTCGAGAAAATGAAGATGAGCTACATGGGCATCAAGCAGCATTGCCTTACCCTTGAACGTGACGGTTATCTCGATACCTGGCGCCGCCCGCAAAAAATGGGACGGCCTGAAATGGTCTATCGGCTAACGCGTCGCACCCATGATCTTTTTCCCCAGGAAAGTAATCAATTTACTCTCGAGTTGCTTCAATCGATCAAGGACATCTATGGTCCGAATGCTCCCGAAAAGCTTCTCTTCAATGTTTTTGAACGCAAGGCTGCCGCGCTCAAGACGAAGATGAGGGGCGACACCGTTGCCGATCGGGCGAGGGCGCTGGCGCGCGTTCGCGAAGGCGAAGGTTTCATGTCGCAATTCATCACCGACGAAAGCGAAGGCGGCCCGCAAATTCTCGAATGCCATTCGCCCCTGATGAATTTGCTCGAACGGTATCCGATCATCGGTCGATTGGAGGGAGATCTCTTCGAATCGCTCCTCGGCACACGCGTTCGGCGCGAGGAATCTCGCAACTCGGGTCTTTACGAGTGCGCGTTCTATTTTGCTTTGTAATCTCGCGGCGTTAATCGTCCCTCACGGCGGATTTTGCCTTTCGCATCCTGGCGAATTCAGTTGATTCTTGCCAATGCCTGGAGGTTTTCCCACAGCTGTTATCGAAAATCTCGAGCCCCTGATCGACGGTGGGCGGTTTCCGATTAAGCGCGTCGTCGGCGAAGATCTGATCGTCGAAGCGGACGTTTTCAAGGACGGGCACGACGTGGTTGCGGCGGTTTTGAAATGGCGGCGGCTCGGAGAAATGCACTGGCACGAGACCGCCATGACGCATGTGGATAACGATCGCTGGCGCGGGACCTGTTCGTTCTACGAAAACGCGACCTATGAATACACAGTGGAAGCATGGTCGGACACCTTCCGCGGATGGCAGCACGAATTCGCGACCAAGCTTGAGGCCGGCATTGCGGACTTGGAAAGCGAAACACTCGAAGGCGCCGGCCTGATCGCCGCGGCTGTACAACGTGCCACCGACGCTGCCGACGCAAAACGGCTGCGCGAACTTTTCGAGAGCGTCCGCGACAGTGATCCCGCAGAAGTCAATCGCATCGCCCACTCCCACGAATTGGAAGTGCTTATGGCTACTTATCCCGATCGCTCCGGCGCGACGCAGTATGCTCCGGCGCCGCATGCGATCGTCGATCGCGTGAAGGCGCGCACGTCTGCGTGGTATGAATTTTTCCCGCGTTCGGCGGAGGGCCGGGGTGACCGCGGTTCAACCTTCCGGGAGTGTCTGGGCCGCATCGACGATGCGCGCGCGATGGGATTCGACGTGATTTATTTCCCGCCCATCCATCCGATCGGGCATACCAACCGAAAGGGCAGAAACAATTCTGTGACCAGTTTGGCCGGCGAGCCCGGGGTTCCATACGCCATCGGAAGCGAACAAGGGGGCCACAAGGCGATCGATTCATCGCTCGGAACGATGGAGGATTTTATCTGGCTGGAATGGGAAACCCGGAAACGCGGCCTGGAGATCGCGCTCGATTTCGCGATCAATTGTTCGCCCGATCATCCCTACGTTCGCGAACACCCGGAGTGGTTTTACAAACGCCCGGACGGGACGATCAAGTTCGCCGAGAATCCGCCGAAGAAATACGAAGACATTTATCCGCTGAACTTTCGCTGTGCGAACTGGCGCGAGCTTTGGGACGAGATGACGAGCATCATTCTTTTCTGGGCGGAACGCGGCGTTCGCATTTTCCGGGTCGATAATCCGCACACCAAGCCGGTCCCGTTCTGGAAGTACTTGATCTCGACCGTGCGGGCCAGATTTCCCGATGTCATCTTTTTGTCCGAAGCCTTTACGAGGCCGAAAATGATGAAGATCCTGGCCAAAGCCGGCTTCACGCAGAGCTATACCTACTTCACCTGGCGCAACACAAAGCAGGAGCTGGTGGAGTACTTCACCGAGCTCACGCAAACCGAAATGCGAGAATATTTCCGCGGAAATCTTTGGCCGAACACGCCGGACATTTTGCCGGCCGCATTGCAGGAGGGAGGTCGCCCGGCTTTCGTCATTCGAGCGATTCTCGCGGCCACGCTCTCGAGCCTCTACGGCATCTACAGCGGATTTGAGCTCTGCGAAAATGCCGCCCTGCCCGGACGCGAAGAGTATCTCGACTCGGAAAAGTATCAGTGGAAGGAACGCGACTGGGATGCGCCCGGAAACATCAAGGAGTTGATCACGCGCCTGAATCGCATCCGTCGCGAAAACCGCGCCCTCCATTTCTATGACAATTTGCGATTCTATCCCGCGGAGAACGCGGAGATTCTCTTCTACGGAAAGGCGACGCTGGCCCGCGACAATATCATTTTCATCGCCCTGAATTTGGATCCGCGCCGTGTGCAAAGCTGTTTCGTCGACGTTCCCATCGCGGACTTCGGTATCCCGGCGGACGAACCTTATCAGATGGACGATCTGCTGAACGACGCTCGCTATACCTGGCGGGGAAGACGGAATTACGTCGAGCTGGATCCGCAAACGCTGCCTGCACACGTTTTCCGGCTGCGCCGCTGGGCCGGCTCGGACAAGTTTGTGTGATCGCCTTAGCGTGGTCCGCTTAGAATTGTGGCGGCGTATTTATCTCCTGGCCTTTGGTCAGAGTACGCAAGAGCAGTTGTGATTGCGGATCGTCCGGATCAAGTCTGCACGCGGTTTGGCATTCGCGCACTGCCTCGGTTGTCCGGTGACGCATGGCCAGAAGCACGGCGTAATTGTAGTGTGCATCGGCGAGCTCGGGCGCGGACTTGATCGCCTGGACGTATTCGCTCTCGGCACCGTCAAGATCGCTTCGATTTATCAATATCTCGGCCAGATTCAATCTGGGCTGCGGCAAAGTTGGCTCGAGCTCAATCGCTTTGCGAAACTGTTGCACGGCTTCCTCCGTCCGCCCCATTTCCTGCAATGCCAGTCCCAGATTGTTGTACGCCGGGGCATAGTTCGGCCGCAGATCGAGCGCGATGGAAGCATGCTGCGCGGCTCCGACAAAATCGCGCTCAGCCAGGAGAGGTTCGGAAAGATTATTGTGCGCGATCCAGGCTTCCGGATTTCGGCGAATCGTGTCGTTCCATAGGGTCTGGCTGCTTTGGTACTTTCCCTCTGCTGCCCATGTGATTGTCATTAACCCAATCAGCGTGATCGCCAGTAGCATCCCGCGTGCAGATCTCGACCATCCTGCGCATACTCGGGTTGCAGCCGCGGCAATGAGAGCAATCACGCCGATGCTGGCCAGATATTGAAAGTGATCCGCGACAAACGAAAACCGCATCGGATAGACATTCACAAATCCCAGAGCCGGCGTGAGCGTGCCGACGAAAAAGAGACATGCGACGAGTGGCCCTTTTCCCAATCGCTTCCGCCAAGACCACAATAAACCGAGAGCGATCAATACCCCGGCTGGGAAGAGAAATTGCCACCATTGCCCCGTGTCGATCTTCCATCGGGGATAGATGAACATCAGGTTGATCGGCGCGAAAATGGAACAGACGTAAAACCACACTGCCCGCCCGGCGATGAGCGCTCTTTCAAGGAACGAGAAATCCCATTCCGGTCCCCGTGCCCCGACATGATGCTGCTCTATTCGCGCAGTGAGCATCGCAGCCGGCATTGCGAGAAGGGCCATTGGAATCAGCGGAACAAATTTTTGCCACTGGAGCGGCGGCTTCTTCCACCACAGAATTAATCCGAGCGCGGCTGGCAAGGTACAGGTCACCGTCTTGCTCAGAAGCGCGGCGGCAAAGAAAACCAGATTCAGGAAATAAAATCGCCAGCGATGCGGTGGGAGATCGTTCCGTTGACCGATTCCCGAAAAACGAAAGTAAGCCAGGAGGGCGGCAAGATAGAACAAACCTGAAAGGACATTCTTTCGTTCAGTAACCCACGCGACCGATTCCACGTGCACGGGGCAAATCGCGAAGAGCATTGCGCCTAACCAGGCGCCGGGAACCTTTAAGCGGCTCAGTGCGATCCACACCAGCACGGCGTTGGCAGCGTGCAACAGCACATTCGTGATGTGATAGCCGGCAGGATGAGTCACACCCCACATCTGGCGCTCGACCCAGAACGTCGTGAATACCAGAGGATAGTATTGCGGCGTTGCTCCGATATCGAACCAGATCCGTTTCAAGCCCGCACCGTCGCGGAGCGTGAGATTTCTTGTTACATACTGGTCATCATCCCAGATAAATCCGGCCTGCCACACCGGAATGTAGACAATCAGGACGGCCGCAACAATGATCGCCGCGTGCGCAAATGCTTTTGAGATCCCGGACGAAAGCTCAGGCGCTTTCATGGCCAGAACAAAACGGCCTCGGCCAGCAATTGCACTCAAAAAATCTCGGGGTTGAATCTGCGGTGCTAGATCCGCAAACAATTCCGGCGCAGAGCCGGCGCCGGGAAGCTTGTTTGAAAATGTGGAGGCGCTTGCGCCAGGCACCGCCAGGATTGGTTAGGCGCTTGGCGATCGTGCGCCGCCTGTCGTGTTCTTGCGGGAAAGCAGCTAGCGGATGCCAGCCATGGCAGTGTCCGTCCTACAGATTATACGCCAGCTTGTGCGTTGGCTGGTAAAGCTGCATGTCGTCCGCGCCGGGTACGATCATCATGATCACGCGACCGTACACCTCTTCCTCGATCGGGCCGCGGAACTGCGCGCCTTTCGCCCGCAACTCCTCCACCGTCGCCTCGATGTCATCGCACATAATCGCGATGGAGTGATGCCGCGGATGATCGTAGGTCTTGCCTTCCCACACGCTGTGCGTCGGGTGCACACCCATCTCGCTCAGTCCCGATTTGAAGATGAGCCAGTCGTTATCCCAATCTTCGGCCACATACTTCCAGCTGAGCACGTCGCGCAGAAACGCCCGCGTTGCCTGAGCGTCGTCGGAGTAAATCAAGGTGTGGACTGAGGTGATCATAATGTCGCAACTTAAATCAGGTCCCGGGGCTTTGTCTAAACCTTGCCTCCGTGGGGCCGCTCGGCCACGCTGTCTGCGATGAAGCGTTTGTTGATTGCAGTTCTCGCTCTGCCGATCGTCGCGTTTGCACAAGGTGGATTGCCTAACCAGCCTTACATTTATGTGGAAGGGCAGGCTGAAATGGAGAAGCCGCCTGACCTTGTGACATTGCGCTTCGATGTGGTCGGACGAAACGCCGATCAGGCGAAGGCAAACCAGGAAGTGCAGGCGAAAGCGACCAAGATCCTCCTGATGTTCGACAAAAGGAAGATCGCGCAGAGTGACGTTGTTGCGACCGACCTGCGATCCGAACCACAGTACGAACATGAAGATGAACCCGTATCGAAGCGCGGCAAGATCATCGGTTATCGCGTCATGCGATCGTTCAGCGCCAAGGTTCGCGACATTGCGATCTATCCGAAGCTTGTCGACGACCTGCTTGCAATCGCTGACGTCGAATTTTCTGGGATCGACAGCGGGCTGGCGAACGAGAAGGAAGTGAATGACGAAATTTCGGAAAAGGCGCTGACGAATGCGCGGGAACGAGCCGAAAAGACGCTAAAGAGTATCGGCATGAAGGTCGACTCGGTCTACGCCGTATCGCCGGTGCCGTTCCCTGAGATCGGACAAAAGCTACTCAACAGCAACGAACGGGTCGTCGTCACAGGGTCATACATCCCGACGCCGGACAGCCTGGATCCATCAAAATACCGGCTCGAAACAGTGAAGGTTAGCCAGAGCGTGCACATCATCTACCTGATCTCGCCCGCGAAATAGCGAATGGCTCGATTTGTTGCTAAAGAGCCGATCGGCACAGCCGTCGAGAGCAACGACCGCAACTTGTTAGTCCGTTCCTCCCAGGGTTATCGTGGGTCTTACTTTCCCAGACGCTGTGCGTCGGGTACACACCCATTTAGCTCGGTCCCGATTTGAAGGTCACGTTATCCCAATCTTCGGCCCCATACTTCAAGCCGAGCACGTCCCGCAGAAACGCCCACGTAGCCTTCGCGTCGTCGGAGTAAATCAAGGTGTGAATTGAGGCGATCCCGGCGTCGTGTTTAAATCAGTTTCGCTGCGTCTCTGTAGGGTCAGCCTGTGAATCATGGCAGTTAACTCAACAAGCTGCTATTCGTCTAAACCGCCGCTTTAGGAGCGCTCAAGCTTTTACTGTAGAACCCAGAACGGTCGAAGTGTTCCGGTTTCGAGACGATGCACACGGGTTGATCCTTATCCGAAACTTTTCCAATGAGAAGCCTTCTCTAAGGATGAGAGCGGAGGGTTAGAAATCGGAGATCACAAGGCGCCGGGGCGAAAGAGAAATCGCCGCTGGCACGGAATTAGCGGCATTGATCGGCATGCCAGGGGTGATCGAAGCAGCAGGTCGTTACATAGCCGAGCAATCGAGCCGGATTTTTCAGCGGATCTTGCCGAAGAAAATCCCGGTGCTCGTCGCAGTCGGCGGTCTCGCGGGGGCCATGGTTTCCAGCTTCTTTGTCAGGGGCGGCTTAATTGCAATTTTGCTTCTGGCCGCAGCCATTTTGGTTGCGGTCGTCGTCTGGCGTTTCCGCCTCGCGCAGAATCGACGAATTAGATGCTCAGAGAGCGACCGATTGAGCTGTCGCAGCGCTGAGAAGGTTGAACGGGTCGTTGCCCCCAGGCTGGATCAGCAGGTGCAGGAAGGCATCATCGCCTTCCATGACTTTAACACGGCACGGGGCTGTTTTGATCACTGGTGAGCGGTGGAGACACTGGCGAACGGCGAGCGCAGCACGAAGCTCGTTCAGGCGTTTGGCACAGACCTCTCTAATTGAGCTGAATTTGCATCCGCAAAGGCAGGCGCTTATGATGTCGGCAGTTTCGGCATGAAAACGCTCTTTCTGCTGCTTGTCTCGCTGACGGGCGTAACGACTCTCCTCGCGCAAACTCCAGCGCCCGTTCCGGCTTTGCCCGAGTTGCCGAAAACGACGTCCGTCCTGGATGCGATGCTGCATGCGGGGCCGGTCATCATCCCGCTTTTCCTGCTCTCGGTTTTTTCCGTCATGCTGGTGATCGTTTATTTTTTGACGATTCGGCGCGGCGCGGTCGTCTCGAACGGGTATATGGCGACGGCAGACGCGCTTTTGCGCAAGCGCGATTATCTCGGGTTGCTCGCGGTCTCGAATCGGCACGCCGAAGCGATCGCGCGGGTCGTGCAAAAAACGCTCGACTTCTCGACCAAGAATCCGAACGCCGATTTCCAACAGATGCGCGAGATCGCGGAGACAGAAGGCACGCGGGTCGCGACCAATCTCAATAATCGCGTCACGTATCTGGCTGACATCGGGACGGTCGCGCCGCTGCTTGGTTTGCTCGGCACCGTTTTCGGTATCATCCGCTCGTTCGGCGCGCTCGGAGCTGACCTGGGGACAGCTCGTTATGCGCAACTTTCGCACGGGATCAGCGAAGCGCTCATCAATACGGCGGCCGGGCTATCCATCGGCATTCCCGCGATGATTTTCTACGCGTTCTTTCGCGGTCGAGTGCAGAAGTTAATTTCCGAGCTCGAAGCGGCTTGCACTCACATCCTCGCCTTGCTTTCCTTGCAGTTTAATAAGCGAACGGAGCGCATGCCGGTGCTCCTGGAAGATGAATTTTAGGCGGCACGATCCGTCGCAATCTGGTTGCGTCTGTTCGGCCGAACTCCATGAATCTGCGCGCTAAGGTCACCTCGCAACATCCCGGCATCCAGCTCGCCCCGCTGGTGGATGTGTTGCTCCTGCTGTTGATCTTTTTTCTCCTGACCTGGAATGCGGCTCGGAATGAGAACGAACTCGACATCAAGATTCCCAAAGCAAGTGCCGCCAAGGAACGGAGCGCGCCGATTGGCGATGTGATCGTGAATGTGAATGCGGATGGTAATGTCGTGGTGAATCACCGTACTTTGACCGGGCCAGAGCTCGCGGACCTGCTCAAGGGCCTGGTGCAATTGAGTGCCGATCAAGCGGTGATAATCCGCGGAGATGAGGCGGGTGCTTACAAAAAGATCGTCGAGGTCTTGAATATTTGCAGCCAGGCCGGCGTAACCAACATTGCTTTCGCAACGGCGAAATGAAAAGGGATCGATGGTCAGCGCTCATCGTCGTCGTACTGGCGATAGTGTTCTCGACGATATGGGGCGTGTCGGCGCAAGATGCTCCGGAGGTACGCCGCGCGCTTCCGGTCGATGAACCGCCGACCGCGCGGGCCGTTCCGTTTGATACACCAACTCCTCCCCCGCGTCCGCGTCGCGCCCCGACTGTTGCTCCCTCGGAAGATTCCTCGTCGCCTGCTTCTCCGGAAGAGTCGAATCCATCCGACGAATCCGGCCCCACGACGGAAGCCTTGCCGCCGGAGAGGCGTCAGTTGGATTACGCCAACGCGCTCTTTGGTCGCAAGCTTTATGACCTCGCGATTCCGGAATACGAAAAATTTCTGGGCCAATATCCCGGCGCGGCGGGCCGGGCGAGCGCCTACTTTTTCCTGGGCGAATCCTACCGCGCATTGAATCGCAGCACCTCCGCGCGAACAAGTTTTCAGAGCGTGCTCGACGATTACGAGGACAGTGAATTTGCCGGACCAGCCGCGTACGGAGTAGCGGAAATTCTTTTCACACAGAAGGATTACAACGGTGCCGTGGCGCTTTTCCATCGCGCTGCGGCGAAGACGAAGGAACCGTCGCTCGCCCTTTCCGCGCGATATTTCGAAGCGCGTTGTTTGGAGAATCTCGATCGGAAAGACGAAGCGGCGGAGACTTACCAGCAGGTCATCGATGCGAAGAATCCGAATCCTTATCGCGATGATGCCCGGGCTGCAGCGGGATCGATCCTTCTGGCGCGCGGGAAAAAAAGCGAAGCGATGAAACAATATGAAGCGCTTTCGAACGAAACACAGAAACCGGCGTTGAAGGCGGAAGCAGCGGTTCGCGCCGGCATGATCGCCGTGGATTTGCAGCGTGAGGCAAAGGGAGGAAAAACCGACAAGACGCTAACGGAAAAGGCGGCCGGTCTTTTTCAGAAAGCGAAGGCGATACCGGAAGCCGGGAAATGGCGCGCAATCGCACAAACCGGACTGCTGCGTTTGCAATATCAAACTGGCCAATACTCCCAGTTGCTCGCGGAATATAAACGCGCGCAGGATCAGATGCCGGAAGAGGCACGCGCCGAAATGATGCTTTTGGCCGGCAACAGCCAGCGTCAACTCGGCCACCCGCAGGAGGCTGAAGATATCTACCGCCAAATCATCGCGAAATATCCCAACCGCGATGAGGCAAAGGATGCGCAGTATCAGCGGCTGATCAATCTGTATAACGCGAACTCACCTTCGTTGAATGCGGAAGTGGACGCGTTCCTGGCCGCGAATCCATCGGGCGAACGTTCCGATCAGGCGCGATTGCTGAAGGCGGAGGCGTTTTACAAGGTGCAAAACTTCACTCAGGCCGCGCCGCTTTATACCGAACTGCGCGCTTCTCAGCTCTCTCCGAAATTACGCGGGGAGGCGGCATACAAGCTCGGCTGGTGTTTCGTGCAGATGAAGGACAACGCCGGCGCGATCGAAGCCTTCGGTTATTTTCTGCAGGCCTTTCCGGACAATCCGCAAGTGCCTTCCGCTCTGGCCCAACGCGCGCTCGCTTACCAGGAGGGTAAGAACTACGACGCCGCCATGGTCGATTTGAATTCGCTGCTCACAAATTATTCGAAAGCGCGGGAGCGGGAAGCGGCCTTGCAACAAAAAGCGTTGATTCTCGGGCAACAGGAAAACACGAAAGGAATGGCGGACGCCTTTCAGCAACTCCTCCATGAATACCCCAAGAGCGCAGTCGCCGGGCAGGCGAATTACTACATCGGGAAGGCCGCTTTCGAGAACAAGGATTACAAGAAGGCGATCACGTATTTGGACGCCGCGCGCACGCTGGACAAGGATCAATATGGCAATCTCGCGACCTTGCGGATCCTCTCGGCGTATTTCTATCTGAAGGATCGGAGCGCGCTGACACGGGAAGTTGATCGTTTGCTCGCGGCGAATCCGGCGGGAAAAATCCCGGCGGAAATTCTGGAGTGGCTCGGGATCGAGTGTTACAACGAAAAAAATTATCCAGCGGCAGAGAAATACCTGACGGCCCTGAGCCAGAGCGACAATCTCGGGAGCGTGAAACCGGATTTCTGGTTCTACCTTGGCGATGCCGACCTGAAGTTGAAAAATTTTTCCGGCGCGGAAACAGCTTATGAGAAATATCTGGAGACCGCGAGTGATCCTGCGGGGAAGGCCAAGGTGTTGCTCGCGCTCGGTGAGGTAAAGATCAGCGTGCACAAACCGGCGGATGCTCAGAAGATCGCGGAGCAGATCATGTCTCTGCAGCCTGAAGGCCGGGTCAACGCTGAAGCGCGTTTGCTCGCGGGGGATGTGGAGCTGGAGCGCGAACGCTTCGATGAGGCGGGAAAAGCGTTCATGGGCGTGGCGCTACTCTATGACGATCCGGCGATTACGCCGCGTGCTTTGCAGAAGGCAGCGTTTGCCTACCAAAAAGCGGGCAAAGCGGAGGAGGCGGAGCAAGCTACGCGGCAACTGCGCGAGAAGTATCCCAATTACACCGGCGGATAATCCGGATTATTCGATCGCCAGCGTTTCAATCGGAAGCGGCGCCAGGAATTGTTTCGCGTTGTCGATTTGCAGCACCGGATTCGCCAGATGGGCAGCGAGAAAACTGGTGTCTGGGGCGCCGGCGATTCCCGCTCGCGCGGTGATTCCGGATTCGGCCAATTGGGAAATTAGACGCGAGACCTTTGGAACAAGATTCCGGTTATCGGTAAATTGCACAGTGCAAACGCCGGGCGCGGTTGCTTCCAGATAAGGAGCCAGAGTGCCGGCCTGCTGAAGCAAAATTTCCCCGAGCAATTGCTCCTGTGTGCGCACGCGCGTTTTTACGACGAGAGTTAAACACCGCGCCAGTCCCTGGCTCGCGGTCATTCCTTTGTTTACACCGGCGTTTTCCGCGATCTGATTCAATTGGATGATGACAGCTTTCGCTTCCTCATCGTCGAGCAGTGCGATTGGCTTGTCGCGCAATTCCGGTTGATGCCGAACGGCAGCCTGCAAATAAAAATTTGGCAGATAGATTGTCGCGAACATTACCCAGTGTGTGCGATTGGCAGATCGATCGTCTGCCGGGCGCCTTGCACGCGCTGCACGCGAATCCGGCATTGTGAAAGGGCGTTCGCGTGTTCCAAGTCGGCCAGTTTCCAGGAATTCTCGAGAGTGAGCTTGAGCTGGGCGCTGCTCACGATGCTGCGGCGGGTCAGGATTAACAATGCCGTGGGCGCTGGTTCCACCAGACGTTGCAGGCGATACCAATTGGTTTGCGGAATTTTTCGAAGCTCCGCGGCGACATTCAGGATCAGATCGAGAATGATCAATGGGAAATTGCCATCGCGTAAAAGCAGATCGGCCGCTTTTACCGCGTCGCTCGCTCGCGTACAGCGGACCCAAAGAAGATTGCGTAAACAAATATTCCCGAGTGGCTGTGGATCGAACGAGTCGCGTCCATCAATCAGCGCCACAAAATAACGATCGCGATAAGCGCCCTGTAAAAGAGCATTGATCAGCGAGGCGGTGCCGGCGCTGCCATGAACGCTGCTCAGTTCGGTGATGGCGCCTTTGGGCAGACCGCCATCGGCCGCTTGATCAAGAACCGCAACCCCTGTGATCAACCGTGTAGGAGGAGGCGCGGTTGCGTGCGGAAAGCGCTCCGCGAGGAGATTTCGCAGATCGATGATCTTGCCGTTCGCAGCCATTTGGCAAGAATGGCATAAGCACAAGCTATGTTCAACTGAACAGTATCAGCGCCGTCGGCGTGGCTCGAGGGATTGTTTCCGCACCAGAGAGATCATCACCCCTTGGATCCGCAATTCGCGCGCCGGAATCAAATCCGGGTAGAGCGGATTCTCCGCTTTCAAATAGGGCCGTCCATGCCCCATGACATAACGCTTCAAAGTTGTCTCGTTATCGATCAACGCGGCGACGATGTCTCCGTTCCGCGCTTCCTTGCGATCCTCGAGAATGACGATATCGCCGTCGAGAATATGAGCATCGATCATCGAATCACCCCGCACCCGCAAGGCAAACGTGCGTCCATTTTTGGATGCGTTGACCGAACGTGTATCGAGGGAAATATGTCCTTCAATCGTTTGCTCGGTCAAGGTGGCCATGCCGGCCGGGATTTGCCCGTAAATCGGAATATCCATGATTCGAACTTTTTGGACCGGCGTGATCAAGGCGCGCGCTTTTCGCGCGTGCCGGTCGAGGAATCCCTTCCGTTCGAGCACGGCCAAGTACTGCATGACCGAAGTTTGACTGGCGAAGCCGAAATGGGTTTGGATTTCCCGCGTGCTCGGCGTGATTCCTTTTTCGCGTTGCTCGCTCTGGATGAACTCAAGGATGTTTCGTTGCCGATCGGTCAGCATGGAATCACGCTGCATGAACTGGTTGCGGGTTGCAAGTTCAAATGAACAGATAGCTGGGGAGCGCACGCGGCTCGCGTGCTGTTTTTGGCGGCTCGCCGAAAAATCTCCCAGCCTTACGCTTTTCCCAACGAGAATGAGGAATCTCTTTGGGTAGCCGAAAGCCGTTCGGCGAGCCGCCGAACGGTGCACGCGAGCCGCGTGCGCTCCTCGGAATCAATCAAGAATCGCACGGAACCGAAAGCTGAACGCGCTTTTCCTCAAGCTGATCGATCCAGCGCGATAGATAACTTATTCTTTGATAGATGTCCGTGAGCTTGAAAAGGGCGCCGCTCCGGTTTGTGACCCACGTCTTATCAAGACCTTTCAGCCGCCCAAGTTGATCATCGTACATCGCACGCAGTCGGCCGAGGTGATCTTTGATTTGCGCTTGCACTTCGAGCAGTTCGCGCGCGAGCATTGATTTCCCGAGACCGCTGATCGCTTCAGCCCGCTTCCTCACCACGAGATCGATTTGTTGATTGAGCAATCCGACGTTCAGAAATAAGTCAGCGAGATCGTTTGGCACCGCCTGGGAGTTTGTCGCTGGCGCGTGTCCTTCCAAGATCAACAAGTGGAGAAGACGCTGCTTCGGATCGGCAAGCGTTCGATAGCCTTTGCTCAATTCCGCGAAGGCATCGCCGGATGTCGACTCAGCCCGCGTGTCGGGATGCGCGGCCAACGTCAGTCGGTGATATTTTTGTTTTAGTTCTTCGGGATCGAGCCACGGACGACGCGGCTCTTCCAGCAGAGCGAAATAATCGGTCATGCGGCGAAACTTTCGCCACAGGAGCAGTGCGCGACTGCATTGGGATTCGTGACTTTGAAGCCGCCTTTCTGCAAATCGTCGCTGTAGTCAAGGAGCGAACCGCTCACGAAAAGCGCGCTCTTGGGATCGACGACCACTCGCACGTTGGAGGACTGCACCAGAATGTCGCGATTCGCCGGACCATCAACCAGATCCATTTTGTATTGCAAGCCGGAGCATCCGCCGCCGATCACGGCCACACGCAAGGCGCCTTGCGCCCGACCTTGTTTCTCGAGCAATGAGTTTAGCTTGAGCGCGGCATCTTCCGTTACCTTGATCAGGCGTTCATTGCCGATCCTATAGTTAGGGACCGGCGCCGGAGGTGAAGTGTCGCTCACGGACAAGACTAAGCTATCGGTGCAAAATTGCACGGAGCCGCCGCCAAATGTCGCTCTGCAATTTCCTCGATTTCAGCGACACGGGAGACTCGCTGAAACGCTTCGCGCAGTGCTTTGCTGCCAGCGAAGCCTTTCGAATACGCCATCAATCTGGCCCGCATCGATCGAATCGCCGGGTCTTCTGCGCCCCATTCGGCGACCGCCAGACGGCAATGTTGGAGAATCAGTTCCCATTTTTCGGCCGGCTCAGGCGGCGGTGGCACCACACCGGTGGCGAGATATTCTTTGATCTGCTGGAAAATCCATGGCGAACTCATGGCCGCGCGTCCGATCATCGCGCCGGAAATTCCCGTCTCCGCGCGGCGGCGCGCGACATCAGCCGCAGTCGTCAGATCGCCGTTCCCTACGACCGGAATCGTGACCGCCTCGGCGACATCGCCGATCACTTCCCAATCTGCCTCGCCGGAATATCCTTGAGCGCGTGTGCGACCGTGAACGGCCATCCCGGCAATCCCGAGGTCTTCCAGAATGTGAGCTATGTGCGGCGCGTTGATCGAACTCGCATCCCATCCGATTCGAATCTTTGCCGTCACCGGCATCGGCCCTGCCGCGCGCACGACCGCATCCGCAACGGCAGACAATGCCGGACAATCTTTCAACAACGCCGAACCGCCGTTCTTCGAGACGACTTTGTTGACCGGACAGCCGAAATTCAAATCGATGAAGTCGGGCCGCACCCAATCAATGACCTGCCTGGCGGCCTCTGCCATGTGGGCGGGATCGCCCCCGAACAGTTGCACGCCGATCGGCCGCTCCACCTCATCAAAATCAAGATACTCGCGCGTCCGGTCGTTACGGCGAAAGATGCCTTCCGAAGAAACGAATTCGGTGGTGAGAACATCCGCACCGCGCGCCTTGCAAAGCTGACGGAAAATCTTGTCCGACACTCCGGCCATCGGAGCCAGGAAGAGTGGGAAGCGATTATCCGAAAACCACGGGAGAGTTTGTCGCATCTTCTTTCCGTCGCCGAAATTCATGCCGCCGTGGCGCTGCGCAAGAGTGCGGAGATTTCGTCCTGAACGCTTTCGATTTCACTCAGACGCAGTTGCGGATCGCGGACGATGAAAACGTCGCCGCTCTTTCCGTGCTCGTAAACCAGCGTACCGACCGCCTTCGGCTTCCTCGCCCTTGACCTGCTTCAATACGCGTTTCCGTTCCAGCATGACCGCGAGAACATAGCAGGCGTTCGCGTGAGCTTTGTTGTCTTCTGCAAGCAAGCGTCGCAAGAGGTCCTCGGCGTTTTCCTTGGGGAGCGGATCGGGCGGCGGATCGGGCGGCGGTTCGTAGCGAGACTTCCAAAAAGAAAAGGGCCGAATATTCTCATTCCGTTTCGACCAGGCCTCTTCGCTTAAGTCCTCGCGCCGGAACCCCTCGACTTCGCGAAAGAGGAGCGTGTAAAATTGTTCGCCCGCCTGGAACGGTCGTCCAGTGGCGGCACAGACGTCGGCGCGATGTTTGATCGGCCAATCATTTGCGAGAAGGCTCATCGGGCCATTATAGGTCGCGCGGCGGAAAGATGAAAGCGAGGCGTGGTGCGATTGGTGGCGCGCAAATAGAGCAGGTAGGCACCGATCAATCCAAAGATCATATTCGGAGTCCATGCCGCGATCCAGCCCGGGACGCGATCGCCTTCGCCGAGCGCGAGAAAGAGATGGGTGAGAAAATTCAACGAGAAAACGAGAACGATGGAGATGGCCACGCTGGAAAGAATACCCCGGCGCGAGTAACCGATGCCCAAAGGCGCTGCGATGAACACCATGACCAGACAGGTCCAGGGCAGAGCGATTCGATACTGCAGATGGGTCGCGAAAGGCGCGAGCAACGTTTCCGGAAAATCCGCGTTGAAATGCAGATAATCCCGTAGCTCGGGAAAGCTGAGACCGTCGGCGCGGACATTCGCGCTGGCCAGGCGATACGGCGTCTCGCTCCAGTGCGAAATTGTGAGCGTCGGCAGAATTTCTCCGTGCGTGATGTTTCCAGCGTTATCGTAATCGACTACTTTGACGCCTTCGAGATCCCAAGTCTTTGATTCCGGGCGGTAGAGCGCGCGTCCGGCGAGGTAATTTTTGATAATGTTGTCCCTGTTATCCTGCTGGAGAACCTGAACGTTGGAGAATTCGTTCCTCCCTGGTTGAAAATACTGAATAAACCAGGTGCGGTTATCGGTGCGATTGCGAAAGATCTGGCCGTAAATGCCCCTCGCCTGGCCGTGCTGAGCGGAATCTTCCAGAAAACCTTTGCGCGCGAGCTCGGCATGAGGAGCGAGCGAATAGTTCAGAGCGGTACTCCCGATTGCCGTGAGAACGCCGACACAAATAAGCGGGAGCAACAGGCGCGGAATACTCACTCCCGCCGTGAGCATGGAGACAATCTCGTTCGAACGCGACATTCGTCCGAGGCTAAACAAGAGCGCCAGGAGCAGGGACACCGGCAGAAGAATGACCAGGATCTGTGGGAGTTGAGTCGAGTAATAATGCGCCAAACGCAAGGGCGAGAGGTGCTGGTCGATAAAAACTGAAATGTTGTCGCTGATATCGAAAATGAGCCAGATCGAAAGAAAGCCGACGATGCAGTAAACGTAGGCTTGAAGAAAATTCCGCAGAACGTAGCGGTCGAGCAATTTCACCTGATTTGCGAATTTGGAATTTGGATTTGCGACCTAAGTTAGAGCCCGCCCACATGAGCTCGCCTGCTTCACACACAAATCGCAAATCGCGAATCGGCAACGGCAATTCCTCATGATCGCGCTTAAGGATCCCCGGGGGAGTGATTTTGTCGAGCAGGTCGGCTCCATCTTCTCGGAGCGCGGTCTCCTCGCCAAAGCAAAGAATTTCGAATACCGACCGGAGCAGCAAGAGATGGCCGTGGCGGTGGCGCGGGCCTTGGAAGAGGAACGGCATCTTGTCGTAGAAGCTGGAACCGGCGTCGGCAAGTCGCTTGCCTACCTCATTCCCTCGATTCTTTTTGCGCGGGAGCAGAAGAAGAAAGCGATCATCTCGACCCACACGATCAATCTTCAGGAGCAGCTGCTTAACAAAGACATTCCGATCGCGAGGAAGGTTCTGCCGGTTGAGTTCGAGGCAGCACTCATGAAAGGACGGCAAAACTATCTTTGTCCGCGCCGGCTCGAACGCGCTCTCCAACAGGCCACGGAGCTTTTTACTACCTCGGAACAGGCAGAGTTAATGCAGATCGCGGATTGGGCGCGGACGACGCGCGACGGTTCGCTGAGCGACCTCCCGGTCGAGCCCGATCCGAAAGTTTGGACGCAGGTTTGCAGCGAAGCTCATCTTTGTACGACCAAGACCTGCGGCCAAAATTCGAACTGCTTTTTCCAACAGGCGCGCAAATGGCTCCTCGCC
Source organism: uncultured Verrucomicrobiae bacterium (assembly GCA_963763995.1). Taxonomy (GTDB): domain Bacteria; phylum Verrucomicrobiota; class Verrucomicrobiia; order Chthoniobacterales; family UBA10450; genus CAVTTH01. Next base: position 640,090 of record CAVXQL010000007.1, on the reverse strand, counting down.
GCGGACGTAATCGTCATTAACCACACACTGCTCTTCATGCTGCTCGGCGATCCCGAGGAACAGGAGGAACGCGAAAGCGGATTTCTTTTCCCTAACGACTTCATCATTTTCGATGAGGCCCACACGGTCGAACAGGTCGCTTCGCGGCAAATTGGTCTCGGCGTCTCCCAGTACGGAGTGCGCGCAACGATTCAGCGTCTTTACAATGCGCGGACGCGCAAAGGACTGTTCACGGTCACGCGCGATGCCGCTGGCGTCACCCTGGCGGCAGCCGTTGTCGAAGAAGCGGATAAATTCTTCGAAACGCTGGGAGAGCGATGCGATTTTCGCAAAGGGCGGGAATTCCGGATCCGCGAACCGGATCTAGTTTCGAATACGATCACGGGACGCCTGCTCGCCCTCCAGGGACGGATCGTGGAAGTGGTCAAGCGCACGGACGATGAATTCCTCAAGGCGGAATTGCAGGAGCTGGGCCGCCGCATCCGCGACGCGCGCGTGGGCATCGCGACCTTTCTGGAACAAAGTGCGATGCAGCATGTGTATTGGGTCGAACGCACGGGAAAGACCGCGCAGTTTCTTTCGCTGAATGCGTCGCCGATCGACATCGCGCCGGTCCTGCGCCGCATGATATTTCGCGACGATTGCTGCTGCGTCATGACGAGCGCGACGTTGTCGGTCGGCCGGCCCGATCTCGCCTACTTTCGCAATCGGATCGGCGCGGGCGAAGCCGAACCGTTGCAAGTGGGAAGTCCGTTTGATTTTCGGAAGCAGATGAAAGTCTTCGTCGTTCAAAAAATGCCGGATCCGCGCGACGGCGGCTATCACGCGGCGCTGGCCCACTGGGTCGCGCATTTCGTCGAGGAAACAGATGGTCGCGCCTTCGTCCTTTTCACGAGTCACAAAGGGATGCAGGAATTGGCTGTTGCGATGGCGCAGTTTTTTTCCGCGAAGAAAATGAATCTTCTCGTGCAAGGAAAAGGTGCACCCCGGAGCAGGTTGCTCGAGCAATTTCGGACCACGCCGCGGAGTGTGTTGTTCGGCACCGACAGTTTTTGGATGGGCGTGGATGTGCCGGGCGAGGCGCTTTCGAATGTCATCATTACGCGACTGCCTTTCGCGGTTCCGGATCATCCGTTGATCGAAGCAAAGCTGGAACTTGTGCAGGAACGAGGCGGTGATCCGTTCACCGAATATTCGTTACCGGAAGCAGTCTTGAAACTTCGTCAGGGCGTGGGCCGATTGATCCGAACGAAGAGCGACACGGGAATCGTCGTCATTCTCGACAATCGCATCGTGACAAAACCGTACGGCCGCGCATTTTTAAGAGCTCTGCCGGATTGTCCGGTAAAGATCGTTTGAGTATGTCCGCGTGATAAGTTGCCAACCTTAATAAGTTCGCTTGAACATATTATTTCTTTGGGCTAATTGAAACTTATGCAGCGTTTCATTCTCCCTGTTTTCAGTGCGCTTGCTGCCCTAATCGTTGGCATTGCGATCGGTCATTACGCATTTCCGTTTCAGCAAACTTCGCCATCATCGCAAAAGCACACCACGCCGGCTCCCGGCCGTGTCGCCATTTCTCCCGCACATTCGATTACATCCGCAGCCGCGGCGCTTCCTCCATCCACTCATTCCAAGGACTCGGCGTCGGATTCTTCGAGCAAAAATCTCATTGCCGATCTCCAGTCCGTCCTCGCGCAACCCGGCGGCCGTCGCACTTATGCGGCCTTCAGCAAGTTGACTGATTCGATCAACGAAAAAAATGTCCACGAGGTGATCGCCTTCGCGGCAGGACTGTCGAAGGCTCAGGAAAAGAACACGCTCATTTCGTTGATCTTGGGACGCTGGGCGGAATTCGATCCAAAGGCGGCGATCGAGTACGCGCAAAGTACGCCGCCCGGATTAGAGCGAAATCGAGCATTGAGCGGAGCGGTCAGCGGCTGGGCAGAACACGATTCGTCTGCTGCGGCCGCTTGGGCGCAGGAGCTTCCGGCTGGTCCAGTCCGCGACCGTGCGATTCAAACCGTCGTTTCCACGCTGGCGGATAAAGATCCACACGCCGCTCTCGATTTTATGCAAAACCTTCCGCCGGGTCGCAATCGCCAAAATCTTTATTGGCCGATTTTTAATCGTTGGGCCACGACGGATCCAATGGGAGCAGCGGAACGTGCCGCCCAGCTTCCGGCAGGGTCAGATCGCAACACCGCCTTTCAGGTCATTGGTTCGAGTTGGGGGCAGCAGGATCCTGAAGCGGCCTTTGCCTGGGCCAACACTTTACCAGTGGGGCAGGGACGCAACAATGCACTGCAAAATATTTTGTCGAGTTGGGCAAATAAAGATCCGCAAAAAGCGGCTTCGCTTATCGAAACACTTCCCTCTGGCTCCATGCGCGATCAAGCAGTCAACAACGTCGCGCGGCAATGGGCGCAGAGCGATGCGCGTGCGGCAGTCGCCTGGACAGAAAAGTTGCCCACGGGCGAGGGAAAAAAAAGAGCATTACGTGCTGTTCTATCGAGTTGGGTGCAGGTGGAACCGACCGCAGCGGGGGATTATGTCGCGGCGATGCCAGCTGGAAAGGAACAGGATGAGGCGACGCAGTCGATCGCGATGCAATTAGCCGGAAGCGATGTTCAAAGTGCGATGAGCTGGGCACAAAAACTCCCGGCCGGACCAGCCCGGCAAAACGCGCTCACGAATATTCTTTCGCAGTGGAGCGATGCTGATCCGCAGGCGGCGGCGGATTTTGCTTTGCGTGCTTCCGAAAGCGACGGTCGCACAGCCTTGCTCGCCAACGTTGCCCGCCAATGGTCGCGGACTGATCCGCAAGGTGCTCTCGCCTGGGCTGGGAATTTGCCGGACGCGAGTGCACGCGATGCAGTTTTGCCAAACATTATTGCCGCGATGGCCGAAACCGATCCGAATGAAGCGGCCAAGCTCGTCCGGCGCCTTTCTTCTCCTGAAGCGCAAGCGACTGCGAGTAGTACCATTGTCTGGCAATGGGCGGGGGATAATCCACAGGCCGCGAGCAGATGGGCTGAATCATTTCCGGAAGGCCAAACTCGTCAGCGCGCATACGAAAGTTTGATCAATCGCTGGTCGCAAAGCGATCCGTATGCTGCCGCGAGATGGCTCGGAACATTGCCGCAGAGCGACTCGCGTGATGCTGCAGTCGGTATTTACAGCCAAAACATAGCGAGCTCTGATCCGCAGGCAGCCGCGCAATGGGCGGAGACGATCGCGAACGATCGCACCCGCAGCAGTCAGCTCGAAGCCATTGCCTCGACCTGGATGAAAATAGATGCGACCCGCGCGGCGGCCTGGATCGCAGGCTCATCTCTCCCTTCGGAAACAAAAGCCCGGCTCCTTCCGCCGCAAGGGTAAGAAACAAACTGTCGGGTCATTTCTACTGGCCGATCTTTAGATGAAAAGCCGAAATCCGCTCACGCCAGCAAAGGTTCGGGATCGTGCGGCCACGATCAAACATATTTTTTCGATTTTGCACAAGTGGGGCATTCATACGCTCGGCGAGTTTGTCGCGCTTGATCAGGAAGAGATCGGTCTGCGACTCGGCCCGGAAGCGATTCGTTTGTGGGAGCGCGCTCAGGGAAAGACAATGCGGCTCCTGGCGCTGACCCAGCCATCGGAGTCATTCGAGGAATCATTCGAATTCGAAAATGAAATCGAGACAGTGGAACCGCTCCTTTTCATGCTGCGCCGCTTTCTCCAGCAATTGTCGCTCCGGCTCGACACGCTTTATCTCGTGGCCAGGGATTTAACGCTCCGTATCACGTTTAGTGACAAAAAGAGTTACGAACGATTTTTTAAAATTCCGGAACCGACTAACGACACCGAAGTTCTTTTTCGAATGCTGCACACACATCTCGAACAATTTAAATCGGAGTGTCCAATCGTCGCAGTTTCTCTGACCGCGCAACCGGCTAAACCTTCGCATCAACAATTTGGATTGTTCGAAACGGCGTTGCGCGATCCGACTCAACTTTATCAAACGCTGGCGCGTTTGACTGCATTACTCGGGGCAGATCGCGTTGGGACTCCGGTTTTGGAAGAGACGCATCGTCCGGATGCTTTTCGGATCGAGCCTTTCTCGTGGCAGCTGGATGCAACTTCGGGGGAGGAGAAAGAGCCACCTCCATCGTGTGCATTGCGTCGATTTCGTTTTTCTGCACCAGCGTCAGTTTTGTGCAACGCAAACAAGCCCGCTCATCTCGAGAGCACGGAAGTGAGCGGTGCAGTGACGGATCAACAGGGTCCTTATCATTTCTCCGGAAATTGGTGGGACCACCAAGCGTGGAAACGCACCGAATGGGATCTGGAGTTGGAAAGCGGGGCTCTCTGCCGATGTCATCAAAGCAAAGAAAAGTGGGAGGTCGACGGAATTTACGATTAACGAATTGTCATTCCGAGCGAAGTGCCGCGCTCAGGTATGTCCTACATCGAATTACATGCGTGCAGCGCTTTCAGCTTTCTGCGTGGAGGATCCTCTCCTGAGCATCTGGCCGAAACTGCGGCCAGGCTGGAAATGCCGGCGTTGGCCTTGCTCGATCGCAACGGAGTATACGGCGCGCAGCGTTTTTCCGTGGCCTGCCGCGAGCATGGGGTGCGACCGATTGTCGGCTGTGAACTGGCGATGGAAGATGGCGCGGTGCTGCCGGTGCTGGTGCAAGATCGCACCGGTTATAAAAATCTTTGCGAGCTTCTGACGCAGGCGCATCTGCGCAGTGCAAAAGGAAGCTGTGTAATTCGTTGGACCGAGCTTGAAGAATTTTCCGAAGGACTCGTTGCACTCTTTTCCCATCTAGTTGTCGCGTGCGCTCCCCAGAGTTCTGTCGAATGCGCGGAGTTTTTGATCGAGACTTTCGGCTGCGACAACGTTTACATCGAAATTCAACGCCACCTCCTCCGCGGCGAAGAACAGATCAATCGCCAGTTGATCGATCTTGCCAATAGTTATCATCTGCCGCTTCTCGCGACGAATGGTGTGCAGTATGCGACGCCGCAGGACCGCGAGGTGCTCGATGTTTTTACCTGCATCCGCGAGCACACCCATCTCGATGCCGCGGGAAAACTTCTCACTCGCAACAGCGAACGGCATCTGAAATCCGATGCCGAAATGGGTGAACTCTTCCGTGATCGCCCCGACGCCATCGAGAACACAGAGCGGCTGGCGGAGCGGCTCACGTTTTCTCTCGAGAACATCGGCTACGTGTTTCCTGATTATCCCGTGCCCGAGGGTCACTCGATGGGTTCGTTTCTCCGCGCGATCACATTATTTGGAGCGCAGCAACGTTACGAAGCGATGAGCGTGGCGGTGAAACGCCAGCTCAACGAAGAACTCGCGCTCATCCAGAAGCTGGGATTCTCCGGCTATTTCTTGATCGTTTGGGACATCGTCAATTTCTGCCGGGAAAATAATGTGATGGTACAAGGCCGCGGCAGCGCGGCCAACAGCGCGGTTTGTTTCTGTCTCGGGATCACGCCGGTCGATCCGGTGAGTAATCATCTCGTCTTCGAGCGGTTTCTTAGTGAAGGGCGCAAAGGGTGGCCCGACATTGATCTCGATCTCCCGAGTGGTGACCGGCGCGAGAGCGTGATTCAGGAAGTTTACCGACGCTACGGCAAACACGGCGCGGCCATGACTGCGAACGTGATTACTTATCGGGGCCGGAGCGCAGCCCGCGAAATCGGAAAGGCGCTCAACTTTTCCGCCAACATCCTGGATCGTTTCTCCCATCTTTTTGGCCATGGCGATTTTCCGCACACGCTCGATCTCCAGTCACAAATTGAAAAAGCGGGCCTGCCAAAGGAGCATCCGCGGATGCCGGCGTTTGTATCGCTGTATCGCGCGATTTACGGATTGCCCCGGCATCTCGGCCAGCATTCCGGCGGGATGATTATTTGTCAGAGCAAGCTGAGTTCGTTCGTGCCGTTGGAGAATGCTTCGATGCCCGGCCGCGTCGTCGCGCAATGGGACAAGGATGATTGCGAAGATCTCGGAATCGTAAAAGTCGATCTGCTCGGGCTCGGCATGATGTCGGTGATGCAGGATGCATTTGAACTTTGCCGCGAACGCGGACGTCCACTCGATCTTGCTCATATTCCGAAGGACGATCCGGCCACCTACGAGATGATGCAGAAAGCCGATACGATCGGCGTTTTTCAAATCGAGAGTCGCGCGCAAATGGCAACCTTGCCGCGAATGAAACCGAAATGTTTTTACGATGTCGTCATCGAAGTGGCCATCATTCGGCCGGGGCCGATTCAAGGTGACATGGTGCATCCGTATCTGGCGCGACGTGCCGGCCGTGAACCGATAAGCTATTTTGATCCACGCCTCGAGCCGGTGCTGGGGCGAACGCTCGGCGTGCCGCTCTTCCAGGAACAAATGCTCAAGATCGCGATGATCATGGCGGATTTTTCCGGCAACGAAGCGGAGGAGCTGCGTCGCGCCCTGAGTTTTCATCGCTCGCAGGAGCGGATGGAGAAAGTAAGCGTGAAATTGCGCGACGCGATGGTGCGGAACCACATCGCGCCGGACGTGATCGAGCAGATCATCCAATCAATTTCCTCGTTCGCGCTCTACGGGTTTCCCGAGTCGCACGCGATCAGTTTCGCCATTCTTGCGTATGGCAGTGCGTATCTAAAAGTGCATCGCGCGGCCGAGTTTTACGCGAGTCTCCTCAACAATCAGCCGATGGGTTTTTATGTACCGGCGACCATCGTAAAGGACGCGCAGCGGCACAGAATCAAGATGCTGCCAGTAGCGGTCGATCAATCGGAATGGAAATGCGCGGTTGTGTCGGATGAAACGGTCCGGCTCGGTTTTTGTGTTGTGAACGGTCTTTGCCAGGAACACGTGGAACAGCTTGTTCAGGAACGCGAGCGCACTCCGTTTCAATCGATCGGTGATTTCAAACGGCGCGTGCAATTAACAAAAGAAGAAATGCGCACGTTGGCGGAATTGGGCGCTCTGAATTGCTTTTCGGAACATCGGCGCGCAGCGATGTGGCGAGTGGAAGAGCCGATGTATGCCGATCTGTTCGCAAAAACAGCGTGTCATCCTGAGCGAAGCGAAGGACGTCACCCGCTGAAACGCATGACGATGCCTGAGCGGGTGAAAGCAGATTACGACGCGATGAATCTGACGACCGGTCCGCATCCGATGAAATTGCTGCGCGAAAGTTTGCCCGATATCTGGCGAGCAACAGACCTCGTGCACGCCCGACACGGCGCCATCGTCCGGATTGCCGGGAACGTTATCTGCCGTCAACGCCCCGGGACCGCGAAAGGATTCGTCTTCATCAGTCTCGAAGATGAAACCGGAGTTTCGAATGCAATTGTCGAACCGGACCTCTTCGAGCGCCTTCGGTTATTGATCACGGAAGAACCATTTCTGGTCATCGAAGGGGAAGTGCAAAATTCCGATGGCGTCGTTTTGATCAAAACCAAAGAGATCAAATCGCTTGCACACGAAGAGCTCGCCGGCGCTGGCTCGCACGACTTCCACTAAACCGCACCGCACCGCTCGATCCTATACGCCGGCGTGTTGTCCAGGCTTTGGCTCAATCAGTCTCTCTTCCCCCGATTCGATCCAATCGGTGTGGAAGACGCCCGGCTTATCGACTCGTTCGTACGTGTGTGCGCCGAAGAAGTCCCGTTGCGCCTGGAGGAGATTGGCTGGAAGGCGCTCCTGGCGATAGCTATCGAAATAGGCGAGCGAGGCGGTGAAGGCAGGCGTTGCCACGCCTTGTTTGACCGCGGCCATGATGGCGACGCGCCAGTTGCGTTGCGCCTTCTTGATGATACGCGTGAAATAGCGATCGAGCAGGAGATTGTGCAGCGCCGGATCGCGTTTGTATGCCTGTTTGATTCGATTCAGGAATTTCGCGCGGATGATGCAGCCACCACGCCAGATCGTTGCGATGTCGCCGAAGCTGAGATTCCAGTTAAACTCCTTGCTGGCCGAGCCGAGTAGTTCCATCCCTTGCGCGTATGAAACAATCTTCGAGGCGTAGAGAGCGTCCTCGACGGCGCGAATCAACCGATCCGGTTTTCCTTTGAAGGGGCGAACTTTCGGTTGCGGCAAGATCTTAGCCGCCTCGAGCCGTTCTTCTTTGCGCGAAGAGGTGATTCGCGCCTCGACCGCTGCGCTGATGGTCGAGATAACGACCGAGCGTTGAATCGCCGATTGCAAGGTCCAGATGCCTGTGCCTTTCTGCCCGGCCTTGTCGAGAATCATGTCAACGAGCGGTCTACCGGTATCCTGGTCGATCCTACGAAAGATCTGTGAGGTGATCTCGATGAGGTAACTGTCGAGCTCGCCTTTGTTCCACTCAGCGAAGGTCTCGGCGAGCTGTTCCGCACTCAAGCCGACCACGTCCTTCAGGATCGCGTAGGCCTCACAAATCAACTGCATGTCGCCGTATTCGATTCCGTTGTGCACCATCTTCACATAATGGCCGGCACCGTCGGGGCCCATGTAGCGGCAACACGGTTCGCCATCGACCTGCGCGGCGATCTTGCGGAAAATCGGGGCGATGATCTCCCACGATTCACGCGATCCGCCAGGCATGAGCGACGGGCCTTTGAGCGCGCCTTCCTCGCCACCGGAAACACCGCACCCGACAAAATGAATTCCGCGCGCTTCAAGATCCTTGCAACGCCGTTGCGTATCGGTGAATAGGGAATTTCCGCCGTCGATGATGACGTCGCCTGTTTCGAGGAGCGGAACGAGTTGTCCGATTACGGCATCGACCGGCGCGCCCGCTTTGACCATGATCATCGCCTTGCGCGGGCTGCTGAGGCCGTCGACAAATTCCTCCATCGTTCGTGCGGGTAGGAAATTTTTCCCACTTCCCCGGCCAGCAGCGAATTTCTCCGTCACCTCTGTCGTGCGATTATAGACCGCGACCGAAAACCCCTTGGATTCCATGTTCAGGGCCAGGTTTTCTCCCATTACCGCCAGGCCGATAAGGCCAATATCACATTGCTTCGTAGTCATTTTGAGTATCTCGTTGAGGCTTCGTAAACTCAGTCTGCTAGCAACTCAAGCGGATGGCAATTTCCATTTCAATTACGCACGCGCCGATCGAGATCGAATCTCACCTGCACGATGGCGCAGCCGGCGCGGTCGTCGATTTCTTCGGGATCGTTCGAGCACGCGAAGGGGATCGCGTGATCACCGGAATCGAGTATGAAGCGAACACGCCGATGGCCGAGTATCAGCTCAGCGCCATAGCAGAGCAGGCTGCAACTGATTTCGCCTTGTCGCGAATCATCATCACGCATCGAATTGGGTTTGTGAAAGTGGCGGAGCCGTCGCTCTTTTTGCGGGTGGAAAGCGCGCATCGTTCCGCGGCGTTCTCGGCCAGCGCTTGGATCATCGACGAATTAAAACGGAAAGTGCCTATCTGGAAGCGTCCGGCTTTCGTGACTGGGCACGAACACGAACGAGAGTCGAAAGGGGTTGCCGCTCTCCCGGTGGAGTCAGCGCTCCGCGCATGAACTGGGCAAACCGTCTCACGGTTAGCAGGCTGGTGATGACGATTGTGTTCGTCGTGGTGTTAAATTCCTCCTGGCGGTACGGACGTACTGCAGCTGTGATTATTTTTATCGTTGCGGGCGTAACGGACTTTTTCGATGGCGAAATCGCGCGCCGTTACGGAACGGTGACCAACTTCGGTAAACTGATGGATCCGCTGGTGGATAAAGTGATGATGGCTGCGGCGTTCATTTGCCTGGTCCCGTTCAAGGCCATTCCGGCGTGGGTCGCAACCATCGTCGTGGCACGTGATTTCCTCATCACGGGCCTGCGTCTTCTGGCGAGTACTCGAGGACTAGTCCTTCCAGCGGAGCGCCTGGGCAAACACAAGACCTCATGGCAGATCATTACGATCCTCTTTTTTCTCGGGCTGCTTTCAGCTCGCGAGTTGAACTACGCGGACGCGACATCATCCTGGTGGCAGCATGCGTGGAACGAGGGCGGCCGGTGGCTTATCTGGATCATGGTGTCGCTCACGATTTACTCCGGCCTCGGCTATGCCTGGCGTCACCGTGGAGTCATCGCTTCGGAAGAATAACGAAGCGTTGCTGACATCTCGGATGGCCTAAAAGAAGCTCTGCGGAACTTCGACCCGATCACCCGGTTGCAAGGCAACGTCCAGCGAAGGATCGCGACGAAATTGCCGCACGTCGTAGACTTTAGCGACCTTGCCTCGGAGCAGGCGCACGCGCTTTTGATCCGCGAAATCGTTGAAGCCACCAGCTGCGTTAATAGCAGCAAGCAGCGTCATGTCTTCCGTAAACGCGACGCGACTGGGCGTGCGAACGGCACCGCCAACATTTACGAACCGGGAAAGCGGCTGCATGATGATGGTGATCGTCGGATTTGTGTAAATCTTGGCGGAGCGATACGTCGCTTCGATCGAAGAGGCCAGTTGCGCCGGGGACAGACCCTCGGCCCTTACTTTGTTGATGTAAGGGAGGTTGATCGCGCCGTTCGCATCGACGGTGTAAACGTTGTTGACCTGAGTCTGCTCCTCGACCGGCACCCCGCCGATCTTCAAATCCACTGGATCGCCGACACGCAAAGTCGCGTTCTGGCCGAACGCGATTGCGGTGAGCGCGAAATTGCAAACGACGATGAGAATAAAGTGGCGCACTAGTATTCCTCTGGCTCTGAAGAACCATTACTGGCAGTCGTGGCCGCGGCCTTGCGCCGTCCGCGTTTACCTTCCTTGTCGCGCGGTTGGTAGTAGCCGTAATAGTTGGTGTAGTAATAGTAGTTCTGATCGTGTTTCAGATCTACATTGTTCAAGACCACGCCGAGAACATTGCCGCCGACGCCGAGAACCGCCTGTTTTACCCGGGTCAACATCGCGCGGGGAAAACGACGATGTTGAACGACGATGATGGTTTGATCGACCTCGCTCGCCAACACAGAGGCGTCGCTGACGCCGAGCATGGGTGGCGAATCGAAGAAAATAATATCGTAGCGTGATTTCAGCTCGGCGATCATGTCCGACATCCGTTGCGAATTTAGGATGCCGACAGCATCCGAGGGCAGGATGCCACTCGGCAGAAGGGAAAGATTTTCCACCGAAGTCGGGAAGATAACATCGTCCAGGGACATTTCGGTTGTGAGATAATTTGTCAGGCCGACCTGATTGCTAAGGTCAAAGAGGCCGTGCTGAACCGGACGGCGCAAATCCGCGTCGACGATCAGGGTAGTGTATCCGCCCTGCGCGGATGTGAAGGCGAGATTGGCGATGGTGGTCGATTTACCCTCGCCCGGACCTCCGCTTGCGACGGAAAGGGCGTTGGCTTCCGGATTCTTCCGGTTGAATTCGATGTTGGTGCGCAGAATTCGATAGGCTTCCGCATCAGGCGTATCTCCCGCTTCCCTGTGCAAGAGTTTGATATTTCTTGGGATAATCGCGAGAACAGGCACGCCCAAAAGATTTTCGACGTCTTCCATGGTCTTCACGCTGGTGTCGAGATACTCGATAAAAAATGCGAGACCGAGACCCAGGACCAGTCCCACCAAGGCGCCCAAGGCCAAATTTAATGCGACTCGGGGGCGCGCGGCGTAACTTGCCGGTTCAGCCACTTGTTTGACGCTTACCGCTGTGCGTGGCATCGCCAACTCCATGGCCTGCGTCTGCGCGCGCGTCCGGACGCCATCATACAGCAACTTCTCTTTGATATAGGTGTTTTTTGCGCGCGTGTAATTCGCGCCGAGGTTCTTCGTGTCCAACTGCTTCTTGTTAATCTCGTCCAATCGAGTTTTCAGTTCATCCCGGTTGGTTTCCGCCGCTTTCAAATTCTTATCCAAGGCCGTGCGAATGCTTCCGATCTGCTGCTCGAGTTGTCTGGTGTAGACATCCTTGGTCGCCCGGAGCGCTTTCACCTTGGGATGGTTCTCGCCGAGACCCGAATTAAGCAGCAAAGCTTCCTGCGCAACGGCATCCTGGTAATTAGGGAGAATTTTTTGAATCGTTGGATCCTGGATCTCGAGCGTCGGCAACATGCGCATTAAGTCTTCGCCTTTCAGTTTTTCGATTCCCTGCAGTCTGGCGGAAAGGAGCGAAACTTTGCCTTCCGCCTCGTTCAATTCCTTCTCCTGCTGCAAGACGATGGCGTTCACCGGTGCCTGAGAATCCTCGGTGCCTTCCGGATTCAAATCAACGATATGCTCTTGATCGCGAATGCGGGAAACTTCCGTTTCAGCCTCTGTCACCTTGTGCCGCTGTTTCTCAACCTCCTCATTCATGGTTGCGACGGCCCGATTCATGACGTCTTTTTCTTCCTCGACCCGCTTGTCCTGGTAGACTGACACGATCTTGTTAGCGATGTCAGCAGCCTGTTGCGGGTCGGAATCTAAAACGCTGATCTGCAAAAGGTCGGTGTTGCGAACCTCTTCCACATCCAGCCTGCTTTTCAGCATCTGATAAGCCTGTTCCCGCGTGGGGCGAACCCCCCCTCGAGTCCATTTATCCTGCAACTTCAGATCCTCGATGACCGGGTAAAGAATGCCGGTTCGCTGAATGACCTGATACACAGTGGGGGCCAGCTGCGGATCGTGGATTGGTATGTTTGGGTCGCCCGCGCCGAAGATGCGAAGATTTTCCGCGGTGGATTTCACTTCGACAAAGACGGACGACTGGTATTCGCGTGGTTGGAAGTAAGTGACCACCGCGGCCGTTACCAGGACGAGAAGGAACGCAAGCAGGATCAAAACCCAGCGAACCCGGACGACCCTCCAATAATCGAGAAAGTGAAGCTTAACCTCTTCCGTTTGTGCCATGGGAATTCCCTGTGTGGGACTCGGAATCTACCAAGGAATTCCTTGGAAGTAAAATCCGCGGCTGGCTTCCTTTTAGAAGCTGAAGTTCACACCACCCCAAATGCGATTCCGATTGTAGGAGCGCAAATTAACCTGAGAATTGACATCGGTGAAATCATAACCGCCCTCCACGGCAAAAACGCGGTTGATGGCATAGCGAAGCGAAAGCGCCAGATCGAAAGTATTTTCCGTGAACGCGGGAGAGCGCACGAAAAATGTATTGTAGCCGGCGTTATCGTCGTGTTCAAAGAAAACGGCCGCAAGGCCGCTGATGCGGCCGGTAAAGGCATGCCTGGCTGACAAACCGGTGCGAAAAGCTGTGCTGCTCACCGAGCCAGTGACATAGGGTTCTTCGAGTCCGTAGCGAGTCGTCCAACTGAGCGATGTCTGTTTGCCCAGCGCGTAAATCAACGTTCCTTCGAAATACGGATCGTTGATGTTCCCAGTGTTCCCGTTTAGGTAATCACGAAATTCGGCTCCTGCGCGTACCGAGGCAGTAAGACGAGGGCTGAAACTGTGATCGAAGCCCCCCAAAAGGAACTGCGATCTGGAGTCGCGCAAAAAATTCGTGTCGTAAGTGATCCACTCATAACGGTACTCGGCAATCAATGAGGTCGTCGGCCAAACGAGGAACCGGAATTCATTGCCAAGCGTGTTCTCCCATCGATCCTGGACTGCTCCCTGGACGTTGTCGGCATAATTGACGACCCCGACCGTATAGCTGGTCACGGTTGAAAATTTCGGGGTCCACAAATATGACATCGAGAATTTGTCGGAGGTGAAAAAGAAATCTCCGCTCCGTCGGTTGGTGATGGTGTTCACGGTAAAATCCGGCGCCGTCTGATAACTAAGGTAAAGACTCGAGGCGAAGGTCAGCCGCGGAGTCGCTTTGTGCGTGGCGGAAAGCGACAGATAAACGTTAGCATCATAGTTCGTGCCGTTATCGGTTCTGACGTCGTTCAGGTAGTAGGTCAGGCCACCTCCCATCGTCAGGCTTAGCTGCGTGCGCGGATCGCCAAAATTATATGCGAGCGTACCACCGATGCTAATGAATGAGGATTCTTGCTGATCAAAGTGGGTCGTATTGACGTTTGTATCATATCCGCCGCGGAGCGAGATAGAGACGCGAAAGGGGGATTGCGAGAATTTTCCGGTCCCCAAATCGATGGTCGATTTGCCATTGTCCTCGCTAACATTCGTTCCTAAATCCTCCCCGCCCGCCCACGCGCGACCCGGCTGAATGAGCATTAGTAATGCGATCCCGACGAGGCCAAATTTAGCCAATTTGAAATTTCTCATAGACCCTTTGTTCTTTTTGCGTTCACACACAGCGCGCCGACTATTCATGGCCGGATTGCCACTCGCCTCGAAGGTTATGCGGCCTGAAGAAAAGGGGCAATCTTTTTTTTGGGGTTTTGCAACTTCATTCTTTTGCCCGGTTCGGCTCGTTTTTCTCAGGTACAACCCGGGCTGGCTTTTTCTTATTATCGGGCGGCCGGACGCCTCCCGAGGCAAGCCATCTTTGAATGTGGGCGTCGTAGTACTCGCGCGTGCTCTTTGATTTCGGATCAAGCATAAGCGCCTCATGGTACATCCATTCCGCTTCGGCAAAACGCCCGAGCGCGTCATAGGTTAGCCCTAGGTCAATGGCGAACACCTCGTCGTTCGGGGAAATCTTGCGCGCCTTCCAGAAAGCATCGAGCGCTGCCCGATAGAAGGACGCCGCCGCTCGCGGATCGCGCATTTGGGAGCCTTCAGAAGTCCTGCCCCGCCCAAGAAAATCATACAGGTAAGGGTTTTGCTTTTCGTAATCCAAAGCCCGCAGCGCATAAGAGATCGTTTCGGCGGGATGAGAATCGCGGTACGCGACGCGCGCCCGTTCCGCAAAATACTCGCCAGGCAGAAGACGTACGTCGACAACGAGAATGAAGATGCTCAACGCCGGTATGATGAGACGCCAGAGGATCATCGATTTTCCTTCGCCGTCCGTCGCGCCTTCGCGCCGAATTCCCGGATTGGCAATGATCCCGAAGACGAACGCAAGTAGGAGAACGTTGGCCGGAATGTGGAGGTTGAAATCGACTACCGAGTGAATGACGTAGGCCGTAACGGCGACCAGGGCACCCACGTTAAGAGCCATCGCGTTACTCGCGACCTGCGGAGCAACGGCCGCACGCATCGGGCCAAGGTTGAGGAAGGTTTTCCATCCACGGCGAAGATGAAGTCCAAGAAAAATGAGGAAAGCGAGTGCGCCCACCGCGCCATATTCCGCGAGCAGATGGAGATAATCGTTGTGAACATACGTCGGATCGACCTGCACTCGATCGGTCCGAAAGTGACGACCGTAGAACAAATACGTTCCCGAACCAGTGCCGAAGATCGGCTGCAGCTTCCACTGCTGAAGTGAGCCCTGCCACAAGTCCACCCGCATGTTTGTCGTCTCGAAAACATTCTGTGCGCGGCCGCTCAGGTAGTCGCTCTTGTGAACCAGGAATACGACGGCAATCATAATTATCGCTGTCGCCAGGAAGCCGACGCCGCTGATTTTCCAGAAGAGTTTCGCGTCGGCGCGCCGGAGGATGATCAAGCTAAGAACGGCGAAAACGAACAGGCTTCCGGCCGTGCTGAGATAGCCACCCCGGCTACCGGTGAGGACAACGCCCGCATAACAGATACCGGTTGCATATGCGATGAGAAGTTTGGCCCACGGTCGCCAGCGGCTCCAACAGGCGATACTCAAGCCAAAGCCGCCAACGACCTCGAGCAATCCCGCGAGGTGGTTCGGGCAGATATAAAAACCGCTGGCTCTGCGACCGTAATCGACGCGCTGAAGGAATGAGATCGGCATGAAATTCAGGCCATCCCGAAACTGCACCACGCCGATCAAAGTGTGGATGATCCCAAGGACACACAGAAAAGACAAAATCAGCATTCGCTGCTTCGCCTTGATGAGAATGCACGCGATGGAGAGATAGACAATCAAACCCGCCAGTACGGAATAAATGTCCGCGCGCGTCAGGAATTCGACCGGAGAAAAATACGCCCGCGAGAGAATGTAGCTGAAAAAAACAGCCGACCCGGCCAAACAAAGTTGATCCGGCTGAGGTTTGCCGCGCCTCAACGAAAAAACGGTAAGCAATCCAATGACAGCGAGAATGCCGTATGCGGGCAGGCTAAAAAGTAGCCTTGTCCCGCCAATCAGCGTTTGAACAACTGCAAACGCAGTTGCCAGAAGAAACGTCGAGATTGCCTCGGCCGCCCGCCCGATCGCTTCTCTTCTCGTCACCGAAGAATCGCTACTTATGCGACCGGCTTTGCGTTCTGAGAGCAAGGGAGAGCCGGGAGCCACACAAAAAAAGAAAGCCGTTGCGGACAGCGTCGCAACGGCTTTCTAGTATGAATTAGTTTGTCTATCGGTTCGTCACCGTGGTCGGCTGGCAGGGCCCGATCGTATCGCCGGGCCGTATTTCCGACGGGAAGATATAAATCGTCATTCCATTGCGGCAGACTGCGATCCTCGTCTCCTGAGGGTTAAATCCTCCGGCACCCTGGCCGATCGAACCCGGAGGCGGGTTGACGTCCGGTGGTGGATTTGTAAACACTCCCACTCCAGGACCGCCATGCTGAATTGCTCCCCGGCAATCCGGATATTGTCGCAGAACCATCTCCGTTATATCCGCTGCTTCATCGGGATCTGCCGCAACGGCGGCTCCTACAATCGCGGCGACGGCATCGCAAGGTTGACCCTTGAAGTCACCTGAGGCACAGCGAAGTGCTGTCGAGACAATATCTCGTGCAAATTGTCTTCTCGCGCCAATCGCGGCCCTCACGATATCTGGCGCGGCGTTCGGCCATTTCTTGACCGAGCCACAGACGGCTGAGAGAAATTGCGCTTCGGTGGCGGTAACCATGGTTGTCCCGTGCGGAAGTTTTGATTCTATCATTTCCGTAGCGGACATCTGTTGCGCTTTTGCGACGGGCGCCATCGCCGTCCAAAATCCAAGACCGAGAGCGAGCGCAATTACCAGGACGACCGATGTTCGAGCAGCGAGGTACGCGTCATTTGTGACCGTGAGCATTTTTTTCATAGAGAGAGCCCTTTATATTAAACCAGACCAGCTGCTTTTTAATACGGGATGAGTACAGCGGTCAACAAAAATTACTTGATAAAATAGCGGGCAACGGGAATCGAACCCGCATGGCCAGCTTGGAAGGCTGGAACTTTACCATTAAGCTATGCCCGCGCGCAGAATTGTAAGCTGGCGCGAGCCGCTGTCGATGCCAAGCAGTTTTTAGATTTCTCCTGCTCCCGAAGGCGCCTTCGCGGGAAATGATCTTGGTCTTGCCAATCGGGTTCACCCCGTCTAGCTACTCAAAATATGAAAATCCTCAGCTCCTCCCTCATTGTTGGCGCCCTCTCAATCCTTTCGGCCCAGGCGGATCTCACGATAGTGCAGAAGGTCGAAGGAGTTGGTCCCGTGAGCGAAATGACCATTCGGATTAAGGGGGACAAGGTCAGGATTGAAGCAACTCCGCAAGTGACCTCGATCATGGACAGCAAAACGGGAGAGATGCTGAATCTAATGAACGACCAGAAGAAGTTCATGCGCATTTCTGCGGAGAAGGCAAAGGCCATCGCGGAGATGGCCAGCAAATACAATGCAGCCAAACCACCAGCCGAACCGCCCAAGCTGATCCCAACCGGCAAGAAACAAACCATCAATGGGAACGAGACCGAGGAGTACATCTGCGAAACGCCCACCTTTAAGGCCACGTACTGGATCGCGACGAAATACCCGGACGGCGCTGCAATTTTGAAACAATTACAAAGCTTGAATCCCGAGGCTTTGGGTGGACAAAGCAAGACGATGCCCGATTTCCGCAATTTCCCTGGTGTTCCAATCAAGACAGTTATTTCGATGAACGGGCAGGAAATCACCACCACTCTTGGTTCCATCAAGCTCGATTCCATTCCGGCGGAGCAATTCTCCGTTCCCGCGGATTTCACGGAAATGCAGATGCCCAATTTCATGGCTGAGCCCCCAGCCGCCGCGTCTCCGTCTCAGAAGCCCTAACGAATACGGAGTCGCGCGTGACTCGGCGCCTGGTTCTCGCTTCGGCATCACCGAGGCGCCGTGAATTGCTCTCGGCGGCTGGCTTTGAGTTTGAAGTGGTTTCACCCTCGGTCTCCGAGATTTTCTCCACATCGCTGACTCTGCGCGAGATCACCTTTTGCAACGCGATGCGGAAAGGTCGCGCAGCGGCGCGTCGGTTGCCGGGCGCGGTTATTCTTGCGGCGGACACGCTGGTCGCGCTGGCCGGGAAAGTAATCGGCAAGCCAGCTGATCTTCAGGATGCGGCTGCCACCCTCCGCCAATTGAGCGGTCGCACTCACGAAGTTTGTTCCACCGTCTTCATTTGCAAGGGAACGCGCGTCTGCTGTTTTACAGAAATTTCGTCGGTTCGCTTCCGGCGGTTAGGCGAACGCCTGATTCACAACTACCTGGCGAAAATCAACCCACTGGACAAGGCCGGGGCCTACGCGGCGCAAGGTCACGGCGCCGAGATCATTAAGCGAATCGAGGGCTCGTTTACCAATGTGGTCGGCCTCCCGATGGAGACAAGCACTCGTGCGCTTAGTCTTTTCGGGATCGAGCCAAGTCGCCTGGCCTAGCGTCGTTCCGCGACCTCTCGCTCAATGGGAGAGTGATGGTGATGAGGAGGTGATCGTTGCAAAACGCGGTACAAGAACCAGACGATAAAACAGTTCGCCACCAGAATCCCGAGTGGGACGATGCCCGGAACATACCACAGATGCCGCGCCTCCAGCGGAATTAGCGCGGCGGTGGCAAAAATCATGAGCAATTCCGCCCAGCGCTTTTGCAGATAAACACCGATACCTTCGGTAACGAGAATCCCGGAATAGAAAAGTGCGAGCAGGGCAGGTCCTCGAAGATGGCCGCCTTCGACCACGGTCTGAAGCTTATTCAGCAAGTAAACAACCGGCCGGCTGTGCAGGAGGAGAAGTTCGTCGCTCGTCCAGTCCGAAATCGCATCGAGCCACTGCGCGTGTCCATTAATGAAGAGCAAAGAAAAACCGAGGACGAGCAGGAGGAGCCCCTGCAGAATCTTGAAAACCGCGATGAGCTTGAGATACCGGACCCGATTTCGCGGGCGCAGAATCTTCGGCTCGGCAACAGCTTCACTCACACTTCACGTTTCGTCGAAACGCTCTACTCCGCAATGATCGGATTTTCGCGACAGCAGATCTCGAGTTTGTTGCCGTCGGGATCTTCAAAGAAGAACGCGTAATATCCTGGACTGTACCCCTCGCATAGTTCCGGTCCCTCCAGAGTCTTGCCTCCGATTTCCCGGACGAGCATGGCGATCCGATCGACCTCTTCCCGCGAGTCAGCCCAAAACGCGATGCGAGTGCCGTTGGGCTGATGATCGGGATCTTGAGTGAAACCGAAAAATTCCGAAGGCCGGTCGCGTGCAATCGCGTAGAACGTGCCCCAATTTGAATCGGAATGGTCGCAGGTAAATCCAAGCTCCGGCAAGAGTTTCTGGTAAAACTTGAATGCGATGTCGATGTCTTTTACTCGTAAATCAATGTGATCGAGGTGTCGTGTTCTCATTTCTTCGTGATCGATTTCCTATTGGCCCGCCGCACCACTAGTTTTAGTCCGGACCAGGTTTCGTCAACGGCGCAGACCTTGATGTCGACAAATCCGAGCGGAAGGGCAACGGCACGAATGACGTCTTCGGTCACATCCGTCGGAACGCCCGCCGATTTTTTTGGCCAGGAAACCCACAGCGTTCCGTCGTCCGCCAATCGCTTCCGAAGGGCGACAAGGTTCTTCTGCAAGTCCGAGCGTTTCGTTGAGAAGAGGTGCACAAAGCGCGCGCCGGTTTTCGTTATCTCGGAAAAAGCGACGCCCGGTGGAATTTCTCCGAGAAGTTCAGCGTAGTTCTTCGGCGCGTTAATCAGGACCACCTGTTCGTTTGCCTTCAGTCCCAGTTTTTGTGGAAGTGGGGTTCCAGAATAGCCAGCCATGATCGTTTTGCTTGTTAGTCAAACTGCCGGAGTTGCATTTGATTGCAAGATCGCGATCTAAAGGCGTGCGAACAAGAATCGCCAAAGCCATTTGCATTTCCGGCCTCGTCGCATCGTCGATTTTTTTCTCAGGC
Organism: uncultured Verrucomicrobiae bacterium; assembly: GCA_963763995.1. Taxonomy (GTDB): domain Bacteria; phylum Verrucomicrobiota; class Verrucomicrobiia; order Chthoniobacterales; family UBA10450; genus CAVTTH01. Next base: position 620,037 of record CAVXQL010000007.1, on the reverse strand, counting down.
TGCGATAAACATAGTAACGCAGTGTCCGGAACGATTGAAGTGGACGAAGTGCACGTTGGCCCTCGGGCGGCTGGTCGTGTGGAAAAAATCTTCGCCCAGGAAGGTGATAAACTTCACGCCGGCCAATTGATTGTCGAGCTCGACGCCGCCGAACTGAAAGCGCGCCGCGATCTCGCGGCCGCGCAAATCAACACCGCCATTCACGATGCCGACTCGCAACAGGCCCAGCTCGATTTCTTGAAGGACGATGCAAATAGGCAGCAGGATTTGCTCAAGCGCAAAGTGGTTTCGCCAACAGATGCTGAGCGCGCGGTCAGCGCAGCAATGGCTCAAGAAAAGGCCGTGGAAGCTGCGCACACCCGCGTCATACAAGCGCGCGCCCAACTTGCCGACATCGAGGCTCAGGTAGCCGAGATGAAGATCAACGCTCCGACTGATTCAATCCTCGAAGTGTTGAGCGTAAAGGTGGGGGATGTCCTCCCGGCGAATCGTGAAGTCGCCACACTGCTGCTGCCACAACATTTGTGGGTGCGGGTTTTTGTTCCCGAACCATGGCTCGGCTTGATCAAAGTCGGCGATCCGGTTCGCGTCCGGGTGGATTCTTTTCCGGACAAGGATTTTTCCGGTACGGTCGAGCAGATCAATCGCCAGGCCGAGTTTACACCGCGCAATGTGCAAACGGTCGAGGATCGGATCCGTCAGGTCTTCGGCGTGAAAGTTCGACTGAACAATTCCGAGGATAAACTGCGCGCCGGCATGTCGGCTGATGTCTATTTTCCAAATGTTTCGCCATGAGCGATGTGATGATCGAGTGTGATGGCCTAACGAAACGGTTCGGCACATTCACGGCAGTCGATCACGTGAGTTTTTCGGTCACGAAGGGTTCCATCTTTGGCTTTCTCGGGCCAAACGGCTCCGGAAAATCGACCGTAATTCGCATGCTCTGCGGAATTCTCGAGCCAAGCGACGGGGCAGCCAGGGTCGCCGGCCACGATGTCGTGAATGATGGCGACGCGATCAAGGAAGAGATCGGCTACATGTCGCAAAAATTTTCTCTCTATGACGAGCTGACCGCGAATGAGAACCTGATTTTTTCCGGCAAGCTGTACGGATTGGCCGGCAATCAACTAAAGCAGCGCCGTGACGAACTAATCGCTCTCACTCATCTCGAACCCTATCTGGAGCGGCGGGCGTCGATGCTTTCCGGGGGCTGGCGGCAGCGCCTCGCCATGGCCTGTGCGCTCATGCACAAGCCTACCGTCCTCTTTCTCGATGAGCCGACTGCGGGTATCGATCCGGTCGCGCGGCGTGAACTCTGGGATTTGCTTTTCGAATTTTCAGGACAGGGCATGACCCTCTTTGTGACGACGCATTACATGGACGAAGCCGAGCGCTGTTCGCACGTCGGATACATATATATGGGCAAGCTGATCGTCTGCGGGGTGCCGGACGATCTGAAGAAAATGCCGGAAGTCAGTCCGCCGGGGACGCGCCGGCTCGACGTAACCTGCGATCACATCACACAGGCGCTGCAGGCGATGCGCGGAGTGCCAGGCGTGAAGAGCGCCACTGTTTTCGGTCAATCGATGCACTTGCTCGTCGACGAAAGAGTGCGTCGCGCCGAGATTGACGAAAAGCTGTCGAGTGTCGGCATCGGTCACGCCGAGATCCATGAGATCGGACCGTCGCTCGAAGATGTTTTCGTCACGCTGTCAGAGAAACACGCGAATGAAAATCGTGAAAGGCGCGCAGCCTAACCTGTCATCCTTCGCTCAACTCAGGATGACAGGTCAGAAGCGAATATCACTCCGATGAAACGTCGCCCGTTTCGCGGACTCGGCGCCATCCTCTTCAAGGAATTTATCGTCGTCTGGCGCGACCCGATGACGCTCTTCTTTATGTTCTTCCCGCCGCTCATCGAGATGATCGCTTTCGGCTACGCGCTCGATACCGACGTCAAGCACATGGCCATGGTCATTTTGAATCAGGACCGCACAGTGGAAAGCCGGCAGCTGATCGATCGCTTTGTCAATACCGAGACATTTCGCGTCGTCGGCGAAGTGCAAAGTATCGAAGCGCTCGCCAGCGAAATCCGCAGCGGTCGCGCTTACGTTGGCCTCGAGATCCCGCCAACTTTCACTCGTGAACTACATGCTGGTCATCCGGCGCAGGTGCAATTGCTGGTGGACGGATCGAACTCGACGACCGCGCTCCAGGCGCTCAATACCGCACTCGGCGTCGGTCTCACGCAATCGGTCGAAGCGCTGCTGCGCGAAACGGGCCGCCGCGGTGTGCCGATCGAGATTCGCCCGCAGATGCTCTACAACCCCTCAATGCGCAGTCCGAACTTCTACATCCCGGGCGTGATCGGAATTGTTTTGCAGATCGGCACCCTGTTTGCCACAGCCATGGCCGTCGTCCGCGAACGCGAGCGCGGCACGCTCGAGCAATTACTCGTTAGTCCACTCAGTCGGTGGGGCCTGATGCTGGGCAAGCTCGTTCCCTATTGGTGCATCGGAATGGCGATGGCGCTGATCCTTTTCATCATCATGCGTTTTCTCTTCGGTGTCCCGATAGCAGGCAGTGTCATCGCGATGCTGGTTTCGACGCTGGTTTACGTCTTCGCGCTTCTTAGCCTTGGTCTGCTTGTCGCGACTAAAGCGGAGAACCAAATGCAGGCGTTGCAAATGTCGATGGTCTTCATGCTGCCGAGCGTTTTCTTTTCCGGTTTTCTTTTCCCGCGCGAAACGATGCCCTGGATTTTTTCCGCGCTCGGTTCGCTCCTGCCGGCCACCTATTTCATTTCACTGATGCGCGCGATCATTCTGCGTGGCGCGACGCTGCCGGAATACTGGACGCATCTCGCCATCATGACCGCGATGTCGATCGCGTTCTTCTGCATTTGCGCGCTGCGCTTTCGCAAGAAAATCGGATGAGCGCGGTTGGTGACTCACCTTTAATCGCTGTCGCTCTTTGTTTCCGATCTGCTCCTAAGATTTGCGATATCTCTTTCAGAATTGCCTCCTCGGCCATACGGAGATTGCGGCGCAGACCGAAATCCTGATTTACGGGAGTCGCGTATATGAACAGCTCTGACGAGTCAGGTAGGAGGCTGTCGGAGATATGCGGGGCGCTACTCTGCCGGTGCGCTCGTCGAATCTTGCCATCTCCATCGCATTTTTCCGCATTTGCGCATTGCGTTTCCGCAGGAAGATAGGGTGAGATGTTTCGCCGCCGGGATATTTATCTTCTTCTCGTCGTAGTTCTCGGCGGCGTCGCAGCATGGTGGTTTTTGATTCGAATGCCGGGAAAAAATTTTCAAGGTTCGCCGCTGCCGCTGACGGCGGACCAAACTGCGTTGCGCAACGAGCTCGTCTCCGATGTGCAAACTCTCGCGGGCGATATCGGAGAGCGAAATTCCGGCACTATCCGGGAGCTCGATGGCCGCTTCGGATTTTATCGAGCGATCATTCTCCGCGGCGGGTCTGCATCCACGTCGCGACGTGTATAGGTTACAAGGCGCGGACAGATTTCGATAATATCGAAGCGGAGATTCGTGGCTCCCGTCCGGAGATTGTGTTGGTCGGTGCGCATTATGATTCCGTCATCGGTTCGCCGGGTGCGAACGATAACGGCAGCGGCGTGGCTGCACTCCTCGCACTCGCGCGCCGGCTTGCCGGAAGACAATACCCGCGCACGTTGCGCTTCGTTGCTTTTGTAAACGAGGAACCGCCCATGTTTCAGGCGGCAGGGGAAATGGGCAGCCATATCTACGCGAGCCGTTGCCGGGCTAACGGCGATCGAATCGAGGCGATGCTGAGTCTGGAGACAATTGGTTATTATTCCAACGCCCCGCGGTCGCAACGCTATCCGCTTTTGGGATTGGGATTGCTTTATCCCACGATCGGCAATTTCATCGGCTTTGTCGGGAATGTTTCGTCACGCGCGTTGGTTAGGCAGGCGATCGGGCAGTTTCGCCAATACGCGCAGGTGCCAGCACAGGGCGCCGCGATGCCGAGCGTGATCCCGGGCGTCGGCTGGTCCGATCAGTGGGCCTTCTGGCAATTCGGTTATCCCGGCATCATGATCACAGACACAGCTCCATTTCGTTATCCGCATTATCACGCGGCGTCAGACACGCCGGACAAATTGGATTACGATACAATGGCTCGGGTGGTCCAAGGTCTTGAGAAAGTGATCGAGCATCTGGCGAGTTCGAACGCCAAATAAGGGACGCAATGAGTCATCCTGAGCGCAGCGAAGAACCTTTTTGATTTTTCTTCACGCGATTTCTGGATTGCGGCTGAGACAGCCGCCTCTACACTGCTCGGTGGCGCGCTTCTGAATCATGCCTAACACCACGCTCTCCACCTCCGTCTTTCCCGGAGGCTTCGCGTTCAAGCCCCTGCGTCTACTCCTCGGCGCCGTTGGGCTCCTCGGCATTATTAGCACAATCGTCTCGTTGCTCTTCGGCTTTGTCTCGATCCCGACAAATTCCGTCGGCGTGAAAACACGTTTTGGCGCCTATGTCGGCACAGTGGACCCCGGCCTCGCCTACGCCATTCCTTACATCGATCAAATCACGGTCGTCCCTACGCAGCGGCTGCAAAAACTCGAATTCGGTTTCGCGACGCCGAACGCGACCAACCCGTATCAGGGCGATTCTGAAGCGGAAGATACCGAAACGATGATCACCGGTGACCTGAACACCGCCCTCGTCCCGTGGGTCGTGCAGTACCGGATCACCGATCCCAGGATGTATCTCTTCGGCGCGCGCGAGCCGGAAAAAACTTTACGAGATCTTTCCGAAAGCGTCATGCGCGAAGTGATCGGCGATCGGACCGTCGATGAAGTGCTTACGATCGGCCGACACGACATCGAGACCTCCGCGCTCGATCGACTCGTTAAGCTTTCTTCGGAGTACGGCCTCGGACTGCAGATTCAACAGGTGCAACTCGCGACCGTGCGCCCGCCGCCGGTGGTGCAGGCGGCCTTCAACGAGGTGAACCAGGCCCAGCAGGAAAAGCAAACCGCGATCAATCAGGCGTGGGCGATTTACAATGACGCCGTTCCGAATGCGAAGGGGCAGGCTAAGGAAATGCAAAAGCAAGCCGAAGCTTACGCCTTTCGTCGCGTCAACCAGGCGAAGGGTGATGCCGAAAAGTTTTCGCTTCTGCTCACAGAATATCGCAAGGCCCCGGAAGTGACCCGCCGCCGGCTTTATCTTGAGTCGATGGAAGCCATCCTGCCCGCGCTGGAGCGGAAAATCATCGTGGACGACAGCGTGAAAAGTGTGCTGCAAACTTTGCCGCTCCTTCAATCCGAGACCGCCAAGCCGCAACAGCCCTAACCACTTTGGAAACGATTCATCCTTCGAACACCCTGGCCCGAATCGCTCGCTTTCTACAAAGCCGCGTCATGATGTTGATCGGCATTTTGTTCATTCTGACGGCATTCAAGTGGGGCGCGATGCTCTTCATTGTCCGGCAGTATGAGACCGTCATCATCACGCGTTTCGGCAAAGCGATTCGAACCGAAACGACACCCGGTTTGAAATTCAAGATCCCAGTCGTTGACGTGATTCATCGGTTCGATAATCGCATTCTCGCCTGGGATGGGCCGTCCACGGAATGTCCGACCAAAGACAAGCTTTACCTGGTTGTCGATTGTTTTGCCCGCTGGCGAATCAGCAATCCGCTTCTCTATTACAACCGGCTGAACGACGAGCGGAGCGCGCTTTCGCGGCTCGATGACATTCTTGGAAGTGAAACACGGACGGCGGTGGCGACAAACGATCTGGTCGAAATCATCCGAGTGACGAAGGGTCGCCAGCCTGTGCGGGACGCGGAATTGGAAAAGAGCGGGACGATTCTGCCGAGCACAATTCCCGAGATCGAACTCGGCCGCGGCCACATCGAAAAACAGATTACCGAGCGAACCCGACAGAAGATCGCGGACTTCGGAATCGAGTTGCTCGACGAGCGTTTTAAACGCAGCAAATACAATCCAGCCGTAGCCGAGAAAATCATCGAGCGAATGTCGAGCGAACGTCACCAGATCGCGGCGAAGTTTCGCTCCGAAGGTAAGGGCGAAGCGGCGAACATCAGCGGGCAAAAGGAAAGCGACGTCGCCTCGATCATTTCTGTGGCGACGAAAGACGCTCTTAAGATCGAGGGCGAAGCGGACGCCGAAGCCGCGCGGATCTATACAGCGGTTTACAGTCCGCCGGATGCGGAGGAACTCTTTCTGTTTCGTCGCAGTCTCGACGTCGCCCGGACCGGGTTTGAAAAAGACACCACGGCCATCTTCTCCACGAACAGCGATCTGGGGCGGATTTTCAAAACCATCGGCGCGGCAGTTGTGCCGGCCAAAGCGCCGACGCCATAAACGCGTGGGGTCGTAGCCGCGCCTCTGCGAGGCGCGGGCACACAGCGCTCAGCGCCGTGGCCACAGCTCCGCAATCACGTGGCGACCGAACAACGTGGATTATGTTGACTGCGGTTTGCGCCCTCGTCATTCTCCTCCCTCAATCGGACCGGCCTAATCACGAACCGGCCAAACAATTAGAGAACCAAACAATATGAAAAAATACTTCATTCTTGCAGCTAGCGCTGCGCTATTCACAGCCTGGACTGGACTTTGCTCGGCCCAAAGCGACGCGCCTTACACCGAAGGCACCGTCTGGAACGTTACGATGGTCAAAGTGAAATACGGGATGGGCGATCAGTACCTGAAAGGACTCGCCAAGACCTTCAAGGGCACGCTCGAAGAAGCGAAAAAGCAGAACCTCATTATCAGCTATAAGATTCTGCTCGGCGATTCATCCACTCCGAACGACTTCAACATTCTGCTGATGGTGGAATCAAAGAACATGGCGGCGTTGGACAACAGTCGTGAAAAGTTCGATCCGATCGCCCAAAAAATCGAAGGCTCCGTCTCGCAGCAGGAACAAACCGCAGTGAAGCGCATGGAGATTCGCGAGATCATGGGCGACAAACTCATGCGGGAAATCACGCTGAAATAGTTCAGCGTTAAGAATCAATTTGCTGCCGGGGGCGGAGGAAATCACCCGGCGGCAATTCCAGAAAAGGCGAAGACCGATCTTTACTTCGGTTGCTCGCGCAGGAGATGACTGGTATCGGCCAGTAATTTCGTGACGGCGTCTGGAGCGAGCGCATCGTAGTAACCGCGAATCGTCCCCCGGCGATCTACCAGGATCAAACGGGTGCTGTGCACTGGAACCCCTTCGTTCGCGCTGCCGTCATCGGCGGCCAACTTGAATCCGTCGCGCGATAGATTGTAGATCGCCGCCTTCGAGCCGGTAAGAAAATCCCAACGGCCCGGCTGCGCATGCAGGCGTCCCGCATATTCGCGCAGGACTTCGGGAGTATCTTTTTCCGGATCGACACTCACGGAAACGAGATGGACGTCGCTTTTCTCGAGCGGTTTCTGCAGTTCGCTCATCCGGCTGCTGATCATCGGACAGGGGCCTGGGCAAGTGGTGTAAACAAAATCCGCGATCCAGATTTTTCCGCTTAGTTGCGCGGATCCAAACGGCTGCCCATTCTGATTTGTCAGTTGGAAATTTGGTACCGTCCCGTAGGAGGCAAGCGTCCGGTTCCGCAACTGGCTTACTTCCATCTGGCGGACCGCGAAAAGCATCGCCGCAGTGAGCAGAGGAATGAGAATCAACGTCGCTTTCCAAAGAGTCGATGGCGCGGAGCGCGCCGGTTTCGTTATGGCAGAGGCAGCGTTCATAATTTTGTGATGACCAAAACGGCCAGCGCGATCGGCAAATAAATGATGGACGCGACGAACATGACGCGCGCGTCCCGTAGTGTTCTCCGTCGCCAGAAGCGAATCGCCACGGCCAGAAAAAGCAGCCCGAGAAAGAGTTCACCTCCGAGTGCAACCGGGCCGGTCACTCGCAGCAGTGTGGGCAAGAGGCTGGCTGCGATCAGGAGAACGGTGAAGATGACGCTTTGCCGGCTGCTCCGCGTCCCATCCGCGTCGCGGCTGGACAACATTTGAAAACCGGCGCGCGCATAATCTTCCCGGTACATCCAACCGATTGCGAAAAAGTGGGGCATTTGCCAGCAGAACAAAATCGCGAACAGGCTCCAGGCTGGCCAACCGATATCGCCACGTGCTGCGGCCCAGCCGATCATCGGTGGCAACGCGCCGGGCACTGCGCCGACTAGTGTGTTTGTTGTGCTGATGCGTTTTAGCGGTGTGTACCCGAAAATGTAAACGATGACTGTGGCAGTGGCGAGGGCGGCACTGAGCAGATTTGCCGTGATGGCGAGGTAACCCACTCCGAGCAGTGCGAGAAATCCTCCGACGACCATGGCATCTCGTGCGGGCAATCGCCCCGCCGGGATCGGTCGCATTCTCGTACGGTGCATTAGAGCGTCCAGCTTCCACTCCCACCATTGATTGAGGGCGGCTGCGCCGGCGGCTGCGAGGGCGGTTCCAAACACGGCGTGAAAAAGAGCAATCGGGCTAAACGAAGCGGACGCACCGAGATAGTATCCGACCGCGGTCGTGAGCAGAACCAAGAGAGTCAGGCGGGCTTTGATCAATTCAACGAAATCCGCCACGCTGGCACGTCGCCAAACCTCGGACGCTTCCAACGCCGTTCCGTTTTCGATCGCCGCGCTTTTCATGAGAAGGAATTTTGTGGCACAGGCCTCTTGCCTTTCTGCACGGAGTTTCCACTGGCTGGAAGCACATATTGCGCAGGTTGCATTCGCCACAGGGCGGCACAAATGCTCACCCCCAACGATAGCATGATTGCGCCGACCGCCACGTGCGTCGTCGCAACGTCCGCCGCTTTGTTGCTCCAAATCGTCCAAGCGCCCAACGTGATCTGACCGAGGAGAAGGAGCAGCCAGGCGCTCGACAATTTCCGCAACGCGATATTTGTCGCGTGGGAGTGTGCAAGAATCCAAAACGCAACAATCGCGATTGCAATCACCGCCGCGAGTCCGCGGTGCGACATCTGAAGCCAGATTTGGAATGCGGTGACGTCGGATAACGCTTGCGCATCGCGCCAGTCGTTGATCCGAGCAAGCGCCGCCCGACTTACGTCAGGAATGAATTTCCCGTAGGCTGCCGGGAAATCCAGGATAGCGAGATCTCGATGCTGATGCCGCATAGTCGCGCCGAGCCCGAGTTGCAAATAGATCAGCCCCGTGGCCGCGATCGCCAGGCAAAGAAGACGACTCGTTCCACCCTGCGGAAGAATGCGATTCCAAAATTTGGAAGTCACGAGAGCGACGAAAACGAGAAGCCCGAGAAAAGCCTGCGCCAGACAAGCGTGAAAGATTCCGATTTGATCTTTCAACATCGTGACTCGCAAACCGCCGAGCACACCCTGCAGAATCACAGCGCCGACGGCGGCATATCCCAGATTACGGACCCAGCGCCGTGGCTCCGCTCGCCAAAGCCAAACCGCCAGAGCGATGGTAAGCAATCCGACAATCGACGCGATGAGCCGGTGCGTGTGCTCAAAAAGAATTCCGCCCACCCACCGCGAGACAGGAAACAGGAACATGTTGTAACCGAACGTTGTCGGCCAATCGGGAACGGCCAGGCCCACACCCTTGCTCGTCACCATGCCGCCACTGCAAATCAGGAAGAGCGTCGCGACTGCTGTAAACCAGGCGAAGCGATTGAGCCAATTGCTGTAGCGGCGGTCTCCGACCGCCGCATTTTTCGACGTAGATCCAGTCACCGTTTTCGAAGAAAGATAATCCGACCGGAGAGAAAGGCGACAGTCAGAGACCGCCGCGACAAACAAACGTTATTCTAAGCGCCGGGCGGATTCTTCGGCGCGGGCTCAGGCTTCTTTTGTCCGTCTGAATTTTCAGATTTGGGCGCACCCGGAGGCGGCGCGCTTGGCGTGCCCGCAAGTGCCGCTGTCTCTTTTAACCAGGTCTGATAATCAGCCGCGGTATCAACCACCAGTGAGCCTTTCATGCTGTAGTGACCGAGGCCGCAAAGTTGCCCGCAAATCACTTCATAGGTCCCGACCTTCAGAGGCTTGAACCACATCGGAATGATCTGGCCGGGAATTGCATCTTGCGCGATGCGCATATTGGGCAAGGCAAAATTATGGATCACATCCTTCGACGAGAGCTCCAAAATGACCGGCCGATCGACCGGGATATGCAGTTCGCCGAGTACGACGAGATCGTCCTTGCTCGCCGGATCATTGGGATCCAGTCCGAGCGGATTCGAATTGCTGACCAGGTCGCGTTCGCGCCGGCCAAATTGCCCGTCCGGTCCCGGGAGATGGAAATTCCAATTGAACTGCTGGCCGACCACGTGCACCACGACCGCGTCTTTTGCGGGGGGAAATTCGTTCACTCGCTTTGCCCAAAGCGGAACGGCAAACGCAATCAACAGCACCGCTTCGATCAGGACGACGGAAAATTCCAGATGCGTCGAGATCGCATTCTTGACGCCTTCATGATCGGCCACGGGATGACGGCCTTTGCGAAAACGGAGCAGGACATAAATGAAGTAAATCGACCACCCGACAAAGAGCGCGCCCATGAACCAATGGCAGAACTCGATGATGTGATCGATCTGGTAACCGTGCTCGGAAGCATTCGGCGGCATACCGATCAACTCGTTGATCAGCGCGAGATTAATCATACATCTCGAAATTTTCCTGCGTCAGCTCCTGGTGCGGTTCGAGAGGGGTGTTGGCATGCCGCCAAAGATGAAGGCCAAATGCCCCCACGCCACCGAGCACGGACATGATCGCGCCCATCATGACCCAAATCGCAACGGCCATGTGCTGAATAGTGGGGGGCGGGCCGCCGTGGGCGGCAGGGTAATTGCCGAAACAAGTCGAGCACGCCAGCGCCTGCCCGATGTGGGAGGCGAGAAAAATTGCCACCAATGTGATCACTCTCGTCTTCATGTGATAATCCGGAGCCGCTTCATTTTTCGATAAAACCAAACGCCATAGACGATGAGAATGATAGCCGCGACGAACGAGCAGATCATTCCGGTGCGATAAACCGGTTCTCCGACGGTGAGATCGACCCAAATGCACCAGGCGCCGCAGCCGAGCGCTAACAGCGTCGAGACGATGATGAACAAAATGTGAAAACCTTTGAGCGACATTAGCGGGTGACCGGATCGTACCAGGCCAGGTAAGTGAGCCAGAAAAGGCCGAGGACGAAAAAGAAAGTAAAAATCAGAATGCGGTAAATCAGTTTCTTCTCCGCCGAGAGATGCATGAAAATAGCCGCGACCAAACCGGCCTTGAACGTTGCCACAACCAACGCGACCGCGACATTCGCCTTCTGCGTGCCGAAATTGACGTAGGAAAGAAAAACAGTGATCGCAGTGAAGGCGAGCAGGGTCGCACCGACCATCATGTATTTCTTAACATGGTGGCTGACGTCGTGAGCGTACTGTTCCGTCTCGTGGGTGGCAGGCGAAACGTCGGGTGGATTATTCATTGGCTAGAGCAAATAAAAGAGCGGAAAAACAAAGATCCAGACCAGATCAACAAAATGCCAGAATAACCCGGCGACTTCAACCCGGTTCGCCAGGTGCTCGGGATTTCGTTTGTAAAGGTTCGCCCCCACCGGCAACCAGAGGTAGGTGAAAACGAGAACGCCGCCGAGAACGTGCAAGCCGTGCAGTCCGGTGATGGTGAAATATGTCGCGAAATAGGCGCTATGCTTCGGGAGAAACATGCTCGCGAATTCCACATCCTCCTTCTCGACTACCGCGATCTTGTCCGTTGGCGGAACATAAAGAAAATGCGGGCGATCCATTCTCGGATTGGTGGGATCGGCATTCACGGGGTCGAGCGCAATCTCGTATTCTTTGATGTTCGGATTGTTCAGGGCGTCGCGATTGTGCAGGTGGCCGGTAATTTCCGTGCGCGGCTCATGTCCCTCGGCGAGCAAATGCTTGTTGCCCAGATACGGCTCATATTTTTCGAGCGCGCTCTCCTTAATGCGGGCGCCGAAGTGATCAAACTTCTGCGGCCATTCGTAGGCGAGTTTTACGGCGAGGAAAGTGATGCCGCAAAGAATCGTGATTCCCATGTAAACCTTGTAGCGGGCGAATTGCCGCATTTTCAGCGCGGCCCACGCCAGCACCACCGTGACCGAAGAAGCGATCAGGATCGCCGTATTCATCGTCCCGACCGGGACGTTCAAAAGCCCGTGTGGCCACATGCCCGGGGCGGCATCGAGACGGAGAAAAACGTAGGCAGAAAAAAGTCCACCGAAGAGCATCACTTCCGATGCCAGAAAAAGCCAGATGCCAACCTTCGCATTCCAGAGTCCGGTGTCAGGCCGGGCCGCAACTGTGTAGGGAATTTCCATGAGGATGCGTCGCCTAACTAGTGAACCGGGGCAGGTTCGTGAGCGTGAGCGGCCGTGAGCGCCGTTCGCTCGCTCTCGCGAATCGGATCGTTCTGCATGGTAAAATCACGCTTCCGGCCAGGCACGCTGTATTCGTACGGGCCGCGATACGCGACCGGCGGCGTGGTGAAGTTTCCGTGTGGGGGCGGCGACGGAGCAGTCCATTCCAGCGTGGTCGCCTCCCACGGGTTGTCGTTCACCTTCTTACCGTGCCTCATGCTCCAGAAGAAATTGATGATAAATGGAATTTGCGCGATGCCCATGATCCAAGCCGCGGCCGAAATCCAGACGTTCCATTGGAATCCGGTTTGTCCCCAGACAGTTGCTTGTGCATACGTCCAACCCTGCCCGCCATCGTACCAACGCCGGTGCATCCCGAGCATGCCTTGCAGAAACATCGGGAGAAAAATGACGTTCATGCAGATGAGTGATGGCCAGAAATGCACCTTCCCCCAAAACTCGTTCATTACCCGTCCGGTCGCTTTCGGGAACCAATAATAAATACCGGCGAAAAGCGCGAAGATCGTCCCCGGCGCGACGATGTAATGGAAATGCGCGATCACGTAGTAGGTATCGTGCAGGTAAAGATCGGCCGTATTAAAGGCGAGCGGAATACCAGTTAGGCCGCCGATGCCGAACATGGGCAAGAACGCAGTCGCGAAAAGCATGGGGACGTTGAAGCGAATCGAGCCGCCCCACAGCGAAATGAAAAACGCACTCAAGATAATTACCGACGGGATCGAGATGATCATTGTGGTCGTCTGAAAAAACGCGCTCACGGCCGTTCCCATCCCAGTGAGCCACATGTGATGCGCCCAAACGATGAACGAAAGGAAACCGAGCACCAGAACGGAAAAGACCAGCGACTTGTAACCCCAAAGCGGTTTGCGTGAATTGTTGGCGATCACTTCGGCGACGATTCCCATGCCGGGAAGAATCAGCACGTAAACTTCCGGATGACCGAGGAACCAGAAAAGGTGCTGCCAGAGAAGCGGGCTCCCGCCACCACTGACGTGCAGCGGCGCGCCATTCACAATCAAGCCACTCGGCAAGAAAAAGCTCGTCCCGGCCACGCGATCCATCAGCTGCATCACGATGGCGGACTCGAGGGGAGGAAAAGCGAGCAACAAGAGAAACGCGGTAACGAATTGGGCCCAGACGAAAAATGGCAGCCGCATCCAGGTGAGACCCTTCGCGCGCAGCTGGATGATCGTGGCAATAAAATTGATGGCGCCCAGCAACGACGAAGTAATCAACAAAATGAAGCCGATGAGCCAAAGTGTCTGGCCGTTAAAAATTACGTCATACGTCGGGCCTTTATCCGCGATCACCGCCAGCGGCGTGTAGGAAGTCCAGCCGCCTTTGGCCGCGCCGCCCGGAACAAAAAAACTCACGAGCATGACGATGCCACCGACGAAAAAGGCCTGGTAACTCGCCATGTTGACTTTCGGGAAGGTCATGTCCGGCGCCCCGATTTGAAGGGGCACAACGAAATTCCCAAAAGCCGCGAATGCCACCGGCACGATTCCAAGAAAAATCATGATCGTGCCGTGCATTGCGCCTAACGAATTGTAAAACTCCGGTGTCATGATCCCGCCTGGCATGCTGCCCGGCCCGAAGAAATGCCCGAGCGCGGTCCCGATCCACGGCAGGGGCTTGCCCGGATAGGCCAGCTGCCACCGCATCAGCATCATCAGCGAAAAGCCGAAGAACAAAAAGATCAGCCCGGTGATGCCGTACTGAATGCCGATGACCTTGTGATCGGTGGAAATGATATACTTCCGCCAGAACGGAAGCTCGTGATGATCGTGCCCGGTGTCGTGGTGTGGATCGTGGGCGGCATGGGAGTGCGAAGCGAGATCAGTGGAAGTATCCATAAAGGGCGAAGCCTGACACTGAATGTCGCCGCAAAGTTTTCAAGAGAAAAGCGGCAATTTTCGAAACGGGTTTCGGTGAGACTCTGAGGAATCATACACCGTCGGAAGACATCGCCAATCGCTGCAGCTTGTATTTTAAGCTCGTCTCGAGCAGGCGGCTGTGGCATGTCCGGCCCATGAAGTGGATTGTTCGAATTCTCGTCCTAGTCATCGTGTTCATCGGCATCGCTTTTGCCATTGGCTATGCGCTGCCGTCACATACGACCCATACGCGCACCATTGCGATAAAGCAGATGCCCGAGGCGGTCTTCGCTCTCCTGGCTGATGTGCAGGGAATGCCAAAATGGAACCGCCACATGGAAAAGGTTGAAATGCTTCCGCCGGTAGACGGAAGGGAAGCGACCAGGCAGACCTTCCAAGGCAATATGGTGATGACCATCATCACGACTGAGAGCGTTCCGCCTAGTCACTTGGTGCGAACGATGGGTGATGCGAGCGGGCCGTTTAGCGGTTCCTGGACTTACGATATTTCCCCGACTTCGGACAGCTCGAAAATTGCATTGACTGAGCAGTCGGACGTCAAGAATCCGATTGCTCGTTTGATGATGAGAATCTTCGGGCCGACCAAGTACGTGGATGATCATCTCAGTGATCTGGCGCAGCACTTTGGCGAAACCGCGACCGTACATTAGCAAACCGCGATTACTCGGCGGGTATTGCTAGCTTTCGTCCATGCCGGAGTGGATCGCGTCGCACTTTCCGCATAAAAGTGGTCGATCGAGACAGAGTATTGTACGAATCTTGCTATCATAGAGATTATGATTATTATGGCACGACTCGGTTGCTTGAGATACCGGATGGCGCAGCCTATCATCCTCAGGTCTGCTCGCCGATCTCTCAAAGCGATTGCATTGAGCGCGTTAACAGGAGTGGTCCTTTTTTCGCTGACTCAGAGAACGTCGGCATACGTGTTGCAAGGAATCAGCTGGGTATCGTCGTCGGTCATTACTTTACAACTCGGTCTTGGACCATCATCGAGTGCGCTTCAGGATGGGAGCCCTAGCTGGGATGCTGCGGTAACGCCGGCTCTTGCGGCATGGAATCAACAAGTGCGGAACGTGCGCTTTACCGGGGTCGTGAACCCGTCCGCGCCAGTATCGACAGGCGACGGCGTTGACTCCGTTGTCTTTACGAGCACCATTTTTGGCCAACCCTTTGGTTCAGGAACCCTTGCTGTCACCTATTACAGATCGCAGGGGCAGAATTTGATCGAGGCTGACGTACTCTTTAATTCTGCCCAGCACTTTGATTCCTATCGCGGACCTCTCCAATACGGCTCGAACGGCTACCCCATCTGCGATATTCGCCGGATTCTTCTTCACGAACTCGGGCACGTACTCGGTCTCAACCACCCCGATTCGGCGGGACAACACGTCGATGCGGTGATGAATTCCGTTGTCAGCGACCGGGAAACGCTTGCACCCGATGATATTGCCGGTGCGCAGTTGTTGTATGGCGCTCCCGTGGCCGTGACTCCTTCGACGAGTCTCCTTTGGCAAAACAATCTCACCGGTGAACGGCAAATCTGGTCGATGGCCGGGACGGTCCATGCGGACACTTCGAGCATCGGCGTAGTGTCCACATATTGGAACATAGCGACCTTTGCCGATTTTAACGGTGATGGGAAGATGGACATCGTCTGGCAAAATAGCATGACGGGCCAGCGCGCCATCTGGATCATGAATGGAGCGACGCATGTAAGCAGCGTGTACTTACCCACAGTTTCGCTGGAGTGGGAAATCGTCTCGGCTTCCGATTTCAACGGCGATGGCAAGACAGATCTGCTCTGGCAGAACAACATTACCGGCCAACGGGCCGTTTGGTTGATGAACGGGACGACCTATACCAGTAGCGCTAGCCTGCCTACCGCTGCCACCGATTGGAAGATCAAGGGCTCGGGAGACTTTAACGGGGATGGCAAGGCGGACATCCTTTGGCAGAATAATGCTACGGGCCAACGGGCCGTTTGGCTCATGAATCGCATGACCTATAACGGTAGCGTGATTTTGGGAGGCGTAGCCACGCCATGGAACATCGTGGGAACAGGCGATTTCAACGGGGATGGGAAGTGCGATATTATCTGGCAAAACGTTTCCACCGGGCAGCGGGCCATCTGGCTCATGAACGGTACCACCTATTCGGCCAGCGTGAGCTTGGGAACGGTGGCGACCCCATGGGACATCAGAAACTACTAACGCGGGATGCATGCTGACAGTGCCGCCTCTTTTGAAACAAACGTATCTGATCGAAAATTGTTATGAACAAACTCCGTCCTCTCGCCTTCGGCGCGTGCCTTCTCTCAACGGTAGTCGCGCTTCGGGCTACCACCGTCATTCCCCCGACATTCGATGAATTGGTCGGCAAGGCCGAGCTGATCTTCCAGGGATCTGTGACGAACGTTCGCTCGCAATGGGCGGGCGAAGGTAGCCAGCGCCATATCGTCAGCTACGTCACTTTTAGAGTGGAAGATACACTCAAAGGCAACGCTGGGGCATCCTTCACGATGCAGATGCTCGGCGGCACGGTGGACGGGGAAACAATGGAAATCAGCGACAGTCCGAAGTTCGCCATGGGCGATCGCGACATTCTTTTCGTCGAGCACAACGGGGAGCAGTTCATTCCTTTGGTCGGCATCATGCATGGGCGTTTTCGGATTCACCGCGACGCGCATACTGGACGCGAGGTCGTCGCGACAAACGAGGGCGATGCCCTGGCCGATCCCGAGCAACTCGGTAAGAACGTGAATCCTTTTGCGCAAGCGGCACCAGCGATCTCGTCAACCGATTTTAAGGCGGCCATTAAGACGCACCTCCACCAGGCGAAAATCAAGGCACAGAATCCGTAGTCATTCGCCGCCTTCGTTCGGTGCGAATTGCCGCGGCGTTGCGCCAGTGGTAGGTAGGTGAGTGACTTCGGGCCGACAAATCCTACTGGTGGCGTTTCTCGTGGCGATGTGGTTCGCCTCTGCTACCCAGGCGCCGGGACAAACCTATGGGGGCCGCGAGCTGGTCAAAGCCGAACTGATCGCAGATACCAGCGCGATCGTTCCGGGCAAGCCATTCACTGTCGGGTTGCTGCTGCACATGGTGCCCGGCTGGCACACCTACTGGAAATATCCTGGCGATGCCGGCATCCCGACCGAGATGAAGTGGAAGCTTCCTCCTGGTTGGAAGGTTAGCGAGATCGAGTGGCCGATTCCGTTAAGGATAGATGAGCCGGGGGATATCCAAATTTACGGATATCACACCGAGGTTTTACTCATGCAGCAGATCACGCCATCTGCCTCGGTCAGCGGTCCGAAAGCGAAGTTGACGGCGGACGCGACCTGGTTGGTTTGCGAAAAGATCTGCATACCGGGTCATGCTACGGCAAGCCTCGATCTTCCTGTCGCCGGACAGGCCACGATTGCGAATGAGGAAATGTTCGCGCGCTACCGACGCGCGCTCCCGCAGAATTGGCCCGGAGCGAACGTTGCTTCATTCCAGTGGAAACGAAACGGCTCCGATCTGAGCCTGGCGATTAATAGCGCGGCGCTCGCGAACTATCCGTTTGTCGAATTTTATCCCAGTCCGACGGGCAAAACCGTCGTTGGCCATCCGAAGATCGAATCGATCGACCAGGGAAAAGTGATCATCCGCGTTCCGCTGGAATCGGAAGAACGGCAACTCTTCTCCCTTCCGGGCATTATTGTTTTTGGTCAAGCTGCGGAGGCCGCGGAGCGCAGCGCCTGGCAACTCCCCGAGGAGATTCCAGCGAAGATCACCTCGTCGACATCAATTAGCGCCCTAAAGTTCCTGCTCTTCGGGTTCATCGGTGGATTCATCTTGAATCTCATGCCGTGCGTTCTCCCAGTTATCTCGCTCAAGATTTTTGGATTCATCCGTCACGCGGGCGACAGTCGAAGCAAGATTCTGCGCAGCGGATTGGCCTTCGTGGCTGGGATCTTCGTCTGGTTCATCGGTCTGGCTTTGATCTTGATCGGATTGAAATCTGCCGGCCACGAAATCACCTGGGCACTCCAATTTACGAATCCCAACTTCGTCCTCGCGATGAGCGCGGTTGTGCTCATCCTTGCGTTGAATTTGTTTGGCGTGTTCGAAATTTCGCTGCCACAAGGCGCAAATCAGGGTCTGCTAAATTGGACTGACCGCGATGATGACGTCGGCGCGTTTTTCCAGGGCGTTTTCGCGACTCTCCTAGCCACTCCATGCACTGCTCCCTATCTCGGCACGGCGCTCGGATTCGCGTTCGCGCAATCGAACACGATGATCTTTCTCATGTTCCTCGCCATCGCCGTCGGCATGGGTGCGCCTTATCTGCTTCTGGCCGCTCATCCGGCCTGGCTCCGATTTCTCCCCAAGCCGGGGCCGTGGATGGTGAGAGTGAAGGAGTTCATGGGTTTTATGCTGCTCGCCACGCTGCTTTTCCTACTCTACGTCCTCGGGGTGCAACGCGGTGCCGAAGCGGTGGTCTGGGCCTCCGCTTTCCTTCTCGCGCTTGGGATCGCCTGCTGGATGAAGGGGTCGTTTCTAACGCCGCGGGCTTCCCGATTCGGACGCATGATCGTCATCGTTTCCATCGTTGGCGTGATCGTGGGAAGCGGCTGGTATTTTGTCGGACAGAAGTTTCGCCTTACCAAAACTTCTTCGCAGTTATCGATCTCAGGCGACTGGAGCGCATTCACCCCTAACCGATTGAAAGCGGAACTGGATCAGGGGCGCCCCGTCTTCATCGATTTCACGGCGGCCTGGTGCATCACGTGCAAATTCAATGAGGCGACCGTGCTCGAATCCAATGCGGTCCGCGACGCATTCAAGCTGCATAACATCGTCAAGCTCAAAGCCGATTGGACGAACGCTGATCCGGCTATCACAAAATTATTGAAACAATTTGGCCGTCCGGGTGTCCCACTTTACGTGCTATATCCGAGGGGCAAATTTGAGGAGCCAATTGTGTTCCCCGAATTGCTCACGAAAAACATTCTCCTTGAAAAAATCGAAACCATGGGAGGCAACGTCTCAGTAAAATAAATATGAAAACAACCTTATCTCTAATCGCGATCACTGCTCTTCTCGCACTTTCCAGCTATGCGGCCGATCCACCGAAAGTCGGAACCGCCGCCCCCGCATTCTCGGCGCCCGACACTAATGGCAAAACGCACTCGCTATCTGATTTCCAGGGAAAATACGTCGTGCTCGAGTGGTTCAATCCGGAATGCCCATTCGTGAAAAAGCATTACGGCAGCGGCAATATGCAAAAATTGCAAAAGGAGTATACCGGCAAAGGCGTTGTCTGGCTGAGCATTGATTCCTCGGCGCCAGGTAATGAAGGAAATCTTACGCCCGAGCAGGCAAACAAGAAGTCTTGGCGGAATTGAAAACGCGCTCGACCGCGCTGCTTCTTGATTCCGATGGAAAAGTTGGCCAGGCCTACGGCGCGAAAAACACACCGAACATGGTGATCATCAATCCCGAAGGCAAAATCGTTTACGAAGGCGCCATCGACAGCAAAGCCTCGCCAAATCCGGATGACATTGCGAGTTCAACGAACTACGTGAAGGCGGCGCTCGATGAATCGATGGCCGGCAAACCGGTCGAGACTCCGAGCACCCGACCGTACGGCTGTTCCGTTAAGTACGCGAAGTAACTAGCGTAGCGACTCGTATCGCTGAAGTGCGGCATTGCACCGGGCGATCTCGCGCGCGAGTTCATCGGCCTTACCGGCGTCAGCAGCAGCAAGTGTTCCTTTGCTTTTCATCGCCTGATAGATGTCGAGGCTCTTCTGGAATGCTTGCTTTGCGGCCCGCCAAGCATCGTCTTGATTTGCAATCGACGTTCCGGTGTTAGAAGCAAGCTTCGCTTCGGATTCGCCCAGTTGGGAATAAAGAAGAGTCAGCGTGTTTTGGGCATTGGTGTTCGTCGGGGAAGCAACTACCAATACTTCCTCGACCTTTATACCTTGAGTTGCGCTTGCCACGGCGTTATCGACCTCGCCCGCCTCTAAGTGAAAGCGGCTCATCGCAAGATAAGCGTAAGCCCACTGTCGCCGGAACTCCGCGTTGTTCGGATCCTGCGCGACCAGCTCTGCGAACATCTGCTGCGCTTTCTGGAAGTTGCCCAGCGCGCCGGCATGATCTCCATTCGCGCCCAAGGCCGAGCCTAGCTTGCGGTAGTTCAACGCGGCGCTGCCACGAATGCTCGCATCATTTGGATCGGCCTGCATCAACGACTCATAGACGCCTTGCGCTTGTTTCACCTTTTCAAGGGCTCCACTCTTATCCTCCAACTTGAGCATGAAAGAAGCGGCATTCCCGAGTTCGACGGCAAGCTGGCGACGATAGGTGGTATTAGGGGCATCTGTTTTTACCAGCCCCTCGTAGATGGCTATGGTCTTGAGTGATTCACTCAGGGCTTCTTTGGGGTCATTAGTCATCAAAGCAGCCATGTTGTGCAGCGATCCGAGCGGCAACTGGTAATCGACATTGGTCGGATGATCAGCCACTAACTTCTCTGCAACTACCTGAGCTTTGTTCTTATATTCCAACGCCCCTTTCCTGTCTCCGAGGTTTGGCACGCCAGGATTGCCGAGAGCTTTGGACATTCCGAGGTATTCCACCAGGAGTAGGAATTGAAGATCTTCGCTGGCGGGATCGGCGACAAGAAGCGACGTGAGGAGAGGTATTGCTTTATGTTCATATTCCACCGTCTTGTCGGGACGGCCAAGAGTAAGGTATTCAAAGGCGAGTTCGCCGTAGCAGGTCGCTAATCCTTGTTGGGCCGTTCGATTTGTCGATTCCAGCTCGGATACTCTCTCCCATATCGTCATTGCTTTGAGCTGACTCTCCAAGGCCCCCTTTGTATCTCCAAGGTTGGACAAAGATAGCAACGCGTGACTCGAAGTGGCTGCGCCGCCTTGAACAGCTGCTACTTTGGCGTATGCCGCGGCAAGCTCGCGCAGCAACGACGTATCGTTACCCGCTTCCCTCGATAAATTATCAAGATACTCCAACGCGTCCCTAACCAATCTTGCCCGCACTTTCGTCGAACCTGGAAGCGCGGCGATGTCGTCGTGATAATCGAACAGAATCGAATGAGCTAGCTTTCGCACCTGAGCAAAGCGCCGCTCGGTCTGCCTTTTGTCAAGGCGCGCCTGATGCGCCTCCCAACTCGTCGCGATTACACCGGCCAACAGCGACAGCAGAATCAAAACAGCCGCCGCTACCCCGAGTTTGTTGCGCTGGATAAATTTCGACGCGCGGTAGGAAAGGGTGTCCTGGCGGGCCAGCACTGGCCGATTTTCCAGGTGACGCCGAATGTCTTCGGCAAGCGAACCGACACTATCGTAACGCCGCGCCGGTTCTTTGCGTAGCGCTTTGAGAATGATGTTGTCCAGATCGCCACGTAAACGACACTGGGTCGGGGCATCCGACGCCGCAGCACTCGGCCGCAATGGCTCCTGTTCCGCGACCACGCGCAGCAATTCCGTCGGCTGCGGATGCGGAGTCGAAAAGCGATGGGCATTTTGTCCGGTCAGGATTTCGTAGAGCAATGTTCCGAGGGCGTAGATGTCGCTCCCGGTTGTGATCGCTTCGCCGCGCACCTGTTCGGGCGAGGCATAGGCGGGAGTCAGCCGTTGATGTTCCATCATTGTCACCTGGAGCGCGTCGTCGCCCGGCGCGAGCAGCTTCGCGATTCCGAAGTCCAACAGCTTCGGTTCGCCATCTTCGGTCACGAGAATGTTCCCCGGTTTCAGGTCCCGATGAACGATCAGGTTCTGGTGGGCGAATTGGACCGCCGCGCAAATCTTCAGGAAAAGACGGAGCCGCTCATCGATGCTCGGCGCGTTCGTTAGGCAGAATTCCTTCAGTGGTTTTCCCGCGACGTATTCCATGATGAAATACGGCAGGCCTTCGTCAGTCACACCTCCGTCGAGCAGGCGAGCGATATTGGGATGTTCGAGGCGGGCCAGAATCTGGCGCTCGGCCCGGAAGCGTCGCAGCACTTCATCAGTGTCCGTCCCGCGCTTTAGAATCTTGATCGCGACCTTCTTGTCGAACTGTCCATCGACGCGCTGCGCCAGATAGACGGCGCCCATTCCGCCGCGCCCAATCTCGCTCAGAATCTGGTAGGCGCCCAGCCGTTGTCCAATCAGACGCGGGTCGTGTTCCGTTTGCATTTGTGTGCGAGCATCGGCGGCCAGTTCATCAATCGATTGCGCATCCTGCGCGAGCAGCAGATTGACCTCTCTTTGCAGTGTTGCATCCCCCGCGCAGGCCTGCGCGACAAAGGCCGCGCGCGTTGCCGGATCGCGTTCGAGTGCCTCGGTCGCGATGCGTTTCACCTGCTGCCAGCGCTCGGGAGTGATGCCCTGCAGCGTCCTGCTCTTGCTCATGATCTCGCTCTTGCCCTTCGATTTGGATTAGGATCAGGAGCAGGATAATTGTCAGTCGACCTAACGAGACGATCCCAGCTGCAATTTCAACCACAGCTTCGCCGTCGCCCACTCGCGGTTCACTGTCGCCACCGATATGCCCAGTGCTTCCGCAACTTCATCCATGGTCAGGCCGCCGAAAAATCGCATCTCGATGATTTGCGCCTGCCTTGCATCGAGCACAGCCAGCTCTTTCAGAGCTTCATCCACCGCGATAACATTGACGTCTCGCGCCTCGTAAAAATCGATTGCGTCATCGAGCGTCAGGCGCACCGCATCGGCGCCGCCGCGTTTGGCGGCCTGGCGAGCGAGTGCGTGGTTGGTGAGAATGCGGCGCATCATCTGGGCGGCGACGCCGAGAAATTGCGCGCGATTACTGTAGTCAACTCGTTGCTGGCCGAGCAGTCGAAGATAAGCCTCATGCACGAGGGCCGTCGGCTGGAGCGTGTGGTCGGGGCGTTCTTCTCGCAAATAGACCGCGGCCAGGCGGCGCAATTCGTCATAGACGCCCGGCCACGCCGCGGAAAGATCCACTCCTTCCGGCGCTGCGCGTGCGAGGTTGGCACTGGTCATCGCATCATCGGTGCTCATCGCGAGAAACTACTTTATACTGATTTGCCATTGGAATGTCCACGTCCAACGGTGGCGCGCGAACTTTTTGAGATACTTGGCCTTGGTTTCCTGCGTTTCCATGCATGGATCCTTTGGAGCCGCGGCGATGACAACCGTCCAGTGGCAGCAGATAAAAAGCATCCTGACCGTCGCGCTGGAATGCGACTCCGAGTCCGAGCGGCTGGAGTTTGTCGCCGTCTCCTGTCGTGGCGATATTGCTCTAAAGGCCGAGTTGGACGCGCTGCTTGCGCAACGCGACCACACCCGGTGCAACGAATCGTTTCTGCTCGAGCTGAGGGCGACGTTACTCAATGCCTTCACGCCGACTGGGGAGGAACTTGTGGTCGATGACGCGAGCTCTTCAGAAAATTTTCCGAAACTTTTTTGAGAGATTTGTCCCTGGGTTTCCTGCGTTACCGGATATGAAGCAGCCAATTCTCTCCAAGTTCACTGACCTCAGCCGAACGACCCCCCGATTGTCTTTGGCGGGACACGCTCTGTTCCTATCCTTTCTGGCGCTCCTCTTGTCGGCCAGCGCCTTCGCCGGCTCCGGCGAGCCATTTCTGAATACTGCGATTCAATCCCAAGTAGTCGGCGGGACCGGTCACAACCTCAATCAAACCTCAACGACCAGTTCGTCGTTGTCTGACAGCTCGGACGACAGTGGGCCCGCTGCGCATGACCAGACGCGTGCCGATGTTGTCTACGGAGGATCCAGCTTGTTCGCCCTTGCCACGGCTGCTATCGATGCAGACGGAGGTGGCGCCGCCGGGAATGATGTATCCGCGACCTGGCGAACGCAGATGCTGATCAACAGTCCCGGTCTGGAAAACACACTGGGCACGATCCGCGTCACCATGCATCTCAATGGGAGCTTCTCCGCGACCGAAGTGCCTGAGGTAATTGGCAGCTATTTCAGTTATAATGTGGGTGTGCCCGGCGCTGCCTATTATGGATCATATAACCCCGCATATGGCTGGACGGGCACTCTACCGGATCAACTAGCCAGCTTCACTTACGATTACCCATTTTACTTCGGCGTGCCGTTTGCAATCGACCACAGTCTGGGAATTGCGACCGAAGCTACGGCCTACGTCGAAAGCGGTAATGGCTCTGCCACCGCTTCGGTCAACGCGGGTCTGCACAGTGGTGGGTTTGTCGTCCTGGATCAAGATAATCAGGCGGTAAATTTCACCTCGCAAAGCGATGTGGGTTCCGGACAGGGTAACGTGATTCCGGCCGGTGGACCTTTTAATGGCTTTAGCCTAACGAATAGTGCGCCAGGTCGTCTGGGCAGCACCATCACTCTGCTCGACGGCTCCGCCAGCGCTGCCAGCGATGTCGTCGCAACCTTTATCGCACCGCCGACCGGCTCCGAGGTCCCGCTCGTCAGTGATCCGGTCGATCTTTCCGGCACAAACAGCGATCCCGTCGTGGTGCAGATAGATTACAGTGCCGCACTCGCACAGGCCATCTTCGGCACGGAGGCCGCGTTGCGCCTGGTCTGGAAAAACCCGGCCACCCAAACCTGGGTGAATGCCATTGAGGGAAACACTGGCGGTGTCGCGCAATTTTTTGCTCGTGCCTACAACGCGGCGACCGATTTTCATGTCGGTTACTATGGGCTCGACACGGCGGCGAAGGTGGCGTGGGCGGTGGTGAATCACAATAGCGAGTTCGCCGTGACGGCGCCGCTGACTTTGACCACCATGGTTTCGGAAAAAACGCACGGCGCCGCGGGAATCTTCGACATCAACCTGCCGCTCACGGGCACGCCCGGCGTGGAATGCCGCAGCAGCGGCGGCAATCACACTCTGATCTTTGCTTTCACGAACAACCTGGTGAGCGGCGACGCGAGCGTGACCAGTGGCACCGGGAGTGTATCCGGCACTCCGACAGTGAGCGGCAATACGATGACGGTAAACCTGACTGGAGTTGCTAATGTGCAAACCGTGACGGTGACGTTGAGCAGTGTGACCGATGTTTCTTCGCAAGTGCTGCCCGATACGGTGGCCAGCGTTAGCTTTCTCCTCGGCGACACGAACGGCAACGGCAGCGTCAGTGCCTCCGATATTGCCCAAACCAAAGGCCAATCGGGGCAGCCCGTCACGGCCGCGAACTTCCGCGAGGATGTGAACGCGAACGGCAATATCAGCGCTTCGGATATTTCGCTGGTGAAGTCACAAGCCGGAGCTTCGTTACCCTAGAAACCAGGTAACCATTCGTGTTACATCGACTTCGCGGAGAAGCGCGATGCCGCTCGGAGCAGTGGCATCGGCGTTAGGCGGACGAGCGCCATGGTCGCTTTCATAACGAGACCCGGAATAACGATAGCCCGGTCTGCTTCCACCGCACGCAGTCCAGCGCGAACTGCTTTTCGCACAGAGACGTGGCCGATTCCCGGCAGGTCTTTCGGTTCTCCTGCAACCCGCCGGCGCGCAACTTGAGTGAACTCGGTGCGGACGGGGCCGGGACAGAGTGCGGTCACCGCTACGCCGGTCCCGCGTAGTTCTGCGCGAAGAGCTTCGGAGAAACTCGTGACGTACGCCTTCGTCGCGGCATAAACGGCGAAGCCGGGCAGGGGCAGGAATGAAGCGGAGGAGCTCACGTTGAGAATTGCGCCACGCCTTTGCGCGATCATCGCCGGAAGCAGGCGCCGCGTCAGCGACGTCAGCGCCAGCATGTTCACAAGAATCATTTCGTCGTCGCGCGTGGAATTGCTCGTTGCGAAAGCTCCGAGGTCGCCAAGGCCGGCGTTATTGATCAGGAGGTCGACGCGGATCTGCTCGCGATCGAGCCGGTCACATAATTCTTCCAGCTGGGACCGCTGCGACAAATCGGTCGGGCAAACTCGCACCGGCAAATTCGGATATCGTCCGATGAGCTCGTCCCGCAATTTTTCGAGACGTTCCGCCCGCCGCGCCACCAGCACCAGCGAGTCGGCCTGCTCTGCGAGTTGGCATGCGAACTCCCAGCCGAGTCCGGCTGATGCGCCGGTAATCAAGGCATGACACGCTTTCAGCTTCATTGAGACGCCTCTCGCAGGATTGGCTCGAGCGTTTGCCATACGGTTTCGGCGACAATCTTGTGACCGGCTGCCGTCGGATGAATCAGATCGGGTTGATTTAAATCGCGGTGTCCACCGACACCGGCGAGCAGAAACGGGATCAGCGTGGCCTCCTTTTCCTTCGCCACTTCCGCGAAAACATTTTGAAAATCTGTCGTGAATTTGGCGCCGAGATTAGGCGGCAGCTGCATTCCCGCGATCACAATTTTGATTTGCGGATTGCTCGCTCGTGCCTTGTCGATGATCGATTCGAGATTTGCTTTCAAAGAAGCTGACGGCACTCCGCGCAATCCATCGTTTGCGCCGAGCTCGAGCACCAGCACATCGATCTTGCCCTGGAGCAGCCAGTCAATCCGACGCAACCCGCCAGCGCTCGTATCGCCACTCACGCCTGCGTTGATGGTTTCGAAAGGCAGACCCGCTGCCCGAATCTTGCCTTCGATTAGAGCGGGGAAAGCTTCCTCCGGGCGAACGCCCAGACCGGCCGAAATGCTGTCGCCCAGAAAGACGATCGTTTTTTCCGCGGACCGCCTCGCCGTTTTAGTCGGCGCCTGACCGAACGCGACCGAGGCAATCAAACAGATCGCGATTAGCGATTGCGTTAGCGAAAATAATTTCCCCATGCGCATGCTTTCAATCTCGCGTAAGCAAGGCGAACCGCCACCTCAATGACCAATTTCCCGATTCTAAGCGTCCAAAACCTGACAAAGGTTTACCGAAGCGGTGTGACCGACTTGACGGTGCTGAAAGATGTTTCCTTCGCTCTCGAAAAAGGGGCGACGTGTTCGATTCTCGGTCCGTCCGGGAGTGGAAAGACGACGCTGCTTGGACTGTGCGCCGGGCTCGATCAGCCGACTTCGGGCTCCGTCTCGTTGAACGGGGTCGCCTTGGGAGAAATCGGGGAAGATGAGCGCGCGCGTGTTCGCAATCAGCACGTCGGATTTGTCTTTCAAAATTTCCAACTGATTCCGACGCTGACGGCACTGGAGAACGTGACCGTGCCAATGGAATTGCGCGGCGATCGCTCTGCGCGTCAGCTGGGCGAGGAACTGCTGCAGCGCGTTGGACTGGGCGACCGCGCCTCGCATTACCCAACTCAACTTTCCGGTGGCGAGCAGCAACGCGTGGCGCTGGCGCGCGCTTTCATCAACCGCCCGAGTATTCTTTTTGCCGATGAGCCGACGGGAAATCTCGATGCCGAAACGAGCCGGAGGGTCATCGAAATCATGCTGGAATTGCACGCGCACGCCGGTACGACGCTCGTCCTTGTCACCCACGATCCCGAGGTCGCCGGACTGACGGAACAAACGATCCGGTTACGTGATGGACGGATGATGACTCCGGAAAGCAAGTAATGCGTTTCGTCTCGAAAATGGCATGGCGCGACAGCCGGTCCAGCCGCGAGCGCCTTCTCTTGTTTTCTTTTTCGATCACGCTCGGGATCGCCGCGCTGGTTGGGATCGGTTCGTTTCGACTGAGTCTGGCGCGGGCCATTGACGAACAAGCGCGAACATTGCTCGGCGCCGATCTTGACATCAAATCGTCGCGCCCATTCCGACCGGAGGAAGAGGCGTTTCTTCATTCGTTGGGCGAACCGCAGGCCCGCGAAGTTAGTTTTTCCACGATGGCTGTTTTCGTTCGGGGAGGCGGAACGCGTTTGGTCGATCTCCGGGCGCTCGGCGGCGAATTTCCGTTTTATGGAACGATGGAAACCGTTCCCGAGACGGCGAGCCGTGATTTTCGAGCTGGGTCGCGTGCGGTGGTGGACGAATCGCTCTTGCTCCAATTTCAGAGTCGCGTCGGCGACATGATCAAGATTGGTGACGCTCAATTCACGATCGTCGGTGTGCTGAAGAAAGTTCCTGGAGACATTTCGGCTCGCGTCAGTATTTCACCGCGCGTCTACATTCCGTTGCAGAACCTGGCGGAGACCAATTTGCTAAAACCGGGAAGTGTTGCGCGCTATCACGCATTCATAAAATTCCCGGCTGGTGTCGACGCCCGGCAAAGAATTGCCACGCTCACCCCGCAGATTCAGCGGCTCGGACTGGAGTTCGACACGGTGGAAAAAAGAAAGAAAAACCTCGGGACCGCACTGGAAAATCTCTACCGCTTTCTGAATCTGGTGGGATTCATTTCGCTACTCCTCGGAGCAGTGGGAGTAGCGAGCGCAATCCAGGCGCATCTGCAGCAAAAGATCCAAACGGTAGCGATTCTCCGCTGCATTGGCGCGTCTGGAAGAACGGCAACTGCGATTTATCTGATGCAAGCTGCGGCGATGGGATTGGTCGGAGCTGGCACCGGCGGGGCATTGGGGTTGGCGATCGCGCAGGTTGCTCCGATCCTCTTTCGCAGCTTGGTGCCCTTTGCCACTTCATCTCGCATCGCTTGGGCACCGGCCATCAGTGGGATGGCGATTGGTTTCGGCATCTGCGTTCTCTTTGCGTTGCCGTCGCTCTTGAGCGTTCGCAGAATTTCGCCGCTCCAGATTCTTCGCGGTTCAGACGCACTTTCGCCCGCGACGCGACGCGATTTTGCGAAATGGTTTGTCTACGCTCTGATCGCGGCAGGTGTCACGGCATTCGCGATTTCCCAAACCGAGACCCTGGTTCAGGGATTGATTTTTGCCGTGGGTTTGGGCGTCGCCATTCTCGTCCTTCTGGGTGTGGCGAAACTCCTCACGGTTCTCGTTCGCAAATTTTTCCCCGCACAGGCCAGTTTCGTTCTCCGCCAGGGAATGGCGAACCTGTTTCGGCCAAACAATCGAACGCTGCTCCTGACCATTTCGTTAGGCTTGGGCACGTTCCTGTTGCTCAGCCTTCTTCTCACTCGCGAGATTTTGCTCGCGCAGTTCCGTTCGCTCGATCGCAACGAGCAGCCGAACATTTTTCTCTTTGATATTCAGTCGGACCAAGCCAGGCCGGTTGCCGAGCTCGTGCGCACACTTGGTCTCCCCGTCATTCAGGAAGCGCCGATTGTCACCATGCGCCTGGTTGAACTCAAAGGCCGAACGCGCGCCGAGATTCTGGCCGATCCGAAGCGGACTACTCCGGAGTGGGAATTGGAGCGCGAATATCGTTCCACCTATCGCGAAGACTTGAGCGACACGGAGAAGATCACGGCGGGGCATTGGATCGGTCGCGTGCAATATCGCCAGGGGGACGTTGTCCCGATTTCCATCGAGGACGACATCGCGAAGGATCTCGGGGTAAAACTGGGGGACCAGCTGGTATTTGATGTGCAGGGCATTTTCATCAAGACCTCGGTCGCGAGCTTGCGCAAAGTCGATTGGAAACGTTTTCAGACGAACTTTTTCGTCGTCTTTCCCGTCGGCGTTTTAGAGAACGCTCCCAAGTTTGGCGTTCTGGTCACTCGTGTCTCGACCCCGGCTGAGTCGGCTCGATTGCAGAACGCGATCGTGGCAAAATTTCCCAACGTCGCCGCGCTCGATCTCACCGCTGTCATCCAGATGGTGGATACCATTCTCGGTAAAGTCGCGATCGTGATTCGCGTGATGTCATTCTTCACCGTCGGCGCGGGACTGGTCGTGCTCATCACGACCACTTGGAGCGGACGATATCAAAGGATGAAAGAGAGCATTCTGCTGCGCACTCTTGGAGCGACCCGCGCACAAATCTGGCAAATCCTTTGCGCGGAATACTTCTTTCTCGGCGCGTTGGCGAGCGCGACTGGCATCCTGCTCGCTTTTGTCGCCAGTTGGGCTCTTGCAACTTTTGTTTTCAAGCTGGATTACGCGCCGTCGCTCTGGCCGTTGCTTGTGGTGGCCGGAATCGTTCCCGCGCTAACGATTATCGTGGGCACGCTAACGAGTCGCGGCATCGGCAACGCGCCGCCGCTCGAAATTCTGCGAGCTGAAGCAGAGTGATCTTCGACCTATGAAAGGCCCCTCAATCCGTTCGAGATGACGGACGTGGACGTAGCGATCGCAGTTCAGTCGCAGTGAGCGGCCGCCAATGTCCACGCGGCAAGTCGCTTAGGCGCAACGTTCCGATGCGTGTGCGGACGAGACGTTCCACTTCGTAGCCGATGTCGTAAAACATCCGCCGGATTTGCCGATTGATTCCCTGCCGTAAGACAACGCGCAAACGCTTGGGACCGATTGCCGTCACCCGCGCGATCTGGGCGCGTTGTCCATCGAGATAAATCCCGCGCAATAGCTTTGCCGCCAGCGCCGGATCCCAGCGACGATCGAGCGTGATCTCGTATTCCTTTTCGATCTTATATCGCGGATGAGTCAGCTTTTGCGCCAGGTCGCCGTCATTTGTGAGAAGGAGAAGTCCTTCGCTCTGCGCATCAAGCCGGCCAATATTGAAAAGGCGCGGGAACTTCGCTGGTAGTAGATCAAAAATCGTGTCCTGCGCATGCGGATCTATTTTGGTCGAAACGAAACCCGCCGGCTTGTGGAGTGCGACATAGAGCGGACGCTCCGCGCGAACAAGTTTGCGTCCGACTTTGACGTGATCGCGTTCGGTTGGCTGCGCGCTGAAGTCGGTGCACACCCGGCCGTTGATGGTGACCTGGCCCGACGCGATCAGTTCATCGCAATGTCGGCGCGATCCGATGCCGGCGGCGGCAAGAAAACGATTTAGACGCATGGAAACCGCGTCCCTGAAAAATTTCCTAAGAAGTGGCGGACGCTTGGCTTAAGCGTCTGGCTTGGTTTTCGGAAGGCCCATGACTTTGCTTGTCTCCTTCCATTGCCCTCGTTTCTTCAGGAGTTCAACCCGTTCAAAGCGCTTCAGGACGTTGCGTTTTGCCGTGATGTTACTGGCGCCTTTTAGACTACGATGCTGCGACATAAAATTTGCTCCGGGTTTACCGAAAGAGCCGGAACGTTACGCATAGAACCGGATTTTTCAAATCCAGAACCAAGTCAGCAATTTTCACTCTTCGAGAGGCGATATTTATCCCACTCGTCGGGCAGTCGCAGCAGCTTGGCCGCGGGCATTTCGATAATGGCGAGCATCTGCCGACATTCAGCGATCAACGCTTCATCACTCGGTCGCGTGATGCGGAACGCGCACCAAAACCGGGCGCGTTCAATCTGATCGAGCCAGCCTTCCACCACCAGACGGTCACCCAATTTGGCCCCTCGGCGATAATCGATCTCGGTCCGGACGACTACGGGATAGCGCTGTGTCTCTGCCATCTCAGTGAGTGGAAGCCCGAGCGTTTCAGCGAGCAGCGTGCGCGCGACTTCGATGAAACGGAGATAAGCGATGTTGTGCACGACTCCGC
This sequence comes from uncultured Verrucomicrobiae bacterium, assembly GCA_963763995.1. GTDB lineage: Bacteria > Verrucomicrobiota > Verrucomicrobiia > Chthoniobacterales > UBA10450 > CAVTTH01. The sequence continues at coordinate 588,334 of CAVXQL010000007.1, read as the reverse complement.
CGCAATCGGTATCGAAGAACATCACCTGCATTTCAGTACGGATGCGCGGCGAGTTGCTACTAATCATGCCGGACATCATTTCTCAGGGATGGTCGTTGTCGAGTCGGTTGTGCCAAGTACCTCCGTAACTGCGGCGACTACTTCTTCGATGGTTACGGCCTTCATGCAGCGAAAATCGATTGGGCATTCGCGCAGAAAACAAGGGCTACATTCGACCTGATGTCGCAGCACGCGGTGACCTGAACCCAGCGGACCGGTCAGAGCCGGTTCGGTCGAACCAAAGATTGCGACGACCGGCACGCCTAACAACGTCGCCAGATGCATGGTGCCGGTATCGTTTGTTAGGAGCAGCTCACATTCGCGCAGCTCGACGATCAACTGATCGAGCGTCGTTTGGCCAATTCGGTTCACGCAGTGATCGCCAAGCTTTTCCGCAATCACCGCTCCCATCTCTGCCTCTTTCGCGGTGCCAAACAAGATCCATCGCGCGGGCAATTGCCCGGAGACCGTCATCGCGACTTCCGCAAAACGTTCCGGCAACCAGCGTTTCGTGGGTCCATATTCAGCGCCAGGACAAAGGCCGACCTTTCTAAGAGGCGAGCCGGACGACGGCTTCGACTCGTTGGGCGAGATCGCATCGAGCCTGGCCGGCGCGCCGAGTGCGCGCGCGAGGTCGAGATAATGATGCGCCTGGTGCCTGGGAGGTCCCAGTTGCTGGTGTTCGGGAACGATTTGATTCAAGAGCCAGCACCGGTGATGTCCGTGGTATCCCACGCGCCTGGGCACAGCGGCCAGCCAAACCTCCAGCGCGACACGCAAGGAATTCGGAAGAAGAATGGCGACATCGAACGGCGCTTGTTTCTTAAGCGACTGGACGGTGGAAAAAAGCGAACGCTCGGGCAATGGGATAACTTCATCGACTTCTGCGATGAGTTTCCAGGCCGATGCGATTTTCGCTGGCGCCGCGACAGTGACCTGCGCATCCGGTCGTCCGGCTTTGATTGCGCGCACGGCCGGTACGCTGATCACGCTATCGCCCAGCCAATTGCTCGCCCGAATCAGAATGCGAAACGGCTTCAAATCCTGGGGCAAAATGTCCGGTGGCACAAAGATTCCGCGTTTGTACCGGGTGAGAAGAAAATTTGGCTTGGGAGTTTTCCAGCGATTATGCACCCAGAACCAATCTTCGGGCGCATGCCGGATTTGCTGTTCAATCGTCGCATTCGCTTTCGCAGTGATCGCCTGCACCGAGTCACCCGCTGAATCAACCCGCGCCGTGAAAGCCATACGCCAGCGCGCCGGTCCTGTAGTGTAAACCGCGGCTCCGATGACTGTTGCCCCGGTTCTTTTCGCGAGTAATCCGGGCAGCGGCGAGGTCGAAGCGAGCCTTCCGAAGAATGGCGTCCAGACACCGTGATCCCCAGCGTGCTGATCGCCGAGAAGTCCGATAATGCCGCCGGAACGCAGCAATTCGATCGGCTTGTGAAACCCTTCGCTGCGATCGAACGTTTCCACTCCCGTGCGTCCGCGCTTGCGCCGGACCTGCTCGTCAATATGGCGGTTCCCGAGCTTCTGGTAGACGGTCGAAAGCCGAACGTTATTGACGTAGTAGGGGAAGAGTTGCGCAAATGTTTCCCAGTTACCGATGTGACTTAAGAGCACAACGACCGGTGTGCCGGCGTGCAGTTCGCGATGGACAACGTCAAAATTCTCCGTCTCAAGGTGGCGCGCGATTTTTTCCAACGGCATCGAGCTCATCTTCACGCTGCAGAGCAAATTGGCGCCGAGGTTTTGAAAATGGCGTCGGACAATTCGCCGCAATTCCCGCGGCGTTTTTTCCTTCGCAAAAGCGATCTCGAGATTGCGCCGGGCGAGCCGGCGATAGCGGGGGAGAAGAAGCCACGCGCCCCATCCCATGAAGCTTCCGATGGCGAACAGCAGGCGCAGCGGGAACGCGCTCGCGATCGCTGTGCCCGCACGGTACAAAAGATAAATGCTGAAATCGAGCATGCGGGATGAGCGACTGGCTCGCGGCGGATGTGACCGGCAGCGTAAATTTGCCTGCGCCGCGCTTCAATCAATATAATGTGCCTGTGTTGCAAGCCCCTTCTTCGTCGATCCGACCGGATATCGAGCGGATCATCCTCGAAAAGTTCGCTCCGCGCTGGGTGCTGGTCCTATGCGCGGCTCGCGCTGATGTTTCGCGTTACTTCTCTGAGACAGGGTTGCGGCCGGTCGTTTGCGAATCAATCGAGGAACTGGAATCCGCCCTTTCGCAAAACGGCCATGCGGAGCGATTCGATCTCGCGACCTGGTTTTATCCTGCCGATCCTAACGAGAGTGTTGATGGCATTACCCGGAAGCTCGCCGGGCTGACGGACGAAATCGTGCTTCTTCCCGGCGCCGGGTATTGCGATTTCAAAATCCCGGCCCGCTCTCGTTGAACATTTTGGCCGCTACGGTTTTGTGCCGGACTACGAATGTGATCTGCGCGAACTGCATGCGGAAGCGATCCATCTCACCCGACGATCTGTCGAGAGCGTTCAAGTGTTCGTGCCGGCGGTGGAATCTGCTATTGCGCGTCTCACCGGGCAGATGCGAAGGCTTGGAGCGGAGCCTGCGCACGCGCATCTCCGAGCTGGAAGACGCAGATCGACACATCGCCGCGCTGGAAGAGAAAGCGTTGCAGCTGAAGGAGGCGAAGCGCGAGATCAAGCAATTGAAACAGGAAAAGCAGGCGCTGCGGAAATCGCCGGAACGCAAGGTCGGCCAAGTGTTGCTCGCGCCGTACCGCCTGCCACAAAAATTATTTCGTGAAGCTCGGGAACAAATTTCCCCGCCGTCGGCCGCGGCTGCGGAATATCAGGAATGGCTTGCTCGGCATCGCGTTTCCGCGTCACAAGCGGTTTTGCTTCGCGAGGAGGCCCGCACGTTTTCCTATCGACCGCTCATCAGTATTATTACGCCCGTCTTTGAGACACCGGTTGCGTGGCTGGAGGAGGCGATTCAATCCGTGTGCGATCAGGCATACGAAAATTGGGAACTCCTCCTCGTCGACGATGGTTCGAGCAATCCGGATCTGCAGCAAGCGCTGCCTGCGCTTAGCGGCGCGCGACCAACGCATCAAACTCGTTAGTCTTGGAAACCACCAGGGGATTTGCGCAGCTTCGAACCTTGGACTCGCTCAGGCGGGAGGAGAATGGATCGGTCTTCTCGATCATGATGATTTGCTGGAACCCGATGCGCTCTTTCAGACCGCGAAATTGCTTCAGCAACATCCCGAGGCCGACCTGATTTATTCGGACGAAGACAAACTGACCGAGAATGGCTTCGACGCGCCGCTCTTCAAGCCGGACTGGTCCCCCGATTTCTTTCTTTCCCTTAACTACATCGGCCATTTCACCACGTTGCGACGCGCCCTTGTCGAGGAACTCGGTGGATTCCGTCCGGAATTTGAAGGCGCGCAGGATTACGATCTTTTTCTCCGCGTTGTCGCGCACACGCCGCACATTCACCACGTCCCGCGGATCCTTTATCACTGGCGTCGGACTGCTGGCTCAGTAGCCGATAACATTCGTCGCAAGCCGAGGGTCCTCGAGTCGGCGCGGTTCGCGCTGGACGATTATTTGAAGCGCCGGGGCGAGGAAGGCCATGCGGCCGTGGATTGGCGGACGCACGCCTTCCGGATCAGGCGCGAGCTGATCGAGGAAAAGAAAATCTCAATTATCGTTGCGGCCGGCCAGAGCGGCGATCTTTCACGCTGTCTCGACAGCCTGACGAGTAAAACCGACTACCGCAATTACGAGATCGTCATTGTAGAAAGCGATGGCGAGAAAGCGGACGTCGATTCTTTCCCGGTCGCCAGTTGCATTATGACGGGCCGGCAAATCTCTCCGCGCTCAATAATTTCGCCGTCGCGCAAACCGAGAGTCCGTGGCTATTGTTTTTGAGCGCCGATATCGAAGTGATCGAGAGTGATTGGCTCAACGTCATGGCGGAACATGTGCAGCGGCCCGAGGTTGGTGCAGTGGGTCCGCGGTTATTGTCCTCGGATGGCACCATTGACCACGCCGGTCTTGTCCTTGGAGTCGGAGGGATCGCCGATGCGGCCTTTCGCGGTTTGCCGGCGGAGCATCCCGGGGTCAACCGCCAGCTCCAGGTTACGCGCAATTGCAGCGCGGTAGCCGGCGCTTGCCTCCTGATGCGGCGCGATGTCTTTGACCAGATCGGCGGCTTCGATGCCCAACAGCTGCCAGACGCTTTTAGCGACGTCGATCTTTGTTTGAAAATGCGGCGCGCGGGCTACCTCATCGTCTACACTCCATTTGCGAAACTGTATCGGCACGGATCGATCACCAGCGTGGCAGATTCCGGCAACGAAAAAGCCGCCGTCATCCTGCGCGAGCGAGGGGCCGATTTGCTCGAGCGCGATCCGTATTATAATCCCAATCTGTCGCGGGCACGCGCAGATTTTTCGTTAGGTAACTAAGCGGACACAACCATCTTCAAATGAGCGATCAGGAAAACAAACTTTGGCAGGGACTAACTGGGGAAGCGCAAATCGCACTCGTCACGCGCGATTACAAAGCAAGGAGCTTCGCCTCGCTGGTCGGCGAAATTGGGATCGAAGCGGGCCGGCTCGCGACGGCGGACCGGACGCAGCGCAAAGTCAGCGCCGTCTGGATTCCGGGCGTGGAAATCTTCCCGCGGACCGTTCATCCGCAACGACATCGCGGCGCCTTCGGGGAATTCGCCCGACGCGACGACGGCGTGCTCTCCGAGATCGGTCTCTGGCCCAAGCAATGGGCGGCAGCGCGCATGTTCGCGCAGACCGCGAAAGGGTTTCATGTGCACCCGCCGAGCATTCCCAAAGATGCGCAGCCGGCGGAATGGCTTCGCTGGCTCTTCCTCGAAGAACCAACCAATTATGCGATGCGCCGATACGAAGAGGAGCAATGGGACGTCATGTTTTTCGTCCAAGGGGTCGCCGAAATGATTTTGCGCGATGTCCGCTGCGGGCTTCCCCGGCGCACGATGCGATTCATGATCGACGGGGATAATCATCGCAGCGCGAACAATGTTGCGGTGGTGATTCCGCCCGGAGTGGCGCATGCGATTCGCGCGGAAGGATCGGAGGATGTCATCATGGTCTACGGAACGAGCACCTCGTTTCGTCCGGAATTTGAAGGCCGAATCGCCAGCGATGTGGAAACGGCCGCGCTGCCGGAATCCTGGCAGAAATTCTTAAAGTGACGAGTGACGGTGGCGAGGGACAAGCAGCAACCCGGGTTTTCCTCGTTCACTCGCTCTCACTTCTTTGATGAAGCGCCAATTTGATCCGGCCGAGCCGGAACTAATGGATCTTCCGCAGCCGGTCACGGCTGAACTGGAGACGGACCTGCGAAACATCCGGCGGCTGAATCGGTTCTTCGGAGGCCACAGTTTGGTTTCCAGATTCTTGCGCGATTGGATTCGGCCTCACCAGACATTGCACGTCCTCGATCTTGCCACCGGCTCCGGCGACATTCCGCGCTTGATCGTTGATCATGCGAGGCGACGCGGCGCGCAGATAAAGATAGAGGCGGTAGATCAACAGGGTTCCACGCTGGAGATTGCCCGGCGATTAAGCGCGAGCTATCCCGAGATCACTTATCATCAGGGAAATATTCTCGAATGGTCGGGTGATTCCGCGTGCGACCTCGTCCTCTGCACACTCGCGCTGCACCACTTCGGCGAGGAAGATGCGGTACGACTGTTGCGCCGCTGCCGCGAACTTTCGCGCAATCACGTTTTGATCTCGGACTTGCGTCGGGGATTTCTGGCGACGGCGGGAGTTTATCTTCTCACCGCCGTCATTTTTCGCGCGCCGATGACGCAGGCCGATGCGCGCGCTTCCGCGCGACGAGCGTTTTCCTTTACAGAATTTCGTGCGTTGGCGGAACGTGCCGGTTGGAAAAACTTTCAGCATCGCAAATTCCGTTTCGCGCGGCAGGCAGTTTGGATGAGCCGCTCCGGGCATTTAGAAAGCTTTAGCGCATACGACAAATCAGACTGATCCCTTATTCCACCATTGTGTAAGTTATGATTGCGGCCACTTCTTCCGAGCCATCTTCCCCTTTTCGGGACTTCGAGGACGCTCTTAATCACATAAGGCGGTTCTTTCGTGACCCACCACGTCATTCGGCCGTAAAATTTCGTGGGTGTTTCAACCACCCATGTTTCGATCTTCTTTCCGGCCCCGGCAGGCGCAAGTGGCCTTTGACGCGAACCGGCACCCAATCAATCGCCATCTTATTTGTATCGAACGCCGGAATTTCGGCTGCGTAACCATCCGCCAATGGAAGAGTCGAAATAAGAACTCCGTACATGCCGCCATAGAAATCGAACACGTTGCGGTCAAGTTTCACCTTGGCTTCCTCAGGTTTCGCGCCGGTTGAGTCCGTATGAGTTGAATCACACTCTGGGATTCAACATCGACGTGGCGGACATTCCCATTGTCGCTGCGCGAGTAATCGAAGGAGAAGGGTTTCATCGTCTTGGGGTCGAAGACACTGACGAATGTCAACTTGATTCCCTTCTTGTTGTAATTCGCAATCTGCGTTCGCCTCATTGCTGGCTGGCCATTGGAAACTGTTTTCTCCAGCGAATCGCTCCAAGTCCCCGCTTCTTCGACAGCGCCACCGGGCTTTTGCTGGGTGAATTTCCAGAGGTTCGTGTACGGCTTAAGATGCGAGCCTGTGATTCCGACATCTCCCACCTCCAGGCGTGCTGATCCGGCGTGCAGGGAATGTGCAACGAACCAGAATGCGGCGGAAAGCGATATTAGATAAGTCTTCATCTTGTTTGATTGTCAATCCAAAGCGCGGCTGCGCAAGAACGCGATTCAGTGTCCTAGTCCGCCTAACGCTGTATTCGCCACAGTGTCCCAACCAAGTTGTTGTTTAGCGACCTCCTTTCGCATACGAGCAATCTCTAGTTCCACACTCCATCCATAGTATGTAACCTGCGGCAACCTTAGATTGATTGGCAGAGTGCGTCGCGCTGGGTCATCTTCGTAGCGTGGAGATCGTTTCGTCCGCTGCCGACTTAGTCGCTCGCGCTCAGAAAAGAGAGAAGCGGCGCGTGCTGGTTCCGACAATGGGGGCGCTGCATCGAGGGACATCTCGAATTAATCCGGGTTGCGCCGCGAAGAAGCCGGCGCAAACGGGGAAGTGGCGGTGAGCATTTTTGTGAATGCATTGCAATTCGAGCCCGGCGCAGATTTCGAAAAGTATCCACGCGCCGAAACGCGCGATGAGGAGTTGTGCCGCGACGCCGGTGTCGATCTGGTTTTTCGCCCGACCCACGACGAGATGTATGCGGCCGATTTCTCCATGCAGGTGGAGGAGACGGCGCTCTCCCAAACGCTTTGCGGAAAATCGCGGCCGGGACATTTCCGCGGCGTTTGCACGGTGGTCGCGAAATTGTTTCACATTCTCTCGCCCGATGCCGCGATCTTTGGAGAAAAGGATTTTCAGCAACTGGCCATCATGCGCCGCATGGTGCGCGATCTGAATTTTCCCATCGAGATCATTGGCGTGCCGACGGTGCGAGAGGCGGATGGACTGGCGTGCAGTTCGCGAAATCAGTATTTGAATGCGGACGAACGCGCGCAGGCGCCGGCGTTGCGTGCCGCGCTACTTGCCGCCGCGCAGCTGGCGAAGAACGGAGAGCGTTCTGCTTTGCGGATCATCGACTCCGTGCGAACCGCGCTCGCGAAGGCCTCGCTTGCACGGATTGACTATGTTGAATTAGTGGACGCTGAAAACCTGCGTCCGCTCGATTCCCTTCGGCCGAACTCGCTGCTCGCGACTCGCGGTATTCTTCGGCAAAACTCGATTGATCGATAACATTCAGCTTCCGTGAAGGAATACGATTTTGTCGTGATCGGCAGCGGCATCGCCGGGCTGAGCTTTGCTTTGAAAGCGGCGGGGCATGGCTCAGTTGCGGTCATTACGAAGCGGAAGGGCGCGGATTCCAACACCGCGTGGGCGCAGGGCGGAGTCGCGTGCGTGACCAGCGATGAAGATTCGTTTGAGCTCCACATCCGCGACACGCTCGAAGCCGGCGCCGGGCTTTGCGACGAGCAGGCCGTGCGCACGATTGTGACCGAAGGTCCGGCGCGGATCCGCGAGTTAATCGAGCGCGGATTGCATTTCGACGAACGCAACAATGCGGGTCATCGCGAACTCGATCTCGCACGCGAAGGCGGTCATTCGAAGCGACGCGTGTTGCACGTGCAGGATGTGACCGGTTTGGAAATCGAGAACACACTTCTCCGCGAACTGGAGCGGGCGCCAAATGTCGAGTTGATGGAAAATCACATGGCGGTCGATCTGATTACGGCCGGAAAGCTCGGCTTTGCGGCGGAAGATCGGTGTCTCGGTGTCTATGTGCTCGACGAAAAGAGCGGTGAAGTGGAAACGATGCGCGCGGGGCGTTTGCTGCTCGCCACCGGCGGTTGCGGGAAAGTTTATCTCTACACGACCAACCCTGATATCGCGACCGGCGATGGCGTCGCGATGGCCTGGCGTGCGGGCGCGGCGATCGCGAACATGGAGTTCATTCAATTTCATCCGACCTGTCTTTTTCATCCGAAAGCGACATCATTCCTCATTTCGGAAGCGGTCAGGGGCGAAGGGGGAATTCTCCGCAACAGCAAAGGCGAAGATTTCATGGAGCGCTATCATCCGCGGCGTTCGCTTGCCCCGCGCGATATTGTGGCCCGCGCGATCGACGCGGAGATGAAGCGCTCCGGCGCAAAATGCGTTTTCCTCGATATCACGCACCAGTCACCGGAATTCTTGCGGGAGCGTTTTCCGCATATCTACGAAACCTGTCTGCAGTTGGGGATCGACATCGCAAAACAGCCCATCCCGGTCGTGCCGGCGGCGCATTACCAATGCGGCGGGATCAAGACCGATGTAAATGGCGCGACGAGTTTGCCCGGACTTTACGCGGTGGGCGAGGTCGCCTGCACGGGATTGCATGGCGCGAATCGATTGGCGAGCAACTCACTCCTGGAAGGACTTGTCGTGGCGCATCGCGCCTGGACCGCGCTTGCCCGGGAAGGTTCAGCGTCCCATCCATCGACTGCGATTCCTTTACCTGAGTGGGAGTCCGGCAATGTGCAGAACGTGGACGAACTGGTCGTGATCTATCACAACTGGGATGAGATCCGGCGGCTAATGTGGGACTATGTCGGCATCGTCCGGACGGAAAAGCGGTTGCAACGGGCGAGCGCGCGTTTGCGCAATCTCCAGCGCGAAATCCGCGAGTTTTATTGGAACTTTCGGGTCACGGTCGATTTACTCGAACTGCGTAATCTCGCGACGGTAGCGGCATTGATCGTGGATTCTGCCCTGACCCGCAAAGAGAGCCGCGGATTGCACTTCAACCTGGACTATCCGGAGGCCAAGGATCGGGAATTTCTGAGGGATACCGTGCTGACTCGGAACTGATTGGAATGGATAGTGCTTTTATGAGGTGGCAGGAAAACCTTGCGCGACCCTTAAACTTCGAATAGAAAGACGTTCCTCTGCGATGATCAGGCTTTTTGCAGTTTGTTTGGCGACCTCTCTCTACGGGGTTTCCGCTTTCGGCCAGTCGCCTTACGAAAGCAGTGCCGACTTTGCGAAGTACGCGATGAAGCTGCGCGATCAGGCGCTTTCGAAAGTTGAGCCGCAGGTCTTTGTGCCGACGACGTCACGCAATACTTTTTCCCGCTTCCCGTGGAAAAGGAACATCGTCACCACAATTTTTTGGATCGGCGAAACCCCAAGCGGCAATAATCCGGTGCCGAATCACAAGAGTTCCTGGGATGCCAATTGGGCGAGCAACTACGGTGGATTCGATACGCCCGATCCCTCCGCCCGGCGCAATTACATTCCCGTAGCTTTTGTGCCGCGGCAGAACCCCTTTTACTGCGCGCTGCCGTACAACGATGTCACCCATGGATGGACGAAGCCGGAGGCGGCACTCGTCATTCCCTGGTTTCGCCAGAGTTTTACCCAGCAGGGACATTCCGTCTGCAAGGATCACTGGCTCGCGATCCGCAAAGGCAATCGGACTTGCTATGCGCAATGGGAAGACTGCGGACCGTTTCGGACCGATCACTTTCAGTACGTCTTCCAGAATGAGCGACCAAAGGCCAATTTGAATCGCGGGGCTGGTCTCGATGTTTCACCCGCGGTGCGTGACTACCTCGGTCTTGCACCCACGGATGTGACGGACTGGCAGTTCGTGGATGTGCGCGATGTTCCGCCCGGTCCGTGGCGAAATTACGGGGACAACAATCACTTTGTCATCGCGCGCCGGCAGACGGACCAGCGCCTGGTCGAACGAACGACCGCCAAGGCAAAGAAGTAGGGCGCGTCTGCGCTCGAGCTTCTTGCTGGCCCGAAATCCTGACCTACTCCGACCGGGTCAAGCGCGGAATCAGAGCGCTAAACGTTTTCTGAAGTTCCTCAGTGCGCTTTAGCAGGGGTTCAAAAGTCTTGCGCTGCGTGGCACAAAAGACTTCAAGGGGCTGGAATGCGATATTGATCTCCTGGTAGAAAAGCTCGATCGCGTGGGTCAGTTTTTCCTCAAGCGCTCGCAAGAGTTCGGCCCGCCTAACGTCGAGTTCTTTTCGATAGGCTTCGAGGATTTTTCTGCGCCGGCCGAAGGCGACGATGGTCCCGATCACCGCCGCCGAAGCGGCTAGAACTCCGGTCACGTCGGCCACTGCGGCACTGCTCATGGCGGCGATGACCGCGACAATTCCACCTGCCGCAGCTACTCCTGCGGGCAAACGAAGCCAGGTGGCGGTGTCGCGCAGCATCTCGCTGAGATGTTCTTCAAATCCTTTTCCGGAAGCGCGTTCCACCAGCGTCAACTGAATCGTCTTCAACAGTTCCCGGCGTTGTCGGGCGAAATCGGGAACTGTTCTGGTGACGTGATTTTTCACGTCGCCGGCGAATTGCGCTTCGATCATGTCTTGAAGTTGCGGCCAAAGCCCGCGGAGGTCGGCTTCGAGTAATTGCACGGCATCGTCCAGTTGCGGTTGCACCGATTCGCGCAATTTCGATTCCATCTCGATTTGAAAACCGTGCTGCCATTCGCCTTTGCTAAAGACGAGCTTCCAGGTTCGCCAAAAAGAGAGTTTTTCCCGGAGCAGCCTCATCCCCTCTTCGCCGCACTTGCGGCTGGCCTGCTCTACTCCACGGAGAAACCCCGCGACTTGTCGCAGCGTCTGTTCCCGGCGGACGTGCAGCACGGAGTTGAGTCGGGCGAGGCTTTCTTCGTCTCGCACGATTGTTTCGAAAGAACCGCGAAGCTCCTCGGAAATTTCTCCCATCAGGATGTGAGCGGTCTTCCCGATGGATTGCAGTTTCAGCATTCGCATCCCGGCTGAAGCCACTGTCAGGTTGATCTGCTCCTCCAGTGGGCCGAACCCGCTTTCGCTCCAGAGCCGTTCCTTGTCCACGCCGATCGTGCGAGCGAGCAGAGCCTTTCGTGCGGAGACGGCAAAGATCGGCGGAACAAGTCCGAGTCGCTGCATCGCGGTGTCTTCAAGGTGTCGCTGGATGATCTGGACTTCATTTCGTTCGCGCAGATCAGCCTGTTGCACGACGAAGACGACATTCTTGAGCCATTTCTTTTGGACGAAACGCAGGAGTTCCCAGGCGGATTGCGTCCAGGGATTGAGGACGGAGAAAACGAAAAGCACGAGATCGGCGCGAGGCACAAAGTTCTCGGTGATCGTTTGGTGTTGCGCCACCATCGTGTTTGTCCCGGGAGTATCGACCACGTTGAAGTCACGGAGAAATTCGATCGGCAGATAACGCTCGGTCAGATGGGAAGAGACCTCGACCGAACCTTCCTCCTCGCCGTACTTGAAGATGTAAACCCGATCGGTGGCCGGCAGAACGTCGACCTTCGCAAATTCCTGCCCAAAAAGCGCATTGAGTAGCGAGGACTTGCCCGCCTTTACTTCGCCAACCACGACAAAGAGAAGAGGCTCGCGAATATCGGTCGCAAGGCCGTGAATCGTATCCAACGTCGCCGGATCTCGATGCATGTCCGACGCGAGTCGCAACAGCCCGGAAAGGGCAGTTTCGAGCTCAGTCCGAAGCTGTAGATAATTATCGGCAATCATGCCGCCTGGACTAACCGCTCGATGCGACCGGCGTGGCCGCAGCTGGAGGTGAGCCAGCTGGCATGCTGGCCGGACGAGGGGGCATCACGAGCGGCTTTGGCGGAAGCGGACGCGCCATGTCGAGGAGTTCTGTCACAGTGACGAACTTGAATCCCTTCGCCTGGAGTTGATCAAACGTAGCCGGCATCGCAGCGATTGTCCCGGGATGGATATCGTGGGACAAAACGATGGAGCCGGCGTGCGTCTCCTTCAAAATCCGGTTGCACACCACACTTGGTCCCGGCCGTTTCCAATCGAGCGGATCGACATCCCAAAGGATGGTGCGATACCCAAATTCATCATGAATCCAATGTTTCTGCCGCGGGGTAATCGAACCGTACGGCGGGCGAAGTAACGTAGGTCGGGTCCCGATCGCGGCGTTGATCGCATCGTCGGTTTTTTGCAACTCGCGACGAACTGATTCGTCGGACATCTTGCCCAGGTTCGGATGCGACCAGGAGTGATTCTCAATCTCGTGACCTTCACGCACAGCTCGCCTCAAAATATCCGGATGAGCGGCAGCGTTCTCTCCGATAACAAAGAAGGTAGCCTTGATGTGGTGAGCCGCGAGAAGATCGAGCAGCTTCGGAGTGAGAGTTTCATTCGGTCCATCATCGAACGTCATGGCAATGTAGGGTCCGTCGACGTGAACGGAGCTGAAGGCAATTTGTGGTTCAGCCGGCGGAGCCGGCGCCGCCTGGGCGGCTTTCGGAGGCGACTGCACGGCGAGATCGTTTTGAGCGAAAACAGAGTGGCAGGCTACTAAGATAAGAGCGCAGGTTGCAGACAACCGGGTTACAAACATGAGAGATTACGAAGCTTGCGTGTATTTAGCAGAGGCGGCGAGCAACGCAAGGGGCGGCGCCCCCTGGTCATGCGACCAGGTGATTTTTGCTTCCGGACACAACCAATCCGATATTCTTGAGCGAAGAAAGGTTAAGATTACATCGCGGTTCGTGGCAGTTATCTTGCTTCAAAATATGGGTCCGATGCGCGCGAAGAGATTCGATTTCTCCGCTTGCGGGGTTTTCGGGTAATCGGAAGGGCTTCTCCTAATGAAAATTCTACTTGTTGAGGATCAGCAGGAAAGCCGGCGCAACCTCACCCGTTTGATCGAAGCGCGCGGTCATGAGGTGGTTGCGGTCGGCACGGCGGAAGAGGCAGAGGCCGCATTCGTGGTCGGCGAATTCCCATTCGTCATCCTTGACTGGATGCTGCCGGGGAAGAGTGGCATAGAATTTTGCCGGCACTTGCGAGCCCAACCGAAAGGTGACGAAATATTCGTTCTCCTGATCACGGCGCGAACGGAAACGGGTGATCTGCAAATGGCGCTCGAGGCCGGCGCGAATGATTACCTGACCAAGCCACTCGATGTAGGGCGACTCAACGTGCGCCTGACCGTTGCGGAACGTCAGATTCGTGATCTGGCCGAGAGAAATCAGTCGCGCGCCGCGCTCCAGGAATCAGCCCGGACAATGGCCAACATTCTGGAGAACACGACCGACGGTTTTTTTTCAGTAAATCGGCGATGGGAATTTACCTATCTCAATCCGGTTGCTGAGAAGCTGCTCGGGTATCAGCGATCGGAATTGTTAGGCCAAAAATTCTGGGACAGATTTCCCGAGCTACTCGGGACCGAGACTGAGCTGAATTACCGCAAGGTCATGACGGATCAAATGGCGGTGGAATTCGAGGCGGGCGATTCGACAGGCAAAGTTTGGTTTGAGATGCACGCTTATCCAAGCGGCGGGGGAATTTCGGTTTTCTTCCGGGATGTCACCGAGCGCAAACGGAATGAGGAGGAACGTCTAACGACCAGCAAACTCGAATCGCTCGGTACGCTCGCCGGTGGGATTGCGCACGATCTCAACAACATTCTGACCGTCATATCCGGTAACATTGGCCTCGCGCAGGCCGAGGCGCCGTCCGATTGCCGCAACTTGCTTTCCTTCCTTTCGAAGGCGGGTCAGGCCGCCCAACACGCGGCCCATCTTTCCGGTCAGCTCCTGACCTTCTCGAAGGGAGGCGCGCCGCTGAAAAAGATCGTCTCCCTTCCGGAGTTGCTCGGGCAGGCGGCCGAGTTTTCTCTCTACGGCTCGAACCTCCGTGCCGACGTGGACATCCCAATTGACCTTTGCAAGGTTGAAGTGGATGCCGCGCAAATTGAGCAAGTCGTTAACGCTTTGATAATCAATGCGCGGGAAGCGATGCCGCGCGGGGGGACGGTGAAGCTTTCCGCCCGGAATGTAGAATTTACGGACAAGACGAACCCAATGCTGCCTGCCGGGCGTTACGTGAAGGTCCTGATTGCCGATCGCGGGACGGGTGTTCCGGAAGACCTTGTCCCGAAGATCTTCGACCCGTACTTTACCAGCAAACCTTTCGGCACAGGTCTTGGCCTTTCGATCAGTTATTCGATTATCAAGAAGCATGGCGGAATGTTGCATCTCGAATCCTCTTCGACCGAAGGTGCGAAGTTTGCCTTTTATCTGCCGGCCAGCCAGGGCAAGGTCGCAGTTCCTGGCATCCGTCTTCCTGAGTACAACGTGAGGCTCAATCAGAAACGCATCCTCGTGATGGATGACGAGGCCGCCATTCGGGAACTCACTTCGCAGCTACTGGGCACGCTCGGCTACGAAGTGACTGCCGTGTCGGATGGTTTGGAAGCCGTGCGGCTTTACGAGCGCGCCCTCCGCCGCAGCGAATACTTCCAGGCGGTGATTCTTGACGCCACGGTTCGCGGAGGCATGGGTGGCCTGGCGACGATTGAACGCCTGCGCGAACTCGATCCGGGGGTGAACGCGATCATTTGCAGCGGATATTCCGACGAAGCGGCGCTCACGGAATTTCTCGCTTACGGATTCCGTGGGGCTTTGCCGAAGCCGTTCACAAGGCGGGAACTAGTCGACGCCCTCCAGAAAAGTTTGGAGGCCAGCCAAAACCCCAGCAGGACGGAACCGATCGCCGGAGTCCCTGCTTGATGGCTAAGCGCGTCTAGCCTTTACGCAGTCTTTCCAGCTCCGCGATAAATGCACTCGGTCCGCCCGGGGTGTAACCCAGTTCTCCGACCTTCTCTCCGTCGCCATTCAAGACAATGATGGTTGGAAACCCCTGGATCTGATAATGCTGCGCCAGTTCTTGGTTCTGCTGCTGGACCGTGTCCGGAAGCTGCTTCCTCCGCGGAAAATCCACTTCCATGAGAATAAGGTTCTTCGACGCGTAGTCGGCGAATTCCGGTTTGGAGAAAACCTCCCTGTTCAGTTTGATGCACCACCCGCACCAGTCTGAGCCAGTAAAGTTGATCAGGAGCAGTTTGTGGTTTGCCTTTGCTTCCTTTTGGGATTGTTTGTAATCCGTAGACCAACTGGTTTCTGCTTTGGCAGCCGCAGCAAACAAAACTGCCAACGCGGTGAGGGTGAGAAGAACGCGAAAGTTTTTCACGGCGTAATAAACCTCCTGGCAGGCTCCTGCGCAAGCTCTGGGCGCTCGATTCCTGTACAGAGCTAGCCCGGCGAGGGAACGCCGGGCTAAGACCGGATTTGGAAAAATTACTTGATGTGCCCGGAGACGAGCTTGGTCATCTCGAACATGCTGACCTGGCTCTTACCGTTGAAAACTGGTTTGAGCGCATCGTCCGCATTGATCATGGTTCTTTTTTTCTTGTCCTGGCACCCGTGCTTTTTGATGTAATCCCAGAGCTTTTTGGTGAGCTCCGAGCGCGGGAGTGGTTTGGACCCGACAATCGCGGAAAGCTTTTCGTCGGGCTGAACGGGTCTCATGAAGGCCGCATTCGGTTTACGTTTTGAAGGGGATTTTTTGGCTTTGGTTTTCGGCATGAAGGCTGATTAATCCTTCCCTCGTGGTAGGGCAATACTAAAATTTGCGATTTGGGAAAATTTATCGACTACTCCAAACGCCTCACAACGAGCGCTGCGACGTCATCCGGTAACGATTCTTCGCCGTTGTCGAGCACCCCGCGTTTCAATATTCCGTTAAGCAGAGCCTCCGCGGTCTTCGCCAAGGGATCCAACATTCCGGCGAGATGTTCAGGCGTCCGCCGCTGCTTTTGGCCATCTCCGCCGCTGTAGAGCCCGTCAGTGTACAACAGAAAGGCGTCGCCAGGTTTTAGGATGATGGCGGTTTCCGTGAATTGCGATTGTTCAACCAGGCCCAACGGCGGTGCTGACGAGCGGAATGATTCCGTGCCGCCATTGGATCGAATGACGAGCAGTGGGGGATGACCAGCGCCGACTACGGCGGCTTCGCCGCTTTTCCAATTCAGCGCGACGCACATCGCGGTCATGAAGGAACGCGCGCCAAAAATGCTGCGAAAATCCTTGTTTACCGCTTTCATGATCTCTTCCGGTTCGCTCCTCTCCATGCTTCCATGATGGAAAAGAAGTTTTGCCAGGGTCGTTAGGAGGGCTGCCGAAGCTCCGTGGCCCGTGGCATCAGCGATCCAAAAAAGAGTTCTCCGATCGGACATCCGCAGCCACCCATAAATATCACCGCCCACCTGGATGACGGGACGATAGCAGGTGGCTACCTCCCAGCCCGGGAGCGCGAGCGGCTTTTGCGGAATGAGCGATTGCTGGGTCAGACGCGCGGCCGCCAAATCTCGTTCTAGATCGCGCCGCCATGCCTCCAGGACTTCGTTTTGCTGCTGCAACTGGCGTCTCATTGAACAAAGGCGCAGCTGAGTTTCGATGCGCGCACGCAGGACGGCCGCTTTGATTGGCTTGGTCACAAAATCATCAGCGCCGGCTTCGAGGCAAAGCACTTCGCTATCCTCGCCTCCATGGCCAGTAAGCATGATCGTTGGAAGCTGGGCGATCTCCGGATCAAGATCAGCGCGCAACTGCTTCAGCACTTCGGCGCCGTTCAAACCCGGCATGTCGAAATCCAGCAGCAGCAGCGAAGGCCGGTCGGCGTGAATCGCGCGTAATGCATCGGCTCCGTCAGGCGATTCATGGCAGATATAGCCCGTGCGCAAAAGAGCCCGGACAAGGATCTTTCGGCTCAGTGGATCGTCATCAACGATCAGGAGCTGCTCGCCAATCTTAGTGGACATAACCTTCCTTGATTCGGAAATAGAAGTCGGTAAAACTGTATTTTCGACAGTTTTTGTTCCTACAGATCCGCAGAAGATTTAAGGATTGTCAGTCCACGCACAATGAATTAGAAGAGAGTCTCACCCGTCGGAACCACTTTATGAAATTCCCGTTGTCGCTCGCACTGTTCACGGCCTTGTTCATTTCCTCCTGCACCGACTATGATGAGCCACCGGTACGTCACAAGCGTCCCCCGGCGAATTATCCCCCACCAACGACCGGTGAATACCCGCCGGGGCGACAGCCGTTCGATCCGAATAATCCTCCTCCGCCCGAAAATACAGTGCAGCAGAATCCGACTCCTCCACCGGAAGCAACCGCCGCACCGGTTAAGCCGACCAAGGGCGATATTCCTTACGGTATTCCGGTTCCGAGCAAACCTGGTTTTGTCACCAGTCCCTATGCTCCAAACCAGGGTTATGTCGACGTGCGCGGCTTCCCGCCCGGCACAGAAGTCAAGGATCCTTACACCCAGAAGATCTTTCTCGTTCCGTAACGTTTGACGATTTTCTGGCCGAGCGGGTTGGAGTCGCGGTTTTGGCATCCGCGAGATGTTATTCGTTAGGCGTTTGACCTAAAACGTCGTCATCCGTTTGGCACAAGAACACCTCCGTCCGGCTCTGGACAAGTTTTTACAATATCCGATGCTGAACGTCGCGCGCGGGAATCGCTACCAGGAACAGACTGGGCTTTCGCGCAATGAAGAAAATGGAGTGACATGGAATATCGGGTAAAACGAGCGCCTCGAATCGAGGCGGAAATTACCGTGCCGGGCGATAAGAGCATCTCCCATCGCGCCGCGATTATCGCGAGTCTTTCGAACGGCGTCTGCGTCCTGCGCGGGTTCCTGCCGAGCGAGGATTGTATGCGGACGGTCCAGGCGTTGCGCGCGCTCGGAATCAAAATCGATCAGCCCGAGCCGAATCTGCTCATTGTCCACGGAAACAAGCGCTTGCTCAAGCCTCCGTCGGGTCCGATCGATTGCGGCAATTCCGCTACCACGATGAGGCTTTTGACCGGATTGCTCGCTAGCCAACCCTTCGAAACTCGACTCGTAGGCGACGCGTCGCTTTCGCGCCGGCCAATGGATCGCGTCCTCGCTCCATTGCGGCAGATGGGGGCGCGCATTGTGGCGGAAGGACCGAACGAGAGCCCGCCGCTACGCATCCAGGGATCGCCGCTCAATGGCATCCAATATGATTCGCCTGTCTCGAGCGCTCAGGTAAAAAGCGCCGCGCTCTTCGCGGGCCTTTTTGCCAAGGGTAGGACGACGGTAAACGAACCGTCTGCGAGCCGCAATCACACCGAATTGCTGTTCAATTATTTTCTGGTCCGGACGGTGAAAGAGGAAGATGGCGGAATCACCGTCTTCGGCGACCAGGTTCCGGAGTCTCGAGACTTCACCATTCCGGGCGATATTTCTTCGGCGGCATTTTGGCTGGTGGCAGCCGCCGCTCAACCCGGCGGTCATCTGCTCGTCCGCGAAATTGGTTTGAACGATACCCGCACTGCCTTACTCGGCGTTCTCGTTCGGATGGGAGCGCAAGTGCGCGAGGCGATCGAAGACGTGGATCAACTCGAGCATCGCGGCACCGTGGAGGTGACCGGGGTTCCGCTCAAAGGCACCGTTATTCAAGGCAAGGAAATTCCCCAGCTTATCGACGAACTACCGATTCTCGCGGTCGCCGGTGCGCTCGCCAACGGCACGACTCTTATTAGACATGCTCAGGAATTGCGCGTGAAGGAAACAGACCGCATCGCGGCCATTGCGCACAATCTTCGAATCATGGGTGCGCAGGTCATCGAGCTGACCGATGGCTTGGAAATCCACGGCCGCGCTTCACTGCGCGGCGCACGCGTAGCGAGCTTTGGAGATCATCGCATCGCGATGGCCTTCGCCGTGGCCGGGCTATTCGCGGAGGGAGAGACCGTCGTGCAGGACGTGGAATGCGTGCGCGAATCCTATCCCGGCTTCGAGGCGGCGCTGGAGGAATTCATGAATCCCGATCGGACGCGATCGAGTACACCCGTGATCGGTTCTCTGTCTGCGTCGCGCGTCGCAGAAGAGTAAATGCGCGGGCTCCTGCGTGGCCTTGTGCTCTGACCCATGCCCTCATCTCCTCATCGCGTGATTGCCATCGACGGGCCGGCTGCTTCGGGCAAAAGCAGCGTAGCGCATGAGCTGGCTCGCCAGCTGCATTTTGCCTACGTCAATTCCGGCGCGATGTATCGCGCCGTCGCATGGTACGTCCTGCAAACCCGGATCGCTCCGGAGGATAGCCGAGCGATCGCCCGTCTGGTGGAATCTGCTGCCATCGTTTGCGATCTCGAAAATGGTGAATCGCGCATCTTGATTGGAGGCCAGGATCCGTCTGCATTTTTGCGTGACGACCGGGTGAACCAAAGCGTGTCGCTGGTAAGCAGTGTTCCTAGAGTGCGCGAGATCCTCGTCATGAAAATGCGAGCCTATGCTGATAACTACGACGTCGTGATGGAAGGACGCGACATCGGCTCGGTCGTGTTTCCGGACACTCCATACAAGTTTTACATCGACGCCTCGCCTGATGTGCGTCTTCGCCGTCGCGAAGCGCAGGGTCAACGCGATGAAATTGCTGCGCGCGACCGCGCCGATTCTTCGCGGCGAAATTCTCCGCTGATTATCGCGGATGATGCGCTCGTTGTTGACAGTTCGAACCTAACCATTGAAGGCGTGGTCGGTGAAATCATCGGACGACTGAAGCTGAAGGGACTGATCATCAATTAACGAATTGCAGCGAACAGATCGTTGATTCATTCAATCGCAATTCGTTCATAGAAGTGAATCCGTACTATTGGTTTTTTTCTTCGCTCTCTCGGCTGGTCGCCCGAGTCATTTTTCGGCATCGGGTCATTCATCCGGAGCGCATGCTTCAAACCGGTCCGGTGATCCTGGCCGCGAATCATTCGAGCTATCTTGATCCACCGCTGATCGGCATTGCCTGCAAGCGCGCAATCTACTTTCTGGCGCGTAAGTCGCTTTTGGATGGGCCAGTGCTCGGTTGGCTTTTGCCGAAGCTCAACGTGATTCCCGTCGATCAGGAAGGGGCGGATCGCAGTGCGCTGAAAGCTTTGATTCGCATCCTGAAAAAAGGGGACGCCGCCCTGGTTTTCCCGGAAGGAGAGCGAACGAAAGATGGAAATCTGCAGCCTGCTCTGCCCGGCATAGGACTGGTCATTGCGAAGACGCTTGCCCCAGTCGTGCCGGTACGAATTTTTGGCACGCGTGAGGCTTGGCCGCGCGGCGGCCGCCCGCATTTTCATCCGGTTACGGTCGTCGTTGGTGAGCCGATTCACTTTGCGGAAGCAGATCTTCAACCGGCGGGCAAAGATCTTTACCTTCGGTTGAGTCAGCGCGTGATGAATGCGATTGCGGCTCTTCGTTTGGAAGACCAATAGTTTGCGAGTCGAACATGTCTGAGCACATTCCTGAGACAACCGGGACAAGGCCTCCCTCCCGAGCGCCGAAAGAAACGGTGCGTTTGATGATCGTGTTCATCGTCGCGATGTCTCTCCTCGCCATTTATGCAAACGTGCAGAAACTCAGGCGATCGAAAATCGAGGAGGTTCAGGTGACGCCAAACGCCGCAATCTCTCCCGCATCCAAAGCGCCTCGATAAATCCGTCGTCCAAGAAGGCACCCGAGCGCCGGTCATTAGTTCGAATAATGTAGAAGCAATGCGGTCAAACCTGCCATGAACAAATTAGTCCTCGGTCCCATCGTCATCGCGATGGCACTCTTCGTCTCGTGTGGCAAGCAACAAACGGAGGCGGAGAAGAATGCCGAGATCGAGCGCCAGGTGCAGCAGCAGCTCGAAGCGCAACGTCAGGCGGACACGCGACACCAATTAGACGCGCGTGAGGCCGACCTGGCTGCGCGAGAAAAAGCGTTGGCCGATCAGCAGAGCACAGCGGCCCAAACTCCGGCCGTCGCAGAGACTCCATCACCGCAAACTCCGGCCCCTCGTCGTGAGTCCACTGGGGAGGAAAATTCGAATTCGAACGGCGATGTTTCGACCACCGAGGACGTAAGCTACGACACCTTTTACACCAAGCTTGATCCCTACGGTGATTGGTACGAAACGCCAGATTACGGATATGTCTTCCAGCCGCGAGTAGCGGTCGGTTCCAGAAATTGGCGGCCCTACACAAACGGGCGCTGGGTTTTCACTGAGGCGGGTTGGACATGGGTCTCCGCTGAGCCTTTCGGCTGGGCCACTTGTCACTACGGACGCTGGGCGCGTCTGCGCCACGTCGGCTGGGTATGGCTGCCAGGTGATGAATGGGCGCCCGCCTGGGTCTCCTGGCGCAAGAGCGATAATTATGTTGGCTGGGCACCTCTGCCTCCCGGGGCGAATTTTGATCGACGCGCCGGTATTCACCAATGGGCCGATAACTATTATGATATCGGACCGGAAGAATATGCGTTCGTCCCGACGAGTGAATTTGGTTCACAGCGCCTCGATCAAATCGTCGTGCCCCGAGAACGGAACGTAACCATCATCGCGCAAACGACCAACGTCACCAGCATTACCTACAATAATCGGGCGATTGTGAACCAGGGGCCGAATTACGACGACTTGAGCCGGCGCAGCCGGCAACCGATTGAACGACTGCGTCTCGAACGGAGCGCGCGATTTGAAGGCGATAAGCCGCACGCCATTGTGCGCGGAGAAGTCATCACGATGCCGGCGCCATTGATTGCGCCAGCGCAACGTCGGGGCCGACCCACGCGAACGAAGGAGATGGTCGCCGATGCCACGATAGATCATGGCGCGGTCGAAATTGCCGATCAGCCGGCGGTGGAGAATGCGCGAGCGAAGATGCGGGCGGAATCGACGCCGCCTCCTGGTCTGTCGCCCAAGAAATTCATTAGGCCGGTGGCGGCAACGACGGCGACGCCAATTCCACCCCGGCCGCGCATGGATGCTTCTCGTCCTCCGATGGGCGCTATTGAAGGTACGCCAATCATGAATTTTCCGGATGGCCATCGGAAAGAAACGGATCAACGACGGCGGATGGAGGCGCAGCGCAAAGCGGAAGAGGAGCAAAAGAAAAATCAAGCAGTCAGGCAGCTTCCGCCCGTTTCCGTTCCAGCGTCACCTACCGCCGTCCCAGTGAGGGTTGCTTCTCCGAGCGCTGCTGCGTCGCCTGTAGGACCGAAACGTGTTCTGCCTCCGTCGCCGCTTGCCTCGCCGTCGGTTCCGCCGCCCGTCCTGAATCCCGTCGTGCCGCCGCCGGCAAGTGCCTCAGTGCCGGCGCGTATGCCGATCGCGACTCCACCTGCCAGGTCAAAGGTTGTGCCCGCGCCGGAGGCGACGATTGCGCCGTCAACCGCGGAACCGCCGGAGAAACCGGCGCCTAGTTTCGCGAGCCCGCCCGTCCAGAAACGCATTCCGGTTTCTCCCGTGCCAGCCACCCAAAATTCCCCTACTTCCGGCGAACCGGGTCAAACTGGAAAGGAAGCGAAAGCACCAGACAGGCGAAACGACAAGCGTGCCCGTCCCGTCGTCCCGGTTGAGAGCCCGCACCCTTGATGAGATGACTTGGGTGCAATGCTGCAGCAGTTCCAGGAAAAGAACCGCGATCTGTTGATCAATATCAACGGCGCTTTGCTGCCGCGGGACAAGGCCGGCATCAGTCCGTTTGACTCGGCCGTGCAGGGCGGAGACGCGGTTTGGGAAGGATTGCGTCTTTACCAGGGGCGCATTTTCAAGCTTCACGAACACCTCGCCCGGCTGCGACGTTCGGCCGAGGCGCTCGCTTTCGTGCAAATTCCGCCTAACGAGAGGATCATCGCTGAAATCGAACGCACCCTGGAGGCGAACAAGATGCGCGATGGCGTGCACATTCGCCTTACCTTGACGCGCGGAGTGAAGGTCACTTCCGGCATGGATCCACGGCTGAATCAATCGGGACCGACGCTCATCGTGCTCGCGGAACACAAGCCGCCAGTCTACGCCAAGACCGGTCTAACCCTCGTCACGAGTCGCCTGCGTCGTCCGTCGCCGGAAATTCTGGATCCGCAGATTCATCACGCGAATCTGCTCAACTCGATCCTGGCCAAAATCGAAGCAAATAACGCCGGTGCTGACGATGCCCTTATGCTCGATACGCGCGGCTTCGTCGCGGAGACCAACGCCACGCATGTCTTTATCGTGCGCGATGGCGAACTGGCGACAAGCCGCGTCATCGCTTGTCCCGAAGGAATCACTCGCGCGACCGTCCTCGAAATTTGCGCCGCGGAAAATATTCCGTGCGTCGAAGCAGATCTCACGCTCGACGATGTATATGCCGCCGACGAGATGTTTTGCACCGGCACCATGGGGGAATTAGCCGGCGTGGTGAAATTGGACAATCGGATTATCGGAAAAGGCGAAATTGGCCCCCTGACCAAATGCCTGAGCGATCTTTATGCGCGACGAACTGCAAGTGAGGGCGTTCAGATCGTTGACCGCTAGCTGCTCCCTCTTTCACCTGCACGTGAAACGGGTAACAATCCGATTATCGCAAATAATCGTCGGGTTCGACAAGCTGGAATCCAGGCGTGTTTTGGACGAAGTGCCGGAGCCAAAAAGCATGACCCGCACCGAATACGACGAGTACGCGGTCACCGGGTTGCACGATTTGCGTGAGTTTGGCGAAGATCTTCGCGTTCCGCTGATACCACGCGGAGTTTAGTTCTGCTCCCGGCTGTTCCTTTTCGTTCCCGAGGGAGAGGAGAGCGTAGTAAAAGTTCCGGTGGTCGGAAAGCACTCGTTCCGGCGCATTCAAATCTGCGAGCATGAGCCGGATCGGTTTCGTTTTTTGCTCCGCCTCCATTTCTTTCAGCGTTTTCTCGATATCCTTCTGCAGGCTATTGAGCATCGCGGCTTGTCCATGCGTCTTGGCGTAGGCATCGACTTTATCGAACGGAAAATAGTCAATCGTCTTGCTTTGCTCATCGATCCCGTAGACGGATTTCTGGCCGAGCTGATGGGCCAGACGAAACGCAATCTGCGTGCGTTCATCCGGGTCTTTTGTCAGCGTGTCCGGCGCGAACGCGACAAACCTCTTGGTCGCGAAATCAGCGCGATCAGAAATTGCTTCAACCGCGATTTTCGTCGGGTTGAATTTCGCGAGACGTGAGGCGACATCGGCCAATTCGGCTTGTTTGGCCGGTGTAAGCACGCTGTCGACTTTCAGGTTGTGCAAATCCAATCCCGGATTCCCGAAGTGATAAGCTCCGAGAACCATCACTTGGATCGGCGCGGGCGAAGGTGACTGAGTTTGCGCCAGCAGGTTCGTGGCGAACCAAGCAAAGAGGCAGAATCCGATTCGCAATTTGATGAGATGAATTGGATTCACGCAAATAGGATGCAGTTCCTCGGGGATTTGGATTCAACTTAGCGTGCAAGAGCGGTCGCCCGTCTTTCTCCCGAATCGAGGATCAGCCGAAAATCACCAGACGAATCGAATCCGGCAATTGCTGCGCGACATTGGTGGCGACGCTGCCCCGGAGCAATTTGGTCATCGCACTTCTCTGCGATGCACCGATGATCAGATAGTCCACGCCCATAGTCGCGGAAAGATCGAGAATGGTGGCCGCGGCGTTTTCGCTGACAGCGTAAACCGGCAGGACGCAAACTCCGCGCTCTTCGCCAAGTCGCATCATCGCGGACATGATCGGTTGCGCTTCCTGGTCATCCTGCCAGCGGACGCGACTGACAGTTGCCGGCGCGCCGGAAAAATAAACCGCGATTTCCTTGACGTACAAGACGCAGAGAACTGCCTTTCGCAGTTGGGCTTCTTCGAGAGCGAAGCTTAAGACCGGTGTGATACCGCGCGCCGCGACCATGATTTTCTGTCCTTCCTCGATCCGCGTTTGCAGGCTTGCCGCGAGGGCCGGCGACACCATTTCCGCGACTCTCTTTGTAACCGTCATGGTCGTTAGGCCACTGCGTTTATGCGAGTACGCCCGTAGAGCCAGTCCGATACCAAGCACGCAGACCGCGAAGAAAAGCGCCTCCGGTTTTGTCTTTGCCACCGTGATTTCGACGGCGCAGAGTACGATGAAGGTGAGGCCCATGGTGAGGCGCTCGTACCAGCGCAGCCCGAGGCTCTTGTTGAACGTGCAGGATCCAAGATTCACCGCGATAGCCCCGACTACGCCGATCGCGTAGAGGCCGGCCAGTCCCTCAAAATCCTTGGTCACGGCGAGCACTACCACCGGAATTGCCACTGCGGCGATGAGCAGAATCTGCGGGACGCCATGGCGGTTAAGACGGACAAGCTCCCGAGGCATGTCTCCATCCTGCGCCATCATGTAAACCACACCGATCAGCGCCACGACCGCTGTGTTTACGGCGCTGATCAGTAACAGTCCGAAAACGACGCCGACGATGATGCCGAAGACATGCCCCGTGAGCGTGCCAAACGTGAGTTGAGCGTAGTGATCGCCAAGAAAGCGCAGCATGTCCTCCTTATGAACAAGGAGCTGATCCGAAAAACTCTTCGATATCGAGAGCATCGCCCAGCCGAGGAGCGCCGTGCCGAAAACGACCTCCACCGCGACGGGCACGATCGCTTTCGTCGCCGTTCGCGTAACTGTCGGATGTTCCGGGGTCGCGCCGGGGTCAAGTTTCATTACTCCGGTAAGATTGGCCACGGCTTCGACGCCGCTGAGAGCGAGGATCACGCTCACGAATGCGACCCATTCTTTGCCGAGATTGATGTGGCGTGGCTCGAGATGATCGAAATTCAGATGGCCAGCGCTGAGAAGGATGATCATGACCACCACGACTACCGTCGGGAGGGCCAACCAAATCGACACGCTACCGCTGTGTTTCGGGCCGAAGTAATTGATGATCCCGACGATCAAAATCAAGACCATGGTGGCCACCCGGGCGTAGTCACTCGGAACTCCGAGATAACTCACCGCGGCCCAACCGCTCAACGCGGCGGTTACGATAAAATTCGCCACGAGTAACAACGCCCCGACCGCGGCGAGAAAGCGACTCTGTTGGCGGGCCGCCGAATAAACGCCTCCGCCGTCCGGGAAATGCTTGCAGACAATGATGTAGTTGAAGCCGACGAAGGCCGTCAGAACGCAGACGGCGACGATAATTGGGAATGACGAAAAGCCGGCTGCGACGAAAGCAAGTCCGATGACGTAAGCCTTGCTCGTTCCCCAATCGCCATAGAGCAACGCAGCAGCCCGCTTCCAATCCACGTTGCGCGGACGATGTACGCGGGCGGCCGCGGTCTCAGCAACGTTTAGATCAGCCATCGCACCAGAGGTTGACTCTTCATCGCAGGTTCAGGCGGTGACAAGCCCTTTCTTGGAAATGTCAGGAATCGATGCGCGGGATCAGGGAGCGGGCTTGCGCGGTTGGTGGGAAATCATACCTCCACACGTGCGCCCAGCTCCACAACCCCGTTTGGCGGCAGGCAAAAGTAGGATGTCGCGTCTCCGGCGTTGCGCGTCATCCACGCGAAAAGCGAACCCCGCCATGCGGAGAGACTGAGCTTGCGGGTGGCGAGGATCGTTTCGCGACCGATGAAATAGGTTGTCCGCATCGGGTCAAAACGGAGCCCCGTTTCCTTTACGCCCGCCAGCGCCAAAGGCACATCAGGTTTTTCCATGAATCCAAAATGAACCTGCACCCGCCAGAATCCTTCATCCAGCTTTTCAAGCGCGATGCGGTCCCTGGCATTGGTGAGATACGGAACTTCCTCCGTTCGCACAGTGAGCAACACTACTTGTTCGTGCAGCACTTTGTTGTGTTTCAGATTGTGGAGCAGAGCGAGAGGCGTTCCGAATCGATTGCCGGACATGTAGATGGCGGTCCCGGCCACCCGGCGGATGTTCTGGTTTTTCAGGTCGGGCAGAAAGGAATCGAGCGGAATGCAAATTTCACCAAGCTGGCTGCGGAGAACCCGTCGGCCCTTTCTCCAGGTGAGCATGAGAAAAAGAACGCAGGCTGAGACGAGCAGCGGGAACCAGCCTCCGTGGGCAACCTTGAGCATGTTGGCGCCAAAGAATGCGAGGTCGATGGTGACGAAGAATGCGGCGATGGGCAGAGCTGCCGCCGTCGGCCAGTGCCATCGCCGGCGAGCTACCACGTAAAACAGAATGGTCGTGATCAGCATCGTCGTCGTGATCGCCACGCCGTAGGCGGCGGCGAGATTACTGGATGAGCGAAAGCCGAGAACGAGGCCGATGCACGAAAGCATCAATGCCCAATTCACCAACGGCACGTAAATCTGGCCGATAATGCTTTCGGATGTGTAGGTCACTTTCAAGCGCGGGATATAGCCGAGCTGAATCGCCTGCATCGTCAGAGAAAAAGCGCCGCTGATAATCGCCTGTGATGCAATCACCGCTGCGCCGGTCGCAAGCACCACCATCGGATAGAGCGCCCACGAAGGCGCCATTCTGTAAAACGGATTCACCGCCGCCGCTGGCTCGATCAGCACGAGAGCCCCTTGCCCAAAATAATTCAGCGTTAACGCCGGCAGGACGATGGCAAACCAAGTCCGGCGGATCGGGGCGGTTCCGAAATGACCGATGTCGGCGTAGAGAGCTTCGCCGCCGGTGACAACAAGGAAAACTGCGCCCAGCACGACGAACCCGCGCCAGCCGTTGTTCACGAAAAACTCGAAACCGTGAATGGGATTGATCGCCGCCAGCACTTGCGGCGCGCGAATGATTTGATGCAAGCCAAGTGCGCTAATCGCCAGGAACCACAGCATCGTGACGGGGCCGAAGACGGCACCTACGCCAGTCGTGCCGCGGGATTGAAAGAGGAAAAGTCCGATTAGGATAACGATCGCAATCGGCACCACGTACGGATCGAACAACGGTGTTGCGATATGCAATCCCTCGACTGCGCCCAAGACTGAGATGGCGGGCGTGATCATCCCGTCGGCGTAGAGCAACGCGGCTCCGAAGAGTCCGAGCAGGAAGAAGATTCTTCCTCGCCTAACGACATCGCTGACCAGTGTGGCGAGGGCGAGGATGCCACCTTCGCCTCGATTATCCGCCCGCAGAATCAAAATCAGATACTTAACCGAGATGATGAGAAGGAGAGACCACAGGATAAGTGACAGCACACCGAGCACGTTGGCGTGCGTGGGAGCGATGCCGTGTTGTCCGTAAAAGCACTCCCGCAACGCGTAGAGCGGACTGGTGCCAATGTCGCCGTAAACAATCCCGAGGCTGGCGAGACAGAGCAAGAGAAGCCTGCTTTTATGAGCCTTCACCCCAGTCGGAGCAGGCGAAGGCTGGCCCGCCCGAGGGAGAGCGGAAATCAGAGTTGGAGTTCCAGCACTCACCGGTTCGGTAGGAGTCTAGACAGGGTGCCGTCCCCGAATAATTAAAACGGTACTAAAATCGTGAACCCTGCATTTCCTGCGCGGTTGGATGCGCTACAGTGATCGCGTGCCGGGAACATCCAGTTCGCGCGGTATCGAGCGGGTATCCACCGAGGCGTTGCCTGCGGACATGACGAGCGATCCTCTCTCGCCACCGCATTCTTTCGCGCCTCTGAAACAATACATTACGGCGGTTGTAGGCGTTGCTGCCCTCACCGTCGCCTGCTGGCTGCTAAGGCCGCTGACCGGATACGGAGCCATATCGCTCATTTACCTCCTCGGGGTGTTGCTGGCCGGAATGATCTTGAGCCGCGGACCGGTCTTGCTGGCGGCAGCCCTAAGTGCGCTGTCCTGGAATTTTCTGTTTATCCCGCCGCTGTTCACTTTACACATCGCCAAATTGGAAGATGCGCTGACCTTCGCGACTTACTTTATCATCGCACTCACTGTCGGCAGTTTGACTGCGCAATTAAAAGCACGGGAGCATCTGGCCGCTCAGGTTCAGCTTGCGGAAAATTCCGAGCGGCTTCGGAAGACTCTGCTCGATTGCGTGTCCCACGAACTAAAGACGCCGCTCGCGGCCATTGGCGCTGCCAGTCAGGAACTCTTGCGCTTGGCCCCAGACGTTCAGAACAACCAGATGCTCAAAGAGCTGGCCAGCGAAATCCACGCCGGCTCCCACCGGTTGAATCGCGTGGTTAACAACCTTCTGGATATGAATCGGCTCGAGAGCGGGGTGATTCGGCCAAACTGCGAATGGTGCGATGTGCGCGAGTTGCTGCAGTCGGCGGTGGAAATCGAACGCGAGTCGATCAACGGTCGTGATGTCAGGCTGGATATGCCGGAGCACATTCCGTTGGCACTTGTGGATCACACGCTCATCGAGCAGGCGGTTGCAAAACTGCTCGCCAACGCCGCCAGTCATACGCCGTCGAGACTGCCGATCGAAATCGATGCCGAGTACAAAGATGACCAGCTCCTGATCTCCGTGAGCGATCGCGGCCCAGGCCTTCCGGTTGAATCAGCGGAGCGAGTTTTCGAAAAATTTTACCGGGGAGACGATCGCAAGACTGGTGGCCTCGGGCTCGGGCTATCAATCGCACGCGGATTCGTTGAAGCGCACGGCGGCAGACTCACTGCCGAGAATCGTGACGGTGGCGGTGCACGCTTTACCATCAGCCTGCCGGTTCGTGTGACAGAGGAAAACGATTTGGACGTGGCGTCATGAAGTCGGGTCGCGTTGCGCTCATTATCGATGACGAGAAGCAGATCCGTCGGCTTCTTCGGCTCGCGTTGGAGGGAGCAGATCATCAGGTCTACGAAGCGGAAACGGGGCAAGCAGGACTCTCCGAAATCGTTCTTCGTCGCCCCGATGTGGTTCTGCTCGACCTTGGTTTGCCTGACATGGAAGGCGTCAAAGTGCTCCGTCGCCTGCGAGAGTGGTCAGACGTGCCGGTCTTGATTCTTTCCGTTCGCGACGACGCTGAGGAAAAGGTCGCAGCGCTCGATGCGGGGGCGGACGACTACGTGACGAAGCCCTTCGACACAGCGGAACTATTGGCTCGCGTTCGCGTTGCGCAACGCCGATCGCTGACGGAAACGGGCGATCCTGTTTTCAATTCCGGCTCACTCTGCGTGGATTTCTCCGCGCGCCAGGTAAAGCTGAGCGGAATCGAAATCAAACTCACGCCGACCGAATACTCACTCCTTCGCGTGCTTGTTCAGAACGCGGGAAAAGTCGTGACTCACCGGCAGTTGCTGCGGACGGTTTGGGGAGAAAAGGCCGAGAGCCAGGCGCAATATCTTCGGGTGTATGTCACGCACCTGCGCAAAAAGCTCCAGACCAACGCGAGTGCGCCAAGCCTCATCAAAACGGAAGTGGGGATCGGCTATAGATTGTCGACTGAGCGCCTGTAACTCCTCGAGTGTGGGCCACATCGCGCCGAAGGACGTTAACGATCTTTTAACGTTGTGGATGCAGATTTTAATTAACGATCGCGCCGAGGCTGTGACCACATTTGTGTATGAAAACGATCGTGGTCATATGTGTCTTAACGCGTGACGGCAGCCAGCCTGCGGCACGAGCGGTCACCGGGCCGAGCAGCAGCTTGCGACCGTGCGTTGATTTAGGCATTCGAAAGACGGATTACGATCTCGATTCGTCCGGGCGCGATAAAGCAGCGCCGCCATTTTGGACTTGGTTCATCGAAAACCCGCGTGCGGCGGCGCGGCCTGAGTCAGCCTAACCAAATGCGCGCCGCCGCTCTTCAATCGACTTGACGGTTTCACCCGTCGCTTTTCATGCGGTCGCCTCGGATGGAAGCTGCATGGGCTTGCCGATGGGAAGACGAATTGAAAAACGCGCGCCGCCGGTTTCGCGATTTTGTGCGACGATCTGGCCGCCATGCGCTTCGACTAATTGGCGGGCAATGGAAAGACCGAGACCGAGACCGCCGGCGGGGGTCCCGGGACCGCGATAAAACTTTTCGAAGATCTTGTTCTCTTCGCCGGGCGCGAGACCGGGCCCGTGGTCGGTGACGGAAAAGACGAGCACGGAATCGTCGCGTGCCGCTCTTGCTTCGATCGGTTGGCTACTCACTCCGTGGGCCACAGCGTTTGATAGCAAGGTAGCCAGCGCTTGCTCGATCAAATGCGCGTCAACGAGGACAACGGGCAAATCTTTCTCGATGTTGATTTTCACGGCCTGCTCCTTCAGTCCGGCGAGGTTGATTGCTTCGCGCAATAGTTCCTCGGGATCGCACCATTCACGAACCGGTTGCAGAAGACCGGATTCCAAACGGGTCGCATCCAGCAGATGATCAACCGTGCGTGTGAGCCGTTGCACCGCTTGCTGCAATTCGGCGCGCTCGGGTTGCGGCTGTTGCAGTGCGACCGTCATCGCGGCGAGTGGCGTTTTCAACTCGTGCGAGACGGAATCAAAAAGCGTTTTCTGCAACTTTTGAGATTGGCGTGCCACCTGCGCTTCGCGGCTCTCCTGCAACGCGCGCTCTTTGTTTACGAAAACAGCGAGCTGTGCGGCAAACGTGTCGAGCAACTCGCGCTGCTCGACTGTCGGGAGTTTCGTCAATCGCACGGCGAGTACACCCACCGCGCGATCGCCCGCCACCAATGGCAAATGAAGATCATCCGCATCGGGCAGTGTGTCGGTTGATTTTCCAGCGGACTGTTTTTTCTGGAACGCCCAAGCCGCGACGCTCTCACTCTTTTGTGAAAATGGCAGTGCGCTTGCTGGATGCAGAGTGAGCCCCCCCGGATCGCACAGCCAGATGGCAGCATCGGCGTAAAACGATTGTTTGATGAGCGGCACAGCCTGAGCCATGCCTTCATCGAGATCGCCGCTCGCGGCGAGTGCTTTGGTGAGACGATAGAGGGCGGTTGATCGCTCTTGTCCTCGACGCTCGGTTTGTTCGCGTTCGCGCAAACGTGAGGTGAGATTCCCAACCACAAGCGCGATGACAAAGTACGCGCCGAACATCATGAAATCGTGCAGATGCGAGATGTAAAAGGTGAAGCGAGGAGGGATGAAGAGGAAGTCCCATAGCATTGCGCTGAGCGCGGCCAGAAACAGTGTCGGACCATGGCGCAGTCGAGTGGCCGCGAGCGTGACCGCGAGTAGATAAAAGAGCGCGACCGCCCAGTACCCCGTATAGGCGAACGTCGCCAAACAAGTCCCGGTGACGACGGTTGCAATGACGAGCGCGATACCGAACTGACGCAAGGGAATTCCCGCAATCTGCTGATCCAGCGATCGACGCAACTGTAGGGGCGCATCGTCCGAGCGAATCATGTGAATGTCGATGTCGCCGCTGTGGCGGATCAACCAATCAGCTGGGGAGCGATGGGCGAAGACGCGCGCCCAGCGGCTTTCGACTGGTTTGCCCAGCACAATTTGTGTGACGTTGTGTTGTTGCGCGATGCGAAGTAGAGCTTCGCCCACGTCGCGCCCTGGGGTTGAAATGACTTCCGCTCCAAGTTGCCGCGCGAGACCAAGACACTTGGTTAGCTGCGCTTGCTCCATATCGCTGAGCGGATGCGATGTCTCGATATTCGCGACGATCCAGGATGCTTCCATCGACGCGGCGAGTCGACGCGTATAGCGGATAAGCTTTTCAGAAAACGGACTACCGCGCACCGCCACGAGTAACCGGTCGCCACTTTTCCACGGACCAACGATGCGCTGCTTCCGCATGATGTCGCGCAAATCGCGATCGACGTGCTCGGCCACAAGCCGCAAGGCCATTTCGCGCAACGCGGTCAGATTGCTTTCCTTGAAAAAATTCTCCGCGGCCGTGGCTGCGCGATCACTGAGGTAAACTTTCCCCTCGGACAAACGCGATCGAAGTTGTTCGGGCGTAAGATCGACAAGTACGATTTCGTCAGCAAGATCGAGCACCGAATCGGGAATAGTTTCGCGCATCAGCACGCCGGTGATCTGCTGCACCGTATCCCGGCGACTTTCGATGTGTTGCACATTCAAGGTTGTAAAAACGTCGATGCCCGCTTCGAGCAGTTCGAGCACATCCTGAAACCGCTTCGGATGGCGCGAGCCCGGCGCATTCGTGTGCGCAAGCTCGTCCACCACCGCGAGACCGGGATGCCACAAGAGAATCGCATCGAGGTCCATTTCAGTTAGCGTCGTCCCGCGATATTCAAGGTTCGTTCGCGGGACGATTGGCAATCCCTCCAACAACGCTTCGGTTTCTTTCCGTCTGTGCGTTTCGACAATTCCGATGACGACTTCAATGCCCTGTTGCTGCTTTTGCCGTGCTCCTTGCAACATCGTGTAGGTTTTGCCCACGCCCGGGCTCATCCCAAAGAAAATCTTCAATTTGCCGCGCATGGCGGATTCTTCTTCGCGCCTTACCTGCGCGAGAATCGTGTCCGGATCGGGCCGTTCGGCCTCGCTCATGTCGGAAGTCTACGCTGTTGCGGCAATGCCTGCATCTTGGAAGCGGCGCCAGGCGACGATGATCATTGAATGAATCAGCGCAGTTGATCAAGCGCGCGGTTCACAAGGAGCACGTTGACGCGCGGTTCGCCGAAGAAGCCGAGCTGCGGCTGTTCGGTCGCGCGATTGACCAGTTCCGCGATTTTCTTGGTCGGCATATTCCTCGCCGTGGCAATTCGGGAAATCTGAAGGTCCGCTGCTTCCGGGCTAATGTGCGGATCGAGTCCGCTACCCGATGCCGTAAGCAAATCGACTGGCGCGTTATTTCCAAATTTTGCGCGGCGTTCCTCAACCAGTTTTTTCAGGTCTGAGCTCGTCGGACCTTTGTTGCTTGCGCCCGAAGGGATTGTTGCATAGTCAACCGACGAGGGTCGTGGCCAGAAATAACGTGGCGATTCAAACTTCTGCGCGAGCAGTTCTGAGCCGACAAGTTTGCCGTTCTCAATAATGCGCGACCCGTTCGCCCGCCTCGGAAACAATGCCTGCGCAACGCCGGTCATCGCCAGCGGATAAATGATCCCTGTCAGTAAAGTGAATACGATGTAAATCCGGATCGATTGAAACAGGACTTTCATGCGTTAGGCGAGGTGCAGCGCAACCAGCGCAAGATCCACGAGCTTGATTCCGACAAATGGCGCAATTAGACCGCCAAGGCCGTAGATGAAAAGATTTCGAATCAGCACCTGGGCGGCGCCGATGGCGCGATACCTCACTCCTGCGAGCGCGAGCGGGACCAGCGCGATAATGATGAGCGCGTTGAAAATAACAGCGCTCAAAATTGCGCTCTCGGGCGAATACAATCGCATGATATTGAGTGCTGCGAGTGGGCCCGCGCGTGCACCTGCCGCGAGATAAAGCGTACCAAACATCGCCGGCAGGATCGCGAAATATTTCGCTACATCGTTGGCAATGCTAAACGTGGTGAGCGCGCCACGCGTCATCAATAATTGTTTCCCAATCTCGACGATCTGAATCAGTTTCGTTGGGTTCGAATCGAGATCAACCATGTTACCGGCTTCGCGCGCGGCTTGTGTCCCCGTGTTCATTGCGACACCGACATCGGCTTGTGCGAGCGCGGGCGCGTCATTCGTGCCGTCGCCGGTCATCGCGACCAAACGGCCTTGCGCTTGTTCTTGGCGAATGCGTTTGAGTTTGTCCTCTGGCGTCGCCTGCGCCATGAAATCGTCCACGCCCGATTCGGCCGCGATTGCGCCGGCGGTGAGTGGATTATCGCCGGTGATCATCACGGTCCGGATTCCCATTTTGCGGAGATGAGCGAAACGCTCTTTGATTCCACCTTTGACGATATCCTTCAGCTCGATGACCCCGAATGTTTGCGCCCCTTTTGCGACAACGAGTGGAGTCCCGCCACGTCGCGAAATCTCATCGACAATTTTCGCGGTCGCTTCCGGAAATGTGCCACCGCATGATTCGACGTAATCTTGCACAGCGATGGCGGCACCTTTGCGGATGCCGACCATGGGCTGAACTCCGGTCGTGTGCAGATCGACTCCGCTCATGCGCGTCTGCGCGCTGAATGGAATGAAGGTCGCCTCCAACTCGTGCATTTCGCGCGCACGAATTCCGTATTTCTGTTTGGCCAGCACCACGACAGAGCGACCCTCCGGCGTTTCGTCGGCGAGCGACGCGAGCTGCGCGGCA
This sequence comes from uncultured Verrucomicrobiae bacterium, assembly GCA_963763995.1. Taxonomy (GTDB): domain Bacteria; phylum Verrucomicrobiota; class Verrucomicrobiia; order Chthoniobacterales; family UBA10450; genus CAVTTH01. The sequence goes on along the minus strand of CAVXQL010000007.1, from coordinate 552,984 downwards.
TCGGCCAACTCCGCGCCGTCTACTCCCAGAACTGGATGAAACGCCACCGCCATCCGATTGCCGAGTGTGATCGTTCCGGTTTTGTCGAGAAGCAAAACGTCGATGTCACCTGCGGCTTCAACTGCCCGGCCGCTTGTGGCGAGAACGTTTTGCCTGACGAGTCGGTCGATTCCGCTAATGCCGATGGCGCTGAGCAATCCACCGATCGTTGTCGGAATTAAGCAAACGAGCAGCGAAACAAGAACCGGAATTCCGACATTAACTGCGTCCTTCTGATCGGCCGCGTGTTCACTGTAATGAGCGAATGCCGGCAACGTGAAGACGGCGAGAATAAAAAGCGCGGTCAAACTCAGGAGCAGAATGCTCAACGCAATTTCATTCGGCGTTTTCTGCCGGCGCGCGCCTTCGACCATCGCGATCATGCGATCGATAAACGTATTTCCCTGCTCGCTCGTGATCTTGATGACAATGCGATCGCTGAGTACGCGTGTGCCTCCGGTGACCGCACTGCGATCGCCGCCGCTTTCGCGAATGACCGGGGCCGATTCGCCAGTGATGGCAGATTCATCCACGCTCCCGATTCCTTCGATCACGTCACCGTCGCCGGGAATGGTGTCGTTCGTTTCGCAAACAACGATGTCGCCCTTGCTCAACGCGCTCGCCGGAATTCTTTCCTCACGGCCATTCACCAAACGCCGCGCCATCGTCGCCGTGCGCATGCGGCGCAAGGTCTCGGCCTGCGCTTTGCCGCGACCCTCGGCCATTGCTTCGGCGAAATTTGCAAAAAGCAGGGTGAACCAGAGCCACAGACTAATCTGCAAATTGAAGCTGCTAAAATGCACGATCGTGATCGCCGATGTCCAAATGGCGCCGATCAGAACGACAAACATAACCGGGCTGCGCCATTGCACGCGCGGATCTAGTTTTCGGAACGAGTCCGCGATCGCTGGATAAATCAACGCGGGATCGAAAATGGAAGATGAGGATCTCGCACTCATGATTAGAAACTCCTCCCGGCTTGCATGAGAAAATGCTCGACGATTGGACCGAGTGACAGCACCGGGAAAAACGTGAGTGCGCCGACGATCAGAATGATTGAGATCAGGAGCACAGTAAAGACGGGGCCATTGGTCGGAAATGTGCCGCTGGATGGCGGTGACGTTTTCTTTTGGGCGAGGCTGCCCGCGATGGCCAGCACCGGAACAATGATGGCGAAGCGACCGATGAACATGCCTACCGCGAGCATGTAATTGTACCAGTCGGTGTTGGCGTTGAGCCCGGCAAAGGCGCTGCCGTTGTTCCCGGCCGCGGAAGTAAATGCATAAAGCACTTCGCTCAAGCCATGCGGGCCATCGTTATTGAGACTGTTGAGCGCTGCGGGATACATCACTGTCAATGCGGTCCCGCCCAGGATCACAACCGCGGGCGAGAGAACGGCGACAACAGCCCAGGTGACTTCGCGCGCTTCGATTTTCTTCCCGAGATATTCCGGTGTGCGACCAACCATCAAGCCGGCGATAAACACCGTCAGCAGGACGAACATGAGCATCCCGTAAAATCCGGCACCGACGCCACCGAAGATGATTTCGCCGAGCTGAATATTGATCAAGGCTACGAGTCCTCCCAGCGGGCTGAGGCTGTCATGCATCGCGTTGACCGAACCGTTGGATGCATCGGTCGTTGCGGTTGCCCAGAGTGCGCTATTCATTACGCCGAAGCGTTGCTCTTTCCCTTCGAGCGAACCGGCAAGGCCGGTCACCGGATTATTTTGCGACTCCGCCCACCAAAGAATTGCGAACCCAGCGAGGAACAAAACGAACATTGCAGCCCAAATCGACCAACCCTGTCGACGATCGCGCGCCATCAGACCGAACATGTAAACAAGTGCCGAGCTGAGAGGGAAAATGACGAACACTTCGATGAAGTTCGTCAACGGTGTCGGGTTTTCGAACGGATGACAGCTATTTTGGCCAAAAAATCCGCCGCCGTTTGTGCCAAGCTGCTTGATCGCTATCTGCGAAGCGGCCGGACCGAGTGGAATTTGTTGCGACGCGCCTTCGATGGTCGTGGCCGTCGGATACCTGCCGAGAGTTTGCACGACGCCCTGCTGCATGAGGACGATGGCAAGCAAGATCGACAATGGCAATAAAACGTAAAGTGTGCAACGTGTGAGATCGGCCCAGAAATTTCCGATGTTCGTCGTTTGCTTTCGCACGAGTCCGCGCGCGAGCGCCACTGCGATCGCGATGCCGGTGGCCGCACTCACAAAATTGTGGACGGCCAGTCCTGCCATTTGGGTGAAGTAACTCATCGTCGCTTCGCCGGAGTAGGCCTGCCAGTTCGTGTTCGTCATGAAGCTGGTCGCGGTGTTGACGGCGAGTGCGAACGGAACACTCGGCAAATGCTGGGGGTTGAACGGTAGCCATTGCTGCGTCAGCTCCATGATCAGCAGTACGACGCCGCCAGCGATGTTGAACGCCAGCATTGCGACCGTGTACGCCTTCCACGACATCTTCTGTGCCGGATCGACCCCACTCAGATTGTAGATGCCGCGCTCGATCGGCCCCAGTGCAGGCGAGAGAAAATTCCGCTCCCCCTCAAATACATGCATCATGAAATTCCCGAGCGGCGGCGTAACTGCGACAAGTCCGCCAATGAAGAGTGCGAGTTGTAGGAAATCCCGTTCGTGCATCTGCGACGTGCATTAGTCTGCTCTGCGCGTGAGCGTTAATTAAACCAATGGCGCAAGACATTAAAAATTCATTAACGCTCTGGAGCGACGATGTTGTCGCGATGTTGTTGAGCTAGAATGTCAGAATGAAGTCAATTCCGACGGTAAACTGGTCGCGATCGCTTGATTGGTTGAACGGTCGCGTGTTGTTGAGAGAGCGGTCGTAGCGGGCCTCGGGTCGGATCGCCAATCCCTCCAGGGGCTTTGGCATCGGCGGCTTGATGTTTACGCCGGCTGTGATTGCTCCGTAGGTCGTCTCCCCGCCGCCGACCGTGCGCGGATCAATCGTCGGCAGGCCTTCCAGAGCGCGCATCGGGTCGTGCGTGTTGGCGTACGAGATTACGTAAAAGCCGTCGCCATCCCGGTAGATTTCGCCGCGGATGCCGGCGGTTAACCAACTGTTTATCGCGTAGAGGAAATATTGCGCGATCCCATAAGCCTGGGCGTCACTGACTTCGTCCAGAATATAATTGATGTCGGTCAGCGAAGTGAATTTATCAGTTATCTTCGCCGTCACTGCGATGTCATTGAGATAACGCTGATCATGGTTGTCGTTCGGCGTTTCAGGACCAATGGAGGTGGTTGCAAGAACCGTTAGTTTGCCATCCAGAAGATTGAGGCCGACGCCGCCGTGAAAAGAAACGCTTTGGTTGTTGTCTTCGACGCTGGTATTAACGCCCCGCGTGATCCCGGCATAAAGGTCGAGCCACTTGGTCGCGTGAATTGTCGTTAGGGCGCCGGTATGATTAAACGGAAGTCCAAAATTAAAAATGTAGCTGTGCGAGTAGAAGAAATTTGCGCGTGGATCGATTGTTTCCATCCCCTCGAGAGTGACGAATTTGCCGACCTTCAAGTCGAGGCCCCCCTGGCCGATGATGGGAAAGTGAAGGTTGAGATAGGCTTCGGGCAGGTCCGGTTGGGCGATTGAGGTCCCCAAGGTATTGCTAAAGATCCCAAGCGAATGAATGAAGCGCGCGTCGCTCCCGTACATGAATTGCAATTTGAAACCCCAATCGAATTTTCCGGGTTCCGGTGCCAACGCGCGCTCGAAAGTGAGGACGACCTGATTTACCATTGGTTGGTTCACGCGATCGTCAAAGAAGCGCCCAAAGTTTTGATTATCCGGGGGACTGGCGAAATTGCCCGTGATTCCGCTGTCGATCCAACCGTAAATCTTGAGGCGCGGCTCGGGAGGCTTCGTTCCCACCGGCACAATCGTTTCCCCTGCGAACACGAAGCGCGAGCCAATGCTCGCGATCGCGAGAATCATCAGCCGCGTTGCAAACATTGCCTGAATGCGCATCGCGAAACGCAGACTTTACAGTTTAGCGGACTGGAGATTGGAAGAGCCGTTGCGCCAGGTCGCGGTCATAGCGGTTGGCCGGATCGAATCGATACTACATCCACTTCCACGTATGCGGTCTCGCCATGGATCGCTTCGTCCAGGCCGAGTTCTTCGTGCGCATCTTCGACACGCACTGGGGTAACGCGGTTGATGAGCCAGAGCATCCCCAGCGTGAAGACAAACGCCCAGACAGACGAGAGCAGCGCCGCGCCCACTTGCTTGAAAAAGAAGATGGAGTTGCCGGCGAGCAATCCGTCCACCCCACCGTTGGCCGCTGGATTCCACGCCGTCGAGGCGAAGACGCCGAGCAGCGCGATGCCGAGAAATCCGCCGACGCCGTGTACGCCCCAAACATCGAGGGCATCGTCCCAACCCAGCCGGTTCTTCAATGCGCAGGCGTAATAGCAGACTACGCCCGCCACCAGACCGATGATGGCCGCAGTCGCCGGCGACACATATCCTGCGGCTGGAGTAATCGTGGCCAGACCCGCGACCGCACCCGTGAGCAAGCCTAGGAACTTCGGTTTCTTTGCGACTCGCCAATCCACCAGCAGCCATGCGATCGCCGCGAACGAGGCGGAAATGTCGGTATTCAAGAACGCCACTGCCGTGATCGAATCGACGCGAAATTCCGATCCGGCGTTAAAGCCGTACCAGCCGAACCAGAGCAAACCGGTGCCGAGCGCAACGAGCGGAATGCTGTGCGGTCCGCGGTCAACGACCTTGCGTTTGCCAACAAAAAGAATCGAGGCGAGCGCGGCGATTCCCGCGATGTTGTGCACGACGATCCCGCCGGCAAAATCCTTCACACCCCACTCCGCCAGCATGCCTCCGCCCCAGACCATGTGGACAAACGGAAAGTAGACGAGGATGAGCCACGCCGTAAGGAACAGCATGTAAGCTTTGAAGGTGATGCGGTTGGTGAACGCGCCGGTGATGAGCGCCGGCGTGATGACGGCGAACATCATCTGGTAGCCGCAGAAGACGATCATCGGAATTGTCTCGTTCGGTGACGGTGTCGAGAGCGTGATCCCGCGCAGACCGACCCAATTCAGGTTGCCGATAATTCCAAAAAAATCCGTGCCGCTTTTCAGGTCGCCGGAGAAGCAAAGGGAGAACCCGAAGGCCCACCATAAAACCGTGGTCCAGCCCATCGAGACGAAGCTCTGCATCATGATGGCGAGCACGTTCTTTCGTCCAACGAGCCCGCCGTAAAAAAATGCCAGCCCCGGCGTCATCAACATGACCAGGCTGGCGCACAGCAGCATGAAGGCGGTATTTCCAGTATCGAGATGAAGCATATTTTCTCCTCCGTTAGGCCGCGATTCTTTCCGTTCCGGGCAGGAACGTCAAGGCTGTTGGCGCTGGGAAGGGGCGGCGCGATATCTGGCCGAAACTGGAGACCGGGATCTAGTCAGCCCCTCAGCGTCTTCATCCCGTGGCGGATGATCCGGTCGATCAATTGCGGATAGGGCAGGCCCGCTTTCTCGGCGGAAAGCGCGAAGTCCTCGTCCGCCGCCAGAATCGGATTTGGGTTTGCCTCGATGAAATAGACCTTGTTGTCGGCCGTGAGCCGCAGATCGATGCGGGCGTAGCCGTCGATCGTGAGCAGACGGTAAATGCGTTTGCACGTTTGCTCGATGTGCGCGACCAGCGCCGGGTCGAGCTCCTCGGCGAACTGATTCTGCAAGCCCCAGCGTTTCCGATATTCCTCGTCCCACTTCGCCCGATAGGTCGCAATCTTCGGCTCGTTAGGCGGCACTTCCCGAAAGACCAGCTCGCGGATCGGAAATACGGTCAGCCGCAGATTACCCATCAGGCTGGCGTAGAGTTCACGGCCCACGATGTATTCCTCGGCGATCACATCGCTGCCGTGTTTCTCGTGAATAAAGGTCACGCGCTCGCGGAACTGCTCGTCGCTCTCGACGAAGGAGGCCTGCGAAATCCCGTAGGACGCCTCGTCCTTTACCGGCTTGACCAGGATGGGGAACTTGAGCTGCCGGGGCCGGGCGATGCGCTGGCTGCGCGTGATGACGACGAAGTTCGGCACATGGATGCGATGATAGCCGAGGATCTTTTTCGAGATGCCCTTGTGTTTACAAAGCGTGAGGCCGGTGGCGCCGCAGCCGGTAAATGGCACGCCTTGCATTTCCAGCACTGAAACAATGTTCTGATCGAACCCGGGGTTGTTCTTGAACTCATCGGCGAGGTTGAAAAGAACATCGGGCGCAAAGCTTGCCAGCTTTTGCCGCAGCAGATCGAGGTCGTCGAAGATGGCGAGATGCTCCACTGTGTGGCCGAGCGTGCCGAGCGCGGTCAGGACGTTCGCTTCGGTCTTCCAATCCTCCGTCTTCATCTCCGCGCTCAGGTCCTGATCGATCGTGGTCGGACCTCTGGCATCGAAAAGGGCGAGGACTTTAAGCTTCTTTTTCACGTTACTTGGTGCGCTTGAATTTGCCGGTGAAGAGATAATTCATCACCAGCGTTGTAATGAAAGAGGTAACGCGAAAATCCTGCGACGGGTCGTCGTTGAGGACGTGGAGATCGAGTTGATCGCAGCGGTCGATCAGACGCGCGAGAAGTTTGTTCACGCGGAATTTTTTCTCATTCGTCCACTGGCACACCGAATTCATTAGCCGACGTCGTCGCAGACGCAGATATGAGCTTGCCCAGATTCGTCCCGGTCCGGCCGTCGCGGGAAAAAGCTGCCGCAGATCGGCGTCGTAGAAATCCGGATAGGTATCTTCGTAGAGTTTCCGTTTGCGCGCGTAATAGGTTTTGAGCTTGAGGTTGAGGCCATCGTATTCGGCGGCGCGATATTCCGGCGCGTGCACTGGCGGCTTCCCTGCGAGCGAGCGCATCAGCTCATCGACATATTCGATTTTTTGCAACGCCTTCCAGCCGGCGTAACGCTTGCGCCAATCGAGCCCGGGCGTGAGCCAGACCGCGAACGTCTCCGCGAAATCTTCGTCCGGATGACTTTGCGCATACCAGTCGTCGAGATTCTCGACATAGCTGCGGCTAAACGGGCGCGGCCGGTAGAAATCCGGGGTCTCGTCGCGCGAGGTGTGCCCGAACATCTGCTGCCACTTTTTCTTTCGCGGAAGATAGTAAGCGTAGCTGAAGGCGTGCGCGGCTTCGTGCCGGATCAGTTTCATGAACCACTCGCGCGTTCCACCCTCGACTTCGAGCATCATCGTCCGCTCCAGCGCGCGGAGCCGGTCGTGTGCGAGAAAGAACGGCACGAAGATCGCCGGGATGCCGACCGGCACGAACCATTCATCGCCGATGTGACATGGCGGCTGAAACACCAATCCGCGTGCCGAAAGCTCGTCGTAAAGCTGCTTGATCAGCGGTTCGACCGTCGTGCCGTCGAGCCGCAAGCCGAGTTTGGAGATGCGGCGCTCGAGAAGTTGCTGGTCGCTCAGTGATGCCCAATCGGCCGCTTCCATTTCGCGCATGGTATCACCGGGAAAAGCGCTGTCACGCCCCGCGCGGAAGGTATTCGCCACTCCGCGTTCGATCATCGCCAGACTCGAGAGGTTCGTCTCGCGCTAAATCAGGGAGCGACACGGCAAAGTCATGCAGTTTGCGTCCGCTTTCGTTACCTCCGGGTTTTCCACCCGGCCCGTTCCTCAACGTACACAAGATTAGGGTCGACTCTGACAATAAGCGGTGAGCGCGCTGCACCGAGATGGCTTTAGCTCAATCCAGAAAGATAAAATAATATGAATACACTAATAACATGGAATCAGCTGAGAGAGATGGAAGAAGCGACGCAAAATCGTCTTAATCGTTTCTTGGGCGGATTTCCGAACAGAATCGGCAGTGGGGAGACCCCCAGCCTGACAGTCGCAGATTGGACACCCGAGGTTGATATCAGCCAGGATGATCACGAGTACCTGCTTAAAGCAGACTTGCCGGAAATGAAGAAGGATGACGTGAGGGTAGCGGTTGAAGATGGCATCCTCAGCGTATCCGGAGAACGCAAGAGCGTGAAGGAAGATCAGAAGAGAAAATTCCATCGCGTCGAGCGCTCCTTTGGTAGCTTCCGACGCAGCTTCACGCTGCCTGAAGATGCCGATAGCACGAAAGTGACGGCGGAGTTTCGCGACGGAGTGCTGAAAGTGCACCTCCCGACAACGACGAAAGCAAGATCAAAAGCTCTCGAAATAAAAGTGCAGTAATGCGCTAAACACTGACGGCGAGCGTGCGGAAAGTTCTGTGCGTTCGCCTCACCAGTGTAAGGCGGCTAACTAGTCGCCTCCCGCTTAAACCGGCATCGACCGCTGAGTCCATGGAACAAATAAGACCTAACAACTCTGGGGAAGCGATTTTCAGAGCCCGCACAGTCAAGGACATTATCAAGCCTGCGAAAAGCATTTCTGATAAGATTTCTGTAAAGGCGGCTCTCGACGAAATGCAGGCACGGGAAATCGATTCGTCACCTGTAACTGATGAACGCGGCGAATTATTGGGTACCCTGTCGAAGAACAAAATGAACCGGACCGTGGGCGGTTTGGGACACGATCCCAGGACAGAACCGGTAGAAGCATACATCGATAAAAACAGCGCCTATTGCTTTGAAGACCAGACGATGGCGGAGGCAGAGCAAATTATTCTGAACGCAAAGGTCGGCGAAGTTCCTGTAGTAACCGGAGAAAAATTGCTGCTAGGAGCAATAAATATTGAAGCGATTTCGCGGGAGAAGGATGACGGAAAAATCGCCAGGGGACTCTAGGAAATCCCGCCTGAGAATGCCGCAATTGGGTGTTTTTTCGCGTTCCTCGAACTAGTAATCAATGAATTCCTCAAAAGCTAAGAGTGTTGTCACCGAGGGTTGCCGCTCGTCACTCATACCGAGCTTCGATTCTCCGGCGCGCGGGCCCTTTGTTTATTTCGGCAACGCACATCGTTTGAAGGCTCGACACGCCGCGGACGCGCTCGACGCAGATGATAATGCCGCGCGTGAATTTGCAGTTTCGCAGGGTCGTTTTACAGCCGACACCTTTCTCTAATCTCGCCCGCTATTCCGCTAGGAAACGAATCCCTTAGAAGCTAACGGGCGTCGTTCGCCGAAGTTTAACCGGTGCTATTGGCCGTTTTGTCCTCGCGCGTCGCAGCTTCGGAAGCGATTCGCGAAATTGCGTGGGAGAGCGACCGACGATTCGGCTAAACGTGCGATTGAAGTTCGTCATGGATTGAAATCCGCAGGCGAAGGCAGCTTCGCTGATTCGCGAGTTGGGATTGAGCAAGAGCGTCTTCGATTTCTCGACTCGGACTCTCGAGAGATAATCGATGAAACCTATCCCGGTCGCTTTCTTGAACATCTTGCAAAAGTAAGATCTGCTGATGTTAGCCGACTGGGCTATCCGCCCGAGCGACAGCGGCTCCGCCTGATGCTTTTCGATGAATTGCCGCGCTCGCGCCATCTTCGCGGACTCGTCCTTCTCGCGCCGTACGACCAGTTGATTCGACAAGATCGAAAGGTGTTGCGCAAAAATACTCAGGAGCCGCAACATCGCGCGATACCGGTCCGGCGATAAAACGCACGACCGAAAATAGGCCCGCTCAAGTTGCTTCCAATCCGCCTTGTAGCCCCAGGCGCGGAGCTGCCGGGTAATGCTCGCGAAATGTTTCTTAGTCGGGTTCTTCAGCATCACTTCGCCCGTCTCGAGAAAACCAAGAATGTGATCGCCGACGTAAACCGGCACGGCACTTTCGGAGAGTCCCGCAAACCAGGTGACGGTGCGCCTTGTCGAGTCCGGTTCTCGAGATGCGTCGGTTTGGGCTTTTAAGCACGCGGCGCGAGCCTTGTTGAAACGAGCCAGAATTGAGGCGAATGAGTCGCGATCCTCTTTTCCATGGTGTGCCGGCGACCACGAAGCATGCCCTCGGATGTTAAGCGGCAAACCCATGGCTTCACTGAAAGCCCGTTCGTAATCTTTGAAAATTTGCGAGCGCGAAAGGTGTCGCATGACTTCCTGATCAGAGGATCGGGATGCGCTCTGTTTGCTCATTGCGTGAATCTAAGCACGACGAGGCAGATTGTCCGGCGAACTTCGACGACGAAACAGGTGGGAAATTTTTTACTGCGGTGGCTGATTTGCCGATCAAGGGCGCGTGCGTCGTCGCCGGGATCGGCCTCACGAACTTCAGCGGTGGGGTTGATGGCGAGTGCTTGAATCTCTAACTACGCCATCGTTCATCTCCTGAACGCGATCGACTAAAGAAACCCATCCGCGGCTGGAAAGCGAAAGAACTCTGGATCCAAGTCAAATAGCTGCACCGGCCGACGAACTACGCCTATGCCATTACGAATCATGCTTTCCGCGATAGCGTCCCCGTCTAGAAGTAACAAGGAAATCGCGCCCTTCTTGATGGACGCAGCTTCGGCATCAGCAGTGAATCGCCCAGTAGTCAGGAACACCCCATGGTCATAATCGCCTTGGATGGCGCCGCGAAACTTGTCGATCTCCGGACGGCTAACCGCATTTTGCCGCCAGCGTTTGGCCTGAAAGGCGGAGCGAATCGTGACGACTCCTTGTCGGAATAGGCCGAAACCGTCGATACCGCGATCCGCGCCTCGACCCGTAACTTGGAGTTGCTCGTAACCAAGCGGACCGAGAAACGACATGCAGAACTGCTCGAAATCTGTGGCTCCGAGATTTTGAAGTTCTGAAATGATGCGGCGCTTCACCTCAGACTCGTTCTCGTATACCAAATCTTTCAGCGTCGCTTGATGCGCGAGCAACAATTCCTCGGAGGAATCCGCGGCAGCACCCGTCGCGCGTGCTCGGCCTCTCGGTGTTAGCTTCCAAACACCGCGAGTCGTGCCGTCAATTTCGCCCTTCTCTACCAACTTTTGGCGACTCCATTGAACGAGATTATGCCACCGGAATGTAGAAGGGCTGCTTGGTAGACGTGCGGTCAAATCTTCCTCGGTCAACTGCGGGAAGATCTCCGCCAGCTTCGGATAGAGTTCTTTTGGCTCGGCCTTTCCGCCAAGCTCCTGCAAAGTCTTAAGAAGCGGCAATTCGATTTCGCTTTGCTTCGGAAAGCTCATTGTTTTTGAACTTCGTAGCCGTGCTCAATGCGGAGGTGCTCCCGTGCCCGCGACATGACGTCTTGATTCCAGTCGATTTTCTCCCGCTCGCAATACTGCAACAAGTCTATAACAAGACCACAGACTGCATCTTCCGGTGCCTCGGTCAGGTTGACGCTGTCCAGTATTTCCTGCATCAAGGCGTCTCCGTCTGTGGACCTCAGCCAGGATTTCAGGGTCGGATGCCAACACATGGGCCTTCAGCGCTAATTCGGCAGCCGCAACGTCTTCCGTATTTGTCGCGACGGGGGTTTTGCGCATGGAGGTGTTTAACATGCGGCAGTTTCGAAGGCTACGAAATTGCAACGACCAGACTCACGAATGCACCGACAGTTTGGCGAACCGCCATTTGTAGATTTCTAGACAAAAACCCAACTGCGGCGGCGTCTTGTATTGGAGCGAGGTTTCGCGCGTGCGAAAATCGAGCACTCCGACGGCAGTTGATTCAACATCCTCACGCCTATGATGACTGATCTTCGCTTCGCTCTTCGGCAGTTGCGGAAGTCGCCCGGGTTCACCTTTCTCGCCGTTTTCACCCTCGCGCTTGGGATCGGCTTGAACACAACCATCTTCAGTTTGATTCACGCGATCTTTCTGCGCGGTCTGCCGTTCCCGGAGCCGGAGCGGATCGTCACCATCTATGGCGAGTCACGCGAGCGCGAGCTCAAGCAGCTCCCATACTCCATCCCGCGCTTCTGGCATTATCGCGATGGGCAGACGGTTTTCTCCGGAATCGCGGCGGATAATGGCTTTGGCGCCACGCTTACCGGATTGGGTGAACCGGTCCAGGTGAACGCCGAAACGGTGACCGCGAATTATTTTGATGTCCTCGGCGTTCGGCCGATCCGCGGCCGCGTCTTTCTGCCGGAGGAAGAGATGAAAGCGGATGTGGCGATGATCAGCGAAAGCTTTTGGCGACAGCGGCTCGGGAGCGATCCAGCGGTGCTTGGTCGCAGCATCACCTTGAACGAAGTGCCGCACACGATCATCGGAGTGTTGCCGGACATGCCGGCCGCCTGGTTTGGGCCGGACCTCGAGGTCTATACCGCGAAGCCGTTCGATCTGCCCGGGATGCCACGCGAGCGCGTGATGCGCGGCGTCGGATTTCTCCGGTCGATCGCGCGATTGAAACCCGGCGTGACGCTGGAGCAGGCGAAGGCGGCAATGCCGGCGCTGGAGAAAAGTTATCGCGAGCAGAATCCTTCGAATGACGACACGAGTTGGACCACGGCGCTGGTGCCGATACCGGAAGATGTAAGCGGCAATCTGCGTCCGGCTTTCGGGACATTGCTGGCCGCAGTCTGTTTCGTTCTCATCATCGCCTGTAGCAATGTGGCCAATCTGCTCCTCGTCAGGTTTAGCGGACGCCGGCGCGAGATCGCGCTCCGCATGGCGCTCGGCGCGGCCCGACGAAGCGTGGTCCGGCTTTTCATTTTCGAAAGTATTCTCGTTAGTCTGCTGGGCGGCGGACTCGGCGCGCTCATGGCCTGGAAGCTGATCCCGCTTCTCCCGCGCCTGGCCGCGAACCAGCTCCCGCTCGATGCGAACCTTCGTCTCAGCATTCCGGTGCTTGCCTTCACTCTCGTGCTCTCGCTCCTGACCGGTTTCGTCATGGGTTTGTATCCGGCCTGGCAAAGCTCGCGCGCGGACCTCGTCGATGGACTGAAAGATGGAGGCCGCGCGATCAGCGGCAGTCTGGGTCAACAGCGTTTCCGCAAGCTGCTCGTCGGCGGACAAGTGGCGCTCTCCGTCACTCTGCTCGCAGGCGCTGGCTTGTTGATTGCGAGCTTCGTTCGTCTCAGCCACCAGGATAATGGTTTCCGCGGGGAGAATCTCTGGACGGGCAGGCTCCGCTTGCCGGACGCGCATTATCCTGACGCCGGGGCGCGCGCCCGTTTTGGCGAACGTTTGCTCCAGGAAATTCGCAGCCTGCCGACGGTGGAGGGCGCCGCCCTTACCGACGCCGTGCCGCTCGAAGGAGGTGCGCGGAACTATTACGCGCGCCCCGATCGCAATCCGCCGCCGGTCAATCAACGACCAGTCGCGCCTAGTCACAGTATTTCGCCCGGATACTTTCGGACGTTGGGCATCCCACTCATCGCCGGGCGCGACATCGATGAGCGAGACCGCGTCGATCGACCGAAAGTGATGTTGATCAGTCAGGCCGGGGCGAAAAAGATTTTCCCCGGTGAAAATCCGATCGGGCGAGAATTGCTGATCGGCGGCGGACAGGATCGTGTCGAGATTATCGGCGTCGTTGGCGATGTGCGCTCGCTGCAGATCACGCAAACGAATGACGCGGAATTTTACCGTCCGTGGCTGCAGGACCCGAATCCTAGTTTTCGACTGGCGGTTCGTGGAAGAGGTGCGTCCGACGACATCATGCGCACCGTGCGAACGACCCTAAGCAAACTCGACGCCGGTCTGCCGATCTTCAACACGGCGACCATGAACGAAATCGTGGGAAGAGCGATCGGTCAGCAGCGAATGATGATGACGCTGCTCGCTGTCTTCGCCGGAACTGCGCTCCTGCTCGCGACCGTTGGCATTTACGGTGCGGTTGCTTACACGGTGGAGCAGCGAACGGGCGAGATCGGTGTCCGCATGGCTCTTGGCGCGCAAACGATAGACGTGTTGCGTCTGGTTGTGATCCAGGGGATGAAGCCGGTGTTTCTCGGACTGATCGTCGGATTAGGCGCGGCACTCGCGCTCGGCCGATTGATTACGGCCCAGCTCTATCAAGTCTCCGCCTACAATCCGTTTCTGTTGATGGGGACGGCGGCGATTCTTGCGGCCGCGGCGCTGTTAGCCTGCTTGTTTCCGGCGCGCCGGGCCAGCCTGCTCAATCCAGTGCAGGCGTTGCGCGCGGACTAGACCAAGTTGGCTTGATGACGGAAAATCTTTGATCGTCCGAAATTGAAGAATCCAATCGCGCCGATGAGCGCATCTCAATATTTATGATGACTGATCTTCGCTTTGCGCTGCGGCAGTTATTCAAATCGCCGGGCTTCACGTTTCTGGCAGTGATCACTCTGACCCTCGGGATCGGACTGAATACTGCCATCTTCAGTTTGATCAACGATCTCTTTCTGCGCGGATTACCTTTCAAGGAGCCCGGACGCGTCGTCCATCTTTTCACTCAGCCGAAGGGTGGCGATACCTTCGACTACCCGCTCTCAGGGCCGCGCTTCATGCATTATCGCGACGGCCAGACGATCTTCGACGGACTGGCGGCGGAAAGCTTTACCGCGTTCACGCTCACCGGTCTGGGCGAGCCGGTACAGCTGCAGGCTTTCCGCACGACCGCGAACTATTTCGACGTCCTTGGCGTTCGCCCAATTCTTGGTCGCACTTTTCTCCCGCAGGAGGAAGAGGACGCCGATGTCGCGCTCGTCTCGGAGAAATTCTGGCGTAACCGGCTGGGCAGCGATCCGAATGTGCTCGGACGCAGCATCACACTCGACGGGATGGCGCACACGATTGTCGGTGTGTTGCCAAACATGCCGGCGCAATGGGTCGGCCCGAACGGGAACGAAGTCTGGACGACGAAGCCATTTGTGATCGCGGGTTTCTCGCACGAACGCATGATGCGCGGCACGGCGTTCCTGCGTGTGATCGGTCGCATGAAACCGGGCCAGACCGTCGAGCAGGTGAAGGCGGCGCTGCTTCCGCTTTCGCAAAGCTATCGCGCGCAAAACCCCGGCAAGATCGACGCGGATGTGAGCGATCTTGTGAAAACGCTCCCGGTAGATGTGAACGGCGACCTGCGACCAGCCTTCGGCATTTTGCTCGCAGCGGTCGCGTTCGTGCTCCTCATCGCGTGCAGCAATGTGGCGAACCTGTTACTCGTTAGGTTTAGCGGACGCCGACGCGAAATCGCCTTGCGCATGGCGCTGGGTGCTTCGCGCACGAGCGTGTTGCGGCTTTTCGTTCTTGAGAGTCTGCTTGTGAGTGCGCTCGCGGGGATCACCGGTGCGGCGCTGGCCTGGCAACTGGTTCCACTCGTTCCGAAACTGGCGGCCGATTTTCTCCCGCTCGATCCGGGGAGTCAGATCGGCTTGTCGTTGCCTGTGCTCGCGTTCGCGATCGCCCTCTCGATCGCGACCGGCCTCGCCATGGGTGTGTATCCAGCCTGGCAAAGTTCGCGCGCTGATCTGGTCGATGGACTGAAGGAAGGCGGCCGCGGTTCGAGCGGCAGTGTGAAACAGCAACGCTTCCGCAAAATTCTCGTCGGTGCGCAAGTAGCGCTTTCCGTAACATTGCTCGCCGGGGCGGCGTTGCTCATCGCTAGTTTCGTCCGACTGAACCACCAGGATCTCGGCTTCCGTTCCGAAAGTCTTTGGACTGGTTTTGTTACGTTGCCGGCGGCGCCATATCCGGACGTCGCGGCCCGCGCGCGATTCGAGCAAAAACTGATGACCGCTCTGCAAGCGGTGCCGGGATTCGAGCAAATCAGCTTGAGCGGAGACGTGCCGCTGATTGGCGGAAGCCGCACACTTTATACGAAACCCGAAGGGAACGTACTGCCGGTCGCGGAACGCGCGGCCGCTCCGTCGCATGATGTCGCGCCCGGTTATTTCAAAACGTGGGGAATTCCCCTGCTCTCCGGGCGCGATTTCGATGAACATGATCTGATCGATCATCAGAATGTGATGCTGATCAGTCAGGCCGGCGCGACTAAAGTTTTCGGCAATGAAAATCCGATTGGGAAAATTTTGCTCACTACGAGCGGCAGCGTGCCGACTGAAATTATCGGAGTAGTCGGCGATGTGCGTTCGGAGCGCGTGGCGCAACGCAACGAGATGGAATTTTATCGTCCGTGGGCGCAGGAAAATTTTCCGTTCCTGACCGTGACGGTGCGGAGCAAGCTGCCCACCCCCGAGATCGCCCGGCTGACACAGAAAGCGTTGAACAGCATCGATCCCGCGCTCGCCATCGCGCAGCCGCAAGCGATGACGGCAATCGTTGCTCAAGCCCTCGGGCAGGCGCGCCTAACGACCATACTTCTCGGCGTGTTCGCCGGCGTGGCTTTGCTCCTCGCGACGGTCGGCATTTATGGCGCGGTTGCGTACACTGTCGAGCAACGGACAGGGGAAATCGGTGTCCGCATGGCTCTCGGCGCGCAAACGATGGACGTATTGCGTCTGGTTGTGATGCAGGGAATGACGCCGGTCCTCTTCGGGTTGATCGCGGGACTGGCCGCGGCGCTGATGCTCGGTCGATTGTTGGCGTCACAACTCTACCAAGTCTCAGCCCACAATCCGCTTTTGCTAACGGGAACGATGGCGGTGCTCGCCCTCGCGGCATTACTCGCGTGCCTGATTCCAGCCCGCCGGGCCAGCCTGGTGAATCCGGTCGAGGCCTTGCGGGCAGAGTAAGATGGCGGTCCTGTCGTCAAGGCTTCCCAAAAAGCCCCGCGGACAGGCAGCAACAGCCATGGGTTGGCAAAATATTTTGGACTGTTTCTCTCACTACAAGAGCGACTTACAGCTGGGAACGAGGCGCAATGCTGGACAGGCACGAGAACGGCTGTAAATGAAGAGAGATGAAAATGATCAACGCGCCAATTTGCGCCGCCGTAGTTCGGCAGGCTGCATAAAGGCTCGGCAGATCTAGCCAAGTTGGAGCCCGCCTTTCGCGGCACCCCAGTGGTCGAATCTCCGCCACGCGCAGATTTTTGCGCCGGTTCCTCCCGAACCGAATTCGGGAACAAACCTCCAATTTAGAAAAACACACATGAAACCAACCCCTCAAATCAGTTCCACTCAGCATAAGCGGCGGAATTTTCCGCTGACCGATTATCAGTTTCGATCGACTCTTGACTCGCGGGCCGGCGCGCCTGCCATACGCGAGAAGAGCATTTCCGAGCTACGGACGTTCCGCAAAGTGAGCAGCGCGTTCTTCGCCGGCGAAGCGAACCGTGAATACGCGGCCGAGCTTCTGCTCTTCATCCTGATTGCCGGAATCTCAGCCTGGCCGATCATCCTGGCGATCACTGCCGCGATCCGCCTGCTCACTATTCACTAACGGAATCGGAGTCGAGATTGTTTTTCAGCGGGACACACTAAAGCCGGTGTAAAATCGAAACTGGCAAATAGCGACTCCTGATTCCAAGCTGATCGGATGGCGGAAGCGCTCACTCCCATGATGCAGCAATACCAACGGCTGCGGGCCAGCGTGCCCGCGGATACGCTGCTGCTTTTCCGGCTGGGCGACTTTTACGAACTGTTCTTCGAGGACGCGAAGGAGGCTTCTGTGTTGCTCAACGTGGCGCTGACGAAACGTCAGGACGTGCCGATGTGCGGCGTGCCATATCACGCGGCACCGGGCTACATCGCGAAGTTGATCAGGGCCGGGCGGCGCGTGGCCATCTGCGATCAAACGAGCGAGCCGCAACCGGGCAAGATCGTTTCACGCGACATCACCCAAATCATTAGCGCGGGAACGGTAAGCGAGCTCGATTTGCTCGAAGCCAAACGGGCGAATTATCTCGGCGCGGTCTATTTTCAAGAAGGAGTCTTTGGTTTTGCCTATGCCGATCTGACCACAGGCGAGTTCCGGGTGACCCAATTGCCCGAGAGCAGCGCGCTGCTCGATGAACTGGCACGGGTTTCGCCCTCGGAACTTTTGATCAGCGATCGGCAGGAAACGCTGTTTGCGGAGATCGAGGGCACCGTCGCCTACGATGATTATGCGTTTCTCCCGGAGCACGGGAGTTTCACGCTCTGCGAGCACTTTAAGATTAAGTCGCTCGATGGGTTTGGCTGCGCCGCCATGCCGCAGGCGATCGGCGCGGCCGGCGCAATTATTCACTACCTCAAGCATCAACTCCGGCGCAAAGTGGATCATCTCGCCGGGCTTCGTTGCGACGCCGTGGTTGAGCACGTCGTCCTCGATGCCGCGACTCAGATAAATCTGGAGCTGGTTGCCTCGCGTGGCGCGCGCGATACAAGCCTGCTGGCCGTGCTCGATCGTACCGTGACTCCGATGGGCGGACGCAAACTGCGCGCATGGATTTTGCAGCCGTTGCGCAGATTGGCGGAACTGGAACACCGGCAGCAATTGATCGCCGATTTGTTGCAAGAGCCGGACATGCTCGCTGCGCTCCGCGCGGAACTAAAATCGATGCGGGACATCGAGCGCGCCGCAGGAAGATTGAGCCAGGCTTCCGGAAATGCGCGCGATCTCGTCGCGTTGAAGGCGTCACTCCAGAAAATACCGGAGCTAAAAGCGACATTACGAAAGCTACTGGATCGACTGGCATTCGGGACAAATCACGCGCCGGGTGAAAATGCAACGTTGGGTGAAGCCATCTTTGCGGATCTGCGCGAAATGCCGGAACTGGCGGAACGATTAAGCATCGCGATCAACGATGATGCACCACTGGCGTTGAAGGAGGGGGGGATCTTCCGCGATGGATTCGATCCGCAACTGGACGGACTCCGTCAAGCATCCCGCGATGGAAAAAACTGGATCACGGAACTGCAGGAGCGCGAGATCGCGGAGACTGGGATTAAATCGCTCAAGGTGCGATTCAATTCCGTTTTCGGCTATTTCATTGAGATCACGAAGTCGAACCTTGGCAACGTGCCCGAGCGCTACACGCGCAAGCAAACAACGGTTGGCGGCGAGCGCTTCATTACGCCAGAGCTGAAGGAAGTGGAAGCCAAGATTCTGGGTGCGGACGACCGGGCTCGCCATCTGGAGTATCAGCTTTTCCAGAAGCTGCGGGATGAAACGCTGCTCGAGCTGAGTCCGATTCAGCAAACGGCAACGGCGATTGCGACGCTCGATGTCGTTTGCGCCTTGGCGGAAACCGCCCGGCTTTTCAATTACTGCCGGCCGGCGCTCGACGAATCGCTTCGGCTTTCGATCAAGGACGGCCGTCATCCGGTCCTCGATCAAAATCTAGCCGAAGAGAAATTTGTGCCTAACGATACTGAGCTGGACGGAGAGAAAACACGGCTCGCCATCATCACCGGGCCGAACATGGCCGGAAAATCGACCTACATTCGGCAAGTGGCGTTAATCACGCTTCTGGCGCAGATCGGCAGCTTCGTGCCTGCAGCAAGCGCGAGGATCGGGCTGGTCGATCGCATTTTCACTCGCGTCGGGGCAAACGATGACCTGTCACGTGGCCAATCGACTTTCATGGTCGAGATGAACGAAACAGCGAATATCGTTAACAACGCGACCGAGCGCAGTCTGGTCATCCTCGATGAAATCGGACGCGGGACCTCCACGTTCGACGGACTTTCGATTGCGTGGAGCGTTGCTGAATTTCTGCACGACAAGATCAAAGCGCGAACGTTGTTCGCGACGCATTATCACGAACTGACCAAGCTCGCGGAAGAGCGAAGCGGCGTGGCCAACTTCAACGTCGCGGTGCGCGAATGGAACGAGCAGATTATTTTTCTACGCAAAATCATTCCGGGCGGGGCGGATAAGAGCTACGGGATTCAAGTCGCGCGCCTGGCCGGGTTGCCGAAGGAGATTCTGGAACGCGCCAAAGATATTCTGTCGCATCTTGAACGACCTAACGGCGCAGTGGAAATGAAGCAACCGGCGAAAAACCGACGCCGGAAGAGAGCTGCAATTCCACCGGAGAAGCCGCAACTGGAATTGCTCTAGTAGGTCGCCTCATTCGGACCGTACCATTTGTGCTGACGACGAACGGCATCAGAAATATAGTCGGAAAGATTTGTCCCGCGGATGCCGACCAAGACTGAGAAGGACCTAAACGAAATGCAGCGCAGTCATTGGCTAAAAGCCGTGGCGGCGATTGAGCTGCGCAACTTCGGATATGCGATCTCGCTCCTGCAGGGAATCCTCAAGCAAGAACCGGAATTTCTGACCGGCCGCCAGCTCTTGCGGCGGGCGGAGGTCACGAAGAACAAAGCGGCGAAGAAGAGTTTCTTTAGTATTTCGACAGCACCGCTCGCGATCATAAAAGCGCAGCGCGAGGTGAAAAAAGATCCGAAACACGCGCTGGAACTGATCGAAAAAGTGCTGGAGGAAGAGCCGTACAATCGGCAGGCGAATTTGGTTTTGAAAGAGGCGGCGGTCGCAGGGGGCTGGCCAGAGACTGGAGTCTTCGCGCTGCAGACTTTGCTGGAAGAGAATTCTCGCGACGTCAAAGTGCTGCACGAGCTCGGCCGCCTCTATCACGAGATGGGAGAAAGCGACAAGGAAGTCGAAATCTATAATCGCATTTCCGAGATCGAGCCGCTCGATGCCGAAGCAATCCGTTTGGGTAAGGATGCGTCGGCACGCGCATCAATGAAAACCGGTGGCTGGACCGAGGCGGAAAGTTATCGCGATTTGATCAAGGACAAGGAGGCGGCGGTTTCGCTCGAACAGCAGACCCGGATTCAGCTCACAGGAGATTCGCTCGAGCAGCAAATCGCGGAGGTTTATGCGCGGCACCAGGTGGAGCCACAAAATGTTGATCTGGCCCGCCGGCTCGCGGCCTTGAACGAACAGAAGGACGACTTTGAAAATGCGATCGCCTGGTACCAATACGCGGTCGATCTCACCAACCAAACGGACGCCGGGTTGATCCGGAAGGTGGCCGATCTAAACATGAAGCGCTCGGAGCGCTTCATCGCCGAGCATGAGGAATTTCTCGCCACGCACGGCCCCGAACACGAAAGCCATGCCGAGCGGTTGCAAGCATTGCAAGTTGCGCAACGGGAACGCGCGGAAGCCTTGATCGACTCGGCGCGAAAGCGGTCCGAACGCAATCCAACGGACCTGCAGTTGCGCTTCGAACTCGGCGAACATTTGGTTAACGCGGGTCAATACCGGGACGCGCTGCCGGAGCTGCAACGCGCGCGGCAAAATCCGAATGCCCGGCTCAAGGCAATGAATTTGCTCGGCCGCTGTTATCGCGAGCTTGGGATGTTCGATCTCGCGGTCAAACAACTGGAGGACGCAGCCAGGGAAATTCTGACGATGGACGCGATGAAGAAGGAGATCGTTTACAATCTCGGTCTCGTTTTCGAACAAATGGGCGACCCGGCGAAATCGGTCGCCTGCATGAAGCAGATTTACGAGGCGGATTACGGTTACAAAGATGTCGCGGCGCGGGTCGAAAGTTCGTACCGGGCGGAATCGCAGCCGAGCTAATCGATAATTCGTTAGGAGGACAGCATATGCGCCGGACAAAAATCATCTGCACTCTCGGCCCGGCGTCGGAAAAATCCGAGACTCTCCGCGAAATGATGACCGCGGGCACCGATGTTTTCCGATTGAACATGAGCCATGCGGAACATGGCTGGGTGCGCGACATTGTTCCTCGCATTCGGACGCTGTCGCACGAATTGCGCCGGCCGGTTGCGATCCTGATCGACACGCAAGGGCCGGCTATCCGGACCGGGGATCTTTACGCTGATTTCGCTCTTCACCCCGGCGATATCGTGGAGCTCACCGTGCGTGGCGCGGCGAAGAAAGAGACATATTCCGTCGACCTCAATTACGACGGCCTGATCAATGATGTTTCCGTGGGCGACGTCATTCTGGTCGACAATGGTGTCGTGCAACTTCGTGTTCTGGAAAAACAGGCTGACCGCGTTCGTTGCAAGGTTATGACGGAAGGCGTTCTGGGCTCGCGGCGTCATATCAATCTGCCCGGCGTGAAAGTAAATCTGCCCGCGCTGACGGAAAAGGATTTGCAGGACGTGGCTCTCGCGGCGGAGCTGGAAGCTGATTTCGTCTCTTTGAGCTTTGCCAGGCAGAAACGCGACGTGGATCAACTCCGTGCCGTGATGAAAGGCCATGGCAGTTCGGCGCAGATCATTGCGAAGATTGAGGAGCAATCGGCCGTTCGTCAGATCGACGAAATGATTGCGGCCTCCGATGTCATCATGGTGGCGCGAGGCGATCTCGGTATCGAAATTCCGATGGAGGAATTGCCGATCATTCAGCGCCGCATCGTGAAAAGATGTTTACGCCTGGGGAAACCAGTGATCGTGGCCACGCAATTGCTGGAATCGATGATTGAGAATCCGGTGCCGACGCGCGCAGAAATTACTGATGTCGCGAATGCCGTTTTCGAACAAGCTGATGCGGTCATGCTCAGCGGGGAAACGGCGATGGGTCGTTATCCGGTGGAATGCGTGAAAGTATTGAACCGTGTCGCGGTCCGCATCGAACGCAGCGGAGGGGCAGGTTACGGAGCGACCGCGTTGCTGGAAGATTTACGTCAGAAGACGGTCGCGTCCGCCGTCTCTCTCGCTAATTCTTTGCCGAACTCGAAGCTGATTGTTTTCACCCGGCACGGCGCGATGGCCCGGTATGTTTCAAATCTTCGACCGGGACATGCTCCAATTTTCGCGTTTACATCCAGCGAACAAGTCTACCGGCAACTCGCGCTCTGCTGGGGAACCTCTCCGGTTCGAATCGATTTCACCGAGGACCCAAACGCAACCATCGAAGGAGCCACAAAATATTTACGCGACGCTCGCTTGACTGCGCCGAAGGACAATCTCGTTATCATCAGCGATATTCGCGTGGGCAAGGCGCTAGTCGATTGCGTGCAGCTGCGCGAGGTTAAATGAGTTCGGAAGTCTTTGAGGGGCGTCCACCCGAAAACAAAACGCGCGGATGTTTCCACCCGCGCGTTCGCAAAACTTTTTCTGTTCGAGGTTAGGCTTCGACCGGCAATTCCACGTCGACCGGCCGCTCCTTCTTGCTGAGCGCGCGACGCAGTTTCGAAAGCGCGATGTTCTGCAACTGCCGAATACGCTCGCGTGTTACGCCGAATTTCTTGCCAACTTCTTCCAGCGTCTTTGGCTTGCCGCCATCCAGACCGAAGCGCGAGAAGATGATTTTCCGCTCCCGATCGTCGAGGACATCGAGCAAACCGCCCACCTCGTTCCGCAGATTCTTGTCCCGGAGCAATTCGAAAGGCGTCTGCGCCTCTTCGTCGCCGACGATCTCACCGAACTCGGTCGAATCATCATCGCTGATCGGCGCGTCGAGTGATGCGGGCCGGATCGAGACGGTCTTGAGCTGCGAAACTTTTCCGCTCGCAATTCCGATCTCTTCCCCGAGTTCGTCATCCGTTGGTTCGCGGCCGAGCTCCTCGCTCATCTGGAGCGAGACACGGCGCATCTTCGAAATCTTATCGACCAGATGAACCGGCAATCGGATTGTCTTGCTCTGATTCGCCAACGCGCGTTTGATCGATTGCTTGATCCACCACGCCGCGTAGGTGCTCAGTTTGCCCCCTTTTGCGGGGTCGAAACGCTCGACGGCCTTCATCAGGCCGATGTTTCCCTCGGAGATGAGGTCGAGCAGCGGGAGCCCCAGATTCGCGTAATCATGCGCGATCTTCACTACCAGTCGCAGGTTGGACCGGATCATGAGGGCACGAGCTTCCTTGTCGCCTCGTTTGATCTTCGCGGCGAGTGTAATCTCCTGATCCGGCGTCAATAACGGGATTTGCCCGATCTCGCGGAGGTAAATTTTTATTCCAGTATCGCTATCTTCAGCGGCCATATAACTTTTCATGTAGTAGAGGTGAGGGGGAGGGGAACTCGCTAAATTGTCCGGCTGCTACACTTCCCGGACTCCTGTCGAATGCGAGTTCTACCATTTCGGAAAGTAGTTAACAACCTTAAATATCGGTTAAATGACCATTTCTGGATGGGCTTCGTTCAAAAAGATTTTTTTAATTTCGGCGCCGCAATAGTTTCGCATTGAAACTATGAATCCTATGAACGGACGCCCGCAAGGGCGCGTTTCCGTCACCGTATCGAACGAGCGGAGTGATTCTACTCACGCCCCCATCCGCAAATGCCCGGTGGATCGATTCCTCAATGTCGCCAGAATTTCCGCCATTACGCTGATTGCGATTTCGGCTGGAGAATCGGCAGCAATGTCGAGGCCGATTGGCGCATAAACCCGCGCCAGCAGGTCGTCGCTGATCCCGCGCTCTTTGAGCTCATCGAAGACGCGCCGCACTTTTCGTCGGCTCCCGATCATCCCGATGTAGCCGACCTTCTGAATTGCAAGCGCGGCCGCCAAGGCGTCGCGATCGATTTCGTAATTGCGGCTCACGATCACGAGAGCCTCGTCCGATTGCCATTCGCGATTCCGGATAAATTCGGCCGGCTTCGGCTGGGTCACAGCGGAAATGTTTGCCGGAAGGTCTTTCATCAGCTCGCTGCGGTCATCAACGACTGTGACGAAGAGTCCGCAGTCGACGCCGAGCTTTGCGATTGCTTGCGAGCAGTGCCCGGCGCCGATCAAGAATATCGCTTCGTTTAGGTTTTGTGGCTCAATCAAGACGGTGACTTCACCACCGCAAATTGCGCCGAAGGAATCGGACTCGCCTTCGCGCAGCGAATACGTCTTGAGCAGAGGTGTCTTCTCACGCAAGCCGGCGAGTGTTTCGTCGATCACGAGCGACTCGAACTTTCCGCCCCCAACGGTTCCGCTGCTCGTCCCATCGGCGTAGACGAGCATTTTTGATCCTGCTTCCCGCGGCACGGATCCTTTCGTCGCAGCCACCGTCACCAGGGCGCAAGGAATCCGCGAGCGTCGCGCTGCGAGCAACTCCTCGAGAAGCGCATCAGTCATCGCGTGTCACGCTGGCTTCGATTTGCCCATGCGGTTCGTCCGTTGGCAGGAACACTTCGTTTCGATTCTCGATCCCGAACGGTGAGAGATCGATCAGTAAGTAGTGCTTATTCGGCATCGCCAAATCGACGCGGAAAATTTCCGCGCACGCCGCCAGCGCGCTCTCGCCCATTCGAAACAAGGTGGTCTGTGCAGACGGGCTGTAGTTTTCGGCAAAGACTTTGAGCATCGCTTTCAGGATCGCCGCGTTCGCCGTGTCATAGCGCACCGGGATTTTTCCGTAGGTCCATGTGGCGCTGAAGGAAGTAGCGAGGATGCGGTCGCTCGTCTCGGGCAAGGTGGTAAATTCGCACTTCGGATAGTTTTCAAAACCGGAGCCGGTCGATTTCAGGATCACTAAACCGCGAATGCCAGATTGCACCGCTCGCAGTCCACCGCTGCAAGTGACGCGAGTAAACGTTTTCGACTCGTCGGCCGCGCGGAAAGAATGTGGGTGGGACTTTCCGTCGATTTCCAACCGGCTCCAGCCGCGTTCGGCGATTTCGATTTCGACCTTCTCGACCTGGTCGTAACGCGCCAGGAAATGGTCGCCCAGGATCACCGCGAAACGTTCGATCTCTTCCTGGAGGTGCTGCTTTGCCAGGACGTTAATGGTATTCTTAATGGTGTCTGTCGGAACGACCTTGCTGTTGTCTCCCGCCGTGTAGGACGAAGCAATATCACCAGCAAGTAAAGCCGTGGCATCGATTTCCCTAATCGTATGGATCGGGCCATCGCGCAGAATCTTGAGGACGCGGACCCGCGCCTTACCGTAGCGGTGACTGATCAGTTTCGCCATTGCGTCCAATGACTAATTCATTTAATCCCCTAACGCGATGCCAAAGCTTGAAGAATTGAACGGGCTCGGCCGGGAGGAATTCACCCGGATTGTCGCGCCGGTCTTCGAGCATTCGCCCTGGGTCGTCGCGCGGAGCGCCGCGCAGGGTCCTTTTCAATCAGTGGATGATCTTCATGCGGCGCTTTGCCAAACCATCATGAAGGCAAGCGACGACGAGAAGCTGGCGCTGATTCGGGCCCATCCCGATCTCGGCGGGAGTGCCGACCTGACTATCGAATCGAAGCTGGAGCAAGCCAGCGCCGGGCTTGATCATGTATTGGCCGAAGAAAGAGAGTGGTTTCGGGAGAACAATCGCCTGTATCGCGAGCGTTTCGGGTTCCCGTTCGTAATTTGCGCGCGCGAGAACAAGAAAGATGCGATTCAAGGTGCTTTTGCTGCTCGTCTGCAAAACTCGCGCGCACAGGAAATCGAAACCGCGTTGCGGGAGATCTGCAAAATTGCTGAACTTCGTTTGGGCGATCTTATCACATGAGCCTAACGACCCACGTGCTAGATACGATGCGCGGCATTCCGGCTCGCGGAATGAAGATCGAGCTGTGGTCGCTTGAACCGTCAAATCTGCTCAAGACTGTGGAGACGAACGCCGATGGCCGCGTCGATGGTTCGTTGCTCGCGGGAGCTGAAATGAAAGCGGGAAGTTATGAGCTCGTTTTTTCCGTCGGCGATTATTTTGGCGAGCGTCGTTTTCTCGATCGAGTTCCCGTGCGCTTTATCATTTCCGATCCAGCCGCCAAATATCATATCCCGTTGCTCGTTTCCCCATGGGCTTACAGCACCTATCGCGGCAGTTAGCCGCGCGCCTGATGGAAGGCAGATGAGTTCGGCTGACTTACCGCTATCCGTGCCCGCCGGTCTTGTTGATCTGGCATCTGCACGCTTCGGAGGAGTCGTGCTCCTGGCGAACGACGAATTCTTCGCGGAGAAAGAAAACCTCTTGAAGCCGGGGCGCGGAATTTTCATTCCGGACAAGTATACCGACCACGGGAAATGGATGGACGGATGGGAGACGCGCCGCCGGCGCACGCCCGGGCATGACTGGTGTGTCGTTCAGTTGGGACTGCGCGGCATCATCAAACAGGTCGACATAGATACGAATCACTTCTTCGGCAATCACCCTCCATTTGCGTCGCTCGACGCGCTTCACCTAACGAACGGATTTCCGGATGATGCGAGCGCCGTCGAAGAACTTTCCTGGAGGCTGATTCTTGCCGAATCCGCGTTGAAACCGGGATCACAAAATTTGTTCGCCATCACCAGCGACCAGACCTGGACGCATGTGCGGTTGAATATTATCCCGGATGGCGGCGTGGCGCGTCTTCGAATCCATGGCGTTGTCGTTCCCGACCGGAGCAAGCTGAAACCCGGCGAACTGGTCGATCTCGCGGCCATCGAAAATGGAGGAGTGCCACTGACCTGCAGCGACATGTTCTTTAGTGCAATGAATAATTTGATCATGCCCGGTCGCTCCGAGAACATGGGCGACGGGTGGGAAACAAAACGCCGACGCGGTCCCGGATACGACTGGATTATTCTGAAGCTCGGGTTGGCCGGCACGATTCACAAAGTCGAAGTCGACACCAATCACTTTAAGGGGAACTACCCCGACATGTGTTCGATCGACGGATGCGCTGCGCCGGACGCTTCGATTGACGAACTTACCAACGAAGATGCGCGCTGGACCGAAATTCTGCCTAAAATTAAGTTGCAGGCCGATACGCGACATTTCTTCGAACGGGAACTCTCCTCGATCGATAACTGCACTCACATCCGGTTGAACATTTATCCCGACGGCGGAGTAAGCAGACTAAGGGTGTGGGGCATACCGGCGTGAGGAGTGATTTCGATTTGCTCGTACGGAGCGAGCAGGACATCGGAATTAGCGAAGGAAAGTTTGTTTCGCTGGGAAAAAATCTTTCCGGTTCTGCGCGCGAGGAAATCGATGCCACCAAGCTCGCCGTTTTCCCCGGCGTCATCGATGCGCACGTTCATTTCAACCAGCCGGGTCGAACGGATTGGGAGGGATTCAGAACCGGTTCGAGTGCGGCGGCCGCCGGGGGAACAACAACGATTTTTGAAATGCCGCTCAATGCGCAACCGCCGACGATCGATGGCTGGAGCTTCGATCTCAAACGCGCCGCAGCGGAAACAGAATCGTTTGTCGACTTCGCGCTCTGGGGCGGATTGGTTCCCGGCAACTTCGAGCAACTCGAAACGTTGCGCGATCGTGGCGTGGTTGGGTTGAAGGCCTTCATGTGTGATAGCGGCATCGAGGATTTCCCAGCCGTTGATGAGCGGGAATTGCGCGCCGGGATGCAACAGGCCGCCGGGCTGGGTCTGATCGTTGCGGTGCATGCTGAGTCGCAGCAAATTACACAGCAGCTAACGCGAGAACGAATCGCTGCCGGAGAGACGTCGGTCGGGGATTACCTCCAATCGCGCCCGATCCACGCAGAGCTTGAAGCGATCCGTCGGGCCATCGATCTCGCCGGCGAAACCGGTTGTCGTTTGCATATCGTGCATGTGAGTTGCGGGCGCGGCGTTGAACTCGTCGCCAAGGCTCGCATAGGCGGCGTGGATGTAAGTTGTGAAACTTGTCCGCATTATCTTTTGCTCACCGACGAGGATATGGAGAGGCTCGGTGCGGTCGCAAAATGCGCGCCGCCTTTGCGCGCAGCGGAGGAGCAACAGGATCTCTGGACGCGCCTCGGGGATGTGACAACGATCGGCTCCGATCATTCGCCGTCACCTCCGGAGATGAAGGAGCGTTCCAATTTTTTCGATGTCTGGGGCGGAATTTCCGGGTGCCAGCATCTTCTGCCGTTGCTGCTCGAGGCCGCAAACGCGAGGAGAACTCCTTCGCATTCAGAGATTGGAACGTTAACAAGCGGAGCCGTGGCGAAACGCTTCGGAATTTCTGAGAAAGGCGGGATCGAAATTGGCAAGGATGCCGATTTTTCGTTGGTTGATCTCCGCGCGGAGGAGACCATTACAACGGAGTCGCTCCTTTATCGGCATCGGCACAATCCCTACGTTGGGCGGCGATTGGGCGTGAAGGTTGTCCGCACAGTTTTGCGGGGACAAACCATCTTCCGAAATGGTAAGATTGGCGCGCGACCGATGGGAAAATTTGTTCGACCCTAACGAGATGGAAAGCATCACCGGTGCACTTGCGGAAAGCCAACCAGGCCTTCGCTCTCCGTTACCCGGGTGAATCGAATCGCCGGCAGGCGGTGCACACGGTTTATGGCGGCGCGCACCTTTTTAAAGCCGACTCCGCCAAGCGGCTTGGCGAGGTTGCACTGCGTTCGCTCGGTGAATTTGCGCCCGACCCCGCCACCCTGGCACGTGCTGTGGGAATGGAAGGCGATGAAACGTTAACCGAAAAAGTCTACGAGCGGATTGTCGAAAAATTGCGCCGCGAACCTGTGGAGGATTTCCGGCTTGATTTCGAAGATGGCTACGGCAATCGCGCCGATGTGGAGGAAGATGAACAAGCCGCCTCGAGTGCGGCGGAAGTAGCGCGCGGTTTCGAAGCGGGCACGCTTCCACCGTTTGTCGGCATTCGGATCAAACCGCTGAACGAAGATTTGCGTGCGCGCAGTTTTCGCACCCTTGACATTTTCGTAACGGAATTGCTCGCAAAGACGGATGGGAAGCTCCCCGCGAATTTCGTCATCACGCTGCCGAAAGTTCAATTGCCCGAGCAAATGACGGCGGCGGTGCGGTTTTTCGAAATTCTCGAACGGAACAACGGGTTGGCCGCGCTTTCGCTCAAGGTTGAGCCGATGATCGAGACGCCCCAGGCGATCATCAATGCTCGGGGAGAGATCGCGCTCGGTTCGCTTATTGATGCCGCGGAAGGGCGTTGTCAAAGCGTGCACTTCGGCGTTTATGATTACACTGCGGCGTGCGGTATCACCGCCGCCTACCAAACGATGGGACATCCCTCGTGTGATTTTGCCAGGCAAATGATGCTGGTTTCGCTCGCAGGAACCGGCGTGCACCTTTCCGATGGTGCAACAAATATCTTGCCGGTCGGGTCGCATCGCGCTGGTGAGGGCGAGGCCCTAACGAAGCAACAAATTGCGCAAAATCGGGAAGCCGTTCATCGGGCGTGGCGACTCGGATTCGCGGATAATCTACACTCGCTGCAGACGGGATTTTATCAGGGCTGGGATTTGCA
Source organism: uncultured Verrucomicrobiae bacterium (assembly GCA_963763995.1). Lineage (GTDB taxonomy): Bacteria > Verrucomicrobiota > Verrucomicrobiia > Chthoniobacterales > UBA10450 > CAVTTH01. Next base: position 523,138 of record CAVXQL010000007.1, on the reverse strand, counting down.
TCCGGCGCAGCTGGTCACGCGCTACGCGGCTGTTTATTCATTTTTCCTAAAGGGTCTCGGGAGCGCCTCCGACCGGCTAAAAGCGTTTGTTGAAAAGGCGGCTTTGGCTTCTTTGCACGGCGACGTGTTCGATGACGCTGCAACCGGACAGGGCCTGCTCAACTTCTTTCTCCGCGGCATCGCCTGCGGCGCGATCACGGAAGCGGAAGCGCTGGCCACAGGTCTGACCCTGGACGAATTGCGTTCCCGCTCTTTCCTAAGAATTCTGCAGGACCGTCGGAGATAAGATGAGCGGAGCAATCGAGTTTCGGCTGAACGGCAAACCCGTTCGGGTCGAGGGCGTGTCGCCGAACGTGACCCTTCTCGATTGGCTGCGAACGAACGGGTCGACCGGTTCGAAGGAAGGCTGCGCCGAGGGCGATTGCGGCGCGTGCTCGGTGGCGATCGTAGATCGCGACGTCCGCGGCAGGCGTTGTTATCGCTCGATCAACAGTTGTCTGGTGCCGCTCCCGCTCATGGCCGGACGCGACATCATTACGGTGGAGGGCGTCACCGGCGGCAAATTGCATCCTGTGCAGCAGGCGATGGTGGAAAATTTCGGATCGCAATGCGGTTACTGCACGCCCGGTTTCATTATGTCGCTTTTCGAAGGCTACTATCGCGGGGATCTGAAGACCGCCGCTCAGCTCGATGAGCAGCTTTGCGGTAATCTCTGTCGCTGCACGGGCTATCGGCCAATTCGCGACGCGGCCGCGGCTGCATTCGCGCAGCGTAATGGCAAAGACGCGTTCGACGAACAGTTAAAGAATTCCAAATCGAAATTGAGGGCCGTGCGATACGGATGTGGTGGCGAGAATTTTCTGCGTCCGACTTCACTCGCAAAGTTGTTCGACGCGATGGCGCGATATCCAAACGCGCGCTTGGTGGCTGGCGCGACGGACCTGGGTTTGGAAATCAGCAAACGTTTTCAGAAATTTCCGGTTCTGGTTTCGCTTGAAGCGATCCCGGAATTGAGAGCAATTACGGCGGGCGAATCCGCATGGACGATTGGCGCCGCCACCACGCTCACGCGTCTCGATGAGAAGATGGGCGATGAGTATCCGGAACTGCGGGACATGCTCCTCGTATTCGGTTCGCGTCAGATTCGCAATCGCGCCACCCTCGGTGGCAATCTCGTTACCGCGTCCCCCATCGGCGATTCCGCACCGGTTCTGCTCGCGCTCGATGCAAAGGTGATTCTCGCTTCCGCGACCGGCGAACGCATTCTCTCGATCGAGGAGTTCTTTGTTTCCTACCGCAAGTCGGCCCTCCAGCCGGGCGAGATTCTGAAGTCGATCATCCTGCCGCGATTTGCCCCTAACGAGGCGATCCGGCGAAGATTCTACAAAGTTTCGAAACGGCGGGAAATGGACATCAGCACGGTGTCCGGCTGTTTCGCGGTTCGATTCGCCGAAGCGGGAAGTATCGTCCATGCCCGTCTCGCTTTTGGCGGGGTCGCGGCGATGCCGTTGCGCGCCCGCAACACGGAACAGGCGCTGATTGGAAAACGTGCGAACAATTACGAGCAGGTGTTGCCGGTTCTCGAACGCGAATTTGCCCCGATCTCCGACGCGCGGGGCAGCGCGATTTACCGGCAGCGGTTAATCACCAGTCTTCTCCGGAAATTTTTCAGCGACGATAATGAGGAACGAAGTTCCGGCGATTCCTCGATTAGGCTCATGGCAGGTCGCCTCTCCAAGAATGAGCAGCCGCACGAGAGCGCCCGCAAACATGTTACCGGCGAAGCGATCTATGTGGATGACGAAGCGCAGCCCGCGAAGATGCTGGAGGTTTGGCCGGTCTGTTCACCGCATACGCGCGCGAAGATCTTACGACGCGAAGCATCCGCGGCGCGCGCGATGCCAGGAATCAGCGTCATCCTTCTCGCAGAGGACGTGCCTGGTTTGAACGATGTCGGCGCCGTACGTTGTGACGAGATTCTGCTCGCCGACAAGGAAGCGTTTTATCATGGCCAAATCATCGCGCTCGTTGTTGGGGAAACGCAGGAAGCATGTCGCGCTGCGGCCGAGAAAATCGTAGTCGATTACGAACTGTTGCCTCCAATCTTGACGATTGAAGAAGCAATCGCAGCTAAAAGTTTCCACAGCGAACCGAACTTCATTCGTCGTGGCGACATTGCGTCGGCGCTGAAGGACGCGCCGTTGACAATCGAAGACGAATTCTCCATTGGCGGTCAGGATCATTTCTACCTCGAGACCAACGTGGCCTGGGCAGAGCGCGGCGAAGATGGCACCGTGTTCATCAGTTCCTCCACCCAGAATCCTTCCGAAGTGCAGCACATTGTCGCGCGCGTGCTCGGCCTACCGATGCACAGCGTGGTGGTGGAATGTCCGCGAATGGGCGGTGGATTCGGCGGCAAGGAAACGCAGGCGGCCACCCTCGCTGCGCTCGCCGCTCTCGCGGCGACCAAAACGGGACGCAAAGTTCGCGTCCGCTTCAACCGCGATCAGGACATGATGATCACCGGGAAACGCCATCCGTTTCTGGCGAAGTTCCGCGCTGGCTTTGACAAAGACGGAATGCTGCACGCCGCGCAGATCGAATTATTTTCCAACGGCGGCTGGTCACTCGATTTATCCCGCGCCATCACCGATCGTGCGGTCTTCCACCTCGACAACGCCTACTACATTCCGCATGTCGAGTTCAGCGGGATCGTGGTGAAAACAAATCTCGCGTCGAACACCGCTTTTCGCGGATTTGGCGGACCGCAGGGGATGCTGGTGATCGAGGAAATTTTCGATCGCATCGCGCGGCGCAACGGACTCGCGCCCGAGATGGTGCGCAGAAAAAATCTTTATCGCGGAACGGGAGAGACAAACACCACGCACTACGGACAGGAGATCGAAAATAATCGCATTCAGCGAATCTGGGCTGAATTACTTCAATCGAGCGCATTCGAATCGCGTCGCGAAGAGTTGCAAAGGTGGAATGACAAGCACGCAAATCGCAAACGCGGCCTGGCGATTACCCCGGTAAAGTTTGGGATTTCCTTTACGACCACGCATCTCAATCAGGCCGGCGCGCTCGTGCTTCTTTATCAGGACGGGACCGTGCAGGTAAATCATGGCGGAACGGAAATGGGCCAGGGCGTGCATACCAATATCGCGCTGGTGGCGGCGAAGGAGTTGGGGCTAACACCCGATCGTGTGCGCGTGATGCACACGCGAACAGACAAGGTCCCAAACACTTCCGCGACCGCCGCGTCCTGCGGCACGGATCTAAATGGCGCGGCTGTCCGAGAGGCATGTCACACATTGCGCGCGAGGTTGCTACCTTTTGCGGCCGAGATGTTGGGAGAAAAAAAGGGCACCAGTGTTGCGACGGACAAAATCGTTTTCAACGGCAACATGGTTCTCGATTTGGACGATCCGAAAACAGGAGTCCCGTTCGCAGAATTGCTGCAGCGCGCCTATTTCGCTCGCACGAGTTTGAGTTCAACCGGGTTCTACAAAACGCCGGAGATTCATTACGATCGCGTCGCCGGCCGGGGCAAACCGTTTCACTACTTCGCGTTTGGCGCGGCGGTGAGCGAGGTTGAAGTCGATGGATTCACGGGCATGATGCACATTCGACGGGTTGATATTCTCCACGATGTGGGCGACGCGATAAACGAAGGCGTGACGCGGGGCCAGGTGGAAGGCGGTTTTGTACAAGGCGCCGGTTGGCTAACGAACGAGGAACTGATCTGGGATGCCGAAGGCAAATTGCTGACTCATTCGCCGGACACGTATAAGATTCCCGCGATTGGCGATACGCCGGATGTTTTCAACGTCGCGTTTCTGTCGGGGGCCACGCAATCGAACGTCATTCACGGCAGCAAAGCCGTGGGCGAGCCGCCGCTCATGCTGGCCATTTCTGTGCGCGAAGCAATTCGCGATGCAGTTGCGGCGTTTGGAAATTCCAGCGGCGAAGTGCCGCTCGCTTCGCCGGCAACCTGCGAGGCGATTTTTCGCGCCATCACTGACCGGCTGCGTTCGTCGCAATCCGAGGAAGTAAATCCCGAGCATTCGATGACCGACCAGGTTCTTCGATGAGGCAGGTCCAACACAAGCTGAGCGTGGCGCGTGGTGAAAAGCCGGCTGAGTTGCTTTTCAAGAATGCTCAGCTCGTCAACGTCCTTAGCGGCGAAATTCACGACGCGAACGTTGCCGTCGATGACGGGCGCGTCGTCGGATTCGGCGATTACGAAGCAAGAGAGGTGATCGATCTCGACGGCGCTTATCTCGCGCCCAGTTTGATTGAAGGACATTTTCACGTTGAGAGCACGATGGTCACGATTCCAGAAATCGTGCGCGCGGTCGTGCCGCATGGCACCGGCGCGATGGTCATCGACCCACACGAATACGCCAACGTCCTCGGCATGGACGGCATTCGCTATGTCCTCGAATCGAGCAAGAACCTGTCCGTTGATTTTTTTATCATGTTGCCGTCTTGCGTCCCGGCGACGCACCTGGAAACGGCGGGCGCGCATTTCACGGCGGACGATCTCGCCTTCATGATTGCGGATAATCGCATCGCCGGCATCGCCGAGTTGATGAATTACCCCGGTGTTTTTCTGGGAATGGAAAGCGAGTTGGCCAAAATCCGCGCCGGCAAAGGCAAAGTGATCGACGGTCATGCCCCCGGGTTACGCGGGAAGAACTTGAATGCCTACGCGCTGGCTGGTGTTCGGTCCGATCATGAAAGCACCGATTTGGAGGAAGCGCGGGAGAAGCTGCGGCTCGGGATGCATCTGCTCGTGCGCGAAGGGAGTACGGAGCGGAATCTGGAAGACATCATCGCCTTGGTGACGCCGCAAAATTCCGCAAATTGCTCTTTTGCCACGGACGACAAATTACCGGGTGATCTGGTGAGCGAAGGGCACATCGATCATTCGATTCGCAAGGCGATTGCGCACGGAGTGCCCCCGATCACTGCGATTCAAATGGGAACGATCAACACCGCGCGCAATTACCGATTGAAGAACCATGGAGCGATCGCGCCGCGTTATTGGGCGGATTTTATCGTCCTCGAGGATCTGAAGCGTTTCGAAATTCGCCGCACCTACAAAAAGGGAAAGCTGGTTGCGCAGGATGGGAAATACCTCGGTCCGAAAATCGATGGTGTTCCGCAACCGCGGAGCACGATGAATCTGAGCTATCGCTCTCCGGAAGATTTTGCGTTGCCGGCAAAAGGAGCGAAAAACATTCGCGTCATTGAAATCGTGCCGAATCAAATCGTCACGAAATCGGCAAGCGAACGGCCCGAGATCGTGGACGGAAAAATGGTCCCGGATGTCTCGCGCGATATTCTGAAGCTGGTGGTGGTGGAACGTCATCGCGCCACCGGCAACGTCGGCCTTGGCTTTGTCCGCGGCTTTGGTCTGCAGCGGGGTGCGCTTGGTTCAACCGTGGCGCACGACGCACACAATGTCGTCGTGGTCGGAACGAATGACGCTGACATCGTGGCCACGATTGAGGCGCTTAAGGCAATGCGGGGTGGCCAGGTGGCTGTGACGGATGGAAAAGTCGCCGCGGCGCTGCCGCTGCCGATCGCCGGCCTCGTCTCCGATCAACCTCTGGAGATTGTGATTGAAAAGATCTCTGCGCTGAACGCCGCAGCGAAGTCGTTAGGCTGCCGGCTGTCAGCGCCATTCATGTCGCTTTCTTTCCTTAGTCTTTCGCCAATCCCGGCGTTGAAATTGACGGATCAAGGTCTGGTCGACGCGGTGAATCTTCGACTCACCAGTTTGATTGCGGACTGAGAAAAATTCCGATAATCATCGCTTTGTGGAAAGCAGTTTGAATCCGAAACGGACAGTCGCGGAACTCAAGGAACTCCGGGCGTTAACCGGCGACGAGAATGGCGCGCAACGGGTCGCGTTTACTCAGACGTGGGCGCAGGCTCGCGCCTGGCTGCGAACCAAGCTTGAAGAAATTCCGACGGAGGTTCACGCCGACGAGGCCGGAAACCTCTGGGCAACTCTGCGCGGTGAATCCGAGAAAGCCCTCCTCATTGGCGGGCATATTGATTCGGTCCCGAATGGGGGCTGGCTCGATGGCTCCCTGAATACGCTCGCGGGCGTTGAGATTCTTCGTCGTGTTCATGCTCAGTTTAGGGGCAAGCCGCCGGTGACTGTCCGTCTGGTTGATTGGGCGGATGAAGAAGGCGCGCGATTCGGGAAAAGCCTTTTCGGTTCGTCGGCGTGCTCTGGCAATCTCGACATGGACGAAGCGCGGGGACTGAAAGACAAGGAAGGCATCATGCTTCCAGCAGCGTTGAAGGATCAGGGGATCGATTTCGAGAAAGTGAAGGATTGCGGCAAAGAGCTTACGAGCGCAGCCGCGTATATCGAGTTGCACGTCGAACAAGGGCCCGTGCTTCTCGATCTTGACCTGCCGCTCGGGACTGTGCTTGGCACGTTCGGGGTGGAGCGCCACGCGATTAATTTTCACGGGCAGGCTGCGCATTCGGGGAGCACGCCGATGAACCGGCGCAAGGATGCTTTTCTTGCCGCCGCCAAAATGAGTCCGGAGATTTACCACATCACCGAACGGAATGGCGGCGTTTGCACGATCGGCTCCTGCCTAACGAAGCCTGGCATCGTGACCAGCGTGGTCGAGGATTGCCGGATCACATTGGATCAGCGGCATCTCGATGCCCTGTCGCTCGCTCGAATGCTAAAGGAAGCGCAGCAGGCCGGCGAACGCTTCGCCGACGAAGGGAACGTCACGGTTTCATGGGATCGGCTTTGGCAGATCGAGCCGATCCTTTTCAACGACGATCTTATCGAGCTGTGCGATGAAGCCATTTCTGAGAGTGGCGCGGCGCCGCATCGCCTTCCCTCGGGCCCCCTTCATGATGCCGCCGAAGTCGCGCGCGCCGGCGTTCCGACAATCATGATGTTCGTGCAGAGTTTGCACGGCATCAGTCACAACAAGATCGAGGACACGAAGGAGGAACACCTCGAGATGGCAGTCACTGCTTTCGACAAGCTGGCCGCGAAGGCGATGAAGTGGATCGACGAGCAGTGATAGGGACGAGGGACAGGTGAGTCTGCGGCCCGGCGTTTGTTGCTCGTCAGTCTCGTAATATTTCTATCGAGTTTCGCGTGGAAATCAGATAGAAGGGATGTTCAGCAACAAGGAATCAATATGCCAACACTCGCCACCGTAGTTGACGGCTTGAAAATGCCGAATCCGTTCGTTATCGGATCGGGCCCACCCGGGACGAACCTGAACGTGATCACGCGGGCATTTCGCGAAGGTTGGGGCGCGGTCATCGCGAAGACGGTCAGCCTCGATTCGTCGAAAGTGATCAACGTTACTCCGCGTTACGCGAAGCTCTATTCCGCTGATCGCAAGGAAGTGATCGGCTGGGAAAACATCGAGCTGATCAGTGATCGGCGTTTCGAAATCTGGCTGGATGAATTCAAGAGGTGCAAAGACCAGTTCCCCGACGGCATTCTGATCGCATCGATCATGGAGGAATACAATCGCGATGCCTGGACGGAAATTGTCGAGCGTTGTCAGGATGCCGGGGTCGATTCATTCGAGCTGAATTTTTCCTGCCCGCACGGATTGCCCGAGCGAAAGATGGGCGCGGCCATGGGCGAAAATCCCGAGATCCTCGAGGAAGTTTGCGGTTGGGTGATGGCGGCGGCGAAGAAGCCGGTCTGGGCGAAGATGACGCCGAATGTGACGCACATCGATGAACCGAGCCGCGCAGCTCTCAAGTCTGGCTGCCAGGGTCTCAGCGCGATCAACACGATTCGAAGTGTGACGGGAGTGAATCTCGAGACGTTGCGGCCCGAGCCGACCGTGGAGGGATACACGACTCCCGGTGGCTATTCCTCGAAAGCGGTGCGTCCGATCGCGCTGCGCATGGTGATGGAGATTGCCACGATGATTCGCAGAGAATTTCCCGGTCGCACGCTTTCCGGGCTCGGTGGCATCGAAAGCGGCGAGGATGCGGCGCAATTCATCCTGCTTGGCTCGGACACGGTGCAGGTCTGCACCGGCGTAATGAAGTTTGGTTATGAATGCGTGAAGCCGATGTGCGAGGAATTGCTCGCGTTCATGGAGAAACACAAGTTTGAGACGCTGGCCGATTTCAAGGGCAAGAGCCTCGATTATTTCACCACACACGCCGAGCTCGTGCGGATGCAACGCGAGCGCAAGGATGCGCAAAAGGCCGCCGCCGACGAAGCGGCAGCGAAGAAAATGGTGCGTGCCGACAGCGAATGGAGCGGCGATGAATTTGTGAAACAATCCGACGCTCTCGCGCGTGGCTAGAGCGTGACGAGTTACAAGGTAGGAAATCGCCATGTCTGCAAACTCGTCACTATTCCCATGCCCCACGTTCATCGGCGGCGAATGGCGCGAAATCTCCGGCGTCGCCACGTTGCCGGTTTTCAATCCCTCGCGCGGCGAAACGATTTCAGAAGTCCCCATGTGCGGAGCCGATGTTGTGAACGAAGCGGTCGAAGCCGCCGCGGAGGCGTTTCCCGCTTGGCGCGAGACGCCGCCGGTCGAGCGTGCGCGCCTTTTTTTCCGTTATCGACAACTGATCGAAGAGAACTTCGATCGCATCTGCCAGAGTATCTCGCGCGAGCATGGAAAGACGCTGGCCGAAGCACGTGGCAGCGTTTATCGCGGCATCGAGAATATCGAATACGCTTGCGGCATCCCCACGCTTTTGCTCGGCGATACGCTGGAAAATCTCGCTCGCGGAGTTGATTGCGAGACCCTGCACCAACCGCTCGGCGTTTGTGTTGGCATCACGCCGTTCAATTTTCCAGCGATGGTGCCGATGTGGATGTTTCCACTTGCGCTGGCTTGCGGAAATACCTTCGTCCTCAAGCCGAGCGAGAAGGTGCCGCTCACGGTGGTGCTTCTGATCGAGTTGCTCGAAAAAGCCGGCTTGCCCAAAGGCGTTCTCAATCTCGTGCATGGCGGGCGCGAATGTGTCGATGCCCTGCTGATGCATCCGAAAGTAAAGGCGATCTCATTCGTCGGTTCGTCGCCGGTCGCGAAATACATTTTTGAAACTGGCACCCGCCACGGCAAACGCGTGCAGGCGAACGGCGGCGCGAAAAATTACATCATCGTCATGCCTGACGCTGACGTGCCGCGCACGGTCGAAGCGCTTTCCACCGCGGCGTTCGGTTGCGCCGGCGAACGTTGCATGGCCGGCTCGACCGCGATCACCGTCGGCACCGCGGCCGACCGGGTGTTACCGTCACTGGTGCAGACTGCGCGCGCGATGAAAGTCGGACCGACGGATGTCGAAACACAGCCCGACATGGGACCGGTCATCACAGCGCAACATCGTGACCGCGTGGCAAGCCTGGTCGCGAGTGGCGAAACCGAAGGAGCCAAGATCCTTTGCGATGGTCGCAGCCTGCGCGTGGCTGAAGCACCGAACGGATTTTACTTTGGCGCGACGATTATCGATCAGGTGCAGAACGGAATGACGCTCGCGCGGGAGGAGGTTTTCGGTCCGGTCTTGAACGTGATGCGGATGGAAGATCTCGATCACGCGATCGAAGTGGCAAACAAGTCGGCCTACGGAAACGGCACGGCCATCTTCACGAACTCAGGCAAGGCTGCGCGCGAGTTTAAACATCGAGTCAAGGCGGGAATGGTCGGGATCAACGTCGGCGTTCCGGCGACGATGGCGATGTTTCCCTTTACCGGCTGGGACGATTCCTTCTACGGCGATCTGCATATTCAAGGCAAGGAAGGCGTGCAATTTTATACGCAACAGAAGGTGGTATCGACGCGCTGGTTCGGCGAGGGCGTTGGAGATGTGTGGAAGAAATAAAGCGCGCTAACGATGTCTCTTCTGATCAAGAACGGCGAGATCGTTACGCCTACCGAGCAATACGTGGCGGACATCTTTTGCGACGGCGAAACGATCACGCGGATCGAGCGCGACATTCCCGTAACGAATGACGCAGAAATAATCGATGCCACCGGGAAATATGTCTTCCCGGGTTTCATCGATCCGCATGTCCATATCTATCTGCCGTTCATGGGAACGTCAGCAAAGGACAACCACGAAACGGCGAGCCGCGCTGCGCTCGTCGGTGGGACCACGACTTTTATCGAAATGATTTGCCCGGCCCGGACGGATCGGCCGCTCGAGGCTTTTGAACTCTGGCTCGGCAAAGCGACCGGCAACAGCGCCTGCGATTTCACTTTTCACATGGGCGTGACCCGGTTCGACGATGAAGCGGAACGCGACTTTCGCGAGATCGTCCGGCGGGGAAACAGCAGCTTCAAGATCTTTCTCGCTTACAAAGGCGCCTTCGGCGTGACCGACGAAGAGCTCTACAAGACGCTGCAGCTTGGCAAGGAACTCGGTGTCATCACCACAGCGCATTGCGAGAACGCCGACATTGTTCTGGAGCTGCAGAAGAGACTGCTCCGCGAGGGAAAGACCGGACCGGAATGGCATTACTGGAGCCGGCCGCCGGTGGTGGAAGCGGAAGGCGTTCATCATCTGATGACGTTTGCGGAAATGACGGGTGCACATGTTTATATCGTGCACACGAGTTGCGAGGAGGCGCTTAACGAAGCGCGGCGCGGCGCGGAACGCGGAGTGCGCGTTCAGGTCGAGACGCTGATTCAATACTTGCTACTTGATCGAACCGACGCGGAAAAATCAAATTTCGAAGGCGCGAAAAATGTGATGTCGCCGCCATTGCGCGACAAGAAGAACCAGGACTTTCTTTGGCAGGGTTTGCGAGAGGGAACCATCGCGACGCTCGCGACGGATCACGCCCCGTTCGATTTCGCGACGCAAAAACAAATGGGCAAAGATAATTTTACGTTGATCCCCAACGGCATTCCTTCACTCGAAGATCGAGTGAATCTTTACTTCACGCATGGTGTGAAGGGCGGCCGGATCGACTTGAAGAGGTTTGTTGAGACTGCGAGCACGGCCGCTGCAAAAATCTTCGAACTTTTTCCCCGCAAGGGCGCGATTCAGATTGGGAGCGACGCGGACCTGGTTGTGTATGATCCGGATTATCGGGGAACGATTTCGGCAGAAACGCATCAGATGAATCTCGATTACAATTCATTCGAAGGAATGAAAATCGAGGGACGGCCACACGTCGTCACCGTCCGCGGGAAGATCGCAGCGCGCGATGGAGAATTCGTCGGCGAATTCGGCCGCGGCAAATTTCTCGAGCGCGAGCCGACTCATTTCTAGGTCCCGATCAGGCAAACGAGATAGAAGCCAGCCGCGAGTCCATCCCATGGCGGACAGCGCGCGGCTCATCTTCCCGGTCCGAATACGGAAGCCGATCGAATGAACAACTATTCCTTGGGCAGCAATCGTCCGACAATCACCGCGTAGGTGGCGATGAATATGGCGGTCATAATTACGACTAGATAGTCCATGGGTTTTACTTGGTTGGGTGTTGTGAAAGTCTGGATGAGTTCGGATGAGCACATCGGCCACATCGGTTAGGACAAGGGACGAAATCGCCCTCTCCGAGGCACGGATGTCCCCATTGGTCGCAAGTAGCGGCTGCCGAATGTTGTTCTGGGAGCGTGAGCCGATCTTCCGGTTCCATCGTTCCGAGAGCATCGGTCCTGGCCCACTTCGAATTGGTCTTCGGCATTCCCTGCAGGTCAGACCTCATGCGCCCAGCCTAACTGCGGCGCGTTCATGCTCTCGGCGTTTTTTGTTTTTCTTTGTGCACGAATTGCGATGTGGCCGCGCATCCGATTGGCCGCACATCCATCCGTTAGTTTGCAGGCAGCATCGCAAGTCTTGGCTTGCATCAGCCAAGCGCCGCACAGCAAGAATTCGTTGCGCGGTCAAATTTATCGTTCAGTGATGAATGTGCCGAAAGGAATGCCGATGACCGTAAGAAGTAACGAACTTCAGCCAAACCAACTTCGCCATGGTCTTGAGGGCGATGGCGCGCTGCTCGCGAAGGCTTCATGGAATCGCCGTCCCTCGGCGGCTGCGAGAGTCGTGGAGGTCCGCGCATGATCGTGGCGCTCATACTTGCATTGGCGATCGGTTTTTCGCTCGCGTTGCTCGGCAGCGGCGGCTCGATCATCACGCTGCCCGTGCTGGTTTATGCAGCGGGCATACCGGTAGGCACGGCGGTGGCGATGTCGCTTGCCATTGTCGGTGCAACGAGTCTCGCCGGCGGTTTTCTGCAACATCTGCGCGGATTGGTCAACTGGCCGGCGGCAGCGATTTTCGGCAGCACGGGAGTGGTTGGCGCGCTCGCGGGTGCGCAACTTACGCCTCTGGTTTCGCCTGCGGTGTTGATGCTGATTTTCGCTGCGATCATGCTCGTCGTCGCGGTTCGAATGCTGCGCGGTGCGCAGGCCTCACAGCTTGAGACGGAACCGGATTGCCATCCGGTGCGCTGCGGGGCGAGCGGGCTCGGGGTGGGCGTGCTGACGGGTTTTCTCGGCGTCGGCGGTGGATTCTTAATCGTCCCGGCGATGGTAGTGTTCGGCCGACTCCCGATCAAGACGGCTGCTGGCACTTCGCTCATCGTCATCGCGGCCAATTCGCTCGGCGGGCTCATCGGTCAGCTTCGGCACGGAGCGTTCGATCTGCGGGTCGCGGGGCTTTTCCTGTTCGCGGCTCTGATCGGGATGATCATGGGACTGGCATTCAGCCGGCAGATTTCCGGCGCTCACTTGAGCCGTGCCTTCGGCTGGTTCGTCCTCGCGGTCGCGGGATTCGTCATCGCAAAGAACTCACACGCTTTTCTTCCCCATCTCTGAGCCTCCCCTAACGATTTATCTGCCTCACTAACCAACAAACAACAATTCCATTTCTTATGTATCTGAAACGCTACTTTGTCGAAGGTCTCGCCCATGCTTCGTATCTGTTCGGAGCCGATGGCGAGGCCGCCGTGGTCGATCCGAAACGCGATGTCGACGATTACATCGCCGACGCCGAGCGCGAAGGCTTGCGTATCACTGCAATCCTGAACAGCCACCCGCATGCGGATTTTGCATCCGGCTTCCGGGAGCTGTCACAGCGGACGGGCGCAAAGATCTACATCTCCCATCTCGCGCCGGTAAAATACGAACACGTCGCAGCGAAAGATGGCGACCGGATCGAGATCGGGTCGCTTGAGGTGGAAATGCTCGAAACGCCGGGGCACTCACCAGACAGCCTCTCGTTTCTCGTGCGCGAAAACACGAAACCGGAAGCGCTTTTCACGGGCGATGTGCTCTTCGTCAACGACGTCGGCCGGCCCGATTTGCGCGATGCCGATGAAGATCCGCGAGGCCTTGCGAGTAAGCTTTACGATTCGCTTTTCGGCAAGATTCTGGTGCTTCCCGACGAGGTGAAAGTTTATCCCGCACATGGCGCCGGTTCATTCTGCGGCCGTGCGATTTCGAGTGCGCCCTTTACTCTGATCGGCCAGGAGCGCCGCCTCAATTGGGCGATGCAAATCAAGGATCGCGAGAAGTTCGTTAGGCAAATGACGTCGAATCTACCTGATCGTCCGGCCTACTTTTCGTATGACGTCGGCGTGAACCTGCGCGGCGCGAAGCCGCTCAACGAATTGCCGGGGCTGCGCGCGCTCACGTATGAGCAGCTCGAAGCGGCGGCCAAGGATGGTGCGAAGGTGATCGATACGCGGTCGGCGGAAGCGTTTGGCGCGGGCCATTTTCGCGACAGTCTCAACATCGGGCTCGACAGCGAGCTCTTTTCGACCTGGGTTGGATTCCTTGTCCCGGGTGACGACGAGATTGTGCTTGTGGTCGAGTCGGCGACCGCGGCCGAAAGGGTGCGACTCGAGCTGGCGCGCATCGGTTTCGACAACATCGTGGGTTACATCGGAGCCGAGAAAATCACAACGCCCGTGCAGCTTTCTCAGCTTGACGTGTGCGCGATGAAGGAGGCGCACAATGCCCATGACGATCGGCTCGTGCTCGACGTTCGGACTTTGGTCGAGTGGGAGAAGGGTCACCTGGAGGGCTCATTGCACGTTCCGCTCGCGACACTGTCGCAGCGCGTTGGCGAATTGCCGAAGAACCGCATGCTCGCGGTCTTGTGCCGTAGCGGTTATCGCAGCTCGATCGCCGCCAGCCTCCTGCAGTCGCGCGGCTTTTCATCGGTGCAAAACGTCGCCGGTGGGCTGATGGCATACGAGGAAACGCAGTGTTCGTAGACGAAATAGCGCGACCCGCGTTTGCCCGTTCTTCGCACCGTCAATCGCCCAATCATGTAGAGCGTGTTTTTCGGGGCGGCGCGTAAACTCGTTAGTCAGGAGATGCCGTTTATCGTCATGGAATAATCGCGACGGTGAAGACCAGAAAGCAATCCGCGCACTCTGAATGACAATTATCGCTTAGCCGCGCGCCTGTTCGCAGCGATGATTTCGGAGGAAAAGGCTTCGCCAAGAGGTTCGATGGAATGAAACGCTTTGCAGTCCTGACAAGCGGTGGTGACGCACCGGGAATGAACGCGGCCATTCGCGCCGTGACGCGACGCGCGTTGTATCATGGCGTGGAGGTGTTCGGAGTCCGCCGCGGCTACGCCGGATTGATCCGTAATGACTTCGTGTCGTTAGGCGCGCGGGACGTCGGCGGGATTTTGTCGCTCGGAGGGACCAGACTCGGCAGTGCGCGCTGTCCAGAATTCCGGACCGGGGAAGGTGTGGCCCAGGCGATCACCAATCTACGTGCGCGAAGAATCGATGCGCTGGTCGTCATTGGCGGCGACGGCTCGCAGAACGGCGCTCATGACCTCGCGCGGCAGGGCTTTTCCGTGGCCGGCGTTGCCTCGACGATCGACAATGATCTTTGCGGAACCGAACTCACCATTGGTGTCGACACTGCGCTGAACATTGCGCTGGAGGCAATCGATCGACTCAAGGTCACGGCTTCCTCCCACGGTCGCGCTTTTCTGGTCGAAACGATGGGACGCCATTGCGGCTTTCTCGGGCTGATGGCGGGATTGGCCGGCGGCGCTGATGCCATCGTGGTCCCGGAGTTTGAAGTCGACCCCGAAGCAGTGGCGACGGAGTTGCGCGCGGCCTATGAGCGCGGCAAGTCGCACGCGCTGGTGGTGATGGCGGAAGGCGCGAAGCACAATGCGGAGAGTTTGCGTGCTTACTTCGCGGAACATCGCGGTCGTCTGCAATTCGATTTGCGTGTGACCAAACTTGGCCATGTCCAACGTGGCGGCTCGCCCACAGCCTTCGATCGCATTCTGGCCAGCCAACTCGGGGCCGCCGCGGTCGATCGCCTCCTCGCCGGGGAAAATGCCTTTCTCGTCGGCCGGCAACGCAGCGCGATCACAGCCACGCCATTGTCCGAGGTGGCGGGTAAAACAAAGCCACTCGATCGAGAACTATTTGCCCTTGCTCAGTCTCTGGCCCGTTAGGTTTGCCTCCGTGATGAAGAAGAATTCCGCTGCCGACGCACGCGTCGCGCGAATTCTAAAGGAACACGCTGCCGTCAAGAGGTGGCGATGGTGGGGGATGGGATTAACGATGCTCCGAGCCTGACCGCGGCCGATGTTGCCATCGGGATGGGAGCGCGTGGCTCCGACGCCGCGCTCGAACGAGCCGATGTGATCCTGATGCACGACAAGATCGAAAACGTCGAGCAAGCCGTCGGACTCAGCCGCCGCGCCCGCCGCGTTATCCGCCAAAACGTCGTCATCTCACTCGGTGTCATCCTCCTGCTCGTGGTCTCTGCACTGGCGGAGAAGATCAATCTCACCGTCGGCGTGATCGGTCATGAAGGAAGCACCGTAATCGTCGTCTTAAACGGCCTGCGTTTGCTTCGGCTGCCGCGGAGGAGCGAAGCGCAAAATCTTTCTGCCGAGGCAGGAAACGACTGAGGTTTCGGGGCTAGGGCGCCTTCGTTCGTGGTTCGCGCTTGTGCCCCAGCTCTTCGAGCAACTCGATCTGAATCTGCTGAATCTCAAACAGCCGCTGATACTGTCGTTGCAACAGGTGATCGATTTTTTCGTGCAAATGCCGGATCTCGAGCTCGGCCTTGAGATTGACTTTGTAGTCGTTCTCGGCGCGCAGGCGGTCGCGCGCTTCAGCCCGGTTTTGACTCATCATGATAATCGGCGCCTGGATGGCGGCGAGACACGACAGGATCAAGTTGAGGAGAATAAAAGGGTAGGGATCAAATCCGCGATTGAGCAGAAAAACGGCGTTGAGAATAATCCATGCGACCAGGATCGCGCCGAAAAGAATGATGAACCTCCAGCTCCCGCCGAAAGACGCAATATGATCGGACAAACGTTCGCCGAAGGTCAGCGTTTTCCCAAATTCCTTGCTGACGTCGCTCGAAAGAATTTCGTGTTCCTTCAGGCTTTCGATCACTTCGTGGTCGAGCGCAGATAGCTCGCCGATTTCATCCTGGAGAATTTCTTTCACGTAACGTTGTCGGAATGCGCCCAGATCGTCGAAGCAGATGAAGCCATTGTCGTCCCAGGCCGGGGCTTGTTTCTTGATAAACTCAACGAGAGAAGGGCGGATTAATTCCGCCATCTGTCCTTCCCGCGGAGACTTGGGATGTTTGCAGATTTGGCAAACCAGTTTCGCAGGGAGCTGAGACTTCATCGGGACACGCAAGAGTTTCGGTTACGTGCTGCCTTTGTTTTCATGGAGTATTCCCTGTTCACCGAGCCAGCGTGAGTGCCGGGGTGCTCGAGTCACGAGTTTCAGACCAAAAGGCTCAATCGCTTTCATGCGAATATGTTTGACCGCATCTTCGACCGAATCGGTTGCATAGATCAGACTCAGGTCATCGGTGTCGATCATCCCCGTCTTCGCCATCTTTTCGAGGAAACCGATCAGTTCCCGCCAGTAATCTGTGCCCATGATAATGATGGGGAAATTCCTGATTTTCTTCGTTTGGACCAGTGTCAGCGCTTCGGATAATTCGTCGAGCGTGCCGGCCCCGCCCGGCATGATGACAAAAGCATAGGAATATTTAACGAGCAGCGCTTTGCGGACGAAGAAATAGTGCAGGCGAACAGAGCGATCGAGATATTCGTTAGGCCGCTGCTCAAAGGGAAGCTCGATATTGCAACCAACGGAGCGGCCGCCGATTTCCTTCGCGCCGCGGTTCGCTGCTTCCATGATTCCGGGTCCGGCGCCGGTCATGACCGTGAAGCCGAGACGGGCGATGGCGGCGCCCATTTGTCGGGCGAGCTGGTAATACGGATCGTCTGCCTTGATTCGAGCCGAGCCGAAAACAGTCACGCACGGGCCAACGAAATGCAGGACGCGGAAGCCGCGCAGAAAATCGCGCAGGACGCGGAGGAGAGTAACGAATTCCTCGAACCGTGAACGCGGTCCTTCAAGAAAGATCTCGTCAGCCCGTTCCGGCGCCGTTGTCACTGAGGCCACAGATTGCAGTGGTTTAATCACTGAACGGCCATGCACAGGGAACTGGCTTATCTTCGAGTGCTGGTGCGAGTAAAGCTAAACACGAAGATTTGGGCGTGCCGCGGTTCCCAGTGGTGAAAATCGACTCGAAAGCGGCCTACCTTTTCCGCGCGAATATCTCCTCTGGAGTTCATCAGCTCGAAAAGCTTTTCGGTTTCGGTCTGGGCGAAAAATGGCGCATCGAGGAATTCTGTAATCCAGTTCATTTCATGGGCATCGGTCAGGTAGAAAGTGACCTGAAGATCCTCATCGGAGTTTTCCACGATGATCACACAATAGTCGTAGATATTAGCGTTCTTCCATTCGCCCTCGAAAAAAATGGTACAACGCCTTTGAACTTCGGTCGGATGAAGCTGAGCGGCCTTGAAATAGGAAATCACATTCGCGTACGTGAGCGCCTGTTTCGGATCTGACTGGCTCGCTCGTTTCTGCGTTTTCGCGAAGACCGGGCTAGTCAGACAGCCGACGAAGAGACAAACAGCGGCAACGATTGCTTTCATTCTTGCTTTCGCCGGATTCGGACTTGAGACGGGCGAGTGGGCACGACAAGGACGGGGCAATAAGCGTGGCGGATAACAAATTCCGCCGTGCTGCCGATCAACACGTGTTTGAGGCCGGTCCATCCGTGTGTCGAAGTGACAATCAGGTCCACGCCGCGATCCTTCGCGCGGTCACAGATTTGTTGCCCGGCATGACCCACCTCCAGCGAGGTCTCAACCCTGGTCCCATCCCAATCTGTCTGCCGCACCAGTTCCCGCATCTGTTGGCCGGCTGCTTTCTCTGCTTGTCGCATCAGCAGCGGCAGGTCGTAGCGCATATATTCGTCGCTTGCGACATAGTATTGCGGATGCACAGCATTGAGCAGAACAAGCGTCGCCTTGAACTGTTTGGCTAACGCCCTGGCATAGGCGAGACCCTTCAGCGAGCATTCCGAAAAATCGATCGGCACCAGAATTTTTCTAAAGTCCGCCTTCGGCTTTTTGTTTCTTCCATCCGCCTGCCGAACGACAAGCGCGGGGCAGGGAGTATGACGAACGACTCGTTCGGCTGTGCTTCCGAGAACGAGATGTTTCAGTCCGGTATTTCCGCGAGTGGAAAGGATGATCAAATCAATCTTGATGTCGCCGGCGAGACGACATATTTCCTCGGTACGGCCTGCCTTTGAGCGCGTGAATATTCTCCCGGCCCAACTCGATCGAATATTTCTTTGCCATGTTCTTCAGGTGGTCTCGGATCCGTTTCCCTACCTGCAATTCCGGCACGATGAGTGGTATCGCCGCCATGCTCGCGAGCGGATACGACGGTTCGAAGACGTGCACCAGGTGCAATTGAGCGCCGAAGTTCTTCAGCAGCGGCAGCGCAAATTGGATCGCCTCCAGCGACTGCACGGAAAAATCAATCGGAACCAGAACATTGCTAATCCGCAACGATCTTGATCCGGGTCGATTCCCGGCTGGCGAGGCGACGGGACGGTTCGATCGTCCGGCTCGAGCAAGCGTCACTTTCATACTTTAAAAATGCCAAAAATCACCGCGATTAGCTATCCTTGATTTGGGAAAGTTTGGCTATTTCTTGCGATGATTCGTTGGCCGATTCGATCGCGGAAAATTCCTCGAGTGCGAACTGACTTATTTCTGGAGGTCCCCAAAACTCAGGGTGTGATCACGACTCGCACCTCCTCGCTAAAGTGTTCCAGTCGGTCGAGGACGTCGTTGATCGCTTTAGCGTCAAGGGGAACTGTCTTCGTGACTACGCGTGAAAGATCTAGCTTCCCGGTGCGGGCAAACTCCAGCAGCAACGGAATCTCTGTGGCAAGATGATCGGACACGCCAATGATTTCTGCTTCACGATTAATGAGCTCGTGATAGGGCGACACTTCAAAATTTCTTTCCGTGATGCCGGCCAGCGCGGCCCGACCTTGCCTGGCGAGCGAGCGAACAGATTGCTGCATCGTCAGCGGTAGTCCGATGAGTTCCAGCGCCACGTCCACTCCTCGTCCTCCGGTGCGATCGCGAATTAGTTTCACCGGATCGCCAGCACGAGCGTCGATCGGCACCGCTCCCAGCGATCTCGCCAAATCGAGTTTGTTAGGTTGAATATCGACGGCGAAAACTTCGCGCGCACCCAGCGTCTTCGCGAGTTGGATGGCTGATATGCCAAGTCCGCCGGCTCCGAATATGGCGACGGATTCGCCGGATTTCATTCGCGCCTTGTTGAGCGCGTGTAGTGACGTAGCCGACGAACACATCATGATGGCTCCGTGCTCGAAGGGAATTTCGTCAGGCAACTGGAAGACACCTCGCGCGGGAATGCCGATGAACTCGGCGTAACCGCCGTCGCGAGATTTGCCGATCATGGCGCCAGTCTCGCAAAATTGTTCGTTCTGTTTTACGCACCAGCCGCACGCACCACACGTGGCCATGTAATGCAGACAAACGCGCTGGCCGACGCGTAATTGTTCTACATTCCTGCCGATTGCTTCAACGACGCCTGCGACTTCGTGTCCGAGCGTACGGGGCAAGGGATGAACGCGCGATATTCCTGCCCGGTAATGCGCGTCCGAATGACAAATCCCGGCGGCTTTGACTCGCACCAATACGTCGCCGTCTCCCGTGTGCGGCTGTAGAATATCATGTAGTTCAAGGGGGCGTCCCGGTTGAACAAGGCGAACAGCTTTCATCAAGTTCGGTGCGCACACCCCGCTAGATTAGCACCCCCGACGACGGTCGCAGTCAGGTAGCAGGTGAGCAATCCGCCGATCACGACGCGCCAGGGAAATTGTTTGCGGTCGCGCGAAAGCGCCCATGCACTTGCGATCTTCGCAACGAGACCGAGCGCGCTGACCAGTTGAAGTGGCATTCGTCGATTCCATCGGAGACGCGGCGACGTGACAAGAAGCCTTTGCTATTGCGCGGGACGGCCCAGTGCGGCACGATCGGCGCTTTTCATGAGCTCGGTTTCTCCTTCGCTCGCGCCTGATGTGAATGTCGATCTCGCGGGGAGCAGGTTTTACAACAAAGACCTCGCACCGGTCTCCCCCGGGCAACGCACGTGGTCGATGTGGAGTATTGCCGCGCTCTGGGTCGGCATGGCGATCTGCATCACCACTTACACACTCGCCAGCAGCCTGATCGAGCAGGGGATGAACTGGAAACAGGCGGTCCTGACGATCTTTCTGGGTAATCTGATCGTGCTCATTCCGATGACGCTGAACGCGCATCCCGGCACGCGTTATGGAATTCCGTTTCCGGTTCTGGTGCGGGCGTCCTTCGGCACGCTCGGCTCGAACATTCCGGCCTTGATGCGCGCGCTCGTCGCCTGCGGATGGTTTGGCATTCAGACCTGGATCGGCGGCGCGGCCATTTATGCGATGGCAGCGATCATCTTCGGATTCGACCCGGCGCAGAGGACGGCGCTGCCAATCATGGGCATCTCCACCGGCGAGCTTCTTTGTTTTCTCATCTTTTGGGCGATCAACATCTTTGTCATTGTTAGGGGAATGGACTCAATCAAGTGGCTCGAGGTCTTTGCCGCCCCCTTTCTCATTCTCACCGGCCTCGGGTTACTGGCCTGGGCCGTCGTCGCCGCCAAAGGCTGGGGACCGATTCTGGCCGAGCCGTCCAAGTTTCATTCGTTAGGAGAATTCTGGCCGGTCTTCACTGCCGGCGTGACCGCCATGGTTGGGTATTGGGCGACGCTCTCGCTCAATATCCCGGACTTCTCGCGCTTCGCCCGCTCGCAGCGCGACCAGATCGCGGGCCAGGCGCTCGGTCTCCCGTTGTCCATGACCTTCTACTCGTTCATCGGTGTTGCAGTCACAAGCGCCACGATGGTCGTCTTTGGCCGGGCCATTTGGGATCCAGTCGAGCTGATGCAAAAATTTCACAGTCCCATCCTCGCGATCATCGCTTTGTTTACGCTCGGCATCGCCACCCTTTCCACCAACATCGCGGCCAACGTCGTCTCGCCCGCCAACGATTTTTCCAATCTCGCGCCGCGGTTCATCAGTTTCAAAACCGGTGGTATCCTCACCGGGATCATCGGCATCCTGATGTTTCCCTGGAAACTTTACGCCGATCCGAGCGGCTACATTTTCACCTGGCTCATCGGTTACAGCGCACTGCTCGGACCGATCGGCGGAATCATGATCGCGGATTATTTTGTTTACCGGAAACAACAGCTCAATGTCGCTGCGCTCTATCAGCCAGATGGCGATATCGTTACACCGGTGGGTTTAGCCTGGTCGCGCTCGCCGCGCTCATCCTGAGCGTGTTGCCGAATCTCCCTGGGTTTCTGGTCACGATCAAAGTTCTGCCGGCGGCGTCAGTCGGCCCAGTTTTCATTTCCCTTTATCACTACGCGTGGTTCGTTGGGTTTGCGCTGGCGTTCGCTTTTTACCTGCTTGGCCGCCGGTTCGCGCCTAACGAATAACCTTCCCTATGCAAGCACCGCAACTGCCGCCATTCGATCATCAACCACAGAAATACGCCGGCCCGTCGGCCGACGAAGTCCTGCGCCTGCGGAAAGAATTCCTGAATCCGGGAATTTTTCTCTACTACAAGAAGCCGATCATGTTCGTGGAAGGGAAAATGCAATATCTCTGGGACGAGCATGGCCGCAGATATCTCGATGCGCTCGGCGGAATCGTGACCGTGAGCGTCGGGCATTGTCATCCGCACGTGGTCGAGGCAGCTCGATAGGCAAAACGAAACGCTGCAGCATTCGACCACGATTTATCTGCATCCGAACATCGCCGAGTATGCGCGGAACCTCGCGTCAAAAATGCCGGGCGAGTTGAAGGTCTGCTATTTCGTCAATTCCGGTTCGGAAGCGAACGATCTCGCGCTGCTCATGGCGCGCGCTTACACGGGGAACTACGACGTCATCTCGTTGCGCAACGCCTATCACGGCGGCAACGCGGCGACGATGGGATTGACCGCTCATCGGACCTGGAAATTTAATGTCCCGCACAGCTTCGGCGTTCATCACACCATCGCCGCCGATCCGTATCGCGGCCCTTGGGGACGAGACGATGCCGATGCCGGAAGAAAATATGCGGAGGATGTGAAAAGCGTTCTCGATTACGCGACCTCCGGGCAGGTCGCGGCGTTTATCGCCGAATCAATTCAAGGCGTGGGAGGCTGCGTTGTTTTTCCGGACAATTATCTCAAGCACGTCTACGAACACGTGCGCGCTGCCGGCGGTCTCTGCATCGCGGATGAAGTGCAGGCCGGTTTCGGCCGGACTGGCACGCATTACTGGGGTTTTGAAACGCAGGATGTGATCCCCGATATCGTGACGATGGCGAAGGGGATCGGCAATGGCTGCCCGTTAGGCGCAGTCGTGACCACGCCGAAGATCGCCGCGGCTTTGTCGCAACGCATTCACTTCAATACCTTCGGCGGCAATCCGGTCGTTTGCGCGCAGGGGACTGCGGTCCTGGAAGTAATCGAACGCGAGAAGCTACAGGCGAATTCGCTCAAGATTGGAAAACAGATTTTCGCCGGGCTCAACCGGCTGAAAGAAAAGCACAACATCATTGGCGACGTGCGCGGCAAAGGTTTGATGCTCGGCATTGAGCTAGTGAAAGATCGTGCGACGAAAGAGCCGGCCAAGGAGGAGTGCGCGCAGGTGATGGAATCGTGCAAGGAGATGGGTTTGCTTCTCGGCAAAGGCGGACTTTGGGGACAGACGGTTCGGTTTTCTCCGCCAATGTGCATTCACGAACAGGATGCAGATTTTCTGCTCGAAGTTCTCGATCAGGCCTTCACAAGTCTATGATGTCACAACGTAAGTAGAATGAAGCGACATCGATGATGAAAAACTCGTACCAAGATTTCCGCCCTTGTGATTTCTGATTTCGGCCGTTGTCGCAGCCACGGCCAACGCCGATCCGCAATATCAGATTTAGGACATGCTGATCGGTGACACGAACGGGAGCAAGACAGCCAGTGTATCCAACATCGGACAGACAAAGGCGCAATCGGGGCGAGTGACCACGTCAGCAGATTTCCGACTCGATGTGAATGCGAACGGTTCAATTGGCGCCACTGATATTAGCTTGGTGAACTCAAGAGCCGGAAAATCGTTGCCCCCGGAGCGCTGAAAAGGCTGTCCACGACGGGCTACCAGCCGCACGCTGCTGATGGCAGAAGATTTGATACAAGTGAATGCTATGAGGAATCGAGAAAGGACAAGTCACGGCGCGATTCTCGCTTCTTAGGGTGATTCGGCGCAGGCGTTATCGAGACACGCTTCGACCTAGCGCTGGAGATCTATGAACCCCACATTCCTTCTCGCCGTCTTTGCAGCGACTTTATTGTTCAGCGCGGAGCGCGCCGCGACTCTTACGGTGGGGAGGACCGCCGATGGCGGCACTGGTCCGGGAGGGAATTGCGCTCTTCGCCGAGTGACCGGCACGGCGATCTCAGGCGATACGATCGACTTCTCGCTGCCTGCGCAGCAACGCACAATTCTGACTCTCGCTGATCGTGTCGCCTATCAGCGAGTGATCGAGGAAGTTTACTGGCGCCACCGCGTTTGGCCAAAAGAGCGTTCGGGGCCCAAGCCTTCGCTGACGGAGGTGATGTCTTCGGCGCAGCTTGAAAAGAAAGTCGGAGATTATCTCCGCAACTCTGAGGCGCTGGAGAATTACTGGCGGCCGCCTAGTGCTAAGGACTTGCAGGCTGAAGTGGAGCGCATGGCGCAGAATACTAAACAGCCTGAGGTGTTGCGCGAACTCTTTGAAGCCCTCGGCAACGATCCCTTTGTCATCGCCGAGTGTTTGGCCAGGCCCGCGCTATCGGAGCGTTTGCTAACAAACTTGTACACCCATGACAAAAGATTTCACGGTCAACTGAGACAGCATGCGGAAGCTGATCTGCAGGCGCATAACAGCATCAAGCAGATGAAACAGACTGGCGGGAAGTACTACGAGATCGAATTGGTCAGGAGCGACGATGCCCACGTCGAAGACGACCGGGGTGCTGAAGGGAGCGTCAAGATGAACAGCCGCGACTGGGACGAGAACGTGCGAAAATTGAAGGTAATGTTTGACAACACTGAGAACACTTGGGCGCAACCTCAGTCTGGTGGTCGCGGCAGGGATGCGTCGATAACGCAGATAAAGACCGGGCTATTGAGTCCCTTGCAGGAAGATGAAGATCGCTACTACGCGACGGGGGTAGTTACTAAAAGCAAAGATCGCCTGAAACTCGCTATGGTGGAGTGGCGCAAGGAGCCGTTGGAGTCCTGGAGAGACAAAGCGGAACCCCGGATGCCTAAGGTAAGGTCAGTGGAAAATGCTAATTATAGGCTTCCGACAATATTGGATGGGACGACTGGATGTGTTGATGATACATGGACAGCTACGAGCACGGCCAACGCGCCCCTTGGGCGATATCAAAGCACGGCGATATGGACCGGCAGTGAAATGATTATCTGGGGCGGGTCTGGTAATGGAGGCTTTTATGATACAGGCGGCAGATACAATCCCGCTACGGATAGTTGGGCAACGACCAGCACGACCAATTCGCCCCCTCGCCGAGACTATCACACGGCAGTCTGGACGGGCAGTGAGATGATTATCTGGGGCGGGCAGAAGGGCAATCTCCCTTATTTGAATTCAGGCGGGAGATACAACCCCGCTACGGACAGTTGGACGTTCACTAGTACTACTAACGCGCCCTCTGGTCGATTCCTTCATACGGCAGTATGGACGGACAACGAAATGATCGTTTGGGGAGGATACGATAACAATGGCTATTTGAATACAGGCGGCAGATACAACCCGGACACGGACAGTTGGACAGCCACTAGCATTACCAACGCGCCCGTCGGCCGGGAAGAGTTCACGGCCGTGTGGACCGGTAGTGAA
Organism: uncultured Verrucomicrobiae bacterium; assembly: GCA_963763995.1. Lineage (GTDB taxonomy): Bacteria > Verrucomicrobiota > Verrucomicrobiia > Chthoniobacterales > UBA10450 > CAVTTH01. The sequence continues at coordinate 497,807 of CAVXQL010000007.1, read as the reverse complement.
ATGATTGTCTGGGGTGGATTTTATTCTGACGGGAGCATCCATGACTTAGATACCGGAGGGAGATACAATCCCAGCGCGGATACTTGGACACCCACCGCCGCTGCCAACGCACCTTCAGCACGAAATTCACACACCGGGGTGTGGACTGGCAGTGAAATGATCGTCTGGGGCGGGTTTTGGGGCCCCTTTAATAATGGAGGCAATCTGGATACGGGCGCTAGATACAACCCCGCTACGGACAATTGGACAGCTACCAGCACGACCAACCCGCCCACTGCTCGACGCGATCACATGGCAGTATGGACGGGCAGTGAAATGATCATCTGGGGTGGATTCGGTACTGGTGCTTTTGTGACTGGCGGGCGATACGATCCCGGCACAGATAGTTGGACAGCCACTAGCACGGCCAACGCGCCCGTCGAGCGAGTTGTTCCCACGGCAGTGTGGACGGGCAGTGAAATGATCGTCTGGGGCGGGTTAGGTAATGACTATTTGAATACGGGCGGAAGATACTGTGCCCAAACACCGACACCGATGGCACAAAGTGCCTTCTCGCGAAAGACGCATGGCGCAGCGGGTACTTTCGATGTCCCCCTGCCCCTCACTGGCACCCTGGGCATTGAATGTCGCAGCGGCGGAGCGAGCAATGATTATCAAGTCGTATTTGTTTTCCCGAGCGCGGTGACATACAATGACGCTGCGGTTACTGCGGGTGAGGGCTCAGTTAGCAGCAGCAGCGGCAGCGGGACAACGGCTATTATTGTTAATCTCACTGGAGTAACCAACGCCCAGAGAGTCACAGTTACACTGTTTGGCGTAAGCAATGGCAACAGCATGGGCGACGTTGGCGTGCAAATGGGAGGTACTTATCGGCGACACAAACGGAAACGGATCGGTCAACGCTGGAGATATCGCTCAAACCAAAGAGCAATCGGGCGCGGGGACGACGGGCGCCAACTTCCGGACCGATATTAATGCCAGCGGGAGTGTGACCGCGTCAGACATCGGCCAGGTCAAGGCAAACGCTGGGCATACTTTGCCGTAGTTATCTCACTTATTAAGATCATTGCGATCGCAGGTTCTCGGGAGCGCGCGCGGCTCGCGTGCGGGTTGCGGCCTCTCGCCGCAACGACCTTCTTGCCTTTCGTTTCGCTCAAAGCCCACGTTCGCGATGGCGGGCCGCCATCGCCAGCACGCGAGCCGCGTGCGCTCCCCGATCCGAAGAATTAAGAATCTTCCGCTCTTCCCGCGGACGTGCTTTTCTGCCAACCTCGCCGCGATGCTGGCCAAGATTTATTCCGCCGCGGTCTATGGAGTAGATGCGTACGAAGTCGAGATCGAGGTCAACGCCGCCGGCGGTCCGCCGGTAATTGTCATCGTCGGGTTGCCTGATACGGCGGTGAAGGAAAGTCGCGATCGCGTAACCACGGCGATCAGCAACAGCGGTTATTTCTGGCCGCGCGGCCGCACCACGATCAATCTCGCGCCGGCCGACATTAAGAAGGAAGGCCCGAGCTTCGATTTGCCGATCGCGCTCGGGATGATCGCAGTGAGCGAAGAAATCGATCCCGAGGTTCTCGAAAATTTCAGCTTCGTCGGCGAGCTGGCGTTAAACGGTGCTGTGCGCTCGGTCAAAGGAGTTTTGCCCGTCGCTCTGGAAGCGCGCCGGCGCGGACGAAAAGCGCTCTTCGTTCCCGAAGCGAATGCGCACGAGGCCGCGATGGTGGACGGAATCGACATTTACGGAGTGCAGAATTTGCGGCAGACGTTTCAATTTCTCCGCGGCGAAACCTCGCTCACACCGACGCGCGGCGATCTCACCGGATTTTTCGCCACGCATCAAGACTACGATGTCGATTTCGCGGATGTCAGAGGTCAGGGTCACGTGAAACGCGCGATCGAGGTCGCAGTCTCCGGAGGCCACAACGTCCTCATGGTCGGGCCGCCCGGCTCGGGGAAGTCGATGCTCTCGAAACGGATCGCCACGATCATTCCACCGATGGCGCTGGAAGAAGCGATCGAGACGACGAAGATTCACAGTATCGCGGGCTTGTTAGGCGCGGAGAAATCGTTCGTCGCCACGCGGCCGTTTCGTTCGCCGCATCACACCATCTCGGACGTGGGCTTGTTAGGCGGCTCGGCCATTCCGACTCCGGGCGAAGTCAGTCTCGCGCACAACGGCGTTCTGTTTCTCGATGAGCTTCCGGAATTCAAGCGCTCGACGCTGGAGGTGATGCGTCAGCCGCTGGAGGATGGACAGGTGACGATCTCGCGCGCTGCCGGCAGTTTGACCTTCCCATCGGAATTCATTCTCGTCGCGGCGATGAATCCCTGTCCATGCGGATACTTCGGAGATCTGAAACGGGAATGCCGTTGCAGTCCGGTGCAAGTGCAGCGCTATCGGCAGCGCATTTCCGGGCCGCTGCTCGATCGTATCGATCTTCACATTGAAGTGCCGGCGGTCGAGTACCGCGACATCTCGAGTGAGCGCGCGGAAGAGAGTTCGAGCGCGATTCGGGAGCGCGTGGTGCAGGCGCGCGAACGGCAGCAGAAAAGGTTCGCCAAAGACAGGAAGACGACCTGCAACGCGCGGATGGGTCCGCGTCAGATCAAGACACATTGCAAATTGAGTGACGAGTCCCAGGAATTGATTCGGATCGCGATGACGGAATTGAATCTGAGCGCCCGCGCCTACGATCGAATCCTGAAAGTCTCGCGGACGATTGCCGATCTGGCCGCGAGCGACGGCATCGCGCCCGAGCACGTGAGCGAAGCGATTCAGTATCGCACTTTTGATCGCACGCTCTGGGTGTAAATGTTGAGGGGTGACGAACTGCTGGCTGCTGCTGCTGCTGACGATCGCCTTGGCGCTGATCGCGGCCGGAGTGGCAGCGGCGATTGTTTATCTCTGGCTCCACGGCTACTACGCCTGGGCCGCTTTGCCGGTTCCGGTTGGCGGATTGGGCCGTGCCCAAAAAATTCGCTGGCAAAGCTCGACCGCCGACAAGTCTCCGGGATTGCTCCCGAAATTGTCGGCGGTCGGACCGCTTTGTCGGCTATTTACGGCAAGGACGCGCCCGACTGACTCTTCACCTTGCTGACGTCGGCTGCGTTAATCGAGCCGTTGACCACGATATCGTTCCTGAAGTTCGCGCCCGTCACGGGAAGGCCAGAGTTGCTCTTTACGCTGGCGACGTCGCTAGCATTGACAATCCCGCTGCCGTTTACGTCACCAGCGAGGAAGCCGATGTCGATGCTGGCCATGCTCAACGAACCGCCACTCGGATTGGTCACGTTGTGCACAGTCAGCGTCACCGTTTGCCGATCCGCCACGCCCGTGAGCGGGATGGTCATGTCACTGCCGCTGAAGGTGGCGGTGCCAGCCGAGCCGATGCCGGTGAGGGTGGCGCTGCCGCCGTTCACTGGTTGATCGAAGTGCATGACGATCGTGTAGTTCCCGCCCGCGCCTACGCGGGGCTCAATGCCCCGGGTGGCCAGCGGAAGGTCCACGCCGAAGGTGCCCGTGTGGCCGCCATGGGTGATGATCGATTGGGCGCTGACCGCAGCCGGCGCCTGCACGCCGGTGCAGGGGTTCGGCAGGAGGATGTTCGTGACCGCGATGTCATCGAGGTAGAAGCCGGCGAATTCCGCCGCGCTGTCGGAGGTGAAGCGCCAGCGGAACTTGATGGTATCGCCGGATACGAGTCCGGTGAGGGTGTGGCAACGCCGTCCGTAGGCGGTAAGCGCACCGGTCACCCAGTTGGAGCACGAGGTGCCGCTGGCGATGGGGCCATTGATCATCGGCACGGTGGCGGCATCGCCGCAGGCATTTGCGGGCGGAGCGCCGGTGCAACTGATCGCGGCCCAGTCGGTGACCACATCTGTGACCTCGCACCCATCGGCCGGCAGATTGCTCGGCGTGGTCATGATGGTCCATGCGCCGCCGTTGCGGGAGTATTCCACGGCGACGCCGTCCCAACCCTTCTCGATTTGGTGGCGCTCCCAGTAGGTGAGATTGACGGATGTTGCACCTACGGTCAGGTCCGGGGTCTCGGCTGAGGCGCAGCTGTTAGCCGCGTAAACGGCGGTTGAGCTTGGTCCCGCATTCCGATAGGCGTAAGCGCCGCCCGGAGTGTGGTTGGCTCCGGCGTCATCCGCGGTCTTCACGAATCGCCAGACTTGATCGTTGCTGCCGGGGTTCAAGCGCAGGAAGGCAGTACCATCACCGCCGGCGTCGGTCCAAGTACCCGGAGTTCCTTGGGTCCCGGTGCCGTAGGCCGTGCCGGCCACGACGATGGTGTTGGTCTCTTCGTTACCGCCTCCGCAGGGTCCGCCGTTGCCGGTCGTATTATCCTCTGCACGCACGGTGTAGTAGTAAGTGTTGCCGCTGACGATACTGTTGGTGTCGGTGTACGAAGTCGGTCCCGGCACGCAGGTCGCGATCCGGTTGGCACCGGAAGGCACAAAGTCAGGAGTAGTCCCGCGATAGATATTGTAGCTGATAACCGAACTGAGCGGGCAGCTCGTGCTGGCCGCCGTCCAGCTGAGCGTGACTCCGCACATCGGGGTGTTGGCGCTGGTGGCCGCGCTCGCTCCGGCGAAGGTCGGTTTCAGGTTGCAGGAGCCCGTTGCGGTGGCGCTGGCCGTGCCGCTGCGCACGAGCGATTGGCATCTGCCCTTGGCGTCGGTGGCCGCGATGACGCGGTAGGTGTAAGTCACGCCGCCTTGCACAGTGGTGTCAGTGAAGTTGGTCACAGCACCCGCGACGAACGCGACCGGCTGATAAAGGCCTTCGCTCCCTGGAGTGCCAATGGCGCGCTCGATCGCATAGCTTCCCGGAGTGGGCGCGATGCCGCTCCAAGTGATCTGGATTTGATTGTCCGCGATCGCGCTGGCACCGCCGATGGTCGGAGCACTCGCGGGCCGACTGGTGCAAGTGTCGCCCTCGCATTGTCCGGGGCCGGTGCCCTCCGGGAATCGGCTCGAGGCGATCTGGGTCCGCCAGGTGCCGTTGCCGCTCGTGGCGGTAACATAATGTTGGTCCACGTACCAAAAGGTGCAGTCGTCCGCCGGATCGACGGACATGCTGGTATAATCGCCCCAGCGAGTGGTGCCTGTCTCGTTGCGCGTGCCGGTGACGATGATGGCCTCCGGCACGGTCATCGTGCCCAGCGGGTCATCCTTCACGCGTCCGGTATAACGAGTGGAATGATTATCGGTGCCGTTCGCGGTGCCAGTCGCGCTGTAGCCGACGAGCATATTTTGCGCGCTGTCCATCGCGATGGATGGCATCCAGCGGGAACGCCCGCCCGGCACGTCGGCCACCGTGCCTTGCTGATAAACGCAAGGGTAGGTCGAGCACACGGCATCGGGCTGACCGGAGAGGCGAAACTCATACCAACGCACCCCGGAAACCACGCCGGTGATCGACGGATCGACCGAATGAGAAATCACGAGGGATTCGTGGTCGACGTAGTTTCGATACGCAGCGCGGAACATGAGACGATCGGAAAGAGCGGGAAGCACGACAGCACTGCCGGGTTGCGGGATGCAGTCGCCGCCGCCGCACGCCGAAGCCGCGGCCGCGATGGGCACGATGGCCTGGAGCGGCCGGGTGGTATTGGCCGGGGTGGTGAAATCCACTTTCATCCGGTAGATGTACATCCCGGCACCGTGCACCGAGAGGAAGATGCCCGGCGCGCCGCCCGGAGGAGGAGCGAAGCCATCGAGGTCGGCCGGCATTTGGCCGCCTTCCGCAGGATCAACAATCACCTGCCAGGTAGCGGTGGGGTCGCCGGCCACCATTTTGGTGCGGTCCATTGCGCCGAAAAGAGCTCCCACGTAACTGCCGCCGCTGGGGGAGGTGAATTCATGCGCCATCACGTAATAAGCATCCGTCCAGACGCCGTAGTGCGGATAGTCACCGAATCTACTGTCCGGAACGGCGAAGGCGTAACGAGCATAGGTGCCGGTTGCATCGGCCGTGGTCGAGATCGCGACGCACTGATAATAGACGCCGCTGACCGCCGAGGAGGTGAACTGCGAGATCAACCAGCGATTTGCCACCTTGTCGAAAAGGACCACGGGGTCGCCGTTATTCAGCGTCTGACAGGCTCCGCCAAAACCGGACCAAAGGGTGTTGATGTTGACCGGACCGAGAATCGAAGTCGGCGTGTTGGTCATGCGATCGAGCGACCAGACCTGGTAACGGGTATTGACCGTCTCGACGTACTGGTCGTTGCCGGCCGAGCCGTTTTCGTCCGAGGGGTAGCCGCCCGTGCCGATTACGCCCGCGAAGTTGAAACCGATGGTCGGCGGCGTGAGACTAGGGCTGCGCTCGGCTGTGGCCGAGGGTACCACCTGCGTCACAGGATCGGGGCGACCCGAGCGCAAGACGAGCCACGACGGGAGTTCGAGCTCTTCGTGTTCGCGATCTTCCGTGGCGGCCTGGGAGATTTTCGTTTTCGCCATCTCACTCAGCGGCGCCGAAATATCGAATTTGGAAGGCGACACGCTGTAGACGATCTGGCCGTCCTTGTTCCGCTGTTCGGTGACCCTGGGCACGAAACTATTGTCGAGGGTCGATTGGTCCGGCGCTTTCGCCCCCCCGCCGTTCGCGTCTTTGTTCACGCCGGGGCGGTCCGTTTGTTTGGACGCCATGGCGCGACGCCCGGAGTGCTTTTTCTTTGCCGCGATGGTTTTGATTTCCGAGTCAGTTTTCGGCTTCCCGAAAGAAGTGAGCGCCGATGACGCGAAAACCGCTCCGATGATGCACAGACTGAGCGCCAGCAGGAGGCGGGGTTTTATAAATGCGGAATGCTGAGACGAGTTTATTTTCATAGGTGGTGCGCCGATGCGGACGGGGAGGCGTCCAAGGGCGAGTGTGCAATTATCAATTTCGGAAGCGCCTGTCAACACATCCTTTAGGTAGTGGTACGGTTTCAACTGTACCACTACCCATCCTTTGTTCGCGTAAACAAATTTTCTTGAGTCGCCCCGGGAAATTCGCGCTACCCCGCATGGATTCGAACCATGAATAACGCCTCCGAAGAGTGCTATGTTGCCGTTACACCACGTGGTATGCACATCGAAGTGCTGGCAGTCGAGTACCGCGACATTTCGAGTGAACGAGCCATCACGCCCGAGCACGTGAGCGAAGCGATTCAGTATCGCACTTTTGATCGGACGCTCTGGGTGTGAATGTTGAGGAGTGAAGAACTGCTGGCTTGTCCTGTTGCTGATGGCGGCGACCGGTGCGCATGCGACTGATGCGCTCGATCCCGCGGCAGTGCGCGCGGCGGTGGATTACTCGATGCGCCATCGAGGCGCTTCCATTCTTGTTATCCAAAACGGACGGGCACTGCTGGAGCGAAACGCGAGAACTCCGCATCGGATTTTCAGTGGGACGAAAGCATTTTGGAATCTCGCTGCGCTGGCGGCGGCGGAAGATGGGTTGCTCAGCCTCGACGAACGCGTCGCGGACACGATCGAGGAATGGCAGAGCAATCCACGGAAGTCGCGAGTAACGATTCGCCAACTGCTCGATTTCAGTTGCGGCCTCGCGCCCGTCTTCTCTCTGCACGAAATGCAACCTGGGGATCGCGATGCCATCGCCATCAGAGCGTCGATCGTTGCCGATCCGGGGACGGCGTTCATCTACGGGCCAAGCGCACTGCAGGTTTTCCATCAGGTGTTGAAGAGAAAACTGCGTAACGAATCACCCGAGCATTATCTGGAGCGCCGCGTCTTGCGTCGGCTCGGTCTTGGTTCGCAACGCTATCTGCCCGATCGCGCCGGCAATCCGCTACTGGCCGCGGGCTGGATCCTGACGGCGCGAGAGTGGTCGAAGCTCGGACGGCTCGTGCTGGCCGACGGGTCACCGGTCATCTCGGCCAATTCGCTCGCGCAATGCTGGCGCGGTTCGCCCGCCAATCGCGCATTCTCGTTAGGCTGGTGGAATAATCGCGCCGCTCCTTCCGGCCGCGAATTCGATTTCGAGCGCATGCTAATTCCGAAATGGCAACAGCAGGACTGGCGCGACGCCTGTCTTTGCCGCGACGCGCCGAGCGATCTGGTCGCGTGCATCGGATCGCAGAATCAACGTCTCTACGTTATTCCTTCGCAGCGGCTCATCGTTGTCCGGCAGGGCGATGGCGGATCATTTTCGGATGCGGAGTTCTTACGGCTGCTGCTCAACCGGAATCGCAGGTAACGCCTCGCGTGTGGCGAGCATGAGAATGCCGTCCTCTATCTGCCAGTGGTAGCCGAAGGCAAAACCGAGCCGGGGTGGCGGTGGATCACGCGCATAAATCGCGGCCAAATCAGGCTGATGATATTTTTCGAACTCTTCATGATGCGGCACGTAGCGGCCGTAGCAATCGACCTTCCATCCTTTCGGAAAAGCGCGCAGCGGAATCCCGGAATCATCCTGCACGATGACACGGCTATTCTGAAGGAGAAAATTGCGCACGCCGGAAAAACCGTCGCCGTGAAGCAAGAAGGAAGCGGCTTTGAGCAAACTAAGGCCGGGGCCGCGCTCGGCGCACCACCGCAGGAACGGACTGTTGCCGCCTGCCAGGTCAGTCTGGAAATAGTAGAGCGTCTGCGGTTCGTCCCCTGCAGTGAACATGATCTTCACTCCCTCGGCTGGAGTCTTGACCGGCGTCACATCGAGAATGGTGTAGCCGAGTCGCGCCAGAAAAATGTAAAGAATCGGCAGCGTTCCGTTCACATTCCCGCGACCCAAACCAACGCGCATATCTTTGGTTACGAAATATTGAAAACGCAAAATTGAACTCATCGAATCGCGCAAGCTCGCCAGATTGCTTCCGAGCGTCCCCGGCGGCAATTGCATCAGGTCGGGCACTTGGCCGATCGGTTCCCGTCCGACCAGGATATAGGTCCGGGCATTGGGAAAAAAAATATTGGCGTAGAGGAAGTCCGGGCCGCCGAACATGTAGAACATGGTGGCGGTGCTTGTGTAATACTCGGCCGCGTTCGTAGTCATCCAATCACGGATGGGGCCGATTTGTAGTTGCTGCTTCTTCAGCCAGGCCTCGTCCGTTGCATGCGCGTATTCCTGCCACGCCGGATCGTGCGTCAGCGGTTCGAGCGCACCGGTCACCGGCATGCCGGCGAGAAAATGCGCCGTCTCATCGACGGTGGCCGGTTCCTGCGCGAGAGCGGATGCGACGGCCAGAAAAAGAATGACCAGCGTTGGCAGCTTCATCATTTGGTTATGACGATCTCAGCTGGCCCTTTGTTCGGAGAAAGAAAATAAATTACCAAGCCAAAGGCGGCTGTCGCGAGGCCGAGCAGAGAGGGGCCGCGCGTTTCGGGACGGGCCAACATTTGCCACATCATCCAGCCGCTGACCGAAAGAAAAATCAGAGGGGTGAACGGATATCCCCACACCCGAAACGGCCGTTCCAGATCGGGGCGCTGCCAGCGCAGAACGAAGACTCCGACGACGGTCAGCGTTGTGCATACGGTCAGGCTGAATTGCACATAACTGACGATGTTTTGAAATGTTCCCGTCAAGAGCATGAAGTTGACGACAAGGAATTGAGCGAGGATCGCCCGCACAGGAATCCCGCGCCGATTCCGTCGCGCCAGCCAGGACAGAATCTCAAAGTCTTCTCCCATCGCCACCGTTACGCGCGGGCCGATCCACATCATCGCACTCACTGTTGCGATTAACCCGAGGCAGATAAACGCTGCCGTCACCTTCGCGCCGGTTGAACCAAAAATGTGTGCGCCGGCGATGAGCGCGACCTGTTGTTTCCCGATCATTTCCGCTGCCGGCGTGGTCCGGAGAAAGACCGCGTTTACTCCGAGGTAGAGCACAATGACAACAATCGTGCCCAGCCCGAGTGAAAGCGGGATGTTGCGGCGCGGATCGTGAATCTCGCTCGTGATATAAGTCGACGCGTTCCAGCCCGAATACGCATACATCACCCAATAGAGATTGACCGCGAAGGGCGCGCTCACGATCAATGCGCCATCGCCTTTCACAGGCAGGAATGAAATCGGCTGCGTCTTGGAAACGTAAAATCCCGCGCCGATCAACACGGCGATGAGCGCGACTTTCAAGATCGTTGAGCCGACCTGAAATGCGCTTCCTAATCGCAAGTCGCAAAGCAATACCAGCGTGGTAACCCAAACCGCCGCCAGCGCTGCCAGGAGCGGATTAAGGCCGGGCAGAATTCCCGTGAGGTAGGTGCCGAAGGGCATGGCCGCGATCGCCACCGGCGCGGCAAAACCGACTGTGGCCGAAATCCATCCCGCCAAAAAACCGAGTGAGGGATGATAAATCTCGCGCAGAAAATGATACTCGCCGCCGGAACGTGGCAGGGCCGCACCCAGCTCAGCGTAAGAAAGCGCGCCGCACATTGCGCAGATTCCGCCGACTACCCATAGCGCCATGACCGAAAAACCGGTCGGCAAGTCGCCAACTTGAAATCCAAGGCTGGTGAAAATTCCGGTGCCAATCATGTTCGCGATCACGATGCAGGTCGCCGAGAGCAGCGAAATGCGATGCGCCGTTGAAGTTGAGTAGGCCGCACGCACGCCGGGAACATGCAGGCGAGCGGCGACTAGAGTCAATGATAGCGCGGGACTCTGATGCCCGCGTTGATTCTAATGCTCAGTGTTTCCTGTCGCCGACGAGATCCACCCAGGAAAGCTTCTCATTTGCAAAGATGTCTTTATTTGGTGGGAAATCCTCCGGGCGATCGAGAGTTCCGGTCGTGATATCGATCTCGCCCGGACGCTCGTCATTCTCGTAAGTAAGCGAAGTACCGCACGATTCGCAAAAAGTTCGATACGCTCCCGTGTCCGTCTTGTAGCGCTTCGGCCGGCCTCTTTCGAACGCGAATTCCGACAGCTTCACTGTGATCCACGCGACCGACTGCGCGCCGACAGCGCGGCGGCAGTTTGCGCAATGGCAGTTCGCCTGATGCAGGATTGTCCCGGACACGCTGAAGCGCACATTTCCGCAATAGCAACCGCCGGTGATAGGTATCTTCGGCCCCATGTAATGAAATACGATCAGCCCCGAAAGAGTTCGGGGCAAGGCTGCATCAAAGAGCGGTCAGTCTGATTTCACATTAGACTTGCTGCCCTAACGATCGAAAGATATCCCGCGAAAATCACGGCGGCGAGAATGAGTTGGTGCGTGCGGAGCGACTTCATTGAGAGCGCGAAAGCCGTTCGCACTGTAGCGATGCTCGTTAAACGTCGAAAACCAAAAAATCGGCGTTCGGAGACCGCCGCTACAGATTAAGCGATCAAGAATTCGCTGGCGTCTGGATTGACACCGCCTTGGAAACGCGGTTGAGAGTTACGCGTGACCAGGATTTTGATCGCCGACGACCAGCCCGATGTGCTCGAAGCTCTGCGCATCCTGCTCAAAGGCGAGGGCTATCAGACCGACGCGGTGACTTCGCTAGCCGGAGTCTTCACGGCGCTGGAGAAGAAGGACTACGCGCTGATCATGATGGATCTCAATTACACGCGCGACACCACTTCCGGTCAGGAAGGTCTAGAGGTGATTCCGCGCATTCAGGCACTCGATAACACGCTCCCGATCGTGGTGATGACGGCGTGGGCGACGATCGATCTCGCGGTGGAGGCGATGAAGCTGGGTGCGCGGGATTTTGTTCCGAAGCCGTGGGATAACAACCGCCTCCTCGCCATTGTCCGAACGCAGATTGAACTTGGCGGCGCATTGCGCAAGGGCCGCCGACTCGAAGCCGCTAATCAGCTGCTGCGCGGAAACGCTCCCAACATCATCGCGGAATCGCCGAGGATGCGCCCCGTTTTGGAAATGATTTCGCGTGTCGCGCCCTCGGACGCAAACGTCTTGGTAACGGGGGAGAACGGGACAGGCAAAGGGCTTGTGGCGCAGGCGGTTCACGCGTTGTCTCCGCGCGCCTCGCACAGCATGATCACAGTGAACATGGGCGGACTATCGGAAGGAATTTTCGAAAGCGAATTGTTTGGCCATGTGAAGGGGGCGTTCACCGACGCGAAGACCGATCGCGCTGGCCGCTTCGAGCTGGCTGACGAAAGCACGCTCTTCATGGATGAGATATCCAATGTACCGTTGAATCTTCAGGCGAAACTTCTGCGCATGCTCGAAACCGGCGAATTCGAGCGCGTCGGTTCTTCGAAAACTTTGCACGCCAACGTGCGCATTATTTCAGCGACGAATTCAAATCTGACCGATGAAGTCGCGGCGGGACGGTTCCGGCAGGATCTGCTCTTTCGACTAAACACCATTGAAATTCCGCTTCCGCCTCTGCGCGAGCGTCGCGAGGACATCATGCCGCTGGCGAGCAATTTTCTGCGTCAACACACCAAGCGCTATCGCAAGGAATTGACCGGCTTTTCCGAGGCAGCCCGCGATCTGCTCATGCAGCATCCATATCCAGGAAACGTGCGCGAACTCGATCATGTGGTCGAACGCTCGGTCCTGATGGCGCAGGGTCCGGATGTCAAGCCGAACGATCTTGGCCTAACGAGCACCTATGATGGCTCGCCACGTCTCGAAGACATGAGCCTCGAGGAAGTGGAAGCATTCTTGATCAAGAAAGCGCTGGCGCGATTTGACGGCAGCGCGCGCCGTGCGGCCGAAGCGCTCGGCCTAAGCCGGAGCGCGTTCTACCGCCGGCTCCAGCATTATGGGCTGTGACGGTGTAGCTACCGCCGTCACTGGTGGCAGAACCCTCTCGATCGGCACTGATAACGCGCCCCAGCCACCTCGCCTGCCGCCAGTGACAGCGGTAGCTACAACGGCGGCTGCAAGATGAAAGCCAGCCCGCGTCGCCGCCGCCGTCCCTCGTTTGAGAACCGGTTGACCTGGCTGACTTTGGGTGCAGCGACGCCTGCGGTCATCGTGGCGCTCTCGTTTCTCTGGTTCGGCGATCATACTCCCAAGGTGCAGTGGACATTAACACTGCTGATCGTTGTCTGTGCCTTCGGATTCATCCTGAACCTGCGCGAGCATCTGGTTCGGCCATTGCAAACCATGTCCAATCTTTTGGCCGCGCTCCGGGAGGGCGATTACTCCATTCGCGCCCGCGGGGCGCACGAAAATGATGCGCTGGGAGAAGTTCTTCTCGAGATCAATTCGCTCGGAGAAACTCTCAGGGTGCAGCGCCTCGGGGCCTTCGAGGCGACCGCTCTCCTGCGCACGATCATGGCCGAGATTGACGTCGCGGTTTTCACCTTTGATCCCGAGCGTCGATTGCGATTGGTGAATCGCGCGGGGGAAAATCTCCTGCGCCAACCAATGGATAAGTTGCTGGGACGCCGGGCCAGTGATCTGGGATTGGCGGTCGTTTGCGATGCCGATGAGGATACTCCGCTCACGCTTACTTTTCCGGGAGGTAGCGGACGGTGGGGCGTGCGACGGAGCACCTTTCGGGAGCGTGGCCTGCCTCACGAGCTTTTGGTCCTGACGGACTTGAGCCGCACTCTGCGCGAAGAAGAGCGCAACGCCTGGCAGAAACTTGTCCGTGTGATCGGTCACGAAATGAATAACTCTCTCGCTCCGATCAAATCGATTGCCGGTAGCTTGGAATCATTGATTCGGCGCGATCCACTCGCGCCCGATTGGCGCGAGGATGCTCGGAGCGGTTTGAATGTGATCGCAACGCGCGCGGAATCGCTCAGTCGTTTCATGCAGGCTTACGCCCGGCTGGCTCGCCTTCCCCATCCGCAGAAGGAGCAATTTGATCTTGGCGAACTCATTAGGCGAGTTTCGGCGTTGGAGACCCGGCTGGCGGTGAAGGTTGATCCGGGCCCTGAAATGAACATCGTCGCGGACGCCGCGCAGATTGAGCAGTTGCTCATCAATATCCTGCACAATGCTGTGGACGCGTCTGTGGAAACAAACGGGAACGTGTTCATCGGGTGGCGCGATGAGGGAGACTGCGTGGAGGTTTTCGTTCGTGATCAGGGACCTGGCATTCTGAATCCCACCAATCTATTCGTTCCTTTTTTCACCACCAAGCCGGGTGGCTCGGGAATCGGGCTCACCCTAAGCCGACAGATTGCCGAGGCGCATGACGGCTCGCTCACTCTGGCCAATCGATCAGGGCGGGCTGGATGTGAAGCACTCTTGCGGTTACCGAAGTGACCTAAGAGCAGGGAAGCCAGTGGCTTCCCCGAACGATCTCCCCGCCGTCCCGGAAGCGGGACAGGCAAATCCCACAAGCGGCGCATTTCATCAAGTGATCGGTTTAAGCAAATCCGTGCAATCAGCTTAACATGATGATGTTATAACTTACTTTAGGCCCGTGGCACGGGCATTGCAATAGGGGGTGCGACTAGACGAAAACTTTTGAATCCAGAGACGATGCGAACTGCATCTCAATGGTGACGTGAATAAAGGAAATGAAACCGACAACTCATAACATTACAGCGAGCAGACGACATGCGGACGTTCTTCGGACCGCAAGCTCGCGCACCAATTTTCCGAAGATCGATTGCAATTATCAAGCGCGGAACCTGGCCGAATTCAACGGTCGTTGCTTCGGCAAGAATTCCGACGGCACGCCCTTCCGCGAAATCAGCGCGCGCTATTTTCGGCACGAAGCGCGTTCGAGTTTTCGGACGGAAGCGGCGCTTTTTGGGATGATCGTTGTTATCTCGACGGTTCCTCTGATCAGCAGCGTTTATGCGGCCCTGCAACTAATTCGCTCCTTCGGCGGACTGTGACGGCGACCATACCCATGACAAAACCGGGCGTGGAAGCGAAGAAGGAGACGACAATCGTACGGCCGACTGGCTTCACGTCCTCTATGTCCTCAATGGATATTGCGCGACCGGATGTCGCTAAGAAGAAACGGAAGAAGCGCATCATGATGATGGTGGGTGGCGTACTCGCATTGATCGCCATCACGTTCGCCGTCTCGCGTCTGAAGCCGGCGGTACCGAGTATCGATCGTTCCAGTGTGTGGATCGATACGGTGAAGCGCGGGCCGATGGTTCGCCAGGTCCGCGGCTTGGGCACACTCGTGCCGGAGGACTTCCGCTGGATCGCGGCGAATACGGAAGGGCGCGTCGATAAAATTCTGGTGCGGCCGGGTGCGAAGGTGGAGCCGGACACCGTCCTGCTCGAGATGAGCAGCCCGGAACTGGAGCAGGCTGCGCGCGATGCAGAATTTCAGGCGAAGGGCGCGGAAGCTGAACTAACGACTTTGCGCGCGACCTTGCAGCGCGAATTACTCCAGCAGGAATCGACTGCCGCGCAGGTTCACTCGGAATTCCAGCAGGCGAAGATGGAAAACGAGACGAATGAAAGTCTGAAGAAGAATGGTTTGGTGGCGGATCTTGTTTACCGCACGTCGCAGGTGAAGGTGGCGGAGCTGGCCAACCGCGACGCCATCGAACAGAAGCGCCTCGACTTTGCCCGGGATTCGATCGAGCCGCAACTCGCGTCGAAACAAGCGGCGGTGGATCAATTGGGACAAGCCGCCAAATTGAAACAGAACCAGGTGGAAGCGTTGCACGTGCGCGCCGGCATGTCGGGCGTGTTACAGCAGTTGCCCGTGGAAGTGGGCCAGCGTGTGATTGTCGGCGCTAATCTGGCGCGCGTGGCCGATCCAACGAAACTCAAAGCGCAGGTCAAGATTGCAGAAACGCAGGCGAAGGACATTCAGATCAATCAGAAGGCGTCCATCGACACTCGTAACGGTGTGGTCGAGGGCCATGTCATCCGCGTCGATCCTGCGGTGGAGCAGGGGACGGTTACGGTCGATGTCGCATTGGACGGCCCGCTTCCCAAAGGCGCGCGCCCAGATCTAAGCGTGGATGGAACGATCGAGCTCGAAAGACTCAACGACGTGATCTACGTTGGCCGCCCCGCCTTCGGGCAGGAAAATAGCACGGTTGGTATTTTCAAATTGGTCGCGGGCAGCTCCGAAGCTGTGCGCACTCCCGTCAAGCTCGGCCGCAGCTCCGTTAACACGATTGAAATCGTGAGCGGTCTGCAACCAGGCGACCAGGTGATCCTCTCCGACACGAGCGCCTGGGATTCTCACGAACGTCTCCGACTCAACTAACCACTAACCATGAATACCTCCTCGACTTGCAACGATCGCTCGCTGAGCGGCGTCGAGATTGCGCCTCGCAGAGGCGCGTCGAAATCCCACTACTAAGTATGTTCTCTGACGACCTTACCACCGCAATGCCGGAACGAAAAACTATGAACAACGGAAACCACACCCTCATTCACCTCGATGGCGTAACGAAAGTGTTTTTGACCGACGAGGTCGAAACGCATGCGCTTTCCGGGATTCACCTCGATATCAAAACCGGCGAATACGTTTCGATCGCGGGCCCATCCGGCTGCGGCAAATCGACTTTGCTTTCTATTCTCGGGTTGCTCGATACGCCGTCGGACGGCAGCTACACGCTGAAGGACAGCGAAGTCGCGAACCTGACGTTTCCGGAACGAGCCCGCATTCGCAACCGCGAGATCGGCTTCATTTTCCAAAGCTTCAATCTCATCGGCGATCTGACGGTTTATGAAAACGTCGAGTTGCCGCTGACTTATCGCGGGATGGGTTCCAGCGATCGAAAAGGGTTTGTTACCGAAGCGCTCGAGCGCGTCGGAATGGGGCATCGCGCGAAACATTTACCGAGTCAGCTTTCCGGTGGTCAACAGCAACGCGTCGCTGTGGCGCGCGCTCTAGCCGGCAAACCGGCGATCCTCCTCGCGGACGAGCCGACCGGGAATCTCGATTCGCGCAATGGCGAAGCCGTCATGGATCTCCTGAAGGAGCTGCATGCCGGTGGCGCAACCATCTGCATGGTGACGCACGATGTCCGATTTGCTCAGCACGCCGATCGCACCATTCACCTTTTCGACGGTCGAGTCGTCGAAGACAAAATCGCCGCCTAACGACTAACGAGGGAAAAGACGATGCGCCCAGATGATCTTAAGGAAGGATCACTGAAAGCGCTCCTCGTCCTCGTTTTGCTGGTGGCCAATATCGTCGTGGCCTCGCCGGAAAAGAGCGCACCGTCGCGAACTCCGGGAGCCGTCCGCGATCTACGCCCGGTCCCGCGTCAAAACGTGAGATAACCAACGAAACCAGATCATGCTCCACGAACTGCGATACGCATTGCGGGTGTTGATGAAAAGTCCGGCGTTCGCGTTTATCGCCGTTATCACAATCGCGCTTGCGATCGCGGCCAACACCGTTGTCTTCAGTCTGGTCAATGCGCTTCTCATCCGTCCGCTGCCCTACAAGGCGCCGCAGGAACTCGTGCTTCTCTGGCAGAAATTTACCGCGCAAGGTCTCGACCAGATTCCGGTCTCCGCGCCGGAATATCTCGATTACGAAAAGCAGCTCACCAGCTTTGAGCGAATCGCGGCGGTTGATTACACCGACCTCAATTTGACCGGCGGCGACATGCCGGAGCGCATCCAGGGCGCGGTCGTCACGCCCTCGTTGTTTCCATTGCTCGGGGTCGAGCCGATCAAAGGCCGCACCTTCACGCACGATGAATTCGGCGAGGGCAATGATGGCGTCGTCGTGATCAGCGCGCGGCTCTGGCGCCGGCGTTTCGATTCCGACCCGAAGCTCGTCGGGCAGCAGATCGCGCTTAATGGCCGCAACTACACGGTCGTCGGCATCATGCCGGAGAAATTCGAATTCCCGTTGCCGCTTTTCGGCGTGCAGGGCGGCACCTTCGGCCAACGCGTCGATATTTGGAAGCCGATCGCCTTCACGAAGGATGATCTCATGTCCCGCGGTTCGCGCAGCCTAGGCGTCATTGGTCGGCTGAAACACGGCGTCTCAGCTGCGCAGGCTCAGGCGGAAATCGACGCCCTTCACGCAACCTGGCTAAAGCAATTTCCCGACAACTACACGCCGGCCGTGCGCTTCGGCGCGTCGCTCTATCCGTTGCAAGAGCAGGTCGTCGGCGGGATGCGTGCCGGGCTGCTCATCCTAACGGGCGCTGTCGCGGTCGTCCTGCTCATCGCCTGCGCCAATCTCACCACCATGTTGCTCGCTCGCGCCGGGACGCGTGAGCGCGAGTTTGCCATTCGCGTCGCACTTGGCGCCAGTCGTCTGCAACTCGTGCGACAAATGCTGTGCGAGAGCGTGCTCCTGGCTGTGGTCGGCGGTTCCGCGGGGGCAATGCTCGCCGTCTGGGGCCTCGATCTCTTGCGTGCGCTTGGCGTCCAAACCGTTCCGCGCATCGCCGAAGCCAATCTCGATTTGCGCGTGCTCGCGGTGACGCTCGCGGTTTCGGTCGTTACCGGAATTCTTTTTGGCCTAGTGCCGGCGCTCGCCAGCGGCAATCCCGAACTGACCGAGGCGCTAAAGGAAGGCGGCCGTGGCGCGACTGCCGGCGTGCGCCGCAACCGGCTCCGCAATGGACTCGTCGTGGCCGAAGTGGCAATGGCGCTGGTCCTGTTGGTCGGCGCCGGGTTGCTCATGAAGAGTTTCGCGCGCCTGCAAAATGTCGATCCCGGTTTCGATCCTCACAACGTCCTCACCATGGAGGTCAGCCTGCCGGTGTCGAAATATCCGCGCGGCAAGCCGGTGGCTGATCTCTTCGCCGACGCGGTGCGCCGCATCCGTGCGCTCCCCGGCGTGGAAGCGGCCGCCTTTACCTCCATCCTTCCTTTGAGCGGGACGAATAGCGACAGCTCCTTCGCCATCGAAGGCCGCGATCCCCGAGCGGAAAACGTCTATCCCGACGAAGAGATCCGAGAAATTACGCCGGATTATTTTCGCGTCCTCAAAACGCCGCTGCTCAAAGGCCGCTTCTTCACCGACGCCGATAACGCGGACGCGCCCGGCGTGACCATCATCAATCAGGCGTTGGCTAACAAGTGGTTCCAAAAGCTCGATCCGATTGGGAAGCGCATTACGTTTAGCGATCCGCGCAAGCCCGATCCGAAATGGATCACCGTCGTCGGCGTGGTCGGCAACATTCGACATCGCAATCTGAGCGAAGATGCGAAGCCGGAATACTACCTGTCGCACGCGCAGACTCCCGATCGCGGAATGATTCTGGCCGTGCGCAGCCAGCAGGATCCGCGTTCGCTCAGTTCCGCCATTCGCGCGGAGATCCAGCGCATGGATCCGGATTTGCCGGCGGCGAACGTGCGCACTCTCGAACAGGTCACGTCCGATTCCATCGCCGCTCGCAGGCTCTCCGTCGTCCTGCTTGGCGTCTTCGCCGCGCTCGCTCTCGTCCTCGCCTCGGTCGGCATCTACGGCGTGATGTCGTTTATCGTCGTGCAGCGCACGCATGAAATTGGCGTCCGCATGGCGCTCGGCGCGCAGCGCGCGGATGTGTTGCGGCTCGTTGTCGGTCATGCGCTGCGACTCGTTATTCTCGGCACGATACTGGGCCTGGTGCTGACAATACTCAGCACGCGCGCTCTGGCGTCATTGCTCTACAACGTCAGCGCGTTCGATAAATCAACATTTGTTCTTGTCACCTTGATACTCGGCGGCGTCGCCCTGGCCGCCAGTTATGTTCCTGCTTTCCGTGCCTCACGAGCCGATCCGATGGTCGCGTTGGGACGAGAATAATTTTTTCCACCATGATCAAACTACGAAACATCGAACGCAATTATCCGCTGGCGAAACAGCAATTCTATTATGTCTTGCGCGATATCAATCTCGATGTGGCCGAAGGCGATTTCGTTTCCATCATGGGGCCGTCCGGCGCGGGGAAGTCGACGTTGCTCCATCTGATTGGCATGCACGATTTCGGATGGACGGGCGAATATTGGCTGGGGGATGCGGCTATTCATCAACTGAAGCCGAAGGAGCGCACCACGCTGCGTAACGAGCAGATTGGTTTCGTCTTTCAAAACTATAACCTGCTCGACGACCTCACCGTTTACGAAAATCTCGACATGCCGCTTTCCTATCGGCGCTTCGGCAAATCGGAACGCGCCGGGCTGGTGGCGGACTCGCTCGATCGCTTCCAGATGGTCGGCAAAAAAGATTTGTATCCGCGACAACTTTCCGGGGGCCAGCAGCAGCTCGTCAGCATCGCGCGCGCGGTCATCGCGAGCCCGAAAGTGATTTTGGCGGACGAACCCACCGGGAATCTGCATTCGAGTCAGGGCGAAGAGATCATGCAGATGTTCAAGAAATTGAACGAAGCCGGGACAACGATCGTGCAGGTCACGCATTCAGAGAAAAATGCCGCCTACGGCAACCGCATCATCCAGTTGCGTGACGGCTGGATCGTCGACAACAACCGAGGCAAATCATCATGATTATTGAATCGTTCACTCAGGACATCCGCGTCGGACTCCGCGTCCTTTTGAAGGACAAAGTCTTTTGTCTTCTCTCAATTCTCGTCCTTGCCCTCGGCATCGGCGGCGCGATGACGCAGTTCGCGGTGGTGAACGCGATCGTGCTCCGAGGGTTTTCGTTTCCGCATCCAGAACAGCTGGTCAGCGTCGGGTTGATCGATCCGAAGGCAAGCGACCAGAACAACAACTTCGGCAACGGCAACATCCCGGCGGCGCAGGATTACGAGGACATCAAGGCGGCGCAGAAGTCGTTTTCGATGATGGCCGGCTACCTGGCCGGCTCGACCATCAACGTTACCTACAACAACAACCCGCAGCGTTATACCGGCGCGTATGTGACGGACGAGATGTTCAAAATCCTCGGCGTCTCGCCGGTACTCGGCCGCGATTTCACCGCGGAAGACAATAAGCCCGGTTCACCGAAGACTGCGATCCTCGGCGACGAAATCTGGCGACGCGATTTTAACGCTGACAAGAACATCGTCGGACAGAACGTCACCATTAACGGCAAAGCCGCCACGATCATCGGCGTGATGCCACCGGGATTTAAGTTCCCGATTTCGGAGGAGCTTTGGACGCCGCTTTATAATGAGTGGCCGCCCACGCCGCGCGGTGAACTCTTCCTTGGCGCGAACGCGCGCGCGCCTGCGGTCATGGGGCGGTTGAAGCCGGGCGTGACGCTCGACCAGGCGAACGCGGAGATGGTCGCGATCGCGCGCAACATTGCGGCAGACAATCCAAAGACGAACCAGAATCTCACCTCGGCCAGCGTCATGCCGCTCATCAATGCCTTCACCGGCGTGCAACTGCGGCAGATCGTCTGGGCGATGCTCGGCGCGGTCATCCTCGTGCTGCTCATCGCCTGCGTGAATGTGATGAACATGCAGTTCGGCCGCGCGGCGTTGCGCGCGAAAGAGCTCGCCATCCGCGGTGCGCTCGGCGCCACGCGCTCGCGACTAGTTAGGCAAATGCTGACCGAGAGCCTCGTCGTCGCCGTCTTCGGCGCCATCGCCGGCACGCTCGTCGCGTATTGGGGAGTGGACCTGTTCGACAAAGTCGTAAAGGCTGCGCCCTTCCCGCCGCCTTATTGGTGGCGCTTTACGATCGACGGCCGCGTTCTCGTTTTCACACTCATGATCACGCTGGTCGCGACCGTCGTCTCCGGTTTGGTCCCGGCGTTTCTCAGTTCGCGCGGGAACGCGGCTGAAGTAATGAAGGAAGGCGGGCGCGGCAATAGCAGTCGCCTCGTCAACGTCATCACGCGTGTGCTCGTGATTGGGCAAATCGCGCTCACCGCCGCGCTCCTCATCGTCGCGACGCTGCAGATCAAATCGATCCGCAATCAAACCAAGCTCGATTACGGCTACGACGAGAATGGCCTCTATGCCGCGCGCCTCGCCTTGATGGAAGGCACGTATCCGAGTGAAGACTCGCGCCGCGATTTCTTCACCCGCGCGGTGCGCACGCTTCGCGCCGATCCGCAATTTGAAGCCGCGGCCATGACCGACCGTTTCCGCATGACCTTCGCCCCGGCGGGGCAATATGAGGTCGACGGACAGAAATATCTGACCGATCGCGATCGCCCGCGCTGCAATTTTGAATCCGTCTCCGACGGCTACTTCACCACGCTCGGTCTCAGGATTCTTGAGGGCCGCGATTTCACGATCGACGACACCGATTCGAAGCGGCCGGTCGCGATCGTGAATGCAAGCTTCGCGCGCAAAAATTGGGGCAACCAGAGCGCGCTCGGACACCGGGTGCGCATTTTCAATCCCGGCAAGGAACAGCCGTGGCGCACCATCGTCGGCGTCGTGCCCGATACGTTGATGCAGGGTCCGTTCGATCAGCAGACCGAGTCCGCCGGATTCTACATGCCGCTGCTCGGCGCTTCGCCCGCGACGCAGTTTGCGACCGTCGTCGTTAGGCCCCGCGCCGGGGTGCGCGCCGATACGCTCGGGCCCGTGCTGAGCAGGGCCGTCGCAGCGCTTGATTCAAACCTCCCGACGTATTTCGCGGGCACGCCTGCGCAGTTTCACAACGACATCCTCTCCGGCAACCGCGTGATCGCGACGCTCTTTACGATCTTCGGCGGCGTCGCTTTCATTCTGTCCGGCGTCGGTCTGTACGGCGTAATGAGCTTTTCAGTCAGCCAGCGCAGACAGGAATTCGGTATTCGAATGGCACTCGGCGCGGACGCGGTCCGAATTTTACGCATGGTCATGAGCCAGGGCGCGTGGCAACTCGCGATCGGCCTCGTCCTCGGCGCTGGAGGTGTCGCGATGCTGCTCGGCGTTGTCGCCGCCGCCGCATTGAAAAACATTCTTTTCAAGGTCAATCCGCTCGACCCAACGATTTACTTCGCCGTCGCGGGAATGCTCACGCTCGTCGCAGCTGCGTCGTGTTTCGTGCCCGCGCGTCGAGCCAGCCGCGTCGATCCAATGGTTGCATTGCGCTGTGAATGAAAATTCAAAATCCCGAGCTCCAAATCGATCGATAGATCGGGAAATGACGAAGCTCGACTGACGAAATCCGAAACAATGACGAATGATGAAACCCGAATAAGCCCTGCTCTTTCGCTCCTTTTATGAAAACCCTAATCACAACTCTTGCACTCGTTAGTCTCGCGGCTTTCACTTCCACGGCTAGCGAAGAAAATATTAATGAATCACGCGACGCAAAAGCGGGCGGCCAGCTTGTCGTCGATGTCGACTTCGGTTCTATCGACGTTGCAGCCGGCGCGGCCGACAAGGTCGTAATCGAGGCGCATCGCAAAGTGCGGGCCTCGTCGGAGGAGAAGGAAAAGGAATTTCTCGCTGCTGCGCCGATCACGATCACGGCTGAAAACGGAAATGTCACCGTGCGCGCGCGACGCGAGAAGAAAGCGGGCATTCTCACTTCGCTCTGGCATGGGAATATCAAAACAAAGGGCTCATACACGCTCCATGTTCCCGCCAACTACAACGTCAATTTGAATACTGCGGGCGGCGAGATTTCAGCGAACGGCCTAACCGGCACGATCAAGGCCGATACGAGTGGCGGCGATCTGAAGTTCACCAACCTGCATGGTCCGATCAACGCCGAAACGAGCGGCGGCCGTGTCGACGTGGAATCGTGTGAAGGTGCGATCGATGTCGAAACGAGTGGCGGTAGCATTAGGGCGATGGGCGGCAAGGGGAGTCTGCGGGCGCATACTTCGGGCGGGATGGTCGCGGTCGGAAATTTCGCGGGGGACGCAAATGTCGAGACCAGTGGGGGCCGACTGAAATTGGAGAATATCGGTGGGAAGATTACGGGCGAGACGTCGGGGGGATCGATTACCGCCGTGCTGGCTTCTCCTGTGCCGGGCGACGTGAAGCTTGAAACGTCGGCCGGCGCGATTGAGGTGGCTGCCGCGACGAACGTTGCCCTGACCGTCGACGCCGAGACGAGCGCGGGCGAGGTCATGACTACTTTGCCGTTCACGACAACGCATTCCGGCCACGAAAGCCTCAAGGGGACAATCAATGGCGGCGGAAAATTGCTGCGATTGCGGACAAGCGCGGGATCGATTTTGATCACATCGACCGGGAACGAAACGGCGAAGCAATAAGCGGCGCGACGCGAGCGGCATGAATGATCTTCGCTACGCTGTTAGGCAGCTTTTCAAGGAGCCGCGCTTCACGATCGTCGCAGTGCTCGCTCTTGCCATCGGTATTGGCGCGAACACCGCGATTTTCAGTGTCGTCAATGCAGTGTTGCTCAAGCCGCTGCCGTTTCCGCAGCCGGAGCAGCTGGTGGCGGTCGGCGTCGTCAATGCGAAGACGAATCACGTCAGCGCGGATGGTCTCGGCTCGATGAGCTATCCAGATTTTTACGATCTACGTACGCAGAACAAGAGCTTCGCGAACGTCGCCGTATACCACGCACAGAACTTTGCATTGGCCGGCGAGAGCGCGGCCCAGAGCGTAAGCGGTCAACGCGTCTCTTCAGATTTCTTCGACGTTCTCGGAATTCGCCCTATTCTCGGGCGCACGTTTCATCGCGAGGAAGAGACCGCCGGTGGAGGACCGGGAGGCCTGACGGTGATTTTGAGCCACGCGTTCTGGCAACGGCAGTTCAAAGGTGAGAAGTCGATATTAGGGACGCGGGTGACGCTTGATCGACAGCCTTACACCGTCATCGGAGTGATGCCCGCAGGGTTCCAGTTTCCAATCGAATCCGATCCGGTTGATATCTACGTGACCAGCGCGATCGACGCGACGAGTCCAACTGGCGACAAACCGGAAACCGAGCAGCGAGGGAATCACAGCTTGCAGGGTGTCGGACGCCTGAAACCCGGAGTCACCGTGGCGCAAGCAACGGCGGAGGTCCGGACAATCGCTGCCGCATTACAAAAGCAGTACCCGGAAAGCAACACGAATTTTGGCCTGGCCGTTGTTCCACTGCGCGAAGATCTCGTGGGTGATGTATCTCGTGGACTTTATGTTCTCTTCGGAGCCGTTGCTTGTGTGCTCCTGATTGCCGGGGCCAACGTGGCCAACCTCTTGCTCGCGCGCGCCACCGTTCGGGCAAAGGAAATCGCGCTCCGATCGGCGCTGGGGGCGAGCCGCGGACGGATTGTCCGGCAGTTGCTTACTGAGAGCGTCCTTCTCGCGGCGCTTGGCGGTTTGCTCGGGCTGCTGATTGCCGTCTGGGGTACTGATCTTTTGATCTCTCTGGTTCCGGAAAACATTCCGCGTTCTTCCGGAATCCGGCTGGATGGCGTGGTCCTCGGTTTTACGCTGTTGGTTTCACTCGGCACTGGAATTCTTTTCGGTCTCGCTCCCGCATTGCAGATGTCGCATTTGGATTTGCGCGGTGCGTTGAATGATAGCGCACGGGGGACTGGCAGCGGGGGTTCGGCCCGTCATCGTCTTCGCAATGCTCTCGTCATCGCCGAGGT
Source organism: uncultured Verrucomicrobiae bacterium (assembly GCA_963763995.1). GTDB lineage: Bacteria > Verrucomicrobiota > Verrucomicrobiia > Chthoniobacterales > UBA10450 > CAVTTH01. Next base: position 472,581 of record CAVXQL010000007.1, on the reverse strand, counting down.
GGCGCTGGCGCTCGTGCTCCTCACTGGCGCGGGACTGCTTCTGCAGAGCTTCGCCCGGTTGAGCCGCGTAAATCCCGGCGTGCAACCGGAGCGTCTGCTCACCGCTCGCATCGGATTGCCAGACGCCGCGTATCCAAAGCCGGAAAATGTCATCGCTTTCTATGATCAACTCCTGCCGCGGCTGCAGGCATTACCGGGAGTGATTTCGGCCAGCACGGTCATGCCGATGCCGCTGAGCGGAAGCAACATTACGACATCGTTTAATATCGAAGAACGGCCTGCGCCAAAGGGCCGGCAACCCGATAGCCCGGTTCGCCTCGCCAGCGACGACTATTTTCAAACCGTCGGCATCGCTCTCCGGCGTGGCCGGCTTTTTAATGCGACTGATCAGCTCAAATCGAAACAGGTCATCATCATCAATGAACGTTTCGCCGAGAAGTTTTTCCCCGGGGAAGATCCCATCGGCAAACGCATTCAGCCGGGAATGAGCCTATCGGATGATGACGGCCCGATGCGCGAGATCATCGGGATCGTGAGCAACGTCAAACACCGTTCGTTGCGTAACGATTTCACGCCCGAGATGTACCTGCCGATTACGCAGATGCCGATGAACTCAGCCTACCTCATGGTGCGAACGTCGACATCGGATCCTGCCATGTTGACGGCTGCGATGCGCTCTGCGGTCGCGCGTGTGGACGTGGGGATTCCGCTTACGCGGGTGCGTCTCTTCGAAGATTATCTTTCGAAATCGCTGGCTCGGCCACGATTCAACGCGTTCCTTTTATTGATCTTTGCTGGCGTAGCTCTGGTGCTGACGGCGATCGGGATTTACGGCGTGATGGCCTACTCCGTTGCGCAACGCCGACAGGAGATCGGCATTCGCATGGCCCTCGGCGCCCAGAAGGGAGATGTGCTTCGGCTCGTGGTAGGCGGCGGAATGAGGCTGACCGCGCTCGGCGTTGTCATCGGGTTAAGCGCCGCGTTGGCGCTAACCCGTCTTCTGGGAAATCTCCTCTTCGGCGTGACACCGTTCGACGGACCGACACTCGGCGGAGTGGCACTGTTGTTAGGCGCGATTGCGCTCCTCGCCTGCTGGCTGCCGGCGCGCCGGGCTGCGGGAGTGAATCCACTGGTCGCTTTGCGCGAGGGATAGGAGCTGATGAACGATTTTCGCTACGCGCTGCGAATGCTGTTGAAATCGCCGGCGTTTAGCATCATCGCGATTGCGACTCTGGCTCTTGGGATCGGCGCGAACACAGCGATCTTCTCAGTGATCGAGAGCGCCCTGCTGCGGCCATTGCCATTCCCGAAAGCAGATCGATTGGTCCGTCTCTACGAAACGTTCGAGGAAAACGGTGCCCGCAGCGACCTGCTGAATCTTTCAGAAAAAACGGTCCGGCAATGGCGCGAATACGGAAGCGACATTTTCGAAGGAATTGGGGTTGCTACCGGTGCGGGCGTTACCGCCACGAGCCCCGGCCAGCCGGCGCAAAGTTTCCCGGCTGCGCGAATCAGCGCCAATTTTTTGAACGTGCTCGGCCTTCAGCCGGCTCGCGGAAGAAATTTCACAGTTGCCGAGGATCAGCCGGGCGGTCCGCGCGTTGTCATTGTGGGTTACGATTTCTGGCAACGAAACCTCGGTGGACGCGAAGATGTCTTGGGACACACCGTCAAACTGGACGACGCCTCCTACACTGTCGTTGGGGTGATGCCGAAGACTTTTCGTCATCCGTACCGCGCTCAAATTTGGCTGCCGATCGCCCTCAATTTCGCAGCTACCGGCCAACCCAATCACTATCTCTACGGTGTCGCGCGGCTCAGGCCAGGCATCGGTCTCGCACAAGCCGACGCTGCAGCGCGCCGGATGTGCACAGCGATCAATCAGGCTGCTCCCGATCCCAACAACGCGCCGCGCGCCTGGCTTATTCCGCTGCGCGACAGCTTCATCATGGATCTTCGTCCGAAGCTTCTCGTCATCGCTGGGGCAGCGCTCTGCGCGTTGCTGGTCGCCGCCGCAAATTTCGCCGGACTGATGCTCGCGCGAGTGGTGGAGCGAGACGGCGAAATGGCGTTGCGATCGGCGCTCGGCGCCACACGGGGTCGTCTCATTCGGGAAGGACTCGTGCAAGCGCTCGTGCTTGCTGCGGTCGGAACAATTCTCGGATTGCTCATCGCGGGATGGCTGACTCCTGCCCTTGTTGCGCTCAGCCCCGAAGGCACGGACGCGACGGGGAGCGCAATCCGCGAATTTGATTACGGTGTTCGACTTGATTGGCCCGTCTTCGCTTTTGCTGCGGGCGCGATGCTCTTCATCGGCGTTGGTTTTGGTTTGCTACCGGCGTGGCGCGGGTCGCGGACCGATTTGCGAAGTTCGCTCGCAAACATCGGCCGTGGATCGACTCTGGATGGCGGCACGCGACGTTTGCTTGGCGGCCTCATTGTCGCCGAGATTGCGATCGCGGCCGTATTGCTCATGGGCAGCCTGATGCTCACGCAATATTTCCGAAAGATCGTGCACGAGCCGTGGGGTTTCACCACCGAACACCGGCTCGTCTTCAACGCGATGTTATCCGATCGTCTTTTCGCCTCTCAGGAGGCGCGTGCGCGTACGATCGACACGACGCTTGGAGAATTGCGCGCGTTGCCTGGTGTGCGTTCCGCTTCGGTCACGGCGCCTTCTCCGATGGAAGCAGCGCGCGACCTCATGGGCGTTGTGCCCGAGGGCAGTCAGCCGCCGGAACCACGCGGCACCTATCTTGTCTATTCGCGTGGAACGTCGCCCGGATACTTCACGACCGTCGGGCAGCGCCTGCTGCGCGGACGTGATTTTACTGAAACCGATCGCGTTGATTCTCCGCCGGTCTGCATCGTGAACGAATCGTTCGCGCGACGTTTCTGGCCCGGACAGGATCCGTTAGGCAAGAGGGTGAAACAGAGTCGCATCGATAATTCGCGTCCGTGGTTCACCGTGGTTGGCGTCGTCGCAGACACCAAGGCGATCGCGGATCCAAGAGATGGCGAGGTCGTTGGTACCGTTTGTGTGCCGTTGCCGCGATGGCTGGCCAGTGGCGGCGACGAAATGACGTTCGTTGTGGAAAGCGCGGGAGAGCCGAAGTCGCTCGAGGCCGGTGTGCGCGGCGCACTCGCACGCGCGGACAAGCGACTCGCAGCATACGAACTCATTTCGCTCGACGAGGCCGCGACGCAATCCTGGGTGACGGAGCGTTTTCTTTTCGTGCTCGTCGCGCTCTTCGGTGCGCTTGGACTCGTGCTCGCTTCCATTGGCGTTTACGGGCTGCTTGCTTTGCAAGTAACGCGGCGGACGCGGGAGTTTGGTGTGCGTCTTGCGCTCGGTGCGACCGGCGCCGGATTGATTCGCCTCGTGGCCGCGCAGGGTGTGCGATTGCTGATCTTCGGATTTCTTGCCGGTGGAATCGCCTCCTCAGCGGCAACGCGCGTTGTTCATCATCAGTGGCCTGACGTTCCTGCGGCTGATCAATTCATCTGGCTCGGCGCCGCCATCGTCCTCTCCACCGCCGTCGCCGCCGCCTGCTGGATTCCGGCGCGCCGCGCATCGCGCGTTGACCCAATGATCGCTCTACGAGCCGAATGAAACGCTGGCCTGAACAGGATTCGTCGCGCTGTTCGTCAGCCCCACTTTCAACGGGCTCTGTTGCTTCGAAAATGGACGCATGGGAGGCGACTCATCTGCGCGTGAAGTTTCGGTGCTCTCTCTAGTATGTACGCCCTCCGTTCCTGGCTCCGCACGCCGCGCCTGACTTTGACGTTGCTGGCCTGCATCGCGGTGTCCATCGGCGGAGCCACCACGGTTTTGACATTCGTTCACGCGATCCTCATCCGCCCGCTGCCATTCCCGCATCCCGATCGGCTGGTCGCTGTGATGCCGACAAATCTGAATGAGACCGACAGGTCCTATCTGTCCTATCCGAATTTTGTTGATCTCCGCGCGGCTGCGACAAGCTTTCAACTACTCGAGGGAGCAACAGTTTCGCGGCTCGTTGTCCAGACCGCCGGTGGTTCCGAGCGATTGCGCGGCGAAACGGTCACGCCGGGATACTTCGATTTGTTAGGCTTGCAGCCAAGACTGGGACGCGCCTTTACCTCGGAGGAATATGCCGGGACCGCGCAACGAGCCATCATTCTGTCCAGCAGGATTTGGCAGACGCGCTTCGGGGCGGATCCCAGGATTCTCGGCCAACCACTCTCGACTCGCGTTGGTCCCATGGTCGTTATCGGTGTCTTGCCGGAACACTATCTCGGAATAGGCGAAGACGATGGCACCGACTACTGGCTGGCTGAAAAACAGAACAACCATCCCGACATGCTGATCGACCGGTCCATGATCACGACACTGGTGATCGGCCGTCTCAAATCGGGCGTGGCGCGCGCGCAAGGTCAGAGCGAAGTGCAATCGATCCTTCGTGCGCTAGCTGTCGCCCATCCGGCGGAGAACGCAAAACTCGGTGCGCATCTCGAGCCGCTAAGCGACCGATGGCGTGATCCGATCCGCGCGGGCCTGCTTACGATGCTGGTCGGCTCCGGTTTCCTCCTCCTCATCGGCTGCGGCAATGTCGCACTGCTTCTGTTGGCACGTCTGGTGGAGCGCGAACGCGAGCTCGCGCTGAGAATCGCCCTTGGAGCGAGTCGACAATCGCTCGTGCGAATGATGTTGAGCGAAAGCCTGCTTCTCGCCGCTGCCGGCGGCTCGCTCGGCGTTCTGCTCGCGTCCTGGCTGATCGATTTCTTCGTCAAGGTTGCTGGCGTCGTTCTGCCTTTGCAGATGCCGGTGGCCCTGACCGCCACTCCGCTCGCCTTCTGTGTGATTACCGTTCTCGTGACCGGTCTTCTGTTTGGCGTGCTGCCGGCTTTGGCCGCGTCACGCGTGAACACCGCTACCGCTTTGCGCGCCGGCGGGCGTGGGCTCATTGCCGGCACTTTGCGCGGAGGAACCGCTCGCGTGCTTGTCGTGACGCAGACTGCCCTGGCCTTCGCGCTCCTTGTTGGTGCGGCATTGTTCCTTCGCAGTTATGACAAGCTCCGTCACACCGACTTCGGTTATCGTACGGAGTCCCTGCTTCGCTATCAGGTTTCACTGCAACGCGAGAACTACCGCACGCCCGAGGCTCTCGAACGCTTTTATCGAAATCTTCGCGGCGACCTAACGACCATCCCTGGTGTTCGACGTTTCAGTTTCATGGCTCCGACGCTGCCGCCATATGACGCCAACGATGGAATTATTCGCTTGAAGGGTGGCGACCTCGGCACCCCGGGTGGCAGACTCGCGGTCCAGACGCGCTACACGACGAATGAAACGCTCGACATTCTCGGAATACGATTGCGTGCCGGACGGCTTTTCTCTCCTCAGGATCGACGTGGCCATCCAGCGGTTGGTTTGATCAGCGAGACGCTCGCCCGGCGAATTGCACCGGATCGTTCCGCGATCGGCCGCACTTTGATGCTGCCGGATAACAGGGAAATCGAGATTGTAGGGGTAGTTGCCGATGCTCTCTGGCAAGGACGGCGGCAACGGCATCCCAATCGGTGCGAATTGCTGCTCTCGTTAGACCAGTTTCCGCAATATTCCGTCGGCCTGCTCTTCGCCACGGACGTTGCCCCCCAATCGCTCATCGAAACCGTGCGCAAGGTCGTTCTCGCGCGGGACGGTACCGCCGCGCTCCATTGGATCAACACGATGGAGGAGGCGCTCGATGAACAGACGCGAAACGAGCGCTTCTGGACATTCCTTGCCAGCGCCTACGCCGGCACCGCATTTCTGCTTGCCATCATCGGCCTCTACGGTGTGCTCAGTCATAATGTCGCCAGCCGCCGACAGGAGATGGGCGTCAGGCTTGCCATGGGTGCGACCGCCCCCGCGCTGGCGCGTCTCGTCATCGGCAGGAGTCTGCAATTGGTTTCGTTAGGGGTGGCGGCAGGTTTGGTCATCGCGTTGTTATTCGGCCGCGTGCTCGAAGCGCGCCTCTATGGCATTACCTCGCTCGACCCGATTGCGATCCTGACCAGCGCGTTTCTGCTCGTGGCCGTCGCACTCAGTGCTTCCTGGTTCCCCGCCCGTCGCGCGGGTCGCGTTGACCCAATGATCGCTCTAAGAGCGGAATGAGAACACTCATATGAATGATCTCCGCTTCGCTCTCCGCATGTTGGCCAAATCGCCGACTTTCACCCTCGCTGCCGTCCTCACGCTCGCGCTCGGTATTGGTGCGAACACCGCCATCTTCACCGTGGTCAATGGCCTGCTCTTGCGGCCGCTCCCGTACCCGAACCCGGCGCGCTTGGTCACGCTCAAATCCAACCAATCGGTGCCCGATCTGGATGACATCGTCTCACAGAACCATTCGTTCGAAGCTTGCGGCGGGATTGGGGCGCAGGCGGCGGATTTCACCGGTGGCGGTGAGCCGAGCCAGGTCGAGACCGGTCTCGTGACGGGCGATTTCTTTCGCGTCCTCGACGCGCGCGCTCAGCTCGGACGAACGCTCGGTCCGGAGGACGATCGGTTCGAAGCGGAACGCGTGGTTGTGCTCAGTCACGCTTTTTGGCAACGAGAATTTGGGGGCGACCTCGGCATCATCGGACGCGCAATCAATCTCTCGGGTCAGAGTTACACCGTCATCGGCGTGACCGCGCCCGATTTCCGCGCGCCGCGCGGGGACTTCAAGGCGTATGTTTCCATTCGTCTTTTCTATCCGGAGGCGGCGAAGGCGCGGGGAGCGCATCTTCTGCGGACCTACGCGCGACTCCGGCAGGGCGTGAGTCTGGCCGCGGCCCAGAGCGAACTGCGAGTCATTGACGGACGCCTGGCGGAAGTAAGCCCGGATGAAAATCGCGGACGCCAGACCATTCTCATTCCCTTGCAGGAACGCCTCGTCGGCGACACCCGGCCGGCGCTGCTGATTCTTTTCGGCGCGGTCGGCCTGGTACTGCTGATCGCGTGCGCCAACTTTGCCAACCTCCTCCTAGCTCGGAGCGCCACGCGCAGTCAGGAGCTGACCATCCGTGCCGCCCTGGGGGCATCCCGCGGGCGTCTCGTTAGGCAAGTGCTGGCGGAGAGCGTGGTACTGGCGCTGCTCGGCGGCGCGGCCGGACTGATTCTCGGCAGTTGGGGAGTCGACGCGCTCCTGGCGCTCAAGCCGGAACACCTGCCGCGGGCAGAGAACATTCGACTGGATGCGCCGGTGCTCGCCTTCACCTTTGCCCTCGCCCTCGTCACCGGAATCGTTTTCGGAATTGTGCCCGCATGGCAATCGACCCGGGTCGAACTCAATGGCGTCCTGACCGCAGGCAGTCACCGCCTCGCCAGTGGCCGCTCGCTTCTGCGTAGCGGGCTGGTGGTGACGGAGCTGGCCCTGGCGCTCGTTCTCCTGACCGGCGCCGGGTTGCTCGGCAAAGCGTTCTGGCGCCTAACGAATGTTTCGCCTGGGTTCGATCCCGAACGGTTGATGGCCATGCGGGTGGAATTGCCCGCGGCCCGCTATGGGGAAATCCCGCCGCAGACGCAGTTCCGCGAGCGGGTGCTCGAAAACATGAACCGGCTCCCCGGCGTCCACGCGGCCATGATCAGCGAACTGCCGCTCGGCGGGAGCGCCTTGTCGCACAACTTCATCATCGCCGGCCGCCCACCGCTCGTCGTGGGCGAAGAACCGGAACTCTATACCCGATCCGTGGCGGGCGACTATTTCAAGGTCCTCGGCATCCCTTTGCAACGCGGCCGTTTGCTGACGCGCGACGATCGGGCGGACACGCCTCCCGTCGGAGTGATCAACGAAAGTATGGCGCGCCGGTATTTCCACGGGGCCGATCCGATCGGGGCGCGGATTCGCTGGGCGCGCCTGGAGGAGGTGGTCTGGATCACGATCGTCGGCGTAGTCGGCGACGTCCATCACTTCGGTCTCGCGCAACCGGAAGAGCCCGCTATTTACACGCCTTACGCGCAGTCGGTGCAAGCTTGGAAACGCTGGAGCGAGATCGTGGTGCGAACTCAGGAACCGCCGGAGTCGGTCGCGCTGATTGCGGAACTCAAACAGGCTGTCTGGAAAGTCGATCCTCTCATCCCGGTGGCCAAGATCCGTTCGATGACGGAAGTCATGTCCGAGTCGCTCAGCGAGCGACGTTTCAATGCCTTGCTCATCGGCGTTTTCGCTTCAGTCGCGCTCATTCTCGCCGCGGTCGGGCTCTACGGCGTGATCGCTTATCTCGTTATGCAACGCACACATGAGATCGGCGTGCGCATCGCGCTCGGGGCGCAGCGAGGGGATGTTCTCAAACTCGTTCTCGCTTACGGCTTCGCTCTCGCTAGCACTGGGATCGCGATCGGCGTGGGCGGCGCGTGGGCGGCGTCGCGATTGCTCACGGGTTTTCTCTACGGCGTGACGACGACCGATCCCACCACCTATGCCGGCGTCACCGGGCTGTTGCTCGGGATTGCGCTCCTCGCCAGCTACGTGCCCGCTCACAGAGCCACGCGAATCAACCCGATTATCGCCCTCCGTTATGAATGATTTCCGCTTTGCCCTTCGCCAATTGCTCAAGTCGCCTGGCTTCACCTTTGTCGCTGTCCTCACCCTTGCGCTCGGGATCGGCGCGAACAGCGCCATCTTCAGTGTCGTCGATGCAGTCCTCTTGCGGCCGTTGCCGTTCCCGGACCCGGATCAGTTGGTCATGGTCTGGAGAATCGTGCCGCCCCAGGGTGGAGATCGCGATGTCGATTCGTATCCGAATTACGTCGATTTCCGAGAGCAATCGAAGACGCTCCAGCATCTGGCGGCTTTTTCGCGGATCGACACGGTCCTGGCCGAAAATGAAGAGACGCCCGTGCTCCAGGGCGTCGCGGTTACGTCCGATATTTTCGATGTCCTCCGAGTATCGCCGTTTCTTGGCCGCCGTTACACGCGCGCGGAGGACAACGTCGATGCGCGGGTTGTTGTCCTGACTTATGAAGGCTGGCAGCGCGCGTTCGCGGCCGATCCTAAAATCGTCGGCCGGCAGGTCAGGCTGACGTCGCACGTCTACACAATCATCGGCGTGATGCCGGCCGGTTGGCGTTTCCCCGCCCAGGATTCGGCGAACGATTTTTTGATGCCGCTCGAGCCGATCATCACGACGGAAGTCGCCCGCCGCGGCAGTCATTCTTACGACCTTGTCGGACGATTGGCACCGGGTTCGTCGATTGCTGCGGCCGAGACAGAACTAAACGCAATCGCGCGCCGGCTCGCGTTGCAATATCCCGATACGAACTTTGAGCCGCACCAGATCGTGGTCAGCTTGCATTCCGACATCGTCGGCGAGGTGCGCCCGGCGTTGATCATTCTGCTCGGCGCCGTTGCGCTGGTGCTTCTCCTGGCCTGCGCGAATGTGGCCAATCTTCTTCTCGCCCGAGCCGCCTCGCGCAGCCGTGAGATTGCGATCCGAACTGCTCTCGGCGCGAGTCGCATCCTAGTCATTCGCCAATTACTTTGTGAGAGTCTCCTGCTTGCCTTGCTAGGAGGCACGGCGGGTTTGTTCCTGGCTTGGTGGAGTGTCGATCTTCTCGGTGCAGCCGTTTCGCAGACACTCCCGCATCCTGGCGTCGATCGAGGTCGATCTGAAGGTCGGCCTTTTCACCTTTGCGCTTGCCATCGGCAGTACGGTTCTCTTTGGGCTTATTCCGGCGCTGCAAGTTTCGCGACCGAACGTGAATGAATGTCTCCAGCGAGGTGCCCAAGGATCTACCGGCGGCTCGCAGACTCACCGGCTGCGCGCTTTTCTCGTCATCTCCCAAATTTCAGTTTCACTTCTGCTGCTCACGGGCGCCGGGCTGCTCATTAAGAGTTTCCTCAATCTTCGCGCCACGAATCCCGGCTTCGATTCGCAACGGCTGGTAACCCTGCAACTCAGTCTGCCCCGGGTGCGTTACCCGGAACTGGATCAGCAGATCCGCGCCTTTGACGCGATCATGGAAAAGATTTCCGCCATTCCGGGAGTAGAATCGGCCGGGGCAGCGAATCCACTGCCATTGGGTGGCAGCAGCTGGACCAAATCGTTCATGGTCAGCGGCGCACCCCCGTTGCCGCGCGGCAGTCATCCCAGCGCGAGCTGCCTTGACGTGACGCCGGATTACTTCCAGACAATGAAAATTCCGCTCCTGCGAGGACGCGCCTTTACTCGCGTCGACACCCATGCCTCGGCCTTGGTCGTCATGATCAATGCAGCGTTCGCCCGCAGGCATTTTCCAGGTCGCGATCCGATCGGTCAACAGGTCACGATCGATCGCCCCGAGGATACGCCGTTGCTCTGCGAGGTGGTGGGCGTCGTCGGTAATTCGCGGCACGACTCGTTGGCTGTGCCGCCCGGACCGGAGATCTACCTGCCGTTTTTGCAGGATCCAAGCCGGACCTTGGACATCGTTCTGCGAGTCGCATCCACTGAGCTGCTTGGATTGAACGCCGAGGTGAAACGCGCTGTGCACGAAGTCGGCAAGGATGTGTTTGTTCCGACGCTGGAGCCGATGACGAACTTCATCACCACGCAACTCGCACAGCCGCGTTTCAACATGATGCTTCTCGCGATTTTTGCGGGAGTTGCGATGGTGCTCGCGGTCATCGGCATTTATGGCGTGATCGCTTACAGCGTCAGCCAGCGAACGCGCGAGATCGGGATCCGAATGGCGCTTGGGGCGCGACGAACCCAGATGCTCGGAATGGTCCTGTGCCAAAGCATGATCCTGGTGGCGATCGGGATCGTTGTCGGATTCCTCGTCGCTCTCGCCGTGACCCGGGTGATGGCGACGTTGCTTTACGGCGTCGGCGCGAACGACCTCTCGATTTATGCGGTCGTCATTGCGCTTCTTGGCGGCGCAGCCCTGCTCGCCAGTTACATCCCCGCGCGCCGCGCCATGAAAGTCGATCCCGTGGTCGCTCTAAGAGCCGAATGAGAACGCCGATATGAACAACCTTCGCTTTGCCCTTCGCCAGCTTCGCAAAGCTCCGGCCTTCACGCTCACCGCGCTCGCCACGATCGCGATCTGTCTCGGGGCGAACCTCGCGATTTTCGCGGTGATCGATTCCATTCTGCTTCGTCCGCTTCCATTTCCGCAATCCGATCGGCTGGTCACGATCTTCAACACCTATCCGAAAGCCGGAGTCGAGCGCGACGGTTCGTCGATTACCAATTACTACGAGCGGCGCGGCCATATCCCGGCCTTCTCGAGTCTTTCCATCTTTCGCTACAGCAACGAAATCGTCGGTAACTCCGGTGCGACCCAACAGGAAGAGATCATACGCATCACGCCGGAAGCTTTCACGACGCTTGGCGTCGGCCCGGTGATGGGTCGCAGCTTCAACGAATCGGAAACGATCACGCCGGTGGAAAACAACGGAGTGGTTATCTTGACCGACGCCTACTGGCGCCAGCGCCTTAGTTCTGATCCCAACGTCCTCGGCCGGGAAATCCGCGTGAACGGAGTGCAAAGAAAAATCGTCGGCGTATTGCCTCCTGATTTTCGCTTCCTCTCCTCGGAAGCGCGGCTTTTCCTGCCGCTCACGTCCGAGTTGTCGCAACGCGGCCCGAAGGAGCGCCATTCCGGCGGCGGCGGCACTCACATGATCGCGCGCTTGAAGCCCGGGGTCACCATCGCCGAAGCGCAATCCCAAATCGATGCGCACAATGCCGCGGTCGAGAAAGATAACCCCGAAGCGAAAATGATGGCTGAGGCTGGCTTTCGCTCGCTGGTGCTTCCGCTCCACGCGGATCACGTGCGCGCCATCCGTCCGACGCTCTTGTTGATGCAGGGCGGCGTGTTTTTCCTCCTGCTCATTGGTGCGGTGAACCTGGTCAATCTGCTTCTGATTCGCGCGAGCGGACGTGCGAAAGAAATGGCCATCCGCCAATCGATGGGCGCGGGCCGCCGGCATGTGGTGAAGCAAGTGATGGTTGAGACTGTCCTGCTCACTTTCGCTGGCGGATTGCTCGGCCTGGTGGTGGGCGCCTGGGGAATTCGCCTGCTCGAAATTCTCGGCGCGGAACGATTGCCGCTCGGGGCCCACATCGCATTCGATGGCTGGCTCGCGGTGATCGGCCTGGCTGGCGCCATTCTACTCGGAGTCGTCATCGCGGTGCCGATCGCGTGGTTTAACCTGAGCAGCCATCTGTGCGAATGCGCTCCAATCGGAATCGCGCACTGGCACGATCAGTAGCGCCGCGCAACGCTTGCGCCACGGATTTATCGTCGCGCAGATCGCGCTCGCTTTTGTTTTACTCACGGGTGCGGCACTGCTTGGGCTGAGCCTGAAAAAGGTGATGGCCGTTTCTCCCGGATTTCGCGCCGATCACGTTCTCACCGGGCAGTTCACGCTCCCATGGGGAAATTATCCGACCGGCCCGGCACGCGTTGCTCTGCTCGATCGCTTGCTGGAAGCAATCGGTCAGCAACCGGGAGTCGCCGCGGTCGGAACGATCACGAGCGTGCCGCTGAGCGGAGATAACGGCAAAACCGCGTCCGGGCCCAAGGGATATGTGCCGCAGCCGGGTGAATCAGTGCAGGGTCATTATTCCTTTGGCGTTACCGGCGATTACTTCTCGGCTCTCGGCATTCCATTGCGCGAAGGACGGTTTCTTACCTCAGCGGATTCTCACCGCTCAGAACGCGTCTGTGTCGTGGACGAAGACTTCGCCCGGCGTTACTGGCCCAAGGGCGGCGCGCTCGGTCAACGCGTCTATCAGGGCAGCGATTCGGACGACGCGAAACTGTTCACCATTGTCGGAGTCGTCGGCGCGGTAAAACAAGCGGAGCTCACGGAGCCGCAAGGGCAGGGAGCGGTTTACCTGCCTTTCCTCTATCGAGGCACGGCCAACATCTTCGTCGCGACGCGCACGAGCCAGCGTCCGGAAGCGTTCGCCGAGACGCTGCGTAAACTGGTGCGCGCGACCGATCCGGAGCTGGCGATCGATGATGTCCGCTCCATGGATACGCGGATCGCGACAGCCTAATCGCGCGGCGTTCGCCTGCGCTGCTCGCCGGAATTTTCGCCAGTGTCGCGCTGCTTCTGGCGGCGATTGGAACTTACGGCGTGCTGAGTTACGCGGTCGCGCAACGCCGGCGCGAGATCGGCATTCGCATGGCGCTTGGCGCCCAAACGCGCCAGATCGGAGCGCAATTCCTGTCGTTAGGCCTGCGCCTTCTCACTGCCGGAACCATCCTCGGTTTGATCGGCGCGTGGCTGGCGGGAAGAGCGATGCAGAGCGTTCTCTTCGACGTGCCCACGCTGCCGATCGCCACTCTTCTCGGCACGGCGCTCGTCATGAGCGCGGTGTCATTGGTCGCCTGCCTCATCCCCGCGCGTCGCGCCACCAAAGTCGACCCCATGATCGCGCTCAGGGCGGAATGAAAGAGCTGAGATGAACAATATTCGCTTTGCACTCCGCCAGCTCCGCAAATCGCCTGGCTTCACTTTCATCGCCGTGCTCACGCTAGCCCTTGGCATCGGCGCGAACACCGCGATCTTTAGCATCATCCACGCGGTGCTTCTGCGTCCCCTGCCGTATCCGGAGGCGGACCGAATCATGGCCTTGTTCGAGGCCAATGGAGTCCAGGAATCTTCGATCGCGTTTCCAGATTATCTCGATTGGCGCCGCGACAATACGGTCTTCGAAAACCTGGCTGTTTCTCGCGCCGACTCGCGCAATCTTAGTGGCGTCCCGGGGCGCGAGCCCGAGCGCATCGGCGCGGCTTATGTGACCGCCAACTTTTTCAAGGTGATCGGCCTCTCCGCGGAACTCGGCCGCACGTTTACGGAAGCGGAGGACCGCGTCGGCGGTCCGCAGCTCATCGTCATCAGCGATCGACTCTGGCAGCGCGCGTTTCAACGCGATCCTCATGTGCTTGGTCGCTCGATTACGTTTGATGCGAACCCGGCCACTGTCATCGGCGTTATGCCGCCAGCCATGGCCTCGCCGCAGGGGACCGATGCGTGGTTTCCGATCATGCGCCGAAGTGACAATCCCGCCTGGATGAGCCGTGCCAATCATCCGCTCATGTACGGTTGGGGAAGGTTGAAACCGAGCGCGACGGTGGAACAAGCGCGTACCGAGATGACAGCGCTGAGCGCGCGTCTTGCCAGGCAATATGCCGAGACCAACGCCGGCGTGACCGCGGTGGTGAAACCGCTCCTCGAAAATCTGGTTGGCGATTATCGCAAAAGTCTCACGCTTCTGCTCGGAGCCGTCGGTTTGGTCTTGCTCATCGCCTGCGCGAATCTGGCCAATCTTTTCGCCGCCCGCGGCGCGGCTCGCGCGCGCGAGTTTGCCATCCGCGCCGCGGTCGGCGCGTCAAGCGCTCGCATCGTTAGGCAACTTCTCATCGAAAGCGGGATGATCGCCGCGCTTGGCGGCGCGGTCGGTTATCTCCTTGCGCTCTGGAGTCGCGACGCCATCGTAGCGCTTGGACCCACCGACGTGGCTCGGTTCCACGAAGTCACCTTCGACGCGCGCGTCCTCGGCTTCACTTTCGCGCTCGCTGCCTTAACGAGTGTTCTTTTCGGTTTGTGGCCCGCCTGGGGCGCGTCGCGGACGAATGTGCAATTGGCGTTGAAATCCGGCTCGGTCCAGGCGTCGGATTCGCGCGCCGCGCGCCGGTCACGCGACTGGCTCGTCATTGCTGAGATCGCGCTCACCCTTGTTCTCCTCAGTTCCGCGGCGCTGGTTATGAAAAGCTTCGCGCGCACGCAGTCGCTCGCGCTCGGCTACGATCCAGGAAATCTGCTCACGGCCCGAATTGATCTCGCTTTTGCCCAGTACAACACCGCGGCGAAGGTGCGGAATTTTTCCGACGCCCTCCTCGCAAAAGTGCGCGCCCTGCCAGGGGTGTCGAGCGCAACGATCGGGACCAATCCCCCACAACTGAGTGGCTGGCAGAGTAGTTTCTTCCGCGAAGGAATCGGCACGCCGGCGCCTTCGGACCAACCTGATGCGGACAGCGAAGTTGTCGCGCCGGATTACTTCGCAACCCTGAAGGCGCCCATTATTCGCGGACGAACTCTCGACCGTCGCGACACAGAGAACGCGCCGCTCGCGGTCGTGATCGATCAAAGATTGGCGGAACAATTCTTCCATGGCGAAGATCCGTTAGGCAAAAAACTCTCCTCCGGCCCGGATGGCGACCGGGTGGAAAAGCGCTGGTTCGAAATCGTCGGCGTCGTCGGGCGCATCCAATTTCGCGGTTTCGACGATCCGACCGCTCTGCCGGCGCTTTATTTTTCCCAGGCTCAGGTGCAACGAAGTAATCTGGTCCTGCTCGTGCGGTCCGCTGTCGGCCAGGGGACGCTGGAAAAATCGATCCGCGAAATCGTTGCCTCGATCGATCCGACACAGCCCGTCTTCGACGTTCGCAGCATGATGGACCGCCTCGGGGAAACCTGGGCGGCACCACGGCTTCTCACTTTCCTGCTCGCTGATTTTCGCCGGACTCGCGCTCGTTCTCGCTACGATCGGACTCTACGGCGTGATTTCCTACAGCGTCCTGCGGCGAAAGCGCGAGATCGGCGTCCGACTCGCGGTCGGCGCGCAGCAGCGCGATATCGGAACGCTCATCTTTGGCCAGGGTTTGCGATTGCTCGTCATCTGGCCTAACGATGGGTCTTGCGGGAGCGATCATCTCCTCGCGTTTTTTAAGAAGCTTTCTTTTCGAGATAAAGGCAATCGATCCGGCGATCTATGTCGCGGTCAGCTTTGTTCTGACGCTTGCGGCTATTCTCGCCTGCTGGATTCCTGCACGGCGAGCATCGCAGACCAACCCGATGATCACTTTACGAGCGGAGTAATGGGAGATGAACGACCTTCACTTCGCCCTTCGCCAGATTCGGAAGTCTCCGGGATTCACGTTTGTCGCTGTTCTCACGCTAGCGCTCGGGATTGGCGCAAACACCGCAATCTTCAGCGTAGTTGACGCGGTGCTGTTACGGCCTTTGGCCTTCAAAGACCCATCTCGATTGGTCGCGATCTGGGAGACTAACGAGCAATCCGGCGCCGCGACGAATCTTCGCAATGAAGTGGCGAAGGGAAATTTCTACGATTGGCGCGCGCAGAATCAGGTCTTCGAGCAGATCGATGCTATCACTTACGCTAATTTCAATCTGATCGGCGTTTCTCAACCGGAGAGAATTCAGGGTGCGCTGGTCAGTTCCAATTTTTTCCAAACTCTCGGTGTGCAGCCGGCGTTGGGGCGCGTCTTCGCGGCAGAGGAAGAGAAAGCAGACGCACCCCGGGTCGCGATCATCAGCTACGGATTATGGCAGCGTCGATTCGGGGGCGATACGGCGCTGATTGGCAGCACGCGCACGTTCAACGGCGAACCGATCACGATCGTGGGAGTGATGCCGCCAGGTTTCGCGGTGCAGTTTCCTCCGAGTCTGCAGATGGACATGTGGAGCCCACTCCGTCACGACTCGGAAGATAACGATCGGATCGCCCATTATCTTTATGTGATCGGACGGCTCAAAGATGGCGTCTCGCTCGAGCAGGCTCAGGCGGGAATGAATGTCATCGCGCGGCAATTGCGCGAGCGATATCCCGACACGAACGCGGCCTCCGGAGTCAATCTCATCCGGCTGCACCAGCAATTGGTCGGCCGGGTGCAGCCTTACCTTTATGTGCTCTTTGCCGCCGTCGGGTTCGTGCTTTTGATCGCCTGCGCGAATGTCGCCAATCTCATGCTGGCGCGGCTGAGCGGCCGTCAGAAAGAGATCGCGCTGCGTTTGGCCCTGGGCGCCGGACGCGCCCGGCTCGTTAGGCAATTGCTGGCCGAGGCTGTGATCTTTTCGATTCTGGGCGGATTGTTTGGCCTCCTCCTGGCGAGCTGGGGCATCGAATTCTTGCGCACGCTGGCTCCAGCCTATTTGCCGCGCTTGAGCGAGATTGGCCTCCACGGTCCGGTGATCGTTTGGAATTTCGGAATCCTTCTTTTGACCGGCATCCTTTTCGGCCTCGCTCCCGCGCTCCACGCCTCGCGGCTCGATTTGAACAGCACCCTGCAGGAAAGCGGCCGCACATCGGCCGGATCAGGACGCAGTCGCTTGAGCCGCCTGCTCGTGATTACGGAAACCGCTCTCGCGCTTCTCCTGCTGGTCGGCGCCGGTTTGATGATTCGGAGTTCACGCGGCTTGCTCCAGGTGAACCCAGGATTCGACGCGAAGAATCTTCTTACGCTCAACATCGCTGTGCGAGGGCAGAAGTACCAGCATAGCCAGCAGGCAAACATCTTTTTTGGTCAGCTGCTGCAACGAGTCGGGAGGTTGCCGGGAGTCGAGTCCGCCGGCGGCATCGATCCGTTGCCGATGAGCGAAAGCGATGAGACCACGGGTGTTTTGATCGAAGGCCAGCCGATCGCTCCGCCGGCGGAACGCGCCCAAGTCGGTGAGCGCTTGGCGACTCCCGGTTATTTCCAGGCCATGCGTATCCCGCTCCTCGAGGGACGCGCGTTTACGAAACGAGATCGTGCCGACGCGCCGGCGGTCATTGTGGTTAACGAGGCCTTGGCGCGCCGTTTTTTCCCCGGCGAGCATGCCCTCGGCAAACGCCTCGGTTTGGAAACTGACGGCAAAATCGTCTGGTCGGAAATCGTCGGCGTGGTCGGTAATGTGAAACACCTCAGCCTCGACGCCGAGGCAAAGCCCGGGCTCTTCGAGCCGTACCTGCAGTCCCCGCGCAATTTCATGACCCTGGTCGTGCGGACCACGGCAGAACCTTCGAGCATGATCTCAGCCATCCGCGAGCAGGTGCTGGCCTTGGACAAGGATCAGCCGGTCTTCGGGATCATGACGATGGAACAGCGGCTGTCCGAGAGTGTTTCCCAAAGCCGGTTCGTTATGCGCCTGCTAAGCGTTTTCTCCGCTCTTGCGATGATCTTGGCGGCGGTCGGGATCTACGGCGTCATGGCGTATTTCGTCACGCAGCGAAACAAAGAGATCGGTATCCGCATGGCTCTGGGCGCGCAGAAAACCGATGTGCTCAAATTGGTCGCGACAGAGGGAATGGTGCTGGCCGGGATTGGCGTCGCGCTCGGTTTGGTGGCCTCGCTCGCGCTCACGCGGATCATCGCAAATCTGCTTTTCGGCGTTGGTCCGACCGACCCGCTGACGCTGATCGGCGTTTCCTTTCTGCTCACCAGCGTGGCCTTCCTTGCCTGCTGCATCCCCGCGCGCCGTGCGTCGCGAGTAGATCCGATCGTAACGCTTCGAGGTGAATGAAAACCGCCTAATGAACGATCTCCGCTTCGCTCTTGGTCAACTTCGGAAATCGCCCGGATTCACCACTCTTGCCGTGCTCACGCTCGCGCTCGGGATCGGGATGAACACCGCCATCTTCAGCCTGGTGCATGATCTTTTCCTGCGCGGCCTGCCCTTTTCCGAACCAGATCGCATCGCGCGAATCTACGGCGAAGCGAAAGAGCGCGATTTAAGAAAACTGCCGTTTTCCGTCCCGAAATTCTGGCACTATCGCGATGGACAGAATGTGTTTTCCAATGTCGCCGCAGACGCTGGCACGGGATACATCATGACTGGGATGGG
This sequence comes from uncultured Verrucomicrobiae bacterium, assembly GCA_963763995.1. Taxonomy (GTDB): domain Bacteria; phylum Verrucomicrobiota; class Verrucomicrobiia; order Chthoniobacterales; family UBA10450; genus CAVTTH01. The sequence goes on along the minus strand of CAVXQL010000007.1, from coordinate 454,009 downwards.
CGACCCGATTCAACTGCTCGGGGCGAACGTTACTGCCAATTATTTTGACCTGCTCGGAATCCATCCGATCCGCGGTCGCAATTTCTTACGGCGCGAAGAAATGAAAGCCGACGTCGCGCTGGTTACAGCAACATTCTGGCGCAAGCGTTTGCATTCTGATCCGTTAGTGCTCGGTCGCAGCATCACTCTGAACGGCGTCGCCACTACGATCATCGGAGTGTTGCCGGATCTCCCCATCTCATGGTTTGGCCGCGACTCTGAAGTCTACACAGTCAAACCGTTCGAGTTCCCGGGCCTGAGCCAGGAGAGGCTCATGCGCGGCGTAAGTTTCATGCGTTGCATCGGCCGGCTAAAGGCGGGGGTTACGATTCGCCAGGCTCAGGCTGCCATGCCGGCTCTCGAACAAAGCTATCGTCAGCAGCATCCTGAAACGGCCGACAATTCCTGGACGTCGGTATTGGTCGCGGCCCAGGAAGACGTAACTGGGAATTTGCGTCCGGCATTTCTTACCTTGCTCGCCGCCGTCGGCGCTGTGCTTCTGATCGCCTGCAGCAACGTCGCGAATCTCCTCCTCGTCCGGTTTATCGGACGCCGTCGCGAGATCGCTTTGCGCATGGCGTTGGGCGCGTCGCGTTCCAGCATTGTGCGACTGTTTGTGCTGGAGAGCACGCTGGTGAGTGCATTCGCCGGGATCGTTGGTCTTTGCCTGGCGCTCTGGACGGTATCGATCATTCCAAAACTCGCCGGAGATAATTTGCCGTTCGAGAGCGGCGTTACCTTGCAGTGGCCGGTACTCGTCTTCGCACTTGCGCTCTCGTTGCTCACGGGGTTTCTGATGGGCATTTATCCTGCCTGGCAAAGCTCTCGCGCAGACCTCATCGAGGGCTTGAAAGATGGCGGTCGCGCCGTCGCCGGCAGCCTTGGTCAGCAACGGTTTCGCCGCGGATTGGTGGCGGCACAAGTGGGTCTTTCCGTCGTTTTGCTCGTGGGTGCGTCGATGTTGATTTCGAGTTTTGTTCGGCTCAGTCGGCAGGAATTAGGATTTCGCTCCGACCACGTTTGGATCGGTGGCGTAGGTTTGCCGCCGGCCAAATATCCGGATCCCGCCGCGCACGTTCGTTTTGTGAAACGTCTGCTGAGTGAACTGCAAACAGGTCCGGGGATCGAGGCGATCTCGGTCGCAGACAGCGCTCCGCTTAGCGGCGCCAGCTCTGCCTCGCCTTTCGCTCGCACTGATAGGAATCCGCTGCCGGTTAGTCAGCGGCCGCTCGGGCTCACGCGGAGCGTCTCGCCAGGGTATTTTCGAACGCTGGGCATTCCACTGATCGCTGGCCGCGATTTTGACGAGCGCGATGGAATCGACAAGCCGCAGGTCGTGGTGCTCAGCCGGGCGACCGCACAGAAACTCTTCCCTGGAGAAAATCCGCTCGGTCACCAGATCCTTTTCGGCACTGACAACGGCAACGGATTGGCAGCGGAGGTAATCGGCGTCGTGGGCGACGTCCGCTCGCTGCAACTGGCGAAAGCCAACGAAATTGAATTCTATCGGCCGTGGTCGCAACGGAGTGCTCCCTTTTTCATTCTCACAGCGCGCAGCGCGACCGAACCCGCAGCTACCGCTGGAATCGTCCGCGCGGCGCTAAACAGGATCGATGGCGGCCTTCCCATCCTCCAGCCGGGCACGCTGGACGCGGTTGTTACAGCTTCGTTAGGCCAGGAGCGATTGACGATGTCGTTATTGGGTGTGTTTGCGGGCATCGCATTGCTGTTAGCGATCGTTGGCATTTATGGCGCCGTCGCATATACGGTCGAGCAGCGGACAGGCGAAATCGGGATCCGCATGGCGCTGGGCGCGCAAAGCCTGGACGTGTTGCAGCTGGTCATCAGACAAGGTATGCAACCGGTTTTCGTCGGTTTGGTCCTCGGCATCGGCGCGGCGCTCGGTCTCGGCCGTTTGCTTTCGTCGCAGCTTTATCAAGTCTCCGCCCACAGTCCGACGCTTCTCAGCGTCACCAGCATCCTGCTCGCCGCGGTCGCGCTCTTCGCCTGTTTGATTCCGGCGCGGCGGGCGAGCCAGGTGAATCCCATCGAAGCGCTACGCACTGATTAGTTAGGCAAGAACAACAAGGAAATTCCCCATGCTAAACGACCTCCGTTACGCTCTCCGTCAGTTGATAAAATCTCCCGGCTTCACTGCTGTCGCCATTGTCACTCTTGCGCTTGGTATCGGAGCCTGCGCAGCAATTTTCTCCGTTGTTAATGGCGTGCTGCTCCGCCCGCTCGACTATCCGCAGCCCGATCGGATCGTCGTCATCCGGGAAACGCAATTACCGGAGTTCCCCGAATTTTCCGTTTCACCGCCTAACTACCTCGATTGGGAGAAGCAGACGAAATCGTATTCCTATCTCGCTGCCTACGGGGGCTCCCAAGTCAATCTTACCGGTGAGGGCGAGCCGCAGCGGCTTGTTGGGGTGAAAGCGACCGCGCATTACTTCGATGTTTTCGCCGTTAAACCGGTCCTCGGCCGGACGTTTCTGCCCGAGGAAGATGCTGTTGGAAAGAATCACGTTGTCGTTCTGAGTCATCCTTTTTGGCAGCGCGTCTTCGGCGGCGACGCGAAGGTCATCGGTCGTTCGATTCAACTGAACGGCGAACCGTACACCGTGATCGGTGTCGCACCGTCCGATTTTGGCCAGGCGAGTAAGGTCGACGTCTGGATGCCGATGGGATTCAAGCCCGATGAAACCAACGCCGCCGCCCGCGGTGCGCATTATCTGAATGTCATCGGCCGGCTGCGGCCGGGCGTCACTGTCGAGCAAGCCAGAGCGGAGCTGGAAGTTCTGGCCGCGCAACTGGCAAAACAATATCCCGACTCGAACAAAGGCTGGGGGATTCTCCTCATGCCGGTCCTCGATTACAGCGTCCGCGATGTGCGCGTCGTGCTTTACACTCTTCTCGGCGCGGTCGGCTGCGTCCTGTTCATCGCTTGCGCGAACATCGCGAATCTTCTGCTCGCGCGCGCGACGGCGCGACACCGTGAGATTTCCATTCGAGCTGCGTTGGGCGCCAGTCGTGCTCGCCTCGTTAGGCAATTGCTGACCGAGAGCGTATTGCTGGCGGTTTTCGGCGGCCTGGCCGGTCTGTTGCTGGCGCGTTGGGGCCTCGATTTGCTTCTGTCCATGGCGCCTTCCACCCTCCCGCGCACGAACGAGATCCATCTCAACGGCGCCGTGCTTCTGTTTTCTCTCGCGCTGAGTCTTGTGACCGGCATCGTCTTTGGTATCGCGCCCGCGCTGCTCGCTGCGCACACCGACGTGAACGAAGCCCTCAAGCAGGGAGCGCGCGGATCGACTGATGCTCGCGGGCGGTTGCGGGCCGCTCTGGTTGTTACGGAAGTGGCATTTGCACTCGTGCTCCTCGGCGGCGCAGGTTTACTCGGCCGCAGTTTCATGCAGCTCACGCATGTTGATCCCGGCTTTATCCCGGAAAACGCAACCGTCCTTCGCCTTGCGCTGCCCGAGAAAAAATATGCGAAACCCGAGCAGCAGGTTGCATTTGTCGACGCACTTCTTGCGCGCCTGCGCACCCTTCCCGGAGTGCAGGCCGTGGGCCTGACGCATGCACTTCCGCTCCTCGGCGATTGGGTCCTCGGCTTCAACATCGAGGGCAGGCCGGCTATCGCGCCGAGCGATCTACCAAACACAAACTACTACGCCGTTACTCCTGATTATTTCCGCGCCATGGGCATCCGGCTTATTCGCGGCCGCCTTTTTACCGCGCAGGACGACGCCAAGGCACCGCGCGTTGCTATTATCAATGAAACACTCGCTCACCAGTTTTTCCCTAACGAAGATCCGATTGGCAAACGCATCAACATCACCAACGGTCCCGATGCGTGGCGCGAAATCGTAGGTATCGTCGCCGACGTCAAGCAGTATGGCGTGGACAAAGCCACCACCAGCCAGTCGTACGAGCCATTCGCGCAAGTACCCTTCGATTCACTCAACGTCGTTCTTCGAACACAAGGCTCGCCTGCCGCGCTTCTCGGTGCATTGCGTCCAGCCGTTTACTCCGTCGACAAAGATCAACCGATTGGCGCCATCCGTCCGTTGGAGGAAATTCTGGGCGAGAAAATTGCGAAGCAGCGGTTCGCGATGCTTCTGCTGACTGTATTCTCGCTCGTTGCTCTCGTGATAGCCGCCGTCGGAATCTATGGCGTGATGGCTTACAGCGTAGTGCAGCGCACGGGGGAAATCGGCATTCGCATGGCGCTGGGCGCACAATCGCGCGATGTGCTGCGGCTTATCCTTGGACGCGGCGGGAAACTTATCGGCCTCGGCCTGCTCATAGGTCTGGGTGTGACACTCCTCGCCTCGCGCGCCCTGGGCTCGATCTTGTTTCAGACCAGCGCGCACGATCCGCTCACTCTCGCGGTCATGACGCTGCTTCTCGCCGCTATCGCCCTCATCGCATGTCTGCTTCCAGCGCACCGTGCCACCAAAGTCAATCCCATCGAAGCACTGCGCACAGAATAACCGTTAGGCAGGAAGCTCAAACCAATGTCTGCATCTCCACCAACAAACCAAAAACCAATATGTTAAACGACCTTCGTTACGCTTTTCGGCTTCTGATCAAGTCGCCGGGATTTAGTCTCATCGCGGTGCTCACGCTCGGCCTCGGCATCGGCGTCAATACCGCCATCTTCAGCCTCATTCATACGCTCTTTTTCGAGCCGCCCGCTTACACTCGGCCGGCCGAGATGGTTCAGGTTTTTTCCCAGGATGCGAAGAACCCGAAGACTTTCCGGGGATTTTCCTACCCGACCTATCGTGATATTCAGGAGCAAAGCACGGTCTTTTCCGGCCTCTGTGCGCACAATCTCGCGTTGGTCGGTCTCGGCGAAAAAGGCAACACGAGACGGGCCTTCGCCGACGTCGTGAGCTCGAATTATTTCGCCGTTCTCGGTCATTCTCCTTCACAGGGCAGGGCCTTTTTGCCCGAGGAAGAAACGCCCGGTCGCGGGACGCCGGTGGCGATCGTTAGTCACAAGTATTGGAAGAAACAGGACTTCGATCCGGCTCTCCTCGGTTCGAAAATGGTGATCAACGGCCGGCCGTTCACGATCGTCGGAATCATGCCGGAAGGATTTACCGGAACGATGCAGATCATCTCCCCGGAAGTCTGGCTTCCGCTCGGCGTTTACGATCAGGTGGCCAACGATTTCGAGCAGGAAAATCGACGTTCGTTAGGCGACCGTTCCGGCACTCAATTACTGCTCATCGGACGTTTCAAGCCCGGGATGACCGCGACCGCGGCGCTGCCTATCTTGAAGGCGCTCGCGGTCAACCTGGAAAGGGCCTTTCCGGTCGAGCAAAAGAACCAGACCTTCATGACGACACCGGTCTCGCGCTTCTCGACCAGCACGAATCCACCCGAAGACGGTGGGATGATCAAAATCGCACCGCTCCTTCTCGGCATGTCGCTTGTCGTCCTTTTGGTCGCCTGCCTCAACCTCGCGAACATGCTCCTGGCCCGCGGGACGGCAAGGCGGAAGGAAATCGCCATTCGGCAGGCGCTCGGCGGGAGCCGAGCACGGATCGTGCGCCAGCTCCTCATCGAAGGTTTTGTCCTTGCGCTTTGTGGCGGCGCCCTCGGGGTTCTCCTTGGAGTCTGGTCCTCCGATCTCCTTTTCGCCTCGCTCGGCCACATGATGCCGTTCGATCTGGTCTGGCAGAGCAGACCCAACCCGGCGTTGTTAGGCGCGACTCTTGTTTTTTGCATGATCGGCACGATCTGCTTCGCTCTCGGGCCGGCGCTCAAACTCTCGTGCGGTCTGGTGGTCGGTGACTTGAAAGAGAATGCCGCCGAGGATATCGTTAGGCGACGCTGGAAGTTTCTCCCGCGCAGTCCACTCGTCGTTGCGCAGATCGCTTTCTCGCTCGCCCTTCTCACCGCTGCCGCGCTTTTCATTCGCGGCGCGAACAAAGCCGCCGGGATTGATACCGGAATAAAGCTGGACCACAGCCTCCTTCTCGAAGTCGACGCCAGTCTCGGCGGTCGCGATCAAAAGCACGCTCAGGAGATTTACCAAAAATTGCAGGAGCGACTCGCGGCCCTGCCCGGGGTCGAGCATGCGAGCATCTCGGCCACGGTACCTTTTGGGATGATTTCGCTGAACAAGAAAGTGCAGCGCGCCGGCATCACAACGACCGCGGGTGCCCATCCGGCCACGGCCGCGGAAGGTCTTGCTTTCAATGCCCACTGGGACAGTGTGGGCGCGGATTATTTCTCGACCGTCGGGCTACGTTTCTTGCGCGGCCGTGCCTTTAACAGCGCGGAGGCCACCGACCGCGGCGGACCGGCGGTGGCGATTATCGACGATGTCCTCGCGAAGAAACTCTGGCCCGAGGGAGACGCGCTTGGACAGCGGATTCAACTCGCGCACGACGACGCGCCCGTGAAAGGCGAGGGCCGAAGCGGTTTCAATGTCAGCGACGATTCGAGCGGTGATCTGAAGCGCAACGAGCCGATCGAGATCGTCGGCATCGTGCCGGCCACGCGCAACGCGATTTTTGAGAAGGAACTGCCGGGCACCCTCTACCTCCCGTTCGCTCGCGGCTTCCAGAGCAACGTTTTCTTCATCATCAAATTCGCCGCGCTCAACCGCGCGGGCGAGACAGCGGCAGCCGACCTCGTCCGCCGCACGGTGCATGAAGTCGATCCGGTCCTGCCCATCCTGTCGCTCAGGACCTTCTCACAACATCTCGAGGGCAACATAGAACTGTGGATCGTTAGGGTGGGAGCAGCGTTGTTCTCCATCTTCGGTGGCCTCGCTCTCGGTCTGGCCGTGATCGGCATCTACGGCGTGAAAGCCTACGCGGTCGCGCGGCGGCGGCGGGAGATTGGCATCCGGATGGCGCTCGGAGCGCGGCCCGGCATGGTGCAATGGATGTTCATGCGCGAGACAGCGGTGATGCTCCTCAGCGGCGTGGCGCTCGGTCTGCTTCTTGCGGTCCTGACCGGCAAAGTCGTGAGCGGTTTGCTTTACGAGGTTGGCGCCCTGGATCCGATCGCCTTCATCCTCGCGCCGATGCTGCTCGTGGCCGCGGCGCTTCTTGCCACCTGGCTTCCGGCTCGACGCGCCGCCCGCGTCGATCCCATGGTCGCGCTCCGAGCTGAATAGTTTCCACGCCTAACTAATAATCAAAATATGCTGAACGATCTCCGTCACGCGTTTCGCCGGCTGGCCCAACATCCGGGCTTTACCATCGCCGCGGTGCTCGCGCTTGGTCTCGGTATCGGTGCGAACACCGCCATCTTTAGTGTTGTCGATGCCGTGCTGCTTCGACCGCTTCCGTATCCTGATCCAGAACGATTGATTGTCCTCCGCGAGCGCACTGACACTTTTACCTGGGGATCGGTTAGTTATCCGAATTATCTCGACTGGCGAGAAGCGCAACGAGGCTTTACCGACATCGCACTGATCCGACGAGAGAGTTATAATTTGTCGACCTCGCGTAGCGGAACCGAACCGAGCGTGGTCGGTGGCGCGCGCGCGACGTCGAATTTTCTCTCGATCATGGGACTCTCGCCCCGGCTCGGTCGCGATCTTGCGGAACCCGACGATCGTCCGGGCAGCGCCCGGGTTGTCATGATCAGCGAGCATCTCTGGCACGAGCGTTTCGGCAGCGCACCGACTGCGATCGGGCAACACTTGATAGTCGATACGGTCCCGCGTGAGATTGTCGGAGTCTTCCCGGGCACGCTGCGGTATCCGCGTGACACCGAGATCATCGTGCCGCTTGCCGAGTTGCGTGCCGCTGAGAACATCTTGCAGCGGGACAATCATCCGGGTTTCACGGCGATCGGCCGCTTGAAACCAGGAGTCACGCTGAAACAGGCGAACGCGGACATGGAAAATATCGCGCGTGATCTCGAGCGAAAATATCCGCAATCGAATACCAACCGCAGAGTAGAAACACAACGTCTGCTGGAAACGGCAGTCGGCGATTATCGCCACGCCCTCAATCTCCTTCTCGCGGCTGTCGGTTGCGTCTTGCTGATCGCATGCGCGAACGTGGCGAACCTGCAACTCGCGCTCGCGCTTGCTCGGAGCAAGGAACTGGCCATACGCGCTGCATTGGGCGCAAGCCGTTGGCGTTTGGCTCGGCAACTTCTGACCGAGAGTTGCGTGCTCGGGCTCATTGGGGCAGCGCTCGGAGTCATCCTCGCTATCTGGGGCCTGGACGCGATTCTCGCGCTGAGTCCGCCGAGAGTCGCGCGTTTCCACGAAACACGCATCGACCTGACGGCATTGCTTTTCACCGCCGGCGTTGCGCTCGGGTCCGGCTTGCTCGTTGGAATCTGGCCAGCTTGGAGAATCTCCCGGATGGCTTCACTGGCAAACGCGTTGCATGAAGCGGGAATGCGCGGCGGTAGCGACGGAATGCATCGGCACCGGACGCGTGCGATGCTGGTTATTACGCAGGTCGCGCTAGCCGTCGTTCTCCTCGCTGGCGCGGGATTGACATTGAAAAGCTTTTGGCGCGCTCAAGGAGAGCCAATCGGATTCGAACCGCGCGGCATACTTACCATGAACATTGCGCTGCCAACCGCGCGTTACGACAAACCCGAAAAAATCGCAGCGTTTTATGCGCAAGTCTTGGATCGGGTCCGCGGTCTGCCAGGGGTGGAGAGTGCTGCAATTGGATCCAATATTCCGTTCGATAATACCGAATGGGACAGTTCGTTTCATGTTACGGGAACTCCGCCGGCCAAGCCCGGACAGGGACAACAGTCGGAGAATAATACCGTCTCCCCGGATTACTTTCGTGTCATGGGAATGCCCATTCTTCGCGGGCGAGGGTTTGGCCCGGAGGAGATTGCGGGTCACCCGCGATCGGTGATCATCGATGAATCGTTCGCCAGGCGTGTCTTTCCGAATGTCGATCCAATCGGCCAGCATCTTGATGACAATCAGAGCAACGAAGAAAATCCGCCGCCCATGACCATTGTTGGTGTTGTCCCGCGCACGCGCAACGAAGCTCCGGGCGAAGAGAACGTTGAGAAACTGCACCTGCCACAGTTATATTATTGCGCGGCCCAGCTCCAGCAGGAGGAAAACAGCCTGCTCGTAAAGGTCTCATCCGACGACCCGCTCGCCCTGGCCAGCGCAATCAAAAAGGAAGTCCGCGCACTCGATCCAGATCAGCCGGTTGCTTCCATTTCTACGATGGAAAAGGATATCGGCGGAAGCCTGGCGGCGCGGCGCCTAACGATGATGTTGCTCGGTGCGTTTGCCGGGCTCGCGCTTGTCCTCGCGAGTGTGGGATTGTACGGCGTGATGGCCTTGACCGTGACGCAACGCACGCGCGAGCTTGGCATTCGCATGGCGCTTGGCGCCGCGCGTCGAGATGTCTTTCGCTTGGTTTTGGGACACGGAGTCGCGCTCGTTTCGCTTGGGATCGGGCTGGGCCTGCTCGGCGCGATCGCAGTCAGCCGTGCGCTGAGCAGTTTGCTTTATGGTGTCGGCGCGCTCGATTTCCCAGCGCTTGCCATTGCCATTGCTTCGCTCGCCTCGGTTGCGCTGGTGGCCTGCTGGCTACCGGCGCGGCGCGCCACCCGGGTCGATCCAATCGAAGCGCTGCGCGCCGAATGAGCACGGGGAACGACGAAATCCGAATGACGAAGCCCGAGGGAATAACCAAATGACTAATAATAGATCGGTTGTCCTGCATTCGCGTTTCGGTCATTCGTCGTTGATTTGGATTTCGTCATTCGGCGCGCCACGCGGGTTGATCCAATCCGGGCGTTGCGGCATGAATTAATCTGGGGAGCGCACGCGGCTCCGCGTGCCGCATTCGGCGGCTCGCCGAGTGCGTGCTTCTTATCAGGGTTTGGTGCTAAATTTTCCGCACGACGACACGGGGGAAGATTCGCGATGGCGTTGTCATCTCGCAGCGGTGAGAAAGAATGGGCAACCGTCTTGCTCCGCACGCAGTCGAGGTTAAGACTACGGCGTTCTCAACCTTCTCGGAGGGGTGGTCGAGTGGTTGATGGCTCCGGTCTTGAAAACCGGCAGGGCGCAAGCCCTCGTGGGTTCGAATCCCACCCCCTCCGCTTGTCTCGATGCTATCGAAATCTCATTCTGTGACGGAAGATCGCTCGTCGGAGGGACTCGCGGAAATTTGTCGACGACTACAATAACACCGCCGCGCACACGAATTTGGTCGGGAACGGTCAGGAGCCGGTGAACTTTCACTTCCTTCTTCGTGCGGCAGGACAAATTTGATGGCTCGGTTGAAGCCGTCGCTATATTTTGGACCCACGCCAATGCCCCTCGTTGTCGAAAGAGATGGCGGCCAACCGACCGTTTGCCATGACGAGAAAGAAAAGGAGTCGTGATCAGAAGTGGCTGGATATCACAGCTACCGCAGGAAACAGAATTTCCGTCACCAAGCTCGATGTAGTCAGTCGACAGATCGAGACGGCCATAAAACTCTGGTTTGACGATGCGGATCCGGTTTCAATCCACACGCTCGCGATGGCCGCGCACGCGATACTGCGGGTAATCAATAAGTCCCGAAATGGACTGCCAATGTTCGGAGATCCTTCGCCTAGCATCCGCAAGGAATACAGCGAATTGGTACGGAAGCTTTACAACCAGAGTTCGAACTTCTTCAAGCATTCGTCAAGTGACGCAGACGAATCTCATTTTTTCCTCCCGATATAAATCAATTTATCATCATGCAGGTCTGCGAGGTGTACCGCCGGTTGACGAGTGATACACGACCATTGTTTCGACTTTTTGAGTGGTACCTTCGCGTTCATTCCCCCGATCTTTTTGATAAACCTTCAGACGATTTAGCTTCCTACCTATCGCTGTCGAAACAGGAGTTCTTTGCTCAACTCCTCCCGGCCGCGATGGATCAATGCTCGACAAATCCCTTTGATCGAGAACGAGGCGCGCCGGGTTAGGCGCTGGTATGCCGAATCCCACCCCTCCGCCAATCTCGTTAGAGCTTTGCTTCGGTTCTTGACTGCCTTGAGCTAACAGGCAATCGCGTGCCGCCGACAAACACCCGAGAGCATTTCCCAGAGAGCTCCCAGAACACGTTCGACAGCAGCGCTCACGCCGCTGCTGTTTTCGTTCGTGACGTGACCTGCCAGCATCGCCCGCTCGGCCGCGGAATGCTCCCGATCGGCTTCGATGTGCACAGAAAAATATTCGTCATGTTTCGGATCGGTGAAGCCGTAATGCTTTCTTAATCCCGCGATTTTTGATTCCGCGACGGTCGGAATTTGACTCTCATACGCGTAGAGCGCGCCGATGCCATCGGCCGTTGTGCCTTTCGAACAAATCTCTCGGAACGTCTCGATTAGCTTTTGCGTCTCAGGCCATTTCTCAGCGACTTGCACATCTTCCTTCGAAACGCCGAGCCCTTCGGCAAATTGCAGCCACAACTCAGGATGATTCGGCGTACCGGCTTCCTCGTCGATCAAGTTCGAGAGCAGCTCTTTTCTCGTCGCTTGATCTTCGCAGCGCGCATGCACCGCCGAGATATAAGTCGGGAACGCCGCGACGTGATGATAGGTACTGCCGGGTGTAATCGGTGAGCGCTTCGCGGCTCAGTTCGCCTCGCGTCCAGGCGAGATAAAATGGATGGGTCAAAAGATGTTTTGCCGCGATCTGGCTGTCGATAAGGTCGAGATGTTGGTTCATGATGTTTCCTGTAATGATTCGTTTCTAAACGCGCGATCCGCAAACTGCCAATCTTTTTTCCCAGTCGCTGAGGCCCATATGTTCATTTCAGGCAAGCCGCAGGATATGTTTGATTCCGCGGATCGGAATCACCACCCAATCGGGTCGATGATTCAACTCGTAACCGACCTCGTAAACCGCTTTGTCCAGCAGGTACGCCTGGAGCATTACCTGCAGATCGCTTTCGTTCTTTGGGATGAAAACTGAGCCGGCCGTCGCTTGGAGATAACTCTGCAAAAAAACGCTGCTCATCTCCCGATACCAACGATCGGCCCAGAGTTCGAGGAAGGGCACATCCTCGCTCCGCATGGCCGGCTGCCAGAGCGCAGCATAGGCAGCGTATTGAAACGACCGCATCATCCCCGTGACGTCACGCAGCGCCGAGCGCTTCAGTTTGCGTTCGGTTAACGGTCGCGCCGGCTCGCCTTCGAAATCGAGAATGACGAAATCCTTCCCCGTGCTCAGGAGCTGCCCGAGATGGTAATCGCCGTGAATGCGAATTTTACTCGTTGAGGCGTGGTGTTCGAGGATCTGTTGTTCCGAGGCGAGAATTTCCTGCTCGGCCGCGAGGACCTGCGCCGCTTCGGTCCGGAACGTTTCGGACAAATCGGGAAGCTTCTTCTGCAAAAGCGCGAACGCGCGGCGAAGCGAAGCGCGCATCGATTGATAAACCGAGCGTTGGGCCATGGCGTTGAAAGGTTCCGGCGCAAAGCTCTCGTCCGCTGGGTCGGACGCGAGCGCGAGATGCATTTCGCCCGTGCGCTGCCCCATCAACTTTGCTTTCTCCGGATAAACCCCGCCGAACAATTCATCGAGCAACGGACCGGATTCAACGGCGGCGGATTGAAGGTCGCTCTTGCGTTCCAGCACCCGTTCAAAATAACGACCGACCGCGTCGAGCGTCAGCGTCCAGGCATCACCTTCGTTGGACGCGGCCGTCTGGAGGAGCGCGACTACGGTGGGTTCAGCTCGCGGACGGCGGTACTCGATCGCCCCGACGAACGCGGGGACGTTCGCAAAGTGGCGTTGCTCGCTCAGAAAACGCGTCACCTCCACGTCGGGATTCAGTCCATCCTCCAACTTGCGGTAGAGCTTCAGGAAGAACCGATTTTCGAACAACATTGACGAGTTGCTCTGCTCGGCATTGAGCACCTGTGAGGCCGGCACAGTGTCGTTAGGCTCCTCCGTCAACAGCGCGCCGCTGACTCCGACGAGGTGGCCGCTTCGGCCTTTGAGGGTCGCGCCGCTCGTCATCAATCGAAAAAGCTTTTCTCGAAAGTCTGCATCCCAGATTGCGTCATAAAGAACGGCTCGCTGTGCCTCGATGCGCGCGATCACCGCCTGCGGCGAGGATCGCGCGAGGGTGTCCGCCGCTTGCCCCGTCGCGAGTTGCACCGGAAGCGAGTAAATGTCGGGTGCACCGTCGGTATAATCGACCCGCAGGAGCCACAATTGCGCAGCGCCCTCGGCTACCGGAATCTGTTCGATGATCCGCATCTCCCGGATGTGGCGCGCCTTGGCCCCGAACCAGCGACAGGTGCGCAAATAATCCGGCAGAATTTCGCGTTCGAGCCGGGCCCGTTGATTGTTGAGAAAGAGCGCCGACAGATTGGGCTCGGCATCTAGGGTAGGAACGACGCGTTTTTTCGTCTGGCGCTTTTCCGTCTGTGATTGGAGGACGAACCAGAAATGGCCGTGCGGACCGATCGTGAGAAGATATGGCGCTTTCCGAATCGTCGGGAAGACGTTGCGGCTGAACACTTCCACCGGCGCGCAACCAGCGAAACGCGATAAATCGATCTGAACCGCCTGGGCGAACCGTGACAAGTTAACGACAACGAGGATCGTCTCGTTTTCGTGTCGCCGGAGAAATGCGAGCACCTTGGAGTTGTCGGGAAAAAGAAACTCGATCGAACCACGCGAGAAGGCGCGAAAGTTTTTGCGCATCGCGATGACCCGGCGCGTCCACCAGAGAAGGGACGACAGGTTCTTCTGCTGATTCTCGACGTTGATCGCCTCGTAATGATACTCGGGGTCGATTGTGATCGGCAGGTAGAGCTGCTGGGGATTCGCCTTCGAGAAACCGGCGTTGCGATCGCTGCTCCACTGCATCGGCGTGCGGCAGCCATTGCGATCGCCGAGGTAATAATTGTCGCCCATGCCGATCTCGTCGCCGTAGTAGAGCACCGGCGTACCGGGCATGGAGAAAAGCAGAATGTTGAGCAGCTCAATCTTGCGCCGGCTATTGGCGAGGAGGGGCGCGAGCCGGCGCCGGATGCCGAGATTGATCCGCGCCGTCGGATCGTTCGCGTAAACGCTCCACATGTAATCGCGCTCTTCGTCGGTCACCATTTCCAGAGTTAACTCGTCGTGGTTGCGCAGGAACATCGCCCACTGACAATTGTCGGGAATCGGCGGCGTCTGCTCGAGGATGTCGATGATCGGAAACCGATCCTCCATTTGCAGCGCCATGAACATGCGCGGCATAAGTGGGAAATGAAAATTCATGTGCGATTCGTCGCCCTCGCCGAAGTAGGCGACGGCGTCCTCTGGCCACTGATTCGCTTCGGCCAGCAACATCACGCCGGGGAATTTTGCGTCCAGATGGAGACGCAATTTCTTCAAATAGACATGCGTCTCCGGAAGATTTTCACAGCTTGTCCCTTCGCGCTCGTATAAGTATGGAACCGCGTCGAGTCGCAGCCCGTCGACGCCCATTTTGAGCCAAAATTCGAGGACCTTCTGCACCTCCTCGTGCACCGCCGGATTGGCGAAATTCAAATCCGGCTGATGCGCGTAGAAACGATGCCAGTAATACGCTTTCGCCAGTGGATCCCAGGACCAATTCGAGGTCTCGAAGTCTTTGAAAATGATGCGCGCGTCCTTGTATTTCTCCGGCGAATCGCTCCAGACATACATTTCGCGTTCCGGTGAACCCGGCGCCGCCCGGCGCGATTTTTGGAACCACGGATTTTGATCGGAGGTGTGATTGATGACCAGCTCCGTGATGATCCGCAGATCAAGCGCATGCGCGGCCGTGAGAAACGCCTGGAAATCCTCGAGCGTCCCGTAGTGCGGATTGACGTCGTAGTAATCCGCGATGTCATAGCCATCATCGCGCAGCGGCGAGGGATAAAACGGCAGGAGCCAGATAGCGGTAATGCCCAGTTCATGCAGATAATCGAGCTTCTCGATCAGTCCGCGAAAGTCACCGATCCCATCTCCGTTGCCATCATGGAAGGTCTTGACGTGCAGCTCGTAGATGATCGCGTCCTTGTACCACAAGCCCATTGCTGATCACGGCTCTGTATGTCGGAAGACATCGAGCTGACTTTTGTCGCGAAAGGGTCGACGCGCAATCGACGATCTAATTACTGACGGGAACAATGGGCGTGACAACGCAGACTTTGTACGGTGAAATCGTCGACAACTTCAAAGCATTGGAAAATAAAATCACCTCCCGGCGGGCACTGGTGCTTGCCGTCTCATTCATCTTCTTGATCCTGCCGACCGCCCGGGCTGTCGACGATATCGAAATTGGACCGGACGGCCTGCCCGGAATCAATGGCATGCCGGGGAAGGTAACCGGTGGCAACGGGACCGACGGAGGAAATGGCGGAAGCGCTTCGGCAACTGCGGTCAGCACGGACACGACCAACAATGCTACCGCGACTGGGGGCAATGGTGGCAACGGTGGCAATGGCGGCGATGGCGGAATGACCGGCGGTAATGGCGGAGATGGAGGAAACGGTGGCGACGCGAGCGCAATCGCGTCTACGACAACATCAGCAGTCGACGCGACGGCCAACGCGATAGCCACTGGGGGAAACGGCGGACAGGCGGCGCGGCTTCGGGAGCGGTGGCAATGCACAATGGCTTAGTTGGCGCTGGAGGCGATGGCGGAGCGGCGCATGCAAACAGCAACGTTTCGGGTGGAGCTGGCGTAGTGTCATCCAATGCGCAGGCTACAGGCGGCACTGGAGGCAACACAGACAGTGGGTCTGACCCAGCAGGCGGCGGCTGGAGTCCGCAGGCGATGGTGGTTTCGCAACTTCGTCCGCAAGCGGCTTCGGAGACGAAACGGTCAATGTGAGCAGCTCTGCGTATGGTGGCATTGGCGGCTCGGTCCTTGGTTATTTTCAGTCCGCCAATGGTGGCGATGGTGGAGGCGCGAGTGCGACGGCAAATGGCGGCAGCGACGGATTGGGATTTGCCAATACGATTGCGGCGACAGCTGTCGGAGGAGAGTGGAGGGTTTGGATCCGGGATGGGTTATCACGGAGGTAATGGTGCCTCGCTAACGAATGCAGCGACAGCGTCGTTTCTCGGTGATGTTGGCTCGGTTTCGGTTAGCCAAAGCGGCGGCAGTGGTGGTGTAGGCTTGTACGGAGCGGCTGCCGGGAACGGAGGCGATTCCAGCCTAACAAATTGTATCAGCGGCGGAGCCACCACGCGCTTCACTCTCTCGCAAACAGCCATCGGCGGCAACAGCGGTCCCACCTTAAGTAATGTCGGGGGAGCGACGACAGGAAATGCCAGTTCCGCTCTCACATTCACTAATTCGTTAGGGGGCGATGTTTATGGAACAAGTACGGCCGTGGGCGGAAGTGGAGGACACAACAGAGACTAGGCCGGCCCCTGGCTCTGACGGCGGAACCGCGACGGCATCAATCGATCTCACTTCTGCAGGGCGGTGTCTCCGCGGCGGTCGTTGTCAATGGCGGAAACGGTGGCGACTCTGAGTTTGGCCAAGGTGGCAAGGGTGCCTCCGTCTCCCTGGATTCCAGCTCGATCAATGCCACCTCGACCGGAGGTAACTTCCTGATTCTTAGTGCTGAGGCGCGAGGTGGGCGCGGAGGTGCCACGGACACCGCGTTTGCCGGAAACGGTGGCGCCGCAACTGTTTCCGTAAGCAAAGCGGAGAGTGTGTCATCTCTCACAATCCAGACGACGGCTTATGGCGGCGACGGCGGAGGAATCGCCTACGACGGCCATATTGGATTCTCGGGTGCCGGGAACGGTGAGCTGGCGAGTGCAGCGACCAGCGCGTTGAATGCAAGCGGCCCGGTTGTCGCGACCGCCGGCGCGGTCGGCGGACGAGGTGGCGCCTCGGTTTCGGGTGGACAGTGCGGCAACGGTGGTGCAGCTGTGTCCGATGCCGACGGCAGCACGACTGGGGATTACTCAGTTGACGTTTCGAGTTCTGCGCAAGGAGGGTCGGGGGGAAGCGGCGACCCATTCTCCAATCGCGCTTCTAATGCCGGCAACGGGGGCAGTGCGCTGGCAATAGCTAGTGGAAGCAACAGCGGACTTCATTCCGTGATCGTGACCTCCTCCGCCATTGGCGGCGCTGCATACCAGGGATTTCTAGGTGGAACCGACGGCATAAGCGGAGATGCTACCGCGATGTCCACCGCCTTCGGGCTCGGCGTCGTCACTTCTACCGCCACGGCAACAGGTAATTTTTCTGTCAACGGCGGTGTTATCGGTGGCGCTGCGCTAGCGCACGCAAGCGCAACAGGCCAGAGCGGAAGCGCCGCGGCAACGGCGAATACCGGTGGTGGATTTTTCACCGCCATCCAAGCGTCGGCGACGGCGCCGGTCGGCAGTACCTGCGAACGTCGAATCGCGTGCACGCATCGGAGGGGAGGCACCCACGCTGACCATGGCATCCGGGCTTCAATCGGCCGCGTTTGTGACGGGTCGGTCTTCTGGGCTTTCAGTCACTGCATCCGTTGTGCAGGGCGCGTCGTATCCTGGGAACGGGTCTGGCATACCGGAAACATTCAATTCGGAAGTAGATCTTTCGATTGATCTCACCCAAATCGCGAACATCGGAAACCTCGAAATCCACCTGATGGATTCCGCATCATCTGGGAATGGATTCGATTCGCTGACCTTCCAAATCTATAAGGAGGGCTCAATGGTGGAGTCAGATGTGTTTGCCAATCTCGCGTCGGCAACCGCCTTCTTCGCCGATCACACTCTCGATTTTGGGCCGGCCGGGTCTGGGGTCGTAGGCGCTCTCGACCTTCGGATTGTCTTTAGCCTAACGGGGAGTCATGCGGGCGACGGTTTCAGCACCGCGTTAACGGTGGACGTTCCAGAGCCGGCGACACTGGGGCTTTTCGTGTGTGGAATCGCTGCTCTGGCTTTCTTACAGCGAAAGCGGATGCGCCGATAGCTCGACGAGCCGTTTCGCAATCTTGTCCATTGATCGCAGTGCCGGGAATCCGCGCTTCAGCTTTCATCCGCTGGCCGGAAAAATTGATCGTCTCGAATATCGCGACGACTTAATCAACGGAAACTGGGGGCACACTCGTCGATCAAATTATTTCACCGAGCACAGCGACTTTGCAGATCGTGGGTCCCGGCGCGGCGACTCTGCCAAAACGGTTTTACCGGATGGCAATCGAGCCGTGACACTGGAGGCCCGAGATCTCCGGTCGGCGAGGCCTAATAGAACTGCGGGTGCGGGATGTTCGAACCAGTTTGCTGAACCATGGGATTTGGGCCTTCCCTTCTGACATCACCGCTCCGTAGAGTGGTCATCTGACTGGCGATACATTGCCATTGGCCGTTGCGCTCCATCCAGGTGTCGAGGACGCGATAACTGATCGCGGATCTTTTTCCGGCCTTGTTCCTGGTGCTGTCTTTCGCGATCCCGGTAACGATTGCGACTTTCGAGCCGTGAAGCCGAACATCCATGTGTCCGACGGATGACGAAACGTCACTCTTCTCAGTGCTTGCGCCTTTGAGCAACGTTCTTTTCGAGATGGTTCTTCCATCACTGGTTACGCCGATAAAATCATCTGCTACGATTCTTTGAATGACGGTGGCGTTGCGGGGAGAGGCTTCCCATTCTTTCTCCAGTTGCAGGATTTTATTGCTCGCTTCCGCGTCAGTTCCCGTTGGACGTTCATCGTTGTCAACGGCGGGCGGCTCCGCAGGTTTTGTCCTTGCCCGTTCGACAGGTCTTTTCCTCGTCGTTGTCGCCGGTTTCTCTTCCGGTTTCGCCTTGGGAACTTCCGCTTTTGGGGTCGCGGCCGCAGCAGGTGTTGGGGTGGGGTTCGCCTCGGGGCTGGGCGATGGTTGCTCGCGAGAAAGCGAGCTGGGAGCAATTTGAGCCGGCGCGGAAAACGATACCGCGAAGTAAGCGAGAGTCATCGCAAGGATCTGGGTGAGAGATTTCATTTGTTTTTCGGAAAGTGAATCTCGAGCGATCGAATCGAGCTCAAGCTCACTCTCACGCGAACGGTTTGAAAGAGTAGCGGTGAACTTCCCGCGACGTCAAGCTGACGATGGGCAGGGTCATACTCGCAACATCGCGCTTGCCTGAAACCGATGGACGAGTTGAGCTCTTCGCACTAGAGCTTGCTGCGTCGAATGAAAAGCATCGCACTGAGACTGTTGGAATGAGCGAAGAACCCAGAGATGATCTGCCTTTCGAGGCCGACGAGGAGCCAATCCGAAAAATGCCGGCGGTAGCGCCTTTGCTCGAACCTGGAGCGCCAAGCGATCTCGACCTGATGCATGCAATTCAACGCGAGGATCCGGAGGCGCTTTCGCAACTCTACGATCGCTACAACGGCGTCCTAAAGGCGCTCATTTTGCGCGTTGTTCATAACGAAGCAGAGGCGGACGATCTGCTGCAGGAAATCTTCATGGAGATCTGGAATCAGGCGAAGAATTTTTCCGCCCAAAAAGGTAAACCGCTCGGCTGGATGGTGACTATGGCGCGGCGACGCGCGATCGATGGGCTGCGCAAGAAGCAGGCTTATGTCCGAGCCGGCGAGCGGCTACGGAACGAGACGGAGCAGCAACCCGATGCATGGGTGCACAACTCGACCGAGGAGGAGATCATTTTCAGTGACACTCGCATTTTGGTACGGAAAGTGATCAACATGCTTCCGCCTGCGCAGCAGCAGGCGATCGAACTTGCTTTTTTTCGAGGAATGAGTCAGCGCGAAATCGCCGCAAATACGAATACACCTTTGGGGACGGTCAAGACCCGGTTGGAATTAGGCCTAAAAAAAATCTACGATGGACTCAAGGAACTGAAAAATGAGCTTTGAAGAATTCCAGAATCAGGCGCGCCTCTACGTCATTGGAGCGCTGGAAGAAGCTGAATTGGAGGAATTCGAACGAGCTCGAAAAGAGTTCGGACAAGGCGCCGAAGATTTCATCGGGGAATGTTACGCTTTGCATGAGGCGTTCGCGCTCAGCCTCAAGCCGGCGAAGTCATCGGACGCGCTCAAACAGCGTTTGATGGCGATGGTGCGGGAGCGTAAGTCCAATGCCAAGTAAGTCTCGCGGTTCTCTCTACGGAGTAGGATCAGGCATCCATCTCCCGCAGGATAAATTCCTGTAGGAATCCGTAAAAGTTTACCTGAAATAGGCTGAGATCGCGACGCGACCCGATGGGTGAGCGGTAGTGATCGCACAGATCGCCCTCGTCGAAGTCATATTTCGCGGCGATGACCAAACGCGCTTGATTCAGCGTGCTCAACCAGGCCTCCGCGTGCGCGGTCGGAATTCTAAGCGTGCAATTCGCAAATGGCTTTTCGCTCCCGTTCAACTGCTGCAAATCGGCGGCAACGGTTTCGGTGGCGGTACGGAAGAGCCGCCGTAATTCCGGTTCGACATACACTTTCCACTCCGCACAAACGTCGCTCAAGTCTTCATGAGCCGGAGCGCTGAAGAGGCGTTTCTCCGCCGCCTCGGCCCCTTCAGGATTCGTACTCTCCGGGATCTGGCGAAGCAACTCAGCGAGGAATGGATCGATTTCCGAGATTTTCAGCGAATCACCCTGACGGCAAAACTCCATATCAACTGACCCGCTCGATCGTAGCGAGAAGCAAGTAACCATGAAGCTGCTGCACGTACAACTCCGCTCGTTCCCGCATGCCACTCCACAAAATCGAGCGGCCCCGCTGGTGGACCTCCAGCATGTGCTTCTCCGCTTTCTCTCTTGGAAAGCCGAAGACCTTTTGAAACACCATCGTTACGTAGGTCATGAGGTTAACCGGATCGTTGTGTACGACCACCTGCCATGGAGTATCCAGGTGCTCGCTCGTGCGCGTTTCTTCCTCGAGCGTGGGATTTTCCAATGCGCCCACCGTCGTCCAACCGTCGGGGAAATATTGCGGCGCGCGACGAACCTCCTCTGGCGCGACATGCCCACCACCCTGCCGCGGCTGCCAGCTCATGAATGCCACGCTATCACATGATCCCCTCGATTCAACACGGTCTCCTCCTCGGCAAGGACGATTTCGGTAGTGTCAGTCAAGTGTTTTCGCGAGAGACATGCCAGCTATAGCGTGCTCAGAATCTTGCGTTGGACTGCCTCCATCCGTCGCCGCTCCGCTGCGGTCTTGTCGTTGAAGCCCTGCAGATGCAGTAGCCCGTGGAGCAAATAGAGTTCGATTTCGCGCCGAGTCGAAGTTCCAAACTCGGTAGCGTGGCGTTGCGCGGTTTGCGCGCTGATAAAAATTTCGCCGTGCTGAAAGGTAATGACATCGGTCGGGCCTGCCATCTTGTGGAAACGCCGATGCAGTCGGGCGATCCGGCGATCCGAAATCAAGAGAACATCAACGCCCGGCAATCTATGGAGCTCGCTCTTCCGCTTCGGCAGCGCGAGGCAGCGATCGAGAGCACGCCGAGCAAATTCGTTGAGACCGACGAGATCGATCTCCACAGCACGCTGCAAATCACGAACGGTAATAATCGGGACGGATTTCAAAGCGAACTGACCGTTTGTCTCGTGCGGTTCTGTGTGTCCAACAACTGGAGCGCCGCATCCATTTAGCGACTTGAATTAACGATTGGCTTTTGCGGTTGCCAGTGAAGCAGAGAATATCTTCAAAAGCTCGGTGCAACTGCTCCGCATCCTGCAAGGCGTGGAGCGTTTTTTCTTGGTTGGCCAAAACTGAAGATTGACCAGCTATTAATAAGCCGTCACGGTCGAATCACCAACCGGCAGCAATGGTCGGCCCGTAAACGCCGCTGACAAAGGCGTTGTTGTTCATATACCAGATGGCTGATTGCCGTGTCACGGCGTTGAACAGGAGATAATCGGGTTTGCTGTCCCCGTTGAAATCGGCCGCGACCGCAAGGACGTAACCGGCAGCAATGGTCGGCCCGTAAACGCCGCTGACAAAGGCGTTGTTGTTCATGTACCAGATGGCTACGCGTCGCGTGCTTGAGTTATAGAGCGCGAAATCGATTTTGCCATCCTGGTTGAAATCTCCTAACGCGACCAGTTCCCAGCCGCTCGGCAGCGTCGGTCCGTAAGCGCCGCTGACAAAGGCGTTGTTGTTCATATACCAGATGGCTACGCGTCGCGTGCTTGAGTTATAGAGCGCGAAATCGATTTTGCCATCCTGGTTGAAATCTCCTAACGCGACCAGTTCCCAGCCGCTCGGCAGCGTCGGTCCGTAAGCGCCGCTGACAAAGGCGTTGTTGTTCATGTACCAGATGGCTGTTTGCCGTGTAGCCGCGTTGTAGAGCAGATAATCGGGTTTGCCGTCCCGATTGAAATCGGCCACATCGACAAGAACCCAGCCAGCGGGCAATGTTGGGCCGTAATCCCAGCTGACAAAGGCGTTGTTGTTCATGTACCAGATGGCTGTTTGCCGTGTAGTCGCGTTGTAGAGCAGATAATCGGGTTTGCCGTTGCCGTTAAAATCGGCGGCAATCGGTGCTTGTGTTGGCGTAGCCGAAGGTGTTCCGGCGCAATACCGTCCTCCCGGTACTGAAGGTAAATGACATGAAGTGACCGGAGGGATCATAAAAACTCCAAGCGCCGCCCCATACAATCATCTGACTGCCAGTCCAGATAGCGGCAGGGGACTGGACTTCGTGAGGGGTATTAACTGTCGTGGTGGCGGTCCAACTGTCAGTGGCCGGATTGTAGCGGCCGCCAGTATTGAGAAAATGGTCCTGCGGCTGGTAACTGTAACCTCCCCAGACGATCATCTCGTTGCCGGTCCATACAGCCGCGTGAGCGCTTCGGAGTTCAGGTGCAAACAACAGGCTGGTAGCAGTCCACGTATCGGTAATCGGCTTGTACCTCGCTCCCGAATTTCCGCCGCCACTGCTGTAACCTCCCCAGACGATCATCTCATTCCCGGTCCAAATCGCAGTGTGGTAGTTACGGGACTCGGTATTCGCGCTAGTGGCTGTCCAACTGTCGGTGGTCGGGTTGTATCGGCCGCCCGTGTTCGTCGGCACCGAACGCCCGCCGCCAAAGATGATCATTTCGTTCCCGGTCCAAACAGCGGTATGATAGATTCTGGGCCAAGGCGCGTTCGTGGTGGGTGTCGCAATCCACGAATCTGTTCCCGGATTGTATCGTGCACCGGTGTTCATCGGGACACCGATATTTGACTCACCGCCCCAGACAATCATCTCGCTACCCGTCCATACAGTAGTATGCCATCTGCGAGGCTCGGGAGCCCCTGTCAGCGTCGTAGGAATCCAAGTGTCAGTTGCCGGATTGTATCTGCCACCGGTGTTGAGAATATGATTGCTGAAGAAGTCATTATACCATCCTCCCCAGACGATCATCTCCGTCCCCGTCCAAACTGCAGTGTGAGATTCCCGGGGTTCCGGTGCGTTTACCGTGCTGGTCGGCGTCCACGTGTCTAAAGCGGGATCGTACCGGCCGCCGCTATTAGTCCAGGAAGCAGGATCAACAAAACCGCCCCAGACGATCATCTCGCTTCCAGTCCAAACGGCCGTGTGACCAGCTCGGCCGGCCGGGGTATTGGTGGTGTGAATCGGAGTCCAGGCGTTTGCTGCCGGGTCGTACCTCCCGCCGGTGTTGTACGTTTCATCATATCCGCCACCAAAGACGATCATCTCGCTTCCTGTCCAAACAGTCGTGTGTGTATCGCGTGGAGAGGGCGCGTTAGTCAGGCTCATCGCACTCCAGCTATTCGTGGCCGGATTGTAGCGACTCCCCGAGGTCGCTTGTCCGGCGGAATAATCGTTGCCGCCCCAAATGATCATTTCGCTGCCGGTCCAGACTGCGCTGTGTAAATAGCGAGCTTGCGGGGGATTGACTGCATTCAACGCAGTCCAAGTGTTGGCGTTTAGGTTGTATCTAGCGCCGTCGCTCAAGGGATTGCCATTCCAGCCGCCCCAAATGATCATCTCAGTTCCAGTCCACACTGCACTGTGGCCAAATCGCGCCGCGGGCGCGCCAGAGGCACTGATACTCGTCCAAGTGTTGGACGCTGGGTCGTATTTCCCGCCACTATTCAAGTAGCACTCGGTACAGCCTCGCCCGCCCCAAACGACCATTTTACTTCCGGTCCAGACAACGGAATACTGGTACCGACCTCCCGGCGCATTGGTGGTAGCGATCGGTTGCCACGAATTGGTAATCGGGTCATAACGACCGCCCGTGTTCGGAAGCCCGGTTGTATCAAACCCGCCCCAGACGAGCATGTAAGTCCCTGTCCATACCGCGGTGTGATCACCTCGCGCGGTAGGTGCATTGGTAATGCTGGTTGGCGTCCAACTGTCGCTGGCAGGATTGTACTTACCCCCACTGTTAAAAAGATTAAGAGTGGCAGTTCCACTACTACTATAACCACCCCAGACGATCATTTCAGTGCCGGTCCAAACCGCGGTATGATTATTCCGCGCAACTGGTGCGTTCGTTAGACTAACCTTAGACCAACTATCTGTCGCCGGGTTGTACCGGCCGCCCGTGCGTAACGACATTTGATAATTGAGCCCCCCGAAAACAATCATTTCGCTGCCCGTCCACACAGCGGTATGGTTGGCGCGGCGTGCTGGCAGATCTGTTAACGACGTCCACGTATTGTCCGTACATGTGCTCGCGGTGCTGGCTAATGCGGGTAGCGAGTAACGGGTGGATACGGGCGCGTCTGTGGCAGCATCGCTCTCACCGCGCACGCTCTGAGAGAGCAGCTTTGATTGTCCCCGCTGCTTCGGCTCGTTGCCGGGCTTTGCGTTCGTCGTATTAAGTTCAACCAACAAACGCTCCGACAACGCCGGTCGGGCCAGACTCTCCGCGATCACAAATGGATCATTGCCTAACGCTGCAAATAATTCGCGCAGCATCTCGGGATTCTTCGTGTGCTGTGCCATTCGTTCCATCTCTGCCTGCAATTGCTGAGATCTAATTGGTCGCTGCCAGTAATCTCCTAAGACTTGAGAGTTGCGCAGATAGTCTTGTACTTTCTTTTCGATCCGCGCCGAGGACACCACAGCATCCATCGAAGGCTTCGGATCGTGGCGTTCCTTTGGCCAGATCCGATGGCGCCAGTAAACTTCTTCAATCGCTCGCTGATATGCGACACGATCGGCGAAGGTCAAAGTGTTTCGCTGCCGGGCAGGGCTACTCGCCGCGCTGATCGGGGCTAGCTGCGGTGAGAGATTGGACGATCTCCCAGGCAAGCTGAAGGCCCGTGCCAAACTGACAATGCAGCAGGCAAAAAGGAATGCGGAAAGGGGGTAGCGTATCCTATGTGGCACGCGATGACTTTTTCACAAACGCCCTACAGAGACAATCGAAATTCGCCCTATGTGATCTCCGCCGTCTACGCTAATAGCTTTAGTAAAGTTCTTGGTCCGCTCCTGGAACTCTCGCGCTCGCTCCACTCGCGATTTCGTCATTCCAAATCGTTAATTCTCTAAGTCGCTAATTCGCTAAATATCTCACGCGGGCGGTCGCGCCTCGGATTGGAAGTTCCGCGTGATGAGGCGGGCGCCTTTATTGAAGGTGAAGTAGGACCAGGCCCATTGCAGTAACACCGCGGCTCGGTTGCGGAAGCCGACCAGAAACACGACGTGGACGAATAACCACGCAAGCCAGGCTGGAAGACCGCTGATATGAATAAAGCGCAAATCGGCGACGGCCTTGTTCCGCCCGATTGTGGCCATGTTGCCTTTGTCCCAGTACCAAAAACGCTGCGGTTTTCGTCCGTCGATCATCGCGAGAACGTTGCGCCCCGCGTGACGCCCCTGCTGCATGGCCACCGGTGAAACTCCCGGCAACGGTTTCCCGTCGCGACACGAGAAGTTTGCCAGATCGCCGATTACCTGTACCTCCGGATGCATTGGAATGGTAAGATCGTTGTTCACGACCACGCGGCCCACGCGATCCGTGGGAACCCCGAGCGTTTTTCCGATGAATGAGGCATTGTTTCCCGCCGCCCAGATTTTTACGCGGCACGGGATGAACTCGGTCCCGACCTCCAGTCCTTGTTCGGTCAGATTGGTGGCGTGCACGCCGGTTCGAACTTCGACTCCAAGGTCGGTAAGCTGTCTCAACGCGCTGGCCGAGAGATCTTCCGGGAACGCGGCGAGAACGCGCGGTTCGCCCTCGATCAAAACGACGCGTGCATGCGAAGGATTGATGTGGCGAAAATCCTGGCTCAGCGTGTAGCGGGCTATCTCGGCGATCGCTCCGGCCATCTCTACGCCCGTCGGTCCGCCGCCAATAATCACGAAGGTCATCGCCGCTTTCTTCGCCTTTTCATCGGAAATTTTTTCGGCGTATTCGAACGCCATGAGAATGCGACGCCGGATCTCAATGGCGTCTTCGAGGCTTTTCAATCCAGGCGCCAGTCGTTCCCATTCATTGTGACCAAAATAGGAATGGCGCGCACCGGTCGCCAGGATCAGGTAATCGTAGGCAATTTCGGCGTCGCCGGTTTTGACTTTCCTTCCCGCAACATCAACGGACGTGACTTCCGCGAGCTGCACCTCAACGTTCGGGAACTTGCTGAGGATTGCGCGTACCGGAGCCGCGATATCCGCCGGAGAAAGCGCGGCGGTCGCGACTTGATAAAGGAGAGGCTGAAACAGGTAATAATTCGTGCGATCGATCACGGTCACACGGACCGGTTTTCCGCCCAGTACCTTGGCGGCTTCGAGGCCCCCAAAACCACCGCCAACAATCACGACATGTGGAAGCGACGACGAAGCGGTTTCCATGAGTAACAATGTTCTCAGAACGAAAAGCGAAGCGAGAAATTTGTTTGCTGTCCAATCTCGTAGCTCCGAACGGATTCGGGGTTGTCACCCACGGAATCTGATCTATCTTCCGCACCCTATGCCGAAGCCCATCGCGCGCAGCAAAACTCGAAAAGCGGTTTCAAAACGTTTCAAGATCACCGGCACGGGCAAAGTGTTGCGACAACACGCGTCGCGCCGTCACTTACTCTCTTCCAAGAACGCCAAGCGCAAGCGGCATCTGGCGAAGTCCGGTCTGGTTCATTCCACCGACATGGCGCGGATTAAAGCGAACATGCCGTTCGCCTAAACTGCTGCAGCGGTGCCGGTGCAACGCGCCGGAATGAAAAGATCGTTGCGCCCGCGCGGGTCTTCGCGAAGTTTTGTTTCCGTCAGGGGCTATGGACTGCGGACTTACGAACCCCGCCAGAGCAGGAATGCAGCAACGGTAGTCTGATCCTCTTTGCCGTAGTTCTCTGGCGGACTTTTTTAATGATAGGGCGCGACCGCCGGGCGCGCCGAAATCCGAAGTGGACGGTCCGGCGGTCCGTCCCTACCAAATGAAGCTCCTCAAGGTGACAACAGCGCGCTTTCGTGTGGTGGTCGACACGTGTGGCGAACCGGAAATTCACACTCTTTGGTTGAAACCGAATGCGGACCGACGGTTTCAGATGATGTTAGAAAAAAATCGCGTCATGACCATCAGAGCGAGTGAAACGGGGACCGAATTCGGGGTTGTCGGTTTCCGCAAAGACAGGACCGCGAGGTATCTCGCGTTTCCCAAGTCTTTGAAGGGTTTCGAAGGCCAGCGCGTTGTGGGAATCGATTGGTCGCTGGTGAAATCGTGATGACTCTTGCGAGATACCCTTCGAAATGAGTGAAAGCATCATCGGTGAGGAACGACTTTCACGGATCGCTCTGAGCGCAGACGATCGCGCGCGCTATTCCCGGCATCTCATCCTGCCGGAGGTGAGTGTGGCGGGCCAAAAGCGTTTGAATGCTGCACGCGTCTTGTGCCTCGGCGCCGGCGGGCTTGGGTCACCCTCCTCGCTTTACCTTGCGGCGGCGGGTGTCGGCACGATTGGATTCGTCGATTTCGACCGTGTGGATTTGTCGAATCTGCAAAGGCAGATTCTTTATGGGACGCACGATATTGGAGAAAAGAAAGTGGAAGCAGCAGCGAGGCGGATCCGGGACGTCAATCCGGGCGTGGAAGTTGTCTTGCATGAAAGTCGTTTCACGAGCGAGAACGCGCAGGAAATCATAGCGCCTTACGATTTGGTGATTGATGGATCCGATAATTTTCCGACGCGATACCTTTCGAATGATGTTTGCGTCTTCGCCCGCAAACCGAACATCTACGGATCGGTCTTTCGCTTTGATGGCCAGGCCAGCGTATTCGCCCCGCACCTTGGCGGACCGTGTTACCGCTGTCTATTTCCTGAGCCGCCTCCGCCGGGCGCTGCTCCCAGTTGCGCCGAAGCGGGAGTACTCGGCGTGCTTCCAGGAATCATCGGAACGATGCAGGCGCTGGAAGCGATCAAGCTCATCATCGGTGTTGGCGAAACGCTCATCGGCCGGCTACTGCATTTTGATGCGTCGGCGATGCGCTTTCGTGAATTTAAAGTACGGCGTGATCCCGCGTGCCCGGTGTGCGGCGATAATCCGACCATTTCTGCGCCGATTGATTACGAAAACTTTTGCGGAACAGTGCAACCGGCTCGCGTTGAGAACGGTGATACTGTTCAGTCGATAAGCGTCCACGAATTGAAGCGAAAGATGGATGCGCGCGAGCGCTTCACCTTGCTCGACGTACGGGAAGCACACGAGGCCGACATCGCGCGGATCGATGGCGCCCGGCTGATTCCGCTTGGCGAAATTCTCGATCGCACCAGTGAACTCAGCCAGGGCGACGAGATTATTGTTCATTGCCACAGCGGGATTCGGAGCGCCCGTGCCATGCAATTGCTGATCGAACGAGGCTTCGCGAATGTCCGCAACCTCGACGGAGGGATTGACGCGTGGTCGGAAGAGATCGATCCCAACGTCCCAAGATATTAGCCACCCGGCTTTGCGATGGCCAGCGCTTCGGCCAACTCGGGCTGAGCCGGCACTTCGTTCCAGTGCCGAAGGAGGCGTCCCGCGCCATCAAAAAGGAAAGCTGTAAATTCCGTCGCCGACAAAGGGATGCCAAGCTGATTGACAACAACTCCGTCGAAATCGGCGACTGCGAACAGGTCGCTGCGCGGATCCCGGGTCAGGTGCGCGTTCGAATATCTGGGCTGAATTCGTCTCGCCTCCTGGTTGAGGCGATGGCGGACGATAGCAGTGGTCAGCGTGCGAAAGGGAGACCGAATCCTGCCTTGGAAATTTATCACGGTGATAAAACGATACTTGGCATTACCGATGTATGCGTCGGGAACGCGATCACCAAGAGAGCGCGCTTTGTCCTGGTCTTGCTTCGTCGTAACGATGACGAGTGTGACGTGACCGTCGGCCGTGGACAGTTGATTTCGATCGACGTCGCTAAAAACGAGGCGGTACGTTTCGCCGGTCGCAAGAGGATCCGCCTCAGCCCGGACGGAGGCAAGCAGGGCTGTCGCGAAAAACATTTGAACGACCCGGGCGATCACGTAAGCAGGTTGGCATGATGTGGCCGTCTGACAAATCGAGCAGGCTTCGAATTTGTCTCGCGCTGTTCTTGTTCATCGGCGCGACGGGTTGCGAGCGGATGACGACCTCGCGCGTTACCCAACTCGTGACAGAAGCGGAGGCAAAAGCAGCCGAGGGCGACTACGCTGGCGCAATCGGTCGCTATGAGGCTGCGCTCGATGGATCGGTGCAATCGGCCGACGTGCATTATCAACTCGCGCTGCTTTACGACGATAAGATGAATGATCCGCTGCACGCTCTTCATCATTTTAAACGTTATCTGACTCTCGCCCCGAGTGGTTCCCACGCCGCTGACGCGAAGAACTTCATGAAGCGCGATGAGGTGACGTTGTTGACGACTCTGTCGGGCGATTTGGTGGTGACTCGCGCCGAAGTCACTCGCTTGAAGAATGAAAATCTAAATCTTCGCAAAGAAATTGAGGAACGATGGGCGGCGAGTCGAAGCGCGAGCGCAAGCAGTGAGAAATCCATGCGACGAGATCGGCGTGCGGAAAAGAAATCTGCGGTCTCAGCAAAGAAATCCGATGAGAATCCGCGGACCTACGTCGTTCAGCCCGGTGATACTCTGGCCTCGATCTCCCGGAGGTTTTACAAATCGTCGGCGCGCTGGAAAGAGATCCTCGAAGCAAACGAAAAAATTGTTGATGATCCGGAAAAACTGAAGGTCGGTGAGACGCTGGCGATCCCGTGAAGCGGTTTTGCTACAGCAACCGGGCTATTGTAATCCGATTAAGCTATTACCCGATTTGCTAAGAAAAATATGAGACCTATTTCGCGGATTGCCCCCGACGTTGGCTGGCTGCCGATCAGTTTCACGAACGTTTATTTTGTCGGCCACCCGGGTGGCGCCTGGGTGCTGGTGGACGCAGGACTGCCCGGTCGCTCGCGAGAAATTCTGCAAGGAGCGGAAGCGCGCTTCGGCGCTGGTACGCGCCCGGAGGCAATTATCCTAACGCACGGCCATTTTGATCACGCCGGTTCGGCCCTTGCCTTGGCGGAGCATTGGGACGTGCCGATCTACGCGCATCGTCTGGAAATGCCTTACCTGACCGGACATTCACCCTATCCTCCTCCCGATCCGACGATTGGCGGCGCGATTGCATTTCTCTCGCGGTTCATGCCCTCGCGATCAATGGATCTGGGCGAACGAATTCGAGAGTTGAAGGCGAAGGAAATTCCCGCGATCCCGGGCTGGGAATGGCTGGCCACGCCGGGTCATTCCCCTGGCCACATCTCTCTGTTCCGGCCATCGGATCGGGTGTTGCTGGCAGGAGACGCCTTCGCCACGATGAACATGGATTCGTGGACGGGACTAATTGCCGCCCGGCAAGTGCTGGCGCCAGCGGAGTCTTCCTTCAATGCCGATTGGGGAGCGACGCGCGCGTCGGTAAAGGAGTTGGCAATACTGAAACCAAATGTGGTGGCGTGTGGACACGGCGTGCCGATGCAATCGACCGGTTTGCCCGGCCGGCTGCAAAGTTTTGCAAATGATTTCCGGCCGCCGCGTCACGGCCGCTACGTCGATACGCCGGCAGCGACTGATGAAAATGGCATCGTCTCGCTCCCGCCCGCGCCATTTGATCCGGTCCCGTTCGCTACGGCAGCTGCTCTGGTGTGCGTAGGTATCGCGTTAGGCGCGGGATATCTTGACGATCAAAAACGGCGATGATTGAAACTGTAGCCGTTTTGCTATGCGAATGTGGAGGTTGATGAGGCGAACGGCGTCGCTTCGCATAGCGAAGCGGCTACAACACGTTGAGAACCCTGGCGGCCTCAACGGCCGGCACCAAATGGCGGCGCGCTGCTGAGCGGCAGCGGATTGTTCGCGCCGTTTCCGCCGAATGTTCCATTATTCGGATTGATTCCCCCGAAGCCCGAATAATTCGCATTGTTCGTATAGACCTGAGCCGGACCGCCATTGCCGAGAATGGTTACCACTCTCGTCGGCTGAATCGTGATCGTGTCACCGGCAAGAATGGTGGCGCTGCCACTGCTCAGAGTCACATTGGCGATGAAGTTGATCTCGCCGTTGCTGCCGGGCGCGTAAAGCTTAAGCATGCTATCCGCCGACATTGATCCAGCGCCGACGATGAGCTGGCCGTTAGGCCCGAAAGCGCCGGCTTTGATGACGTCGGCGCTCATATTGACGGAACCGGGAGTGGCATCGCCCAAGGCGACGTGGCCGCCGCTCCCGGTGTGCTCAATATCGATCGTGCCGCGATCGGCTTGCACCCGGCCTTTCACGTTCACATCGCTATTCGCACCGGTGGCAAGAATCGTGATCCTGCCGCCGGGTCCGGGTGCAGCCGCATTGAGCAAGGCAAGCAACTGTCCGCTGTTAGTGACGTTGATCGCCACTGGCCGGTTCCCGACCGGACCACTCTTGTGACTGGTGAGAGTAATGTTACCGCCGGTCGAGCTCCGTCGCCCTGGAGGGAGCGATCCGTGAGGAGCAACGCCCGGCTGATCGTCCGAGGAAACTTCGATCGTGGAACTAACCGTGATCGCGCCCTGCGTCTCGACGCTGACCGCCCCGCCATTTCCAAGAATGAAGGGTCCATTGAGGGGGATCACACCGGACGTTGCGAGGATATTGCCGTCTAATAGTGAAACATCTCCACTTCCGTTAATGGTGATGCTTCCCCCATTGCCACCCGCGGTTGAATCAGTCGCAAAAAGACCGCCGTTGGCGTTGATGCCGGCAAGGGGACCATCCGTACTGATCGTTAGGTCACCCGCATTGATATTGAGGGTGACGTTGCCGCCGTTGCCCGGATTATCGTTTCCAAAATTGGGATCGGCATCGCTTCCATTCGACAT
The DNA here is from genome assembly GCA_963763995.1 of uncultured Verrucomicrobiae bacterium. Lineage (GTDB taxonomy): Bacteria > Verrucomicrobiota > Verrucomicrobiia > Chthoniobacterales > UBA10450 > CAVTTH01. Next base: position 421,764 of record CAVXQL010000007.1, on the reverse strand, counting down.
CAGAAACGGAATGAATTGGCTGCTCATGATGGAGCCCACGCTGATAGTCATATCATCCGGAGTGAAGCCGATATCGCCAAAGCTGCTCGCGCTTTCGTTCTGAAAGGTTTGCGTATTGATCAAATTGAGCACGCCTCCGGCGGTCAAATTGTTGACAAAGAGCGAGGACGAGCCTGCGCCATTCGCGCCGATCGTCACATTCGTGCCGGCCGAGACCGAGTAGGCGAAGATGCCGCCAGTCACAGAAATGGAACCGCCCGCGATGAGATCGGTTGGCACTGAAACGAAGCCGCCGACAGAAATATTTCCGCCCGCGCTCACGTTCCCCCAGCAATCGATATCGTTGGCGACAGTGATGTCACCGTTGGCATGAATGAAGACATGATTCTGAGAACCAAAGTTGAACCCGTTATCGGAAATGTTCGCAATAAGGGAGCCGCCGATGTCAAACGAGCCGGCGTTAACAACGATTGCCGCGTTCTTGAAGCTGGCGCTGCTGCCCAGGATCTGAAATGTCGCGTCGCCAGTGGTGGTGAGCGCTCCGGTGAGGTTGAAGGTGATCGCCGCGTCGTTGTCGATTATTCCGCCATTGCGGTTGTCGATCTGAGCCGATAAGGAATTGGTATTGATGCTCGCCGCATTCACGAGGATGACGGCATCTCCACCAATGCTTCCACCGTTGTTAAAGATCTGAAAAAACGCATTGTCGGCTGTAAGATTCTGCGCCGTCAGATTGATCGTGGCGTTTCCACCAATGGTCCCGGCGAATTCCGAGTCGTCGTCGGAATTATCGATTACAAAGTTCGCATTGCCCTCCGTAAAGACGTTGCCCGAGACAACAAAATTGATGAGGGCGTCTCCAGCGATGTCGCCGTCGTCATAGTTAAAAATGTAGGCTTCGAGCGAGCTCCCAGCGTTAGTACTGGCCGCGTTCAACGTTATCGTCGCGTTCGCGCCGATCGTTCCGCCACTGCTGTTATCAATTTGAAGCCGCAAAGAATCCGTGGTGAGCGCACCGCCAACGGTAAAACTCATATTGCCGCCGGACGTAATCGATCCTCCATCCCGGTTATTGATGAGAGCATCGATGGAATCTGTATTGAGGTTGCCTCCGGTCGCGAAAACGATATTTCCGCCGGTGCCGATGTGACCGCTGGCTGAGTTATCGAGAAGAAGCGTAAGCGCGCCGACGCTTACATCTCCGCCAATGTGGAGCGTGATGTTTCCGCCGGTGCCGATAAATCCGCCATCACTGTTATCGATGGTCGCGTTCAGATCGCCGCCATTCACATCTCCATCCACCGTCGCGAGAATATTGCCGCCCGTGCCGATGTGGCCATTCGAGTAATTCAGAATGGAGAAGTTCGCGGCCCCACTTTTATTGAGGTCGCCCTCAACGTGGAAAGCAACGTTGCCGCCCGTGGTAATGCTACCGAAGTTTGTGTTGCTGATCTGCACGAACAAACTCGAAGCATTCAGATCGCTGCCAACATTGAAGGTCAGGTTGCCGCCGGTCCCAATACCGCCGCTGTCATCGTTTTCGATCGTGGCGAAGATCGCACCCGTGTTCAAGTCGCCGCCGATTGAGGCGAAAAGGTTCGCCCCGTTCGGAACGGTCGTGGAAGATGTGTTCACTACCGTCATGTTGAGATTGCGGCCTGACGCTGTGGTCAGATTGCCACCAACGGTTAGGCTCAAATTCCCGCCGTTTGTCAGGGTGTTGGCAATCGGCGTGAAGAGAATCAGATCAATGCCGCCCGCGGTGGTCGTTAGGTCGCCAGCGACGTTCAAGGTTAGATTACATCCGTTAGTCACCCCAACGGAGTTGTTAAAATCGAGATCAAAATCCAGACTTCCGGCTGTGAGCGAGCCGCCGCTAGTTACCGTGATGTTTCCGCCGGTTCCTGTAGTGCTGTCTGAGTTGCCCAGGACCAGCAGCTGAAACGTGCCTCCGATCGTCATGTTGCCTCCGCTCATCACCAGAATACTTCCGCCATTCTGAATGTTGCTGGCGTCGGTGGTTAGGCTGAGATCGCCTCCAATGTTCATGTTCCCGCCCGCCATCAGGGAAATGTTCAGTCCATCGGTTTGGCCATCATTGGTTTGATCCACCTCCAACCCATCACTGACTTGAAGATTCCCAGCGGCCTGGAGAAGGAAATTGGTTGTCTGGAATGTCATTGAAGTGCCGGGACTAAGATTCACATTGCCTCCGGAGATGATCGAGATCGTGTCCGCGCCGATCGAGCCTCCGGTGAGATTGAAATCGCCGCCGCTGAAGGACATGAACTCTTCCGTACTGATGGCGCCGCTCAGGTTCACTGCGCCCTGGCTGTAGAGATGCAGTTCGTGCAGGGTCGAGATGGAACAGGCCAGCGTCAGGCTTGAGCCGGCCCCGCGAGCATAAAAGATAAGGTCCTCAAGGCTCGTGAACGAAATCTCGGCTCCGATGTTTATCGATCCATTTTCTGTCGCGAGGAGTAGGCCACGGATTCCTGCGAAAGTGAGCGTTGCACCCGGACCCCCCGAGGTAATTCCGTTGATTCCGATGAGAGCGAGATTGATCTCGCCTCCGGTTGTCACGATCGTCGGGTCGCCGATCAACTGCAATGAAGTGAACTCAAAGACGGCACCCGAGGTATTGATCTGATCGTCGAACCCGCTCGCAGTGTCGAAAGCCGAAGTTGATCCGAAAAGATAGGCGGAGGCAACTCCATCGATCGCTGGACCGCGATAGATTTTTCCGAAATCGATCACGCCATTCTTGGTGATCGTCGGATCGGTCCCAATCGTCGTGTTTTGGTCGATGATGTAGGGATCCGCTGCGATAACGGAAGGCGTTCCAGACTTGCTTGGAGTCGGAGACGGAGTTGGAGTTGGAGTTGGAGTGGGAGTGGGTGTTGGAGTTGGAGTGGGTGTGGGGGTAGGAGTGATCGTTGGCGAAGGAGTACTCTCCAGCTCCATCGCGGTCGTTCCCTGACTGACGTTGTTAACCAGCTCTGTCGGATTGAGCAGATTCGTGGTGACGAGGCCGTTGGGTCCGTTCAGTTGCTGCTGTATTGCGAGCTGAATCAACCCGAGACTGGCTAGCGGTGTGTCGAATCCATTAACAAGGAGCGACGTCTTCATCACCTCCGCGATGTCAAAAGTTAATACCTTGGAAAACCTAGTGCCGTCCGTGCTGACTGTTCTCCCGGGACCGAGCTCGACCGATTCACCATTGGGTAAGGAAACGTGGAAGGTGCCTTCCAGACAAAGCCACTTGCTCAGTGGCTTGGGACGAGTGGAAGAGGCGGGATGAAATTCGCCGATGCCAGTCGTCCCGGTAATGGCGGCGGTAACCGCAGCAGTCTTAATGGTTGCGCCGCCGACGCCCTTTGGCACTTGGAAAAGAATCGCGCCACTGCCCAGATTCAAAGTTCGGGTGCCTTCATCAAAACTAAAAACTGTATTCGCACCGAGGCGGGTAATGGTCAGATCGGTGAAGGTGAGCTCAGTGCGCGATTCGGTGCCGGTACGGACAGCGGTGCCATTGCGGACGGGGTCGTTCACCACAGCCGGGCGCGGGGCGGCCTGTTGCGGCAACAGCTTCACGTCTTTCACCACCTGGGTGACATGCGCTTCTTTCAGCTCGGCTGCGGAAGCGGAGATCGCCAAAAGGATGAGGCAGGACGCCAGGGCGACGAATTTGGGATGCGCGGTTCTTCCGAATCGTTTTTTCATATTCAGTTCTTAGGTGGCGGACTCGCTGCGCTCTCGTTCTCGTTCGTGGTGGCAGGCTGCGGTGGAACAAGGCTGACCAGGGTGCCGCGCCCGAAAATGACCAGATTCGAGGGGATATATGTGCCCTTACTTGTTAGGCGCACCTGCTTCTGCTCTTCGCGTTCGATCAGATCCTTACTGGCCAAAGGCTGAAACTCGCTCACGAGCTGGCACGTTTTCATCACACGCTCGATGTCGAAATATGCCGGATCGGGCAAGGAAGTGACGTTTGGTTTCGTAATGAGAATTTGCCCGGGGCGCATCACGATCGATTCGCCGAGGTGCGTTGGAACAGAAACGCGCGCGTCTCCCTCCAGGAGCAGCAATTTCATGTAGAAGTGGGAGTAACGTTCGATGATTCCGGTCGCGCCAGTGCTCGCGACGACGATCGCGCCCATGCTAATTTGTATGCCAGCGTGGCCCTTTGGTGCCTGAAAAAGAATTGCTCCTTCGTCCAGGTTTAGAGTGCGCCCGCCTTCGGCCAAGCGAACGATTGTATTGGCGCCGAGGCGGGCGATCGATTGATCCCCCAGAGTCAATTCACCGCGCGACTTTGCGCCGACGCGGATGGTGGTGCCTGCGCCGACGGCGCTACCAAGCCTGGCTGGGCGCGACGCGGTTGACGGCGACAATATCTTCACATCCCGGACGACATGGGTGATCCGGGCTTCCTCGAGGGCGGCAGCGTGAAGCGAAGTCACGCCGAGCACGACCACACAAACAGCGGCACACGCCATGATTCGTGTTTGCATAGTTTTTTTTATTGGCTGTCCCACGCTCTTAATCCCCTCTGAGAGTCCGTGGCATTTCCGAACAAACCGCCCTTCGTCCAGTTAAGCAAACTTGAACCGGCTGCCAACCCGCTCTTTTGTCGGGCATCGGCAAATTTTGGTCAAGCTAAAACGATTCGAACACGGAGGGCGCTTTCAAAAGCGCCCTCGGCGGCGGCTAGGAAACGGCAACTCCTTGTGGGACGAAGACGAGACTCGACGTGCTCAGCAGCGAGGAGTTGCCATTCGCAATTGCCCCTTCGCGTGAGTAGTCCGCTTCCAGAACCTCGCGTTTATTGTAGCAAACGCCTCGCTGGCATCGAGGATGTCGTCCCAGAATTCGCCGCGCGACGATCTGCGCTCAAGCGAGCAGCGGCATTGATCCGACTCGCATTTCTCCCATTGCCCGGGGTTCTCGAGGCCGGAATCGTGATCCTTCCGCCACGACCGGGAACAGCACGATCGAGCAGAGCAAGCAACTGCTCGGTGCTGGTCACGTTGATTACGCCGGGCCTGGGCCGATGGGGAACGTTCCCGCCGGGCGGAACAGTCGTGGCGGGGCGCGGAGGATTGCCGAACGGCGGCGCCTGACCGAGCGGTAGTGTATCGGCGCCGTTGCCGGCGAACACTCCGCTCGTACTTCCGTTGCCACCCGAGCCGGTGTAGTTCGGGACGTTCGTGAAAACTGAAGCATGAATTCCGTCGTCCCCTGTAATCGTCACCATGACGCCATTATTGATCGTGACGGTATTGCCCGCGATGATCACGCTGCTGTTGCTGTCGAGAGTGACATTGGAGACAAAGTTTATCGCGCCGTTGCTGCCGGGGGCGTAAAGCTTCAATGTCGTATCACCCGAGAGGGTGCCGCCGCCGACATTGAGCACACCGTTTGGGCCGAACGCGCCAGCTTTGAGCACATCCGCGTGAGCGCTGGCGTTATTGAATGTGATCGTTCCATTGCCGTCGATGTATGAAAGGAACGTCCCGCCGGCATCGTAACTGCCGCCATTAAAATTGATCGCCGCGGACGCCGCCCCATCGCTGCCGTAGATCGCGGCGGTCGCATCATTGGTCACGCTGACGTTGCCCGAAACGTTCATGTTGACGGTAGCGCTACCGCCGATGCTGCCGCCGTTGTTAACGATCTGAAAAAACGCATTGTCGGCCGTAAGATTCTGCGCCGTCAGGTTGATGGCAGCATCCGAGCCAATCGTTCCACCGAATTCCGAGTCGTCGGCGGAATTGTCGATCGTGAAGTTCGCATCGCCCTGAGTAAAGATGTTGCCCGAGACAGTAAAATTGATAAGGGCGCTTCCAGCGATGCTGCTGTCATTGTAGTTAAAAATGTACGCTTCGAGCGAGTTCCCGGCGTTAAGACTGGCCGCGGTCAGCGTAATCGTAGCGTTCGCGCCGGTCGTTCCGTCGCCGATCAGTCCGTCGCCGATCGTTCCGCCGCCGAAGTTATCGATTTCCGCGTCAATCAAACCACCGACTAACATATTGCCCACGTTCACCTGAATCGCGGCGTCACCGCCAATGCTTCCGGCCGGCGTGCCCTCGCCGTTTTGGCTGTTTGAAATGTTGAAGTAGGCGTCCGTTGCCACGTCCATGCTCGAAGCCACCACGTTAACGGCGGCATTGCCGCCGATGTGTCCGCCGCCCGCGTTCGAGATAATCTGGTTGAAATAATCGCTGGTCGTAGAAATATCCGACGCGGTTACTGAAAGGATGGCGTTCGAATCGATGGTCCCGCCAGGCGCGAAGCCGCCACCGGAATCGAACCCTGCATTTTCGATTTCAAAATCCAAGGTGCCAGCGGAGAGAAGACCGGCGGCGCCAACAGTATTATGAACACTCCCCATGATGTGACCGCCCCGGTTTGTGCTGACATCGGTGACCAAAATTCCGCCCGTCGAAATACTCGTCGCATCCAAAGTTAAATCTACATTCGAGCCGATCGTGCCGCCGCCGCTCCCGTCGTCTCGGTTCGAGATTACAAACGTCGCGTCCCCCTGAGTCGTGAGAGCGCCGCCAATGTTGAAAGTCATGTTGCCGCCCGATTCGATCGTTCCGCCGTTGCGGTTATTGATGAGAGCATTAATGGAATCTGCGCTGAGATCGCCTTCGGTGGTGAAAACGATATTGCCGCCGGTGCCGATGTGACCGCCGGCAGAGTTATCGACGAGAAGTGTGAGCCCACCGGCGCTAATTCCACTGATGGTCAGGCTGATGTTGCCACCGTTGTCGATCGTTCCGCCATTGTTGTTATTGATCGTGGCGTTGAGATCGCCGCCATTTACGCTCCCGTTGATGGTCCCGGTGATATTGCCGCCGGTGCCGATATGCCCGCTTCCATTATTCAAGATCGATAACGTTGCCGAGCCGGTTTTGGTGAAGTTGTTGCCGACGTGAAAAGTGAGATTCCCGCCGGTGGTGATGTCACCGGAGTCCGAGTTGTCGATATCGAGCGTTACACCGGAAGCAGTTAAATTTCCGCCGACCGAAAAATTCAGGTTTCCTCCGGTCCCGATGATCCCGTCACCGAAGTTGGTGAGATCCGCGATAATCTGGTCGGCACTGAGGTTGTGACCAATGGAGACAGAAATGTTTCCGCCAGTCTGTACCTCGGTGATACCCGAATTAATCATCTGGATATCGAGATCGCCTCCAAGCGGGAAGCATAACATTGCCGCCGATCGTCATGCTGATGTTGCCGCCGTTAATAAGAGGAGGACGATTTCCTCCTACTGAATGACTGGAGTGGAAAGTGTCAGAGTCACACCGCCCGCGGTGGTCGTGAGATCGTCGGCAACATTCAAAGTCAGATTCTGACCGTTTGTCACTCTGTCGGATGGATCGAAGAAGAGATCGAAATTCAAACTGCCCGCCGTGAGCGCGCCACCGCTGGTCACCGTGATGTTTCCGCCGGTTCCCGTGGTGCTGTTTGAAGCGGCACCGACAAAAAGAGTAAAGGCGCCACCGACCGTCATGTTGCCTCCGCTGGTGATCAGGATGTTTCCACCGTTCTCAATGTTACTGGCATCAGTCGTTAGGCTGAGGTCTCCGCCGATGGTAAGACTTCCGCCCGCGATCAGGGAAATGTTCAGTCCATCGGTTTGGCCATCATTGGTTTGATCCACCGCCAACCCATCACTGACTTGAAGATTCCCAGCGGCCTGGAGCAGGAAATTGGTCGTCTTAAATGTCAGTTGAGCGTCGAGACTGAAATTCACGTTGCCTCCGGAAATGACCGAGATCGTGTCCGCGCTGATCGAGCCCCCGGAGAGATTGAAATCGCCGCCGCTGAAGGACATGAAATCTCCCGTACTGATGACGCCGCTCAGATTCACCGCGCCCTCGCTGTAGAGATGCAGTTCGTTCGTGGTCGAGATGGAGCAGGCGAGCGTCAGGCTTGAGCCGGCCCCGCGAGCGTAAAAAATAAGATCATGAAGGCTCGTGAACGAAATCTCGGCCCCGATATTAATTGATCCGTTTTCTGTCGCGAGGAGAAGGCCACGGATTCCTGCGAATGTGAGCGTTGCGCCGGAACCACCGGAGGTAATTCCATTGATCCCGATAAGGCCAAGATTGATCTGGCCATTCGTCGTTGAGATCATTGGATCGCCGATCAGCTGCAAAGAAGTGAACTCAAATACCGCGCCACCTGTGGAGTCGCCGCCCACGCCGATGTCGTCATCAAATCCGCTCATCGTATCGAAGGCTGAGGTCGATCCGAAAAGATAGGCGGAGGCAACTCCATCGATCGCCGCGCCGCGATAGATTTTGCCGAAATCAGTCACGCCATTCTTGGTGATTGTCGGATCGGTCTGGATCGTCGTGTTTTGGTCGATGATGTAGGGATCCGCTGCGATGACGGAAGGCGTTCCAAATTTGCTCGGAGTCGGAGACGGAGTTGGTGTGGGTGTGGGGGTAGGAGTGATCGTTGGCGAAGGAGTACTCTCCAGCTCCATCGCGGTCGTTCCCTGACTGACGTTGTTAACCAGCTCTGTCGGATTGAGCAGATTCGTGGTGACGAGGCCGTTGGGTCCGTTCAGTTGCTGCTGTATTGCGAGCTGAATCAACCCGAGACTGGCCAGCGGTGTGTCAAATCCATTGACAAGAAGCGACGTCTTCATCACTTCCGCGATGTCAAAAGTTAATACCTTGGAAAACTTGGTGCCGTCCGTGCTGACTGTTCTCCCTGGGCCCAGCTCGACCGATTCACCGTTAGGTAAGGAAACGTGGAAGGTGCCTTCCAGACAAAGCCACTTGCTAAGTGGCTTGGGACGAGTGGAAGAGGCGGGATGAAATTCGCCGATGCCAGTCGTCCCGGTAATGGCGGCGGTAACCGCAGCAGTCTTAATGGTTGCGCCGCCGGAACCTTTCGGTACCTGAAAAAGGAGCGCGCCACTGCCCAGATTCAAAGTTCGGGTGCCTTCATCAAAACTAAAAACCGTATTCGCACCGAGGCGGGTAACGGTCAGATCAGTGAAGGTCAGCTCAGTGCGCGATTCGGTGCCGGTACGGACAGCTGTGCCATTACGAACGGGATCGTTCACCGCGGCTGGGCGTGGGGCGGCCTGTTGCGGCAGGAGTTTCACGTCCTTCACCACCTGGGTGACATGCGCCTCTTTCAATTGCGCCGCGGAGGCGGAGATCGCCGAAAGGACGAGACAGGAAAGAATGGACGATAACGCGACGAATTTGGGATGCGCGGTTCTTCCGAATTGTTTTTTCATATTCAGTAGGTAGGTGGCGGACTCGCTGCGGTCTCGGGCGTTGGCGGAACAAGACTGGCCAGTCTGCCGCGTCCGAAGATGACAAGGTTCGATGGAACAAAGGTGCCCTTCCTTGTCAGATGCGTTTGCTTCTGCTCTTTGCGTTCAATCGGATCTTTGCTAGCCAAAGGCCGAGTCTCGCTCGCGAGCTGGCGCGGCGAGACTTGCGGCGAGAGGTTCACATCCTTGACCACGGGGTGATGCGGACTTCATCCGCTGGCGCAGCAGAGAGGGAGTGACCGGGAAATAAGAAAGCCGTCACGAAAGCCCTCGCGCGGAATTGTTTTCCAAGGCGCCGAAAAGAAAGGGCGGTGATTCATGAATGCTAAAATCTGAAGGTAAATGCGACCCCACCGCCGACGTTCCCAACCCTGTAATCAAACACGTTCTGATTCGATTGATTCCACGCAAAAGAACTGAGGAAACTCACGACGAACCACTCCCGAACCCGATAGTTTGCGCTCAAGGCCAAAATCTCACTCACGTCGGTCCGGCTGGTATCGGTGTAATCTCGCACGACCAGAGTACCGGCCGCATTGAGGGAAAACGATCGGCTCAAGCTGACCGTGTAGCTGGTGTAGAAACCAAAATCATCCCGGCCCGGCGGGGCAGGCACAGCGTGGAGACTGATATTGATGTTCGTGCCAAAAGCGATCTGCTGCGCCCGGTCAATGCGAAATGGCACCTCCGCGTTCAAATAGATGGCCTGATCGTTAAAGAACTCGTCGTAACCGTTGTTCGTTAGCCGATTAAAATTGTAACGGGCGCGCAGGCTCAGGTTGTGCCATTGCGGCACGAAGTAGACCACACCCGCGAAGGCGTCGAGGCTGCCAAAGTTGAATACGGTAAATCGATCGTAGACAAAGAACTGCTGGGCCAGGCCGAATTCGCCATACAACGACTTGGTGAAGCGCGGCTGGTAGGTGATGCTCACCCCGGGGGCGAAGACGAAATCATGTTGGACGTGGTTGCGCGTGAGGGCGACGTTGGAGGTATAGTAATACGCTGCCGCCACCGAAACGGTAAACGGCTCGTATTCTTCCGTGCGTTTCAGGATTTGCTGCTCCCCGAGATCTTTGTCGTTAGGCGTGGTCACGGCATAACCCTCGTTTTCGCCATTGGTCGCACCCTCCGGCGTGTAACTTGGATTGGTCTGACTGCGGAGCAACGCCGCACGATCCTGGGCTGAGCCCTGCCCCGGCGCCTGGGCCTGGAGCGAATTTGTCACGAGCACCGCGGCAGCGGCGCTGATGGCGAAGCCGAGAAAGTGCAAAGGAGACTTTATTGAGTACGCATTTGAATGCATGAGTGGCCCTTTGTGACGCCCAATCTGCCTTTCGTCAAGTCCAAGGTAGGAACTCACCCGGTCAGTTGACCCTGATCGCGTGCCTGCGCGAATGTGAAATGCATGCCGGGCTCTTCCTTGGCGCGCGGGGAAACTTCCGCTGCCAGGAAGGACCTCGCCCTAGACTTCGAGGAGCGCCCTCTGCCACGGAACGAGCAATTCGACGCTCCGAGCTTCATCCGCTGCGATCGATTCCAAGGCCGCGCGTGGAGCGATAAAGGAGGGCTCGAGATCGAGCTCTTTCGCGAGGCGGTCACGCATCTGCCGCAGGCCCGCGCTGCGCCGATCCATCTCGGGTGTCGGACGATGTCCGGTGCGCGGGCGGGTGACGGGCCATTCATTTTCCGGCATTCGCATCGCCGCTTCCGCTGCGTCGAGAAATCCACGGCGCCGGCGCGCGGAAAAATGCCGGTAATCGGGGATCTTGTTCGAATCGAAATCAATTGCCGCCTCGATGAGCTGTTGATTTTGCAGAATGTGAAATGGCGGGCGGTCGGCGGCGCGCGCTTCCCGGTCACGCCATTCCCAAAGAGACCGCAGGATCGCGGCGGAGCGTCCGCGCAATCTGCCAGAGCCCGTGATGCGCCAGGCTTCGTCCTCATCGCGTGCGCGCCGCACAGCCGCCTGATCGAGCGCGCGCTGACACGATTCCTGAAACCATTTCCATCGTCCGCGTTCGATCAACTGGGTTTCGAGTTTTTCAGCGAGAGGCAATAGGTAATGCGTGTCGTTGATCGCGTACTCTGCCATGCGTGGAGGGAGCGGGCGCTGCGCCCAATTCGCCTTTTGCGAACTCTTCGTCAGGACCACTCCGAAAAAGTGTTCCACCAGCGCGGCAAGACTAAATGCGCGAATGCCGAGAAGGCGCGCTGCAATCACGGTATCGAAAATGCGGCTGGCCGTGAAGTTCATGCTGCGGCGCATCAAGCGCAGATCGAAATCGGCGCCTTGCAGCACGATTTCTTTTTCTGCCAAAACCGCAGCGAGGGGCGAAAGATCGAGATCCGCGAGCGGGTCGATCAGAAAATCCTGGCCGCCGAAACTCAATTGGAAGAGACAAAGCTTCTCGAAATAGCAGTGCAGACTGTCCGCTTCCGTGTCCACTGCTACTCGATCGATCGATTGAAGTTGAGGAAGCAGCTCGGAAAGCTGCGAGGCAGTGGCGATCACCTTAGTCCGCTGAGCAGTAGTTCCGCGTTGCTTCCGGTTGCCTCGAGATTGCCGATCAGCTTTTCCATCGCTTCGATCGGTGGAAGCAGTGCCATCATTTTCCGCAGCACCTTCACGCGTTCCCATTCGTCCGGATGATAAAGTAATTCCTCACGCCGTGTGCCGGATTGCGCGACGTGGATTGCCGGATAAAGCCGCTTCTCGACGAGCGAACGATCCAAATGCAGCTCCATGTTTCCCGTGCCCTTGAATTCCTCGAAGATTACCTGATCCATCTTGCTGCCGGTATCGACCAGCGTCGTGGCCAGGATGGTGAGGCTGCCGCCCTCCTCGACATTGCGCGCAGCGCCAAAGAATTTCTTCGGTTTGAGCAATGCTTTCGCCTCGACACCGCCAGACATCGTGCGGCCTTTGCCCTTTTGCAGCGAATTGTAACCGCGCGCCAGTCGCGTAATGCTATCGAGCAGGATCACGACGTCCTTGCGCATTTCGACGAGGCGTTTGGCGTGTTCGAGCACCAGCTCCGCCACTTGCACGTGACGCTGCGCATTTTCGTCGAAGGTGGAGTTGTAAATCTCGCAATCGACTTCGCGCTGGAGATCGGTCACTTCTTCCGGTCGCTCGTCAACGAGCAACATGATGAGCACGATTTCGGGATGATTCACTCGGATCGCCTTCGCGATTTCCTTGAGCAAAATCGTTTTGCCGACACGCGGCGCGGCAACGATCAACCCCCGCTGCCCACGCCCGAGCGGAGTGAGCAAGTCGACCGCTCGCGCGCTGATCGAATTCGTTTTGGCGTTCTCGAGCAGGATCCGGCCTTCGGGATACAGGGGTGTCAGATTGTCAAAGGCGGTCGGCTCCTGCCACTCTTCCGCCGGCTGGTGCTCGATGAAAGTGATCTCATCAAGCATGAGCGATTTCTCGCGATCGCGCGGCAAGCGCAGTGTTCCCGCGACTCGCTGCCCTGCGCGAAGATGAAAGTACTGAACGATCGCCCGCGGAACGCCTACATCTTCCGGCACAGGCAGAAAATTGAGACGTGGCCAGCGCAGAGTGCCGGACGATTCATTTTGCAAATCGAGGAACCCCTCCGCGGTAATACGTGCTCCCCGATCGAGTAGATATCGAACGAAATCGAGAATTTGATGATGTCGCGTGCGCCCCGGGTAATTGCGAAACTCGAATTCCTGGCAGCGGGCTTCGAACTGCTCAGGTGTTAGCGATTGCAATTCGTTTAGATCGAATCTCGCTGTTATACCCGCGGTTGTAGCCGCCGCTGGCTCAGCGGCAGAACTAGCTGCGTGATCAGCCGGATTCTCCGCCCGCGACGACTTAGTTGCAACGCTTTCGCTCATGTCAAATTTCGCCAAAGGCCAGCCAGCAGTTGCGCCTGCGCCACCAGCTCGGCTTGGCCTCCGTTGTTCCAAACCACGTGGTCGGCGCGCGCGATTTTATCTGCGAGAGGCATCTGGGCCGCGATCATTTGCCCAGCGACGAGATAGTCGAGTGAGGAGCGTTTCATCAGGCGCGCGAGCTGGGTTTCGTACGAGGAGGCGACCACGACCACGCGATCGCACAGAGTTTCACCGTTGGTTTCATACAGGAGAGGGATATCGGCAAAGAAAAGATCAGCGGCGTTGCGAGCGAGTTCGGCTTCGAGAGACCACTGGCGGCGGATTGGCGGATGCAGAATCTGCTCGAGGGCCCGCTTTTTCGCCGTGTCGGCAAACACTATCGAACGGAGGAGGCGCCGATTCAAGTCACCAGCTGAAGAATAAATTTCCGCTCCGAACTCGCGGCTGATGGCCGCTTTGATCGCCGGATCTCCATTGGTCAACTGACGCGCCGCGACATCCGCATCAAAAAACCTGGCCGGAAGAATCTCGCGCAGGCAATTGCAAAAACTGGTCTTGCCGGTGGAAATACCCCCGGTAATCCCGATGACGGGCATATTATTTCCCGCGCCCTGCGAGCCGTTTCATTTGTGGAGTTGAACGGCTACGGTGCCTCCCTATTTCGCGCCGGTGGCGTTGATCCGGCTAAGGCGGGACGCATCGGCGAGCGTCAGGTTCACCGTCATCCCTGGTTTGAGGTCGGCCACGGTCGCTCTCTGTCCATTCAAATTGACCTCGGTGAACTGCGAGATCACGAACGTTTTTACGGTCTTGCCTTCGGTTACCGTAATTGCGGTTGGGGTTACGCTCGAAATGACGGTCCCATGCTGCTCGGGTTCCGCTTTCTTTTTCTTGCTGGCCCCGAACGCGGGAGTCATTGCAAGAATCGCAAGCAGAATCGATACGGCTGCGGAGAACGAGGACTTCTTCATGACTCCTCTTTTAGCAGAACGATGATAGAAATGAAGCCGCATTCTTTAGGCAAATCTGGCTGACCAAAGGAACCGCATGTCTTTGATTGCCGAATAATCCGACCGGTGCTCGTTAGACGTAGTCGAAATCATCGCGCTGAAAATGAGCGCGGTCCCCTCCAGTAATAACACTCGTTATTTCTTATACATCGGAACCTCTGGCAAAATCGGAGGTTCGATCAAGCCCTCAGTTTCTTCTTCCTCTTCCACCTGATTGACCGGCTGTCCGCCAGGATTGACCAGCCGCGCAGTGACGAAGATAACGAGGTTTCGCTTGATATGCTGATCGACGTTGGTTCGGAATAATCGGCCGACGAGCGGGATGTCTCCAAGGATTGGTGTGCGATCTTCGGTCTTCTGAACGTCTTCCCGCATTAGACCTCCAAGAACAACCGTCTGGCCATCCCAAACGCTCACGCTCGTGGTGACTTTGCGTGCGCTGAAGATCGGCTGATTGATGACGTTAGGGGTGAGTGTAAAGGTCGAAGGTATTCCAAGCGCGTTGACCGACACCGATTGAATTGGGCTGCCGTAGTTAATAAATCCCTCGAATTCGACGACCTGAGGAACCAGGTTGAGGTCGATCGTCACCCCATCTGGTCCCACGACCGGCTCAACTTCAAGCGTGACGCCGGTGTTTCGGGTTTCAAACGCCGTCGGCGTCGTCGGAGTAACAGGAAATGAACCAACAGAGGATCCGGTCAAAGGATTAACAACCACACCACTGGTCTCCTGGCGCTGGGGAATTTTGGGCGGATCAAACTGTGTCGGATAACGGAACTCGCGCACGACCTCAATGATGGCGCGTTGTCCGCTCTTGGTCGTTACGCGCGGAGCCGAGAGCAAATCGATCCCTTTCTTTTGATTCAAAGCGCGGATGACGACTTGGAACTGTGGATCGGTGAACACTCCGGCCAGTCCAAACAGGCCGGGAGCTACCGAGGCCGCGCCGGGAAATAACAGGGCATCAATTGCGTTCGCGCTAATGGCCAGATTGCCACTGCGATTTCCCCCAGTGACAGGATACTGCCCAACCGGCTGGCCCGTTGTAGGATCAACGAAAGGGTAGTTGTTAGGATTAGCGGTGGGCGGAAGTCCTCCACTGCCAAAGACGCGAGTAGATCCCGGAATATTGAATTGTCCGAGCAACCAATCAAAACCGAGCTCTTTCAGGTTGTTCTGATTGATCTCGACAAACTTCGATTCGATCTCGACTTGCTTTGGTCCCGAGACATTCGCTTGTTCCACCAGCGCATCGACCAGTTCGAGACTGTCCTGGGTGTTGCGCACGATCAGGCGGCTGCTCTGCGGGAGAAAGTTTGCGCTTGCACCGGGAGGAAATGGCACGCCCTGGCTCTCGAGAAATTCCTTGGCGCCCTCGCGATTCACGAGTAGCCGACCCCCGGTTGATTCTTGCGTGTCTTTACCAGTTCCCACGCCGGGCGCCGCTCCGGCAGCGGCCGTGGCAGGCTGGGCCAGAGCGGAAGTGCCGAGGTTCACCGTGCTACTAATGAAGCCCGGTGGAACGCGATATTCTTTTGTGAGCAGTTCGTTGCTCTGTTCGCTGATCGGAATAATCGAAACCGCGTACGGTTCGATCTTCACTTTCAAATTGGCCTGGCTGGCGATGTACCGGAGCGCTTCACCCAATGGAATCTCATTCAGGGTAATGGTAATCCGCGCTTCGCTCGGTGAGATCGCGGGCGGCGCAATTACTGCCACCGGCGGCGGCGTGGCAAGCGGGGTGCCCCCTTCCGGCGAAGCGCCTGGGAGCGGTGGAGGCGCCACCGGTTCGATGACAGGGGTTGATTCAGCGCGGCCACCCATTGGATTAAGGCGCAGAACGATATCGACGCCTTTCCGTCCCTCTGTTGCCGGGTCATTCGCAGCCGCTTGCTGCCGGATAAAATCGATCGCTTCGCGAATGCTCGCATCGCGAAACTCAATCTTCGGGATGATGATCGAGTTGAGCTTGTTCGTGATGCGCGCCGTTCCCGTAGCGTCTTTTGCAAACGCGTCGACAATCGGCGCTGCGGTCTGCCCATATTTCCGAACCGGCTGTTCCCAGCCTTTCTCCACCTGCCAGAGCTGGCGGGAGCGCGTTTCGTTGTAGGCCTCGTCGCCGTACCGCATCTTGGTGAGATTGATTTTCTCCTGCCCGCGCCGGGCGGCCACATTGTAAGGATCGAGACTCAAGACCTGTTCATATTTCTTGAACGCGAGGTCGTAACGCCCGGAACCGTAGTAGCCCTCCGCGTCGCTCAGGAGTTTCCGCACCTCCTCCACCTTCGCGATGAACTTGGGGCCGATCGTCTTGTTGATTTGACCGGGATGCTCCAAATTCGCGAGCAGCTCGGTCGCGGCGCGGCAGTTTGGATCGTAGCGATCGCTCACTATTTCGCGCAGGATCTGTTCTGCCTCGTTGTATTTGCCCTCTGTAATGCTTCGTTCCGCCAGCTTCACTCCGCTCTCGCAAAACCCCTTCACGGCGGTGTCGTGTTGCGTTCCCGTCGCCACCGCGTCGGGCAGGAAATTAACCGCGATACGAAACTCCTCGTGAGCCCTTGCCATATCGTTTGCCCGCATGGCAGCCTGGCCGCGCGCCAGCGCAGCTTCTCCTTCTCCGATCACGTGCTGGCGCCGCGCTACTTCCCGTTCCGCGATCTGCTGCGCGCTTTGCGCGCGCGTCGTCGCTGGCGAACACAAGATCAAAACGGCAGCGAGAGTCGCCAGGCGCAAAGAAAGAGGCAGGTGATTAAGCATCTTAAGTGGCCGTCTTGGTTATTGAGTGATCGCGCCGATTTCGATCCGTTCGTTTGGTTTCTGTAGGTTGACGATTACCGCTTTGCCCGGCCCAACGTCGATTAGCTTATATTTGATCTCCTCCAGCGGTTTCAATGAAAATTCCTGATCTTTTTTGACTGTGATCTCCTGCTGCGCTCCGCCCCAGGTGTAAATGAAGTTCGCCACCGACTCGGGCGAGATCGCCACCTTCTCTTTTACCAGAGTCAGTTGCTCCTTGGTTTCGACGTGTTCGAGCAGTAATTCCGACACGTCGATCTTCGTGCCGATCTGGTTGATTTCATATTTCTCGGTGAACTTCACGATCTTAAACTGGGTGCCGCGGATGGTGTCGCCGACCTTCAGAAATTGCGTCGGTTCCTTCAGATCGCTGGTGTTGAGCCCGAAGGTATCGCCCGTCCGGGAATCGAATTTGAGACGAAACGGCTCCTGCGCGAACGACTTCAGTTTCAGCTTGGTTACGTAATCGGGGTGCGAATCCTTGTCCGTCGGGATGGTGTGCCCCTGCCATTCGTCAAGGTTGGTGAAGCCGTCGCCGTCGGGATCCTGTTCGAGCACGTCGGCGTCCGCGATCGGTAGATTAAATTGCTCTAACCACTCGTTAGGAACGGGAGGGTGGACTTCCGTCGTTTGCAGAGTGGCGGGAAAACCGTTGGCAGCGATAAAGTGCTTTTCCGGAACGAACAGTCCCGATCGCCCGCCAAACGTCCACTGCGTCGGCTGGCGCAATTTCTCCTCCGCCTTGGCCAGCGCCTCGGCTGTCGAAGGTTCAGGTTTCTTGGGACGCGGCATCACCCGACTGGCCGAAAAATCTGCTCCGAACTGGGCGGCGTTTCGCCAGATAAAGAAGGCGCAGACGATCAGGAATAGCGACGCCATCAGAACGGCGAAGCGATCGTAGTGAGAGCGGATCCAGTCCATCTAAACAGTTCTAGAAATTGAATCTAATCAGCTCGACCTGTGCTGAGGCTTCGATTTTTTCGGTGCCAACGATGAAATTGAGTGCGGGGCTCGCGGCCGGTCGGGCGCCGGGCGATGGAGCGGGGATTGCCGGGCTGGCAGTGGCAGCTGCGTTCTCGGCGGCTTGCGCACGGGGCGGCCCTTTGTCCTTCTCGTTTTGGACGTGCAGTGTCCGGATAATAAAAAATTGCTGAGCGGCGCTGGCGATTTGATTAATCGCGCGCCGCGCGGCACTCGGCGCCGAGGTAACTGTCAGTTCGACGACAGCCCGCTCGATAAATTTCGGGCCTGGCGTCGGAGTAGTTCCCGGCCTGCGATTCGCTGATGGTTTTGGCGTCAGAACGGTGACCGGCGGCACAAGTTCGGAAGCCGGAACACGCCGGAAAGCAGTGAGAGCGTCAATCCGTGCGTCGATCAAAATGTTCAATAGCAATTCGATCTGCGCGAGTTGTTGACCGAGCAACGGCGCCTCTTCGTTACCCGGCAGCGCGGCCGAATATTCGTCGAAACCGAGAAAAAAATTCTCCGGGAGATGCACTTTGTTCGTCCGGGCCTTTTCCGTAATGGAGGCCAAAACCTGGCGCAGGCGTGCCTGGAATTCGCTCGGCGCCATCGGCGTTGCCGGCAGGACGCGTGTCGTTAGGTCTTGCTTCAACTTCTCGAGCGCGGCGACGGCTTCGTTGGATTGCGCCTTCATCTTGATCAGGTTCGCGCTGTTCGGAAATGGATTGAGGCTCTCCAGGCGATTCAACTCGGTCACGGTGGTATTCAGCTGATCCGACGCCCCATCGAAGCTGCCTTTGGAACTGAACAGGAAGCAGAGGGCTGCGATGGTGCACAATCCGAACGCGATGAGGAAGGAGCCGAGGAATCTGTTCTCACGAAACCAGTTCATGGCAGTTTCATCGGCTTGCGCAATTCGAGACGAAGCTCATACGGATAGGCCCACTCGGTGTTGTTAGGCGTGGTCGGCTTGATGACGCGCGATTGATTATTGGGATCGACCGCAAAAATCGAAGACGCGACCAGGTTGCGAAAATAATCGACCACCACTTCCTGTTGCTTGGGATTGAAGAGGTAGAGACCGCGCACAAAAATCCCATCGAGCACGGGGCCTTCGATTACTGGAGCAGAACCGCGTGGTTTGGGTTTTGCGGCCGGCGGAGTGGAGATCGGTTCGGGTCGATTCACGCGAGCAGTGGAAGCGCCGAACGGTTTCCCGCCCGAAGTCGCGTAGAGTTCGGTAATCCAGATCTTTTCCTTGGGCATGCGCGCATTCAAATCCTCCAGCACCGCGGGCCAGAAACTTCGATCCTCGATTGCTTCTTCCAGCGGCGCGGAAACCTTCTCAAGCGCGGCAGTCTCCTTACGGATTTGATCCATCTTCACCTCGATGCCGTGCATCTCGGTGACCTTCTCTTGCAATCGCTCCGTCGCACGGCGCTCGACGTGCGCTCCGTGCGCGTAATATGCGCCCCAGCCGAAAAGACCGAGAAGGAAACAGGCGGCCGCGATCATGAAAAACGGACGCCGTCGTTCCAATTCCTGCCTGCGCACGACGCTCGCCGGGCGCAGATTTAGTTCCATCGGGCAAGTAGTCGTGCTCCGCAGCGCCAGGCCGACCAGTTCCCCTAACAAGTGCGCTTCCTTGCCGACAGTTTCGATCGCGACCTGGTCGGTCGCAGTGACGTTGCGCAGAGGATGAAAAAACTCGACCGGCAATTGAAGTTTCTCGTGAAAGAACTCGCGCATGTAGGGTGTGCTCGCGCTCCCGCCGCAAAGGAAAACGCGCTGCGCCTGTCCGCCTTGCTGCTGCGCGCGATAATGACTCAGCGAGCGCATCACCTCGGCGTGCAGCCGCGTCATTGTGCTGCGGATGATTTTTGACACCCGCGCAATCTCGGGATCGGGCGCTTCCGCGTATGCGCCGCCGAGGCTGACGAAGCCATCGCGCTTCTTGCGAAACTCCGCCGCGCCGAACGGTTCGTTGAATTCCTTGGCAATTGCCGCGGTGATCGAGCTGCCGCCGATGGGAATGCTCCGGCTGAAAATCTTACCCGATTCGATGAAAAGCAGGTTCGTTGTCCGTGCTCCGATATCGACGAGAAGCGAGCAGCCGCTCAGCTCCGGATAGTTGTATCGAAACGAGTTATAGAGGGCCATCGTTGCCACATCCACAACCTCTGTCTGCAGTCCCGCGCGCTCAACGGTCTCGTTGATCCCATCGAGAAGATCGGCTTTTATCGCCACGAGAACGACCTGGATTTGCTCTTCCGGTCCGCCGCCGACGAGCTGGTAATCCCACACCACTTCGTTGATCGGGAAGGGGACGTTCTGCTGCGCCTCGAACGAGATGATCCGTTCGATTTTTTCCTCGTCGACCGCGGGCAATTTCACAAAGCGCTGGAAGACCGATTGTCCGGCGATGGCGTTGTTGACGCTGCCTCCACTGCTCCCGATCTCGCTCAACATTTCGGGCAGGGCCGCACCGATCTGGGCATTGCGCATGTTCTCCGATGCGGGATCGGCGAGAATTTCGCGCAATCGATAGCCGTTCAAGATCAATCCGCCTGCCGGTTGCGAATGGAATTCCGCGAGCCCGATGGTTTGCGACCCGAGATTCAGGCAGAGGATGCGGATCGGAGCGGGCATAGAAGATGATCAGTGACCCGGCGTTTTGATCTGCTCGTATCGGTCCCAGTAGAGGGGCGCAAACGGCGTTTCGTTCTTGTTTAGCATGAAGCCGGAGACATTTGGGATGGTGGTGTACCATTGTGGCCGCGCTCGCGCCAGGCTGAGTTCACTCTTCACTGTCCCCTGCTGCAGAATTTGCACCGCGATATTTTGCACGGCGGTTAAGGTGATCGCTCGATTGCCGTTGAACCGTGCCAAGGCGCGTGGCGGAACATACATGACCGAACGACGCTCACGTCCTGCGGCGACATTGACGTGAGTAACTTCGCCCGTCAGAACCTTTCCGTTCAGGAGAACGAAGTATCTCACTGTCATCTCGTCGGTGAACTCCGGTGCCGCCTCGAACGCTACTTCAACCGCGAGCCACTCATCATTTCGCTCCGACTGGAATTGCTCGCTCCCGGTGACATTATAATCGGGTGAGTTGATCAGAATTCGCGCGATCTTAGTAATCTGAAACTGGGCGTTTCCACGCACCTGGCTCGGTGCATCGGCTGGGACGACCGCGAGCAGACCTGCGGCAAATAGAATGGCAGAAAGTTTCAAGGTTAGGATCTTCGCGAACGCATCGTTCTACCGTTCCCGGAACGAAAGCAGCAATCAAAAACCCCCGCGATTTGTCTCTCTGGTGATGACGGGATACGGACGCCGCACGTACGCCGCGTGCACCTCGTCCGCGATTTTCTTAGACATGGCTACGGCGCGGACGCGCGCTTCACGCCCGGATTGTGGTTCGCACAAACGGGAGCGCTCGCAGTAATCGGCATCGGTTAGGCCGATTCGCGATCGAGATAGTTGCGAAAGTACTCGATCGTGCGCGTGATTCCTTCCTCGAAATCCACCCGTGGTTCCCAGCCCAGAATCTTTTTTGCCCGCGTAATGTCCGGTTGCCGCACTTTCGGATCGTCCACCGGCAGGGGTCTGTGCTCGATCTGCGATTTCGTGCCGGTGATGCGGATGATCTCTTCCGCAAATTGCCTGATCGTCATCTCGCGCGGGTTCCCGATATTCACCGGTTCGTGAAAATCGCTCATCGACAGCCGAAAGATGCCGTCGATCAAATCCGAGACATAACAAAATGACCGTGTCTGCGAGCCATCGCCAAAAATCGTCAGCGGCGTTCCTGCCAGCGCCTGCCCGATGAACGCCGGCACGACCCGGCCGTCGCGCAACCGCATCCGCGGCCCGTAGGTGTTAAAGATGCGAACGATCTTGGTATCGACTCCGTGATAACGGTGGTAAGCCATCGTCATCGCCTCGGCGAAACGCTTCGCTTCATCGTAAACGCCGCGCGGTCCGATCGGATTGACGTTGCCCCAGTAGTCTTCTTTTTGCGGATGCACGAGCGGGTCGCCGTAACATTCCGAAGTGGAAGCGAGGAGAAAGGTGGCCTTCTTGTCTTTCGCCAGGCCGAGCGTGTTATGTGTCCCGAGCGCACCGACCTTTAGCGTCGGAATCGGCAATTCCAAATAATCGATCGGGCTGGCCGGTGAGGCGAAATGAAAGACGTAGTCGATTTTTTTCTCCGGCACGAAGATGTAATTCGAGACGTTATGCCGAATGAACCGGTAGTTCTCGTTGCCGGAAAGATGCGCGATGTTGTCGACGTTGCCGGTGATGAGATTGTCGATCGCAATGACGCGATGCCCTTCGGCGAGCAGGCGGTCGGTCAGATGCGAGCCGAGAAACCCGGCGCCGCCGGTGACGACAGAAACTTTTTGCGAACTCGAAGCCATGTTCGGGAGTTTCTTAATCGCTGCGGAAAACTGTGGCGAGCAAATTTACCGCCGAGGCCGCAAAGATCGCGGAGAGATTGAAATTAGAGATCATTCCTCAGCGTTCTCGGCGTTCTTTGCGGTGGATGAATTGGCCCGACATAAACGATGTTGAACCCATTCGACTTGCGCTCAGGGCAGGCCGTTGGACGTTCGCTTCCTGATTATGCGCATTCTTTCCGGCATTCAACCTACCGGCGTTCTCCACATCGGAAATTATTTCGGGATGATGCGGCCGGCCATCGCTCTGCAGGACGAGGGCGAAGCGTTCTATTTCATCGCCGATTATCATGCGCTCACCAGCATTCAGGATCCGGCGGTGCTGCGCGAATACACTCGCCGCGTCGCTCTCGATTTCCTCGCCTGCGGGCTCGATCCCGAACGTGCGGCGCTCTTTCGCCAATCCGATGTGCCTGCGGTCACGGAACTCGCCTGGATTCTCAGCACGGTCACGCCGATGGGATTGCTCGAACGTTCGCACTCGTACAAGGACAAGCTTGCCCGCGGCGCGCCGGCGTCGGCCGGGTTGTTTACCTATCCGGTGTTGATGGCCGCAGACATTTTGATTTACGACAGCGACGTCGTGCCGGTCGGCAAAGATCAAAAACAGCATCTCGAAATCACGCGCGATCTGGCGGTGAAAATGAATGAGACCTACGGCGATGTCTTCAAATTGCCGGAACCTCGGATTAACCCCGCGACTGAGGTCGTGCCGGGGCTGGACGGACAGAAGATGAGCAAGAGCTACGGCAACACGATCGAGATTTTCGGGGAGGAAAAAGAAACGCGGAAACGGGTCATGAGCATCGTGACCGATTCCACTCCGGTGGAAGCACCGAAGGACCCAAAGGCTTCGTCCATTTACCATCTCTACTCGCTCTTCGTGTCGGAAGCTGAAGCCGCTGCGATGGGCGAGGCGTTTCGGCGCGGCGGCACCGGCTACGGTGAATTCAAAAAACAGCTCTTCGAAAAACTGTGGGAATATTTTTCGCCGATGCGTAAACGCCGCGACGAAATCATGGCCGACAAATCCTACATCGACAACGTCCTCGCGCGCGGCGCCGTGCGCGCAAACGAAGTAGCCGGGCAGGTGATGAAGCGTGTTCGCGACGCAGTCGGTTTGTAGCGGCGGTCTCTGACCGCCGAATCTTTGTTGACGTGCGACGTCAGAGACCGCCTACAGTGCTTCCGTCAAATGGCGAACATCCGCTTCCACATTGTTCCGAACGCGAAGCAGAACAAAGTGATGGGCGAGCATGGGGCTGCGATCAAGGTCAAGCTGCGCGCTCCGGCGGTGGAAGGAAAAGCCAACGCCGCCCTGCGCAGTTTTCTGGCTAAAGTGTTGCAGATCTCCGAACGTGAGATCGTGCTTGAGCGTGGCGAAAAGTCGCGCGAAAAACTCATTCACTTCGAAGGCCTGGACGAGAAGGAGCTGCGTCGGCGTCTTGGACACCATCGCGACGCATGATCAGATATTTTTCCCCATCGCCGCGGTTTCGATACCTCTCCAACCGCAGCCGGAGAAAGGTCGGGGCCTCCGCCGGTTCTATCACGCGGAACCCGATTCCGCCATAGAAGCCGACGAGATGCGCATACGGGAGGCAAAAGCAGTCTCTGCCATCTAGCTCTTTGGCGACAGCCAGGAGCAGTATTTCCCCGATTCCCTGGCGCTGAAATCTCGGGTGAACCTGCATGCCGCGTAGCACAATCACACCTTCTTCTGCCGCCAGCCGAACGATGCCGACCAAGTCACCGTCACGTTCAGCGAGGAGCACCGCATCCTCCGGCCGAATCCCGCCGCCGTACCGTTGCTCGGCATAGAAGTTTAGCGCTCGCGAGATGTCCTCAGGCGTCGCACGTCGAACTTCGATCGACATAGGTGTACCGGCTTTGATTGGGCCTAACGAAATCAGCTGGTTCGCCGCGCGGCGTGCGCATGTGGGACGATCGCGTTGAGCGAGGGGTTAGGCGTTTACCAAATTGGGGTCGGGGCTGCCCATGTAACGGGAACTGCCAATGCTATCCTTTCCAATGTAGATTTTCCCCGTGGGGTAAGTAAGTAGGTATACCTGCTTCACGCGATCACCTCAATATCCTCGCAAACTACCGATATGCGCGGATTGACGGGTTGAACTCATGCAAAGCTGGATAGTACGGCGGCTCGTGGTCACTTCCATCAAATGTTAGATGCGTCCACTTCACCCTGAGGCAGGGATACTCCCCCTTCGATCTTCAACTGACGCCAGTGGTTTCCCAGATCATGAAATCGTCCAGCGTTTCCCGGGTTTTATCCACGACAAATTCGACAACGATCGCGTCATCGACGAAGCCGAGAAACGGAGTGCTGTCCGGAATGAAATCGAATGGATCGACCAAATAGTTGAGAGCAGCTACGATCCACAGCAGAGCATCATTCGAAATCTGTTTGTATTCACCCTGCTCGTACGCTCGGATCAGCCGCAGCATCGTCTGAAGATACGGCCAATTCTCCTTGAATCGCTGCCGGGGGAGCGATGCAGCCTCTTTCGCGGCTTGTTCAAAGAGCGAGCGCAGACCCCCGGAACCGATGACACGCAATTTTGCTTCGCGGATCGCCCGGGCAAACGCTTCGCTGCGCAGGGCTGGTTTCTGATAGGAACTGTGCTTTCCGGCAGTGGATTTTATTTTCGCTTTCTTCATCTGGCCTCATGAAAGCATCTCGACGCGCCAATGCGGAGACAATTCACACCGTCCAACGAGAACAAGATGAGCGACGGCGGACGAGGCCGCGCTCCGGTCGAAGCGGTGAGTCCGGTCAAGTTCTACTTCGCAACGCCGCATCACAGCTGGGAGCGCGGGACCAACGAAAACACTAAGGGGCTCATCCGGCAATATCTGCCCAACGGAGAGACGATGATAAAAGTAACCCAACACGAGTGCGACCAAATCGCCGAACACCTAAACAACCGACCGAGGAAAAGACATGGCTACAAAACACCCAATCAATGCTTCCTTCGTAACTAGCAAATGGTGCACTGCAAAGTTGAGCCTAGGTCGTCAGTATGCATCAAACAGTGGCGTGATGATACGCCCAATTTCGTTGCTGCGCGTGATGAAGTGCCTCGGATAGAACACCCAATATTCTCGCGGGTTACTTGAATCACGGCCCAGCCACAAAACCAAGTGGGAGTGATCGGAGATTTCGACAGCGATTCTCTTGGTCGGAGATGAGTGGTGCGCCGGAAGTTGATCTAAAGCCTTAAGAGCCGACAGCACTTCCCTGGAATTCGCTACGGGGCGGCCATTTATCATGACGTTGGGGGAATCGGCGAGGGAGTTCAGTGCAGACAGCACTTCGTCGCGGGCAATAATTTCGCTGGTATCAACGGCAACAAAGAAAATGGCGAGCGGAATGCCGAAAAGTAGCGCGCTAGGTATGGGAGCGCGGCGGAAGTAGTAAAAGGAAAACGGTAACGCGATGATAGCCCCGACGAATCCAACACCTGCTACTATGTCGAGCCACTCGGGTGACAGTCGCGCCTTGAACTTCCATCGATAGAATGCCTTAATTGCAGCCGCAACCAACGTTACACTCCCCGGACTTTCGCCATTCTCACCTGCGTCACTCTCCCGGTCTTGAAGTCTACGTCGATCTCTGCCACACCGCTTCCGCTTATCGAATGAGATCCTTACGACACTGTGTTCGCACCGATCATACCGCGCGTTGACCGCGAGGTGCTGAGCGCGAGAATCACGAAGAAGAGCGCTGATATGACGAACGGCTTCACGATCTAACAAGAAAGATTTTCGTCTAACTAGGAACCGAACATCTGCTGGAGTTTTCGTTCATGATAGCTTTCTAAGCGGACTCGCGTTCCGCCGAGTGCGCACGCGCGGACGTTCCCTTTTAGCTCCGCAAAGATCAGCCGTCCGGCGCCGGTTTGGAGCGCGCTCGAAACGACCACCTTGGCGATCTTGCCCAATTGCGGCCGGGCATGATTGACCACGATCATCGTGCCGTCGGAGAGATAGCCGACGGCTTGATGGGACTCGCGGCCCTCCTTTGTCAGCTGAAGTTCCAGTTCGTCGCCGGCCACGACCGTGGGCCGCAAGGCACGGGCGAGATCGGCCAGGTTCAGCGTCGGTACTTGCTGGAGCCGGGCGACCTGACAAAGCGCCTGATCGTTCGTGAGCAGGCGCGCCTGAAGCAGCTTCGCGGTGTGAATGAGCCGGGCATCGACCGGCGTCGACGCGTCGTCGGCGCCTTCATGAATGGTCAGGTCCAAATCCCGGGCGCTTTGGAGCTGATTCAAAATCTCGAGGCCGCGCCGGCCGCGTTCGCGTTTGAGCGGGTCGTGCGAATCGGCCAGCGCCTGCAATTCCGCCAAAACAAAACGTGCGACAATGAGCTGCCGGCTGAGAAAACCGGTCGCGCACAGGTCGGCGATGCGGCCATCGATGATGACGTTGGTATCGAGCAGCACTGGCTCGTACTGGGTCGTTTCTCGAGCGAATCGAACGTAGGGAATGATGAGGGAGAATTCGTCGCGATTGCTCCGCATGGCGAGCATCATGCCCAAATAACCGAAGGTGCAGTAAGTGATCAATCGGATGGTCCATTGCGTCGTTTGAGGCAGGTAGCGCAGAACGTCGGAGGCGATGAGCAGCTTTGCGAAAAACAATCCGAGCATGAGGCCGAGCGTGGCGGATGAAAGGGCGCGCAGAGAAAAGCCCTTGAGCAATCGATCGGTCAGCACGACGAGCAGGCCAAGGAGCAAACCGAAAAGCGCCCCCGGGATCGGATTATCCAGGATCTCATAGGAGACCATGATTCCGATCGAGGCACAAAACGTGACGAAGAGGACGCGGAGAAGATTGAGGGTGAAAAGCGGCGTCATCGTGATCGGGTTCGGCGGCGCGGTGCCGGACTCTGGTTAGGCGTGGCGGCGGCGCGGGCCGCTTCCTCCTTCGCCGCGCTATCGCGGTAGAATAAAATGCCGTGACTGCGCAGGTTGCTGATCAGAGCTTGCAAATCTCGGGCGAGTTGCTGGTTCGTCAGGATGGCGGCGAGAAGCCCGTTCCCCTTGGTCGCTTCGCGCAACAGTTTTTGCGCTTCCACCATCACTTCCTGCAATTCGTCGGCTGCCTTTTTCGCCGACGTCATGGTGCCGTCAGCCGTCTCGAGAACGCCGTCGATCTTCTTGGATGATTCGGCGAGCGAGCCGGTAGTTTGGCTCAAGTGCTCGATGCTCGTCCTCAAATTTTCCAGTGTCCCGGGTGACAACGCCTGATCGTTCAGGCGAGTGACTGTGGTGTTGATATTCTGCACTGTCCCGCGCAGATCTTTGATCAGAAGGTCGCCTTCACGGGTAATGTCGTCCAGACCGGTTTCGCGCGCGCCCGCGAGGACGGCGTTATGCGAAAGATATGACGAAGGTTTGCCTTTCGGCATCGCCACCGCGACGAAGCGATCGCCGAGCAAACCGGAACTTCCCACGGTGAACTTGCTGCCGGTCGGGATCTTCACGTAATCGTAGATGCGCAGCGGCACCGCCACACCTTCTCCGCCGGGGACGATGCGTGGCCCACCGGAAACGTTTCCGATTTTCGCTCCGGCCAGAAGAACATCGGAGCCTTTTAACAGGCCGCTCGCATCGGGAAACTGCACCGTCAGCGCGTAATAGGTTTTCAGGCCTTCGCCAAGCCGGCCGAACTGGACGACGAGCGCGGCGAGGATGGCGAGGCCGACAAAAACGAACGCCCCCACCTTTGCTTCGAGACCTCTTTCGCGCTGGCTCATATCGGTTTCGTCATAGTTCAACGCTACGCCGGAAATTGCCACCGCTTTTCGCGCAAATCCTGTTCGTCGGTTGCGATTTGCCGAAGAGACGCCTATGGCAACGGCTCTTCCGCACGGCCGAGGAGAAAATCCTGGATCAGCCGGTCGCTCGAGCGCTTTAGCTCCGCCGGCGTGCCGTGAAAGTAGATCCGGCCTTCATGCAAATAAGCGATGTGGTCCGCGACATGGAACGCGCTTTTCATATCGTGGGTAACGACAATGCTCGTCACTTGGAACTGTTTTTGAAGGCGTCGAATCAACCGATTAATGCTGTCCGAGACGACGGGATCGAGGCCCGAGGTTGGTTCGTCATAAAGAACGCAGGAAGGCCGCCTGATGATTGCACGCGCCAGTCCGACGCGTTTCTTCATTCCTCCGCTCAGGTTCACCGGCATCTTGTCCTGCTGGCCTTCGAGCTCGATCACTTCCAGCATCTCGCGCACTTGTTGCGCAATCGCGTCGGGATCGCGTTCGCCTGCTTCCCGCAAGGGAAAGGCGATGTTTTCCTCCACGGTCATCGAATCAAAAAGCGCACCGCCCTGGAACAGGATGCCAACCTTCCGGCGAAGCGGAGCGAGCTTCCGTTCGCTCAGCCCGATGATGTCGTGCCCATCGATCCGGATCTCGCCGGTGTCCGGTGTCATCAGCCCGACGAGATGTTTGAGCAAGACACTTTTGCCGGCGCCGCTGCGGCCGATGATCACGAGTGTCTCGCCAGCCTCGACGGTCAAATCGACGCCGCGCAAGACTTCCTGCTGATCGAGTTGTTTCGTTAGGCCGCGCACGGCGATCATAGCGGCCGGAGCCGAAGATTCTGTAGAGGCCGCCGTCTCCGGCGGCAGAGCTTCTTGCGCGATATTCGATCCGCTCACTGATACCCCGCTGGGAAAATGATGTTCAACATCATGGTGAGAAAGAAATTGAAAATCAGAATGGCGAGCGATGCATCAACCACGGCCTGGGTTGTGGCTTTGCCGACACCGACCGCACCCTCCTCCGTGTTTAGTCCTTTGTGACAACTGATAAAAACAATCAGGATGGCGAAACACAGTGCTTTCGACAGTCCCATGATGATGTCGCGCGTTTCGGTCCAGCGCACCATGTTTGCCATGTAGTACGGGCCGTTAACGCCGAGCAGGAAAATGGCGACAAAATATCCGGTGACGATTCCGAAGGCGATACACTCGGTCACGAGCAATGGCATGGAGATCATCATGGCAAGCGCTCGCGGAACGACGAGGTAATCGACCGGATGCACGGCCAGGGCGCGAAGCGCATCAATCTGCTCCGTCACTTTCATGGTCCCGATCTCGGCGGACATGGCCGCGCCCACGCGACCGGTCACCATAAGTCCGGCCAGGACGGGTCCGAGCTCGCGGCAGAGCGAGACCGAAACCACAGCGCCGACGGCGGAACCCATGCCGAGTTTATTGAATTGGAAGAACGTTTGCGCAGCGAAAACGGCTCCGGTGAAGGCACCGGTGATGATGACGACCAACTGCGAATTCAAACCGATCTCGACGACCTGGCGAAGAAATAACCTCCAGCGCAGCCTGCGCGTGAAAATGGAAGCGAAGGTTTCGCCCGCGAGGATCACGATTTCGCCGAGATAACGCAGGAAGGAAAGAACGCCCCCGCCAAGTCCCGAAAAGAATCGATAAAACATCGGAGCGGTTCGCGAACGGGAGCTGAGCGGTGGAACGTTCGTCGTGCCTACTGACTGAGAACTTGCGTTTTGACTTTTGGCCGCAGCTCTGGCGGAACTGCGCCGATGAACCGCGGCTCAAATCCGAGCCGGCGAAAGATGGCTCGAATTTCCCGGAAGGTGATGACCGGCTCTTCGAGTTCCATGTAAACCAGGTCGTGATTGCTATCGACCTTGTAATGCAGGCCCGGAACAGCCTCGAGCTCGTGATCGAGTTCCAAGATCTTGCTCAAATCGCGGACGCCGGCGGCATAAACTTCCAGTTCGATCATAGCGTGAACGATGACGTTACGTTCATGGGGCAACCATGCAAAATCGGAATCGTGAGCGCAAGGAATACTCCATCGCGGCTGCACTTTGCCCTTGCGCGATGATGCCCTCTCGCCAGCGTAGTCGCAGGGTCTGTCATGGCTTTCACGACACGCGAAATTGAATCTCCCGATGCTCCGACGCGTCTCGCTGCGGCTGACGCGCAATTGCGCGACGAGAGTTCCGAGATGGGCGAGAAAATGGTGCTCAACATGGGGCCGTCGCATCCGGCCACGCACGGCGTTCTCCGGCTCGTTCTCGAACTCGATGGCGAAGTGGTGACCAAGGCGACACCGGATGTCGGTTTTCTGCATCGCGGCGACGAGAAGATTGCCGAGAACATGCAGTACAATCAGTTCGTACCCTACACCGACCGGCTCGATTACATCGCGCCGCTGTCGAATAACGTGGCCTACGCGCTCGCGGTGGAAAAACTGATGGGCTGGGAACTCCCTCCGCGCGGTAAAGCCATCCGCGTCATTTGCTGCGAAACATCTCGCATCTCCTCGCATCTGCTCGGCCTCGGGGCGATGGCGCTCGATCTCGGCGCGATGACGGTGTTTCTCTACACCTTCACCGAACGCGAAAAGCTCTACAATTTATTCGAGCTGCTGACGGGCGCGCGCTTCACCACTTCGTACACGCGTGTGGGCGGTCAGATTCGCGATCTGCCTCCAACGTTCATTCCCCAGCTCGAGAAATTTTTCGATGACTTCATTCCGCAGCTCGATGAAATCGACAAGCTCTTGACGCGAAATCGCATCTTCGTCGATCGCACGAAAGACATCGGCATCATTCCGAAAGATCGCGCGATTGCCTATGCGCTCTCGGGTCCGAATTTGCGCGGCAGCGGCGTGGAACACGATCTTCGCCGAAAACATCCCTATCTCGATTACGAGAAGTACGATTTCGAAGTCGTGGTCGGAAGCGCGGGTGATTGCTACGATCGCTATCTCGTTCGCATCGAAGAGATGCGGCAAAGCGTGCGCATCCTGCGACAGGTGATCGCCGATTTGCCGGACGGTCCAATCAACGTGGTCGATTGGAAAAACATGCAGCCACCGAAGTCCCACGTGATGACAAAAATGGAGGAGCTGATTCATCACTTTATTGTCGTGACAGAAGGTCTGGACGCGCCGCCCGGCGAAATCTATTTCGCCGCCGAAAATCCGAAGGGCGAACTTGGCTTTTACATCAATAGCAAGGGAGGCGGCGTGCCGCACCGGCTGAAGATTCGCGCCCCCTCGTTCGTGAACTTGAGCATCCTGCCGGAGATTTTGCCCGGTTGCATGATGAGTGACATCGTCGCCGTGCTCGGTAGTCTGGACTTCGTGATGGGGGAATGCGACAGATAATACGCGATGAATCAAACGAAACTTCGGCCCTTCATGATCCCGATTGCGGTGCTCATGATGATATCGTTAGGCTGCAGTCGGAATCTGCTCTCCGGGTCAAAATTGACCACGGCCAACTACGATCAAATCACCCTCGGCATGAGTAAGAACCAGGTGGAGCGCATTCTCGGACGCCCCACCACGGTCGAGACCAAAGACATGGTCATTTTCAAAAAGACCACGTATCGCTACGAAGACGGCAAGAATTTCGCGATCATTACGTTTAAAAATGACGAACTCGACAGCAAAGACACCAACCTTGGCCGCGAGCCGTAGGACCGCAGCGGGAATGATGAATCGCTGCTTTCTTCTCGTGCTCATTGGAGTGGTTCTCGGGCTCGGCGCTTGCCATCCGGGCAAACGTTTGACGAAGGCGAACGTGGCTGAAGTGGTGGAGGGAATGTCGAAGAAGCAAGTCGAATCCATTCTCGGCCTGCCCACTTCCATCGATACAACGGATCTTCTCCTTCTGAAGAAAACGACTTACGTCTATCGGCAGGGGAACGAGTCGATCACGATTGTTTTCAAGGACGACAAGGTCGCGTCGAAAGACAGCACATTGTCCGAATAGCGCGTCGTCACGTGGACCCGGCGATCACGCGCATACCCGCTGAGTTGGAGCGGGAAATGGATGAAGCAATCAGCCATTATCCGGTTGACCAGAAACGGAGCGCCGCGCTTCCGTTGCTTCATCTCTGGCAGGAACATTTTGGATTCATCAGCGACGAAAGCGTTCGTTGGATCGCGGCCAAACTCGAGTTGCAGCCGATCAACATTCTCGAGCTGGTGACGTTCTATCCGATGCTTCGGGAGAAACGCGCGGGTAAGACGCACATTCGCGTCTGTCGCACGCTCAGCTGCGCCATGGCCGGCAGCTACCAGGTAATGGAGAACCTGTGCGCCGCCGCCGGGATCGACCGTCACGATGCGGCTAACGGAATGCACGAGCCGTTTTCGATCAGTGGCGACGGGAGGTACAGCATCGAGTTCGTCGAATGCCTGGCCAGCTGCGGGACCGCGCCGGTTTGCATGGTTAACGACGATCTGCACGAAAATGTGCTGGCTGATAAAGCGGCGAGTCTTTTGTCTGATCGCAAATCGTCGATCGCAAGTCGCAAACTGGCTCACCCGCTCGAGCGCCGCCTTGTTTTCAAAAACATCGGCCGCGAAAACTGGACGACTGACATCGATTGTTATCTCCGCGACGGCGGTTACGCGGAGCTCAAGAAAGCGATCACGATGTCGCGGACGGCGATCGTGAACGAAGTGAAAACCTCGGGGCTTCGTGGACGCGGCGGCGCCGGATTTCCATGCGGGATTAAATGGGGCTTCGTTAAGGAAGACGAAAAGAAACCGGTCTATCTCATCTGCAATGCCGATGAATCGGAGCCGGGAACATTCAAGGATCGTTACATCATTCACGAAGATCCACATCAGTTGCTCGAAGGCATTCTGATCTCGTGCTTCGCGCTCAACGCCCGCACCGCCTACATCTACATTCGTGGCGAATTTCCTGAGGGTGCGAAGATTCTGGAGCGCGCGATCGAGGAGGCGCGCGCGCAGAATTTCGTTGGGAAGAATATTCTTGGCACCGGCTTCGACGTCGAGATTTACATTTATCGTGGCGCCGGGGCTTACATTTGCGGTGAAGAAACGGGGCTGATCGAATCGCTCGAAGGCAAACGAGCCTATCCACGGATCAAGCCGCCGTATTTCCCGGCCGTGCTCGGTCTCTACATGTGCCCGACGATCGTGAACAACGTCGAAACGCTTTGTCACGTTAAGCACATCATCGCGATGGGCGGCGCGAAGTACGCGCAGCTAGGCCGGCCGAATAACACCGGCACGCGCATCATTTGTGTCAGCGGTGACGTGCAGCAGCCCGGCTACTTTGAAATCGAAGTCGGCGCGGTCACGATGGGGCAATTGATTCACAACATGGCGGGCGGTCTCAAATCGGGGCGCCGGCTGAAAGCGATTATCCCCGGCGGCAGTTCCGCGAAAGTGTTGCGAGCAGACGAAACGTTTAGGCTGAAAGAGAAGCAGGCCGACGGATCGATGATCGAACGCGAAATGCCGATCGATCAGATCCCAATGGATTTCGATTCCCTGGCGGCGGCCGGCTCGATGGCAGGCTCGGGGGGAGTCATTGTTCTGGACGATTCGCGCGACATGGTTTGGGCGCTGAACAACATCAACGAATTTTACGCGCACGAGAGCTGCGGCCAATGCACACCTTGTCGCGAAGGTTCTCTCTGGATGAAAAAAATCACCGACCGCATGCTTCTCGGCGGCGGTGTCGTGCAGGATCCAAACACACTCAAGACCGTCGCGGACAATATTGCCGGCCGCACCATCTGCGCTTTCGGTGAAGCGTGTGCCTGGCCGACTCAGAGTTTCGTCGAGAAATTTCCGGAAGAATTTGCCACCCGCGCGCGGAAACCAGTACCACCGCCTTTACCGCCGGAGTACACACCTAACGAATTAATCGAGGAACAAGCAATCCCAACCGTCTCACTGGCGCGCGATCCCGGCTGGGAAAATGCGGGTGCCGCGGGCATGATCTAAATGGCCGACGTAGTTTCATCACCGCAGTTGCTCAACGTCCAGATCGACGGCGTGTGGCACCAGTTCCCGAAAGGGACCCGCATGATCGAGGCATGCGAACAAGTTGGCAGTTACGTGCCGCGCTATTGTTATCACAAGAAGCTGACCTCGCCCGGCAACTGCCGGATGTGTCTGATCGAAATGGGCATGCCGAGGATGGGACCGGATCGCAAACCGGAACTCGGTGCGGACGGCAAACCGGTAATCAATTGGATGCCGCGTCCACAGATTTCGTGCGCGCAGGATGTTGCGGAAGGAATGGGCATTCGGACCAATTCACCTCTCGCCCAGGAATGCCGCCGCGGGGTGATGGAATTCTTGCTCATCAATCATCCACTCGATTGTCCGATCTGCGACCAGGCCGGCGAGTGCCGCCTGCAGGAATTCAGCGTCGAGTACGGGAACGCCGAATCGCGCTTTCTCGAGAACAAGGTGAAGAAGCCAAAGAACGTCGTGCTCGGCCCGCGCGTCACACTCGACGACGAACGCTGCATTCTCTGCTCGCGCTGCATTCGGTTCTGTCAGGAGATCGCGAAGGACGACGTGCTCGGCTTTGTCGATCGCGGCAGTCATACCGTGCTGACCGCGCATCCCGGCAAGCGTCTGGAAAATAATTACTCGCTTAACACCGTCGACATTTGTCCGGTCGGCGCACTCACCTCCTCGGATTTTCGTTTCAAGATGCGGGTTTGGTTTTTGAAGGAAACAAAGAGTTTTTGCACGAGCTGCGCGACCGGTTGCAATACGTTGATCGGGACGCGGCAGGATGTGATCTATCGCCAGACGCCGCGGGAGAACGACGCGGTTAACTCCAGTTGGATGTGCGATTACGGGCGCTTGAATTTTGACTACGTGCAATCGGAGGATCGGTTGCTCGAGCCGAAAATCATGTCCGGCGGGAAAATGATCACTGCTTCCTGGGAAACAGCGATTCAGCAGGCCGCATTACAGTTGCGATCTTTTGAGGCATCGGAAATCGCGATGATTGCTTCCGGCCGAATGACTAATGAAGAACTTTGGCTTACTTCGCAGCTCGCAAAAGCTATTGGCGTTGAGTTCATGGATATCGTGCCGCGATGCGGTCCGGGTGATGACATTCTGCTGAGCGTTGATCGAAACCCGAACACGAACGGTGCAAAACTTCTCGGTGCCACTGTCGAGCCCGGCGCGCGTCTGCCTGAAATTGCCGAGGCAATAAGAACCGGGCGCGTAAAGGCCCTCGTTTCGCTCGGGGAAAATCCGGGTGATTTCGGACTGACGGCGGCAGAGCTTTCCCTGGTCCCGGTCTTCATTGTCATGAGCATATTGTCGAATGCGGCGACGCAGAACGCGACGATTGTTCTGCCGTCCCTCGCGTTTGCGGAGAAACGCGGCTCGATGATCAATGGCAAAGGCCGTCTGCAGCGCTTGAACCGCGCGGTCGCGGGACCGGGGCAGGCTCGTGACGATTGGGAGATTCTACGCGATCTGATTCAGGCTTACGCCGGGAAAAACGGCATCTATTCGATCGAAGATGTCTTCAGGGAGATGAGTGCCGCCATCCCCGAATTTTCCGGCTTGAGTCTGAACAAGATCGGCGACCTGGGCATGCAAGTGTTGCAGCCTAACAACTGATGACCTTTCTCATCCTAACCTCGCTGCTCAAGATCATCGGAATCATTTTCGTTATCATCCTTCCGATGGTCTCGTACAGTGTTTACGCCGAGCGCCGGGTCAGCGCGCTGATTCAGGATCGTCTCGGACCGAATCGCGTGGGCCCGGCCGGATTATTTCAGCCGATTGCCGATGCCGCCAAATTTCTCCTCAAGGAAGATTTCACACCCCGCCACGTAAACACGTTCTACTACTGGCTCGCTCCCTGTCTCGCGATGGTGCCCGCCATCACCACCATTGCGGTTGTCCCTTTCGGGAGCACGCTCCTGGGCGTGCCGATGGTCATCGCCGATATCAACGTTGGCGTGCTCTACATTTTTGCGATCGCGTCGTTAGGCGTTTACGGCATCGTTCTGGCCGGCTGGTCGTCGAATTCGAAATATCCCTTTCTCGGCGGAATTCGTTCCACTTCGCAGATGATCTCATATGAACTTTCTCTTGGTCTGGCCGTGATCCCGATTTTTCTGATTGTCGGCCAACTCCGCCTAACGAGCATTGTGCAATATCAAATCGAGCACGGCTGGATGGTGGCGCCATTTTTCGGTGATTGGACCAACCCGGGTAAATGGCTGCTCGCCATTCCGATGCTGATTTCATTTGTCGTGTTCATGATTGCGATGTTTGCGGAAACGAACCGGCTTCCTTTTGACTTGCCAGAAGCGGAGACCGAACTCGTCGGCGGTTATCACACGGAATATTCATCGATGAAATTCGCGCTTTTCTTCCTCGGCGAATACGCGGCCATGATCACCGGTTCCGCCATTATCGTAACACTCTTTCTTGGGGGCTGGAGTTTCCCGGGCATTCCCGACGGTTCGCACGGTTGGATTTTCGGCCTGATCAACATCGCCGTTTTCTTCGCCAAGGTTGCCGCGCTGCTTTTCGTATTCATCTGGGTGCGTTGGACGTTGCCGCGTTTCCGTTACGACCAGCTCATGCGACTAGGCTGGGTTTTCTTTTTCGAGATCGCTCTCGCGAACATTTTTCTCGTAGCGCTCATTCTGGCTTACTTCCCTGTCTGATATGGCCGTCACCGTCCCACGTCCGAATCTGACTTTGCGCGAGCGGCTTTACCTGCCGGCGATTGCAAGCGGAATGGTCATCACGTTGAGGCATCTCAAGAACATGCTCCTCGGGCGAACGAAAGTAACCATGCAGTATCCGGAAGAGAAATGGGACAGCCAGATGCCCGAGTATTATCGCGGCGCGCCGGCGCTGGTGCGTGATGAAAGCGGCCGCGAGCGTTGCGTAGCCTGTCAGCTCTGCGAATTCATCTGTCCGCCACGCGCGATCAAAATTATTCCTGGCGAGATTCCATCGGGAAATCGCTTCGCCAAGGTCGAGAAATTTCCGGAGGAATTCGACATCGACATGATCCGCTGCATCTACTGCGGGATGTGCGAGGAGGTTTGTCCCGAACAGGCGATTTTCTTGCGCAAAGATTACGCCATCACCGGGTTCACCCGGGCCGACATGGTGCACGACAAGAAAAAGCTGCTCGAAATCGGCGGCGTCATGCACGGACTTGTTCTGAAGTGGAATGAGAAGAAATGAATTTCAAATTTCAAATTTCAGATTTCAGATTGTGCCAGACTGCGTGCGCGATCCGATTTGAATCTGCAATCTGCAATCCGCCATCTGCAATTTCCTGATGTCCCCGATTCTCTTTTGGACCTTCGCCTCGCTCATGCTCGTCTTCGGCGCGGCCGTTGTGATTAATCGCAATCCGATCGCCAGCGCGCTTAGCCTGGTGGTTTCATTTCTTGGTCTGGCCGCGCTCTTCATGTCACTCGATGCATTCCTGATCGGCATCCTCCAGGTGCTCGTCTACGCGGGCGCGGTCATGGTTCTGTTTCTTTTTATCATTATGCTGCTCGACCTTCGAGCGGAAGAACGGCGGAAAGTAAACCTGGTCGCGTTCGCTGGAGGCGCGGCCGTCGCGTTCGCTTTCTTCATTCAAATTTTTTGCGTGATTGGGAAACTTGGTGCGGCGAAGCAACCCTTCCCGCCGCTCGCCGCGGCTAAGACCGATGATGTGCGGAACATCGGTTTGCTTCTCTTCGCAAATTACAATCTTCCGTTCCAGATCATCGGTGTCTTGATCCTGGTCGCAACGATCGGCGTGATCGTGCTGAGCAAACGGGAGCTGCGTTGAACATGATTACGCTCGGTGACTATCTCATGGTCAGCGGCTTGCTTTTCACGATCGGTTTCGCCGGCGTCATGCTTCGGCGAAGCATCATCATCATTTTCATGTCGCTCGAATTAATGTTGAACGCAGCGAACTTGTCGCTCGTGGCGTTTTCGCGGTTTCGCGTCGGCGCGGATGGACTACCCAATTACAACGCGCAGGTCTTTGTTTTCTTCATCATCACGGTTGCGGCAGCAGAGGTAGCGGTCGGTCTCGCGATTATCGTGGCCCTCTACCGCGCCCGCCAAACCACGCACGTCGAAGATATCAGCACCCTGAAGTTTTAGACTCGCGCGATGAACAGCCTGCTGCCCTGGTACATCCTTCAGTTGCCGCTCGTTTCGGCGATCATGATCATGCTTTTGACGCGATCGTCACGTGTCGTCAGCAGCTACATTTCTGTGGTCGCGGCGTTGGTCGGCTTTGCCTGCAGCTGCTTCGTCTTTGCGAGCCACGATATTCGCGCTCCGGCGCTGACGTGGCTTGACCTGCCGCCGTTCCTCTCCGTGCCGCTCGGGCTCGTCCTCGACGATTTGAGCAAGACGATGCTTTTGCTGGTCACGGGCATCGGTGCCGTGATTCACGTCTACTCGTTAGGATACATGCGGGACGACGAGGGCAAATCGCGTTACTTCGCGGCGCTCTCGTTTTTCATGTTTTCGATGCTCGGGATTGTTCTCGCGAACAACTTCGTCATGATGTTCATCTTTTGGGAGCTGGTCGGCTTCAGCTCCTACCTGCTGATCGGACACTGGTTCGAACGCGACGCCGCCGCCGAGGCCGCGAAGAAGGCGTTTATCACCAACCGCATTGGCGATTTTGGATTCATGATTGGGATCCTGATGGTTTGGACTTCCACTGGATCAGTCATCTTCGGAGAGATCGCGCCGAAAGTCGCAACGCTCACGAGTAATTCGGGATATCTCGCGGCGGCAGCGATCCTGATTTTCTGCGGCGCCGTCGGGAAGTCCGCGCAGTTCCCGCTGCACGTCTGGCTACCCGATGCGATGGAAGGGCCGACGCCAATTTCGGCATTAATCCACGCAGCCACAATGGTCGCGGCGGGCGTTTACATGCTCGTTCGCGTCGGCTTCCTGATCCAGGCATCGCCGCAGGCCTTAACCGTCATCGCATGGATCGGAACGATCACTTCGGTGATGGCGGCGCTCATCGCCACGCAGCAAAACGACATCAAACGCATCCTGGCCTATTCCACGCTCTCTCAGCTCGGCTACATGGTGATGGCGGTGGGTTTGGCTTCCGGTGAAGCGGCCATGTTCCACCTTTTCACTCACGCGTTTTTCAAAGCGCTGCTCTTCCTCGGCGCCGGCGCGATCATTATCATGCTGCATCACGAGCAGAACATCTGGAAGATGGGCGGCCTCGCGGGAAAACTGCGTGTGACTTTTGCGACGTTCGCAATCGGAACGCTGGCGCTGATGGGTTGTCCGCCGTTCAGCGGATTCTTCAGCAAAGACGCCATTCTCGCCTTGGCCTACGAGCGAAACACCCCGATTTTCGCCATCGGACTTTTCACTGCCTTTCTCACCGCCTTCTACATGATGCGCTTGATCGTGGTGGTGTTCCTCGGAAAACCGCGCAGCGCTGCAG
Source organism: uncultured Verrucomicrobiae bacterium (assembly GCA_963763995.1). GTDB lineage: Bacteria > Verrucomicrobiota > Verrucomicrobiia > Chthoniobacterales > UBA10450 > CAVTTH01. The sequence goes on along the minus strand of CAVXQL010000007.1, from coordinate 382,052 downwards.
CGCAAGCGAGCCGCGAGGCACCATTCGTAATGACGGGTCCGCTGCTCGTTCTCGCGATTCCTGCGTTTCTCGCCGGATTCGGGATTTTCGCGCAGCGTTTCCTTCCCCTCCCCGTCGAGAACAAAGCGGGCGCGATCGTTCCGATTCTTGCGATGACCGCGCTGATTCTCGGAATCGGACTCGGCTTCGCCACCTATCTCAACAGGTCGGCGGAGCCGATCGATTTCGCCATGTTGCGCAACCGGTTTTACTTCGACGAACTTTACGCCCGCCTCATTCGTTGGACGCAAGGATTCCTCTCCCAGTTTTCAGCATTCATCGATCGCTGGATCATTGATGTCGGCGGAGTCCGCGGCGCCGGCAGCGCCACGTGGGGCTTGGGCGCTCTGCTCCGATTGTTTCAAGTCGGAAACCTGCAGGCCTATTCGTTTCTCTTCGGTCTCGGCATCATCGGGTTGATCTACTTCACTGTCTTTCGCTAATGCTGCTCTTCATCGTCTTAGCTCCGATCGTGGCGGCAGCGTTGATTCTCTTCGGAGCACCGGCCCGAACGACTGCCCTCTGGACTTCTGCGCTCACGTTGATCGCCACGCTGCTCTTGTTTTCTTCTTTCGGAGCGGCCCGCGGTTTTCAATTCGTCAGTTCATTCTCGATCAACGAAGCGTCGGGACTACGCTTCTCGTTAGGGCTAGATGGCCTGAGCATGATCATGTTGCTGCTGACGGCTATAGTGACGTTTTGCGCAATCTGGTTTGCTGGAGAAATTACCCGGCAGCAAAATGCTTTTTACGCCTGTCTCCTTTTGATCGCAGGCGGAGCTTTTGGCGCTTTCGCATCGATTGACCTTTTTTTCTTTTACGCCTTTCACGAACTGGCGCTGATTCCGACATTTCTGCTGATTGGAATTTGGGGCAGCGGAAATCGGCAGGCGGCGGCGTGGAAAATTACGATCTATCTCGCGCTCGGCAGCTTCATTCTCCTGCTCGGTTTGATCCTGCTCTACCGCAGCATTCCTGAGGCATCGCGGAGCTTCGATTTTCGCGTTTTGCAAACTGCCGCCGGACAAATCTCCGCCGAAGCACAGCGCCATATTTATCTGCTACTGCTGATCGGCTTCGGCATCCTCGTTTCCTTGTTCCCTTTTCACACCTGGGCACCGGAAGCGTACGCATCGGCGCCCGCTCCAGTGGCAATGCTGCACGCCGGCGTGCTAAAGAAGTTCGGACTTTACGGGTTGCTGCGTCTGGCGATCCCGCTCTTACCGGAGGGCGCGCGTTACTGGAACAACCTCCTCATTGTCCTGTTGCTCGGGAACATCATCTATGTGGGGTTGGTCACGATCGCCCAGAAGCGGCTCGATTGGATGCTGGGTTATTCGAGCGTGATGCACATGGGCTATATCTTCCTCGGAATCGCCTGTGCAAACATTCTCGGAGCAAACGGCGCGGCGACGCTGATGTTTGCGCACGGACTTTCCATTGCGCTGCTGTTCGCGATCGCAGGCGAAGTCCGGCGACGAACAGGCACGCTTGTGCTGGAAGATCTGGGTGGCCTCGCGAAAGTCATGCCCTTCGCCGGGCTTGCCTTTGGCATCGCCGCCTTCGCCTCGATCGGCCTTCCCGGGTTCGCGAACTTTGCCGGTGAAATCATGGTTTTCTTCGGCGCGTTTCGGAACGGCGCGGACATGCAGCACTTTCACATCTTTCAAATCGCGACCGTCCTCGCTCTTTGGGGCGTTGTGATCTCAACCGTTTACATGCTGCGCGCGTATCGGGCGGTGTTTTGGGGCACGATCACCGAGCCCTGCAAGAATATGACGGATCTTCCACAAAAGTTGCGGTTGCCGGTCGCACTTCTCGTTAGCGCAACGCTCTGGATTGGATTTCATCCGCAATCGTTCGTTCGGATCGTGACGCCGGTGTTTCAGGATTATTTTGCCACCGAAAAATGATTCCGGCATTTTATCTTGAAATTGCCGTGCTCGTGCTTGGGCTGGTGATCCTTCTCGTCGACGCATTTGCCGAACGCATCGACAAACGCGCGATCGCGGGCGTCGCGATTATCGGACTCGGCGCCGTTCTCCTCGCCAGTTTTTTTCTTTCGCCGGCGCCAGTCATAGCACCGAATGCGACCGGCTTCTGGAGTTTCTATACAGCGGATCCGCTCGCCATCTTCTTCAAACGCTTCGCGCTCGTAACCACGATTTTTGTGCTCATCATGATGATCGATTACGCGCCCATTGTGCGCAACACGATCCATGGCGTCACGGCTCAGGCTGGTCTCGGTGAATTCTTTACCGTGCCCGTGTTTACGTGCGCTGGATTGATGTGGATGGCGTCGGCGATCGATTTCGTCATGATTTTTGTTTCACTCGAAACGGTGACGGTTTCGTTTTACGTGCTCGTCAGTTTTACCCGGCGGAATCCGTTAACGCTCGAAGCTGGCGTGAAATATTTGATCCTGAGCGCGCTCTCGACCGGGTTCCTGGTCTATGGGATCACCTGGATTTTCGGCGTCACCGGCGAAACGAATCTGGATCGTGTCGCCGCCGCCTTGGCGCGTCCGGGAATCGAGCACGCTCCGGCGCTTTTCGGCATGGTTCTCGTGTTGGTTGCGCTCGGTTTCAAAATCGCGGCCGTTCCCTTTCAGGTTTGGGTGCCCGATGTTTATCAAGGCGCGCCGACTCCGGTGACCGCTTTCCTCTCGGTCGGTTCAAAGGCCGCCGGGTTCGTTGTCTTGTTGCGCGTGCTCCGTCCGTTTCTCATGATGCCGCAAATAGAACGCGTTCTGGTCGTGATTGCGATCCTAACGCTTGTCTATGGAAACCTCGCTGCGCTCCCGCAGGGGAATCTGAAGCGATTGCTCGCCTACTCGAGTGTCGCGCACGCCGGTTATTTACTGATTGGCGTGGTCTCCCTGTCCGGATCGGCGGTCGTGTATTACCTGGTTGCCTACCTGCTCATGACTCTGTTGGCGTTCGCGGTTCTCGTCGTGGTGGCCCAACATACGGGCGAGCAAATCCGTGATTTCGCCGGCCTGTCGAGGCGTTCCCCGTTTCTTGCTTTCGCGATGTTGATCGCGATGGTCTCGCTCGCTGGCGTCCCTTTCACCGCTGGCTTTTTCGGCAAGTTCCTGATCTTCAATGCCGCCATCGAACATCACGAGACGGCGTTGATCGTGGTGGGCGTGATCACGGTTGCCTGCGGGTTCTACTACTATTTGAAAGTGGTGCGCGCGATGTATTGGGATGCGCCCACGAGTACCGAGGTTGTTCCAGTGAGCAATCTGTCGCGTGCGGCCATGACCGCGCTGATACTGGCGATCATTGTGTTCGGCGTTTACCCGCTGCCGATTCTAAACGCGCTCCGGTGATCGGTTCTTCCGCCGCCGACCCTGGTTAATCGCTGAGCTCGACGTTCCAGTAGGCGAGATCGACGAAGTGCCGCCACGCCTCGTGCTGCTGCGAGGAAAACGTGACGTGAACAAACGGCCGCCACTTCGGCCGCTTCGGCTTCCGAATCAGCGTCATCTGTGCCTGACGCGGAAGTCGATTTCCTTTTCGTGTGTTACAGGGAATGCAGGAGCAAACGACATTTTCCCAAGTCGTCAGGCCGCCTTTATCGCGCGGCAGCACGTGATCGAGATTCAGCTCGCTTCGATCGAAAACGTTGCCGCAATACTGGCAGGTGTTCTTGTCGCGCTCGAACACGTTGTGACGCGTAAATTTTACTTCCTTTTTCGGCAAACGGTCGAAGAGCAGGAGAACAATCACGCGCGGCACGCGGATCTTCCAGGAGATGGTTGTGACCATTTCGTGCTCCGGCGCGGCCACGGAGAAATCGCGCCAGCTGTCGAAATCATGTGTCAAAAAATTGTTCTGCGGATCGGAAGAAACGATTTGGGCGTGGCCCTGATAAACGAGCGCGAACGCTCGACGGGCCGAGCAAATATTGACCGCCTGCCAGAGGCGATTCAAGACCAGCACCTGACTATTTAGTAGCGTATGCAGAAAATGTCCTCCTCCCGCGATTCGATCCAACGTTTCGCGAAAAGTTGCGCGACGGTACCACTCGGAAATTTCGCTGTCAACGAGGGTGACCAGCCACCAATTCCAACGGAGCTTCGACTTCACTCCGGATGATAGGAACGGACTACCGTCGGGCTGGTCGATTCTTCTGCTTCACGAAATCGCCGACAGGCCGCTTCTCATCGTCGGGTGCAGCGCCGGCGGAATTGCCGAGGCCCTGTTCATCGTCCGGTAGAAATTTTTTGAAAAGGTTCTTGTCGATGGCCTTCATGAAAGCCTCGTGCGGAGTCACGATCCCCTGCTGGAGCAGAGCCCAGATCGCATCATCCATGAATTGCATCCCCAGCCCTTTCCCGGAGACGATTACATCCTGGAGTTTTTGCGTCGCACCCTCGCGAATAATTGCTGAGACCGCTGCGTTCGTGATCAGGATTTCGTTGACGGCGACCCGACCGGTTCCGTCCGCTTTCTTAAGCAGAAGCTGCGCGAGAACACCGCGCAACGAATTGGCGAGCATCGCGCGAGCTTGAGCCTGCCGGTCGGCCGGAAAAACATCCACCATTCGATCGATCGTCTTGCGCGCGTTGTTGGTGTGCAACGTTCCGAAGACGAGTAATCCCGTTTCCGCCGCGGTCAGCGCGAGAGAGATGGTCTCGAGATCGCGCATTTCGCCGACCAGCACAATATCGGCGTCCTCGCGCAAGGCGGCCTTGAGCGCGCCAGGAAATGAGATGACGTCATGCGGCACCTCGCGTTGCGTGATAATGCTGCGCTTGTTTTCGTGCACGAACTCGATCGGTTCTTCGATCGTCACGATGTGGCGCGCGAAATTTTCGTTTATGTAATCGATCAGCGCCGCCAGTGTCGTCGATTTACCGGATCCGGTGGGACCGGTCACGAGGACAAGCCCGCCGCGCAGTTGTCCGAATTCCTTCACCACCGGCGGAATCCCCAGTTGTTCGAGTGTGGCGATCTTGGTTGGAATCAAGCGGAAGACCGCGCCGTAACCGTTTGCCTGCTTGAGATAATTGCAGCGGAATCGCGATTCCTTGTTCATCTCGTAGGCAAAATCGAGGTCGCCTTTTTCTTCGAAAATTTCCCAGCTCTGCGGTCCACAGACTTCGCTCAACATGTAAGTTGCTTCTTCGCGCGTGACCGGTTCGTTCCGAATCGGCATGACGTCGCCATGCCGGCGGATCTTCGGCGGCTGCCCCTCGCCGATGTGCAAATCCGACCCGCCGTCGGCGATGAGCACGTCGAAGAATTGATCGATATAACCAACGTCGATCGATGACGAATCGAAAGAACCCATGATCCCCATATTCAATTTCGCGTCATTTCGGGTTTCGTTATTTCGCCAGTTGCTGCCGCATCTGCTGCGGTTGATCGGCACGCGCCAGCGCTTCTTCGGCGGCAATTAGACCGCTATTGACCAAATCGATTAGCGCATCATCCATCAGCTGCATGCCTTGCTTTTTCCCGGTCTGAATGATGCCGGGGAGCATGAAAGTTTTTGCTTCGCGGATGACATTCGCGACGGCAGGCGTGTTCGTGAGCGTCTCCAAGGCGAGAACGCGTCCGGCGCCGTCCGCCCGCGGAATGAGCTGCTGGCTGATAATGCCGCGCAGTGATTCGCTCACCATGATCCGAATCTGCTCCTGTTGATCGGCCGGAAAAACATCGAGTAACCGGTCGAGCGTGCGCGATGCGTTACCGGTATGGAGTGTTCCCAGAACGAGGTGCCCGGTTTCGGAAGCGGTTATTGCGAGTGAAATAGTTTCCAGATCCCGCATCTCGCCCACCATGATGACATCCGGATCTTCCCGGAGCGAACCGCGCAAAGCTGCCCCGAACGATCGTGTGTGCGTATGCACTTCACGCTGCGTGATGTGACAACCTTTCGGCTGGAAAACGTATTCGATCGGATCTTCGAGTGTGATGATATGCTCGCGCCGCTCCAGGTTGATCTGCTCGACGAGGGCAGCCAGCGTCGTTGATTTTCCGCTGCCGACCGAGCCAGTGACGAGAATGAGGCCGTTCTGATAGCGGGTGAGAAGCTTGAGATGCTCGGGTAGCCCCAGCTCATCCATCGTTCGCACTTGCGTGTTGATGACGCGGAAGACCAGATCGACGCCCAGTCGTTGCCGCACGACGCTGGTCCGATAGCGTCCCAAATCGTTGGAGTAGGCGAAATCCGCGTCGCCACGCTCGGCAAGTTGGGCTTTGTGCAGATCGGAAAGAAAACTTTCGGCCAGCGCGGCGGTATCTTGCGCAGTCAGCGGAGGAGCGTCAGGCCAGATTGGCAGGAGCGTCCCGTGCAACCGCCAAATCGGAGGTGCGTTGACGCCGAGATGAAGATCGGATGCGCCGCCCGCTTGCGCGATCGCCAGATATTGATCGACATGGGCGAGGGGAGCTGGCGTCTGACCGGGTTGAGAAGTTTCGGCGGCCATGGCGCGGTGTCATGGATGTTTAGGCGCGAGCGCCGCGCGCGTAAATCTAAAACGTCGTCACCACTTCCGCGTTGGACTGGGTGCGCTGGACATTTCGCTCATTTTTTTCCTGACAAAACTGACCACAACCGGTTTGAGCAATGTCGTCGCCAATTTCAACGCGCCGAGCGCGAGGCTGGCGCCCAGAACTCCTTCTTGCTGATGTCTCCCTCTTTTTCTGCCGCGCGCGTTTACACGGATTTCCTTGGTCCGGGCTGGCATGATGGCGAAGACAACGCCGATGGCGACCGCCGCCGCGATCCAAACCACCGTTTGACGCTGAAACGACCGACGCAACTTGAGCGGGAAATCGAGCTCATAACGAAGCCCGCCGAGATCGCGCGCGAGCGAGTCGCGCGAATCCGCGATTTGTTGCCTGAGGTCGTTCAACGACTTTTCTTGTCCAGATTCTTCAGCCATTCACGATCCTTCTTTAGTTCAGCCAGACTCTCGCGAAATACCGGCTTCGCGATCCGGCTCTTCACAATCAACACACACGCAAACGCCAGGACGAAGTGAATCGCGGCAATCCCCAGCGCGATCCAAATCCAGGAAAGATGCAGTGCGTGGGCAACGGCAGCGACCGCGCTGACCAATAGAAAAACGTATCCGAAGGCGAACAGGATCCCCGCAGCCACGAGGGATCCCACCAGCACCAGCAAATGCACGAGAGCCGCTTTCGACTCGCTTGCGACGAGACCGATGCGGCTCTCAAAAAAACCGGCGAGGGAATTACCCAGCGCCAGTAAATTACTTAGCAAGCCCGCGTGTCCCGCCGGATTGCGGAACGGCGCGGCGTGATCATCCATTCAACGAGCGCGGTTAGCGCCGGAAAATGAGCCCGAGCACAAATCCGATGCCGAGCGCCGTGAAAACAGCCTTCGTCGGATTTTCGCGGACGTACTGCTCGCCATCTTCCTGGAAGGTGCGGGCGCGATCCCTTGCGTCGCCCCAGGCTTGTTCCGCTTTGCCGCGGGCATCTTCCCAAGCTTGTCCGGCCTTGTCGCGATACTCTCCGGCGACGGCGCCCGCAGCCGACTTCAAGTCCTCGGCCGCTTTGCGCGCGTGGGTTTTGCTGCTCTCGAGTTTTTCCTGAGCGTCTGCCGAAACAGACCCTCCCGTGTTCTTGTTTTCTTCAGCCATGATTATTCTTTCCTTTGAATTTCTCTGCTCAAATATCCGCCACCTGCCGCATTCAGCAACACCGCGGTGAATCTAAATGCCTTCGTCAGGAAACGTAATTCGCTCCCCGACTGCGCTTATTTTCACGTTGTAGGGGTGCTTACGCCAGGCACCGAAATCACCGTTCTATTTCTCCCGAAAAATGATTCGCGCCTTGGTCAAATCGTAGGGCGAAAGTTCCACTTCCACTTTGTCGCCGGGGACGATGCGAATAAAATGTTTGCGCATCTTGCCCGAGATGTGGGCCAGAACATTTCGCTCGCCGGGCAGTTCGACACGAAACATCGTGCCGGGAAGTACCTGCGTCACTGTCCCTTCGGTCACGATCTGCTCTTCTTTCGGCATCCTTCAACATATCCTTGATCGCGTTTTTCTCAATCGCGCAGCATGATCGGGAAGAGGTTCTAGAATTTTCCGTCGGCGAGCCTGTTTCGATATTCGTTAGCTGCGTCCGCTCTCCCCCAGTTGTCATAGAGCGCGACGAGCCGCTGAAGCGCGAGTCTCGTTCGCGGACTGCTCTCGGCTTGTGATTTCGTCAGGCTCTCATAGCTGGCGAGCAGGAATGATTCAGCTTCAGGAAAACGACCTTGAGTGGTTAAGAACTCGCCAAGCGCGCCGTTGGCCGTGGCTCGCAGGAAATGTGTTTCCGGCATGTTTTCCACGCGGATTCGCACCGCTTCGCGCAACAATTTTTCTGCTTCCGCTGTTCTGCCGGTCTCGTTGTAAATCATGCCCTTTACCATCAAGGCCGTCGCGTAATTCACATATTGAGGGCTGCTGGCTGCTCGATAGATCTCAAGCGTCGCGTTGATTTGCGCATCGGCCTCGGCGTAGCGCTGGAGGCCAGTAAAGCTTGCGCCTGCAAACGGAGATTATCTCCGAGCTGCATGTTGGCAGCACTGTAGAGCTTGCGATAAATAGTCTCGGCGGTGCGCAGGTTCTCTTCCGCTTCCGCAAACGCGCCCTTTTCGATCAGGAAACTGCTCAGTCCGGTCAGGCTCGCGCACACTTCCGGCGTTTCATTTCCCGTTTGCCGCCGTTGGCCTCAATTCTTTCCCGGACTGTCTGGATGGCTTCGTCGAATTTTCCCTGGTCGGCCTGGCATAAAGCAAGAATGGCCGGGGCATATCCGAGACCCTTTCCTCGTTCCGGCGAATCAGAAGGCGGCAAAGCCAATTCCTCCCCCAAGAGGCCTTCGGCTTGCTTGGAATCGCCTTGGGCTCGGCGTAAGAGAGCGAAGCCATTCAAGGCCGCGCCCAAATAACCCACGCTGATGGTCCCTTTCTTTTGTTCTGCCCGGAGACGGGGAATGTTCGCGATATAAAACTTGTTGGCTTTCGCATAATCGCCCTTTGCTCCGGCCCAAAGGCAATGCCAGCGAAGATGCTTGACTTGAGCGTTCCGATCCCGTCGACGCCGAAGAGACGGGTCTGGGTTTTGAGAGCGGCGGATAAGATTTTGTTGGGCGAGATCGTATTGGCCGAGAGCGAGGTAGCTTTCGCCGATGATGCGTTGCAACTCCGCTTTTGACTTCCGGCTGATCCGACAATTCTTCCGTCGCCAGTCGTTTCGATGCCTCATCCAGAACGTCTTTGACGGTTGGGTGACCGCCTAAATTCTCGGCAGGATTGGATGCATTCAGCGTCTTTTGCAGGAAACCGCTGATCGCTTCGGCCTTGGCTCTCTCGCGACGGGCCGTCCGGACTTGAATGAGCGTCGCGACAATCCCACCGACCAGACTCAGCACGACCAGCGCCGCCGCGGCGACCCCGATCCGGTGACGATTTACAAATTTGGAAGTGCGATAAGCAACGGTGTCTTTGCGGGCGATGACCGGCAATCCTTCGAGATGACGGCGAATGTCTTCGGAGAATTGCCCGACCGAGGCGTACCGGCGCGCCGGCTCCTTGCGCATCGCCATGAGCACGATGTTGTCGAGATCGCCGCGCAATAATTTCGGATTTCGGATTTCGGACTTGCGATTTCCGCCGCCTTTGGCATGGCGTGCTGGGCCGTTCCGGTTCCTGTTCCGTGATGGCGCGCGCGATCTCCTCGGGTGTGCGCGTCTTGAGGCGGTAGGGCCGTTGACCGGTCAGGAGTTCGTAGAGCAACACGCCTAACGAATAGACGTCGCTCGTCGTCATGATCTTGTCGCCTTTGACCTGCTCCGGGCTGGCATATTCCGGCGTCATGACGCGCAAGGCGGGAATCGTCTGGGTGAATAATTCGTCGCCGGCGCTGAGAAGTTTCGCGATGCCGAAATCGAGCAGCTTCGGTTCGCCTTCCTGCGTCACGAGGATGTTCGACGGTTTCAGGTCGCGATGAATGACCAGATTCTGATGCGCATAGGTGACCGCCGCGCAGACCTTGCGGAAGAGCTTCAGGCGCTCGGTCGTGGGCAGCGCATTCGCATCGCAATAGGCGTTGATCGGTTCGCCCTGCACGTACTCCATGACGAAGTAGGGCAGTCCGTCGTCGGTCGTGCCGCCATCGATCAGGCGCGCGATGTTCGGATGATCGAGCTGCGCCAGGATCTGTCGTTCATTGCGAAACCGGCGGAGGATGTCTTCGGTATCGAGTCCTCGCCTAACGAGCTTGATCGCGACTTCCTTGCGATATTCGTCGTCCGCTCGCGCCGCCAGATAAACCGCGCCCAAACCGCCCCGGCCAATTTCGCGGATGACCTGGTAAGCGCCGAACTGCCGGCCAACCAACGGCTCCTCCACATTGTCTGGAAACAGGTCGCGCGGGATCGCGCAAGCCGGCTGCTCGATGAAGCCGCCGGTTTGTTCGTCCGATTGGAGGAGGGATTCTATTTCGCCGCGGAGCGCTTCATCGCCGCCACATTCCTTCTCGAGAAGAGCCGCGCGTTGGTTCGGATCGAGGTCGACCGCCGCCTCGAACAGTTCCTTGACGCGAGCCCAGCGGTCATCCGGCCAGCCGCATCGTTCTCCCCCGTCATGATTTCCCGCCGGAGCCAGGCTTTCGCCATGCGCCATTCGCGTTTCACCGTGCTCGGAGAAACATCCAGCACCTCGCCGATTTCTTCGTTCGTTAGGCCGCCGAAGAAGCGCAATTCAACGATCTGACTCTGGCGCGGATCGAGCGCGAGCAGATCCTTGAGCGCGTCGTCGAGCGCGACCAGATCGATGCTGCGTTCCGCGGCCGGCGCGAGCGCTTCGTCGAACGCGAGTTTGTCCCAGCCGCCGCCGCGTTTTTCCGCGCGATGGGCTCGGGCATAATCCACGAGGATGCGACGCATCACTTGCGCGGCGACGCCGAAGAAATGGGCGCGGTTCTGCCAGGTGGTGGTGCTTTGATCGACCAGCCGCAGATACGCTTCGTGGACGAGGCCGGTCGCCTGCAAGGTGTGATCGGGGCGTTCTCGCTGGAGATATTGGCGCGCGAGCTGGCGCAATTCTTCGTAGACGAACGGCATCAGGCGAGCCGGCGCTTCAGGATCGCTCTTTACTCCAATCGACCAGCATCTGGGTGACGTGCTCTCGGGGAGGGGGCGATATCATGTGAGGTATTTGTTTCGAAGGAGCCGGAGCCCGAATACTGGAGCAGAGGATACACAGGCTGGCTCCGCAAAAGCAATTCCAAACGTTGGGCCGGAAAAAAGGGAACGAAGCCGAAATAATTCACGGGAAATATGTGGCCCCATCTCCTGGCCATTTCCGCTTTAGGTGGGTGAGAAGGACCATCGAAGAAATGAAAGGCATACCCCCCGGAACGCAGGCTACTCACGTGGCCGCATTCGCTTCACTTGCGAGAGCAACGTCTAGAGCTGCAAGAAAAGCTGCGCTCCTGCTGTTTTTCGTCGCGGTATGGCTGGTGGGCGGCGTGTTCACGGACGATCGGCGGACAAGCCGCGCAATTACCATCAAGCCCGGCTCGAACCCGCGACCGGCCTGGCGGATTGCATTCAATCCAAACGCGAGCGGTGTCCACCGTTTCGTTCCTGGTGCAGACGACGGGAAGATTTTAGCCAGTGGCTATTTGCGTACATCAGCGGACAGCCGCGCGTCGGCATCGCCCGGTTGGGGCCGACGGATACGACCCTCCCAACCGATTTCTTTCAGGTCGACGAACGCGGGCGCGGCTCACTGGAACGATCCCGCATCGTGGAACTCGTCGCACGACGGCAGCACTGGTTGGATCCCGGCAACATTGACGCCGACCTCGACCGCCAACACGATCACGATACTTACCAACCACATCTGCAACGTGACAGCCTCAGTCCACGCCGATCAGGTGGTGATCAAAACGGACCCGGCGGAGGCATAGTAGTTGCCGCTGGACAGACTCTGACCATTGACGATGGACCCGGTACCGACGTGACGGACAATGGGGGATTGGTAACCAATGAAGGATTATCGCGGACAACGGCACCATTGTCGTCAATAACACCCTCTCGCACTAGATCCGAGCGGTTCGTTTACCGGCAATGCTGCGGTTTATACAGGCAATTCGATTCTTTCTCTATCAAGGCGACTTTCACTCCTGGGTTGAGTGGAGCGCATCACCGGGTTCCGGAACCCCCGGACTGGTTAGCCATTTATTGTCAGCGTGTCTGCGGCAGATCTAACCATGCTGATGACTGTAAACGTAAGAAGTGTCGCAGGCACTCTCACCTTCTGGTAAACGCTACCATGATACTGGGTAACGACCTTCACCTTTACGATTGGTTGAACGGCTTTCAGTGCTACGCCCTACTTTGTCAGCAACGGCCACGCGATCATTTTTAAGGGCAGCAACGTTCAGATGATCGAGCTTTCAGAATCGTCGACTATATGACGGTCGATAAGACCGGAGGAAACGTAACTCTTCAAACTTTTAATAATAACCTTCAAGTCAACCAACAGCTCACGCTTATAAACGGCAATATCATTGTATTCCGTTGGCGCAGTTCTTTCGATACTCAACACCGCGCCCGGTGCGATCACGGGCGGCTGGGGAGCTGAGAGCATAATCGGGGGATTGCGGCGCAACTTGCCTGCGGGCCTCGCTACTGGGAGCACGTATGTATTCCCGATCGGATCGCTCAACACGACAAATTACGATCCGTTTGAATTGGTCAACCCAACGACCAGTGCCGCCGTTACCATCGAGGCCCAAGTGCGGGACTTTAGCTCAGGCGGCACGCCCGGTATTGGGATCGGCACGCTAAAGACTAATCGCTTCTGGCAGGCAAGCGTCACATCAGGTTCGTTCATCAACACGTCGGTGCGTCTAACCGATCCGACGGTCGGACCGACCGACCTCATCGGCGGGATCATCCACGAAATCCTGGCGTGACGATTTGATCGGCGGAACAGTGTCCAATCCGACGATCCTGTCGAATACGATAACTTCGTTGGGCTTCTTTAACATCGGACGCTCCGGTCAATCAAGCGCCGGCGATCACGAGCGCGAACAACACCGCCTTTACGGTGGGAAGCAATGGCAGCTTTACCGTGACCGCGACAGGAGTCCCGACGCCGACGCTGAGTGAAACTGGAGCGTTGCCGAGCGGAGTTACGTTTACTCCGGCGACGGGTGTGCTGAGCGGAACGCCCGCGACAGGAACGGAGGGGACTTATCCGATCACCTTTACCGCGAGCAATGGAGTGGGTAGCGACGCGATGCAGAGCTTCACCCTCACGGTCAATCCAACGCCGCAACCGCCGGCCATCACGAGCGCGAGCAGCACGACTTTTGCGGTGGGGAACAATGGCAGCTTCACCGTTACCGCGACCGGAATTCCGACACCAACGCTGAGTGAAAGCGGAGCGCTGCCGAGCGGGGTGACGTTTACTCCGGCTACCGGCGTGCTGGGCGGAACGCCCGCGGTCGGCACGGGCGGCGTTTATCCGATCACATTCACGGCGAGCAACGGAGTCGGCAGCCCCGCGATGCAAAGCTTCACGCTCACGGTTAATGAAGGGCCCGCGATCACGAGCGCGAATAACACCAGTTTCTCGGTGGGCAGCAACGGCAGCTTCACCGTGACCGCGACGGGAAACCCAACGCCGACGCTGAGCGAAAGCGGCGCGCTCCCGAACGGAGTGACGTTTACTCCAGCCACCGGCGTGCTGAGCGGGACACCCGCGGCCGGCACCGGCGGAACTTATCCGATTACCTTTACCGCGAGCAACGGCATCGGCAGCCCCGCGATGCAGAGCTTCACGCTTGCGGTCATTCAACCTCCGCAAGCGCCGGCGATCACGAGCGCAAACAACACCGCGTTTGCGGTGGGGAGCAACGGCAGCTTCACCGTGACGGCGACCGGATTCCCGACGCCGACCCTGAGTGAAAGCGGAGCGCTCCCGAGCGGGGTAACATTTGTTCCGGCAACGGGTGTGCTGGGCGGGACACCAGCGGCCGGAACAGCCGGGACCTATCCGATTACATTCACGGCGAGTAACGGAGTCGGCAGCCCTGCGATGCAGAGCTTCACCCTCACGGTCAACCGAGCGCCGGGCGCGGACGCGCTCGATGGTTTCGATCCGAACGCGGACGGCCCGATCCGTGTCGTGGTGGTGCAACCGAACGGCAAGATTCTTCTGGGCGGCGATTTTACCACGCTCTCGCCTAACGGAGGAGTGCCGGTCACGCGCAATCACATTGCCCGGCTCAACCCCGATGGGACGCTCGATACTGCTTTCGATCCAAGTGCGAACGGCATTGTCCGTTCCATCGCTTTGCAGATCGACGGCAAGATCATGGTGGGCGGTGATTTCTTCGGAGCAAACAGCATCGGCGGACAGGCGCGCAACCGCATCGCCCGGCTCGATGCCACGACTGGAGCGGCTGATTCGCTCGACCCGAACGCGAACAATACCGTCTATGCGATCGCGGTGCAGGCGGACGGGAAGATTTTGGCGGGCGGTATTTTCACAAACATCGGTGGAGCGACGCGCAATCGCATGGCCCGGCTCGATGCTACGACCGGCTTGGCTGATTCGTTCGACCCGAGCGCGAACAACGATGTTCTTTCGATCGTCGTCCAGGCGGATGGCAAAATTTTAGCCGGCGGTGCTTTCGTGAGCATCGGTGGGACGATTCGCAATCGCATGGCCCGGCTCGATGCCGCGACTGGATTGCCGGATGCGTTCGACCCGAACGCGAATGATGTGATCCAATCCATCGCGTTGCAGGCGGACGGCAAAATTTTAGCCGGCGGCTTTTTCACCAACATCGGCGGGCAGCCACGCAATTACATGGCCCGGCTCGATGCTACGACCGGATCGGCGGATTCGTTTAACCCGAACGCGAACGGCAGTATCCCGACGATCGCGGTGCAGGCGGATGGCAAGATTCTAGTCGGCGGCAGTTTTAACGGAGCGAACAGCATCGGTGGGCAGACGCGCAATCGCATCGCCCGGCTCAGTCCCGCCACCGGATCGGCTGACTCCTTCGACCCGAGCGCGAACGCCGAGGTCTACGCCATCGCCGTGGAGGCGGACGGTAAGATAATCGCCGGCGGCGCGTTCACCCAGGTCGCCCCGAACGGCGGACCGACGGTTACGCGCAACCGCATCGCCCGGCTCGAAACCAACGGTTTGCTCGACCGGACGCTCGATCTCGGCATTGTCGGCAGTCAGGTTAACACCATGGCCGTCCAGCCGGACGGCAAGGTGATCATCACCGGTATCTTTACCAGCGTCCTGGGCGTGCCTCGCAACAACATGGCCCGCCTGAATTCGGACGGCACGCTCGACATGGCTTTCAACCCGGGCGTGAACGCAAATGTCTATTCGATCGCGTTACAGAAGGACGGCAAGGTCCTGGTGGGCGGTGTTTTCACTAATGTCGGCGGCCAGACGCGCAACGGCATCGCCCGGCTCGACGCCGCAAGCGGAGCGGCTGATTCGTGGAACCCGAACGCGGGCGGGAACAGCAATGAGGTCGATGCCGTCGCGGTGCAGCCGGATGGCATGATCCTGGTGGGCGGCAATTTTACTGTTATCGGCGGAGCGGCACGCAACGCCATTGCCCGGCTCGACGCAACCACCGGCCTGGCCGATTCCTGGAATCCAGGTTCAATCAATCAGGTCTATACGATCGCGTTGCAGGCAGATGGGAAAATTCTGGTCGGCGGTGTTTTCTTCGGCAATGTCGGCGGGCAGCATCGCAACAAAATTGCCCGGCTCGACCCGGTGACCGGCGCGGCCGATTCGTACAGCCCGGTTACGGACGCTGCTGCTGTCTATGCCATCGTGGTGCAGCCGGATGGGAAGATCCTGGTCAGTGGCAGGTTCAGCAACCTGGGCGGACAGACGCGCAATTCCATCGCGCGGCTCGACCCCGTGACGGGATTGGCCGATTCGTTCGACCCGAACACGAACGTCAACCAACTTGGTGGCGTTTATTCAATGGCGGTGCAGGCCGACGGGAAGGTTTTAGTGGGCGGTTCTTTCAGCATGGTCGGCGGCCAGCTGCGCAACGCCATCGCCCGAGTCGATGCCATCACTGGTGTGCCGGATTCGTTCGACGCGAATGCCAGCAACGGCTCTTCTGGCTATTCAGTCGCGGTGCAGCCGGACGGGAAGATCCTGGTGGCCGGTAATTTTAGCAGCATCGGCGGACAGACGCGCAACTCTTTCGCTCGTTTGACCAACGACACCGCCGCCTTGCAAACTGTTGCGGTGACGCCAACGGCCGTGGCTTGGGGGCGCGGCGGCTCCAGTCCGCAATTCACTCGGGTTACTTTTGAGTCTTCGACCGACAGCGTGAACTACACTCCGCTAGGCAACGGTACGGCGTCCGACAGCAACTGGACCCTGTCCGGTTTGAGCCTTCCGAGCGGACAGAACTTCTACATCCGCGCCCGCGGTTATTATCGCAGCAGCTTCTTAAGCTCCTCGGAGAGTATTCAGGAATCCGTTCGGAACGCTTTCATCGCTGGGACGTCTCCCACGCCCACGCAGGTCGTCTCGAGAAAATTCCACGGTGGAACTCCGTACGACATCGCGCTGCCGCTCATTGGTAACTCCGGCATCGAATGTCGCAGCGGGGGAGCAACCAACGATTATCAGATTGTCTTTAGTTTTCCGAATGCAGTTACTTTCGCTCTCGCGTCTGTCACCGCCGGTACGGGAGCAGTGAGCAGCAGCAGTGGCAACGGGACGACCACTGTTACCCTGGATCTAACGAATGTAACCAATGCGCAAAGGATCACCGTCACGCTGGCAAATGTGAATGACGGCACGACCACTGGTAACGTAAGCGTGCCAATGGGCGTGCTCCTCGGGGACACGAATGGCAATGGTGCGGTGAATGCGGGCGACGTCGCACAGACAAAAGGCCAATCGGGCCTGGCAGTGACCGGCTCTAATTTTCGGACCGACGTGAATGCGAACGACTCGATCAACGCCGGGGACGTGAGCCTGGTGAAATCGAAAGCGGGTACGGCGTTGCCGTAGTAACACTATCTATCTGTTCGGTGCCGGCGCACCAGCTCAGTCGAGCGAGGAAGGCGGCAAATAAATGCCGAGGTCTTCGCGTTTCCACCACGCGCCAGTTTCACGATGCTCAGCCAGCGTCGTGAAACGATAGTCGTAGTACATCCCGCGAACGTACCGCGGCGGCTGTTTCGGAAATGGATTGCGCTCGAACAGACGCCCAACTTCCGGACTGCCGCGCAGCAGTTGCACGGCGAGGCGGATGATCCACGGATTCTGCTGCGGCGTTCCAAGCGCGGCGAACCACATTTGCCAGTCGAGCCGCGGTTGATGCGGGGCGCACCAGCCCGGCGCACGGTTCACGTCGCCCGGTTTCCATTTGAATTCGTATGGCGTCCAATCGATTCCATCCGCGCTTCCCTCGATCACGATTTCATGGCGCACTTTTGTCATGACGCGAAAGAGGCCGTAGCCGTTCACCACGAGAAATGGTTCGAGACGAGTGTAAATCGCTGCGATTGGTCGGGGCCAGTGCACATCAGGTTCCAGCGCCGAGATCAAGAGCATCGCATTGACTGGCAGCGTCATGATGAGCACAAACGCCGCCGCCCAGTTGAGTCTGTAGCGGCGGTCTCTGACCGTCGAAACACGACGCTCGGAGAGCGCCGCTACAGATGCTGCATTTCGCCGCCCGATCTGTGTGTCGTCAAGAAGCAGAAAACAAAGCGCGATCGTGAGCAGATTAAAGAAACAGTAGTTGCCGGTGAGCGCGATCATGACTTGCAGGGTGACGAACAATACGAACGCAAGGAAACGGGGCCGGCGCGGCGTCCAGATCAAAAATGGAACGACAGACTCCACAAACAGGACTGCGAAGGTGCAAAATTGTCTTAGCCACTCAGAACCTTGCGCGGCCCACCAGCCAGGTACGGTCGGCAATGGCTGCGTCCAGTAATGGTAATCGAGCGCAGTCAGGTTCCACCACGAGTCGTCACCACTCGTTAGTTTGACGACGCCGGACATGAACATCAATTTGAAAAGAAGAAACTTGAGCAGGAACAAACCGACGTAGGAAAGCGGTGCTTCATGCTTCGCGCTCAGTCGCCATGTGCGTGGCGCAAAGAAAATCGCCAGAAAACCAGCCTCAAGAAGCAGGATGTCCCATTGGAAACTGAGAAAGGTTTGTCCTGCGATTGTGAGCGAGAGGTAAAAAACGAAAAGCGCGATCAGACAAAGGATCGGAACGAAACCGGCGATCAAGAGCGCGGAAATGATCGCACCGGCGCCACAAAGAAAATGCAGGAATGCATTGCTCGCGTTAAGCCAGCAAAGCGTTGGCAGGATGAACGGCGCGCGGGCGCCGAGTTGAGCCTTCGCTTCCGGCAGAAACTCGCGAACCGGCAAGATTCCGTTCGCGCCGACGAGGCCATCGATCTGAACCCAAAGCGAAATGAACGCAATCAAGTAGATCACGCCGAGCCCGCGAAGAAAAAGGCGCCGGGCGGCGAAGTAGGTTGGACGGCGAACGTCTTCACCCCAGGCCAGGCGTGTAAGTTTTGACGCGAAGACGCGATGCTGCGCGACGAACGAATAGATCGCCTCGGAAATCGGCGCGACTCCCAGGATGTGATCATAACACCACGGGAGCCAGCGATGACAACGGCTATAGCCTAACGAACGATAAACCGCTTCGGCCCCGTGGAGCACGCGCCCGTCTGTTTCAATAAAAAAAACTGCTTCTTCAAACTTGGCACGGGGGATTTCCGGAAATCTCTCCGCCGCGGTTTGAAACGGCTCGTAATCGACTTTCTCTCCCGTGATCTCGCGCCAGCGTTCAATCCAGCGCCGGCAAAAATGGCAATCACCGTCGAAAATCATCAGCGGTTTCGGCGGAGGGGCCGAGACGCGGAGATGCGGACTCGCTTTCATTGGCCTGGATTTTTGTAGCGGCGGTCTCTGACCATCGCAATAACTTCCGATATAAGATTACGACGGTCAGAGACGGCGCTACAAATCAAACTCTGCCCAAACCGGTGCGTGATCGGATGGGTCCTTTCCCTTTCGCATTTCACGATCGATGCCGGCATCTGTGCAATGCGCCGCGAGCGACGCGCTGGCCAGGATCGCGTCGATACGCAGCCCGCGATTTTTCGGGAAGGCGAGCATGCGGTAATCCCACCAACTGAAAAGTCCCGCTTCCGAATGGTGCAGCCGCAAAGTGTCGGTCAGCCCCGTGTCACCCAATTGTTGAAGAGCCGCACGCTCACCATCAGAACACATGATCGCGCCGCGCCACAGAACCGGATCATGCACGTCCTCATCCCGGGGTGCGACGTTGAAATCACCGCAGATGGCGAGGTTGTTCGCGGCGTTTTCGGTTCTTTCGAGACACGCGCGCAGCCGTGCATACCATTGAATCTTGTAATCGTAGGCCGGCGAGCCAACCGCCTGTCCGTTCGGCGCATAAATGGAGAAAACGCGGACGTCGCCGACCGTGGCCGCGATCACTCGCGCATGGTCATCGACCACTTCGTCACATAAAGTCGCGCGCACTCCACGCGGCTCAATTTTCGAAAGAACGGCGACGCCGTTGTACGATTTCTGGCCGTGAAAGGCACAATGATATCCGGCGGCGCGCAGGGCCAACTCTGGGAATTGTTCGTCCGTGCACTTTGTTTCCTGGAGGCAGACAATATCGGGGCTCGTTGCCGCCAGCCACTGGAACAAACGATCGATCCGTTTACGAAGGGAATTGATGTTCCAGGAAGCGATTCTCATTTCTCTTGTAGCGGCGGTCTCCGACCGTCGCGCTTCGCAATTGGGAAATCATGCGACGCTCAGAGAGCACCGCTACAATTCAATTTCTGCTCCAGGCGTGGGCACAATCACTTCCGAATCTGGTAACTGAGCGACGAGCGTGGCCCGGGTCCATTCCACCGCGGACGGATCGCCGTGCACCAGGATGATCTTTTTCGGTGCGAGCTTCCTGACGTAATCGATGATCGACTCTCGCGAGGCGTGGGCACTGAATTGAAAGCTCTCGACGTTGCAGCGCAATTTCTGCGCTGGTTCGTCTTCATCCAGTTGAACCGGATCGTTTTGTTTCGCTGCCTTCAAGATTCCGGCTGGCGACACTGGATCCGCGTAACCGACGAAGAAAATCGAATGCAGAGGCTCTTCGACGATGCGGCGAGCGAAAACATTGGAGAGAGTTTTCGGCGTCATCATGCCACTGGAAATGGCGTAGAGCCGACCGGGGCGCGCGGGCGCGTCGCGGATCGTTTGTCCGTTCAGAACGAACGGAGCGACTTCCTCCAGAAGTTGCAGGCGCGGGAGTTGCCGGTGACCGCTGGCCGCGTGCCGATCGTAAATCTGGGTCATCTTCGCGCTCAAGCCGCCGATGTAGATCGGGAAATTGCCGAGCAACTTTTCCCGTCGAAGTCGATAGATCATGGCGAGCGTCTCCTGAGTTTTGCCCAGCGCGAAGACTGGCATGAGAACACAACCTCCGCCCGCGAAGACGCGATCAATTGCTTGGGCTAGCCGCCGTTCCTCCTCCTCCCGCGAAAAATTTTCGGGCAACGGCGTGTTGCCGTGAGTTGTTTCGATGATCAGGACATCGACGCCGCTCTCGGGGAACACGGCGCGCTGCATGATTGTTTGATCGTCGAAGTGGACATCGCCCGTGTAAAAGATGGTGCGTCCTTCCGCGCGGAGGAGAATGCCGACGGCCCCGAGCACATGGCCAGCGTCCACGAATTCAAAAGTAATTTCCGCCGACTCGTTACCGGAAACGCGCTCGCCCGTTAGGTCATAAGATTGGCGGAGTGCGCAATTGTGCCAGCGATTGACTGCACGATCCGCTTCGCGGTGTGTGAAAAGCGGGTACATCGTGGCGTTGCGCTCCGTGCGCTGCCGTGTCATTACGTTGACCGAGTTATGCAGAAGCGTATCGCCGATTTCCGCGGTGGGCCCGGTCATGAAAACCGGTGCGTCAGGATGCCTGCGCATCAAAACCGGCAGCGTGCCGATGTGATCCTGATGGGCGTGTGAAATCAGGATCGCGTCAACCGGCCGATTGGCGAGGCATTTAAAATTCGGGAGCGCTTCCTCGCCCTGGTTTTTAGGATGCATCCCGGAATCGAGGATGACACCGCGGTCGCCAATCTCGAGCAGGTACGAGTTGGCGCCGATCTCAATCTGGCGCGTGAGATTGATGAATTTCAACGGACGGAAGAGTGCCCATGTGCCTCGCGTTAGGGCAAGTTCGAAAAATGCTGGCACTGTGGTAACGCCGGGGGAGCGCGCGCCGTTCACGCCGGTGCGCGAGATCGCTCACTGCAAATATGGACGAACCAGCGCGGCGATTTGTTCCACATCTTCAGCGACAAAGGGCCGCTTACGTTGACGTTTCGCCGGGGGCTGCAGATCGCGAACCTGAACGAGTTCGCCGCTTTTCCAAACCCACGCGTTGGGATTGTAGGGACCGACTTTGTGCGGATCGCTCCAGGTATGAATCGAGACGAGCCGATCTGAAGTCGCAGCCGCGATATGCATGGGACCACTATCGACGCTGACGGTAAAGCGTGCAGAACGAATCAGCCAGATCAGCTGCAGAATGGACGTTTGATTTAGCAGACTCACGCAATTTTCCGGCACGGGGAAGGTGCGCTGAGCGCGTCCCGCCAGCACCACGCGGACGGGAGCGAACGCGCGACAAAAGGATAAGACCGCAGAATCAGTGAGCGATTTACGCGCGCCCCGTGCGTAGGGATGAAGCAGGACGTAAGGGATGCTCTCGTCGAAACGGGGCATGGGATCACCGGACGGAAGAGGGAAGTTGAGCGGTCGATCAATATTCGCGCCGAAGCATTCGGCCAGCTTTAGATAGCGCTCCACCGCGTGTTCATGACGATCTACCTTCGCGATGTGGTCGTAAAACAAACGCGCGCCTTCGCGAGCATCGCTCATTCCGTAAAAATCGTGCGCTTTGCTAATGCGGCCGATCAACGCGCTGCGGAGCAGCCCCTGGAAATCAAGCGCGGCGTCTGGTCGCAACTCCCGGGTTTGCTGCAACCATGGGAGCAGACTTTCCGCCATACCGAATCCGCCAAGTTGGCCACGCGGAAAAATGTGAACGTGATTGATACTTTTGTTACCGCGCAGAACCGGCGCCCACTCGGGGTTGATGACCCAGGTAATCCTGGCCTTGGGATATGCTTGCCGGATCAAAGCGACCGCCGGCAGTGTGTGCACGACGTCACCGAGGGAACTCGGCTTGATGATCAGGATCGATCGAATTTCAGATTTCAAATTTACGGATTGTGGCGGCGGTCTCTAACCGTCGCTAACGTTGGCGATCAGAGATCGCCGCTACAATCTAACGTCCGTAGGCCAGGCGCTCGGCCAGCCGCTCCGGGAGTCCAGCCTGGCGAACTTTTTTCTGGGCGGTGGCGACATCGTATTTCACGCGCCGCTGTTCGACGGCATTCTTTTCGAAATGATAGATGCAGTAGGCAGCCCGCCAGTCGCCATCGCGCGGTTGGCCCACACTTCCGACATTGATGAAATATTTTTTCCCCTCCTCAATCGTGATTTGATCCATCTTCACGCGGCTCACACCGTCTGCTCGAATGAAAGCGACCGGGACATGGGTGTGTCCGAAGAAGCAGAGCGTGGTGTGCTGATAAGTGAAACTCGCGACCGCGTCGAGATTGTTCAGGACATAACCCCACTGGCCCGGAGTATCGAGAGTGGCGTGGACAATCGTGAAATCGCGGACTTGCCGCGTCAGGCGCAGCCCGAGAAGCCAGGCGCGATCGGCCTCGGTGAGATTTTCGCGAGTCCAATTGATGGCGCGCTCCGCCAGCTCATTGAAATCGCGGGACGATGAATCCAGCGAGGCGTGTTCGTCGTGATTGCCGCGCACGACCGGACATTCCAACGCGCGGATGCGCTCGACGCATTCATGAGGGTTCGCGTTGTAGCCGACGATGTCGCCCAAACAAACGAAATGGGTGCACTCGCGCTCTTGCGCGTCGGCCATCGTCGCTTCGAGGGCCTCGAGGTTGGCGTGGATGTCGCTGAGAATCGCGAAGCGCATTTTTTGTGGAGATGGTGACGCCCGCGCTAACGCGGGCGGTCTGGAATCCGCTCATCCTGCGGGATGCTAAGCTTATTCTCCAGAAACTTTAGTCGCGAAATCAATGTCGGCAGTCGCTCGCTCTCGCCGAGGTTATAGAGCTGGCGCAGGCGGTCGTATGCCTCGCGCTCGCGTCCTTCACAATAAGAAAGTTCGTAGGCGGCAAATCTTTTTTCATAGCTGGGCGCGTCTCGAAACTGCGCGGCTTTTCCAAAATATTCGGCCGCGTATTCGTGGTCGTGATATTTCTCTTTGTAAAGGCGGGCGAGCGCTTCGTAAAGTTGCGGTCGATCCGGATTATTCTTGATCCCGCGCTCGAGAAAATCTTTGCCCAGCGCGAAGTATTCGCGTTGAGCCTTGATCCGCAGGGCTTCGCGCGGCTGCGTCCGGTCGTTCATCGCCGCCACGCTCGCGTTCCATGCCATGTGCCAGGCCGCCATGTCCCAGAACGTGACGCCGCGCGGCTGCAAAGTTGTGACCTGTCGAAATAGCATAAGCACGCGGCCCCATTCCGTTCGTTCCCATGCCACGTGCGCCTGAATGAAAAGAACGTCCGCGACCAGCGAGCGAAATCCGCTCAGGGCCGCGAGAAAACCAAGCTGTCCAATCTGCTCGCGCAAATCGAGGCCGAGCTCGACCCCGCGGAAATAGGCTTGTTTGTGTTGCGCAGAAAGATTGCGCTCGATCGGCAATTTCAATGCGCCGAAGATTGCCATCACCGACACGACTGTCAGAAGGCGAATCATAATTCTTTCCCGTAAAATACGGCGCACGCGAGAAGCAAGTAGATTGCTGTGTAAGAACAACCGAGCAGTGCCGTGTTGCCAAAGACCGCGAGAGGTATTGTCGTGCCGACCACAATATCGTCGACCAGATTGAACAACTGCAGATCCGGAAAAAACAGCGCGACGAAGGCGAGAAATGCGCGCGTAATCCAGTCGGCATTATGTTCCTGGAGCCAGTATTCGCGGGCCGTCGCCTGCAAGTGACCGATAAAGTAGACGAAGACCATCACCACGATGGTGAAGAGATTTGAACTCGCGAAGGTCGAAACAAAGAGAGTCAACGCTGCGAGCAAACAAGCCTTTATGTAAATGACCGCGATTCCGGGAAGCAGATTGCTGTTGAAGGCGGAGTGTCGCAAAGCGCGTGCGGCTTCAGCAATTTGATCCGCGGGCGCACCGGCCATTTGCCGCAGGTTTTCGCCGAGGAGCGCCTGTTCGCGGAGAAAAAGCACCACGAAAAACATCGCGCTCATAACCAGTGTGCTGAGAGCAAGCAATAAAAGAACGCCCGCAAGCTTGCCCGTCAGGTATTCAAAGCGCGGCACGGGCTTGGCGAGGATCGTGTATATCGTGCGATCTTCCAGATCCTGCGGGAGGAGGCGTGCGGTGGCGACAATCGCGAGCAGGGAAGTGAAAATGCTGATGGCGCCGAGGGAAACGTCCTTCAGCATTTGGAACTCCTGCTGAAAAGAGAACCGTGCCATGAAAATCGAATTGCCGATTAAAACGAGGGCGAAAATGAGAACGACGTAAAACGCCTTTTGCCGAATCAATCCGGTGAACGTGATCGCCGTAATCGCCGCGATCCGCCGCGGGGAAAAGGCTCGATAACGATTTCTTTCCTCTTCTTCGTTCATCTACCCATCTCGCAATACGCTCAATCCTTCTTTCCCTCGCCGGTCGCTTCGAGGAATAACCTTTCCAGCGTTGTCCGGGAAGTGCGACGATCGACGACGCGCGCGCCTGAGTCCCTAACGAGTGTTTCAATGCGTTCCACCAGGCCGGCCGCCGCGTTTTCGAGAATAAGTTCCGTTTGATTTTCGATCGTGACCAATTCTTCCAGCGGACCTTCCCGGACAAGGACGCCCTTTGCGAGAATTCCGACGCGATCGCAAACCTCCTGCACTTGAGCGAGCAAATGCGAAGAGAGCAGGACGCTAATGCCACGCCGCTTGAGACGAAGAATCAGCTCGCGAATCTCATGCGACCCCGCTGGATCCACCCCGGCAGTCGGTTCGTCGAGCACGAGCAGTTTCGGATTCTGCACGAGCGCCTGGGCCAGACCAATTCGCTGGAGCATCCCTTTGGAATAGCCTCCAAGCCGGCGATCACGCGCACTCGTTAGGCCAACCAGGTCGAGCAATTCTCGCGCGCAGTTTTTCAACCGGCGCCCGCTCAGTCCACAAAGCTGACCGTAAAAGAGCAGAGTTTCGGCGCCCGTCAGGTATTTGTAGAAGTAGGGATTCTCAGGCAGGAAGCCGACTTCGTTGCGGCTCGCGACCTGCCGGCTGTCCCGGCCGAAGATTTCTGTGCTCCCGCTTGTGGGAGAAACCAAACCGAGAATGATCTTCAAGGTCGTGCTTTTTCCCGATCCGTTTGGACCGAGTAATCCGTAAACCTGACCCGGGTTGACTGTGAGAGTGAGATCCCGGACCGCCACGATGCGCTCCTTTCGGAATGGAATCTTGAAAGTTTTTGTCAGCCCACGGACGGCGACTGCCGGTTCACTCATTTCGAATTTCGAATCCGCGCGACGCCGGAGGTCCTGGAAGCGGAGACTCGTATTGATTCCTGATATGAGCCCGCAGTTCGCTCTCGACGATGGCGTCGAGAAAGGCGCGCACCTCCGTCTCTTCGCCACTCGCCTGCAACTCTACACGGCCGCCGCGGAGATTTTTTACCCAGCCGACCACGTCGAATCCTTTCGCGATCTGCTTCACGGAGTAACGGAAACCGACCCCTTGAACGTTGCCCTCGTACAAAACTTGAACGGTGATCATAGCGGAATCCAGGAGCTGCCGCGCGGCTGCCGAAGCGCAACGTCGTAATTCAAACGGTTACTGCGGTTGCAGAGGATCGGGCTCAACCGGCATGATCGGACTCGCATCCGGAAGCGGCTCAGGCGGCGCCGTTAAACGCGGGTCGCTCGAATTGATGTTGAACCGCTCTTCGCGCGGTGCACTGCTGGCCGGATTCGTAATCGCGGCCACCAAGGTGGGCGGCGCAACGTTGATGTCTTCCCGGGCAACGTAGCCTTGTTCTCCGCTCGTCAGGCTAACCTTGCAGTAGCCGAACGAAGATTGGATCAGAGTGAGGAGCGTGTCTTTTGGAAGCTGCAGATCGGCGCCGCTACCCTGTTGCGGACCGTACTTGAAAAAGGGTGCCTTCTCGGCCGTGACTGCGTAATATTTTCCGGCCTTTGGCACGCTGGCAGAGGTTCCTCCCGAACCGCATCCAGCCAGAAACTGAACCAGCAACATCAGTGCGACAGCGGAAGACGCGGCATCGAATTTCGCTGTCAGGTTGATTTTTTTCGAGCGATGACGGGATGGTCCCTTCATTTATATGAGTAGACGAGACAAAGGCTGCTGGCAGTCCCTTCCAGCAAATTCAGAGAAATGAAATATTGCCCACTATTCGCGGGCGAAAATCCCGCGGCTGCCTTGTCGCCCGCATTGTAATTTTCTGCGGCAAGCTGCTTCCCGTTCTCATCGTAGATATCAACGCCAATCTTCTTCGCGGTCTCATTCGCGCCGGCGGAAAACCAATACTGGTTTCCGACATAGAGATTCACCGCGATCAAGGCGTGACCGCCGGGACTGACCGGGCCGGCCCAATGGCCATCGCGCAATTTGAATCCGTCGTTGGTGAACGCCCCTGCCACATCGAGAGCATCCTTGCGGGCCTCAACTTCCTGATCCGTCTGCGCGCGAGCGCTTCCAAGAGCAACTCCCAGGACCACCGCGATGAAGAGTAAACAGCGTGAAATCATTTTGTTTCCTCTTTCTTCTGAATTTCGCTCATTAGCTTGGTCACCGCTTCATTTAACTTTCGCACATCTTCGACACTCGGCGCGGTTCCCGGCGGGAACGAAACCAGTTTTTCGATAACGGCCAGCTGTGAACTGACGTCCTTGACCAAAGGTTCATTTCGCAAATCCGGAGAGACGCCGTCGATCTTTGACTGGATGAATTTGACCAAGGCAGGTTGCCGCAAAACGCGTGCCGTGCGCTCGTCGAAGTTCTTCAGGATGGCGCCGCTAACCACTTGTGTGCCGCGAATCCAGCCACCCACACTAACGAGAATCACCAGATCTTGATCCTGATGCGATTGCATCGAGGCCTTCACTTCGTTTTGGGTCGCTTCAAGTTCTTCCTGGAGCACGTCCCAATCGTTGTTTTCCGCAAACTCGCTAATGCTTTTCCCGCGGCTGAGAATATTTTCGCTCACGCCCAGGGCCTTCGCCATTTTGATGACATCGCCGCCGATGTTCT
Source organism: uncultured Verrucomicrobiae bacterium (assembly GCA_963763995.1). Taxonomy (GTDB): domain Bacteria; phylum Verrucomicrobiota; class Verrucomicrobiia; order Chthoniobacterales; family UBA10450; genus CAVTTH01. Next base: position 354,541 of record CAVXQL010000007.1, on the reverse strand, counting down.
TTACCTGTTGCGCATCCTGCGCTTCCACCGCGATGAATCCGTCTGCGATCAGACCCCCGAGATTGAGTGCGATCTGCGCGCGGTTGCTATACGTCATCGGGATTGGCCCGCGATACTGGCTCGGCCAATCGATCTTCCCCGGCTTCCCGAGCGCCGCGAAGAGCTCGCCCGGAGTAGGGATAGTAATCTCGTCGGTCCTGATTGCTTTTGCCAGTTGATCGGGCGTGAGCTGGGCGGGCTCGGGCGCCGCCATCGCGGGAAGAATCATTAGCAACGCGATCAAGAGGCGCAGTGCGGGAACGGACATGGAGCCAGATTATCTGTCCTCCGCGACATTGCCAGCAGGAAAGTCGATCGATCGAACAAGCCAAATTCGAACATGAAAAACGTTCAAATTTTTTTCATTTTTTCTCTTGTGCCCCAATGGGCATCTGATATTTGTCGAGACATGAAGACGAAAAAGCTCGGCCGCACGAAGCCAGTTTCCCTTAGTAACTCGCGTTGGATCGCATACGCGACAGCCGGCGCTGCGACTGCGCTTGGTTGCGCGGCCACCACCGAGGAGGCCGTTGCCTCGATTCATTACAGTGGCCCGATCAACCAATTTTTTAGCGGGAATTCCGCATACTTTCAATTGGATCAGCCGGGCGACTCGCTTAATCCGGTTCACCAAGGCGGCGCAAGTAACGGCGCTGCGGTTTTTTTCATGTACGGAATTGTCGCCGGATCGGTAGCTGGTTTCGTCGGCGGCGCCTACCAATACGCTTCAAAATTAGCTTCGGGCGTCAACCTCAACAACTTCGCTAATTGGGTCGCTGGCGGCGGGACAATGGCATTCACCAGCGGCTTCACTTACAGCCAGTGGCTAACATCGGGTACAGGATTCATCGGGTTCAGGTTCGATAACGGTTCCGGTCTCCAGTACGGCTGGGCTCGTCTTGTCGTCGATGGCGCGCCCGGAAATACCTTTACACTGGTAGACTTTGCGTGGGGGGATGTTGGCGATCAAATCGCGACTGGTCAGATTCCAGAGCCAGGATCGCTGGCGTTGCTCGCTTTGGGCGCTGTGGGATTGGTCGCTTGGCGCAGGCATCGCCTCCAGCCTGCGGCCTGAAATAGCAGGTCGTTCTTGACGGAGGCGGGCGCGTCTCGCAGTATTCAATAAGAAGGCGGCCGACGAGGCCGCCTTCTTTTTGTACCGTTGCGACTCTCCTGAATTTCTTCTATCACTACACTCCAAGCAAATGACTGAACCACTCTCAAAGAGAAAGGTCCTTCTGATCGGATGGGACGCGGCGGACTGGGAGGTAATCACTCCGCTGCTTGAAGAAGGGCTGATGCCTACCCTCGAGGGATTCATCGATCGCGGAGTGATGGGCAATCTGGCCACCCTCCAGCCGATCCTTTCGCCGATGCTTTGGAACTCGGTCGCGACCGGCAAGTATGCCGACAAGCATGGCATTCATGGCTTCATCGAGCCAGACCCCCTAAACGGCGGGGCGCGCCCTTACACCAGTACCTCGCGCAAGTGCAAAGCTCTTTGGAATATCCTGACGCAATCGGGCTTGCGCAGCAACATCGTTGGCTGGTGGGCGAGCCATCCCGCTGAGCCGATCAACGGAACAGTGGTGACCAACGCTTTTGGGGGCGTAAAGTTTGTTCCGGAGCAAGGCTGGCGTGTTCCAATGGGAACGGTTCATCCAGCGGAAAAGGGTCCGCTGTTGGCGCGCTTCAAAGTTTTTCCGACGGAACTCACGCAAGCGCATATTCTGCCGTTCGTTCCCGACGCCGCGAAGATAGATCAGACAGTCGACAAGCGTCTTTCCTCCTTCGCCAAGGTCTTAAGTGACGCGGCTTCCATTCACGCGGTGGCCACCGCGCTGATGGAGACAGAGCCGTGGGATTTCGCGGCGGTTTATTATGACGCGGTCGATCATTTTTCTCACGCCTTCATGCCTTACCACCCGCCAAAGCTCGACTGGGTCAAGGAGGAGGATTTTGACTTGTTTAAGGGCGTCGTTAGTGGCGCCTATCGTTTCCACGACATGATGCTGGAGAGATTGCTCCAGCTGGCCGGTCCTGAAACCACAGTCATTCTCTGTTCGGATCACGGTTTTGAATCGGGATCGCAACGGCCCTACGGAACGCCGCGCGAACCAGCCGGCCCGGCGGTCTGGCATCGGCAGTACGGAATCTTTGTCATGGCTGGCCCCGGGATTAAGCATGACGAACGGATTTACGGCGCGAGTTTGATCGATATCGCGCCTACCATCCTCACCTTGTTTGGTCTGCCCGTCGGCGAGGATATGGATGGCCGGCCGTTGCTTGAGGTGTTTGAGGTTACTCCGAAAATCGAAACCATTCCGAGCTGGGAAACGCGCGCCGGCGAAGCCGGTATGCATGCCGGTGACAAACAGATCGATCGCGATCAGGCGCAGGAACTGATGCAGCAATTTGCCGCACTTGGTTACATTGACGATCCTGGAGCGGATAAGGAAAAGCAGGCGGAATCGGCCGAGATTGAAGGGAAGTATAATATTGCCCGGACGTATCAATGGAAGAGCGAACCCGACCGGGCATTGCCGTTGCTCGAGGAGATCGTTCGACGTCGGCCATGGGAGGATCGATTTCTCACGCAACTCTCCTCCTGCTATTTTCAGAGTGGGTATCTAAGCCAGGCAGAGCGTTTGATCTCCGCCATATCGGATAATTCGGAGCCGTCAAATCCGGCGACGATGCTTCAGCGGGCGAAAATCAAGATAGCGCGAGGCGATTTCGGAGGCGGGCTGCAGGATTTGCTCGCCGCCGAAACAATGAATGCCCGGATACCGGGAATTTATACCCAGATCGGCGACGCCTATGCCCGCTTGCTCCGATGGGAGAAAGCAAAGGGCGCGTACGAAAAAACGCTTTCTTTAGACGAAGATAACGCGCTTGCGCTCCAGGGTCTCTCCAGCGTCTACCGGCGACAAGGGTTGAACCAGGAAAGTGTCGATACGGCCCTGCGCGCGGTCAGTTTGCTACACCGGTTGCCTATCGCGCATTTCAATCTCGGGGTCGCGTTGGCCCGTTCCGGCGAGTCGGAACGTGCGATCGTGGCTTTTGAAACCGCGCTCCGGTTTCAGCCGAAGATGGTCAACGCGCATCGCTATCTCGCCATGCTCCGCCGCAACAACGCAGGCGAGGTTAAGAAAGCGGCCTTTCACCGGCAAGAAGCGGGAAAGATTATTCGCAACCGCCCACGAGCAAAACAAGCTGCAACGGACCGCAGCGAAAAGCTCTTCGAGCTTCCGGAAATTCCAAACCGCGAAGAGCGACTGAAAATCCTTTTGCGCGAACGACCGGATCCCGAGCCGGACAACAAGAAATCCGGCAAGACCTTCGTGCTCGTTTCCGGCCTACCGCGCTCGGGTACGTCGCTCATGATGCAAATGCTCGAAGCGGGCGGCGTTCCATTGCTCACTGATCATGAACGGGTCGCCGACGTAGATAATCCCAAAGGCTATTACGAATGGGAGCCGATAAAACAGATCGGCAAGAAACCGGATTTGCTCGATGAGGAAGGCCTTGAGGGCCGCGCCATTAAGTGCATCTCTATGTTACTCTCGAAAATGCCGACGAAACATAGCTACAAAGTGATCTTCATGACGCGTCCGATCGAGGAAGTGGTCGTGTCGCAGCGGGCGATGGTAAATCGGCTGGCGACGAGGGGGGCTGAGCTCGACACCGAACAATTGCAGCGCGGAATGACTGCGCATCGCCACGAGATGCGCAGTTGGCTCAAGTCCGCGCCCCACATGGAATCGATCGAAGTCGATTACCCGACATTGATCAAAGATCCGCAATCGGTCATTCCGCGGATCGTTGAGTTTCTGGGGTCTGATCGCCTAACGACTCCAGAGAAAATGGCGTCCGTCGTTGACGCGTCGCTCTATCGGCGGAAGCAAAGCGCAGCTTGAGATCGCATATCTTGCCGAGCCTCCCGGCTATTGTTGCCGTTTAATCCGAGCGCGGCATCCTCTTTTCATGGATCGGGAGACAATAATTGTCGTGAGCGGCCTGCCGCGCTCGGGCACTTCGCTCATGATGCAGATGCTCGCGGCGGGTGGGATTCCGCCACTCGCTGACGATTTTCGCCCGCCGGACGAGAGCAATCCACGCGGATATTTTGAGTTCGAACCGGTGAAACGGCTGCGGGCGGATCGTTCGTGGCTTGATCAAGCACGCGGTCGCGCGATCAAGGTGATCCATCTTCTCCTGCGCGAGCTTCCAATCGACGAAAAATACACCTACCGCGTCATCTTGATGCGTCGGCCAATCGAAGAAGTGCTGGCCAGTCAGCGCGCCATGCTAGAGCGCCGGGGCAAAGTGGCGGCGGATGATGCGATGCTGGCGAAGGTTTATCGGAGCCAATTGGAGCAGGCGGAGCAGTGGCTTGCTTCACAGCCGGCGTTCTCGGTATTGCCGGTGGATTATCACGTCATCCTGAGAACTCCCGAGCTTGCGATCAATGAGATGAACGATTTTCTCGGCGGCGGATTGGATGTCGGGGCGATGATCCGCGCGGTTGATCCACAATTGTATCGTCAGCGACAGGCGATTGCGGCAGACAAAGTTGTTTGAAGCGAACTCGCGTATCGCACAAAGTGGCGGCAGATCCCGAATTCTCTTATGGCCCAAACCAGCATTACTAAAATTCACGCGCGCGAAATTCTTGATTCGCGAGGCAATCCGACGATCGAAGTTGATCTGCATCTCGAAGGCGGAGCGATGGGCCGGGCGGCCGTTCCGAGCGGTGCCAGCACGGGCGAGCACGAGGCGTGGGAACTTCGCGATGGCGACGCGACGCGATACGGTGGCAAAGGTGTCACCAGAGCGGTTCGCAACGTGAACGAAATCATCGGTCCGGCGCTGGCCGGCATGGATGCGACCGATCAGGCGAAGATTGACGCGCGCATTATTGAACTCGACGGAACGCCGAACAAGAAAAAGCTCGGCGCCAATGCGCTTCTCGGCGTTTCGCTCGCGAACGCTCATGCCGCTGCCGTTGCCGCGGGTCTCCCGCTCTTCCGCTATCTGGGCGGCGCTGACGCAAAAGTCTTGCCGGTTCCGATGATGAACATTCTCAATGGAGGGGCGCATTCCGATGCGCCGATCGATTTTCAGGAGTTCATGATCATGCCGAAAGGCGCGCCTACTTTCCCGGAAGCTTTGCGCTATGGGGCGGAAGTTTTTCACGCGCTGAAAGACGTTCTGAAAAAACGCGGGCTCTCCACCGCGATCGGAGATGAAGGCGGGTTCGCGCCGAAGTTGAATTCCGCCGAAGACGCGCTGGAGTGCGTCGCGACGGCGGTCGAGAAAGCCGGCTATAAATTTGGCGAACAAGTTTTCGTCGCGCTCGATCCGGCCGCTTCGGAGTTTTACGATCCCGCGGAAAACCTTTACATTTTCAAAAAATCCGACGGCTCGAAACACACTGCGGCGGAGCTTGTCGATTACTACGAGGAACTCTGTGCCCGCTTTCCGATTATCTCAATCGAGGACGGGTGCGCGGAAAATGATTGGGCAGGATGGAAAGTTCTGACCAACCGGCTCGGCGACAAAATTCAACTTGTTGGGGACGACCTATTCGTGACCAACGTAGATTTTCTTCGCAAAGGAATCGCGGAAGGAGTGGCGAATTCCATCCTCATCAAAGTGAATCAGATCGGAACACTCACCGAGACGTTGGCTACGATTAAACTGGCAAGCGAAAATTCATACACGTCAGTGATCAGTCACCGCTCCGGCGAAACGGAGGACACGACCATTGCCGACATCGCGGTCGCGACTAACGCCGGGCAGATCAAGACCGGATCACTCTGCCGGACTGATCGGGTCGCCAAGTACAACCAATTACTGCGAATCGCTGAGGAACTGGGTGACAACGCGGTTTACGGCGGTAAGATGCGCTAGTGGATCATCCAGGCTACGGCGATTTTCGAGCGCGTCGCGAAGCCACCGTCTGGCAGCGATTGAATCGGGTCCTTTGCTTCCTTCTGACGCTGGCGGTTCTGCTCGTCATTGTCAGCCTTTTCCTGCCGCAGCATAAGAGATTGATGCAGAGTCGACACGAGATCGATGGCTTGCAAGCGCAGCTGACTGCTCAGCGAATGCTCTTGGCCCGGCAAACGCGCGAAGTGAACTTGTTGACGACCGACCCGACATATCTGGAAACGATTGCGCGTGATCGACTCGACTTGATGAAAGAAGGCGAAACCATTTTTCGCCTCGAATCTCAGCAGAGCGTTAAGAACAAATAGGCTGCAACACGCTGGCGTGTCGGCGGTAGCGCATTATCTTCCTTCATGGCTAACGAAATCCAGGCGATCGATCCAGCGGAATTGAAATCGCGGGTGAGCGAACTGCGGAGGTTTCTTTGACGTCCCGAAACTTCAGCGGCAGCTAGCCGAACTTGAGGCGCGCATGGCCGCGCCGGATTTCTGGAGCAACCGCGAGCGCGCGCAAATCGATGTCGAGGAAGTCTCGCGCTTGCGTTCTCTGATTAATCCGTTCGCGGAACTGGAGCGCGATGCCGCGGACTTCGAAGCGTTGCAGGAATTGGCCGCTGAAGAGTCCGACGCCAGTGCACGCGCCACGGCTGAAAAGGAATTGGTGAGCGAGTACTCGCGTCTGCACCACAAACTGGGAGAGTTCGAATTGCGTCAATTTCTCTCCGGCGAAAACGATCAGGCGAATGCCTTCATCACGATTCACTCCGGCGCGGGCGGGACGGAATCATGCGATTGGGCCGACATGCTCTTGCGCATGTATCAGCGTTGGATCGAACGCAGCGGTTTCCAGTCGCAAACCGTGGATATTCAAATCGGCGAAGAAGTTGGGATCAAATCTGCAACGCTGCTTATCACCGGCGAGTACGCCTATGGCTATCTTAATACCGAGCGCGGAGTGCATCGCCTGGTGCGTATCTCACCGTTCGATTCAAACAAGCGGCGGCACACTTCGTTTGCCAGCGTCGATGTGGTTCCGGAGATTGCGGACTCCGCGCCGATCGAAATTAATCCCGCCGATCTCGACATAGATACTTTTCGCGCCGGCGGCAAAGGAGGACAGAACGTGAACAAGGTGGAGACAGCGGTCCGCATTGTGCATCGGCCGACCGGGATTGTTGTCGCCTGTCAGGCGGAGCGGAGTCAGGGACGCAACCGCGAACTGGCGATCAAAATGCTCAAGGCAAAACTTTATCAAATCGAGCAGGATAAGAAGCGCGCGGAGATCGACCGGCAATATGGCGAAAAAGGCGATATCGCGTGGGGAAGTCAGATTCGGTCCTACGTTTTCCAGCCTTACCAGATGGTGAAAGATCACCGCACCGGCGCCGAGACGAGCAACGTACAAGCGGTTATGGACGGCGACATTGATCTGTTTATCCAGGCGAAGCTGCGCGGCCAAAAGGCGGCGAAGGGCGAGGGGAACGAGGTGTAGAGGCGCTTGTGTCAAGCGCCTGCCGTTGGTTCGCGTTTGACACAAACGCCGCTACATCTTTGAGCTTAGCCGCAATCGAAATCGTCGGTCGAACGCGCCGCCGTTATGCGCTCGACAGCACGGAAGACAAGCCGCCGCGCGGCGCAGTTTGCGCGTTCGCGGAAAATCGCGATGGCAATTTGGGCAAGCGTAGACAAACCGAGGAGCACGCCGGTTAACCGGGAACGGAAGAGTATGGCAGCGCGTTTCGTCCGCGATGCCGAGATCGGCGCAGGCCTCGCGCCATTCCGGACCGTGCGGCGAAATCCGACGGCGACCGGCGCGGAGCTTCGCAAGCAGATGCGCGAGTTCGTGTCGGAAAGTGCGATCGATTTCCGTGACTCCATGGTCAACCAGCCGCGGATTCAGAGAGATCAGGCCGCATCGGAAATCAGCACGACCAGCGGCGCTTCGTAAACGCGAATTCCATTCCACGCGCACGGATTGGCCGAGAGAAGCTGCGTCAAATGCACCCAGGAGTTCGCGCGCCTTTGCTTCCAACTCGGGATCGCGCCCAGAGATTGCCCGTTTGGATTGATGTGAGAATACAAATTCAAGCTGTTCTACGGGACGGAAACTCTTAGCGTTCGTTTTCAAGCTAGATCGCGACATGCGCATCGCTCTCCCTCCCGGCTCGCGCCTGGTCGAGCCGCATCAAGATTCGCGCGATTGCTTCGCCCGCACCTTCTATTTCATCAACCGTGGACTCTTTGCCTAACGAAAAGCGCACTGCGGCGCTCGCCAACTCTGGAGGCAGCCCCATTGCGAGCAAGACGTGAGATGCCACCACAGAACCGACCATGCAGGCTGAACCGCTTGAAGCGCACACCCCTTCCAAATCGAGCGCTATTAAGAGCGTTTCCGAGCTCAGGCCAGGAAAGCTGACGTTGAGTGTATTGGCAAGCCGGTGAGTGGTTTCTCCATTCTGTCTGGTGTCGGGAGCGGCTCGCGAAATGATTTCCCACAGTCTGTCGCGCAAGGCGGCTTCCCGTTTCTGCTCAGCCTCGTAATCGTGCAGCGTTGCCTCGACTGCCGCCGCCATCCCGGCGATCGCGGGAACATTCTCCGTCCCGGGCCGCCGTTGGTTCTCGTGCGATCCGCCAAACTGAATCGCTTCGATCGGCAGGCCGGCGCGGAGGAAGAGCAATCCAGCACCCTTCGGCCCGTAAACCTTGTGCGCGGCAAAACTGGCCGCGTCGATTCCGTTCAAACTCATTTCGAGTTTGCCTAACGATTGCACCATGTCGCTGTGCAGCAAAACGCCGCGCGCTCGGCAGATATCGGAAATTTCCTCCATCGGCTGGATTACGCCGGTTTCGTTATTCGCTGTCATGATCGAAACCAGCGTGGTCTCAGGCCGGATCGCATGTTTCAGTTCGTCTGGATCGATGCGCCCGGTCTCGTCCGCCCGGAGCCACGTCACCTCGAAGCCTTCGTGTTTCTGCAGATGCTCAAACGCGTGCAGGACCGCGTGATGTTCCGTGCTTCCACAAAGTAGATGGCGGCCGCGAGCGGCGTGACTCCGGGCAAGCCCCAAAACGGCCAGATTGTTCGACTCCGTGCCGCCGCTGGTGAAAACTAACTCGTTAGGCCGAACATGCAGCAGGGCGGCGAGGCGATCGCGCGCATCGTCGATCGCCGCGCGCGCTTCCCTTCCGGCGAGGTGAATGCTCGATGGATTTCCAAAATGCCGCCCGAAATACGGCTCCATTGCCTCTCGCGCCGGCTGGCAAAGCGGCGTGGTCGCGTTGTAGTCGAGGTAAATCATACCTGCAAATCGTCTCCCTTCTTCGTGCCGTCTGCCGTACGCTTTTGGACGACTTGCAGTTGCTTCTCCTCGTAGAAAACAAGTGAATTTGGCGGCACGCTGTTCACCAGGAAAACATTGCCGCCGATGGTGGTGCCACGGCCGATCACGGTTTCCCCGCCAAGAATTGTCGAGTTCGGATAAATGATCACGTCGTCTTCGACCGTGGGATGGCGTTTCCCGCCTTTGCGAATTTTCCCGTGCTCATCCTTCTGGAAACTCCGCGCCCCCAGCGTGACGGCGTGATAGAGCTTTACGCGCGTTCCGATTTCGCAGGTCTCACCGATCACTACACCGGTCCCGTGATCGATAAAAAAATGCGAGCCGATTTTCGCGCCCGGATGAATATCGATTCCCGTCCGGCTGTGCGCCCACTCGGTCATCATCCGCGGGATCAACGGCACTTCTCTGTTGTAGAGAACGTGCGCCATTCGCTGCACTGCAATCGCTTCGATTGCTGGGTAGGCAAGTATGATCTCTTCGTAGCTGCGCGCGGCCGGATCGCCTTCGTAAGCGGCGTCGATATCAGTCCAAAGCATTTCGCGCAATCCGGCCAGCTCCGCGATAAAGAAATGAACGATTTCCTCGGCCCGTTGGTCGATCACGCCCGTCGTCTTGAGCATGGCGAGACTCTTGGCGACCTCGGGCTGGAGTCGCGCGTGGAGCGCTTTGATGCGGCTGCGCGTGATGTCCGGCAGGTCGCTGCTGTGGACCAGCGCATCGCCGCGGAACCCGGGAAAGAGCAAGCCGAGGAGGTCTACGCATGATTCGTCGATGGCGAGCCGCGAAGGCAGAGTGGTCGCGACTTCGAGATAATTGATCCCGCCGTCTTCGCGATAAGTTCGCAACAAATCTTCCAAGGCCGCGTCGTAACTATGATCCATCGTTTCGAAATTATGCGATGAGACCGGAGGCAATGAAAACGGAAACTGAATCAGAAAATCCACGCACGACATTTTGTGGAGAAGCTTTTAGACTGCGAAGGCATGAGCGCATTCGAAATCCTCGGTTTGCCTACGGACGAGTTAGCGACATTCCTCCTCGGGGCGCATGACGATCCCTTCCGCGTGCTGGGACCGCACCGGCTCGGTGAGGATCTTGTCATTCGCGTTTTTCGACCGGACGCAAAGGAAGTGGAAATCGTGGTGCTGTCGGAGGAGGGCGATCATTCCTTTCCGACGCAGCGCATACAGGCCAATGGTTTCTTCCAGGCCGTCCTGCCGGGAAAAAAGCGCGACTGCAATTATCTGCTGCAAATCACGCGCTGGGATGGGGCCGAACAAATCACACGCGATCCCTATTGCTACGGAACGATCATGGGCGAGATGGATCTGCATCTCTTCGCCGAGGGAAATCTTCTCGAAATTTACGAAAAGTTTGGCGCGCATCCGCGCACGATTGGAAGCGATCCCGGGGTTTACTTTGCGGTTTGGGCGCCGAACGCGCAGCGCGTGAGCGTGGTGGGCGATTTCAATGGCTGGGACGGGCGGACCAACCCGATGCGCCGGCTCCTCGGCAGCGGCGTGTGGGAATTATTTCTGCCCGGCGTCAACGAGGGAGCGCATTACAAATTCGAGATCAGGACGCACGCGGGCGCAGTCTTGTTGAAGAGTGATCCATTCGCCTTCTTCAATCAGCACGGCTTGGAGACGTCGTCGATGGTTTACAACCTCGACCGGTATCAGTGGAGCGACGAGGATTGGATCAAATCCCGGCGCGATGCCGCATGGCACAACCGCGCCATGAGCATTTACGAGGTGCACCTCGGATCGTGGCGGCGGCGGCCGGATGAAGGCGGCCGATCATTGAGTTATCTCGAACTCGCGGACCAATTGGTGCCGTACGTCGTAGAGATGGGCTACACCCACGTCGAGCTGTTGCCGGTGGCGGAGCATCCGTTCGAAGGCTCATGGGGTTATCAGGTGACAAATTACTACGCGCCGACCAGCCGCTTTGGGAAACCGGATGAATTCCGGCATTTCGTCGATCGATGTCACCAGGCCGGGATCGGTGTGATCATGGATTGGGTGCCGGCACATTTTCCGAAGGACGCGTACGCGCTGGCTGAGTTCGATGGCACCGATCTCTACGAACACATGGATCCGCGGCAGGGTGAGCACCAGGATTGGGGCACGCTCATCTTTAATTTTGGACGCAATGAGGTGCGCAATTTTCTGATCGGCAATGCGCTCTTCTGGCTCGACAAATACCACATCGACGGACTGCGTGTGGATGCGGTCGCCTCGATGTTGTATCTGGATTACTCCCGCCAGCCGGGGCAATGGATTCCGAATGCGTTCGGCGGGCGCGAAAATCTCGACGCGGTTTTTTTCCTCAAGCGCGTCAACGAAGTTTGTTACGATCGCTTTCCCGGGACGATCACGATTGCTGAGGAATCAACGGCGTGGCCCGGCGTATCGCGACCAGTCTACCTCGGCGGCCTCGGCTTCGGGTTCAAATGGAACATGGGATGGATGCACGATTTCCTCGATTACATGAAGCTCGATCCGATCTTCCGCCGCTTTCATCACAACAACATCACCTTCTCAATCATGTATGCTTTTCAGGAGCATTTCATCCTGGTTTTGAGCCATGATGAAGTCGTCTACGGAAAAGGGTCGCTCATCATGAAAATGCCGGGCGACGAATGGCAGAAGTTCGCGAATCTCCGGATGTTCTTCGGGTGGATGTATGGGCATCCGGGCAAGAAGCTGCTTTTCATGGGCGGCGAATTCGGGCAGGTGCGCGAGTGGAATCACGACGGCGCGCTGGATTGGGAACTGACGCAGCTGCCGCGTCACGATGGGCTGCGCCGGCTGGTTCAGCATCTCAATCATGTTTATCGAAGTGAATCCGCGCTTTGGAATCAGGATGATACGCACGAAAGCTTCGAGTGGATCGACTTTCACGATGCCGACAATAGCGTCGTTTCATTCTTCAGGCGGTCACGCGAGGGCGAGATCATTCTTTTTGTCGTGAATGCGACGCCGCAAGTCCTCTACAACTATCGAGTCGGCGTCCCGCAGGCCGGGTATTATCGGGAGATCATCAATACCGATGCCGAAACCTACGGAGGTAGCAATGTCGGTAATCTCGGCGGAGTGCAGAGTGAGCCGCAGCCATGGATGGCACGCGAACATTCAGTGCTTATCCATCTGCCACCTTTGGCGACGAGCGCTTTCAAGCTGGAGCCATAACTGCATTCAGCTTGACCGCTGTCCGATTCCCGAAGAACTTTCTCCACTCGAAAAGTATTATGAGGAACACCAACTCGAGCGCTTTCACTCTGATTGAATTGCTTGTCGTCATCGCCATCATCGCAGTTCTCGCCAGCATAGCGTTGCCGGTCTTCAACGGAGTGACCGAGCGCGCGAATCAGACGAAGGATCTTTCCAACGCCAAGCAAATCGCGCTGGCGCTGAAACTTTTTGCTTCAGATAACAGCGGCAATTTCCCCTTCGCAAAAGACCCGGATGACGCAACAAGCGCTCCGATCACGACGGCCAATCAGGCGTATCGCGAGTTGATTCCGAATTATGTTTCGAGCGAAGGCATTTTCTGGGTGGCTGGCTCGGCTTATACAAAAGTAGCACCCGATGACAAGGTAGATACCGCGCCGACGGGAGGGAACTATACCGATTCGTTAAAGGCGGGGGAGAATTCGTACGCGTACATCACGAATCTGACCGAGACTTCAAACGCAGCCTTCCCACTGGTCGCCGATGGTTTTACCGATCCCATTGGGACTCCCCCCACTTACTCAAGGGACAAGACGCAGAAGGGCGGCGTGTGGGCCGGAAAGAAGGCAGTGGTCGTTTTTTGCGACACCAGCGCTCAGATCAAGCAAGTGGATGCGACATTGAAAACTCCAACGCGAATCGGCGCCAGCGGTCAGAAGGTAAGTATCTTCGACACGAGCGACGGAACCAACTGGCTGGGTACCAATAATAAGGCGGTCAATCCGGAATAGCTGTTCGCCCTGGAGGTCGCTACACGACGCGTGAATCAAACTCGCCGTCGCTGACGCGCGTGCGGATTTTCATTTTCGGGCGAACGGCGCTGATCGATCGCACGAGATTCCCCTCGGTATCGGTCGTTATGCTATAACCGCGGTGAATCGTTGCTTCTGGAGCGAGCAGTTGCAGCATTTTTTCTGTCCGGTCGAATCGCTCGCGGCTTTTTTCAAATAAGCACGGCACAAGCGTGGAAAAGCGCCGCTGCAAATCGTTGAAGCCATCGCGGCGGGCGATCAATTGGCGTTCCGGATTGTGTGATCTCAAAGCGCTGGCGAAGTTTGCCACGGCCATGCGTGTATTACTCAGACCTTGCATGACGCTGCGGCGCAAAGTCTCTCTTGTAAGGTCAAGCTGCTGCTGCGCATCGCGCAGGCGCTTGATCAGCTCGCGCGCCAGCGTGCGCTCGGAAAGAAATCGCAGACGCGTTTGTTGATGCGCCAGGAAATTGCGGAGGAAGCGGTCAAGAAACACGGCCATCTCGTCCACTCGCCTGCGGGTTTCTGCGACATCGCGTACGATCAACTCGGCTGCTGCGCTCGGTGTCGGCGCGCGAAGATCAGCCACAAAGTCCGCAATCGTGAAATCGATCTCGTGTCCGATCGCGCTCACCACTGGAATGGCTGATTCAAAAATCGCGCGCGCGACGATCTCTTCATTGAATTCCCAAAGGTCCTCGATGCTTCCTCCGCCGCGCGTCACGACGAGAATATCGATCGGAGGCCAGTTTGAACTTGGAGCGCTCAGCTCGCGAATCGCTGCGGCGATTTCCGCAGCAGCGCCCGCTCCCTGGACGCGAACGGGATTGATGAGAATTGCAATACCCGGTGCGCGCCGCTGTAAAACATTCAACATGTCGCGAATCGCCGCGCCGCTCGAGGACGTGACGATGCCGATGCGTGCAGGAAATTTTGGGAGCGAGCGCTTCCGATCGGAAGCAAAGAGGCCTTCGGCATCGAGTTTGCGTTTGAGCGCGTCGAATTTCGCCTGCAAGAGGCCCGCGCCGCGGGTCTGCAGGATCTGAACGCTGAGCTGATACTGGCCTCGTGCTTCAAAGACGGAAAGGTTGCCGTAAACCTGCACCTGCGTGCCATCGGCGAGAGGCGTTCCGTGCGGGGGAAGCGTATTGCGAAAAATCACGCAAGCGATTTGAGCCCGCTGATCTTTGAGCGTGAAATATTGGTGGCCGGATGGATGCAGTTTGTAATTTGAAATTTCTCCCTGAACCCAAACGGTGCCAAATTTTGTTTCGAGCGCGCCGCGAATGGCGCGCGTTAGCTCGGCGACCGTGAACATCTTCGCCGCCGCTTGCGGGAAGAGATCATCGCTATATGGCATTCCGACCGCCATTACAGTAATTGTTCTTGCGCCCCGGTTGGCGGTTTGAGTCCGAGTTTACGATAGGCATTGGGAAGGGCGACGCGGCCCTGCGGGGTCCGCTTCAAATATCCTTCCATGATCAGATACGGCTCGTTCACTTCCTCGAGTGTGCCCGCTTCCTCGCCGATTGCGACCGCGAGCGAATTCAAGCCGACCGGGCCGCCATTAAATTTGTGAATGAGCGCTTCAATGATCCTTTTGTCCCATTGATCGAATCCATCGCGGTCGATCTCCAGCATGGTCAACGCGCGGTCGGCCAGGTCCGCCGTGATTTTGCCATCAGCTTTCACCTGCACATAATCGCGCACCCAGCGCAGGAGATTGTTCGCGGTGCGTGGCGTGCCCCGGGTACGCGTCGCGATCTCGGCCGCGCCCGTCGAATCGATTTCGACGCCGAGCAATCCCGCGCTCCGCAGAATAATTTTCTGCATCTCTTCCGCGTTATAATAATCGAGCCGCGCCGTCATTCCGAAACGCGAACGCAGCGGTGCGCTCACCATGCCCGCGCGCGTTGTCGCGCCAATGAGCGTGAACTTCGGCAGTTGGAGCCGCAAACTGCGCGCCTGCGGCCCTTGATCGATGATGATGTCGAGCCGGTAATCCTCCATCGCCGGGTAAAGATATTCTTCGATCGTCGGTTGCAGGCGATGGATCTCGTCGATAAAAAGCACGTCGCCCCTTTCCAGGCTGGTCAGCAATCCGGCGAGCTCGCCCGCCTTTTCAATAACTGGGCCGCTGGTATTTTTGACATTCACGCCCATGGCGTTGGCGATGATGTGGGCGAGCGTCGTCTTGCCGAGACCAGGCGGTCCGCTCAGCAAGATGTGTTCGAGCACATCGCCACGTTTCTTGGCCGCTTCCACCAGAAGCTCCAGCCGTTCGCAGACTTTCACCTGGCCGGTGAACTCGCTGAACATCGGAGGCCGGAGCGATACTTCGAAAGCAGGATCAGGTTCGGGCGGTTTCATTACGACAAGCGATCGACTGATCGTTGGTCAGTCGAGATTCTTCGTCAACACCAGTTCGGTCCCGCGCTTTTTGAGAATGTAATCAACCTTATCGAAAGCGCTGCGGATCAGATGCAATCCCAAGCCGCCGGGCTTGATCAGATCGACCGGCCGGCTTTGGATGGCGTCGTGCGCCGCTTGTTTCCCATAATCTCGCAGGCGCATCCGCACACAATCGCGCAAACCTTCAAGCGAAAGCGCCATCAACTGATCGTCTCGCAAGTGATAAGCGTGGCGAATAACGTTGGTACAGGCTTCGTCCACACCCAGGACCATGAGCGTCCGTTGCCTTTCGGAAAAAGGATAACCTTCGAGAAAGGCGCGCACGAGGTTGCGCATGAGGGCCAGATTGCCAGTGTGGCTGGAGAACTCGATTTTTTGTTTCACTAACCTTGAAGGAGACTGAAACCGACTCTGCTCCTGTTCAACCTTTCAAGCTGACGAAATTGAGAGCGGCTGCAATCGCTTTCCCTCAGCGTCGGGCGTGCGGGCCGAACACACGATTCGGAAAACACGGTAGACACCCGGAGGAAGGCGTAGTTCTGTTTTCGCATGTGGAAGTATTTCACGCTGATCTTGCTCGCAGCCTCAACGGCCATGGCGGAGGAAGCCGCGACCGCCTATGAAGCGCTTCGCGTTGTCGGAGAGAAATTGAATCGCGCCGCCGTTAATCACATCATTTCGATAACGGGTGTGGACGGTGATCCGCAGCCCGAGACGTGGAAGATCCTGCTCGACGATTCGGGTGTCCCGGGCGGCGCTCGCGAACTTGAAGTCTCAAATGGCGGAATCGTTTCCGAACGCACACCTTCGCGTCCAGTTATCGGGACGACGGAAGGTGCGACCATCAATACCGCGCGCCTGAATCTCGATTCCAGCGGCGCCTACACCGTCGCCAGCCATACAGCCGAGCGCTCACATACGGCGTTCGCGACCGTTAGTTACACATTGCGCACCGATGAACGGGGCAACCCGACCTGGATCGTCACGCTCCAAAACACGGCGGGCAAACCGGTGGGCACGATCTATATCGGCGCCAATAAAGGCACGGTGACGCGCACTGAAGGAATGTTCAGCGGCACGACGATGGACCAGGTCGCGACCAGCGATGACAACGACAGCGTGCAGGACGAAAGCGCGGATGGCGATGACGACGAAAATGTCGTGAAGCGCCGGGTCAAGCGCATGTTTTACCAGACACGAGATGAAACGAAGCGCATGTTCGGAAAAGTTCGGCGTTCGTTTGTCGATTTCTTCAGTCGCGACTAGCGCGTTGTATTTCCCGATGTCGAAACCCACGACTCTAGCCAGCGAAATAGATCGCGACGAACTTTGGCCGAGCTTGCCCTTCGAGGCCTGGAAGGAGACCTGCGCGACCTTGCAGATGTGGACGCAAATCGTCGGCAAGATTCGACTCACTCAAACTCCGTGGGTGAATCACTCGTGGCACGTTACGCTCTATGTGACCGCGCGTGGCCTAACGACTTCCCCAATTCCGCACGGAGCGCGGACTTTCCAGATTGATTTTGATTTCATCGATCACCACCTTCTTATCGAAACCAGCGACGGCACCAAACGGCAGATTGCGCTCGAACCGAAATCGGTTGCCGTTTTTTATCGCGAGCTCATGACGGCGCTGACAGAGCTCGAGGTGCCGGTCAAAATTTCACTCGTTCCGAACGAAGTCGACCCGGCCATCCCCTTTGATCGGGATGAGGAACATGCATCCTATGACGCCGAGTATGCGAACCGTTTTTGGCGCGCGCTCGTGCAATCCGACCGGATATTCAAGGATTTTCGAGCGCGGTTTATCGGGAAATGCAGCCCGGTCCAATTTTTCTGGGGCAGCTTCGACCTGGCCGTCACTCGTTTCTCGGGCCGCAAGGCGCCGCCGCATCCGGGTGGGGTTCCTCATTTGCCGGATGCCGTGACGCGTGAGGCCTATTCGCATGAGGTGAGCAGCGGAGGCTTCTGGCCCGGCGGAGCGCCGATGCCCCAGCCAGTTTATTATTCGTACGCTTATCCGGAGCCTCCCGGTTTTGCCAACGCGAATGTTGGTCCAAAGGCGGCGTTCTATAGCACGACCTTACATGAATGGATTCTACCCTATGACGAAGTTCGAAACGCCGATGATCCGGATGCCTGCCTGCTTGAATTCCTGCAAACCACCTATGCGGCGGCGGCGGCGCTGGGAAAATGGGATCGACCTTCGCTCGAACAGACGAATGCACTCTTGCTTTCTCGCGTTCCGCATTCGTAAATACCCGTCATGAACCCGTTCCGCGCATCGCAAGCCGAGCCCGGCGCCTGGCGTGACGTGAAAAATGGCTGGCAGCAGCTCTACGGCGATTTCGATCGGCTCGGGGTCAGCGTCGAGTGGCACGATTTTCAAATGGAGCGCCCGCTGGACTGGGGCCGCAGTTTTCATCCGCAAAGCATCGAATTTTGTTTGAATCTGCAAGGCCGCGG
Organism: uncultured Verrucomicrobiae bacterium; assembly: GCA_963763995.1. Taxonomy (GTDB): domain Bacteria; phylum Verrucomicrobiota; class Verrucomicrobiia; order Chthoniobacterales; family UBA10450; genus CAVTTH01. The sequence goes on along the minus strand of CAVXQL010000007.1, from coordinate 336,341 downwards.
CGCCGTCGGTCGCAAGGATGATGTTCGGGGCGATTATGTTCCCGGCAGTTCGGGTTATTATTCCGTAGCGGACGAGCCGGTCACCGCCTCCCGCGTTGCGCACGATCGTCATCGCTTCGTCACGCTCGAGTTCTCGCGCTCGCATTTGCAGAAACAACTCGCCGAATCCGAAGCCGATCTCGATCCGCAGATGCGTGCCGCGATTTTTCCAGGAAAAGAAACCAGCGTCGTTTCGAAGCCGCGGTTGATGTCGGCGCAGGAACGCGATGTCGTGGCTGGGTTGATTCAGCCGCCTGTCCCGAAAGCTGCGCAGGCTCTCTGGTATCAAAGCAAGGCGCTCGAACTGATGTCGCACTTTCTTTTTGCCCCGAAGGATCCTGAGTTTTTTTGTATGCGACAAAAGCGGGTGGCGCGCGATCGGGTGGAGCGCGCGAAAGAGCTTCTCATTAAGGACCTGGCGAATCCGCCTACGCTCGAAATGCTTGGCCAGGAAGTGGGCTGCAGTCCGTTTTATTTGAGCCGGATATTTTCTCGCGAAGTTGGCCTGACCATTCCGCAATTCTTGCGGAACCAAAGAATGGATCGCGCGGCTGAACTTCTCCGTAGCGGTCGCTACAACGTCACCGAAGCGGCGATGGAAGTCGGCTACTCGAGCCTCAGCCATTTCAGTAAGGCGTTTTGTGAGACGATCGGTTGCTGCCCAGTACCTGTATCCGGCGGCGAAGAACGTGATTCTCGATCGCTGACTCGCGTCGCGGTCATGAAAATCACACGCGCTCTTCTTTCCGTTTCGGACAAGACCGGCGTCGCTGCATTTGCGCGCGCGCTTGAACGCAGCGGAGTGGATATCATTTCCACCGGCGGGACAGCCGAATTATTGCGCCGCGAACGTGTTCCTGTCCGGGAGATTTCGAACTTCACCGATTTTCCCGAGGTCCTGGATGGTCGCGTGAAAACTTTGCATCCGCGCGTTCACGGCGGCCTTCTTTACAAACGTGGAAATCCCAAACACGAAGAGGAAGCGCGCGAGCATGGCTTTCAGCCGATTGATCTCGTCGTCGTAAATCTTTATCCGTTCGAAGCAACCATCGCCAAAACTGGTGTCACTCTCGCCGAGGCGATCGAGCAGATCGATATCGGCGGACCGTCAATGCTGCGCAGCGCCGCGAAGAATTACGAATCGGTCACGGTCGTCGTCGATCCGGCGGATTACGACGCCGTGCTCGAAGACATTCGCGATCACGAGGGCGAGACGACGCTGAAGTTGCGCGAGCGGCTCGCGATCAAAGCCTTCATCAAAACATCGGACTACGATCGCGCGATCGCGAATTATCTGAATCAAGCGCAGGAAACCGACACTTCGTTCTCGCTTTCGCTCCCGCTGGTCACGCGATTGCGCTACGGAGAGAATCCGCATCAGACCGCTTCGCTCTACGGCGATTTTGATCGGCATTTCGAAAAGCTTCACGGCAAGGAACTGTCGTTTAATAACATTCTCGACATCAGCGCGGCCACCAACCTGATCGCGGAGTTTGAAGAACCGACGGTTGCCATCCTCAAGCACACCAATCCTTGCGGCGTCGGCAGCGATCCGGATTTGAGCGAGGCGTGGGAGAAAGCATTCGCGACCGACAAGCAGGCGCCTTTCGGTGGAATCATCATCTGCAACCGGCCGATCGATCAACCGCTCGCGAAAGCAATCAGCGAAATCTTTAGCGAAGTCATCATCGCGCCCGATTTTGAGATGGAGGGGCGCGCGCTATTGCAGAAGAAAAAGAATCTTCGCCTTATCCGGCTTCTCGAGGCAGCGGATTCGCCGAAACCGAAATTGGATATTCGATCAGTTTCCGGCGGGTTGCTCGTGCAGAATTCCGATCGAGGAAAGGTGATCGATCTTACCGCGAAGGTCGTGACCAATCGCACGCCAACGCAAGAGGAAATGAAGGCCATGATCTTCGCGTGGCGAGTGGTCAAGCATGTGAAATCGAACGCGATTGTCTACGCTAGCGCCGATTGCACGCTTGGGATTGGTGCCGGTCAGATGTCGCGGATCGATGCGTCGCGCATCGCGGTTTGGAAAGCAAAAGAAGCAGGTCTCTCGCTCAAGGGAAGCGCGGTGGCGAGCGATGCCTTTTTCCCGTTTGCCGATGGACTCATCGCCGCCGCTGATGCCGGCGTCACTTGCGCGATTCAACCCGGCGGTTCAGTGCGCGACGAGGAAGTGATCGCCGCCGCAAACGAGCGCGACATCGCAATGATCTTCACCGGCGAACGACACTTCCGGCATTGAGCCTGTAGCGGCGGTCTCTGATCGCCGAAAATATCCCTGTAGCCGTTTCGCTGTGCGAAACGCCTGGCGCACGCTCACTACGGTCAGCGCCGCCCGCAGGGCGGCTACAGCAATCAATCCCGCACAGCCCCTCTCCGTCGCATCATCGAAGCCTGCACGAAGATGCCGAGAACCATCAGCGCCATGAAGAGAACGGTCGCGCCGGTCGTGGGCAACTGAAATGCGCTGCAGATGAGATGCGAGCCTTCCACGGATGAAAAGATGATCAGCGCCCAATCGAACAAAACGAGCAGCAGAATCGCGCCGACGATTCCACCAATGATAAACAAAAGTCCGAAGTGGTGTGCGTACTCCGCGGAAAACGCGGTGGCAATCATGACCGCGAGGCGGCCACCAGCCACAAATCCTACGATGCCGATGGCAATCTTTTGCAGTGCAAGCGCGATCAACGCGCCGATCACTCCCAGCAGCAATGCCACGACGAGGGTCAGCCACGGCGGCGGATGCTGCATAAGATACGGAGTGATTTCGATCCCGACCGCAAATCCAAGTGCGGCGACAAAGAGCCAGAAGAGCTGGCGTCCAAAGAAGAGAATTGCGCCGCCAAGCAGAACGCTGAGAAACGGAATCGGCAATCTCGCCGCTGCGATAAATGGAGATTTCATGACGTATTCGAATGTCAATCGCTGGCGAGCGATAAAGCCGATTATCGTGTCACGAACATTACTGCGTCTAACACACTACTTCTTCTCTAAGATCTCATTACGTTTCGCTTTGAATTCGCTGCCGGACTTCCACTCGGGAAATGTTGCGCCGTTCGCGACTTCGTAGCCGACATCGAAGAGGAGCTGTGCATCCTGCACCGCTCCCGCAAGGTCCCATGCGGGGTCCACTTCATCGGAAGGTTGATGATAATGTTTGGCAACATATTCGTCCTTCTTCTGCTGACCGAATCCATCTGGTTTCCCGACGATGTCTTTCCCTTTGCCCGTGTATAACGACGGAACGCCTTTCTTGGAAAACTCGAAATGATCGGCCCGATAGAAGCTTCCTTTCTCCGGCTGGCTGTCGGAATTAACAACGCGCCCTTGCGTCTTAGCCACCGCAACCAGTATGTCATCGAGCGTGGAGCGTCCATTGCTGATGTCTTCGATGTCGCGCGCTTTGCCCCAGGCGTTGACGCCATCGATGTTGATATCGGCCAGCGTTTTCTCTAACGGATAGAGCGGATGTTCGGCGTAATACTTGGCGCCGAGTAACCCGGCTTCCTCAGCAGTCGGCGTCATGAACAGCACGGAACGTTTGGTAGGTTGAGGAAGGGCCATGTGTGCTTTGGCCAGCTCGATCACTGTCGCGACGCCGGAAGCGTTATCGAGCGCGCCATTGAAAATCTGGTCGCCTTTCATATCGGAATGTTTGCCGAGATGATCCCAATGCGCGCTGTAGATGATCCATTCGTCTTTCAGTTTTGGATCGCTTCCGTCGATTTTGCCGACGACGTTGTGCGACTTGAATGAACGCACGTCTTGTTTGATCGAGAAATTCGCTTTCGCGCCGAGCGCGATCGGCCGGAAATCCTTGCTGATGGCTTGCATCTTCAAGGCATCGAAATCCTGCCCGCATTTTCTTAGCAGGTTTTTTGCAACATCAAGCGTGATCCAGGAGCGAACGGAAACAGATCCCATATTCTTATCCGGCGCATCGATCTCGAAATTTTCCTTGGCCCAGCTCGTCCGCACAACCGAGTACGGGTAGGCAGCAGGCTCGGTCTCGTGAATCACGATGGCCGCGGCTGCACCTTTCTCGGCCGCGATTTCGTATTTGTACGTCCAGCGGCCATAATAGGTCATGGCGCGCCCTTTGAACATCTTGTCGTCAAGCTTCGATGGATCAACCGGATCGGGGATCGCCGGATCGTTAATCAGCATGAGAATGGTTTTGCCGCGCACGTCCACGTCTTTGTAATCGTCCCAGCCGTACTCGGGTGCGACGACGCCATAACCGACGAAAACAATGTCGGAATCGTGGACCTCGATATCCGGTTGCAGACGGGCGGATGACGCGACGTAGTCATCGGGAAAGTCAAGTTTCATCGCTTTTCCGGCGACTGAGAACGTCGCGGTCGGATGGGATGTGATGCCCGCGAGCGGAACCTCCTGTGTGTAAGTGCCGTTTGGGTTTCCGGGCTTCAAGCCGAGCGCTTTGAATTGCTGGGTGATGTAATCGACCGTCAGTTCTTCGCCTTTTGAACCGGGCGCGCGGCCTTCGAATTTATCGGACGCGAGCAACTTGATGTGGCGCAACATGTCGTCCGCGGTAATCGCATCGAGCGCGGCCTTCGGCGGCGAATCAGCGGCGAAGGCGATGGGGGAAAGGGCGAAAAGAGCGAGTGAGATATGGACGAGTCGTTTCATGGAACTTCGACCGTAGCGCGAAACCGCCCGCTCTTCATGTCCCGAGCGACCGAGAGCAGAGCTGCTGGGGAGCACAGGCCGCTGGCCTGTTGCGTTCGGCGACCCGCCGAACGCATTCTGGCGCGAAGAGCAACCCGTGATGATCGCACACGATCGCTTGGTAAGAGCTTCTTCGCGCAGCGTTGCGCGACACACCCGCAACAAGGTAACGGTCACCGCTTCCGCCACGTCCGCCCCCGCTTTCGCGGCGAGCCGCCGCGAAGGACAGGCCAGCGGCCTGTGCTTCCCGGAAGCGGAGGAAGAGCTTGGTGCGACGGGCGGACTAAGGCTTCGACGGCGACGCGGCGGCGCTGCTCTGTTTCGCTGGAGCGCCCTTCGTTTTCGCCGACGTTTCGATGCCCAACGTTTTCAGGTAGGGCTGGATCGAGCGATCGCGGCCGAGGAAGTTGTGAATCGAAACGTCGATGTCGCGAGAACCGCCTGGCGCGTAGATTTCCTTGCGCAGCTTCATCCCGGCGGTCTTGTCGAGGAAACCGTTAGGCGCATTTTCAAACACCGTTGCCATGTCGGCTGCGATCGCGTCCGCCCAGGCGTAACCGTAATAGCCGGCATCGTAGCCGACGAGGTGCCCGAAGAAGGCGACGAACGCGGTATCCGGATCGATCGGCAGAAAATCTTTCGGAAAGATCGGGTTCGACATCGCGACGCATTCGTAGGGCTGACCCTCCGGATGAACATCGTGCAGCGTCAGGTCGATATCGGCGAAGGTAAACTGCCGGCGATAATAAACGCCGACGGTTGCGAGCTTCGCTTCTTTCATCTTAGCAATCAGCTCGGTCGGTATTTTCTTCGACGGATCGCGATAGTCGGCCGCAAAAGTGTCGAGCACCTTTTTGTTCCAGACCCAGTTTTGCAGCATTTGTGAGGGCGCTTCGACGAAATCCGCCGGGACGCTTGTGCCGGAGAAACGTACGTACTTGGCGTTGGTCACAATGGCGTGGAGGGCGTGGCCGAATTCGTGGAAGAGCGTTTCGACGTCCTGATGATTAAGGAGGGAGGGCTTGTCCTTGGCCGGGGGCGGGAAGTTGCAAATGAGCGCGACGGTCGGCCGCTGGTATTTCCCGTTAGGCAACAATTTCCCTGGAATGATCCCGAACTCGGCGAAGTGATTGAACTTTCCGTCGCGCGGGAACATGTCGAGGTAGAACATCCCGAGCGGCTGGCCGCTGGCGGCGTCGGTCACCATGTAGAGCTGGAGATCGGCGATCCATTTTTCCGGGGCGACGATCTGGGTAAATTTCAGTCCAAAGATGCTCTGGTAGATGTTAAACATTCCCTCGAGCGTGCGCTGGAAAGGGAAATAGACGCGGAGCGCTTCGGTATCGACGGTATATTTTTCTTTCTTGAGCTGGTTCTGGAAGTAACGCCAATCCCAGATGTTGATTTGTGCGTTCGGATCTTTCGTCTCCGCGACCTTGAGCTTGCGTAATTCCGCGACTTCGGCGTCGAACTTCGGCTGAATGCCGGCGACGAGATCGTTGATGAAGGTCTTGGCTGCGGCGCCGTTCTTCGCCATCTTGATTTCAGTCTGGAAATCGTCCCACGATTTGTAGCCGAGCTTGAGCGCGATCTGGTTGCGATGCGCGAGGATATCGTTCAGAACGGGCACGTTTTTCTCGCGCGCGAGATTGAAGCGCACCTGGTTGAGATGCTTTCTCGTTTCCTCACTCTTGGCGGTTTCCTCGACCGTATTGTAGTGAAAGGTCACATTTGCCAGGATGGTGTAGGAGTCGTCCCCGGTTTTCACGCCGGGCGAATCCAGAATGCTTTCCGGCACGCCTTCCAACTGCGCCTTGGTGAAAACGATCGGTGCTTTCACCGCCACAATGTTGGCCTCGAAATCGGTCTCGAGTTTTGCCAGTTCCTTGCGCAACTTCTCGACTTCCGCCTTTTTCTCCGGAGCGAGCGCGAGACCGGCGCGGCGATAGTCGCGCAGCGTGTGTTCGAGCAGGAGCCCGTCTTCTCCCTTTAGCTTCGGTTTGGTATCGGCGTACGCCTTGACCGCCTTGTAAACATCCTCGCGATAATCGATCCCGACCGCCCAATCCTGGAAAATCTTGATTGCTTTCTCGGCCGCGTCGCGCATCGCCGCTTCCTGGTTGGTTTGCTGAATGACGATCGTCTTGCTGATCGCGATCTGTGCGTCGTTTTGAATGTTATCGAGTGCGCCGACGGTGCTGTCGAAAGTCACCTTGGCCAAGTCCTGTTTGCCGATCGTGTCGAGCGCGGCATTGGCGTTGGCGATGGTGGTATCGATGTTCGCCTGGACTTCAGGCGGCGTCTTCGGCCACTCGGGAATGATCAGGACCTCTTTCGCCTTCGCGGCGGCGGCCTGAAAATCCGCCACGGTTTTGAGTTTCTCAGCGTGAAGTGGAAGCAGCGAAACGAAGGAAAGGAGTGAGATGGAAAGTTGACGTTTCATAAGGGCGTAAGGAATCCGAGTCGGCAAGGTAGCACAAGCTTCCAACTGGAGATACTGATGCCGACCTCGGCCCGGAGCAGATCCAAATCGTTCTTGCGTTTTCGACGGTAAAGTTTGCCGAATCGTTACATTCCCGCCATCAAACTGTAACAATTATCATCGAATCTGCGGCCGATTGCGAGAGAGAGGGGTACCATGGCCCTCGAACTTGCCATTCCGACCGGGCAAACCTCAAAGCCACAAAGGAGAAGATCATGTTCATCAACAAGTACGTCTCAAAGGCAGCGGGCGTAAGCCTCGCTGTAATTGTCTTGCTCGCAGTGCACCCACTCAGTGCACAAACATCCTCGGAGTCCGAGCGGCTCGAGAAGCTGGAGCGAGCCGTCGAGCAACTGCAAAAACGCAACGCAGAGCTTGAACAGGAGGTTAGCAGCTTAAAGAAGCAGACAGCGTTTGCACCTCAGATCACGTCGGAAGGCAAGACAAAAGCGAAAGTCGCGTCCGATGGCAAAACGTATGTCGAAAAGAACGTCGCGACGGAAGAGAAGAAGCCGATCTATGTCGTCCCAGCCGGTCCGGAACTTAAGCTGGCGCTGGGCGGATTCATTCAAATGAATTTCGAGGACGGCGCTGTTGCAGCTTTCGAGGGACGCTTCCCCGGCGGGCCTAACGCCGTCAACGACCGTTTTCGTTTGCGTCGTGCGCGCATCAATTTGGTCGGTGATTTTGCCGAAAATTTCGATTTCAAAATCGAGGGCGACTTCGAACAAAGTGACGGCGTATCATCCAACCGCACTGATTTTTCCGCGACTGACATTTTCATCAACTGGCACAAATTTCCCGAAATCAATATCAGGGCGGGCCAATACAAGGCGCCGTTCGGCCTGGAGCAACTCACATCCGACACGAGAATTTTCACCATCGAGCGCAGTCTTCCGACCGGTGCACTCACGCCGGAGCGACAGGTCGGCGTGGAAATCTGGGGCAAACCTCTGGCCAGCTTGTCGCCGCAGCAGGCGAACCTTATCACCTACTATGCTGGCGTCTTCAACAGCGACGGCCGCAACATTACCGTCAACGACAATGAAAATTTCATGTATGTCGGCCGGATCGAACTCTTGCCATGGCAGGGCAAGATGTTCGGCCAAGATTCCAGTCTGAAACTTGGCGCTGACATTCTCGAGAGCCACGACGCCGCAGGCGTCAACATTTCGCCAGCGGGGAACCTTTTGGTAAATCCCGATGGTTCATTGACGCCGTATATCCTGCCGTCTCCCGACCAACGTACTGCCTGGAGCCTGGATGCGTGGATGAACGTCGGTCCGTTCGACTTGATCGGCGAATACCTCTCAGAAGATGTCGATGGTGTCACGGTGAACGGCGTGCCGCCTGCGTTTGCCGACTTCAACCCGAGCGGTTGGTATGTCCAGGGTAGCTATTTCTTCATCCCGAAGAAACTGCAGGCGGCGGTAAAATGGGAAGAAATGAACCCGGACCAAGTTCCCAATGATGGCGTGCACTCCATTACCGCGGGTCTCAACTACTATATCCGCGGGGATACGATCAAGCTGATGGCAAACTACATCCACACGTGGTCCGATTTCCGCCAGGCGAATCCGCAATATGGCGAAGATCAATTTAATGAAGTCATCGTTCGGCTCCAGCTGATGTTTTAAGTGTCTTGCGGAAGGCGGCCAAGCTCCGCTCCGAACCGCCATTCACTCACGTCTAGACCGCCGCCGCTAATTCATGTCCGGGTCGCGCACATTCCTGGCGCGAAATTCAGAGCAGCCGCAAGCTACCCTCCGGAGGACTTTGCGCATTTGCGTCCAGCGTGCGAAAACATCGACGATGGCTCATCTGACCGAAAAATTTCTCATCGCCTTCATCCCGCTTTTTGTCGCGATTGATCCCATTGGCTTGGTCGCGCTCTTCATGGGGCTCGGCACGGGCGCATCGAGCGAACATCGGAAACGGCAAGCGATGCTCGGAATTCTGACGGGCCTTTGTGTGGCGGTCGGATTCATCTTCCTCGGCAAAATTATTTTTAACGCGCTCGGCATCACGGTGGCGGACTTTCAAATCGCGGGCGGGTTGATTCTTCTCGGATTGGCCGGACGGGAATTGCTCGGAGTCGGGCCCCACGATCGCCGCGGTGGCGACGAGGAATTCGGGGTGGTGCCGCTCGGGATGCCACTCATCGCCGGCCCCGCGCTGTTGACCGCTCTTCTCATTCTCATCGATACGGTGGGGATCGTCTTCACGCTCGTTTCGCTGTTGCTGAATCTCGCCCTCGTCGGCGTCGCGCTTTGCAATGCGGATCGGTTCGCGGCCTGGGTGGGTAAACAAGGCCTTCGCGGAATTTCCAAGATTATCGCGCTCCTGCTCGCGGCGATTGCAGTCAGTCTGATCCGACGCGGTTGGCAGACCGCCTGACGACGGGGCGCCTTTTGCGGCCCTTGCATCTACCTTGCATCTATTGACAGGGCGGGCACCGTTGTTAGTATCCTGCCACTTATGAGGTTCCCTCTGGCGTTAACCACAAAAATCGCCACATACATCATCACGCAGAAACTCCGTCGGACGAACAAGTTCGCCACCGTTCTCCAACTGGAGCCGTTGCACACCTGTAATTTGACCTGCACCGGGTGCGGCCGGATTCGCGAGTATTCCACTTCGCTCAAGGACATTATGAGCCTGGAGGACTGCCTCGGTGCGGCCCAGGAATGCAATGCGCCGATGGTTTCCATCTGCGGCGGCGAGCCGCTTATTTATCCGCAGATCGAAGCGCTGGTGGGAGGTTTGCTCGAGCAAAACCGGATCGTCTACATCTGCACGAACGCGATGTTCATGCGCAAAAAGATGCGCGAATGGCTGTCGACACAGAATTCATCGCAGCCGGCCTTTGTTGAATCGAAGATGACCGAACTGCTCGCAGCGGGGTTGATCAACTCGAAGGACGCTGAAGCGATTCGGCAGGGCCCGAAAGATCCGGCCAAGCCAACGATCGCCCCGAGTCGGTGGATGTATTGGAATGTCCATCTCGATGGCCTGGAGCGGACGCACGATCTGATCGTCGAACGCGAAGGCGTCTTCAAGGAGTGCATCCTTGCAATCAAAATGGCGAAGCTCCTCGGCTATCAAGTCGCGACCAACACCACAATCTACAAGGAAACCGACATGGCCGAGGTCGAAAAGATGTTTGATTTCCTTTCTGATCTCGGGGTGGACGGCCACACGATTTCGCCAGGTTACGAGTACGACGCGGCGAAGAAAGACATGATCAAGCGATTAAATCTGCAGCCGGAGAACTTCTTTCTCACGCGCAAGATGACGATCGAAAAGTTCAAGAAAATCGAGGAGTGGATGAACCGCTACACGCTTTTTGGGACGCCGATTTATTTCGAATTTCTCGCCGGTAAACGCGATCTGAGTTGCTCGGCCTGGGCGATCCCAACCCGAAACATCCGCGGCTGGAAAGGCCCCTGCTACTTGATGACGGATGCGCATTATTCCAGCTACGCTGAGTTGCTCGAGAAGGTAGAGTGGGACAAGTACGGCGTGGTCGATGGCGTAGCGAAAGATTCGCGCTGCGAAAATTGCATGGTGCATTGCGGCTACGAACCAACCGCGAGTCTTGGTCTTCAGGCACAGCGCGGCGATACCTGGAAAAATATTCGTTTCAATTTCGGACCGAAACCGAAACCAACCGGTTTGGGCAACGAGATCACGGCATATAATGGTGTGACCAGCGGAAACGGACATCTCACCGGCAAAAAAGTCGAACTCGCGCAGCAGGCTTCCTAGAGAAAAATGGCGAATTCACCCGCGAATGTGATCGCGCTGCCGAGCGCCATCCCAGACGCCGCCTTAGCGCATCCCGCATCGAAGGCGGAACTCTCGGACGCGATTGCGCGTGCCCAGGAAAATCTTTTGCGTCAGCAAAAACCGGATGGCCACTGGGTCGGCGAACTTCTGGTCGATAGCACGCTTTGTTCCGATTACGTGCTCTTCATGCATTGGGTCGGGAAAGTGGATGAAAAGCTGCAGAGACGCTGCGTGCGTCATATCCTCCAACGGAAGCTACCCGACGGCGGTTGGAACATTTATTATGGCGGCCCAAGCGAAATCAACGCTTCGGTCAAAGCTTATTTCGCTTTGAAATTGGCGGGCTATTCGCCCGACGTGTCATTCATGCAGGAAGCACGTTCCAACATCATGCGTCTCGGCGGCATTCCGCGCATGAATACCTTCAGCAAACTTTATCTCGCGCTCCTCGGCCAGTTCCCATGGCAATATCTTCCGGCCATACCGGTCGAGATGATTCTGTTGCCGGCGTGGGTGCCGTTTAACATTTACAAAATGTCGTCGTGGAGCCGCGCCATGCTCGTGCCGCTCGCGATCATCAATCATTTCAAACCGACGCGCGGATTGCCCGGCGATCAGCAGCTGCATGAGCTCTATCCGCTCGGCACGGAAAAGATGGATTTCACGATGGAGCGCGATCAGCGTTTCTTTACTTGGCGCAACTTTTTTCTTCGCGGTGATCGCGCGTTAAAGATCGTCGATCGAATCCCGTTTCGCCCGATGCGGCAGCGGGCACTCGAGGAAGCCGAGCGCTGGATGGTGGAGCGAATTGGCGAAGGTAGCGACGGCCTGGCCACGGTATTCCCAGCCATGCTCAATGCCTTGATTGCGCTCCGCGCCCTCGGTTATTCAGAAAAGAATTCGGCTTACGAAAAGGCGGTAAGGGATTTCGAAGGGCTTTTCGTGGATGATCACGACGACTTCCGCATTCAGCCGTGTCTCTCGCCAGTCTGGGATACGGCAATCAATGTCATCGCCCTGAGCGAATCCGGCGTTCCCGCGCAGCACCCAGCGTTGCAAAAGGCAGCAGACTGGCTCGTGAAAAGAGAGGTGCGATTCCGCGGCGACTGGACCGTAAACAATCCGCATCCCGAGGCGAGCGGCTGGGCCTTCGAATACAACAACGTCTATTACCCGGATACCGATGATACCGCCATGGTGCTGATGGCACTTCGGCTAGTGCGGCCGAATGATCCCGCTGCTGTTGATGCCCTTTTTCAACGCGCTCTGGCCTGGCAGATGAGCTTTCAGTGCCGGGATGGCGGCTGGGCGGCGTTCGACAAGGAAGTGACGCAGCATTGGCTCGAGGACATGCCGTTTGCGGACCACAACGCCATCCTCGATCCGACTTGCAGCGATCTTACCGCGCGCACGCTCGAATTGCTCGGTTACATCGGTTTCAATGTGGACCAGAGAAGCGTGCGACGCGCGATCCAATACTTGATCGACACGCAGGAGGACGACGGTTCCTGGTATGGGCGCTGGGGTGTGAACTACATCTACGGCACCTGGCAGGTGCTGCGCGGCTTGCGCGCGATCGGCCAGGATATGCGACAGGATTGGATTCTGCGCGGGCGCGACTGGATCGAGAGTTGTCAGAATGACGACGGCGGTTGGGGCGAATCGTGCGCTTCGTACGAAAATCGCGCGCTCAAGGGCAAGGGCGAGAGTACCGCCTCACAGACTTCGTGGGCGCTGATGGGGCTTTGCGCCTGCGGCGATCTCGATCGGCCAAGTGTGCAACGTGGGTTGCGTTTTCTCCTCGCATCGCAAAAGGCCGACGGTTCGTGGACCGAACCGCAAATCACTGGGACCGGTTTTCCCGGCGTCTTCTATTTGAAGTACGACATGTACCGCCAAAACTTTCCGCTCCTCGCGCTGGCGACCTATGTCAATTACCGAAGTGGACTCGGGCACTACCCGAGTTTTTATCGCTGCCCGTAAGACTGGATGGGGATGGGCTCCGTCCCGTCCTACCGACGAGATGAGACGACACGGAAGTCGTCCTTCAAAGCGGAAAAATAAAACCTGCCGCCGGGCAGAATTCGATCTAACTGTAATACTATGGCATACGAATTACCAAAATTACCTTACGCCAACGACGCACTCGAACCCCACATCGATGCGAGGACGATGGAAATCCATCACGACAAACATCACCAGGCTTACATCACCAACCTGAACAAGGCCCTTGAAGGCAAAACGGACCTCGCCTCCAAGTCGATCGAGGACTTGATCGGCAACCTGAACGCCGTGCCGGAAGACATTCGCACTGCTGTGCGCAACAACGGCGGCGGACACGCGAATCACTCGTTTTTCTGGAAAATCATGGGACCGAAGGCCGGCGGTGAGCCGTCCGGGAAATTGGCCGACGACATCAAATCCACCTTCGGCAGCTTCGATGCCTTTAAGGAAAAGCTGGCTGCAGCCGGCGCCGGACGTTTCGGGAGCGGTTGGGCTTGGTTAATTAAGAACAAGAGTGGCAAACTGGAAGTCATTTCCACGCCGAATCAGGACAGCCCGTTGATGGACGGGAACAAGCCGATTCTAGGCGTCGATGTCTGGGAGCATGCCTATTACCTCAACTATCAGAACCGCCGCCCGGATTACATCAAGGCCTGGTGGAACGTGGTGAACTGGGACGCAGTCACAAAAAACTACGAGAAATAACCTGTAGCGACGGTACCGTCGTGCAAAGAATGGAGGGATGACCTCCGTGTCCTCCTGCTCCGGACGCAACAGAGCGCGTCCCTCCATCGAATGGCTTATCTAAACGATAACTATCTCAAGCTTCAGGCTGGATATCTCTTTCCGGAAATTGCGCGACGCGTTCGCGAATTCTGTGATGCGAATCCCGATGCCGCCGCGCGCCTCATTCGCTGTGGCATTGGCGACGTGACCGAGCCGCTGCCCGCCGCTGCCATCGCCGCGATGCATCGAGCGGTTGACGAGCTCGGTGTCCGCGAAACCTTTCGCGGTTACGGTCACGAACAAGGATACGAATTTTTGCGCTCAAAGATCGCGCAGATCGATTATCGGGATCGCGGGATCGAACTCTCGGACGACGAAATCTTTCTCTCCGATGGTTCGAAACCCGATTGCGGTTTCATTCTCGATATTCTGGGCGACCAAAACAAGATCGCGATCACAGATCCGGTCTATCCGGTCTACGTCGATACGAATGTGATGGCGGGGCACACCGGCGCCGCGAAGGAGGGCGGCGCCTACGAAGGGATTACGTATTTGCCATGCCGGGCGGAAAATAATTTCGTTCCCGAGCCGCCGCGAGAGCATGTCGATTTGGTCTATCTCTGTTTTCCGAACAATCCGACCGGCGCAGTCGCTTCTCGCGAACAGCTTGTGCGCTGGGTCGAATATGCGCACAAGCACGACGCGATTCTCCTTTTCGATGCCGCCTACGAGGGATATATCGGCGATCCGGAAATCCCGCATTCCATTTTTGAAATCCCGGGCTCGCGGGACTGCGCCATCGAGTTCCGCAGTTTCTCTAAGACCGGAGGATTCACCGGTGTGCGTTGCGGTTTCACCGTTCTGCCGAAGACGCTGCTCGCGTGCACTGAGGACGGACGGCGGCTGCCGCTGCATCCGCTCTGGCACCGGCGCTGGAGCACGAAGGCAAACGGCGTCAGTTACCCGGTGCAGCGCGGCGCCGAAGCGCTCTACAGCGCGGAAGGCCGGGCGCAGGTCTGTGCGCTCATCGAGCACTACATGGGGAACGCGCGTATTTTGCGCGAGGCCGCCGCGGGCGCCGGTCTCCGGGTTTATGGCGGGGCAAACGCGCCCTACATCTGGGTGAAAACGCCCAATGGCCTAACGAGCTGGCAGTTGTTTGACCGGATGCTGCGCGATCTGAACGTCGTCATCACGCCCGGAAGCGGCTTTGGGTCAGAAGGCGAGGGTTACTTTCGCATCTCAGCCTTTAACAGCCGGACAAACGCCGAAGAAGTGGCGCGGCGGCTGCAGAACCTATAGTCGACCGGTTTAAAGCGTGTCGTCTTGAGCGGGAGAATGCCTGAAACCAGAGTGATAATGCGATTGCTGAGACGCTTCATCATCGTCCTCCGCTCTCTCACGGAGACGCGGCCGCAGATGCTTGTGGGGCGACGAGAGGCGCGTAAAATGATTGCCTCGTAAGAAGGTGAGCGTCTCGAGTCATACACAGAATCTCCCGCAGCTCTACCGCTTTTGTTTCCTGATGACGGGCGACGCGGGCAAGGCGCAGGAAGCCTTTCAGTCCACCGTCCGCGAAGCCGCACGCCGGGCGGCGGAAGGTGAATCTTCACCCGACCGCTTCTGGTTCTTTCGAGAAGCGCGCTGGCGCTGCCTCGCGGTCGGGGACGAAGGAATTCAAGCGGAGCATGTGGAGATGGAAGAAGTGGAACTCTCCGCCGACGCCGCGGAACAAATGGCACAGCTCGACGCCAATCAACTCGCGATCTGGATCGCCGGCGCGCCCGAACCGCAACGGACCACGCTCGCTCTTTTTTACCTCGATGAGTTTGATCATCGCGAATTGCTGGCGTTGTTGGAGATCAAGGTGACCGAGCTTTCGACGCTGCTGGCGCAGGCGCGCCGGCAGTTTCAGGCTTGGTTGGATGCGGTTGTCCAAATCGAAGCGCGATGAATCGGATTTTCACTTCACGCCAGCAGCGCGCTCTTCCGCACTGCGCGCCTTTCAGCGAAACACGGGTGCCGGACCGCGCCATGCGGGTGGCTGTTCATCGCGCGCAGAAAGCGAAGGCGACGATGGCGAGCTTTTCCTGGCAACAGAACTTTGACCGTGCGGTCGCGAGTTTGGTTGGCGCGATCTCCATCCCTCCGGAAATTTCTGAGTGGTTTGCCAATGAAAAATTACTGACAACGGCCGACAAACGCAGCTGGAAGAAAACCGCGCGCAACCCGGTCACGATCGCCATTGCCCTGGCCCTCCTCGTGATTGCAGGCATTTTCGCGCTCAAGTTGCACGAACGGATGCAGGATTTCCCGGGCGCCGGCACGGCTCGGAAACTTTTGACGGTCGCAAGCTCAACACGGATTTCGCAGCTCGATAACGTGCAAACGGACGCCGGGAAACTGGGAGATTTGTTCTTCCTAAAACATCACCTCGAGCACTATGACGTCCCACCCGAGTTTGCCCGCTTTCGCACGCTTGGCTGCCGCGTCTTCGATGACGACGAAGGCCCTCGCATTGCCCAAATCGAGTTAGCGGAAAAACGCATGCAGCTCTTTCTTTTTCCGGCCGAAACACAAAAGGACGGTCGTCAGGCGGATTGGAGCGGCTGGCGCTTTGTTGAACAGGAAGGATGGACCGGCGCGTTGCAGCAACACAATGGCGTCTGTTTCATGGCGGCATTGCGCGGAAAGAAGAGAGACCTCGCGCCCTACTTGTCGAAGTCCCAGGATTAGCCGGGGTGGCTGATGACGTTGACACATCCCTTCGCTCCGCTGAATTTCCCGCCGCACGCCAGGGTAGCTCAGTGGTAGAGCAGGGGACTCATAAGCCCTTGGTCGGGAGTTCAACTCTCCCCCCTGGCATGCTTTTTCATGGCTTGGGTTTACATTCTCAAGGGATCATCTGGTCGCCACTACATCGGTTCGACGGTGGATTTTGGCGCCCGCTTTGCGCAACATTTGCGCGGCCATACGGCAACGACAAAACGACTTGGTGGCGGGTTGGAAGTCGTGGTGACGAAGCAAATTCCGACAATCGAGGAAGCCCGAAGAATCGAGCGGATGTTAAAGCGGAAGAAAAGCCCGATGGTCGCCATTCATTATTTGCAGCAGTAGAGCAGCCCCGAAAGCATTCGGGGTTGGTCGGGAGTTCAACTCTCCCCCTGGCACGTCTTCTAACTTTGAGCAACGCGCTTTACGACCGTATCGCTCCCTGCCTTAGCTCAGAAATTCTGCCACCGGCTCCAATGGCGTAATGTGAGCGCAGAAGATTTTGAAAGCCGCCAGGATCGGAACGGCCAGAATCACACCGGCGACGCCCCACATCCATCCCCAGAACGTCAGCGATAAGAGGACTATGACCGGATTGAGGGTAAGCGAGCGCCCCATCACCCATGGGGTAACAAAATTCCCTTCCAAGATAGCCAGCGTCAAATAGGCGCCCGGGAAAACGAGGGCGTAGCCGAAACTATCGAAACTGAGCACCGCGCCGAGCGTCATGAAGATAATGCCGGCGAACGCCCCGACGTACGGGATGAAGTTCAACAGCGCCACCATTGCGCCCCACATCACGGGATTCTGCAATCCGAGGTAGCCAACGGTCATTCCGACCGCGAGACCGAGTCCCGCATTGATCAAGGTGATTGTGAGTAGATAGCGCGAAATTTGTGATTCGATTTCATGTGCGATCGTTACCGCGCGTTTCTTATCCGATAGCGTCGGCATGATTTTGATGAGCTTCAGCAGGAAAACCCCATCAGAGGCGAGCAGGAAATAAAGCAGAACGAGGAGCAACGCACCGCTTACGATGAGTTCTGGCATTTGCACATATAACGCGTCGGTAATCGGATGCGTCTTCACTTCGACGGCAGGTTTTGCCTGGGTGGTATCGGGCGACGCCAGTTTTTCGATTTCGCCGCTTGCCTTGGCCACGTTCTGCATTGGTTGCTTCAACGGGTGCAACTTCCGCTGAAGCTCCTGCAGGCTGATGGGCGCCTTCTCGAGCCATCCGGCCGCCGGAGCCGCGAGGAAAGAGGTCGCGAAGACGATTGCCGCGATCATCGATAAGAGGACCAGAGCCGCACCGATCGGCGCCGGGATCAACCAGCTCCTGAGCGTGCGCACGATCGGCCGGAGCAAATAGCTGAGGAGCAATGCCAGGACGAGGGGCAACAACACCGACCGCATGAAGTAGATCGTGTAAAACAACGCGAGGATGAACAGGCCGGTTAGCGCAATCGAGCGGACGCCGAACGGGCCGCGAAGCAAATCGGGCAAACGAGGTCGTGGCGCAGAAGGAACAGCAGTTTCTTCCTCGCTCGGAGAGTCGTCCCTCTCCCGAATAGATGCCTCAGCGTCTTTCATCGTCGTTCTGATGAATCGAACGTCCCCGAGCTTTCACGCGTCCGCGAAGCAAACTGAACTTGTTAAATATTGCGCCGCGGACGTTTTTGAACCAAGCATTGGAATTCTGCTGTGCCGCCATGGCTAGCGACAATTTTCCCCAAAGATTTTTCGCGCTCGGGAATTCCTACTGGCTGACGCGCTTCGTCATTCTCCGACTGCTCGGTTTCGTGTACGCGATTGCGTTTCTGGTCGCCGCCCAGCAGCTCGTGCCTCTCATCGGCGAGCACGGCCTGACCCCGGCGAATCATTTTCTCGCATCTGTCCAATCACACCTTGGGTCGCGCGCCGCCGCTGTGACGCGAGTGCCGACGTTGTTCTGGGTTGGAATTTCCGACAGCGGATTGTCGATTTTCGCCTGGATCGGTTTTGGTCTGTCGCTCCTCGTTTTGGCCGGTTACGCGAACGCCATCATTCTCGCGATTCTTTGGATCATGTACATGTCGATCGTTCACATCGGTCAGATCTGGTACGGTTACGGTTGGGAAATCCAACTGCTGGAAACCGGTTTCCTTTCGATCTTTCTTTGCCCATTACTCGACTGCCGGCCATTTCCGAAACGACCGCCGCCGCTTCTCGTCTTCTGGCTTTTTCGCTGGCTCGGCTTTCGCATCATGATTGGCGCCGGTCTGATCAAACTGCGGGGCGATCCATGCTGGCGCGATCTCACCTGCCTCTATTATCACTACGAAACGCAGCCGATCCCGAACCCGATCAGCCGCTATTTGCATTTCGCGCCGCACTGGTTCCACAAACTCGAGGTCGCCTGGAACCATTTCATCGAATTGATCGTACCGTGGTTTTCATTCGGCCCGCGGACGGCCAGACACGTCGCGGGTCTATTGCTCGTCAGTTTCCAGCTCTTTCTCATCGTCAGCGGCAATCTGTCGTTCCTGAACTACGTCACCATCATTCCGTTCCTCGCCTGTTTCGACGACACGTTCCTTCGTCGCGTTCTTCCGAAGGCCCTGGTTCAACGCGCCGAACTGGCGGCGAAAAATTCTGAACCGTCTCGAGTGCAGAACGGTCTCGCCGTCGCGCTGTCAATCCTGGTTGCGTATCTAAGCATCGCGCCCGTCCTCAATCTCGCTTCCGGCCGGCAACTGATGAACTACTCCTACGATCCGCTCGATCTCGTAAACACGTACGGCGCGTTCGGCAGCGTCGGCCGTGAGCGTCATGAAATTGTCTTCGAAGGAACGGACGATCCAATCGTCACCGGTGATACAAAGTGGAAGGAATACGAATTCAAAGCCAAACCCGGCGACCCGGACCGGTGCCCGCCATTCATCGCCCCGTATCAACCGCGCATCGATTGGCAGATCTGGTTCGCGGCCATGGCTTCACCCGCGGACTATCCGTGGACATTCCATTTCGTCTGGAAACTTCTGCACAACGATCCCGGCACGCTTTCGCTCATCGCCAACAATCCATTCCCGAACGCGCCGCCGCATTACATCCGCGCGCGACTGTATCGTTACCGCTTCGCGCCGATCGGCGACAAAGCTTGGTGGAAGCGCGAACTGATCGGCGAATGGTTGCCCGGGCTTTCCACTAACGACACACAGCTCCGGCGGATTCTCGAGGCAATGGATTGGCTCGACTAGTCGATTAGTGAAGATCGAGATCTATAGTCGACGCTCTTTCAGACGCGCGATTGTTTCGTGCATCATCCGGTAGCCGAAGTGCCCCTGCCGAACGCGGAGCAGTTCCGCGCCGCGCCATCTCTGCTGAATGGCCGCAATATCTTCGGGGCGCACGATCAAATCGAAATCGCCCGCGACAAACAGCACGCGGTCCGCGCTGCACAACGGCTCATTGTGCATCGGCGAGCTAAGATGAAAATGGCGTTTCACGAGCTGAAAATCGATTTTTGCCCGCCGCAGCTCGCGGCGCATGAAGATCGTGGCCGGAGCTTCCCAAACCGCCTGCTTGAGATTTACGACTGGCGCCATCAGTGCGACGAAACGAAAATCGCGTTCGACCATGGCGAGTAGCGCGCCGATCCACCCGCCGTAACTCGTACCCAGCACGCCGAATTCCCGGCAGCCATGCGCGCGCAATCCTCCCATCAGCTGTCGCAGTTCGGACACGCCCTGTCGCAAGCCCTCGGCCAGGCGAACGATATCGGCTGTGATAGCCAACTCGCCATTCCAGTAGCCGGGCGGCACGCGCGAATAGTGATACGGCAGGTGAACGAAGCAGGCGTTCCAGCCAAGTTCGTTAAACTGCGCGGCGACACGCCGGTAGCCGGCGTCGTGCGCCGACATGAGGGCGTGCAGCATGAGCACGGTCGGCGCTTCCCAGCCGCGTCCGCATGGGAATAGATCTGCCCGCGCGATGTCGTTAACAGGGAACCTCGTCTTGACCGGGCTTTGCCAGGTGACCGTCGAGCCGTAGCTGTCGCTGATTCCGCTTGCGATGTTTCCATTCGATGGTGCGGCGTAGAAATCCTGCGCCGTTAGTTTCTCGCATTCCTCGACATAGCGCTCTACTTCCTCGCGGCTGCGCGCATGCAGGCGATGTCGCGATTGAACGAGATTCATTGAGGCGCACATGACTCTATCGACCGTGTTCGCTGCCAAACGCCGCAGCGTCGGCCGCTTGATTTCGTGATTGATCAAAGGACGCGGATTCTTGCCCATTCGTTCTCGCGGCGGATGCGGCAGATCATCCGGTGTCAGCGAAAAGGTTTCGCGCAATTCTGCGCAAAGACTTTTGAACGCAACCGCGAGTTCACGTTCGATGCGTTCCCGCGCTTCGGATTTTTGCGAATCCGGAAAGTGTGAGATCGGATCGCCGAACGCGATCCAGATCGGCGTGCGGCGGAGCGGCAACCAGCTTCTCTTGGCGTAGAGCCGGTCGCTGCCGATGATCACGCACGGTAGAATTGGAACGCCGGCAATATGTGCCAGCGTCGAAGCGCCCGGTCGCATCGGTGCCCCTTCGAGCAGCGAACGCGCGCCATCGCGAATTCCGCCCTCGGGGAAAACGCCGACGATGCGTCCGTTCTTCAATCGCTCAATCGCGGTCCGAATTGTCTTGCGATCGGCCCGATCTCGATCTGCCGGGAACGCATCGACCGCGCGCAGGAAATATCCGAGCACTGGAATCGGAAAAAATTCTGCCATCGCCATCCAATCGATTTTTCGCCGCACGATCGATGAAATGATGAATGGATCGAAATGGCTGATGTGATTACTCGCCAGCAGAAATCCGCCGCCGTGTTCCGCATTCTCGCTCCGCACGATACGGATGCGTGTGACAGATCCGAACAGCGCCTTTATCAAGAGTGCCGCCGCGCGATTGGCGAGTGAGTGAAACAGTGAGCGCATCGAATCAACGAAAAAAGAGTTCTCCAACATCCCGCCGGCTACTGTGCGGACATTGGCCGGCGATTATTTCTCACGCGCCAGCTCCTGGCATTTTCCGATATCGAGTTTGCCGGAAGCGAGCACCGGAATTGATTCGATGCGGCAGATCTTCTTCGGAATCCAGAGATTGGGAATGTCATATTCGCCCAGGGTGACGCGCAATTTTGGCAGGTCGATTTCAATGCTGCTCAACAGAACAAGTGCCTCACCTTTCGCCTCATCCGGTACTCCGACGATGGCGAGAACGCGTTCCGAATGTCCTTCGAGCTGCAATGCGGCCAAAATTTTGTGCTCAATCAATTCGTGCGGCACCATCTCGCCGCCGATTTTGGAAAAACGCGAAAGCCGTCCTTCGATGTAGAGAAATCCATCTTCATCGAATCGGCCAATGTCGCCAGTTTTGAACCATCCATCGCGCAAGACTTCGGCGGTTCTCTTCGGATCATCGAGGTAGCCCTCGAAAATGTTCGGACCGCGTAACCAGAGCATTCCGCTGTCGTGCAGCGAGAGTTTTTCGTCGGTCTCCGGCGCGCGAATCTCTGCGGCAATGCCCGATGCCATTTTC
This sequence comes from uncultured Verrucomicrobiae bacterium, assembly GCA_963763995.1. GTDB lineage: Bacteria > Verrucomicrobiota > Verrucomicrobiia > Chthoniobacterales > UBA10450 > CAVTTH01. The sequence continues at coordinate 314,254 of CAVXQL010000007.1, read as the reverse complement.
CCGACGGAGCCCGACCGGCTGGAAGGTTGCACGCGATCGCCAGGATTTTTCGGCTGCGGTTCGGGCAAATTGACGCTGACCACGGGTGACGTTTCCGTCAATCCGTAGCCCTCGAAGACGCGCATGTCGAAACGTTCCTGAAAACTGCTTGCCAGATCGAGCGGCAGCTTTTCCGCGCCAGTAATAACAAGCCGGAGGCTGCGCAATTGTCCCGGCTCTGCCTTGCGCAGATATCCGCGTAGAAATGTCGGCGTGGCCAGCAGCACCGTCGCACGGTGGTGCTGAATCAAGCCGGCGAGCTTGCCCACTTCGAGTGGATTGGGATAAGTCACAACCTGCACCCCGTGAATGAGCGGATACCAAAGCGTGACGGTTGCGCCGAAGCTGTGAAAAAACGGCAGCGACGCCAGGATCTTATCATCCGATCCCGCATCGAGCATGATGCTAAATTGCGAGACGTTGCCAATGATGTTGTGATGGCTCAGGACGACGCCCTTCGGTTCGCCGGAGCTTCCACTGGTGAACAACAGGACTGCTTCGTCGTGGCCGCCCTCTCGGGAAATCTGAAGAATTCGCGCGAGCAAGCGCCAGGGCAGAACAAGAGTGGCCATCCACCACAGCACGATCTGGCGTTTCAGTTCCGGAAGAAGCTTGTCGAGAAGGACCACGTTTTCCGGCCAGGGAAACTCGGGAAAGCGATTTTGGAATGCCTTTGCCGAAATGACGGTGCGAATCCCGGCGCGCTTTTCCGCGGATAAGATCGCCGCCCGGCCCGCGGTAAAGTTTAGCCCGACGGGAATTTTTCCCGCGAGAAGGACGGCGAGATTGGCGACGACCCCGCCCTTACTTGCGGGCAAAACGATGGCGATCCGTTTTTCAGGGCAATTTTTCCTTAGGTATCGACTGAGCGCTGCGGAAACGCCGAGCAGTTTGCCGCGACTCAAGTTCGTTCCGTCGATTCCCTCGATGATCGCGTTGGAGAACGGCGAGCGCTTCAGACCCTGCACGCAGGCTTCCGCAAGATGCCGCTTGAGTGCCGGCCGCATGCCATAGCATTTCTCTCCCAGCTTGAGCAGTTCTTCGCGCACGGTCGCGATGGTGGCGTCCCCAGCGGCGAGCGGTTCCCCGAAAGCAACGACGACGCGGTATGGAATGCGTTGCGGCCATTTCGTAAAAAAGCGGCCGCCCTTATAGGAGAAAATCGAACCCCAAAGTTGATCCAGCCAGACGGGAACGACGGGCGCATCGGCGTGTCGTGCGATTAGTTCGTAACCCCGCTTCAATCGCAGCAGTGTGCCCGATCGCGTCAGTTCGCCTTCGGGGAAGAGGCAGACAATTTCGCCGGCTTGAATTCGTTCCGCTGCTTCGCGGACGCCCTCTTTTGCACGTCGCGATGAAATCGGGATGCACTGCACCAAACGAAAAATCGGATTCAGAAATCGGTTCCGATAGATTGTATCGTCAATGACGTAGCGAATCGGTCGAGGAGTCGCCAACTGCAACACGACCGCATCGACCCAGCTGATGTGATTCGGGAGCAGCAAGAAACCGCCACTCGGCAGGCGCTCCTGTCCCATTGCCGTAACCCGATAAAAACAACGCGCGAGCGTCGAGCCGAACCAATAGAGCGTGCGTTCGGCTAAAGATCGGTGCGGCATCGTTTATGGTTTACAAAAAGCGCGCCGCCATCTGCAATCGGCAATTCGATGGCGAGCGATATTGACCGCAAACCCGGAGCGTCCACCGCGCTGGCATTATTGCTCGGCATCAATCTGTTCAACTATATCGACCGCCAGATTCTGGCGGCGGTGGAACCGGACATTCGCGCGACGTTTTTTGCCGCGAACAATCCAAACGCGATGGCGGACACTGGTTTGCTGGGCACAGCGTTTCTCGTTACCTACATGCTCGCAGCTCCAGCCTTGGGATGGCTGGCGGATCGCTTTTCGCGGTGGTTGATTATCGGAAGCGCGGTTGTGCTTTGGAGTCTTGCCAGCGGCGCCTCCGGTTTGGCTGCGACATTCGTTGCTCTCTTCATCACGCGCGTCTTCGTGGGCATTGGCGAGGGCGGTTATGGGCCGGCGGCGCCGACTGTTCTCGCTGATTTGTTTCCGTTACAAACGCGCGGACGTGTGATGGCCGTCTTTTGCGCGGCGATTCCTGTTGGCAGCGCGCTCGGTTACGTTCTCGGTGGATTGATCAACGAACATCTCGGGTGGCGCTGGGCCTTTTACCTCGTGACTCCGCCTGGATTATTGCTCGGGCTTCTCTGTTTTTTCCAGCGCGATCCCCGCGCCGGGATGCCTCGTTCCGAAGCACGGCGCGCCAGCCGCGAAGACTATGTGACGCTCTTTCGAACGCCGTCGTATGTTTTGAATTGTATCGCGCAAACGGCAATGACATTTGCCCTCGGCGGTATCGGATTCTGGGTGGCGGCATACCTGAAGTTTCGCGGACAGCCGGCATCTTCCACGAAATATTTTGGCCTGATCATTGTGGTCGCTGGATTGGTTTCTACTCTGCTCGGCGGCTGGGCGGGGGATCGACTGCGCAAGACTTGCACCGGCTCATATTTTCTTGTCTCAGGGCTTGGGATGATCCTCGCATTCCCGTTATTCGTCGCGATGTTGTTTACGCCATTTCCAGCTGCCTGGTTCCTGATGTTCGGAGCCGTGTTTTTCATGTTCCTGAACACCGGACCCTCGAACACTGCCCTCGCTAATGTTGCGCTGCCAAAAGTTCGGGCAACCGCCTTCGCCCTCAACATTTTGATCATTCACGCGCTTGGCGATGCGGCGGCCTTTCCGGCGATTGGCTTTGTCGCCGGTCACAGCAACATGACAATCGCTTTCCTTTTCGTTTCCGGAATGATGCTTCTCTCGGGAATCGTCTGGCTAAGCGCAATGAGATTTCTGGGGCGAGATACCGCCATCGTTGAGCAGGCGATGTCCGCCTAACAAGTAACTCCGAGCGAGAAGCTTTTCAGGTAACTCCACGGGATCCCTCGACTTCGCGCGAGATGGTTTTTGCGAGCTTGCGCAGCGGCTTTGAATCTCGAAGACTGGCTACGATGACGCCGCACGAGTATCTCGAGAAATACTTTGGCTTTCGCGAATTCCTCGATGCGCAGGAAGAGGTCATCAGCGCAATCGTCGATGGCGCGGATGCGTTGGTGGTAATGCCGACCGGCGGCGGCAAGTCGCTCTGCTATCAACTGCCGGCGTTGATTCTCGAGGGGACAACAGTGGTGGTGTCGCCACTCATTGCGCTGATGAAAGATCAGGTGGACGCACTCGAGCGGCGCGGAATTGCCGCCACGTTAATCAACAGCTCGCTCACCCCGGCTGAGCAGCAGGAGCGGATTCGGCATCTGGCGCGCGGCGATTACAAGCTCGTTTACATCGCGCCGGAACGCTTCCGCAGCCGGTCGTTTGTCGAGGCGCTGGGGCAGGCGACGATCGGCCTTTTCGCAGTCGACGAAGCGCATTGCCTGTCGATGTGGGGCCACGATTTTCGGCCCGACTACTTTCGCCTTAACGTCGTTTTGGAAAAATTGGGACGCCCGCAGGTGGCGGCGTTCACGGCCACCGCTACACCCATCGTTAGGCAGGATATTCTCACTCATCTCGCCTTGCGCGAGCCACGGGAATTTGTCGCTGGCTTTTCGCGGCCGAATCTGAAACTCCTCATCACGCCGGTCGGGAACGACGCGCAGAAATACGAGCGCCTGAACGCGCTCATCAGCGGACACAAGACCGGCATTGTTTATTGCGCGACGCGGAAGCGCGCCGAAGCCGTCTGCGAAACGCTCAAGCTCGGGAAAATTTCCAGCATTCTTTACCACGGTGGGATGAAGGAGGAAGAGCGGACCGCCGCGCAGGACTTGTTCATGAAGGGGAAGCGCGATGTCGTAGTCGCGACCAATGCCTTTGGCATGGGAATCGATCGTCCGGACATTCGCTTCGTCGCGCACTTCGAAATTCCCGGAAGCATCGAAGCCTATTATCAGGAAGCCGGTCGCGCGGGGCGTGATGGGGAACCGGCGACATGCGAGCTGCTTTTCAACCATGCCGATACACGCGTGCAGGAATTTTTTATTGAAGGCAGCAATCCGTCGCCCGGATTCATCGTGCAAACGTGGGAGATGCTGCGCCGCGAAAAGGGCGCGAACAACGAACTCCACGTTTCGATCAAGGACATGTCGGAGCGAGTGGGGTCGGACGGTAATGACATGATGTTGAGTTCCGCACTGCATGTCCTTGATCGCGAAGGTTACGTCGAGCGCTTCGATATCCCGGGACGCCGTGTCCGGGGCACGCGCGTGCTTCGGCCGGAATTGCGCGGCTCCGAACTGAAATTGGATACGGCGAAACTGGCGGAGAAGGAGCGGCGAGACCGGGCGAAATTGAAGACGGTCATCGATTTTGCCTACAGCCGCGCTTGCCGGCAGCAAACGATTTTGCGTTACTTTGGCGAATCTGACCCGGCACTCTGCGGAAATTGCGATGTCTGCAACGATACCGCCGGGCCAGCGCGCGAGCCGACAGAAGACGAAGCACTGATCGTGCGGAAAGCGTTGAGTGGAGTAGCCCGCATGTCGCGCCGCGGATCGGGTGGTTGGGAGGCGCAGTTCGGGAGGGGGCGCGTAGTGCAAACGTTGGTGGGCAGCCGATCGCGCGAAATTATCGACGCGCGGCTCGATCAACTTTCGACTTACGGCCTCCTGAAAGCGGAAGGCGTGGCCTATCTCAACCAGATTATGCGCGAATTCCAAGATCGCGGAATGCTGATGTCTACGGGCGGTCAATATCCGACCATCACGTTGACTGCGCGAGGCGAGGAGATCATGAAAGGCGCAACAGATTACGTTTTGTGCTGGCCCCAGCGCACGACGTCGACAGCGAAGAAGGCTTCACGCAAGACCAAGACAAAGAGCGGAGGCGCTGCGGATTTGCTGCCAATGGATGCTGCGCTCTTCGATCGATTGAAGCAGCTGCGACTGGAAATGGCCCGAGAGCGCGGCAATCTTCCAGCGTACACCATTTTCTCTGATGAAACGCTGCGCGCCTTTGCCCGCTTGAAACCGCGTTCGGTCGAAGCCGGACGGAAAATTCGAGGTGTCGGCGATCTGAAAGCGCAACGTTATCTGCCGCGTTTTATCGAAGCGATCTACGCTTCGAACTAATTCCTACGAGCCAGCGTGCTGGCCGAGATGCACATCGTATTTTTGTGCGAGCGCCTTTACCCGAGCCGCCTCTTCAGGTTTTCCAGATTTCGCGAAAAGCTCGCTCAGCAATTGCCAGGATTCCGCCCGATACCACTGGGTGGGAAGACACGTTTTCAATTCCGCGATCGCCCGGTCCGTCTGGCCGGCATCCGCGAGCGTCCGGATGTAACGTTTCTCGATCGCCCAATTCAACGGCCCCGTGCGCGCCGCCAGGCGGAGGCGGAGGAAGTCGACTTTCCCGCTTTCCCGGTAGGCGAGCACGGCCAGCAGATCGTTAGACTCCGCTTCGACAAATGGAATCTTCTTCGTATGCGAAAGGATTTCGTGGGCGAATTTGAAATCGTTCTGCTTGATTGCGACGGTCGCCAGATTGATCAAGGCCATCGGTTGTCCCGGCTCCTGATGAAGAGCGGCTTCGAGGTGCGTCTTTGCCGCGCCGAGTTGTCCCTGGCTAAGCTCGAGACCGGCGAGGTTGATTAGCATCCGCACGGAACCGCCACCGTTGGCGATGGTTTGATTAAGGAACGAGCGCTGATCTTTCCAATCAAATGTCCGAACGAAGGTGCGGCTGGCAAGGAACACTAGCCAAATGGTGGCGCCGAACAGGAGTGCTTGTTGGATGCGGCTCTTTGAGCCTGGTCGGTTCGCCTCGAAGACCGGCGAAGCTGTCAAACAAACTGCGAGAAAGAAAAAAGCTGACGGCACATAAAGCCAGTGCTCCGCCACAGTCGCATTCAGACGAAAGATTCCGCTCATCGGTAGGTAACTGACTATTCCGAGGATCAGGCAGGCAAAAAGCGCGGGATTTCTTCGGGCGCGCACCATCCAGTAAATGGCGGCCGCGATCAGGATGATGCCAAGCAGCGTCTGCAATTCACGCCAGGAGTTCCGGGTAATGCTGGCGTCGCTAAATCCCATCGGACGCGATTCGACGTCGCGCTCCATGTGCAAATTCCACGGCAAAATGAGCAAGCCGGCGTATTCAGCAACGGCTCGCGCGACGACGATTGGCCTAACGAGAAGTGGCGTCGCGACTGTGGGCGCAGGAGGCGGGATGTGTTCAGCCGGAAACCGCAGGCTTAGGTAAATGGTAAGAACAACAACCGCTGCCACCGCCGCGGGACGCAATGCGCGCCAGTTCCGTCTCAATCCGAGCAGCACGAGCCAGAGAAGCGGAAAGATCAATCCAAGTTCCTTGCTCAAAGTGCTGAGAAGGAACGCGGCCGCGGCGCCAATCGTCCAAGTCCACGCGCCTGATTTGGATGCGCGCAAGGACCTCAGGCCACAAAACAAGCCGAGGAAACCAAATGCGGCCGCGAGCGGATCCGCGCGTCCGGAAACGTAAACGACTGCTGAGGTATGGACTGGGTGGATTGCCCAAAGCAGGGTAGCAATGAATGAGATCCATTCCCGCGACCGATCCGCGGTTCCGTAAAATCGGAGGAGTTCGGAACTGAAAGCAAAGAGCGCGAGGGCCGCAGCCAGATGGCAGAGGACGCTCGTCAGATGATACGGCGCAGGCCAAAACACGAACGCCCAATACTCCAGCGTGTACGTCAGTCGCTGGATTGGACGGTAGAAATCCGAGGCCGTCGCGTCCGTAAAGAGGAAATGTTGAAAGCCTTCCGGGATGAGTCGCCAACTACGGATCAATGGATCGCGCAGAATGAGGGCAGTATCATCCCAGACGAAGCCGTCGCGCAGGGTCGGCGCGTAGCAGGCGCAAACGGTCACTACGAGAAGGAGAATGGCCCAGTGCTTTTTCATCGCGAAATCGAGTTGGACAGAATCATTAAGATGCGCGTCTAGGTTTGGGAATGCTTATCACGACGATCCGGTGGTGGGGAATTGCGCTCGGGCTCATGCTGTCGAGCAGCGCTCGTGCCGTCGGCGTTCCCGATGATTGCAGGCAACTGATCGTCGGGATTGCGCCGGATTGGAATTCGATGCGCGGGCGCATTCAGCTTTTTGAGCGATCCGGAAAGGGTGAATGGTCACCGGTTGGCCAATCTTTCCCGGTGTTGTTCGGCAAAAACGGCCTGGCCTGGGGCAGCGGTCTGGCCGGCCAGGGCGAACCCGGTTTGCGAAAAGAAGAGCGGGACGGGCGCGCTCCAGCCGGTGTTTTCCGAATCGGAAAAATCTATACTTACGATACGCAGCTTCCGCCGGGCGCCGACTATCCATTCCATCAGGTCTCGACGGCCGACGCCTGGGTCGATGACGTGAAAAATCCTGACTACAATCGCTTCGTCACGATCAATGATCCGGCGCATCCGCCGCCCTGGTTCCAGAAAGCCAAAATGCGTCACAACGATTTTGCTTATCGCTGGCTGGTCGAGATTCGTCACAATTCCGATCCGCCAACGCCAGGCGCCGGGAGCGCGATTTTTTTTCACATACGCCGGGGGGTCAATCGGCCGACCGCGGGCTGCACGACAATGGCAGAAGATGACCTCGTTCGGTTGATCTCTTGGCTTCGAGCCGCGCGAAATCCTTGTTATGTACTGTTGCCATTCAATGTATATGGAGATAAGCGTAACGAATGGAGGCTGCCTGCTTTGCCGGCACATTAAAGTTGTCGGTTTGCTTTTGCGTCCTCGCCTAATCTACCTTAGCGTCTGCGTCATTAACCAAAGTTCATGAGAAAACGACCCAATCCTGATTCGGAAACGAACATCAAGCGCATCGATACAAAACCCCGTGCCGCGAAACAAACACATGGTTTCCAGGTCCATTTTCTGCGCGGCCAGGAAGTGATAACCAAAATGTTCAGCGATGCTGTGCATGGCGGTAAGGAAGCGGCCCGCCGCGCTGCGCGGAAATTCAAACGCATGACAATTGCCGATCTGCCCGATCGAAGTCATCGCACGGCCGCGAAGCCGGTGCGGAAGAAGGCTGCGGCGAAAAGGCGTGCTCCGTCTGCGAAGAAGAAGAAGAAAGCGCGGCGCTAGTCAGGCGTTAGTCAACGGTCCGCAGTTTCGAACTGCTGTTGGTAACGCCGCCAGCATTCGATGAATCCTGGCGCGAATTCGTCCGGTCGTGCCCGAATCCATGCTGTGACCAGATTGGTCGGGAAAAAGGCGCCATAATCGATTTCCGCAGCAGCCAGGGAAAATGGTCCCTCATGATGGGCGCGGTAGAGCCAAATAAATTCCTGTCCGGTCCGTGCCGAAGCACCTAGCTTCAACAGGCGCTCCAGTTTCGCGCTGACGCCTAATTCTTCGCGCAATTCTCGATCGGCCGCCTCGTCGTACTCTTCGCCCGCATCGACATGTCCAGCCGCACTCGAATCCCACCGCAGCGGGTGACGGTCTTTCCCGCGGGACCGCATTTGCAAAAAGACCTCGCCTGCCTGGTTGAAAATGAGGATGTGGACGGCCCGGTGGCGCAAGTTATCCCCATGCACTTCCTGGCGCGGCGCGGCCCCTAATACCCGGTCGTGTTCGTCGACCACCGAAAAGCGCTCGGATTCGACTCGGCTGGAATCGGGAACGCCCGGCGGTCGGACAAAGTTCGAGAGCGAGATCCACTGCGCGAGCGAAAGTTCCTCGGCGCGGGCCTTCGGTTCGATGCCGATTTCGTGCGCGAGTTTAGCCCAGTCGGGAATTTCGGTGCGAAGTAGTTTTTGCAGCTGCTTGCGGCGTTGGGAAAAGCCAATGCGGACGAGGTTCGTGAAAACTTCGCGATGATAAACCGGAACTTCCTCCAGCCGCTTCGGCGTCAAACGCACCAGAGCGGAATCGACCTCGGGTTGTGGCAAGAACACCGTCGAAGGAACCGTCCGCAAATACTCCACGCGGTAGCGCGATTGCACGAGCAACGTCAAAGCGCCGTAATCACTGGCGCCCGACTCCGCGGAAAGTCGTCGCGCCATTTCCTTTTGTAACATGAACATCCACATTGAAATAGGACTTGGTTCTTCAATAAACTTCAGCAGTAACTGACTGGAAACGTAGTAGGGGAGATTGCCGAAACATTTCACCCGCGGCTGCGCATAAAGACCGCGGAGATCAAAATTCAGAGCATCGGCATGCAGGACCTCTAGACGAGGGCTCGTGAAACGTTGACGCAAAAAATTTGCCAGGCGCGCGTCCTTTTCGATCGCGAGAACTTGCGCGCCTGATTGAAGGGCCAGGCTCGTCAGCGCTCCGAGTCCGGGACCAATTTCCACCGCGTAGTCATCCGACCCGAGATCCAGTTTCTCGATAATCCAACGCGCAAGATTTCCATCGTGAAGAAAATTTTGGCCCAAGGTCTTGATCGGCGTCACCCGAATCTCTCGGAGCGTTCCGTCGATTTCGGAAAGCTTCATGACCCGACCCTCGACCGTTCCGCCGGCGCACGAGCTGCCGCTGTTTTGTTCACAAAAACCATGTGAACAAAACGCGGCGAGGCGCTGCTCTTATTCACAAGTTATTAACCCCAGAGGCCGTTCTTTCTGGCACGATCTACTTCGCGCGAGCCGTTGCGCTTTGCCCCTGCTCCAAACGGCCCGAGCGAACCGGTTTTTTCTTGCTCGTGAGATAAGCCCGCCGCGCTTCTTTTAACGAGAGACCTTCGATAAAATAGACAATCGATGCGCGTCCGATCGCATAAGTGCCGGCTCCGGCGACCATGCCGCAAACGACATTTCCCCAGCCGGGAAAAAACTTGAGAACGACGCGGGTTCCTTCCCGCAACAACATTCCCGCGCCGAGGTTGGCTCCAAGCGCGGTGATGAATTCCGTCGCAGCGCGGACGCTCCGCTCGCGCCCGCTGACGTACATAATGCCGGAAACCATCACCAACTGCAGCGTGGTCAGAATGGGAAGGTCTGCCAACGGAATCGGCTGAGCGCCGATGGCAGTGCAAATCGCGCTGGTCGATTTCACCAGGACTTGCGCGACTTTAGCTTGAGCTTCCCGATCGCGTGAAATGCGAATCATTTCTACGCGTGCTTCGTTCGGCAGATACTGGGTTACAAGCGACATCAGACGCTTTGCTTCCCAATGCGGTGCGTCGCTGGTCCCGAGACTAAAAGGAACATCAATAATCTGCAGCGTTCTTTGGCGAACCAGAGCGTTGGAAGCGAATGCGGCGCGGAGCCTCGATTCCGCGTCTTCGTAATTCGCGCCATTCTGGTTCCGCGCGGATGATCGGTGGACGCCTCGGCAGATGATCCCTACTGCCTTCGCTGCCACACCTGCTTCATCGTTCCAGGCAAGAAATGTCTCCAGATTTTCGACCTCGCGCTGGCGCGGTAAACCGTCGCCATCGACATCCGAGAGAAAGAAAAAGACGTCCGCTGGCTTTTCCTTCAACTGATCCCGAATATTCGAGAGCGCCGCATCATCAGCACCACGCGCATCCAGGACAGCGATCGTTCCATGCTCGTCCACGATGAAGTCCTGCCAGCGAAAAATCTCAGACAAAACCTGGCGATTTTCTTCGGGTCGTTCCGAAGCGAAAAGAACGGGGATAATTTCCTGAACCGGCAACCTGCTCAATCCGGTCAAAACAAATCGCGGTGGGCGTTGCTGCAAAAAGAGCTCTTTCAACGGAGTGAGCTCACTCAGGATTGGTTTCCGGATCGTGGCCGGCAGCTTGCCGAAGAAACCTTCAAGGCGTTCCATGAGGTGGAGGAGAAGCGGTTGATTCATGAACTTAAGGCCAATTCATAACTGCCGGTGTTTTTCCCGAATGCAAGAGATCGAACGCGAGCTGCGGGAATTTGTTTTCATTCTCCTCGGCACACGCATATAAGCCTGAGCATGAGTTTGAACGTTGAAATCCTCTCGCGCGCGGCCAATGAGGCGCGCGGCCTGTGCATGGATGCGGTGCAGGCCTCCAAATCCGGGCATCTTGGTCTGCCGCTGGGCTGCGCGGAAATGGGTGCCGTTCTCTACGGCTACGCCATGAAACATAATCCGGACAAGCCGCGGTGGATCGGAAGGGATTACTTTGTTCTCTCGGCCGGCCATGGAAGTATGTTCCTTTATGCCTGGCTCCATCTCAGCGGCTACGATCTGCCGATGGAAGAGATCAAACGCTTCCGCCAGCTTCACAGCAAAACGCCGGGTCATCCGGAATTCCTTGAAACGCCCGGCGTAGAGTGCACCACCGGCCCCCTCGGTCAGGGTGTCGCCAACGCCGCCGGTATGGCGATGGCGGCGAAAATGACGGCGGCGCGCTTCAACACTCCCGATCACAGGATCTTCGATCAACACGTCATCTGTCTCGCGGGTGACGGCTGCCTTCAGGAAGGCGTTTCCGCGGAAGCGAGCGCATTCGCCGCACACTTCGGCCTCGATAATTTCATCCTCATCTACGATTCGAACGCGGTTACGCTCGACGCCATGGCGAAAGCGACGCAGAGCGAAGATACGAGAAAGCGTTTCGAGGCCTACGGTTTTGATGTCCAGGAAGTCAAAGGCGAGGACATGCAACAGTTTCTCGACGCGCTCAACACCGCAAAGGAACGCGACAACGGAAAGCCCCAGATGATCATCGCGCACACGCTGATCGGCAAAGGAATCCCGGAAGTCGCCGGGACGAATAAGGCACACGGGGAAGCTGGCGTAAAATTTGTCGATGAAGGACGAAAGAACCTCGGATTACCCGCTGAGCACTACTTCGTTTCAAACGAAGTGCGCGAATATTTCGCCGACCACAAAAAGAAACTGCTCGCAGAATACGATCGTTGGGAAAAATCCTACAACGAGTGGCGGAAGAAAAATCCGGAAGAAGCGCGTCTACTCGACGATGCCATCGAGAAAAAAGTTCCAGCCGATCTTCTTGCGAAAATTCCTTCGTTCCCTGCGGATGCGAAACTTGCCACCCGCAAAGCGGGCAGTGAAGTATTGCAGCCATTGGCCAGGGAAATGCCTTTTCTCATCAGCGGCAGCGCCGACCTGCACGGCTCGACGCTGAACTATATCGAGGGCGCGGGCGATTTTACGCGGAACGATCCACGCGGTCGCAACATTCATTTCGGTATTCGCGAACACGGGATGTGCGCGATCATGAATGGCGTTAGTTATCACGGAATCTTCCGGGCGTCTGGGGCAACTTTCATGGTCTTCGCCGATTATTGTCGCGCGGCAATCCGTCTCGCCGCGCTTTCCCGACTGCCAAACATTTACATCTTTACACATGATTCGGTCGGCGTGGGCGAAGATGGTCCGACGCATGAGCCGGTCGAAACCGTCAGCGGCTTGCGTTTGATCAGGCAACTCGACGTCATTCGTCCGGCTGATCCCGAGGAAACAGCCGGCGCGTTTGTAGCCGCGGCGCAGCGCATCGATGGCCCGACCATGCTTTCTCTCACCCGGCAAGCCGTCCCAACGTTGAATGAGATCGATGTTAAAACGCGACGCGAAGGAGTAGCGCGCGGCGGCTATATCGCAAAGCGGGAAAAAGGAAAACTCGATCTCATTATTCTCTCATGTGGCAGCGAGCTTCAGCACGCGCTCGCGGCAGCGAAAGAACTCGGCGACGGTACGCGCGTCGTTTCCATGCCGTGCTTCGAACGCTTCGAGCGCGAATCGGAGAAATACCGCGAGGAGGTCCTGCCGAAATCGTGCCGGCGCCGCGTAGCGATTGAAGCCGGAGTTCCCGATCTTTGGTATCAATATGTCGGCCTCGATGGGAAGGTGATCGGCATCAATCGCTTCGGTCTCAGCGCGCCGGGCGATCAGGTCATGAAAGAACTGGGAATCGACGCGAAGCATGTCGTCGAGGCAGCGCGGAGTCTCTGATTTTGGGGAGCGCACGCGGCTCTCGTGCGCTCCCCAGAATCTAGAACCCCGGCTCGCTCACGTTCCGGGCTCGATCTTCGAAGCGCGTGTACTCGCTCAAGAAAGTAAGTGGAATATCGCCAATCGGTCCGTTGCGTTGTTTCGAAATGATCAGATCCGCATTTCCAGCGGCTTCCTCTTTTTCCTCATCGGTATCGGCATAATAGGCTTCGCGGACGAGAAGCCCGACGAGATCTGCGTCTTGTTCGATACTGCCGGATTCGCGAAGGTCGCTCAGACGCGGACGTCCCTTGCTATCGCCCGTGCGGTTCTCGGGATTTCGATTCAACTGGGCGACGACGATAATCGGTATGTTCAACTCCTTGGCCAATCCTTTCAGGCCCGCGGAAATTTCTGAAATTTCGATCTGACGGTTGTCCTGTCCGCGGCGTGAGGTTGAGCGCAACAACTGGAGGTAATCCACCACGATCAAGCGGATATCATTTTGCGCTTTGAGCCGCCGGGCCTTGGCGCGGAACTCCAGAATGCTGAGGCCGGAACTGTCGTCGATGAACATCTTGGCTTCGGCGAGTTTTGACGCCGACGAGGTCAAACTCGAAAATTCGCGCTCGCCGAGAAATCCATCTCGCACTTTTTTCAGATTTACGCGCGCGCGTGAACAAAGAAGACGTTGCACGAGTTGTTGACTGCTCATTTCCAAGCTGAAGATCGCAACCGGGAGCTTCTCGTTGATCGCGACGTGTTCGGCGATGTTCATCGCGAATGCCGTTTTTCCCATACTCGGACGCGCCGCAATCACGATCATTTCCGCAGGATGCAATCCACTCGTCATGCGATCGAACTCGACGAACCCGGTGGAAATGCCGGTAATGCCACCCTTATGCTCGTACAGTTTTTCGATCGTCTCGATCGCCTCCATGACCTGATCTTTCATGGAAGGCGTTTGGCCTTTAAAGCGGTCCTCGCCGACCGCGAAGATTTTCTGTTCGACCTCGTCGAGCAGACTATTTACTTCGTCCTGCTCTTCGAAAGAACGGCGCACGCTCTCGGTGCAGGCCGCGATGATCTGTCGCAGGATGTACTTATCGCGAACGATCTCGAGGTAATAGCCGACGTTCGCCGCGGTCGGGACGAAGGTAAACAGGCTCGTGACGAACGAAGCGCCGCCGACAGTCTCGAGCAGATTCCGGTCGCGAAGAATTTGGGTGAAGGTGATCAGGTCGATGCCCTGACCGCTATTCCAGAGCTCGACCAGCACGTTGTAAATTGTCTGGTGCGCCGGGATGTAAAAATACTCCGCGTTAATTTTCTCGACGCACTCCGCGATGATTTCGCGCGGAGAAATGAGCATCGAACCGAGAACACCTTGCTCCGCTTCGACGCTGTGCGGCAGGGCGCGGTGAATATCCTGCGAAGAACCTGTGAGCGACTCACCGTTGCGCGGGCCGCCATTTTTTGCCGGCCAGCCTCGGCCGGGCGCATTGCCCGATTCTTTACGAGGCTTCTCACCTGTCCACGAGGACGGTTGAGTTGCCATTTACTTTGTTTCTGTGCGCTTTCGAGTTGGACGAGTCCTGACGCCGGATTCCGCTTCCGGCGCATCCGTCTTGGTTTCTTCGGTCGATGATTTTACCTGAAAACGAAATGTCGCGACGACATCGTGATGCAGCTTCACCGCCACCTCATGTTCGCCCGTGGTCTTGATCGGATGTTCCAAAACAATCTTGTGCCGGTCGATCTCGTGTCCGACTTCATTCTTGAGCCGGGTAACGATGTCCTGGGCGGTGATGGAACCGAAAGCTCTGCCAGTCTCGCCGGTCTCGAGCGTGAAGATGATCTTCGCCTTATTGATGCGACGAGCGATCTCTTCGGCTCCGTTAAGTTCGGCTGCCTCGCGTGCGGCTCGTTTCGCTTTCAAATTATCCAGCTGACGCATTGTGGCCGGCGTCACCTCGAAGGCCTTACCATGAGGAAGGAGAAAATTGCGGGCGTAACCGCGCCGGACTTTTACAACATCAGCCTCGGCGCCGAGACCGGGAATATTTTCTGTGAGAATGATTTGCGTGGAAGGCATGTTGAAAATTGCTTTGTCGTGAACGGATCCTTGTGATTCAAAGGGGCCGATGCGGATGCGACTATAGAACTGTGCCAGAGGGTGTCAAGCAATGCGCAATCAACGGACACGAAAATTCATTTTTCGCGTGGCATTTCTCCATCGATTCCGATTTCCCGATACCAATCGTCGCGCGTGAGCGGCAGATTTGTTCGGCCTTCCGCCTCGTTTTTCGCGAGCAGCGTTTGATAAACCGCCGTCTGTCCACGTCGAAATCCGTAGGCTGATCCAGCAAGGTAAAGGCGCCAGATTCGGAATGTAGCCTCATCGATGAACGCCAATGCCTCCACGTGACGAATATCGAGCCGATTGAGCCAACGCCGAAGCGTCAGCGCATAATGTTCGCGCAGATTTTCGAGATCCCGGATCTCGAAGCCGGCTGATTCAGCAGCCTCGAGTAGAAGCGGAATTGGCGGAATATCGCCATCGGGAAAAACGTAATGCTCGATGAACGAGCCATCGCGATTGTCGGGTCGCGCGACAACGCTTTCGCTGATGGCATGATTCAGAAAAACGCCACCCGGTTTCAGCGCTGCATAGGCGGCGCCAAAATAATCCGGTAGCCGCTCTCGTCCCACATGTTCGGACATGCCGACGCTGACGATGGCGTCGTACGTTTCGCCGCTTGCAGAAATCTCGCGGTAATCGCGCAATTCGATGACAGCTTTGTCTTGCAGTCCTGCTTTGTCGATGCGGTCGCGGGCCACTTCAATTTGCTGTTCGCTCAGGTTAATTCCAACGGCATGAACGCCAAAATGTTCTACTGCGTGAATGACCAGACCGCCCCAGCCGCAACCAATATCGAGCAGGCGCTGGCCGGGTTGCAGACGCAGCTTGCGGCAGATGTAATCTAGTTTGCGTTCCTGCGCTCGCTCGAGCGAATCCCCCGGCGATTCAAAGTAGGCGCACGAATAAATCATCCGTTGATCGAGCCAGAGCCGGAAAAAGTCGTTCGACAGATCATAGTGAAAGGTTGTGGCGTGACGGTCGCGTTCCGGGGAATGCAAGACGCCCGGAAGAATCATGGAGGCGGCAGCGCGGAGTTTCGAAGTGCCCACCTGCTTCAGCAGAGCGCCGGCCAGCTTCAATTTTGATCTGACATCCTCGCGGCGTGTGAGAAGAAAATCGGCGATATCGAATGCCGCCTCGATGTCGCCTTCGATATCGAAATCGTTATGCAGATAGGCTTCTGCCAGCCCGACCTCGGTTCCCGGCAAAAACATCTGCGCGAGAGAATAGGGACTTCGAAGCACAACGGTCGCTTCGCGGGGCCGCTCATCCGGCCATCGGGCGCCATTCCAGAGCCGAAATCCTACCCGCTCCAGAGAGCAGTCGGCGAAAATTTCCTCGAGGGTGGAAATCGTCCGCTCTTCTGGGGTGCCTTCGACTGTCTGTATCATTTGCCTCCCGCGCGGCCGGAAGAAATCATGATGTTTCGCGGTCGCTGTCGTTATTCTTGGACTTCGCCACAACTCTGGCGAGAGAAAACGTCAGCGCGTGTGGGATTGTTAGGCCGTCAAACCATTCCGAGCTTCATTCGCCCGGCTTCGCTGATCATGTTTTGGTTCCACGGCGGATCCCAGACCAGCTGCACATCGGCTTCGTCGATTCCGTCGATGGTCAGAATTTTGCTCTGGGCATCGTGCGCGATCGCCGGCCCCATCCCGCAGCCCGGTGCGGTCAGAGTCATTTTCACTTCCACTTTCTTGCCGCCCTCCGGTTTGTCGATCAATCGGCAATCATAAACCAAACCGAGATCGACGATGTTCACTGGTATCTCTGGATCGAAACATTGGCGCAGCTGATCCCAGACCGCTTTTTCGTCGACGACTTCTGCCTCGCCATTCGAAGAGTCCATCGCGCCATTGCTGGCGGCAGGCTTATCCAATCCGAGAGCATCCAAATCTTTTTCCGCGATGCGAGAGAGACCCTGGTAGGTGGCGATGGTGTAACTACCGCCGAGCGTCTGCGTGATTACGCCGGTCGTTCCTGCGGGTATCGTTGACTTATTTCCGCTCGGGATTTGGATCGCTTCGCAATCGCGCGTGGTAGTGAATTCAGCGTTTTCGTGCATAAAAATTCCGGGTTGAGAGTTGCGGATTACTATCGCCGAGAAACAACGCATTGTCATCCCGAGCGAAACGAGGGACCTCTCATCGAAGCTGCGCGCGCCTACCGATTTTGGGAGGTCCTTCGCTAACGCCCAGGATGCCAAGCGAAGAGAGAACCGCGGCGATTTAAGAGTCACGCTATTTTTCGAAAACGATTTTGACTTTGCCCTGTCCAGGCGCGGGAGCGTTCAGTTGATCCAAGAGCGTGGGAGAATTCGGCGCCGACTTTTTTTGCTCAGAAGCTGGGTCGCCGCCAAGCGCCGATCGCAACGCCCCTTCAACGAGCTGGGCACAGTGAATTCTCACCGGCGGCAGCGCACCGAGCGGCGCGGCCAGATCCGCGCCCGACATCGCCTGCGCTTCAGCAACCGTTTTACCGGTCAACATTTCGGTCGCAACGCTCGCGACGGCGATCGCTGTCTGACAGCCGAAGGTTTGAAAGGTCGCGCGATCGATCACCTTCTTGCCATCTTCCTCTTTGAACTTCACCCACATCCGCAGCATGTCGCCGCAGTCCGGGCTGCCGACTGTTCCGACGGCGTCCGCATCTTTCATCTCGCCGAGGTTGCGTGGATTCTTGACCGCTTCCTCGATACGCGTTTGCAGGTCGTCGCTCATTTTGCGTCTGTCTCCAAGTGGTAGCGCGGCAACATTGGATCAACTTCCGCGCTCCAGGCGTCGATTCCACCGCGCAGACTTTTGATGTTTTCGAAACCGTGGCCTTGGAAGTAAGCCGCTGCGTCCATGCTCCGCTCGCCTTTGTGATCGTATATGACGAGGAGCTTTTCCCGCGACCACTTGCTCAGAACTTCCTGCATGAGCTCCTGGGTGAAGAGATGCGCGGCCGGCAGCTTCACTGCGTCGAATTCCTCTCGCGTGCGAATGTCGAGCAGTTGGACCTTGTCTCCAGCAGCAACTCGATCGGCGAGTTCGCGTGGCTCGATTTGCATCGCGCGATCAGCTTCGTGACTGATCACTATGTGCTCGACTACTTCATCGATGTTCAGGTTTTCGTTTCGCGCGCAAACGCCGGCCAACGTTTCTTCAGGGCTGAACCCGCAACTGCTGCATCCGCCAATGTGATACTTGCGAAACAAAGCGCGCTGCGCTCCGGGAAAATGTTCCAGGAGTTCCCGCATCGTAATTTTGGGATCGATCGATTCTGCGACTTGCATTGAGCACAATGTTAGGTTGTGGCGGTCGAACTGCAAACGTCTGGGGAGCGCACGCGGCCCGCGTGCCGGCGATGACGGCCCGTCATTGCGAATTTTTCCGAAAAGACTCATTGCCGCGAGCTGCGTCCGCTCCCCTAGATCAAAGTTCGGCCTAAAATTTTTCCGTCAGACTGACGTAGACGAATCTGCCAGTCGTATCGTAAATAAAACGCGGGAAATTGTCGTTCGAGCGCGGTGGGTCGTGATTGAAAAGGTTGTTGCACCCGAGCGTGAGCTTCGCGCCGTCGAGCAAATAGCGCCATGCCGGCCAGCCGTTGCGGAAAGGTTGACGCCGTGGAGTTTCGGAGCCGCCGGATTGGCTTCCAAATTCATAGGACGCTTGCAGATCGAATAGCCATGCCTGGTTTACCCAGTGTTCGTTGCCGAACACGTCGAACTCGTGAAAGCCATCGTAATATCGCGCCGTCACTGCTGTGTTCAGACCCCGCCAGGTCCAATCGAATCGCGACACGCCTTTCCATTTCAGGTAAGCGTCATCGGAGAAAAAATTGACCGGCGAGCCGCGCAATTCGAGTTCCGGCTGACCGGGAAGAGGGGAAAACTGGTAGGAGTCGAGATACGTCGCCTGGGTGTCGGAGCGGAAAGTGCCGAACGAAGTTGGTCGTTCGTAGGTGACGCCAAAATCTGCGCCGCGCACCTTCTGCGTCCCGCTGTTTACGAATGAGACGTAAGTTAGCGAGGTGAGCTGGCCGTTTGCGTCGCGAGTGAGTGATTCTCCCGGCAAACCATTTCCGCCTTCGATGCGAGCGATAATCGGCGTCGTGTCTGGATTCGGATTGACCCAGCCTCCAGTCTCGATGTTAAACAGGTCAATCATAACAGTAAATCCCGGCGCGAATTTCGGGGAGTAAACAATGCCGGCGTTGAAGTTGCGGGAGTCTTCCGGCTGAAGATTCGGATTTGGAAGAAAGGTGGTGCGAAGCTCAGAAACAAACTCCTGTCTGATTGGATCGAAGACGTCCAATGTTCCGGCGACAGGGGGTGCGAAGAGCTCGACCAGTGTCGGCTGTTTAAAGCCCTCGCCCCAGGTCGCGCGAATTGTCAGGGATTCATCGAAGGGCTGCCATCGCATTCCGAATTTCGGAACCATGACGTTGGTGTTGTTGCTGAATGCTTCGAATCGAACCGCAGCCGTGAATTCCAGCGCGTGGAATCCTCGTGCGCGGAAACTCGCGCCGAATATGGGAACGATGGTCTCCGCGTAGCCGGCATAGGATTCGCGACTACCAGAAACTGGAACATACACACCGCCGATACCGAGGGCATCGCCCGTCTGCAACGTCTGGTCCGGTTCCTGATCCAGAGTTTCATGCAAGAACTCTGCGCCAAACGCAATTCCAACCGGACCGGCTGGCAGCTGCCACAACTGCGCATTGTAAATATTCAGATCGACGCTCGTTAAGTGTACTCCGGTCGACATCGCCTGGATGAATGACAACGAAGTCGGCCAGCATGAGGTTATTTGCTATCGGAACCCGATAATCCTCGAAGGGGTTAAAAGGAACGGTGGTGCCGATAAACTGCGGTGAAGTGGGATCGAAGATCGGATCGGCCGCATTGAGGGTGCGTTGGAAGCGCGAAGTGGAGACGGTCCTCAGATCAAGATCAGATTCGGCTCTGCTGTAGCGAAAGGCGGCGTCGTACCCCCACGTTCCGTTGAAAAGTTTATCGCCATGCAAACCGACGGTAGTGAAGAAAGTATTGGTGACTGTGTCGAAGTCACGCGGGCCGAACTCGAAAGGCCGCCCTCTGGACTCTCCGGAGATGATTTGCTGGAACGGATTGAATGGATTGTAGGCGCCTGTCGGCAGGCCGACATCCGCATAGCTTGGCCCACCGAGCGTGGCTCCCGGAGCGCGCGGGGGAATCGCCAGGGGAGGTACGGTGCTCGCCTCCCCCGGAGTCGAAAAATTGAAGGTCGGTGCGGGTGGCTCTTCATAATCGACCTCCGCGCGTTGGAAAAACAGATCGACGTACGCGACCAACTGATCGCCGAAGATCTTGTGATCGGCGTTTAAGAGCGCGCCATATCGCTCCGCGTCCGGCAGCTCGCTGGCAAAACGGTTCAGCGGGAACGTCGCCGAAGGGCCTTCGGTATAAACATAATCAGAGGCGGGAGCGTTGCCGTTTGTAAAAAAAGGCGCATGGGCAAAGAACGTGTCGAACTCCGCTGGCACTTCCGTGATTGGCCGGCCGGCGGCAGCTTCCGCGGCGGTGCGGTCTACTTCCAAATTGAACGGACTCGAATTTCTGCTCGTCCGCGTGAGCGGCGTGTTGATGTCGTAGGCGCGGTCGCGGCTGAAGATGGAATTGCGGCTATAGTAGTTCAGCACGCCGGTAATGTTGGTCTTGCCGTTGCCAACTCCGAAGACCACCGATGCGGTTACTAGACCTGAATCGCGCTCGGTCGTATTGCCGTATTCGAAATTGATCTCCGCGCCGCGGTAGTCGCGCCGCAGTTTGATGTTCACCACCCCTGCGATTGCATCGGCGCCATAAGTGGTCGAAGCGCCATCCTTCAAAATCTCGATGCTTTCAATTGCCGCGCGCGGGATCGTGTTCAGATCGACAAAGCTTTCGGTACCGAAATTGGTTCCGCTCGGATAGGGAGCAACACGATGTCCATCGATCAGGACGAGCGTCGCACCGGGATCGAGACCCCGCAGCGAGATCGAGGCCGCGCCTTCGCCAAAAGCAATTTGACTACCGGTACCGGATGTCGGCACGCCATTGGCATTCGCGACCGGCTGGCTGCGCAGCAGTTCTTCCGTGTTGCGATAGCCCGACTTCTCGATCTCATCGCGATCGATGATCTGCACCGGATTCGGTCCGACTTCCGCTGCCGTCTGCGTCGGGATGAAGGAACCAGTCACGATGATGCGATCGGTTTCAGGGGCGGGCGACGGCTCGTTAGGCGGAGTGACCGCGTTCTGAGCGGAGGCGGTGGCGACGAGCAACACGGCCAGCAGCAGCGCCCCCGGGCGCGCGGGTGGGACAGAGTCAAAATGGGACCGGACAATCAATGATGGGTTTACCGGTGCGCCAGAAGCTTTTGGAAATCCGGCTCGGAGCGCAGCGGGTCCCAATTCCAGAATTGCAAATCAACAGGCGCTGGGCCGTTTGGGATCATGAGCAACCTTTCGAGCAGCGCGATCGATTTTTCGTGTTCGCCGACTCGCCCATAGATTTCCGCCAGGATGAGAAGAAATGTTGTGCCTTCATAGGCGTCTTTGGTCAGGGGCATTAACTCGACTGCGCGCTCGCCCGCGGCCACCGCATCTCTCTTTCGGCCGAGATAGGCGTAAACGATTCCAAGCTGCGCCTGACGGGTCGGCGAGTCCGGCTTTTCGTGCAGCTCTTGCTCGGCAAACCGCGCTTCCGCTTCGAACAATGGGCGGGCTTTTGCCATATCATTCTGCGCCATCGCGGCAATGCCGAGCAGAAAACTTTTCGTCACGCGCGGACCGCTCCAGAGGTCGAAAATGGTGTCGGGAAGACCGGCGATCGCTTGTTCTGCTTCGGCGTATTTCCGCTCCACCATGCGATCGAAAAACCGGAGCTGTGCCGCCACTCCATCGGGATCGATTTCCCGTCCGAGCGGCGGCCGGCTCAACAGGTCGTCGACCTTTTCGAAGCTTCCGGTCAGATAAAAATAGGCCCAACCCCACGACTCTTCCTCTTCCCAGCGAGCCGGCGGCAACTTCTTATCCACCAGTTCGAAGGCGCGCTTCTTCGCGTGCTCCGCCGCGGAATACATTCGCATCGCGAGATAGGCGTTTCCGAGTGCGTCGAACATGTTCCAGTTCAGCGGGTCGAGTTCGGTCGCGCGCTCGTAATCCGCGATCGCTTCCTGAAACTTGCCCCGGCGCATGAGTGCATGACCGCGGCCATGATAGACATAGGGATCGTTAGGCAAAGCAGCCTGGGCGAGGTCGAATTCCTTCAGCGCCGCATCATAGTTGCGTTCGATCCGGCTGAGATAAGTGGCGCGCGCGAGGTGACCGTCACCCAGTTTCGGATCGAGGCGGAGCGCTTCCTCCGCTTCCGATTTGGCGCGCTGTTTGTGCAGCTCCTCCGGGCTGAAGTAGGCATAGAGCAACGAGTGCACGCGCGAGAGCCGCGCATGGGCGAGCGCAAATTTTGGATCGAGCACGATCGCTCGCTCGAACAGATGTTTCGCTTCTTCCAGCGGCGCCGGCCCCACCGTTGGTTGCCGCATCGTTTCCGAGCCTTTGGTGTAGAGCGCGTAGGCCTCTGGGTTTTGCGTTGGTTTCTTCTCACCCCGCGGGAGCTGCGCCAACACGATGAGCAGCAACGCCAGCGAACAGATCCCCAGCAACGCCATAACCGGATTGCGGCGCGCCCTGCGCCAGGCGCGATTCGTTAGGCCAACAGGTCGCGCCCGGATCGGGTGACCGGCGCAAAAGAGATCGAGATCCTCCGCCAGCGCGGCGGCGGAGGCGTAGCGCACCGCGGTCTCCTTCTCGAGACATTTGAGGCAGATCGTTTCCAGATCGCGCGGCAGACAGCGACTCGTCAGGCGAGGCGTTTGCGCCGACGCGCGGTGCAGCACTTCCATCGGCGTCTCGCCGTCAACCGGAGGGCGTCCCTCGAGCAGGTGAAAGAGAATCGCACCGAGGCTGTAAACATCCGCCGCCGGTGTCACCGCTTTGGAATCGCGCGCCTGCTCCGGCGCCATGTAAAAGGGCGTGCCGAGAATAGCGAGTGTCTGCGTGAGATCGCATTCGCGTTCCAGCCATTTTGCCAAGCCGAAATCGCTTACGTACGGTCTGCCTGCGGAATCAAAGAGAACGTTTCCCGGTTTGAGATCGCGATGCAAAATTCCGCGTGCGTGCGCGTGGCCCACCGCGCGCGCCAGCTTCGCAATCAGCGTGGCTGCTTCGCGTGGGTTTTCGCGATAATCGTGAATCCGCGCAGAGAGCGTGCCACCCTCCGCGAACTTCATGCTGTAAAACGGTGCGCCATCGTGCTCGCCCACGGCGTAGATCGGCAGAATACTTTCGTGATCGAGACTGGCTGCCGCCTCCGCTTCGGCGCGAAAACGATTGACCGCACCTAACGAGTTCGAGTGCGCTGGCAAAATCATCTTCAGCGCCACGACGCGTGACGGCACACGCTGCCGTGCGCGGTATACAATGCCCATTCCACCGCGCGCCACTTCATTCAGCAGCTCGTAATCCTCAATTCGACAGCCGGTCGCAATTTTAGTGTCAGTTTCGAGGACGGTGTTGAGCAAACAGCCCGGACAGAAGCCGCTCGGCATGTCGAAATCGACGGACGAGCCGCAGGTCTCGCAGAATTTTTGCGTCGCGACCAGTTCCATCTGATTATGATCCTTGTCGCTCGCCGAGCCGCGCGAAGATCCCGCGCAATTGACGCAGCTCGTCATCTACTTCATGCGGGGCGCTCACCGTCTGCATCACTTCCTGCCGCACCGCCGTGGCGAATTGCCGGCGCAGACGATGAATGTGGGTTTTGACCGCGCCTAATGCGAGGCCCATTCGCTGCGCGGCTTCCTGATAGGAGATATTCGGCGTGTCGCCCGTGAGAAAAGGCGAGAGCGCATCGAAGGTTTGAGTTTTCCCCTGGGCGGAAAATTCCGCGCGCACTTTTCCGAGCGCGCGCTCCAGGAGCACACCGGCCCAACGCGCGTCGAGTGACTCGGCTGGGGTGAGTTCGACGGTGATGCGCTGATGATGCATTTCCTCAGCTGCGACCTCCTCCATGGAAATGAATTGGGCGTTGCCACCGCGTTTGATCGCGCGCAACTGCGCCTGCTCGTCCGCGAGGCATCGCGTGAGCGCGCCGAGGAGGAAACTGCGGAAGCGTCCGCGGCTGGGCGATGCGCGACGTAACGTTTGCTCCTGCATGATATGCTGAAAAAAACTCTGCGTCAGGTCCTGCCCATCATCGCGACTATATCCGCGCCGGCGCAGATAACCGTAAACTGCCGGCCAGTAGATCCGGCAGAGCTCGGCCAGCGCCTCGCTGGCACGCGGTTCGGAGGCATTGCCCGCCGCGAGGACGATACTCCATGCGGTCTCGCCAAAGCGTTCGTTGCCATTGGCTGATCCTGAGAGGGAGGACACATTGCGATCTTGCGCATACTTCCGGTCTCATGACAAGGTGCCGATTCATGTCCCTTGCCGGGCGAATCAAGGAGCGGCGGTTGGAAGCCGCCGTTTTTGGTCGGCAGTGGCAAACCGAGCGCTCCTTGAACACAAACCCAGCGGCTATATCGAAACTAGTAGGAGCTCGGGAACAGCGACACCGTCCCGTCGGCATCGTTGACGACGTAAACTGTGTCGGTCCACGGATCCATTGCCGCCATCAGTGGGAGGCCACCCATTCTTTTGTCCGCAATCTTGACGTGGCAATCATTGACGTGACCAGCTCGGCAGGCGTTTCCATTCAGTTCTGCCACATCGCAATCGCCGGGGACCGGGATGTAAACGATGTCCTTCTCTTGATTAACTGCGATGCCGCGTCCGAGAATGTTCGTTCCGTTATTTCCGGCACTGGCCGGGAACGCGCCCACAAGAACGGCCGGCGGCGGCGACTGCGGACAACCCGAAGTGTTGTTTCCGTTGCAGGTCGCTCCGTTGACTATCGAGACGGTGAGATCGTCACGATTCCCAATAAAGACGGTGTTTTTGTCAAACACGATGCCGACCGCGCGCGGCGCCGAGCCAGCGGGAAACGTGGCGACCACGGCTCGAGATATCGTGTTGATTACCGAAACGGTATCGTCATTCGTGTTGGTAACGTAGAGCGTGTGATCGTGGGGATTAAGGCCTAGCCCCTGGGGTGAGGCTCCGACGGTGATGGTCGGCCAGGCCTGATTGCAACCGGACACGTCCGTCCCTTTGCAATGACTACCGTCAATCACCGACACAGTGCCATCGCTCTGGTTTTCGACATAAATTCTATTGGTCGATTCATCGACCGCGATTTGCTGTGGTGTGTTGCCCACGTGCGTGATCGGTTGCGCCTGTGAGCAACTCGAAATGTTGCTCCGATTGCAGGTGGCGCCGTTGATGACCGACAATGTTCCATCATCGCGGTTGGAGACATAAATCGTATTTGTGATTGTGTTGATCCCAAGGTATCGCGGTGTGTTCCCGAGTGGAATTGTTGGCCATGTCTGATTGCAGCCCGTTAGGTGATGCTGGTTGCACACGGTGGTGTCGATCACCGAGACGGTATTATCCGTTTGGTTGGTGCCGTACAGTGTCCTGGTAACCGGATTGTCCACTACCTGCACCGGCGCGGCTCCGACGATGGTCGTTGGCGCGAATTCCGTGCACCCGGAGGTGTGCATCGCGTTGCATCTGTTCGTGTCAAAGACCCAGAGCGAATTGCTATCTTCGCTCTGTGAGTAGAGCGTGTGCGTCTGCGGATTCAGGGCGATATTGATTGTCGGATTGATTCCGGTAGCCAACGCGGGAGCGACTCGCGGACATCCGGAATAGTTATGTGCGTTACAGGTCGCGGTATTGAGGACCGATATGGAAGCCGACTCTTCGCTTTCGACGTAGGCGGTTCTGGTTGCCGGATCGATCAGTACTTGGAAAGGCAGACTTCCAACGTTGACAAGGTGCGGCGACCCAACGCCACAGCCTGACCTGACAGTGGCGTTGCAGGCCGAGGTATCAATCAGGCCGACAAAGCCGAGAGTATCCGTTCCCGAAGCCATTGGGACGTAAAGAGTGCGCGTAGCGGAATCAACCGCAGAAAGCAACGGACCGTAGGGCAGGGCAAACGTCGTGGCTTGGCTGCAGCCGGACTGATTGGTCGAGTTGCAGGTCGCGCCATTGAACACCGAAGCGGCCTGGTCGTTGGCATCCCCGATATAGATGCTGTGGGTCGAGCTATCGAGGGTGATCTGATCGCCGTTTACCATTGTAGTGGGCGTCTGGTTGCATCCGGTAGTGTTCATCGCGTTACAGGTAGCCGTGTTGATCATCGACACCGATCCGTCATGCGCGTCCCCGACATAGAGCGTGTGCGAGGCGGCATCCAGTGCCATCGACGAAAGGTTGCCCGTATCATTATTGTAAAGAGGACCAGGGACGGTCACGGTGGCGACTGGCATCTGGTTGCAACCGGATGTGTTTTGAGCGTTGCATGTTCTTGTGTCTAGAACCGTAATGGTGTTGTTCTCGTCATAATCCGGGGTGAGACCGTTCGTAACATAAAGCGTTCGAGTTGCTGGATCGAACGTGAGCCAGGTTGGAGCAGGGCCGACATGGGTCAGTTGTGCCAGCCGGGTACAATGCGATGCGTTCATCGCACTGCATCTACGACCATCGATAACCGCGATCGCATTATCCGAGACCTGGTCGTCCGCGACCCAGCTCGCGACGTAAATCGTGTTCGTAGCTGGATCAACCGCCACTCCGTTTACGACACTGTACGGCGTGTCCGAAACGGCTGCGGTTGGCACTGCCCACGGCAATCTTGGCGTCTGCAGGCACATGGCGGCCAGACCAGCTGCCCCGCCGACAAGTATGCCAGCGGTCGCGAGGCGCAGACGCGAGAAACGACGAGATGAGCGAATCTTGTTCCGAGTTGATATTGTTGCGATCGAGGAGTGGAGAGTTTTCATAAGTTGTTTCCTTCTTCTCTCCAGAACCGATGCGAAAAGTTTCAGACTTTTTTCTGTCAACGCGGTGGCCGCGATAGCGAAATCTGAGATTAGCCTAGCGCTTAACGCTGGGTTCCCGGGGATCTAAGACAACAAGTCCCCGCCAGGACTATTCCCCGTTTCACCCAGCTGCTATAGTTTGCTCGGATCACCAAGCAGCTCGACCACGCGTTTGAGCAGCCGACCCGCGCCGCCGCCATCGAGACTGCGGTGATCGAAACTCAATGTCAGTTCGGCTTGTGTGGTCGGGAAAAACTGTTGCTTCTCTTCACTCCACGATGGCGCTTTTTTTCCGGCGCCCAGGCCAAGCAAGAGTGTCTGGTCGGGCAGAGGAATTGGGGTTCCCCAATCGAGGCCAAACGTTCCGAAGTTCGAAACCGATGCGATGCCTCCCGACGTCAGCTCGGGTCCGAGCCGTCGCCTGCGCGCCAGATCAACCAGTTCCGAATAACGATTCGTTAGGTCAGCGAGTGAAGTTTTATCTGCGCTGCGGATCACCGGGACCATGATGCCGTCTTGTGCTTCCACGGCGACGCCGATATCGATCGATTCCGAACGAATCGCGCGACCACCGATCAAACGCGCGGCTGCATTCGGTTGTTCCGCGAGCGCAAGTGCAAGCGCACGCAATGCAAAAAGTGCTGGACCAGGCTTCGGATCGCGTCGGGCGCGATCTTGCAGAACCGGATCGAGACAAACGGAAACGCCAACCGTTGCCAGCGGACGCGTCCAACTGCGCCGCATCGCATCGGCCACCCCGGTCCGAATCGCGCTCGCATCTTCCGTCGAATGTTTCTCGATTCCGCTGAGAAAATTCTCGAGGTCCTTGATCGTGACCCGCCCGGCGTTCCCGGTTCCGGCTATTCCAGCGAGATCAGCCTGCGTTAATTGCAGTTCTGCCATGCGGGCGCGGACTCGCGGAGAAAGATAGCCGGCGCCCTTCGTGCCCGCAGGAACCGGCAGCACACCCGTTTGATCGACTTGAAAATGCGAACCGGCTGCGACCGGTGGCAGCCCTGCTTCGTCGACCTGGAAATGCGAACCGGTTCCGTTCTGGGTTCGCACGGCTTTGGCGGATTGCTCTTCGCGGCCCGGCACTTCCTGCTCGACTTCGCCAGTCGGCGGTTGCGGAGCGCGCTTCTGAAAACGCGCGGCGTCGGCTTCGCTTGCTTCGACATAACCAAGCACCGTGCCGACCGCGTAAGTTCCTTTCACCTCGGCGTCGATCTTAGCGATCTCACCCGCACACGGCGTGGTCACACCCATGACGGCCTTATCGGTCTCCACTTCGATGATCTCCTGATCGGCGGAAACTTTGTCGCCCGGCTGGACCTTGATCGCGACGATCGTTGCTTCGGCCATCGATTCGCCGAGCTGCGGCATGGTGATTGGAATTTTCGGCATAAGAGTTATTCCGCGAGAATTTGGCGCGCTTTGGCCACGATCGTCTTCGCGTTCGGCCGATGCTCGCTCCAAAGATTCGGGTGGTACGGAATCGGTGTGTCTTTCGCGTTGATGCGCGCTGGCGCGGCATCGAGCAAATGAAAGCCCTCGCTGGCCACACGCGCAATCACTTCCGCGGTCACGCCACCCCACGGAAACGCTTCGCCCACACAGAGCAATCGACCGGTGCGCGCGACCGACGCGAGTACTGTGTTGGTGTCGAGCGGTTTCACGCTGCGCAGATCGACCACTTCGATTTCGAGTCCTTCCGCGCTGAGCTGGTTCGCGACCGCGAGCGCTTCATGCACCATCGCGCTGTTCGTCACAATGCTGAGATCGCGTCCCGGCCTAACGATTCGTGCTTTGCCAATCGGCAGCCTCTCCTTCGGCAGCGCGTCGGCTTTGAGATGGTAATAAAGATATTTGTGCTCGCAGTAGATGACCGGGTCGTCGATTGCGACCGCATCGATCAACATGGTGTAGGCATCTTCCACCGTCGCGGGCGTGACGACGACGAGCCCGGGATAATGCGAGTAAATTCCCTCCATGCTCTGGCTGTGGAAGGGTCCGCTGCCTTTCGTCCCGCCGGACGGCAGACGCACGGTGATCGGGCAGGGAACGTTGGTTCGCCAAAATTGCGTCCCGGCGTTGTTGAGAATCTGATTGAGCGCGTTGCTGGAGAAATCAGCGAACTGCATCTCAACGATCGGTCGCATCCCTTCCATGGCCGCGCCGATCGCTGTCCCGACCATCGCGTCTTCGCTGATCGGCGTGTTTAGAACGCGACCAGGAAATTGTTCCGCCAGACCTTTCGTTGCTTTAAATGCGCCGCCGAATTTTCCGGCGATGTCCTGTCCGTAAATGAAAACGCGCTCGTCTTCGCGCAGGAGATGGGCCTGCGCTTCGCGGATCGCTTCGAGGTAGGTGACGCTCACGCGAATCGATCCGCCATTTCGCGCGTCGAAAATGCGCACCAATCTTCTTTGTTCCCGCGTGGCACGTCTTCCTGTTGTGCAGTCGCGACAGCCTCATCGATCTGCGCCGCAACCTCACTGCGCATCTGCTGCAAGCCTTCGCGATCGAGCAGCTCCTGCTCGATAATCAACTTCTCCGCGCGCTGCAGCGCGTCTCTCGCGAATGGTTCGCGTTTGATTTCGTTGGTGACATAACTGGCATCATCATGTTCGCCATGGCCGGCCAGACGGAGGATCGACGCAACGACGAGCTGGGGCGGGCGACCGGCACGCGCGCGTTTCACCGCCGCGCCGATGACATCGAGACACGCGGCGAGATCAGTGCCATCGACGGAACTGCCTTCGAAACCGTAGCCTTTCGCACGATCGACGAGATCAGCGCAGGCAAACTCGCGATCGTTAGGCGTGGAGTAGGCGTAATGATTGTTCGTTGCGACGATGACCATCGGCACATGTTCGACCGCGGCGATATTCATTCCTTCGTGCGTCGCCCCAGTTTGCATTCCGCCTTCGCCGATAGTCGTTAGGCCAACGAACCCCTTTTCGCCCTTCATCCGCTTCGCGAGCAGTTTGCCGACAAGAACCGGAATCATCGCGCCAAGATGGCTGATCATTGCGAGCTGATTTTCTCGTGGACGACCGCGGTGAATGTTGCCGTCGCGACCGCGCATCGGTCCCTTTCGCGAGCCAAGATAAGTGCGCGCGACATCGATCAGCGGTTCGCCGAACGCCGAGCGTCCCGCCTGATCACGAATGAGTGGCGCAAAGACATCGCCTTTCTCCAAAAACATTCCGCAAGCCGCGCTGATTGCTTCCTGTCCACGGCCAAGATAAACGCCGCCCGTGATCATACCGCCGCGATAAAGACTGGCGAGCTTGTCCTCGAAAATCCGGGCGAGGAGCATCCATCGAAACGCCTCGAGAAATCGCTCGTGGACCCCACTTTCCCCGGCTGGTTCTTGCTTCGCGCTTTTCGTTGTGGATTTTTTGTTTTTGCGCGCGGCCGCCTGAAGCATCCCGCCATTGTAGCTAACATTGCCAGCGGCGCGCAAAAAATTTTTCCACTGTAGCTGCCGCCGTCTCTGGCAGCAGAATCCAATTAGCCGAATCATTTCTGCCGCTGGGGACAGCGGCAGCTACAACTATCGTGTTAGCGCGAGGCCGGGCTGGTGCTCAGAATGCCCGTTTTCCGTGAGAGGAAAATGTCGCTGCGTTGACGTCGTTTCTCGCGCTCTTGCTTCCGTCTCGTCCGAGCGCGGATCGGTCAGTTTCATACCGACGAGCTTGCTCACTCCGCGCTCTTCCATGGTGACGCCATAGAGGACGTCGGCCTTCGCGATCGTCCGCTTGTTGTGCGTAATGATGATGAATTGACTTTGCGTAACGAAACGCTCGAGGACACGGATGAATCGATTGATATTTGATTCGTCGAGCGGCGCGTCCATTTCGTCGAGAATGCAAAATGGACTCGGCCGAACCATGTAGATCGCGAAAAGGAGCGCGACGGCAGTCATCGTGCGCTCGCCACCCGACAAGAGCGAGATGCTTTGCAGCTGTTTGCCGGGCGGTTTCGCAATGATTTCGATGCCGCAATTCAGCGGATCATTTTCATCCTGCAAAACGAGATCGGCGCGGCCACCGCCGAAAAGCTCGGCGAACATTTCGCGAAAGTTCGTGCGCACCTGGGCGAAAGTTTCAGCGAAAAGTTTCTGGGTCGTGCTGTTGATCCGCGCGATGACGTCGAGCAATTCGCGCCGGGCAGAGATCAGATCATTGTTCTGCGTCTCGAGGAACTTGTAGCGCTCTTCCAGTTCGTCATATTCGTGCACCGCATCAAGATTGACCGGCCCCATGTTATCAAGCTGACGAGTGAACTCGGCGATGATTTGGGCGAGACGCGAATAGTCGATCTGGTTGGATGACGATTCCGCTTCCATCGAGGGCGCAGCCTCCACGGCATCGCTGACTTCCTTCTCGCGGCGTTTCAATTGCGCGTTCAGTGTTTTCTGAAACGCGAAAGGATCCGTCTTGAAGTCACGTAGATCGACCTGATAACGACGGCTGATGTGCTCGGTCAGGTTTTCGATTTGCAGCTGCAATTGAGTTTGGCGAACCTCCTGTTTGCCGCGGAGATCGCGCAGATCGTTGAGCGAATTCCGAGTGCCACGCAGTTCGGTTTCCAATCCGGTTAGGGCGGCGTGCCGTTGCGCTCGCTGCTCCGCGATGGAGGCGACATTTGCCTCTGCCGCTGCGCACTCCGCGCTTTGCGTTTCAATCGCGCTCTCAGCCGACCTGGTTTCTTGCGTCTGGCGCGACAGGCGACCCTCATAGGTCCTGATATCTGCACGGCGGGCGGCAATCATTTCCGCCAATTCGGTCTCACGCGCGGCCATAGGAGCGCGTTGACTAACGAGATTTTCGTGGCGTTGACGCTCGGTCGCAACGGTTAGCCGCAGATCGCCGAGCCTCTCGCTGGCATGCTCTTCATTTTGCTGCGCAGCTTCCCGGGCGTTTTCCGCGGCAGTTTGTTGTGACTGGTGTTCGGCCTGCGCTTTCCGATGCGTCGTCAGCTCTTCCTGGATCCGGGCTACGTTATCGTCCGCAATTTGGATCTGTTGTTCCAGGGTCGTCCGCTCGGTACCGAGTTGCTCCAGCTTCCGTTCCGCATCGGCCAACTCGCGTTCTGAAAGTTGGATCCGACCGCTGGTGGTAGAATGAGCCAGCAGCGCCGCATGATGGCGGCCGCGCGATTCTTCCAAGCGTTGGATGGCTGATTCGAGTTTCGCCTGTGACGCACTGTGCTTCTTGAGCAGTTCACGACGTTCTTTATCCAGCGCTTCCCGATCCTGAACGAGTGAATCGATGCGAGCCTTGCGTTCCAGAAGGGAGTCGTTTTCCGCGCTCGCGGTTCCGCCAAAAATGATTCCCTCGAAAGAAACGAGTTCGCCGGAAAGCGTGGCGAGTTTCAAGTGGGATTCGCGCACCTTCAGTTGGAGCGCGGTCTCAAGATCGCGAACAATAACAACATCCGCGAGCAGATGTGCGACGATCGTCTGCAATTCTTCAGGTGCGTGCACCTTGTCGATGGCCCAGGCGAGCGCGCCTTCTGGCAACGCCGAAAATTTGTGGGGCGGAGGAGCTGGCGCCAAATCAGGAACAGCCAGTGCCGCTTGCCCAAGTTTGTCGCTGTTCAAAGTGGCGACGATCTCCGTTGCGAGCCTGGCATCTTGCAAAATGACTGCGTGCATTCTTCGACCGAAAGCCGCTTCGATCGCCGGAATAAATTCGCGATCGACTTCGAGCTTCGCGGCGAGCGCGCCCGCGACTGCAGATCGAATGCGATCGTCCTGCAATCCTTTCAACACCGCCTGCGAGCCCTGAATCAGACCTGCGCCTTCCTCATTCAATTGTCGCAAGACTTCGAGACGCGATTCCTTTTCAGCGATCGATCGGTCCAGGGCGGTGAGAGCTTTTTCTCCCTCTGCCGCAAGCTGACGATGATGCTGCAAGTCGATTTCCGCTGCCTGTGCAACTGCCAGCAATTGCTCAACTGACTGTTGTTCCTGTTCGCCGGCGAGACGGGAACTGGCCAGACGCGTGTCGGCTTCATCGCGCGCGCGCCTGCTTTCCTCAATCGATTTGCGTAGATCAGCAATCCGGCCGGTTGTGGCTTCGCGCCGCGCGACTATTCCATTCAGCTCCTCCTGCAACGCAGCGATCTTGCTTTCTGTCTTCCCGGATGTGAGTTGCAGTGTTTGCAGTTCGCTTTCGCGAGCGTCCCGCTCGGCGCGAAAATGCGCCGCTTTCTTCGTCCACTCGTCCAGTTCGCTTTCTTTTGCCTTGAGCAGCCGATCGGTCTTTTCGATCAGCGCATTCGCTTCCTGTAATTGCGTCTCTTGTTCACTGCGTTTCGCTTCCGCGGCGGCGATGTCGTTTTGGTAGCGTGCGATCAATTCCTGAAATTCCTCCGTCCGCTGCCGGTTGAATTCGATCAAGCTGCGGTGGTTCGCGATCTCGCTTTGCGTTCGTTGAACCTCGGCCCGCGCATTCCCAATCTGATCATCGATTTCATCGAGCTCGAGCCGCTGGGTGGCCAGGAAATTCTCGCTCGTCTCGATTTTCGCCTGCGTTTCCTGTTCCGCTTCGCTCAAGCGCGTGATTTCTTCGCGGCAACCTTCGAGTTGAGCTTCCAGCTCGTCGAGCTGATGCCGCGCATGGTGCGTGTCGAGAATCCGCAGATCGGTCAGGAGCGCCTGGTAACGTCGCGCTTTTCCGGCCTGCCGTTGCAACGAGCCGATCTGGCGTTTGACCTCTTTGATGATATCGCCGATGCGCAGAAGATTCGCCTCGGTCGCTTCCAATTTGCGGAGCGCCTCCCGCTTTTGGATTCGATATCTTGTGATCCCGGCTGCCTCCTCGAATACCGCACGCCGATCTTCCGGCCTCGAGCTCAGGATTTGGTCGATCCTGCCCTGCTCCATCATGGAATAAGCGCTCCGGCCGATGCCCGTGTCGGCAAACAGGCTTTGAATGTCCTTCAGTCGGCAGATCGTTTTGTTGAGCAGGTAATCAGAATTGCCGTCCCGATAAACGCGGCGCGTCACGCGCACCTCGTGCCAATCCACCCCGAGTTCCTGGCTGCAATCCGTGAAGGTGAGCGAGACTTCCGCCAGACCAACCGGCTTGCGTGAATCAGTCCCGTTGAAGATGACATCGGCCATTTCACCACCGCGCAACGCTTTCGCCGATTGTTCGCCCAGTACCCAGCGCACGGCGTCGAGCACGTTGGATTTCCCGCAGCCGTTGGGGCCGACGATTGCGGTGACGCCTTCATGGAAATTGAAGACCGTTTTATCGGCGAACGATTTGAAGCCGAGGAGCTCGAGCGATTTAAGATGCATGCAGGGACCATTCCCTCAGGAATGGAATTGCGGCTAGATACAACGAGGATTCCTGGGTGACAAGCATTTCCTACAAGGAAAAGTGGTGCCGGTTCGCTCCTTCCACACGATATTGGGCTTGTGACCGCCCAGGCACCACTGACTATGGGCTCTCAACTTTGATCGGAACCGGACGCCGGAAAAAGAAAAGGAGCGAGGCGATCACGAGAACGGCGATCGTGACCAGAAATTCCTTCCGCGTGGCGTGGGCCAGAATCCAGATGATTACGATGATCGCCAGAATCGGAACCAACATCGCGCCGGGAAAACTGAATGGTTTGCCATCGCCATGAACGCCCCGCCGGGCCAATTTCAGCGCGGCGAGACAGCAAAGAATATACAAGAACAGAACCGCCACATTGGAAAGGATCGCGAGCTCTTGAAATGTCGACGAGAATGAAAGCGCAAACGCAACTGTCGCATAGGCAACAATCGCGACATCCGGCGTGTGAAATCGCCGATGCACATGGGCGAACCATTTCGGAATCATCGCGTCTCGTCCGAGAGCAAAAAGAATTCGGGGCGAACTGAGAATGTCGCTCGTGGCAAAACCGAAAGCGGAAACGACCAGGCCGACGAGCATCAACATCCGACCGGCGCTTCCCAGAAATCGCGCAGCGGCTTCGGCTAAAGCTGAGTCCCCGAATTTTCCCAATTCGTTGCCCATGACACCGAGCGCCACGAGTTGAATCATGATGTAAAGCAACGTCGTGATTCCCAGCGCGGTGAAAATGGCGCGTGGAACGGTGCGCGCGGGATCCTTGACCTCTCCGCTGGGCACGAGCGCGACCTCGATGCCGACGAAAGCAAAGATCAAGGTCAGCACGCTTCGGCCCAACGGTCCACTCCCCGGCCAGCCGGGCCATGCCAGCGCTTCGGGCCGGAGAAAAAAAATGCCAGCGATGATGAAAATCGCCAACGGCACGAGCTTGATCAGCGTGACTGCTTCCACTGCGCGCGCGCCGACCTGTACGCCTCGAATGTTGATCGCGGCAAGAAACAGGAAGATCAACAGCGCGATTACGACGCGCCCGAGTTGCGTCGCAAGGGACGGGACTAATCCTCCGATGGAAGTAGCAATGAGCCCGACTATCCCGGAAATGGCGAGTATGGCGGTGAGGAAATAAAGGACGCCGGCCAGGAACCCGATGTAGCGTCCGAAGGCGACTTCAACGTAGGCGTAAAGTCCGCCGGTGAGCGAAACTCTGCTGCCGGCCATCGCAAACGACGTTACAAACAAGCACATCGCCAGGCCGCAGATGACGTAGGCGAGAGGAGAAGCCGCGCCGAGTTGCAGTGCGACCGCCGCTGGCAGTGCGAAAATGCCAGCGCCGACCGTTGAGTTCACGATATTTGCCGTCAGCCCAGGAACGCCGATCGCCCTAACCAATCCTTCTTCGCGTCCGATGCTTTCCTCCGATGACATGGCGGGAGATTGGAGTGGCTCATCGACCGAAACAAGCTTTTCGCTGCGGGTTGCGTTCGCGCTGATTGAAATTGGCTCACGAAATTTTCGCGCTAGAGTGGCCATTATGCGCGCTTCTCATCTCGAAGATTATTATTCTTTTCTCCGCTTCCCCAGCATCTCGACCGACGAAGATTATTCCGAAAAGGTGGCCGAGTGTGCGCATTGGCTGGTTGCAAAGCTCACCGACATCGGTCTCGAAACGCAGCTCGTTCCGACGCCGGGACATCCGGTCGTTTGGGCGCGCAATAGACACAAGGCCGGCCGTCGCACGATCATGATCTACGGTCATTACGACGTTCAACCGCCGGATCCACTCGACCTCTGGGACTCACCTCCTTTCGATCCCGTTTTGAAGGATGGTTTCGTTTTCGCACGCGGCGCAACCGACAACAAAGGCCAGATCCTCGCCCATATTCTCGGCGTTCAGGAAGCACTCGAAAAAGATGGAGACCTGCCGGTCAATCTTCATTTTGTCATCGAGGGCGAAGAAGAAATTGGCAGTGGCAACCTCGGCAATTTTCTTTCGGAGAATAAGGAGGCGCTCCGTTGCGATGTTGTGGTGGTTTCCGATACTGGCATGATCGCTCCTGGCGTGCCGACTTTGAGCTACGGTTTGCGCGGCGTCACCGCGTTGGAAATGAAAGTGACCAGCGCAAAAATGGATTTGCACTCGGGCATTTACGGCGGCGCGGTCGCGAATCCGATCACAGCGCTGGCGCAATTGTTGGCTACGCTCCATGATCGCGAAGGTCGTGTCGCCATTGCAGGATTTTACGACAAGGTGAAGCCGTTGGAAGATTGGGAACGCGAGGCGTGGCGCAAGCTTCCGATCAATGCAGATAAAGAGATACTGGAGGAAACGGGTGCGCCCGCGCTTTTTGGCGAGACAGGTTACAGCACACTGGAACGGCTTTGGGCGCGGCCCACCGCAGAGATCAACGGGATCGGCGGCGGTTATCAGGGGAAGGGAACGAAAACGGTTATCGCCAGTCACGCGATGGCCAAGCTTACTTTCCGCATGGTGCCGAATCAGGAGGGCACCGAAATTCTCGAACTGGCGAAAAAGCATTTGCAAAAGCATTTGCCAGTGGGCGTGACGCTCGAAATCGCCGACGGCCATAGCGGTCCGTGGTATTTGACCGATCCGCATTCCACCTTTGGTCAGGCGGCGCAGCGAGCCCTGAAAGAAGCGTTCAACGCCGATGTGGCACTGATTCGCGAAGGAGGCAGCATCCCGATTACAACTCAATTTCGCACGATCCTTGGAGTCGAAACTTTGCTGGTTGGCCTTGCTCTGCCCGGCTGCCGGGCGCATTCGCCTAACGAGAATTTTCCGCTGGAAAATCTCGATGGCGGCATTCGCTTGAACAAGGCGATTCTGCGCGAACTGGCAACCTGAGCGCCGAGCGGGCGGCATGCAGATCATGGTCTCGCGCCTTGTGCTCATGGTCGCCCTCGCGTGCACGAGCGTGGGGGTCGCGCGCGCGGAGGAGGAATCGTTAGGAACGAAGATTAAGAAGATTTTCGAACCCACCCCGACGCCGACGCCGCGAAAGAAGAAGCATACCGCTTCGACGACGAAGAAAAAAAGCGAAGAGCCTCCGGTTTCGCCGAAACCTTCAAGTTCCCCGAAGGCGAAAGCGAAGGAGGCAGCTGAACCTTCGGCTACACCGAAAGCGAAAAAACACCGCATCTCGCCATCGGCCTCGCCCAAGCCGAGTCCGACCGAGACTCCCGAACCAACATCCTCTCCGAAATCGAAGAGGCGCAGGAAATCTCCCTCTCCTTCGCCAACGGAAAGCCCCTCGCCGACTCCCGGTGAAACGTCATCTACAATCCCGAACTCAAGTGCTTCACCCGCGCCAGCAAAAAAGAAAAGCACTGTCGCGACCATTTCCCCTAACGAGATTAAAGGCTTCGAAAATTATCCCCCCGAGGTGCAAAAATTGATCGGGACTGCGCTCGACCTCACAACGCAAAATCTCGATTACAAGTACGGCTCTGCCGATCCTGCAAATGGCGGAATGGACTGCTCCGGCTTCGTCTCATACGTGCTGAAGAAAAATGGTGTTCGTGACGTGCCACGCGATTCGAGCGAGCAATATGTCTGGTTGCGCAAAGCCGGAAATTTCAAGGCGGTTAACAGTCGCCATGAGGATACTTTCGAACTCGATGAGCTTGTTCCCGGCGATCTTCTTTTTTGGACGGGGACCTACAGTATCGAGCGGGACCCGCCGATCACTCATGCGATGATTTATCTCGGCCGCGAAAGAGGAACGAATCAGCGCATCATGGTAGGCGCGAGCGATGGCCGATCTTACAAAGGAGAATCGCGCTACGGCGTAAGCGTTTTCGATTTCAAAATGCCTCGGCCTGACAAGACAGACGAAGGCAGGACGAGTCCGTCATTCATCGGTTACGGCCACATTCCCGGCTTGACGGACCACTAATGAATCCTTCGGTAGAGCGCATGCGGCTCGCGTGCTGGCGAGGGCGACCCGGCCTCGCGAACTTTTCTTCGCGCGATTGCTTTCGTTTGGACCAATAAGTTCCGCGGAAGTTCGTTTCGGCGAGTCGCCGAAAGCCACATGCGAGCCTCGTGCGCTCCTCAGGCTGCTGCCTGCTCAGCTTGATCCGGATATCAGTTTGCCGGCTCCGATCCAGCATCGTCGGAGAGCTGCGTTTTCACGTCGCCGGTTTGATCCATTGTTTTTAGGTGTGGTAGAGTTCGTCTCCCACTCGCCATGCGATAGTGCGCTACCGCCGTAACGATCATCACGACGAGAACAATTGCGATCACGAGCCGCTGTTCGCGTCGCGTCAGCACCAGCATATCGAAGAAGCGTTTCATTCTGTTGCGTACGGAATTGAGTCTTGCACGCCGGCCTCGCGAAATCCCTGCCGCCTAAGCCGGCAGGAATCGCATTGCCCGCAGGCAATTCCGTCTCGCCCCGGATCATAGCAACTGTGAGTGAGTGAAAAATCAACGCCGAGCTCCAAGCCGCGGCGAATGATTTCCGCTTTCGAGAGCGAAATGAGGGGCGTGTGCACGCGAAAGTGCGCGCCTTCGATTCCCGCCTTCGTCGCGAGGTTGGCCAGATTTTCAAATGCAGCGATGAATTCGGGACGACAATCGGGGTAGCCGCTGTAATCAATCGCGTTGACACCGATAAAAATATCCTGGGCCCCGATCACTTCCGCCCAGGCGAGAGCGTAGGCGAGGAAAATAGTGTTGCGCGCCGGAACATAGGTGACCGGAATTCCGGCCTTCATTTCATCCTGGGAGCGCGCCTTGGGAACCACGATCTCATCCGTCAATGCCGACCCTCCGAAGAGTCGGAGGTCGATCTCAGCCATGCGATGTTCGTGTGCATGCATTTCCGTCGCGACACGGCGGGCGGCGGCCATCTCAATCTGATGACGCTGCCCGTAGGCGAAAGAGAGCGCGTAGGGCTCAAATCCTTCGTGTGCGCAAATTGCCAGCGTAGTCGTGGAATCGAGCCCACCGCTCAAAAGCACAACGGCTCGCTTCATCGGCCATTGCGGACACTCGTCCGCTTTGGTCGCGCCTCGCTGTCGGGAAGCTTCGCGCGCACGGTCAATCCGATGCCGCCGCGTGCTGAAAATTCTGCAGTGACAATCACTTCATGCGGCGCGCACGCTTTGACAAAATCGTCGAGAATCCGATTCGTTACCGCTTCGTTAAAGGCGCGCTCGTTCCGATAGGACGCGAGATAAAACTTGAGCGATTTGCTTTCGACGCAAACGGTATCGGGCACGTACTCGATTGCGATTCGAGCGAAGTCGGCCTGGCCCGTGACCGGACAGAGCGAAGTGAAATCATCTGTTTCGAAATTGATCGTATATCGGCGCTTGCTCGGATTCGGAAAAGTTTCCAGCTGCGCCTCGTCTGGTGATTGCGGCACGCGTGTCTCGCTTCGACCCAGAAGTGTAAGCCGCGTCGATCGTTTCTTCTTCGCCATGGCTTTCATTATACCCGAGTCATTTCCGCTTCAACGTCCGTTCCGCCCTTGCTCCAGATCCTGATCTCGCTCTTGCCCGTTGTAGCTGCCGTTGTCTCAGCGGCAGGGAGGAAAGAGCGATTGGATCATGATCACCGGCAAGAATCAGGGAGCAGGAACAAGAATCAATCAGGGTGCTGCAGCATCGGATCGGCCAGCGCGCGCTCGCGGTCGCCGGCTTTGGTGTAATTCTCGAGGACAACTTTAAGACTTCGCTTCAATTTGAAACGGCTGCCGTCGGCCGCTCTCCATTCGCGGAGCAAAAACGGGAACTCCCGATCGAGAACGAAATGATCGGTTCCGACATCGGATCGCAAGGTCACATCGATCGAATGTGCGGCGCAGGTAAACGAAACGTTGGCCGGCTTAAAACCAATATCGTCTTTCCTTGAATTGATGATTGTCGGCGCCAGCTGGATCGCGAATTCGCCCTTCGATTTCGAGAAATCGATGAGGCGAACGCGTAGAGGCAGTTCGTCGTAGAAAACACCGTTCGTCGGCAGGGTGATATCCTCTTTTCCGTCGGTCATGCCATCCCAGTATGTGCGGAATTCGTAAGAGAACTGCTCACCGGCGCGATGCGCTTCCTTGTAAGTATTCCCGAGTCCGTCATTACTCGTTAGGGAAAATTTCCAGAGTCGTGCGTCATCGATCCGCCAGAAGCTGGTGAGCATCTGTTGCGCAACAGTAAGCCCGGTAGGCACGTGGAGGATCTGATTCATTTTCAGTACCGCAATGGTTTCGGGACGCTTTGCGTCATTCGATTTGACGAACTTCTTCGAATCGAAAGCCTCGCGCACGAGAACGTGGAGCGCTTCGCACGGGCGCGGTTGACCGTCGCGTACGATCTGCGCGTCGTAGATATTGAACTCGGCCTTGCCGTCTCCCCAGTAACTGTTGTTTTGGAGGAAGCTCGGATTGAACTGAGCGGAAGCGCTGTGGAGAAACAGCGTGCAGATCAGTGTGGTGCTGAAAATCCTCCGGTGCACGGCGCAGTTAGGGCAGAAAAGCTTCAGGCTTGCGATCCGGCGAAGCAAGCAAGATGCTTGGGCCACAAATGTCTCCCGCATCGACAACCATCGGCTCCGGCGTCGAACACGCTGGTGTGATCGATCTTTTCGCCTTCGACGAGAGAAGGAACGAAGTGCTTCTCGTAATGAAGGAGGCTCGCCCTTGGGATGACTCCGACGTACGGCTGCATCAACTCCAGGAAAAGTTCAACGCCTATGTCTCCTTCCTCCTCGATGGCGAGATGCTGGCGGCGCATCCCGAATTGGCTGGGAAACGTTCGCGGATCGAACTCCATTGCGACCACATGCCGGATGCGCGAGCGCTCGAATTATTGAATCTGATTCACGACCAGATCGCCCTTCAGGAAATCGTGATGGAAGTGATCGTCGCAGAGCGTGGATGTGGCGAAAGTTGCTCCTGCCACTAGAAGCTGAAGCGTTCCTGTTGCTTGTGCCAAATTCGACGATCAGAGATCGCCGCCACAATCAGTATTTTAGGAACGAAGCTACCGGCGTTGGGTCGAGCTTCTTGCGACCGTGCAAGAACTCGAGCTCAATGAGAAACTGCGCCTCGATTAGGTTGCCACCGACCTTCGCAATCAGCGTAGCCGCCGAAGCCGACGTTCCGCCCGTCGCCAGCAAATCATCAATCAAAA
This sequence comes from uncultured Verrucomicrobiae bacterium, assembly GCA_963763995.1. Classification (GTDB taxonomy): domain Bacteria; phylum Verrucomicrobiota; class Verrucomicrobiia; order Chthoniobacterales; family UBA10450; genus CAVTTH01. Next base: position 272,651 of record CAVXQL010000007.1, on the reverse strand, counting down.
CAATCTTTTCGCCGGGCTTGATCGCGTCGATGTGCAGTTCCATTTCCGCCTCGCCATATTCGAGCGAATAGGCCGCGCTTTCGGTCTTGTATGGAAGTCGACCCTTTTTCCGGAGAGGGACAAAGCCAAGACCGAGTTGGTAGGCGACGGCTGAGCCAAAAAGAAAGCCGCGCGCATCAATGCCAACGATCTTGTCGATCGCTTTGCCCTGGCACTTCTCGAGGAACAAATCAATCGACGCGCGAAAGAGCACGCCATCGTTCAGGATTGGCGTGATGTCCTTGAAGATGATCCCGGGCTTGGGGAAATCGGGTACGTCGCGCACAGTGGCCCGGAGTCTATCGACCGCGTCGGAAATCATGGCGGGAGGCTAGCGACTCGAGAACAAAGGTCAATCTTCGCTCGCTCGCTCGCCTTATGTTGCCAAGCGCGCGTGCCACTTTTAGAATGGCGACCGTATGGACCGTCTCCTCCTGATCGCCGCAACGCTTTGCTATTTCGCGGCGGTGGCGCGGACGGCACTCTCGCTGCGCGCGGGAGTTTTTCAGCCGGGCCGTTTCAGTTTCTTCGCGATTCTCGCCGGTTTCATTTTGCAGACTGCGTTCCTCTCTGTGCGCGGTCATGCTGTCGGACGTTGTCCGATCACGAATCTTTTCGAAGTCTTCGTATTTCTGGCCTGGTCGGTCGCATTAATTTACATGCTGGTCGGTCCGGCTTATCGGCTTTCGCTCATGGGTGCGTTTACGGCGCCGTTGGTTTTTGTAATTCAAACCTTCGCGCTTCTCGCGCCGATCGACGTGCCCCATCGCGTGCGTCTTCCGGCGAATTCATGGCTGGAATTTCACGCCTCGATCTCGATGATCGCCTACGGCGCGTTCGCGCTCGCCTGCGTGGCGGGCTTGATGTATCTCGTCCAGGAGCGGCAACTGAAGACACACCACTTGCATTCCATTTTTTATCATCTGCCGCCTTTGAGTGATCTCTTTGCGGCGATCACTCGGCTCCTCTGGCTCGGTTTCGCGCTCTACACGGCCGGGCTGGTGAGTGGATTCTTCACTGGCCAGCCCTTGCCGCAAATGAAGATCGTTTGTGCCATCCTCGTCTGGTTTATTTATTTCGCGATTTTGTGGGTGCGCCATTTTGGGGTGATTGCGCCGAAACGGGTGGCCGTTCTTTGTGTGCTCGCTTTTGCAGCGGCGATATCGGTATTATGGGGGATCACTTTCGTTTCTCAGAAAACGCCGCTGTCATGAACATTTTTTGCGTCGGGATCAGTCATCACACGGCCAACGTCGCGACGCGTGAGCAATTTGCCGCCGATCCTGCGACTGCCGCTCATGCCCTGCGCACCGCGAGCGGCTGCGAGGAACTATTGCTGCTGACAACGTGCAACAGAGTGGAAGTCTATGCGGCGGGCGATTCTCCGATTTCCACTCCGGTAATCGCTGAATGTCTTTCGCGCGAAGGGGCGGATCGCGATCTTGCCGATACGTCCGCGTTTTATCGTTACGAGGCCGAAGAATGTGTGAAGCATCTGTTTCGCGTCACGTCGGGTCTGGATTCGATGGTGGTGGGCGAGACCGAGATCCTCGGCCAGGCGAAGAAAGCGTATGCATTGGCTCGCGAGGGTGGCCGCGCTGGTCCTTACCTTCATCGACTGTTCCAGCGTGCATTCCGCGTGGCGAAGCAAGTTCGCACACACACGGAAATTACACGTGGCGCAGTCTCAGTCGGATCGATCGCGGTCGATCTCGCAGAAAAGATTTTCGGCGCGCTCCATGGAAGAAAGGTTCTTATCCTGGGAGCGGGCGAAAACAGCGAGCGGACGGCGCGCGCATTGGCTTCACGCGGAGTTTCTGATCTTCGGATTGCCAACCGCTCGGCCGAACGAGCGACTGCCCTGGCCGCGCTGGTCGGCGGCTGCGTGGTCTCGTTCGATTGCTGGGAAGATCAATGTCGAGAGATTGATATTCTGATCTCATCCACCGCAGCCGAGGAGCCGCTTCTCACGCGCGACGGGCTCGAGCCAGTACTGGTTGACCGATTGGATCGGCCGCTTTTCATCATCGATATCGCGGTCCCGCGAGATGTTGCTCCCGAGGTGAACGAAATGGAAGGCGTCTATCTTTACGACATCGATTCTTTGCAATCGATTGCGGAACAATCGCTCGATTTGCGAAGACGGCAGATCGCTGCCGGTGAAGAGATCATTGCTGAACATGTGGCGGATTTTTCCGAATGGTTCTCGCGCAGCCTGGCGAATCTGCGAGCGAGAGATTGCGGCGCTCATAACGTCGTTGCCGAAGTCCCATTGCGAGCGTCGGAATCTTGAACGGCGCGGATCAGCCATTAGTGATTGGCACGCGCGGCAGTGCTTTGGCGCGTGCGCAAACCGAAATGGTCGAACACGCTCTGAGGACGGCGTCGCCCGAGATCGCAATCAAAATCAAAATCATCAAGACGAGTGGTGACGAAGCCGCTCATGGGACGCACGAGCCGGTGGACCGGGGAGCGGGCCGGAAGGGAATGTTTACCGCCGAGATCGAGCGGGTGCTGCTGGCGGGAGAAATCGACGTCGCCGTACATAGCGCAAAGGATTTGCCGAGTGAGAAGGCGGCGGATCTCGATATTGCCGCGGTCCTGTCGCGCGCTCCGGTGGAGGATGTCTTGATAATGAAAGCGCCGGGCGATTTTGTTTCGCTTCGGGCCGGCGCGGTGGTTGCGACAGGGAGCGTGCGGCGAGGATATCAACTGCAAGCGAAGCGCGCGGATCTGCGCATTGTTGAATTGCGCGGCAATGTGCCAACCCGGTTACGCAAGCTGGTCGAGAGCGATTGGGATGCTCTCGTGCTGGCCCGTGCCGGGCTGGAGCGTCTCGGTTTTGCGCCAACACGCCAAACGATCCAGTTTCAAGGAACGAGACTCTTTACCGAATTATTGCCTCGTGAAGATTTTGTTCCGGCAGGCGGGCAAGGGACAATTGCGCTTCAGACTCGAAGCGACGATGAAAAAACGAAGCAACTTGTTGACCGGTTGAATGACGCGGAGAGTTCCTTGTGCCTTCGAGCCGAGCGCGAATTTCTGCGCCTGTTGCACGGCGATTGCAATTCGCCGGTCGGCGTGTTGGCAACCATCGAAGCATCGGCGATGACACTTCGCGCCGAACTATTCGAGCCGGAATCTCGACTGCGCCACAATCGCACGGTGCGCGGAAATGCAGAGGAGCCGGAAGCGCTTGCGGCAGAACTGATCAAGCAAATCAATGGTGGATAAAGAGAAGATCGGGAAATGCTTTCTCGTCGGTGCCGGGCCAGGCGACCTTGGACTGGTCACGCTGCGGGCGAAAGAGTGCATCGAAGCAGCCGGAGTGATCGTTTACGATTACCTGTCCAATCCCGAGATGCTTGGCTGGGCGCCGGAAACGGCCGAAATCATTTACGTCGGCAAAAAGGCGGGCGCGCATACGCTGTCGCAAGATCAAATCAACGCGCTTCTCGTCGAGAAAACGGCCGCGGGAAATCAGGTTGTTCGCTTAAAGGGCGGAGATCCGTTTGTATTCGGTCGCGGCGGCGAAGAAGCGGAGGCGCTCGCGCAGGCGAAAATTCCTTTTGAAATCGTGCCGGGAATTACATCGGCGATCGCGGGACCAGCGTACGCTGGCATTCCGATCACGCACCGCGAGCAAAACTCTCACGTGACGTTTTTTACCGGGCACGAAGATCCGGAGAAAGCGGAAAGCTCGATCGATTTTGACGCATTGGCGAAGCTCGGCGGCACGCAAGTGATGCTCATGGGAGTGGAACGAATCGAAGCAATCACGAATCGGATGCTCGAGGCAGGTGTGCGACCGGATCTGCCCGTCGCGCTGGTGCGTTGGGCAACAACCGGACGACAAGAAACGCTGGTCGGGAAGCTCGCGGATATCGCGCAACGGGTGAAGGTCGCGGGATTCGCGGCTCCGGCCGTCGTGGTCTTTGGCGATGTTGTCTCGCTGCGAGAAAAGCTGAACTGGTATGAACCGCGTCCGCTTTCCGGAAAACGGATCGTTGTGACCCGGACGCGGCAACAGGCCGGGGTACTGAGCCGGGAACTGCGCTTGCTCGGCGCCGATGTTTCGGAACTACCGACGATCCGGATCGAACCACCCAGCGATTTGCGCGCGTTCGCCGAGCTGGTGCAAGACGCGCATGCCTACGACTGGATCATCTTTACGAGTCCAAACGGGGTCACGGCGTTCTTCGATCTCTTTTACAAACTTTATGATGATGCGCGGGAGATCGGTGCTGCCCGTATCGCCGCCATTGGCCCGGCGACGGCCCAGCGCGTGAAAGATTATCATCTCCACGTCGATCTTCAGCCGGAGGAATTCGTGGCGGAGGCGGTGGTGCGCGAGTTTCAAAAGCAGGGAGGCGTGGAGAATCTGCGAATCTTGCTGGCGCGTGCGGAGAAGGCGCGGGACGTGCTACCGAAGGAACTCTCTGCGTTGGGAGCAATTGTGGATCAGGGTTTCGCTTATCGTACGGTAGCCGAGACGCGCGACGTTACTGGCGCGCGCCGCCGATTATTGGACGAAGGCGCGGACTTAATCACATTCACGAGCTCTTCGACTGTCGAGAATTTTCTCGCTCTCGAACTGCCGTGGCCGGAAGGGATGCAAATCGCAAGCATTGGTCCGGTTACGTCCAGGACCCTGCGTGAGCACGGCCTCAAAGCCGACTTGGAGGCACCCCGGCATGATATCCCGGGTTTGGTGGAGACGATCAGAAAATTCTACAAGAAAAGGCAATCGATCAATGGGTAGTCCGATTAATATCGAGGACGAGTTTGCGTCCACCATGCAACAATTGAGTGCAGAGGCGGAGAAAACGTTTTCGGAAGATGCTATGCCTCAAGGGCAAGCTGCCCTCCTCGGCAGGCAGATGAGCCAGATGATCCAGGAATTTCGAGCCTTGGGATCACGGGTGCACAATCTTGAGAGCGCGCTGCAAAAACGGTTACAAGAGATTTCCGATTCTTTGCCCCGGGTGGAGGCATTCAATTTCGGGCCGCAGTTGACAAAAATGGAGGACCAAATCAGCGCGATTCGAAATACCGAAAGTGTGAACCAGCGGCTTTTTGATTCGCTCCACGAAGAGCTAATCGATTACCGCGATAATTTCCTGCGTGAATCGCTGCAAAAGCCTTTCATCCGCGACCTCATCGTTTTGTTTGATGACTTGACCGGCTTATTGGCACAACTGGAAACCGCGGCGCAGAGTGAGCCGGACGGGACTCCAGTTTCTCTCTGGCGCAACAATCTTGAGAACGGCATTCATTCCATCGTGGAAATCCTGCATCGGCTCGAAGTGAGTGAGATTGAGGCGAAGGAAAAGGTGGATCGCACTTATCACCGCGTCGTCACTTACGAGCCTTCTGATTTTGCCGAGGAAGACGGCCGCATTGTCATGCGGATCCGTCGCGGATTCATCTGGCGCGGCAAAGTTCTTCGACCGGAGGAAGTGATCGCTAAGCGCTTCAATTAGCGCCTTTCAAATCAATTCGAATTCTGTCCAGCGCTTTAAGGCGCTTCGGTGGAATTCCTGCTCCTGTCCGGCATGGAAACTGCATTTATGGAGGGCCTCACGTCCTTCGCAATCCAAATTCTTTTTTAACGCGTATGGCTCATCGAAAAGCAATCGGAATCGATCTCGGAACAACGTTCTCTGCCGTTGCGCATATCGACGCTTACGGTAAACCGCAAATTATCCCCAACCTGGAAAGCGAACGGATTACCCCCTCGGTCATTCTTTTCGACGATGGAAAAGCCATCATAGGGACGCTGGCGAAAAACAACTCGGTGGCGGAGGCGGAAAAGGTTGTGGATTTCGTGAAGCGCGAAATGGGGAAGCCGAAAGAGCAGTTTCAGCGCGAAATCGAAGGGAAGACATATTCCGCGGAGGAGCTTTCCGCGCTGATCCTGAAAAAGCTCAAGGCCGATGCGGAAAAATACTTGAAAGAGCCGGTGACTGACGCGGTCATTACGGTTCCGGCCTATTTCAATGACGCGGAACGGACGGCGACCATCACCGCAGGACAATTGGCCGGATTGAACGTTCTCCAGATTATCAATGAGCCGACGGCGGCAGCCCTGGCCTACGGTCTCGACAAGCTTGATCAAGACCAGACCGTTTTCGTTTTCGATCTGGGCGGCGGAACTTTCGACGTCACGATCATGCGCATCGAAGGCCTCACGATCAAAATGCTCGCCACCAACGGCGATCACAGGCTTGGCGGAAAAGATTGGGACGATGTCATTGTCAATCACGTCGCCGAGGAGTTTGATCGGGCGCACGGCGAAAACCCGCTTCTGAACCTGGCAAGCTATCAGGATCTGCAAAGCCGGGCGCTCGCCGCCAAGATTCAGCTCAGCAGTCGAACCCACACTACGATTGTCCATAGTCACAATGGGCAAAGCGTGAAGGTTGATCTGACTCGGGAGGATTTCGAACACCGGACACGTCAGTTAATCGAGAAATGCAAGACCATCTGCGAGATGGTGATGCAGGAAGCGGGAATGAAATGGAGCGAAATTGACCAGGTGTTGCTCGTTGGTGGAATGACAAGGATGCCAATGGTGCGCGAGATGATTTCCAAGCTCTCCGGTGCCCCACTCATCGATGAAGTCAATCCGGATGAGGCGGTCGCAATTGGCGCGGCGCTTCAAGCTGTTCTCTCGTTGCTAGAAGAAGAGGATGTTTCCGGGGAGCAATTCCTGTCAGAAGACGTGCGGCAGCAATTTTCGGGACGGGAAGGCGGCCTGATTCAAGTCACTGACATTACTTCGCACACGCTGGGCGTTGTGCTCTGGGATGAAGGCCAGCTCGAGGAATACGTTTTCCCGATGATCCGCAAAATGACTGCAATCCCGGCGTCAACGAAGAACTCGTTTGGCACTGCCACAGCAAACATGGAACGCGCGATCGTTCGTGTGGTCGAAGGGGAGAGTTCGCTGCCTGGGGAGTGCACGCCGCTTGGAATTTGCGATGTGGAACTGCCGCCGTTTCTTCCCAAAGGCTCGCCTGTCGAACTGACCTATCAATATAACGCGAATCAGGTTCTCGAAGTCGCTGTGTCGGCGGCGGGCAACACTGCGAAAGTCTCGATCCAACGCAACACTGGTCTCGCGCCGAGTGAAATCGGCAAGGCGGCGGTCGGATTAGGGACGATCAAAGTCGCGTAGAGATGGTCAAGTGCGAAATCACATTTCCAATCCCATTACCCGACGATCCGCAAAAGTGGGATGGATGGAATAAATACAAATCGTCAAACTACTATGAACGGCTGTGCCTGGATCCGGATTCGAATCCCAGCAACGAACTGATCGAGGAACATTGCCGCGAACTGCTTCGCTGGTGGCAAAAAAAACTTCCGCTCAAGAACCAACCGAGTAACCCGCTCACCCAACTTCTGCGGCCCGGGCTCGATGAGTCCTCTCGCTACCTGACCGAAGCCCGCGTCGAGCTGCTCGATCCTGAGCGGCGGCGCGAGTTGGATGACGATATTGCCGCGCGGGCGCACGAGCAATCCATCGCCGAATTCCACAAATTTCTCGCGTTCGCGCTCATCGATGGCGTGTTGAACGCGGAGGAAGAGAGGAGCCTCTGGCGTTTTGGCGCGGAACATGGGTTGTCCGTGGAGGAGATGAATTCGCTCGTTGAGGCCGAACTCGAGAGGAAAGGCGCCAAACGGGCTTCTGCAGTGAGCGCTCCAGCTGCCCCCATGCCCGAACGGCCGGCAGGACGTCGGCCCCGATCGCTTCATCCGAAGGACGATTTCATGCGCATCCTGCAGCTAAGCGGGTTGGACCGCAGTTCGATGACGGATGACCAGCGCGACGCTTTTATCAACATGGCCGAGAATCTCGGTCTGGATCCTGGTGAGGCGGAAGATATGGTTGACGTTTTCTTGGACGAGGTGGACCAGCTTACTCCGTCCACGACCGTTGCCCCTCCGCCCATCAAAGTCGCTGCGCCGGCGCCTAGAGAGGAGATTCCAAAGGAGTCGGTCCCAGTCCAAGGACCGATCGACGCCGACGGCGAACAAAATCGTTACTCAAACTTTGAGAATTGTATTGGCGCCCAAATGGTCTTTATCCCATCGGGGGAGTTCACGATGGGTTCCGAAGCGCCTGACGCGGCGCCAAATGAGCGCCCTTTGACGCGAATCACTCTCACTCGCTTTTACATGTCGCGGCATTTGATCACGAATGTGCAATACGAACAGTTCGATCCGGGTCACGCTCGAAAGCGGGCCTCTGGAACCAGCGATCGCCATCCGGTCGTTTATGTGAGCAGTCTCGATGCGATGAAGTTCTGCCAGTGGCTTACGACCAAGGAACGCAAGAAGTATCGCCTGCCCACCGAAGCGGAATGGGAGTACGCCGCCCGGGGAACGGACAATCGGGAGTATCCGTGGGGTAATTATTCCCATCGCAACAATCTGGCCAATTTCGCCGATCGAAACACCGTCTTTGCCTGGAGCGATCGCGACATCGATGATGGATATCCGGAAAGTTCGCCAGTGGGATCCTTCCCGCTCGGAGTCAGTTTTTTCGGAATAGATGACATGGCTGGAAACGTCTGGGAGTGGTGCCTCGATTATTTTGAACCCTATCGTGGTACCCCAAAGACAAATCCCCGGGGGCCGACCGGAGGGATAAAGCGCGTGTATCGCGGGGGCAGTTGGAAGTCGCGCTTCAACAGTTTGCGAGCGACCGCCCGCGGCTCGAACGCCCCGAATTACTCATGCAACGACCTTGGTTTCCGGGTCGTTTGCGAGTGCGACAAAGAGGTTTAACCGTAGCGCCGGCGACAGCGAATCCCCGGTCCGGTCAGAATCAGGAGGGATTGAAGCGGAATTTCGTCCGTCCGCGCTTTGCGTTGGCCTTGGCCTTACGACGGCTTTTCTGGTTGGGTGTCTCGAAAGCCCTTAACCGACGGACTTCCTCCAGGATTCCCTCGGCATCCAGCTTGTTCTTCAGCCGCTTTAGAGCGCGGTCTACGGGTTCGCCTTTACGAACAATAACTTCTGGCATGGTGGGGTCTCTTCCTAGGTTGGAACAGTCATTAGTCGGTCGGTGACGCGGAGCCTACTCGGGCAAGCGGTCACCGTCAACTTTTGTGAAAAAGTTTCCTTAGACGGCTCCCGGGAGCTTCCCCGCGGCTTCCTTCTGGGCCAATTCCCGCCGCAGAGTGCCGGCACCGCCCCCGCGCGCGCGAGTCCACCAGAGGACAATCGGCGAAGCGATAAAGATGGATGAATAAGTGCCGACGACGACGCCGATAATAATGGCCAGCGCGAAGTCTCGGAGGACGGGGCCGCCAAAGAAGAACAAGCATAGAATCGGGATCAGCGTGACACCGCTCGTGAGAATTGTTCGGCTCAAAGTCTGGTTGATGCTCTCGTTCATGATTTGCTCGATCGAGCCTTTTCGCCCGCTGCGCAGTCCTTCGCGAATCCGGTCATAGACCACGATCGTATCGTTAATCGAATAACCGGCGATGGTAAGCACGGCGCCCACCATTGTGAGAGTCAATTCCCGGCCGAGAAGCGAGAACATGCCGACCGTGATTAGAACGTCATGAAGCAGCGCGACGATGGCTCCTACGGCAAAGGAAAGTTCGAACCGGATGGTGACGAAAATGAGAATCCCGAGAATTCCCAACCCGAGCGCCCAAAGCGAATTCTTCGCCAACTCGCCACCGACCAGGGCGCCGACGCGCTCCGCGCGTTCGACCTTAAATTGTGCCTGGGCCAGCGCTGGGATCACCTGTTTTTCGATCGCCTCGCTTGTATTAATCGGGCTGCGGATCGTGATGTAAGTCTTGCCGCCCTGTTGGGATTGCTGGATCGGCTCGCCTTCGAGATGAAGCGGCTTCAGTGCCTCCCGGACCTGCGCCACTGTGACATCGTGCGTCGAACTCAATGTGACCAAATCGCCGCCCTTGAAATCCACGCCGAAGTTGCGGTCGCCGCGAACGATGAAAGCCGTTGCCCCCGCGATGATCAATGCCAGGGAGAACATCACGGCAATGAAACCTTTGCCGAGGAAATTAATATTATGCGCCGAGATCAGGTGCATCATCGAGATGCGTTTGACCCTCCCGCTGTCGACAAACCATCCAAAAAGATTCCGGCCCACGATCAACGCCGTAAACAGAGAGGCAAGAATGCCGAGCGTGAGTGAGATTGCGAAACCCTTGACAGGTCCGCTTGCTTTCCAAAAGAGAATCGCAGCGGTAATCAGCGTCGTGACGTTAGCGTCAAAAATTGAGCTGAACGCCTTCTGATAGGCTGCTTGCACGGCGACTTTGAGTGATTTTCCAAGAGCCAATTCTTCCCGTAATCGTTCGTACACGAGCACGCTGGCGTCGACCGCGAGGCCGATCGTCAGAATGATTCCCGCAATCCCGGGCAGGGTCAGGACGAAGTTGAACATGCTCAGCGCGCCCATGAGCAGGATGATGTTGACGATAAGCGCGAGGTTCGCGATCAGGCCCGCGAATTTGTAGTAGATTTGAACCAGCACCAGAGTCAGCGCCAAGCCGACCAAACCGGCGATAATACTTGCCCGGATCGAATCATACCCGAGGGTTGGCGAGACGCTTCGCTCCTCCTCCACGCTCACCGGAGTCTGCAACGGGTTCTCGAGCACACTGGCTAGGCCGCGCGCGTCTTTTTCCTCGAAATGACCGGTTATGATCGCGTCGCCACCGTAAATCGCGGTATTAATCCGCGGCGCGGATTGAATCACGCCATCGAGCACGATGGCGAAACGGTGACCTACGTTCGCTTCGGTAATTTTGCCAAAAATCTTCCCGCCTTCACTGTCGAACTTCAGCTGCACCGTCCAGCCGTCGTTGCCATAATAGGCGTGCGATTCAGTCACACGGTCGCCACCGAGATCCGGTTTCTTTTTAACCAACAAGCGCTCGATGACCGGTGGCTGACCCTCGCCTCGATCCATCTTGTAAGTCTCGATCCGATATTCCGGTGGGATCACCTCGGTGCCCGCGTCGATGGCGCGGAGACGGTCCCCATTATCCGGGTAAACCATGCGGAACTCGAGTTTCGCCACGCGTGAAAGTTGCTCGCGTGCCTCAATAATCTTCTCCGGATCCAAGCCCGGGATTTGCACCAAGATTCGATCCTTACCGACTGGGCTAATGACAGGCTCGCCGCCGCCGAAATAGTCCACGCGTTTGCGAATGACTTCGACCGCCTGATCGAGCATGGCTTTGGTGACTGGCTTGTCGCCTTCCATCAGCCGAATCAGAAACGAAGTGCCACCCTGAATATCGAGGCCGAGCTGGATCTTCTTCTTCGGCGGATAAATGCTGACGAGGCTGAAGGCAACGAGCAACACCATCAGCAAAGTGGCGAGAACGCGTCTCCGTACCCCGTAATCGGTGGCGAAATACCAGCCGAAAAGGATCAGGAGGACGAGACCAACAAAAAAAGTAAGCGCGGGAGTCATTCTGATTCTGCTATTTTCAAAGGAAACCGGCCAATCTCTTACCCGTCGGATTTCACCACATTCGTCACTGCGGATTTATCCATCTCGATTTTCACGTTGTCGGCCACCTTTACCGTCACGGTCGTGTCCTTCACGTTGGTGATGATGCCGTGAATGCCGGAGGCAGTTACGACGCGGTCCCCTGTTTTCAACGACGCCACGATACGCTGTTGTTCCTTTTGCCGCCGCATCTGCGGGCGAAACAAAAGAAAGTACATGATAATAAAGATGAGGATGATCGGAATGAAGGAGGCGAGCGGGTTCGCGGCCGCGGCGGGGCTGGCCGCGGGAGCCTGGGCTAGAAACGGATGCAAGATCGACATTGAGGAAATTTGAGCGAGGCGCATCTTAAACGCGAACGCGGTCCCTGCAATTCAATTGTAACTGTTCGGTTCTTGTAGCTGCCGCTGTCTCAGCGATTGCTGGGATAGGTCATTGCGGTCTGCCGCCAGAGACGGGGGCAGCTAAAACGTCAGATCGGTATCTCTCGTTTTGTAATTCGACACAAAATCTTTTCGAAACGCCCTGAATGTTCCGTTTTCAATTGATGAGCGCGTTCGCTCCATCAGATCAAGATAGAAATGCAAGTTGTGGAGCGTGATTAGGCGCAACCCAAGAATTTCTTCAGCTTTTACCAGATGCCGGATGTAGCCGCGTGAAAATTCGTGGCACGCGGGGCAGGCGCAGCCATCTTCGATCGGTCCTTTCTGCATCGCGAATTCGGCGTTCTTTATGTTCAATGTGCCGTTGGCGGTAAAGGCAGTGCCGTTGCGAGCCAGCCGTGTCGGCAGAACGCAATCAAACATGTCCATGCCGCGTGCAATCAACTCCAGAAGCTGCGGCGGCGTGCCGAGACCCATGGTATAACGGGGTTTGTCCCTGGGTAGATACGGCTCGGTCCATTCCACTGCCAGCATCATTTCCGGTTCCGGCTCGCCGACACTGACGCCGCCGATTGCGTAGCCATCGAAACCGATTTCGACGAGCGTTTGCGCACCGGAGCGCCGCAGCTCTTCATGCGTTCCGCCCTGCACGATGCCGAAGAGTAGCTGGCGTGTAGCTGGTGCCGTGTCTGACGGCAGGGGGGTGGAAGTTCTGCCGCTGGGGACAGCGACAACTACGACATCTCTGCATCTCTTCGCCCAGCGGAGCGTCATCTCCAGACTGCGTGCGGCGTACTCGTAGTCGCACGGATAGGGCGGACACTCATCGAGGACCATTGCGATATCGCTCCCGAGTACTGCCTGGATTTCCATTGCGATTTCCGGGCTGATAAACGTCGGCGTGCCGTCGAGGTGATTTTGAAAATGGACGCCTCCCTCCGTGATCTTGCGTAACTTCGCGAGTGAGAAAATCTGATAGCCGCCGCTGTCAGTCAGGATCGGTCCGTCCCAGCTCATGAAACGATGTAGCCCGCCAAAGTGTCTGATCACGTCGAGTCCCGGCCTAACGAACAGGTGATAAGTATTTCCGAGAATGATCTGCGCCTCGAGCTCGCGCAGTTCCCGTGGACTGACCGCTTTTACGCTTCCTTGTGTTCCCACCGGCATGAACGCCGGCGTTTCAATCACGCCATGAGCGGTGGTCAGTCGGCCGCGTCGCGCTCTCGATTGCTGGTCTAACGCAAGTAGTTCAAACATTAATGCAAATTGCGGAATTCAGGGTTGGCCGCTAGTCTCATGCATTGGTCGTAATGAAAGCGTCATTTCTAGCCGTCGGAATTTTCGCCCTCTTCACGGTCCGACTACCCGCCGCTGAAACTCAACAGCCGGCCAAAGAGCAAGCGTTAAATGCGATCCATGTGTTTCGATTGGAACCGCAATCGCCGGCAGGGCGCGCGGCCGGGCAATTCATCGTGCAATACGCCGAAAAAAATCCCAATGTCACGATCAACGTTAACGCGAAACTTGTTCCGTTTCGTGTGAACCTTGCGCTTTCGGAGCAGGTTCGTTCCATTTTGTTTGCGGCTTTCATTGTTGGTAATCTCGAATCGCAACTCTTACGCAATGAAAAAAAAGATGATCCCTACGCCGGAGAGTTGGAAGTAATCGAAACCTATCGGCAAATGCAAAAGAAAGATCCGACCTTGCGGATCGATGAAATACAAAACTTTATCGATCTGGAAAAACGCGGCCAACTAAAGAGCTACGTGGCCTCACCCTGATTCTTTCGTAGGGAGGCGTCTGGACGGAACGCACCTGATGCCGGGATTTTCAGCCGCTGGTTCCGCCATCCTTTGAAATCAATCCACTTTGTGCGGCCAGCCCATCCAGACGCTTGCGCCTGGAGAATAATCCGCGCCGATACAGCGTGCGCCTTGCCACCAATCGCCGGTGGAATCGATTAACTCATCGGCCGTGACATCGATGTTGATGGAAACTTGCTTCCACGGTTCGTGCCAAACGCGAAAAAAGCGCCGCCGTCCATACCGATCCTGGGTGAAGGCAGTGTGGCGCTCGATCAGAAATTCGGTGATTGAATTGGCTTCGCAGATCTCGAAATTATTCTCGACCGTGGCGCGATAACGGAACCGTCCTTCTTTCGCCCAAACACTCGCGAGCAAACGCCCGTGCTCGTGATCATGCTCGTAGTTGATCTTTCCGAATCGGTAGGGAAGTCCAAATGTCCGCGGGCCAAGAAAAACGCTGATCCGATTCGAGAGCCATTCCCCCAGAAAATAAATCCCCGACTCGCCATTATGATGGACGTAGGTGCGAATATTGAGGAAACCGTGGGTTCCGATCGGCTTTAGCAACAATTCACCGACCCATCCGCCAATCCGCGGACGCATTCTGACCAAGGTGAAGGCAACGATGCTCACGAATGCCCGGCCATTGCGTAAATCGAGCTGGAACGGTACGCACTGTTGTAAACTTTCCGGCTGTGCTTCGTAATGAATGAAAACTGCGCGATCCCAACGCGCGAGGAAAAGCGGTTCCCCGCGATGTGTAAGCATGCGTTGCCGCGCCGCGTCGCTCAACGCGCCAGTCACCATGGCGCTTTTCGCGGACGAGCCGCCGATTCCGGGCGACGCGTTGCTCAAGTTTATCCTCCAGGGAAAAGATCTTCCAGCGCGCCGCGAAGTTCCGGGAATTGAAATTCGAATCCGCACTCGAGGAAATGCTTCGGCGTGCAACGGCGTCCGCCCAAAGCGAGGCTCGCCTCGGTCCGCATGAACCAGGAACCGATGTGAGCGACGAGCGCGGGAACTGGCGGGCTCCACGGGCGATGAAGAACTCGCCGCATTTCCCGCATGAACTCCGCATTAGTAACAGGATTCGGCGCCGTCGCATTGAAAACGCCGGAAATATCGTCGCGCTCGATTGCGGCAAGGAACATGCGGTTCAAATCCGCAATGTGAATCCAACTGGTAAACTGCCGGCCGGTTCCAACCGTCCCGCCGAGAAAGAATCGAGTTAGTCGTGCCAGGACCGCGAGCGCGCCGCCATCCGGGCCGAGCGCAAAGCCGATTCGCAACACTGCCTTCCGTACCGCCGGAGCGTTGATCTCGTGAAAAGTCTCTTCCCAACGGCGGCAAACGCCGACTGAAAATCCCTCGCCTTCCGGGGCGTTCTCATCACACCAGCTGTCGCCGGGGTCGCCATAAATCGCGAGCGAGCCGGCTTGAACAAAAGCCGCTGGCGGTTTCGCGCATTCCGCGATCGCCTTGCCCAGGACGCGAACCGAATCGACGCGTGACTCGATAATCTTCCGTTTGTTCTCCGGCGTGTAGCGGCAATTCACGCTCTTGCCCGTCAGGTTCACGACGGCGGTTGCGCCATCAAGAAACTGCCTCCAGTCGCCGATTTTCTTCCCATCCCATCGAGTGTGATGAACTGGCCCCGCATCGTGAGAGGCCGCCCGGCCTAACACGACGACTTTGTAGCCCTTTGCGATGAGAAAAGTTGCGAGCGAGCGGCCGAGGAAACCGCTGCCGCCGGCAAGAACGATGCGTGGGATTGAGTTCATGAGATGTGCGAAATTTGCGGCGAGCTCATTTCGTTAGGCCAAGTAAACGAAAGGCCTTGTCTCCCAACTTCGCCAGCTTGATCACTGCCGGTGTCGGCAGATCGCTTATGCGTTCAAAGGTGTCGGCTCCCAGTTCCAGAAAGCCGAGCAAATCAGAGAGGCGCTCGCGAGTGTAATCAGCGGATTTCGCTTTGCCCACTTCGGCGATGCAATCGCTGAGCACCCGGATGGTGGGATCGATCTCGCGCTTTTTTCGTTCGCGTGCAATAACGCGAAACATGGCGAAGACATCTTTCATCGATTCGAAGTGGTCGCGCCGATCACCCGCGAGGTGGATGATTTTCACGATGCCCCAGTTCTGCAATTCACGCAGGCTGGTGCTCGCGTTGGAGCGGGCGATGCCGAGCGTATCCGCGATCTCCTCTGCGGGCAGCGGTTTTTCTGCCAGAAAAAGCAAGGCATGCACTTGCGCGACGGTGCGATTGATCCCCCAGCGCGTTCCCATCTCTCCCCAATGCAGAATGAATTTTTGAGCGACCGGCGGTAGATTATGCAGAGTCATCTGTTATTTCGGATACGACAGAAATAACAGAATTAACGCAACATGTCAATAGGCAGATGGACGCGGCTGATCGGGAGCAGACTATGTGCTATGAGCAGGGATGTCGGAGCCGGTCTTAAATGCCGTCGCGAGCGCGACGGAACTTGTTGTCCGTTTCGGCAGCCAGGCTGTGCTCGATTCGGCGTCCCTGACGATCCTGGAAGGCGAGCGCGTCGGGCTCGTCGGGCGTAACGGGTCAGGCAAATCGACTTTTCTGCAAATCGCGGCCGGCGTTGCGATGCCTGATGCCGGCGCGTACAACCCGCGGCGCGATCTGATCGTCGGTTACATGCCGCAGATGTTTGAGCTGGACGAAAACGCGACGGTGCATGGCAACATTCTGGCCGGCGCGCAGCAGGTTCTCGATTTGATCCAAGAATATGAACGCCTGCCGGCCGAGAGTGCACGCAGCGGGATCGTGCTCGATCAAATCGCCCATTTCGATGGCTGGAATCTGGAGCACCGGATCAAGAGTCTGATTGCAAACCTGCACGCACCAGAGCCGGATCGAATTGTCGCGAGCCTTTCCGGAGGAGAGAAACGTCGAGTTGCGCTTTGCCGCGCATTGCTGGCGCGTCCGGATTTTCTGATCCTCGATGAACCGACCAACCATCTCGACACCGGCTCGATCGAATGGCTGGAGGATTTTCTTTCGCGCTATTCCGGCACTTGCCTGTTCGTGACGCACGATCGCTATTTTCTCGATCGCATCGCGACCCGCGTGGTCGAGCTTTCACGCGGAAAATTCTATAGCTACGCGGGGAATTACACAGATTATCTGCTCGCTCGCGCTGAGCGCCAGGCGGTCGAGGAGATGCAGGAGCACAAGCGGCAGAAATTTTTGAAACGGGAGCTCGAATGGGTGCGCAAAGCGCCACGCGCGCGCCGGACGAAATCGGTGGACCGGGTGGAGCGTTACTTTGAGATGGCGGCGCAGGGAGCGCCGGAAGTGGAACTCGATGTCGATCTCATCATTCCACCGGCCCCGAAGCTGGCCAATCGCGTCATCGAGTTGCGTGACGTAGGGATGGAATTTGGCGGCCGCACACTTTTTGAAAATTTTTCGCTCGCTTTAACCGCCGGTGAACGGCTCGGGATTGTTGGCCGCAACGGTCTTGGCAAATCGACCTTGCTCAAGATCATGCTCGGGGAGCTTCAGCCAACCAGCGGCGAGGTCGAGATCGGCACGCGCACGCAGATTAACTATGTGGATCAAAACCGATTGCTGCTCGATGACGCCAAGACGGTTTGGGAGGAGGTCGGCGAAGGAAGTGAATACGTCCGCCTCGGTGAAGAGAGCCTCACGTTGCGCGGATATCTGCGAAGATTCCTTTTCACCGAGGAACGCATTAACACGAAGATCAATCAGCTAAGCGGCGGCGAGCGCAGCCGTGTTCTGCTCGCGAAGATTCTCAAGCGCGGCGGCAATGTTCTTATTCTGGACGAGCCGACGAACGACCTCGATCTGGGCACGCTGCGATTACTCGAGGAGGCCCTCGTCGCTTTCAACGGAAGCGTGATCGTTGTAAGCCACGACCGTTATTTTCTGAATCGCGTTTGCACGGCAATCCTCGCGTTCGAAGACGCCGGAGTCCTGCGATATGGCGTAGGAAATTACGATTATTATTTGGAGAGACGAGCAGCAGCGCTGGCTTCATCGCCCGCGGTAGCAAGCGCTGCATCCAATTCACAGGCAAAATCGAGCATTCAGAAACCGCGCAAATTGAAATGGAAAGAGCAACGCGAACTCGAAGGAATCGAGGCTGCGATTCTCGCCGCCGAAGAGGAGGTTACCCGAATCGAAGCACAGTTCGCGGATCCGAATTTTCATGTCGAGCATGGCGCCGATTATCCGAAGTTCGAAGCCGAGCTTCGCAGCGCACGGGATCGGGTCGCACGACTCTATGCACGATGGGAAGAGCTTGGAAAAATCGCGAGCGGTCTCGAGGGTTAAGAAATGACTGGCGCGTGGTCCGGCCGTAGACTTTCCGAGAGACAAGAACACGCGCTAAAATATTCTTGCAGCGCTACAAATCGTTCCTATATTGCTCGCTCCCCGCATCAGGTGCGTGAGGACGTGAACGCGGCCTGAGCGGTTTTTTTGTCGCCCGGACATTGACGTCGGGCGGCTTTTAATTTCGACAACATGCCAACCATTAATCAACTGATTCGCAAAGGACGAAAGAAGGTTTCGGTGAAATCCAAATCACCGGCGCTGAAGAATTGTCCGCAGCGGCGCGGTGTCTGCACGCAGGTGATGACGCGGACACCGAAGAAGCCGAACTCTGCTTTGCGGAAGGTGGCGAAAGTGCGGTTGACCAATGGCCAGGAAGTGATTGCCTACATTCCCGGCGAAGGGCACAATTTGCAGGAGCATTCGATCGTGCTGGTGCGCGGTGGCCGGGTGAAGGATTTGCCTGGCGTGCGTTACCACATTGTGCGCGGGACGCTTGACAGCCTCGGAGTCGATGGACGCCGGCGCAGTCGATCGAAATACGGTGCGAAACGTCCGAAATCGGGCGGTGACGCCGCGGCCAAAGAGGGCGCGAAGAAGAAATAATTTTTAGCTATCCAATAAGTACGGAAACGAAATCCCATGTCTCGTCGACGGAAGGTTTACAAAAAAGAGGAGAAGCTCGACTCGCGCTACGGAAGCGCGGCAGTCGCGCGTCTGATCTCTACCGTGATGAAGAACGGGAAAAAGTCGTTGGCCGAGCGGATCGTTTATACCGCGATCGATAAATCGCGCGAAGGCTCGGATGCAGTCGATCCGCTCGACGTTTTAAACAAAGCCCTCGAAAATGTCCGGCCGCGGCTTGAAGTAAAATCGCGCCGTGTCGGTGGCGCAACGTATCAAGTGCCGATGGAAGTGACGCCGGCGCGTCAAGTTTCGCTGGCGATGCGTTGGATCGTGCAATACGCAAATAGCCGCCGCGGCATGCCCATGGCCGAAGCGCTCGGCCACGAGATCAAGGATGCCGCTTCCGGTCAGGGCAACGCGATTAAGAAGCGCGAAGACACCCACAAAATGGCGCAGGCAAACCGCGCCTTCGCTCATTTCCGCTGGTAAAAATTTTCCTGCCATGCCTGCCACGCTCGAACAAAAACCAAAGTCGACGAACCCGAATTCGCCGAACCGCAAATTTCCGCTCGAGCGAACGCGCAACATCGGCATCGCCGCGCACATCGATGCCGGCAAGACGACGTTGACGGAGCGCATTCTTTTTTACACCGGCATGATCCACAAGATCGGCGAGGTGCACGAAGGCACCACGGTAACCGATTGGATGGAGCAGGAGCGCGAGCGCGGCATCACGATCACATCTGCGGCGACGACTTGCGCTTGGACGCAGAAAAAAGAGGAAGGCGTCTTCAAAAATTACGAAGGCATCAAGATGCGGGTGAACATCATCGACACACCCGGTCACGTCGATTTCACAGCGGAAGTCGAGCGTTCGTTGCGAGTGCTCGATGGCGCGATCGCGGTGTTCGATGCGGTCGCCGGTGTGCAGCCACAGTCGGAGACGGTCTGGCGTCAGGCGACCAAGTACAAGGTTCCGTGCATCGGGTTCATTAACAAAATGGATCGCGTCGGTGCCGACTTCAACATGTCGATCGATAGCATGCGGAAGAAACTGGGCGCGAATGCCTGGCCGGTGTTGATCCCGCTGGGCAAGGAAGATTATCTCAAGGGCCAGCTCGACGTTGTTAATAAGAAGGCGGTCATCTATTCCGACAGCGATCTGATCGGTTCGACCTACGAAGTCACCGATATTCCCGACGATCACAAAGAACTCATCGACAAAGCCTATAACGATCTCGTCGAGCAAATTTCAAATATTGATGACGACGTCGCTCACGTTGTTCTGGAAGAAAAGCCGGTAACGCCGGAGATGTTGAAGGCCGGCATTCGTCGGCAAACAATCGCGGGCAAGTTTGTGCCGGTGGTTGGCGGGTCTGCCTTCAAGAACAAAGGTGTGCAATATCTGGTCGATGCGGTCATCGATTATCTACCGGGTCCGCTCGATATCCCGCCGGCGATCGGCCTGGATCCCGACAATCCGGGTGAAAAAATCGAAGCGCCCACTGACGACAACGGCAATTTCTGCTCGCTCGCCTTTAAACTGTGGAGCGATCCGTTTGTCGGCAAACTGGTTTTCTTCCGCGTTTACTCGGGCACGCTGTCGAAGGGCGACACGGTTTACAATCCGCGCACAAACAAGCGCGAGCGCATCAGCCGCTTGATTCAAATTCAGGCCGATAAACGCGAGGACATAGATACATGTTTCTCGGGTGACATCGCGGCCATCGTCGGCATCAAGAATATCACCACCGGCGACACCCTGTGCGACGAGGATCATCCGATCCTGCTCGAACCGCCTTCTTTTCCTGATCCGGTTATCTCGATGGCGATCGAACCAAAGACAAAACAGGACCAGGAAAAAATGGGTGTCGCGTTGCAGCGGTTGTCTGAAGAAGATCCGACGTTCAAGGTTTTCACGCACGAAGACACCGGCCAGACGATCATCGCCGGCATGGGCGAACTGCATCTCGAAATCATCCGCGACCGGATGTTCCGCGAATTCAAGGTGGATGCGAATGCGGGCAAGCCGCAGATCGCTTATCGCGAGACGATCACGTCACCGGCTGATGGCGAAGGCAAGCTGATCAAGCAATCCGGTGGTCGCGGTCAGTACGGACACGTTATCATCAAGACGCATCCTAACGAGCGCGGCAAGGGAATCACAATCGAGAACAAAGTCGTCGGCGGAAACATTCCGAAGGAATATATTCCGGCCTGCAAGAAAGGCATCGAAGAGGCGGTGCTGAACGGCGTGGTCGGTGGTTATCCGGTGATCGACGCTCACATCGACATTGTGGACGGTTCCTATCACGACGTCGATTCGAACGAACTCGCGTTTAAGCTGGCGGCGATTTTCGCGGTCAAGGATGCCTTTAAGAAAGCGAAGCCGATTTTGCTCGAACCGATCATGAAGGTGGAAAACCTGACGCCGGAAGAATTCCAAGGCGATATCTGCGGCGATTTGAGCCGCCGCCGCGGCAGCATCAGTAGCATTGAGACGAAGGGAAATCTGACGGCGGTGCACGCCGAAGTCCCGCTGGCGGAACTATTCGGTTACGCGACCGCCATTCGTTCACTTTCCAAAGGCCGGTCGAGTTATTCGATGGAGCCGTCGCATTTCGAACAGGTCCCACAACAGCTCGTCGCGGCCATCCTCGACCAGAAGGAGAAATAGATGGCCGCTGGACAACGCATCCGTATTCGCCTGAAGGCATTCGACCATCGCATGCTCGATCAATCCGCCATTGACATTGTTGAGACGGCGAAGCGCACCGGTGCGCGCGTCGCCGGTCCGATTCCATTGCCAACGTTGATCGAAAAATTCACGGTCAATCGCTCGCCCCACGTCGACAAGAAATCGATGGATCAATTTGAAATCCGCACCCACAAACGCCTCCTCGATATTATCGAACCGACGGCCAAGACGGTGGACGAACTGAAGAAGTTAAACCTGCCCGCGGGCGTGGATATTACGATCAAGATTTAAACCTTTAACCCTGTCATTCTGAGCGAAGCGAAGAATCTCACAAATCATATCGAGTGTAGTGGAGAGATCCTTCGCTGCGTTCAGGATGACAAGAACCAAGATCATGAGCATCGGATTACTCGGACAAAAGATCGGCATGACCAGCGTTTACGACGCGAATGGCAAGCTGCGTCCGGTGACCGTGATCGCGGCCGGCGATAATACGCTGCTTCGCCGCCTAACGAATGAGAACGATGGCTACTCGGCCATTCAGGTTGGATTTCATAGGCAAAAGGAATCGCGCGTAACGAAAGCGTTGCTGGGCGGGTTCAAGAAAGCTGGCTCCGAGCCGAAGAAGATGATTCGCGAATTTCGGCTCGCCAGTGACGCGCCTGAAGGTGAGGTCAATTTGAGCATCGGGCAGTTCCAGCCCGGGGACTGGGTCGACGTAATCGGCCGGTCGAAAGGCAAAGGGTTTCAGGGAGTGATGAAGAAGCACAACTTTCATGGGCAAGGTGCGGCGCATGGTTCCAAGACGCATCGCCGTAACGGCGCCATCGGCAATCGCTCCACACCGGGTCGCATTTGGAAGAACATGGGCATGCCCGGGCATATGGGTGACGAGCGCGTGACCGTGCAAAATCTGCAGGTCGTTCAAGTGCGCGAAGGCGAGAAAGTCATTTTGATTAGCGGGGCAGTTCCGGGAGCAACCGGTAGCTACGTCGTCGTCCGGCCAGCGATCAAGAAACCGGTGACCGCCAGCAAATGAGCGCTAAAGTTTTAACCGCAGCCGCAGCGAAGGAGGCGAAGTTCGAGCTGATCGAAGGTGGTCGGGGAACGCAGGCTGTCCACGATGTCGTCGTGGCCATGCGCGCCGCGCGCCGTTCGGGCTCAGCGAACACGAAGACGAAAGCGGAGGTGAATTTTTCCGGGGCGAAACCGTGGCGACAGAAAGGTACCGGTCGCGCGCGTGCCGGTTACAAGTCATCGCCCGTCTGGCGCACTGGTGGCGTGGTCTTCGGTCCGAAGCCGCGCGATTATACGAAGAAGGTTTCCAAATCGACCCGGCGTCTCGCTTTTCGCAAGGCGCTGACAGAACGAATCAACGCCGGTGACGTCCTGACGATCGACAGTTTTGCGGTCAGCGAAATCAAGACCAAGGCGTTCATCGCGTTGGTGAAGAAGCAAATCGACGCGCGCAAGGTCCTGCTGATTTCCGATGCGTTCGACGATAAGACTTACAAGTCCGCGCGCAATGTGAAGCCGGTCTTGCTGGCCACAGCCGCAGACGTGAACACGGAGCAGTTGCTGGCTTTTGATAAGATTCTAGTTACGCAAAAAGCGCTCGAGCATCTGGCTGAAAGGACGAACCGCGAATGAACGAGCCCTACGATTTGATCCAGACCGTGCAGCTTACGGAAAAGGCCTCGCTCATGAGCGAGAAGCTGAACAAGTACGTCTTTCGCGTTAATCCGCGGGCGAACAAGTTGCAGATCAAGCACGCGATTGAGTTTCTCTTTAAGAAGAAGGTTGTCGACGTGAACACCTGCAACTATGCCGGCAAGAAGAAGCGCGAGCGCACCGCCAACTTTGGCCGCAAGGCACATTGGAAGAAGGCGATCGTAACTCTGAAGGAGGGCGAGAAAATCGAACTCGTCTAATTCATTATGGCCCTGCGCAATTTTCGCCCACTCACTCCAACTCTGCGTTTCAGTTCGCTCCCGGCTTTCCAGGAGCTAACCAAGTCGTCGAAGCCGGCCAGGAGCCTTCTCGAGCCGAAGAAGAGATCCGGCGGCCGAAATAACACTGGCCGGCTGACGTCGCGTCACATCGGTGGCGGCCACAAACAGAAATATCGCAAGGTCGATTTCAAGCGTCGCAAGCGCGACATCGTCGCGGAAGTGACCGCTATCCAGTACGATCCGAACCGCTCCGCGCGCATTGCTCTTATTAAGTACACGGACGGCGAACTCAGTTACATCCTTGCACCGGATGGTCTGGTCGTTGGCGCAAAGGTGAGTGCGGGCGAGAACGTCGCGCCCGATCTTGGCAATGCTCTTCCGCTCCGCGCGATCCCATTGGGCGCAAACATCCACAATATCGAATTGATCCCCGGCCGCGGCGGCCAGATCGCCCGCAGCGCTGGACAACAGGCGACACTGAACAACCGCGAAGGTGGTTATGCCTTGGTGAAAATGCCTTCCGGCGAGATTCGTCGCATTCACGAAGACGCTTACGCGACGATCGGCCAGGTCGGCAACGTTGATCACATGAACGTCTCCAGCGGCAAAGCCGGCCGAACGCGTTGGATGGGCCGACGGTCGCATGTGCGAGGCATGGTGATGAACCCGATCGATCACCCGATGGGTGGCGGCCAGGGTAAATCGAAGGGTGGCGGCGGCCGGCATCATCCGGTCAGCCCGTGGGGACAACTCGCAAAAGGTTTCAAGACGCGCACGAAACACAAGGGAAGCGATCGCTTCATCATGGAGCGGCGGCGCAAGAAAAAGTAATTTTGTTTTATGGCGAGATCGTTGAAAAAAGGACCCTTTGTCGCTCCGTATCTTCTGGAGAAGATCGACAAGATGAACGCGTCGGGTGTGAAGAAACCGATGAAAACGTGGTCACGGCGTTCGATGGTGACGCCGGATTTTGTCGGCCACACTTTTCTGGTTCATAACGGCAAGATTTTTCAGTCGGTTTTTGTGACCGAGAACATGGTTGGTCACAAGCTAGGCGAATTTTCGCCGACCCGCATTTTTAAGAAACATGGTTCGCACACCGCGAAGGTGACGAAATAATTGAGAGTTTTGAGTTGAACGTTGAGAGAAAGATTTTCGGAGCGTGAGAGAAATGAATCTCCCAACTCTGAGCTTTAGACTCTCAACTTTCTTAGCAGTGGGCTGCATAACGCTGGTTCGAGGACTGGCGGCAGAGGGAAATAGTTCTTTGTCAGAATCCAAAATTGAAAACGCGGAAGCGAAAGTGACCGCTGCCACGCTCCTCTCGCAAGACGCGGAGTTGCGAAAGCAGTTGTCGCTGGAGCGAGAAACAGTGAAGACGTTGACCGAAAGTTTGGCGGAATCGAATGCTGAAGCGGAATTATTCCGCCGAAAGTTCTCGGATTTGCAGCTGCGCATGGAAGCGCTCGGGCTGGAATCGGCGAGCAAGGATCGCGCGAAACTTGAGCAGAGACTTCTGACAGCGGTGAGCGATCTTCAGTTGCAGCAGAAGGAGCGGGAACAATATCGCGACCAGATGCTGCGACTGACGGAAGCATTGCTCCAGTTTCTGCAAACTTCGCAGGGCGGAGACGGCAAGGCGCGGATGGAGCTTGAAGCACAATTGCGGAGCACGAATGCGTTGCTCGGGAAGGCGGCGGCCGGAACGCAGACGGCGCAACCGACATTGATGGACGGCAGAGTGATCAGCGTGAAGGAAGAGTGGTCGCTGGTGGTGGGGAACTTCGGCGAGAAGCAGGGGGTGAAATTGGGAATGCCGTTGCGAGTAGTGCGCGGCGACAAGTTGATCGCAACCCTTCGAGTGGTGGACGTTCGCCAGAAAATTTGCGGCGCGGTGATTCAAGAATTGGGTTCGGAAAAGGACAAAATAAAAGTGGGTGACACCCTCCAGGTGGACGCCCGCCAAAGTGTGACTTTAAAATAAAATGCAAGTTAGCTCGACATATCGGTATGCGAAGATTTCGCCCTTCAAGGCGCGCGAAGTCACGCGTGCGATTCAGGGCCTGCCAGTTTCGGCAGCGCTCGATCTCGTCGCTTTCAGTCCGAAAAAGGCGGCGTTCTTGATCAACAAGACTTTGAAGAGCGCCGTCGCGAATGCGGAGAACAATGCGAATCTGCGCGTTGACGGGTTGGTCGTAAAAGAGGCAATCGTGGGGGAGGGCCCAACGATGAAGCGCATGATGACGCGCGCTCGCGGAAGCGGGACCCAGATTCTCAAACGCACAAGCCACATTCGGATCGTCCTAACCGACGAGATCGAGATCAAGACGCGGGAAAAACGGAAGTCGCAGAAGAAACAAAAAGGGAAGGCGATCGGCGGAAAACCCAGAGCGAAAAAAACCGCTGAGCCAAAGGAAGCGAAACCCGAAGTGACGGCAACCGCTGATGAGAATCAGACAGAAGCGAAAGACTAATTATGGGACAAAAAGTTAATCCGATTGGATTTCGGCTGGGCGTCAATCGCGATTGGCGTTCGCGTTGGTATGCCTCTCCGCAGGAGATGCCGACGTTTCTGCATAGCGACATCAAGATTCGCGATTATGTGAAGAAGAAGCTGCTCTTCGCGGCGGTTTCGAAGATCATCATCGAGCGCGCTTGGAATAGCATTCGTGTCACCATTCACACCGCGCGCCCTGGCATCGTGATCGGACGCAAGGGCGCTGAAATCGAGAAGATGACCGAGGAAATCTCGAAGATGGCGCAAGGAAAGCAGATCAAGATCGACATTCAGGAAATTAAGACGCCCGAGCTCGATGCGCAGCTCATCGCCGAAAACGTGGCATTGCAAATCGAACGCCGAATTGCGTATCGCCGCGCAATGAAGAAAGCGGTACAAATCGCGATGGATTTTGGCGCGCAAGGAATTCGGTTGCGCAGCTCCGGCCGATTGAACGGCGCAGAGATCTCGCGTTCGGAATGGTACCGCGAAGGAAAAGTCCCCCTTCACACTTTGCGCCAGGCGATCGACTACGGGTTCGCCGAGGCGAACACAGTTTACGGTAAGATCGGCGTGAAATGCTGGCTTTGTAAGAAAGACGAGCCAGTGGCCGAAGTGCCAACCACTCTGCCGCCACCAGTTCCGGCCGAGGTTTAGAACACCGCACGAAGGAAATTTGTTATGCCATTGATGCCAAAACGCGTGAAGTATCGCAAGACCCAGCGGGGAAGCCGCAAGGGGACGGCGTCGCGCAATCTGCGGATCGATTTTGGAGAATTCGGGCTCCAGACTCTCGAGCGCGCTTGGATCACCAATATCCAGATCGAAGCCGCACGCGTTGCGCTCACTCGCAACATGAAGCGCAAAGGCAAGCTTTGGATTCGTATCTTTCCCGACAAGTCGGTGACCTCCCGCCCACCAGAAACACGAATGGGGAAGGGGAAAGGTCAGCCCGAGTATTGGGTGGCAACGGTCCGGCCCGGCAACATCTTGTTCGAGCTCGACGGCGTGACGGAATCGGTCGCGCGCGAATCGCTGCGCCTGGCGGCCGACAAATTGCCCGTGCGCACGAAATTTTTAACGCGGCATCACATCGCTGCCTAACGAATTATGAAATTCAAAGAGATTTCCGAGATGAGTTCTGACGAACTAATGACCAAAAAACGCGATCTGCGGCAGGAAAGCTTGCATCTGCGCTTGCAACAGCAGAGCGGGCAACTCGAACAACCCAGCCGCCTGCGCCTCCTTCGCCGGGACGTCGCACGGGTGGAAACGGCGCTCACGCAGCGCCGCTCGAAGACGGCGGGGAAATAATTTTATGGTCGAAGAAAATCAACAAGTTGCGCCTGAGGCGGGTGCAAAAGAAGAAGCCAAGCGCGCGACGCGCAAGACGCGGACCGGCGAGGTGATCTCGAGCGGAATGAATAAGACGATCGTGGTGCGGACGGTGACGCGCGTTCCGCACAATCGCTTTGGCAAGATCGTTAAGCAGATGAGGAAATTTTACGCGCACGACGAAGAGAACAAGGCCAAGACCGGCGACATGGTTCGCATCATGGAAACGCGCCCGTTAAGCAAGCTCAAGCGTTGGCGGCTGGTCGAGATCGTCCAGAAGTAGAGGAAAACGGAAGAGGAGAATTTTATGGTTTATCTCAGATCCAGACTTGATGTGGCTGATAACAGCGGTGCGCGGATGGCGACGATGATTGGCGTGATCGGCAAAGGCGGAGCGCAATCAGCTGGGATAGGCGATGTGATCACCGCGAACGTGAAAGAGGCAAGCGCGACCGGCACTGTAAAAAAGGGCGAGGTCGTGCGTGCGGTCCTCGTTCGCACCCGGCAGCCAATCCGCCGCAGCGACGGTTCGCTGTTGCGCTTTGATAACAATGCCATCGTCATCATCGATAAAGATTTGAATCCGCGCGGCACCCGTATTTTCGGACCGGTTGCGCGCGAACTGCGGGAGCGCAATTTCATGAAAATCGTCTCGCTTGCTCCAGAAGTGCTATGAACCGCATCAAACTGCACGTTCACAAAGGCGACCACGTCGAGGTCATTTCCGGGAACTTCAAAGGTTCTTCCGGTAAAGTGCTCGAAGTGATCGCTCGCAAGCAGCGCGTGCTGATCGAAGGCGTGCGAATAATCAAGCGACACTTGCGCAAGTCGCAGGACCAGCCCCAGGGGACGATCGCGGAACGCGAGGGTCCGATCCACATCTCGAATGTGAAAGTGCTAGATCGTGGTGAGAAGGCGGGTAAAGGGAAAGCCGCGAAGAAAAAGGCCGCCAAGGACAAAGAGAAGCCAGCGAAGAAGGAAAAGGCCTAAGCGATGGAAAACGAATTTTACCAGGATTACAAAGACCGTGTCGTTCCCGCTCTGCAAAAAGAGCACGGGTACAAGAACGTGAATGAGATTCCGAAGGTCGAGAAAGTTGTCATCAACACCTCGATTGGCTCTCAATCTGATGTGAAGCAGGCTCTGGAAGATGCCAAAACCGAACTCGCTTTGATCAGCGGACAGAAGCCATCGGAAACACGGGCCAAGAAAAGCATCGCCAATTTCAAATTGCGCAAGGAACAGGCTATCGGCGCGAAGGTCACTCTCCGCGGCGCGCACATGTACGAATTCCTCGAGCGTTTGATCAAGACGGCGCTCCCGCGGATCCGCGATTTTCGCGGAGTCTCACCGAAGGGTTTCGACGGGCACGGTAACTACACGATCGGCGTTTCCGACCAATCGATCTTTCCGGAAGTCGAGCTGGATAAAATCAAGCGCAACATCGGATTTGATGTTACCATCGTCACCACCGCGCGGACAAACGAGGAGGCCAAGACGCTCCTGAGCGAAATGGGAATGCCGTTTAGCGACCGGGCCCGAAAGCCTGCCGCCGTCGCGCAACCTGCATAAATTTGATGAGCACTGTTACCGATCCTATTGCCGATCTCCTTGCCCGCGTGCGCAACGCCGCGGCCGCAGGAAAGTACGAGATGTTCGTCCCGTATTCGAAAATCAAAGCCGAGATCGTTCGGATCTTGAAGGAAGAGGGATACATCACAGAATATTCCGTGGACACCGAGGCGGCGCATCCGCGGATTAAGATTACGAACAAGATTGCGAATCGGACCAGCGCGATCACGGGACTGAAACGGGCGAGTCGTCCTGGTTTGCGCCGTTATGTCGGCGCGAAGGAAATTCCGCGTGTCCTTGGCGGCATGGGTATTTCGATTCTCTCAACGCCGCGTGGGATTTTGTCCGGCCGCGAAGCAAAAAAACAAAACGTGGGAGGCGAGCTGCTGGCTTTCGTGTGGTAAGCGCGCTCTGAAGTTATGTCACGGATTGGAAAATTGGCGGTTGCGATTCCCGATAAGGTGAAGGTGAACATCGGCCCTGACGGCGTCGTCAAAGTCGAGGGCCCGAAAGGCAAACTGAATTGGACATTGCCCCGCGACATCAAGGCGAGCGTCACCGACAATCGCGTTTCCGTCGTACGCGGAGCGGAGACCCGCAGCGTCAAGGCACTACATGGTCTTTCGCGCAGCCTCGTGCACAACATGGTGCTGGGCGTGAGCGAGGGCTTTTCCAAGCAGCTGGAAATTCAGGGCGTCGGTTTCAAAGCCGCCGTGCAGGGCTCGAACCTGAACCTCAGCCTCGGATTTTCACATCCGATTTTGTTTCCAATTCCAAAGGAAATCAAAATTACGGTCGCGGAAAACACGAAGATCACGATTCAGGGCATCGATAAGAAAGTCGTCGGCCAGGTCGCAGCAGATATTCGCAGATTTTATCCGCCGGAGCCTTACAAGGGCAAAGGCGTGCGCTATGCGGATGAGGTGGTTCGACGCAAGGAGGGCAAGACCGTTCAGTAGTTATGGCCACAACCGATCGCAAAGGAATACGGCACCGCATTCACCAACGGATTAGGAAGCGCGTCAGCGGAACGGCGGAACGGCCGCGTCTGGCTGTGCATTTCTCCGGGAAACATGTTTATGCGCAGGTCATCGATGATGACGCTGGCTCCACGTTGGTCGCAGCGGCTACGACGGAGAAAACACTTCTCGCCAAAGGCAAACACGGTGCGAATCTGGCCAACGCCGAAGCGGTCGGCAAAACGATTGCAGAACGTCTGCTCGCCAAGAAGGTCGACAAGGTCATTTTCGATCGAGGCGGATTTCTTTATCACGGGAAAGTGAAAGCTCTCGCCGATGCGGCGCGCGAGGGCGGACTAAAATTTTAAAACTTCATGGCACAACAACACGGCGGTGGCAGACGTCAGGAACGTCACACAGATAAAACGGCAGCGGCTCGAGGCGAGACGACCGAAAAAGTCGTTTTCATCAATCGTTGCGCGAAAGTCGTCAAAGGTGGCCGGCGTTTCAGCTTCAGCGCGTTGATTGTCGCGGGCGACCACGATGGCAAGGTTGGCTGCGGTTTCGGCAAGGCGAACGAAGTGGCCGAAGCGATCCGCAAAGCATCCGACGCAGCACGCAAGGCAATGGAAAAAGTGTCGTTGCACGAAAACACGATTCCACACGAGGTCGTCGGTCAATTCGGCGGCGGCCGCGTTCTACTGCGCCCTGCTTCCCCCGGAACCGGTGTGATTGCGGGCGGCGGGGTGCGTGCGGTCGTGGAAGCTGCTGGGATTCGCGACGTTCTGGCGAAATCACTTGGATCGAGCAATCACGCGAATGTGGTCAAGGCGACGATTGAGGCGCTCCGTTCGTTGCGCCGCCGCGATGAGATTTTGAAAGTTCGGGGCATTCGAGTCACTAATAACGGGAAAGTAGAGCAGTCATGATGCGGCTTCACAATATGCAGCCGCGTCCGGGCTCGACCCACCGCGTGAAGCGATTGGGTTGCGGCGAAAGCTCCGGTCATGGCAAGACGAGCGGCAAAGGTCACAAAGGACAGAAAGCTCGCTCGGGCGGAAGCCTTCGGCTCGGCTTCGAAGGAGGTCAGATGCCGCTGATTCGTCGTTTGCCAAAGCGTGGATTCAATAACGCCGCCTTTCACAAGACGTTTGCGGTGGTCAATCTTGATGAGCTGAACCATTTCAAAGCGGGATCGACCGTGACCGAGGAACAACTGCGCGCGGCGAAGTTGGTGCGTGGTCAAGGAGCCGGAATTAAGATCCTGGGAGGCGGCGAGTTGAAGCACGCGTTGACGATCGAAGTCGACCGCATCAGCGTTTCGGCGCGGGAAAAGATCGAAAAGGCCGGAGGGACAATTACATTGCGTGCGGCCCGTGCTCCTCAAGGACCACGCGTTCCGGAAGAGGTGGGTGCGGCCGACGAAGCCGGGAGCCCGCCGAAAGCGCCTCGGAAAAAGGCAGTCGCCGCAAAAAAAGCGCCCCCAAAGAAGGCGAAGGCCTCCGCAAAAAAGAAACCGAAGAAGAGCTAATCTTTGCGTCGGATGGCTTCCAAGGAATTTTAGTCGATGGTTTCGGCTTTCCTCAACTCGGTCAAGATACCGGAGCTGCGGCGACGCATCTTGTTCACGCTTGCGGTCATCGTGGTAGTGCGCCTCGGCGCCGCTATCACAACACCGGGTGTAAATCAGTGGGTCCTGCAAGAGTGGTTTCGGACCGCGTCTCAAAGTTCGGGTGGAGGAGTCGCGGCGCTTTTCAATCTTTTTAGCGGCGGCGCGCTGGAGAACTGTGCGATTTTTTCCCTCGGCATCATGCCGTACATCAGTGCTTCGATCATGCTGCAGCTGCTGACCGCGGTGATCCCGCGGCTGGGGCGCCTGGCCCGGGAAGATGGGGGCCGGCAGAAGATCATGCAATTCACGCGTTACGCCACGGTGGTGCTTTGCCTGTTCCAGGGGTACTTGCTCGCGGTCTCATTTCAGCATCCCGAGTCTTATCACACGATGCTCCCCGGCATTACTGAGACGATGGCGAGGATGGGAACACCGTTGGTGGAAGATCAGGGAATCATATTTCGTTTGGTCACGGTCCTTTCGTTAACCACTGGGACGCTCTTCTTGATGTGGCTCGGGGATCAGATCACGGAACGGGGAATCGGAAACGGCATTTCGCTTATCATCACAATTGGAATTGTCGCGCGACTACCCGCCGCGCTCGCTCAGGCATGGAAGACATTTGTGCCGTCATCGGCAACGACCGCCAGTCAGGTTAATCCGATGGTTCTCGTGTTGATGATCCTGTTCCTCTTTGTCGTCATCGCTGCCGTCATCGCGGTCACTCAAGGCGTTCGGAAGATCACGGTGCAGTACGCGAAGCGAGTGGTAGGCCGGAAAATGTACGGCGGTCAGACACAGTATATGCCGTTGAAAGTGAACTACGCAGGCGTCATGCCGATCATTTTCGCATGGGCGCTGCTTCTCTTTCCGACGACGATCGTCAGTATTGCCTTTAAGAATAGCCCGTTGGCGAGACAGATAGCCGAAAGCCTTTCGTCGGGCTGGCCACATTACGTGGTTCTGGCCGGGATGATTTTCTTCTTCAGCTATTTTTGGGTTGCGACTCAGTTCCAGCCATCGCAGATCGCGGATGATTTGAAAAAGTACGGTGGCTACATCCCAGGCGTCCGTCCGGGCAAGCCAACGTCGGATTTCCTCGACTATACGATGACGCGGCTCACATTCGCGGGCGCCATTTTCCTGACGTTAATTGCGATCTTGCCGAGCTTGCTCAGTCAGGGATTGCACGTCCCGACGATCACTGCGCAGTTTTTCGGAGGTACGAGCCTTCTCATCATCGTCGGCGTTATCCTGGATACCATGCGGCAAGTGGAGACCCATCTCATCCAGCGGCATTACGATGGCTTCCTTCGCAAGGGCCGAATCCGGAGTGGCCGGTTTGATCGGGCGTCCTACAATCGGGGTGAGGCCGCGCGCGCGAGCACGCTCATGTGGTTTTATGTTGGAATCGCCGTTCTCGTGATTGGCGGAGTGGCGATTTTCCTTTACGGCCGCTAGGTGAAAAGACGACTCGTGCTTTTGGGCGCGCCGGGTTCTGGAAAGGGAACCCAAGCCGAGATGATTACCCATCAATTCGGAATTCCAGTTACTTCTCCGGGCGCGATTCTTCGCCGTGAAAGAGATCTCGGAACTCCGCTTGGTTTGGAGACGGCGGAGACGACCCGGCTGGGCGATCTGGTCTCGGATGAGATCATCGTCGGGCTGATCGAGGATTGGCTGCGACTCCACGGCGGGCACGGCTTTGTCTTTGACGGATTCCCCCGGACGGTTTCGCAGGCCGAGAGCTTGCGGAGCATTCTTGATCGGCTCCGAACCCCTTTGGATTGGGCGATCTGGCTGGAGGTTTCGCCAGAAACGGTTAAGGACCGAATTGCGTGCCGTCTACAATGCCAGTCCTGCGGCTTCACCACCAGTGCGACGAGCGCCAAATTTGCGGAGCGTCCGATTTGTCCTTATTGCGATGGACATCTCGTTAGGCGAGCGGATGACGATCTTTCGATTCTTGAGCACAGAATGGCGGAATTTACGGCGAAGACGCAGCCTCTGGCGGCTCTTTACGAGAAGGCAAGCGTGCTCCGCCGGATCGACGGCAATCGCGATCGCGAGGCTGTCTTCGCCGATATCTCGCGGTTGATCGATCAGTCCTCTGTATGATTCCGATCAAAACCGGCAGAGAGATTGAGAAGATGCGGCAGGCGTGCCGCACGGCGAGCGAGATACTCGACCGGGTGAGCGAGATGGTTCGCCCAGGCATCTCTACCAAGGAAGTCGACGAAGCGGCAGCCGATCTCATGCGAGAAGCGAATGTGAAAAGCGCGTTCCTGGGGTATCGCCTTGGTCACCGAATTTTTCCTGGGAACGTTTGCATTTCGCTCAATGATGAAATCGTACATGGCATCGGCAGCGCGCGCCGCATCCAGTATGGCGACATCGTCAAACTGGATATCGGGGTCGTGGAAAATGGGTGGGTCGGAGACACCGCCTCGACCGTGGCGGTTGGCGTGATTGATGAGAGAACAGAGAAGCTGCTTCAGGTGACGGAAAACGCGTTGCGGCGGGCGATCACTTTTGCGCATGATGGTGTCCGGCTCGGCGACATTTGCTCGGAAATCGAGAACGAAGCCGCGCGTAATCATTTCTCAGTCGTCCGGGAATTTGTCGGTCACGGAGTCGGGCGAAAATTGCATGAAGAACCGCAGGTTCCCAACTACGGGAAGCGCGGCAGCGGCCCACGTTTGAGGGCTGGCATGACACTTGCGATTGAACCAATGATTAATCTTGGCACCGCCTCCGTCAGATTGCTTGATGATGGCTGGACGGTTTGCACGGCGGACGGAATGCCCTCGGCGCATTTCGAACATACGGTCCTAATCACGAAGGCTGAGCCCGAGATCCTGACATGGCGCGGAAAGACGCAATTGAAGTAGAGGGCAAAGTTGTCGAGCTGCTGCCCAACACCATGTTTCGCGTTGAACTGCCCAACGGGCATCGGGTTTTGGCGCATATTTCGGGGAAGATGCGGCTGCACTTCATTCGTATCTTGCCAGGCGATAAAGTTATGCTAGAAGTTTCACCCTACGATTTGTCGAAAGGGCGGATTACGTTCCGCCATCGGTGACAACGCGGAGCTGTCTCCGCTTTTTTTGTCTCGTGGACCATGAAAGTACGACCATCAGTAAAAAGACTTTGTGAAGCGTGTAAGATCGTCAAGCGCAAGAATGTTGTGCGCGTGATCTGCAAGAACCCTCGCCACAAGCAGCGTCAGGGATAGGAAACTTATGCCGAGATTACTGGGAGTAGAAATTCCGTCCGAGAAGCGCATCGAAGCCTCTCTCACCTACGTCTACGGAATCGGACCTTCGACCGCGAAGCGTGTTCTTGAACAAGCCAACATCGACCCCAATCTTCGAGCCAAGGATCTTTCGCCACAGCAGATCAACGAAATTATCCAGATCATTTCCGCAAACAAGCTGCTGATCGAAGGCGATCTGCGCCGGGAATTGCAAGGAAATCTCAAGCGCCTCCAGGCGATTAATTGTTATCGCGGAATTCGTCATCGCAGAGGATTGCCGGTGCGCGGACAACGCACGTCAACCAATGCGCGGACACGAAAAGGACCGCGCAAGACAGTGGGCGTCATCCGCAACAAGGACGCAAAGGCTGGCAAAGTTTAGTGCGCTGGCCTAACAAATTATAGCAATGGCAGAATCCAAAAAACCGGCGAAAGCCGCAGGCGGCGAGAAGCCGAAAGCAAAAACTCCAAAGGCATCTCCAGATAAGGTGGATGCCGCGATTTCCGACGGCGTAGAAGAACAAGGGACCGTTTCCGTCGATGCCGTTTCCGATTCGATGCCAGCAATCTCGTCAGCCGATCCAGCACCGAAGACAAAGGAAGGCGCGCCAAAGCCCGAGAAAAAACCGGCAAAGGCAAAAAAAGAAGTCCCAACGCTCGTTGAGGCTCCGAAGGAGAATCTGTCTCTCGATCCGAATGACGTCGAGAAGCCCAAGATTATCAAAGCGAAGGGAAGCAAGAATGTGCATTCCGGCGTGGCGCACGTTCTTTCCACCTTTAATAACACCATTGTTACGATCACGGACCTCAATGGGAACGTGATTGGCTGGTCGAGCGCAGGCAAAGTCGGTTTTAAGGGATCGCGCAAAAGCACCGCATACGCTGCGCAGATGGTCGCGCAGGATGCCTCCCGTCAGGCGATGGGTCATGGATTGAAGGAAGTGGAAGTCCTCGTCAGAGGTCCCGGTGCCGGTCGGGAATCCGCCGTTCGGGCTTTGCAGGCCATCGGCCTCGATCTCACGGTGATCCGGGACGTCACGCCAGTCCCGCACAACGGTTGCCGCCCGCCGAAACAACGCCGGGTCTGACCCGGTTCTCCCAACTCTCACACTTTTACAACTTCATGGGCAGATACACCGGACCGAAAACAAAAGTCAGCCGCCGCTATGGCGTGCCGCTCTTTGGACCTGCGAAAGCGCTCGAGCGCAAGAACTATCCACCTGGAATGCACGGCCCGAAAGGATCGCGCCGTAAACAGTCCGACTACGCGGTCGCGCTTGGTGAAAAGCAGAAGCTTCGTTATCAATACGGGCTTCTCGAGCGGCAGTTTCGCCGCATTTTCGAGATCGCGCTACGCCGGCGCGGTGTGACCGGTGAAACGCTCTTGCAGCTTTTGGAAACCCGCCTCGACAATGTCATCTTTCGTCTCGGTCTGGCGAATACGCGGAGCGCGGCGCGCCAGCTCGTTTCGCACGGTCACGTGCAGGTGAATGGGCGGAAAGTGGACATCGCTTCCTTTAATGTGAAGGCGGGAGATGAAGTCGTGGTGAAGGACAAACCGAAATCCCGTCAACTCGCTTTGCGCCACCTTGAACTCACTCAGATAGCGCCGGTCCCCGACTGGCTCGTGGCAAACCGCGACGCTTTCAGCGGGAAGGTCGCGCGTATTCCCTCGCGCGATGAAATGCAACCGATGGTCAACGAGCAGTTGATCGTAGAGTTGTATTCGCGCTGATTTTTGCAACGACGGTTGCGGCCCGAGGAAACAACGGTTGCTACCCGCTTGAGTCGGCTTCGAGAAACTCCAGCGCCTTGCCGTAGCTGGACCGCGCGAGAAAGTGCGCGAGCTGCGGGTCCACTGGCCTTGGCAGGCGATCCTGAAGGTCGTTGATTCGCTCCGAAATCTGTCTCAGTCGCGCGATGTGCCCAGCGACGTCGCGTCGGCTCGACTCGTCAGCAACGATCGCGAGACGCTCACGGAGTGCCGCAGCCAGTTGAGCAGCAGCGTCGTCCATCAATATCGAATCCTTTCTGGCATTGTTTAGAGCTTGAAACCGTGCATGCTTCTGCGCAAGCGTCCAATCGTGAGCAACGGCAAGGCAAAGCGAATTCTCATCGTGGATGACGACGTCAGCTTAATGCGCGTAATGCGTGAGGCGTTAACGTCGTTTCTCCGCTGCGAAGTCGACACATCTCCCAACCCGGAATATGGGTTCGAACTCGCTTTGAAAAAGAATTACGATCTGTTGATCTTCGATTTCCAAATGCCGATGATCGACGGCGCGATGCTTTTTTTCTTAATCGGTAAAGTTTACAATCACGCCATCTCGCCACGCATTGTCCCGCCTCTTCTGCTCGTTTCAGGCAAAGGCGAAGAAAAGCGGGCTCAGGAGCTTCTGAAAGAAGCCGGCGTCCACGGTCTGATCGCCAAGCCTTTTGCGGTCAATCACCTCTTGCACAAGGTGAAGGAGTGCATTCCGACCATCGAATCGATCGCGTGACTCTCGAGCGGAATTGTTAGGATGCTGCGATTCCCGCTTCCGCCAAGAGTTGGCGCCTTGCTTCCAGCCAATCGGCATTGGCATCGGGCGGGAGCGAAAGCTCGGCGCGCCTTTCGGAGATGAAATAAGCGCGTTGACGAATCTCATCCGACGAAGGTTCCCGAGGCGTTGCGATCTTGGTTTTCGAGACAGGTTTCTTGCGAGGGGTGGCGGTAGTTTTCCGAGCTCGTTTCGCGGTGCTCTTCGGCTTGGTGGACCTGGGCTTGGTGGGTTTGGCCTCGAAGGCTTCCGGTTGTGCTTGAACCGACGTAGGACCGTCTTCTTTCCTGGTATTTTTCGTTTTATCCGGCACAGAATGGGCTTTTGACACTTTGATTGGGAACCGATTACCTCAGAGTCCTCGATTGACAAGGAGATTTTCCCTGACAATTGGGACCCAATGAAGTTCACATTGGTTTTCGACTGATGAGACATTTTGTTTTTCGCTGGATCGTGACCGCGATCGGGGTGGTGGTGGCAGCGTGGCTTGTTCACGGAATACGTTATGATTCGACCGGCGCCCTCATCCTGGCGGCGCTGCTGCTTGGAATTCTGAATGCTTTTGTGCGTCCCATTTTGCTCATCCTCAGCGCTCCGCTGATCTTGTTTACCCTTGGTTTTTTCATCCTCGTCGTGAATGCGTTGATGTTGTACTGGGCTTCAGGATTGGTGCCTGGGTTTCACGTGGACGGATTTGGCAGCGCATTCTGGGGCGCGATTCTGATCAGCCTGGTCAGTTGGATACTGAGTGCATTTTTTCGCGGGAGCGACGGACGGGTCCACGTGCTGACCCACCACGCTCAAATGCGACAGGTAACCGGTCGGGTGGTCGGATCAAAACGGGGCGAGCCGCAATGACCTATTGCCTCGGGATGCTCTGCCGGAACGGGTCGGTGTTCCTTTCGGACTCACGCACCAGCGCCGGGATGGACAACATCACCATGCGCAGCAAGATGCGCGTTTTCGAAAAACCCGCTGAGCGCGTCATCTGCATCCTGAGTTCAGGTAACCTCTCGCTCACCCAGGCGACACTGGCCTTGATCGATGAAGATCTAATACTCGGCGCCGACGATCCAGCGGTCGAAACGATCATGAATCGACAGACCCTTTACGAAACTGTGCGGTATGTCGGGTCCAAGGTTCGCGCGATCGAAAAGCGGGATCGCGCCGCACTCGAAGCGGACGGTTTCGATTTTAATATCAACTTGATCGTCGGCGGGCAAATCGCCGGCCTCGCTCCTGAGGTGCACCAAATTTATCCGCAAGGCAATAGCATCCACGCGACGCCTGATTGCCCGTTCTTGCAGATAGGTGAAACGAAGTACGGCAAGCCCATTCTCGATCGCGGTTTCACCTACGAAACTGACATCGCAGATGCCCTGAAATTCGGAGTCATCTCATTCGACGCGACGATGAAGAGCAACGTCTCGGTCGGACCGCCTGTCGATATTCTTTGCTACCAAACCGATTCATTGCAGGCCAACATGCGGGCGCGGCTCGACGAAGATGACAAGTATCTTCAGGAAATTGGACGTAAATGGCAGGACGGCATTGTAAAGTTGATCAATCAGATGCCTGTTGCCGATTTCATGAAATCGACGCCGGGTTTTGCGACCGCCGCGTAGCAGGCGCAGGATTCCCAGCGAGACGCGACAGGCGTTGACCTCCTTGTCTGGCGGAGCCGGTTGCCGCGCACTTCGGAGATTCTTTCATTCAGTTTCGGCACGCTGAACGACTTTGGCTGGCGGCGGGCGGTGGCAATTTGTCCGCAAAGGGATGGTCTGCTTCCTGCTTTAAGCACTCTCACAAGTCCTTAACTTTCATCGAAGCCTATGGTCACTCGTTTCAAACACATGCTCTGCGGAGCGGCAGCATTCCTCGGTCTTTTCTCTATCGCGCAAGCGCAGTCAAGCTCAACGGGGCCGTCGTCGAGCCCGATTCCGATGACGACGCTGCAACCGGCTGCGCCTCCGATTGTCCCTGCCAAGGTCGTCCCGCCCCCAATAGGTGGCTCGGGCTCCGGCAATAACAAAATGATGGTCGTCCAAGCGTCCGGAAATGTATCCCCGGCGCCCATGATTTCCCCGGCCAATCCAGCTGGTGCTCCTGCCGCCACTGAACCCGAAAGCGCCGCCGATAGTGGCGGAGTCGGAGTACGCGAATTTCAGGGCGATGACGTAGGCCAGGTATTGCGGCTCCTTGCCCGCCAAGCGAAGATCAACATGGTGGTTAGTGAAGCTGTCGCTGGCACCGTGACCATGCGACTCGAGGATGTGACGGCATTGCAGGCAATCGCGATCATTGTGAAAGCCAAAGCGCTGTTCATGGATAAGATCGACAATGTTTACTACATTAAGACAGCGGCGGAACGAACGGCTGAGCCGACCGAAAGCGATAGCTATCAGTTTAGTTACAGTCGCGCCAAAGACATGGCACCGCTCCTGGCATCACAACTCGCGAGCAAAGACGTTCCGCAGATCGACGAGCGGACGAACACGATTTTCTATCGTGAGACCCGCAGCAACATCGACAATGTCCGGAAACTTTTGGTCCAGATCGACAAACCGACCAAGCAGGTGATGATCGAAGCGCGATTGGTGGAAGTGACGGCCAATCCGAGACAGAGTTTTGGAATCAATTGGGCTGGCGTGGTCGGCAGCGCAAGCACGCCTCAGACTATCAAATATGCAGGCAGCACCCAGCCGGACCGCCTACGACTACGGTCAACGCCGACGGGACCACGACCATCGGTTCCCGGAACACCAGCCGCAGGCTACATTCGACCCTCTTACGGGAAACTTGCTAGGCAAGCGATTTCTTTTTCTCCCCGGGTCTCCAGGCACTTGCCGGCCAGTTCGCCATTCTCTCGGCGCCGCAGCTGTCGGTCACGCTTCGAGCGCTTAATGAAGATAACGACGCACAATTTCTTGCCAACCCGCGTGTCGTCACCGCTGATAACATGAAGGCGACAATCGAGATCACTCGCAATCAACCGGTGCCACAGCTGAACTTCAACGAACAGACCGCGACAGCAGTCTTTGGCGGTTTCCAGGACAAGACATTCGGAACCACGCTTGCCGTGACGCCGTTGATCAACAAGGACAGCTATATCACCCTAAAAGTGCAACCGGAGATTAGTAATAAAGTCGGCGATTCGACATTCGTTTTCGCTGGCGCGACGGTCAACAGCCCGATTATCGACACTCGTAAGCTCGATTCAAATGTCCTGATCAAGACCGGCGACACTCTTGCGATCGGTGGCTTGCTCCAGGACGAACAAACCAAGGCCAGGAACAAGGTCCCGGTCTTGGGCGACCTCCCGATTCTCGGCTATCTTCTTCTCCGAGAGATTGAATGCGCGAGTGAAACGCAACCTGCTGGTCTTTGTCACTCCGACCATCATCGACCAACATTACGGGACTGGACTTGAGGATCAGGTCAGCGGCTTGCACCATACTGGCGAGGAATATGCCGATCCGAATGGCTGGCGCAACAATGCGAAAGGCGCCGTGCGGCTGGTCCCGACATCGCAGCGGGAACTCGTAGCGGAATATCCGAAGCCAGGGATGCCGCCTGCTCCGGACGAGAACGGACAAAAGGTCAAGTTCATGAGCACGGCCAAGGATCGCGATTTCTAGGAATCTTAAACTGTGGGGTTGAGAGGGGGGCGGATACTCGCAAGAGTTCCGCCCCCTTTGCCTTTTTGCCTGGGAGACGCAATAGAACTTGGATTCGGCGCTTTTTGTTGCATCGAATCGAGCGCGTGTGCATCGTAGCTTTTCGGGCTACCTCACGCCATTCATGAACTACCTGCTGATCCCTAACAGCCTTCGGGCGATCGCCGAGAAGGTCGAGAGCGGTCGGCGTATATCAGATAAAGAGGCGCTGGAATTATATCGCTCGAATGATCTTAACGCTCTCGGGATAATCGCTAGTGTCGTGCGCGAGCGAAAGAACGGGAACTTCGCCACCTACATCCATAACCGTTACATTAACTACTCCAACATTTGCGTGCTCTCGTGCCAGTTCTGTGCATTCGCGGCCAAAAAACGGGATGCTCACGCTTTCGAACATACGATCGATGAGATTGTCGTAGCGGTTCGTGAAGCGCTCCGTCTTGGCATCACTGAGGTGCACATGGTTGGCGGTTTGCATCCGGCGTTAAAGAAGGATTGGTATCTGGAGCTGATACGCGCCATTCGTGCTCTCGATCCCGACTTGCACATCAAGGCCTTCACCGCCATCGAAATTCGACATCTGGCAGAGAGAGTCTTCCGCATGTCTATCCGGGATACACTTGAGCTGTTGCGCGAGGCCGGTCTCGGTTCGATGACCGGGGGCGGGGCGGAAATTTTCGATCCCCGGGTGCGGGACCAGATCTGCCGCGGCAAGGAAACTGCGGAAGAATGGCTCGATGCTCATCGCATCTGGCACGGAATGGGAGGTCGAAGCACCTGCACGATGCTCTACGGTCACATCGAGACGCTCGAAGACCGAGTTGACCATTTGCGACAGCTTCGCGCATTGCAGGATGAAACTGGTGGCTTCACCGGTTTCGTTCCCTTTGCCTTCGAACCGCAGACCACGGTTCTTTCGCACATCAGACCGGCCTCGGCTTTTGAACAACTGCGTAATCTCGCTGTTAGCCGCATCTACTTAGATAACTTCGACCATCTCACCGCTTACTGGGTGAGCATGGGACTGCCGCTCGCGCAGGTTTCTCTTAGCTACGGCGTCGACGATTTGCACGGGACTATCCTGGAGGAGAAGATCTTCCACATGGCGGGCGCCGCTACACCTCAACAGCAGACCGTGGCGGCACTCGAACACGCTATCCGCGAAGCCGGACGTGAACCCATGCAACGCGACAGCCACTATCAACATCTCCTGTCGACGCCAAATCGACTTTTGCGAAACAAAGCGACAGCCGAGGCCGAGCTGGTCTGCACCTAACGAGTGGCCACTGGTTCGTTGCGAATCGGTTGCGTTCAGTATCTGAACGCGCGGCCATTGATTCACGGTTGGCCGGGAAAAGTCATTTTCGATCACCCGTCCGCGCTTTGTGCCAGGCTGGCGGCAGGCGAACTGGATGTCGCTCTGGTCTCGAGTTTCGAATTTCTCCGTAATCCAATCTACTCAATCGTTGATGGCGTTTCGATTTCATCTGATGGGCCGGTTTACAGTATTTTTGTCGCCTATAGCGACGAATCGCCCTTACCGAATATCGAATTGGACCCGGCTTCGCAAACCTCGGTGGCTTTGCTTCGCTACTTGATCGCGGAACGCGGTCGCAATTTTTGCCCAACGGAAATCGCGACAGACAGATTGTCGCCGCTGCGGTCAGATTGCGCGCGATTGCTGATCGGGGACCAGGCAATTCGGTTTCGAGAGAAGTTTGCGGATGCTTATCGCTATTGGGACTTGGGGGAGGAATGGCACAGTCTTACAAAGTTGCCATTTGTTTACGCGCTCTGGCTGGTCCGGCCGGAGGTTTCCGATGCAGAAACAATCGCTGACCGATTGCGCGCATTACGCGACAAAAACTTGTTGAAGATCGACGAACTTATTGCCGCGGAAAAGGAATTCGATCACGAATTTTGCACGCTCTATTATCGGGAGCAGCTGCGATTCACATTTGGAGAAAAGGAACGGGAGGGGTTGCTCGCCTTCCAGAGTCTGTGCGAAGAGCATCAAATTCTCCCGTCTCGTGTTTTCGATCTTCATCTCATCTAGACACGCGTACCTTGTCAGTGGGGCCTGTACGAATAAGGTGATCGGTGGAGAGACGTTGGATTCTTGCGCCGCCCGAGGGAACTGACGAATCGGCCATTTCGTGGAGTGAGATCTGCGGACTGCCATGCATTGCTCATTTTTTGATGAGCAAAGGGTTTGTCAGTGCCGGGGAGGTCGATGCGTTCCTGCGGCCCCGCCTTAAGTCGTTAGGGGATCCTTTTCTGTTACCGAACATGAAGCTCGCGGTCGAACGAATCCTCCATGCTCTGGATAGGCACGAGCGGATTGTCTTGTTCGGCGATTACGATGTCGACGGCGTAACTTCCCTCGCGTTGCTCACCCAGATATTGCGCGGTTATGGGGCCAACCCTGATTTGTTTCTGCCGCTTCGAATGGAGGAAGGCTACGGGTTAAGCGGCGAAAGCGTCAGTCGGTGTTGCGATTTGTATCGGCCTCAGCTTCTGATCGCAGTCGACTGCGGCACCTCTTCCATCGCCGAGATCGCCGATTTACACCAGCGCGGGATTGACGTTCTCGTGCTCGATCATCACGAACCGAAGGCTTCTCTTCCCGATTGCGTCGCAATCGTGAATCCAAAGATCGAAAAGAATTCTCCGGCCGAATACCTATGCAGTGTCGGGATTGTTTTTAAGCTGTGCCACGCACTTCTCAAGACGCGACCGCTTCCTTCGTTCGACCTCAGGCAGCATCTTGATCTGGTCGCGCTCGGGACCGTCGCCGACATCGTGCCGTTGCAGCGGGAGAATCGAGTCCTGGTGCAGCGCGGCGCATTGCAGATCGCGCAGTCCACGCGTCCGGGGCTGCGAAAATTAATGGAAGTCGCTGCCGTGCGCCCGCCTATCTCCCCGGAGGATATCGGCTTCCGTCTCGGTCCACGATTAAACGCGGCCGGCCGACTGCATACCGCTGAGAAAGCCTTGCGTTTGCTTCTTACCGAAGATGAAGATGAGGCGACAGAACTCGCGGCCTTGCTCGACGGACAGAACCGCGAGCGGCAGGCGGTCGAGAAGCAGATTTTTGCCGAGGCCGACAAGAAAGTCGCCCAGGATTTTGATCCAGCAGCGCACGCCGCAATCGTTGTTGGCGCGCGCGACTGGCATCCCGGCGTTCTCGGGATCGTGGCGTCTCGGATCACGCGCAAATATCACCGACCCACGATTGTCGTCGGATTCGATGAGACCGGATCGGGCAAAGGAAGCGGCCGCAGCATCGAAGGCTTTTCCTTAGTGGAGGCGTTAACCAGGTGCAGCGGATGGCTGGAGAAATTTGGCGGCCACGAAATGGCGGCTGGCTTGACCGTGACGGAGAAGAACTTCCCGGCTTTTGCCAAGGACTTTTGCCGTTTTGCTCGCGCCGTAATTTCCAACGATTTGCTCCAACCTCGTTTGCATATCGATTATGAGCTCACCTTTTCCGATCTGAACTCCGATTTTTTGCGCTGGTACGAAATGCTGCAACCCTTCGGGAGTGGGAATCCTCAGCCCGTTTTCTTCGCGCGCGAAGTGGAGCCAACTGCAGAGCCAAGAATCTTGAAGGAGAAGCACATTCTGTTGCGATTGCGGCAAGGCAATCGTCATCAACGCGCAATTTTTTTTGACGGCGCGCTCGACGCGCTCCCGCCAGCGCCTTGGGATATTGCCTTCCGAATCGCGTCCGATGAG
Source organism: uncultured Verrucomicrobiae bacterium (assembly GCA_963763995.1). Classification (GTDB taxonomy): domain Bacteria; phylum Verrucomicrobiota; class Verrucomicrobiia; order Chthoniobacterales; family UBA10450; genus CAVTTH01. The sequence goes on along the minus strand of CAVXQL010000007.1, from coordinate 228,110 downwards.
TACGAAGGTGAAACGCGTTTACAAATCCACGTGCAAGCGCTACGCGCCACGGCCCCAATCGAATGCTAGAGCTCTCGCAAGCGCTCAGTGAGATCGATTGGATTCCTCGGGCAAAAATTGTTCCGCTCCGGCGACTCAGTATTGAAACGGTCGAGGATTTGCTAACGCATTTTCCGAAGCGCCACGAGGATCGCACGGAATTCCCCCACTTCCCTCGCGAGGAAAGCGATCGCCCGGTTTGCCTTTGCGGCGAAGTGGTCAAGACGCAATTGCGCCGCTTCGGTGGCTGGAAAAAAATCTTTGAAGCCACATTGCAGGAAACGAATGCGAACGCGCTGAGTCAGCCATTGGTGTGTCGCTGGTTCAACCTGCACTACGTGCAAAAGATGATTGCCACTGGTCAGCGACTGGTTGTTTTCGGCAAGCCACGTCTTCGCGGGCAACGTCTTTGTATGGAGCACCCGGAGTTTGAGGTGATCGAGAATGACGACGAAATCTCGATTCACTTTCGCCGGATCACACCGATTTATCCCGCGACGGAGGGACTATCGCAGCGTGTCTTGCGGGGCCTGATTTATCGCGCGCTCGAGAGTCTGGATTTGGACTCGATCGAGACACTCTTGCCGCGCAATGTCGATATCGGAGAACGGGGGAATGCGCTGCAGCAAATTCATTTTCCGCCTAGCCAGGCGAATCTCGGACGGGCGCGTGAGCATCTGATCTACTCCGAATTCTTCGCGATGCAGATGTTGATTGGGTCGCGACGCTCTTCCGCAGTTTCCCGTAGCGGTCGAGCGCATTGCGGAACTGGCGCGTTGCTCGAGAGATTTCTGCGGAGTTTGCCGTTCGATATGACCGATGCGCAAACGCGCGTGATCGACGAAGTGCGTCGTGACCTCGCGGCCAACAGGCCGATGAACCGTTTGCTTCAAGGCGATGTCGGCTCGGGCAAGACCGTCGTTGCCATTGCTGCAATGTTGCTCGCGGTCGAAGCTGGCTTCCAGGCTGCGCTCATGGCGCCGACGCAAATTCTGGCCGAGCAGCATTACGCCGTTCTCTATCGCTGGCTCGAACCGCTCGGAATCAAACTTGCGCTTCGGACAGCTGACCGGCGGGAGGAGAGTTTTCTTCCGCTCATTTCCGGGGATGAAAATCCGGACATCATCATCGGAACGCACGCCTTACTTTACGAGGGCGTTTCGTTCGACAATCTCGGTCTCGTTGTGATCGACGAACAACATAAATTCGGCGTCTCGCAGCGCGCCCGACTGACAGCGCGCGAGCCGGCGCCGGACGTTCTCGTGATGACGGCCACGCCAATTCCGCGCACTCTCACCATGACTGCTTACGGGGATCTCGATGTCTCGGTGATCGATGAGATGCCGTTGAATCGAGGGAAAATTATCACGGCCGTTCGGGACCAATCGAAGCTCGGCGAGGTGCTCTCCTTCATCCGCGAGCGACTCGAAACGGGACGCCAGGCCTACGTCGTTTATCCATTAATCGATGAGAGCGATAAGCTGGACGTCAAGGCCGCGGCGGCCGAGTTCGAAGCTTGGCGTGAGCGGTTGCGGCCCTTCCGCTGTGAGTTACTGCATGGCCGCATCCCCAGCGTGGAGAAACAAGTGATCATGGAGCGGTTCCGGCAAGGAGAAACCAGCGCGCTCATCAGCACGACAGTAATTGAAGTGGGGGTAGACGTTCCCAACGCCACGATCATGCTCATCGAAAATGCCGAGCGCTTCGGACTCGCTCAGCTACATCAGCTGCGGGGCCGGATTGGCCGAGGCGAGCATAAATCGTATTGCATTCTCTTGAGCACGGAAAAATCGCCTGAGACCGCAACGAAACTCGCCGTCTTGGAGAAAACCAACAACGGATTTGAGATCGCCGAAGCGGACTGGGACTTGCGCGGTCCCGGCGATTTGCTCGGAACGGCGCAGAGCGGCCTGCCTGTGCTCAAGCTCGGTAACCTTAAAACCGATGCTGCTTTAATGCGAAGTGCCCGCGCCGCCGCGATGAAAATCTTCGAATCGGACGCAAAGCTCGAGGCTCCGGAAAATCAACGTTTCCGCCGGTTGATTGTCGAACAAGAGGGACGGACCTTTTCCCAGATTAGCTAATGAAGAATTTTCTAAAATTTCTGCTCTTTGTGATCTTGTTGAGCGCGGGAATTTCTGCGCTTTACGATTACCGCTTCAAGCACGGCGGATTGCCTCTGGGCGATCGCATGGTGCCCGAAAAATATACGCTCGCTACAGTGTCGCCGATTGATCCGAAAAAGGTGTCGACGCTTGAGGCTTTGAGCCGCGAAAGACGCGCTCTTGTCAGCAGCGTCATTCCATCGGTCGTGAGCGTGAAGACGTCGCGCAAGATCGCCGTTCGCCGGCAATACGGGCTCGATCCCTTCGAGTTTTTTAATCGAAATCCGCGCCAGTTTCGCAATCCTCGTGACGAAGCCCTGGTGCAAAATTCGCTCGGCTCCGGCGTGATCGTTTCGAAAGAGGGGCACATCATCACGAATAATCACGTTGTTGATCAGGTGGATGAAATCGAAGTGCAGCTAAGCGATGGTCGGACGAAGAAGGCGAGACTGGTGGGAGCGGATGCGCAATCTGATCTCGCAGTCTTGAAAATCGATGAACCTGGCTTGAAGCCGCTCAAACTCGGGGATTCCGACAAAGTGCAGGCGGGCGATTCTGTTCTCGCCGTAGGAAATCCATTCGGTTTTGAAGAAACAGTAACGGACGGAATCATCAGTTCGAAAGGACGTCCGAATCGCGTGGATGGGTTCGGAGATTTTCTTCAAACCAACGCGGCGATCAATCCGGGCAACAGCGGCGGCCCCCTGATCAATCTGAGCGGTGAAGTCATTGGGATCAACACGGCGATTATTTCGCGCAGCGGGGGCTCACAAGGCATCGGTTTCGCCATTCCATCGAACACCGTGCGCACGGCGCTAGAGAGCTTGTTGAAGGAAGGTCGAATTATTCGAGGCTATCTCGGAATCCAAAGCATGCCTCCTCAAGCTGGTCAGAATAACGGCAAGGCTGACGGCGTCGTGGTCGATGATGTGATTCCCGGATCGCCTGCCGCTAAAGCGCAGCTGCAGAAAGGCGATGTGATTCGCAAGTTCGGGGGGCACGACGTTAGGAATCTGCCCGAACTGCGCACATTGGTTTCCCAGGCTGAGCTGAACAAACAGGTCGAGTTGGAAGTCATCCGGCAAGGGAAACCCGTCAAGGTGACGACCGAAATCAAGGAACAGCCGGCCGATTATCTGACGGCGGGCGTCGCGCCGCAACCGGCGCAACCGGAAGAGTCGCAGCCGCCCGATGATCAGGGAGCGGAGAGCGGTCCTCTCGATGCGATCCAGGTAGGGGAGTTGACTCCGGAAGTCGCGCGTCGGTTGAATGTTCCGAGTGGGATTCACGGGGTGGTCATTACGAGTATAGACGAGTCCTCCAGCAACAGCGGGCTGCAAGCCGGTGACGTGATCGAAGAGATTAACCAACAGCCCGTGACCTCGGTTGCCGAATTCAAGAAAATGGCCGACTCGCTCGATCCGAATGGCACTCAAGTCCTTTCGGTTTGCCGGCAGCGCACGCGATCGTTCGTCGTTATTCGGCCGGGGTAGGAGAGAGCAAACCTCCCGATCTCGTCAGAGCAACTCCGCGATTTGCACCGCATTGAGGGCGGCGCCCTTTAGTAACTGATCGCCCGATACCCAGAAGGCGAGGCCATTGTCAAAAGCCCGATCGAGTCGCACTCGTCCGACCTGGCAATTGTCCTGACCCGCCACGTAAAGGGGCATGGGATATCGGTGTGCGTGCGGTTCATCGACCAATTCAACACCCGGTGCTTTCGCCAGGACCTCACGCGCGCGCTCGAGAGAAACGGGCTGTTCAAATTCTGCGCTGATGGCAACCGAGTGCGCGCGGTAGACCGGAACGCGCACGCAGGTGACCGAAGCGCGAAAATCCGGCAGATGCATTATCCGCCTGCCTTCGTTTTGCATCTTCATTTCTTCCTTGGTGTAGCCGTCTTCGAGGAATGAATCGACGTGCGGCAGGACGTTGAAGGCGATCGGATGCGGATAGATCTCTGCGACCAGCGGCGTCCCATTTGCCGACGCCTCGGACTGGCGTTGCAATTCGGTAATCGCGCGCGCGCCGCTGCCCGAGACCGCCTGATAGCTTGCCGCGAACACCCGCCGGACGCCGAAAGCGCGATGCAAAGGATAAAGCGCCATCAAGGCCACTGCGGTCGTGCAGTTCGGATTCGCGATGAGGCCGCGATGCTCCTTCACGTCCGGGCCGTTGATTTCCGGGATAACGAGCGGCACGTCCGGTTCCATCCGAAAAACAGAGGAGTTATCGATGACGATCGCGCCTGCCGCGCGAGCGTTTGAAATGAAACGGCGCGAAATTTCTCCGCCCGCGCTAAAGAACGCAATATCAATTTCGTTGAAAGATGCTTCATCGAGCTCTTCGACGTTGATGCGTTGTCCGGAAAACTCGACCGTCCGCCCGAGTGACCGCGAAGACGCCAGGGCTCGTAATCGCGTCACCGGGAAACCTCGTCGTTCGAGAACCTTCAACAGTTCCACACCGACCGCGCCAGTCGCGCCGACGATCGCGACGTGATAACCTTTTTTCATGCGCAGGCGAAGTGTAACGTTCAGGCATCCCGATGCAAACCAGTCCGAAGAGCCTCCATATCTCCGTCCGTGATCAACGAATGACGCTGAAATCCGGCGACGAATCGCTGCGCACTTATCCCGTCTCCACGTCGCGCTTTGGGCTTGGCTCGGAGCTAGGGAGCATGAAAACGCCGCTCGGCCAGTTTCGCATTGGCGAGAAATTCGGCGCCGGTGCGCCCCCCGGAACAGTTTTTAAGAGTCGCGAGCCGGCCGGTTTTTACGACGAGCATCCGTCGGGGGACGATCTGGTTCTCTCACGCATCCTCTGGCTCGATGGTCTCGAAGCGCACAACGCGAACACGCGCGAGCGCTTCATCTACATTCACGGGACCAACCACGAACACGAAATTGGTGTGCCAGCCAGCCACGGTTGTGTCCGGATGAAGAATGCTGATCTCATTGAACTTTTCGATTTGATTGAGCCCGGCACACCGGTCTTGATCGAGGAGTAGGGTCGCCCCTTTTTTACTCTGAAAAAAGTCGAGAAAAGCGTTGCGTCAGGCCACTTCCACGAATAAAAGACGGCAGCAACCAGCTGGGAAAGGAGGCGAAGTATAAATTGAAAATTCTCAAAGCGATCATGATCGTGGCCGTAGCGGCCAGTGCGTTAAGTTTGGGTGCGTGCGCTCAAAAAAAGGAAACGGTGGCTCCCGCTCCTGCGCATACCTATTCGAAGTAATTCGAGCGTGCGTCTGGAATACTTTAACCAGAAGGCCAGGTCGTTTTGTCGACCTGGCCTTTTTTTTATCTGAAAATGTGGCTGCCGCCGTCGCCGACGGCAGATGATGAAGAAACCGGATGTCCCAATATCTGCCGTAGATGACGGCAGCTACAACCCTTCCATTTCGCCGACTTGCTAATAAGATGCCGATGATGCAGCTGACTGGCCGATCTTTGTCGCTTTCGGAAATCGCCCGCGTGGCGCTCGACCCTGTGCGAGTCGAGCTTGCATCTTCGATTCACGGGCGGGTTCAAGAATCGCGCAATGTTATCGAAAGGATCGTTGGACAAGGCGGAGTCGTTTATGGCGTCAGCACCGGCTTCGGCAAATTGTCCGACATCCGAATCGCGACGGGTGAGCTTCGCCAACTGCAGCTAAATCTCGTTCGGAGTCACGCTTGCGGTGTAGGGCGGCCACTTTCCGAACCCGAGGTACGCGCCATGATGTTGTTGCGCGCAAACGTCCTCGCTCTCGGCTTCAGCGGCATCAGACTCAGCGTGATCGAACTGCTCGTAGAAATGCTCAATCGTGGCGTGCATCCGGTGATTCCGGAGAAAGGCTCCGTCGGGGCAAGCGGAGATCTCGCGCCGCTGGCTCATCTTGCTTTATCGCTGATCGGAGAAGGGGAGGCATTTTACAAGGACGAGCGAATGACCAGTGCCGAGGCGTTACGAAACGCCGGGCTGGAACCCGCGACGCTGGAAGCGAAGGAAGGCCTCGCCCTATTGAATGGAACGCAGGCGATGCACTCAGTGGGTGGGTTGGCACTCTTTCGGGCAAAACGTTTGTCACGCGTAGCCGATGTGGCCGGAGCAATGACACTTGAGGCGCTAAGAGGCACTCCGGCCGCGTTCGATGAACGAATCCAAAAGGCGCGACCGCATCTGGGTCAGCAAGCGGTGGCTGCGCATCTCCTCGAGCTCTTGCGGGAGAGTGAGATTCGTCAATCCCATCTCAGTGACGATCCACGCGTACAGGACGCCTACAGTCTTCGCTGCATGCCGCAAGTGCACGGCGCGGTGCGTGGAGCTCTGGCCCATTGCGAAGACGTGATGCGGGTGGAATCCGCGTCGGCGACGGATAATCCCCTCGTTTTCTCCGAGAGCGGTGACGTAATCTCCGGCGGCAACTTTCACGGGGCGCCTCTGGCTCTCGCGCTCGATTACGCGGCGATCGCCGTCACCGATCTCATCAGTATCAGCGAGCGCCGGATCGATCGTCTGGTCAATCCGGATTCCAACGAAGGGTTGCCGCCCTTTCTGGCGCGGCGGCCGGGAATCGAATCCGGTTTCATGATCGTGCACGTTGCCGCGGCCGCGTTATTGAACGAAGCGAAAATTCTGGCGCATCCTGCCAGCATCGACAGTGTGCCGACCTCCGGCGGAAAAGAAGATCACGTGTCGATGGGGATGACCGGAGCGCTGAAGTTGCGGACGATCGTTGACAATGCGGAGCATGCGATCGCCATCGAATTGCTAACGGCAGCGGAAGCCTTGGAGCATCGACGGCCGCTGAAGGCCGGTATCGGAGTCGAGCGCGCTTTCGAGGTTGTGCGATCCATTTCACCTGCGGTTACGGAAGATCGTTCTTTGTCCGACGACATCGCGCGAGTAGCACTGGCGATTCGGGACGGAAGGTTCGGTAGCGAAAGCGAAGAGTTATGAGTTCAAGTCGAGTCGTGCGCGCACCGCGCGGAAATCAGCTCAGCTGCAAGGGCTGGCACCAGGAAGCTGCGATGCGAATGCTGATGAACAATCTCGATCCCGATGTAGCCGAGAATCCCGACAAGCTGATTGTCTACGGCGGCACGGGGCGGGCCGCGCGCAGCTGGGAAGCGTTCGATGCGATTGTCCGGTCGTTACAAGAACTGGAAAACGATGAAACGCTGCTTGTGCAATCGGGCAAGCCGGTCGGCGTATTCAGAACTCACGAGGAGGCGCCGCGCGTGCTCATCGCGAATTCGAACCTTGTTGGTCAATGGTCGAACTATACGGAATTCAACAAACTCGAACGACTCGGCCTAACGATGTACGGCCAAATGACGGCGGGCTCGTGGATCTATATCGGGAGCCAGGGAATCGTGCAGGGAACGTTTGAGACTTTCGCCGAAGCCGGGCGTCGCCATTTTGGCGGTACGCTGGAGGGAAAGTTTGTCGTGACTGGCGGACTGGGCGGAATGGGAGGAGCGCAACCGCTCGCGGCCACGATGAATGGCGCGCTTTTTCTCGGCGTTGAGGTCGACCGGACGCGAATCGAGAAGCGATTGCAGAGCGGCTATTGCGACAAGATCGCGGTCTCGCTCGATGAAGCACTGGCCCTGATCGACGCGGCGCGGGAAAAAAAGCGGGCTTTATCAGTCGGGCTGGTGGGGAATTGCGCCGACGTTCTGCCGGAGATGGTGAAACGCGGTGTCGTTCCCGACGTCCTGACCGATCAAACCAGCGCGCACGACGCGCTCAACGGCTATGTCCCAAACGGGATGACGCTGGCGGAAGCGTTGCAATTGCGAGCGAAAACCCCGGATGAATACATCGCGCAATCAATGCGATCGATGGCGGTGCACGTCGAGGCCATGCTCGATTTGCAAAAACGCGGCGCGGTCACGTTTGATTACGGGAACAACATTCGCACCCAGGCGAAGAAGGCCGGAGCGGAAAAGGCGTTCAACATTCCCGGATTCGTTCCGGAGTACATCCGCCCGCTGTTTTGCGAAGGGAAAGGTCCGTTTCGATGGGCCGCGCTGAGCGGCGACCCGAACGACATTGCACGGACCGATCGCCTTGCGCTCGAACTTTTTCCAGCGAACAAAACCCTCGCCCGCTGGATGAAGCTGGCGAAGGAGAGAATTCAGTTTCAGGGATTGCCGGCGCGCATTTGCTGGCTGGGCTACGGCGAACGCGCCGAATTCGGAGTCGCCATCAACGAACTCGTTAGGTGCGGCGAGATCACCGGACCGATCGTCATTGGCCGCGATCACCTCGATACTGGTTCGGTCGCTTCACCGTTCCGCGAAACGGAGGGGATGCTCGATGGCAGTGACGCGATCGCCGATTGGGCGCTGCTCAATGCTCTGGTCAACACCGCGGCGGGCGCTTCGTGGGTTTCAATTCATAACGGCGGCGGCGTCGGTATCGGATATTCGCAGCATGCCGGGATGGTGGTGGTAGCGGACGGCAGCGAGGGTGCGAAGCGGCGATTGGAACGCGTGCTGAGAAGTGATCCTGGAATGGGAGTGATCCGGCACGCTGATGCCGGCTATTCCGCGGCGATTGGCTTCGCAAAGGCGCACGAGATCAAAATTCCAATGGAACCGAAGGCGCGGGATTGAGCGCGGAAGATCCAAATTGGCCGCGCGCTTCGCAGTGGCTGGCCGGCAAGTCTCCAGCGCATGGCGATCAGTCCATCGCGATTGTTGGCGTGCCGATGAATAGCTCAATCACGCCGGGACATTGCGAGGAGGCCCCCGTGGCAATTCGGAAAGCGCTCGAGCGCTATAGTCTCTACGATACCGATGCGAAGATTGATCTCGAACGCTTTCGAGCAAAAGACCGAGGGAATTTCGATTTCGCGAACGAATCTCCCCAAGCAGCCTTCGATCGGACGGTTAAATTTATCAAGCAAGCCGCGACCGATAGTACCCGCCACGGTCTTGCTTGGGGGCGACAACAGCGTTACCCGGCCCGGCCTTCATGCCCTCGGGCTGGATCTTCGCGATTGCGGGCTCCTCACCTTCGATGCGCATCACGATCTTCGCGACCTCGACCACGGCCTAACGGATGGAAATCCCATTCGCGCTCTCCTGGACGATGGGTTGCCGGGGAGAAACGTCATTCAGATCGGGATTCAGGCGTTTACAAACTCTCGGGCCTATGCACAGGTTGCTCGCGACGAAGGAATCACGATCGTCACGGCGGCTGAAGTTTATGCGAGAGGGATCGATGTAGTGGTGAGCAGTGCTCTGGAACATCTGGCTGCGAAGCGGAAAGCGATTTACATCGATCTCGATGTGGATGTGCTTGATCGGGCCTTTGCGCCTGCGTGCCCGGGGTCGCGTCCCGGAGGGCTCCAGCCTTGGATGATGCGGAGGGCCGCCCACCTTTGCGGACGACATGAGAGTGTGCGGATGATGGACATCGTGGAAATCGATCCGACAAAAGATGTCGCGGATGTGACCTGCCTGGCGGCTGCTTCGTTCCTCTTAGCTTTCGCATCCGGTGTCGCGAGCCACCTGGAATCTTGAAGATGCTCGCGACGGTCCGCGTCCCGCTTTCAAACTAGCGTTTTCATTATGCAAAAACTCATCGAATGCGTGCCCAATTTCTCCGAGGGCCGGGATTTGGAAATCATCCGCCAGATCACGACGGCGATAGAATCGGTGGAGGGAATCTTCCTGCTCAACGTTGATCCGGGTGCCAGTACCAACCGGACTGTGGTCACTCTTGCCGGCAACCCCGACGCCGCGGTTGAAGCCGCCTTTCGTGGAATTCAAAAGGCGGCGGAGCTCATCGACATGCGCAAACACAGTGGTGCTCACCCTCGCATGGGCGCAACGGATGTTTGCCCCTTTATTCCGGTGAACAATGTGAGTTGGGAAGAAGCGATCGCCTGTGCGAACCGACTGGGGAAGCGCGTCGGTGACGAGCTGAAAATTCCCGTGTATCTCTACGATAAGGCAGCGAAAGATCGGTCCCGTTCAAATCTTTCTGTCATCCGGGCGGGAGAATACGAAGGCTTCTTCGAGAAAATAAAAGAACCAGCGTGGAAGCCTGATTTCGGGCCGTCCATCTTCAACGAAAAGTCAGGCGCAACGGTCATTGGCGCACGGGAATTTTTGGTCGCTTATAACGTTAATCTGAACACCAAAGCGGTGCGCAGAGCCAATTCCGTCGCGTTTGATGTGAGGGAAAACGGAAGAGTAAAAACCGACGATGGCACACCTGGCGGAAAGTCGGTTCTCGATGCCAACGGGGAGCCTGTTCGCGTTCCCGGATTGTTGAAGCATGTGAAAGCCATCGGGTGGTACGTGGAAGAATATGGAATCGCCCAGGTCTCGATGAACCTGACCAATCTCGAGGAAACGCCCTTACACGTGGCGTTCGATGCCTGTAACGACGCGGCCGCCAGACGTGGCCTGCGTGTGACGGGATCGGAGGTTGTGGGGATGTTGCCGAAGAAATGTCTGGTGGAGGCGGGAAAGTACTTTCTTCGCAAACAGAAATGGTCGGAAGGTGCTTCGGAAGAAGAACTCATCGATGTCGCCATTCGCTCAATGGGATTGGGTGAGTTGAAGCCGTTCGATCCGAAAGAGAAGATCATTGAATTAAAGATGGAATCCGGTTCAAAAAAATCGCTCGTTAGCATGAACCTGCGCCAGTTCTGCAATGAGACGTTGAGCGATTCTCCCGCGCCGGGTGGTGGGTCTGTTGCCGCGTTAATGGGCGCGCTCGGCGTTTCTCTTGGCGGAATGGTCGCCAATCTCTCCGCCGGAAAACGTGGCTGGGATGACAAGCTCGATTACTTCAGCGATTGGGCGGTGAAGGCGCAGCAGTTCAAGGATCGGTTGCTCTTTCTGGTCGACGAAGACACCGCTGCCTTTAACAAGGTGATGGATGCATTTGCCTTGCCCAAAGGATCCGCAAAAGAAAAAGCGGCGCGTTCCGCAGCCATACAAGCAGCCAACAAATATGCGGCGGAGATTCCGTTGAAGGTAATGCAAACGGCGCTCGAATCGTACCAAATCCTCGAAGAAATGGCGTCGCAAGGAAACCCCGCTTCGATTTCAGATGTTGGCGTTGGCCTGCTCGCGGTGCGCGCCTGTATCGATGGAGCAGCGATGAACGTGAGGATTAATCTGGCTGGTCTGAAAGATGAAAAATTGAAATCATCTCTTCAGGCAAGAGTTCAACAAATCAGCGCCGAATCCGAATCCCAATTCAATGCCGCCAGGCAGACTGTGGAAAGCAAACTAGGTTAGGGAAAGGTCTACATGTTTCGCAGTGCCAGACGTCGAGCCTAATCGGACAGGGCGTACGAAAACACGCCGCAAAATTGAAAACGCTCGCTCTTCTCCATGCTTCACAGCTCGTTACGCTGGCCGGGCCGAAACGACCGCGGACCAACGCCGAGCTGTCTGAGTTATCAATTATTCCAGACGGCGGGATGTTGATCCGGGGCGGTGTTATCACTGCGGTCGGAGTTTCGGAGGAAATTGAACGCAATCTGCCTAACGATGCAGAAGTCGTCGACGCGACTGGTAGTGTGGTCCTGCCCGGATTCGTAGATGCACATGCGCACCCTGTCTTCGGGGGGAATCGCGTGGACGAATTCGAGTTGCGCGCGAAGGGTGCGACCTACGAGCAAATCGCCGCGAGCGGAGGCGGGATTCGCTCGACGGTTCGCAAGACTCGGGCAGCGAGCGAGGAACAACTTCTCGCGCAGGCGAAGAAGCATGCGCTTTGGTTCCTGCGAGGGGGGACTACCACCGTGGAAGCAAAGTCCGGCTACGGTCTGACTGTGGAAGACGAATTGAAGATTTTGCGCGTGATTCGCCGGATGAATACGGAAACGCCGCTCGAATTCGTGCCGACGTTTCTCGGCGCGCACGCCATTCCGGAAGAATTTCGCAGCGCGCCCGAACAATATGTTGCGCTCGTCATCCATGAAATGCTGCCACGCGTGGCCGAGGAACAGCTGGCCGAATATTGCGACGTCTTTTGTGAGCGTGGCTATTTCGACATTGCCGATTCGGAGAAAATTCTTGCTGCGGCGCAGCAACACGGCCTGCGCCTTCGGATGCATGTCGATCAGTTGACGAATTCGGGTGGAGCATTCCTGGCCGCGCGATTGCGTGCGGCGACAGCCGATCACCTGGAGCAGACCAACGCTGCGGAAATCGCGGCATTACGTGAAGCAGGAGTGCAGCCGGTTCTGCTGCCGGGTTCCGTTTACGCTCTTGGGCTGACCCGCTATCCACGCGCTCGCGAAATGATCGAGGCCGGTCTTGGAGTAGTCATTGCGACCGATTTCAATCCGGGCTCTTCGCCCACACCTTCCATGCCGATGGTGTTATCGCTGGCCGCAACGCACATGAAGATGTCGCCCGCGGAAAGCGTTACGGCGGCGACGATCAATGCCGCGTACAGTTTGGGCCGCGGCGAAAAGATTGGATCGCTCGAGCCGGGCAAGCTGGCGAATTTTTCCCTCTTCGATTGCCTGGATTATCGGGAGCTCGCCTATTATTTCGGCATCGCACAGACGCGCGCGGTTTACGTCCGCGGAGATCGTGTTTACGCGAAGGCGGAAGCGCTGTAGCTGCCGCCGTCTCTGGCGGCAGAACCTTCCTCGAAATCTGCCGCTGAGGACAGCGGCAGCTACAGCTCGATCATCCACCCTCGTTTGCGCGCCATGTCTTGAACCGCTAACGTCGGGGCGTTGATGAATGTTCAAGTTGAAAATCAGCCGCATTCCGTAGCGACGTTGCGCATTGAACTCCCACCGGAGGATGTGACGAAGGAATGGGAAGTGATTGCGAATACCTACGCGCGACACGCTCGCATTCCGGGTTATCGGCCGGGGAAGGCGCCGCGCCGTGTGATCGAGGCGAAGTTTCGCAAGGAAATCCAGGACGAGCTGACCAAGAAACTCGTGGCAAAGAGTTATCAGGAAGCTATTGCCGAGAAGCAGCTGCGCGTTGTCTCGCTGACCAACCTGGAAGAAGTGGAATTCGGGCAGGATCGGTCGATGCGTTTCCGGGCCACAGTAGTTACCGCTCCCGAGTTTGAGCTACCGGATTACAAAAGCATTCCGGTGCAGCTGCCGGAAATAAAAGTCAGCGAGTCGGATGTGGACGCCGCTGTGGAGCGCCTGCGTGAGCAGGCAGCCGACTTCATTGATGTGCCCGAGCGCGGTTTGCAAATGGGTGATTTCGTTGTGATTGATTTCGAGGGATCCATCGAAGGAAAGGCGATCCGCGACCTCGCGCCGGAGGCAAGCAAGAACCTTCATGGTGGAAAGAAGTTCTGGCTTCATCTCGCGCCGGATAATTTTCTTCCCAATTTTTGCGAGCAACTGCTCGGACAAAAGCGCACCGAAACGCGGGCGGTTCCGGTAAGTTTTCCAGAGGAATTCCCGGTGAAGGCAATGGCCGGGAAAACAGCAGAATACTCCGTAACCGTAAACGAAATTAAGGAGAAAGTTTTGCCGGCAGTAGATGATGCGTTCGCGGCGAAATTCGCTCCGGATAAGACGCTGGTTGACCTCCGCCACGTACTGGAGCATAACCTCGAGCACGAGAAGGAACACGAAGTGGAGCGCGCGAAAGAAGCGCAAATCGTTAAGTTTCTCCAGGAGCGCACGCCATTTGAAGTCCCGCCGGCGCTTCTGACTCAGGAAACCCGTCGCGCTCTAGGTGAACTAGTACAGCGCAACCGCGAACGCGGGGTGCCGGATGAAATTCTGAAAACCAAGGAGAAAGAGCTGGTAGAAGGCGCTGGAGGATTGGCGGCGCATCGTTTGCGAACGAACTTCATCCTCCATCGAATTGCCGAGCGCGAGAAAATCGCAGTAACCCGCCAGGAGCTGGATGAGCGCATTCGCCAGCAGGCCGCGCAATACAATGTTTCGGTGGAAAAAATGCGGAAGGAACTGGAGGAACATGATGCCTTAAACGGGGTCGCGGATGAGATCCTGCTGGGTAAGACCCTTGATTTCCTAAAGGCGAATGTTACCATCGAACAGGCATCAGAAATGCCCGTAGAACCGGCTCCCGCAGAACAAAATCCATGATTATCGCGAACAAAAATCTATCGCAATCCGTCCTCATTCCGATGGTGGTTGAGCAAACTGGACGCGGCGAGCGGAGCTACGACATTTACTCGCGGCTGCTCAAGGACCGGATCGTTTTCATTGGCACACCGGTCGACGATCACATAGCGAATCTAGTCATCGCGCAGCTGCTCTTTCTCCAGATGGAGGACGGCAAGAAAGACATCAACATTTACATCAATTCTCCGGGTGGCTCGGTGACGGCGGGGTTGGCCATTTACGACACGATGCAGTTTCTGACGTGCGATGTAACCACATATTGCCTGGGAATGGCGGCGAGCATGGGAGCCGTGTTGCTCTGTGCCGGCACAAAGGGCAAGCGTTTCGCGCTGCCGAATTCCGACATCATGATCCATCAAGTTTCGGGTGGCGCACAAGGTCAGGCCAGCGATGTCGAGCGGCAGGTCGAATACATGTTCAAGCTGAAAAAGCGCCTCATCCGAATTATTTCGCAGCACACGGGGAAGCCGGAGGATCAGGTTCGACTCGATTCGGACCGCGATTATTACATGTCGGCGGCCGAAGCAAAGGATTACGGATTGGTTGACGAAGTGATCAAATCTCGAAAGGAAATGAAGCTGCTTGATGGGGCTGTCCCGGACCGCTCCACGGCCATCGCCGAGGCCGCATTACCTCGTAAAGTCGAGGAATAGAAGCTGCTCCAAAAAGAGGCGAATACCCATGGCACGCGCTTCCAACCTCACCATGTGTTCCTTCTGTGGGAAGAGCCACGCCGAAGTGCGGAAACTGATCGCGGGTCCGGGCGTCTACATTTGCGACAGCTGCATTAATGTTTGCAAAAGCATTCTTGATAAGGAGCTAAGCGAAGACGCACGCAGGCAGTCATCGAATATCCGTGTCCCGAAACCGGCTGAGATTCGGCGCTCCCTGGACGCTTATGTAATCGGACAGGACGTCGCGAAAAAAACGCTTTCGGTCGCGGTCCACAACCATTTCAAGCGGGTGCTTCAGGCTGCGCCGCCAGCCGATTCCTCAGCCGCCTTTCAACCGGATCCGTTCGCAGATGTGGAGATCGAAAAGAGCAACATTCTGCTTATCGGTCCGACAGGTTCCGGCAAGACTCTGCTCGCCAAAACGCTCGCGAAGATTCTCGATGTCCCCTTCTGCATTGCGGACGCGACGACGCTGACTGAAGCCGGCTACGTCGGTGAAGACGTGGAGAACATCATTCTGCGCCTCCTTCAGAATGCGGATTACGACGTGAAACGCGCCGAGATCGGCATCGTCTACATCGACGAGATCGATAAGATCGGACGCAAAACGGACAATGTGAGCATCACGCGCGACGTTTCCGGGGAAGGCGTCCAGCAGGCGCTGCTAAAAATTCTCGAAGGAAGCACGTGCAACGTCCCACCCCAGGGCGGGCGCAAACATCCGCACCAGGAATACATCCAGGTCAATACGGAAAAGATTCTATTCATTTGCGGTGGCGCGTTTGTCGGTCTGGATAAGATAGTGCAGAAGCGCATTGGCAATAAGACGATGGGCTTCGGCAGTCCGACGCTGGAAGTGGAGGAAGCGCTGCGGAAACAAGCGGTGCGTCACGTTGAGCCCGAAGATTTGCTCAGCTTTGGAATGATTCCGGAATTTATCGGGCGGCTCCCGGTGCTGACCGCGCTCGATGCGCTGACCGAGGAAGAGATGGTAATGATCCTGACTGATACGAAGAACGCGATGGTCAAGCAATACACCAAGCTCTTTTCGATGGAAAACGTCCGGCTGACGGTGACGAAAGACGCGTTGCGTGCGCTCGCCGCTCAGGCAGTCACGAAAGGGACCGGAGCTCGCGCGTTGCGATCGATGTTGGAGCGAATCATGCTCGACATCATGTATGATGTGCCAAGCCGCGAAGACATCGCGGAGGTGACGATCAATCGAGCGGTCGTGGAAGGCAAAAAGCTGCCGCTCATCCGCAAGAAACAGGACAAGGACGCGGCGTAGTTGCCTTGCGGCCTGTGGCACTGTGCGCCCCTTATTCTGGGCGTAGTTGTGAGATGTAAGGTAGCATCCCGGGATGCTTTCGCTCCGCTTGGAATGACAGAGAGAGCGCGAGTTTTCGTGGAGTAACCGCTTGATGAGAACGATTGTAATTAACACGGGCACGGAGATCTTGTTGGGCGATGTGCTAAATACGCATCTGTCGTTCATTGCCCGGGAGATTTTACCGTTGGGGCTGCGAATCGAACGACAGCTCACCGTGCCAGACGGTGTCGCAATTCATGAGGCGCTGACCGAATCCTTTGCATCAGCCGAGATCGTCTTTATTACCGGTGGCCTCGGTCCAACCACCGATGATATCACTCGTGAGCTGACGTCGGATCTGCTGGGCCTGGAACTGAAAAGCGATCCGAATGTCCTCAGATCGATCGAGGAAAGATTTGCGCGGCGAGGTTTCAAATGGACTTCCCGCATAGCGCGGCAGGCCGAGGTTCCGGCCGGCGCGGAGGTTTTGCCTAACGAGAATGGAACAGCCCCGGGACTCTATTTTCGGGAAAATTTGAATCCGCAAATCCGTTCTCCGCACCTTTTTGTTCTGCCCGGGCCGCCGCGCGAATTGCGGCCCATGTTCACGGACTATGTGTTGCCGCTCTTGCAGCGGCTAGTTCCCTTGCATCCTGATGTGGAATTCCGGACGTATCGCATTGCGGGAATGGGTGAGTCTTTGGTGGAGGAAGCCATAGGGGAAAAGATTCTTGAGGTTCATGGGATCGAGCTCGGCTATTGCTCGCGTCCTGGCGAAGTGGATTTGCGAATGATCGGTCCGTCGGCCGCCATCGCGCGCGGGGCGGCCATCGTCGAATCCGTTCTTGGAAGCGCCATTTTCTCGTCCCGAGGCGAGCAGATCGAAGAAGTACTGATCAGGCGTTTGCTGGAACGAAAAGAAACGCTCGCTCTGGCAGAGTCATGCACGGGCGGCCTTCTTGCCCACCGAATTACCAATGTGCCGGGTGCCTCAGGCGTTTTCCTTGCCGGGTACGTTACCTATGCGAATGCCGCGAAAATAAAGAGCCTGGGTGTGGACGAGGGGTTGATCGAGGAGTTCGGCGCGGTAAGTGAATCGGTCGCGCGTGCGATGGCGGAGGGCGCTCGGAATCAGGCCTGCGCAACGCACGCGCTGGCCACGACGGGAATTGCCGGCCCGGACGGAGGCACGCCGGAGAAGCCGGTTGGGACAGTGTACATCGCCGTGGCGTCGCTGGCAGCGAAAACGATTGTTCGCCAATTCGACTTCGCCAGTGACCGCGAGACATTCAAGCAACTCGCAGCCCAAACTGCCTTCAACATGCTTCGTCTGCGCTTGCCGTAACGACTGGCGCCCTGCCGTCCAAAGAACAGCGGCCCCGAAATCGCGGCGGCGATGAAATCTATGGTTGCACTTCCACCGGCGTGCCGACTTTAACGTGATTGTAAAAAAGCTCGGCTGCCTGCGACGGCATCCGGATGCAACCGTGCGAGGCTGCATATCCCGGCAGGAATCCGACATGCATGCCTACGCCTTCGCCGGTTAAACGCATAAACCATTTCATATCGGCCCCGACGTAATGCGTGCCGCTCGGCGCCGAATCGATCCGGCTGCTCACGCCGCGCCGGACGATCCGGCCGGACGAGTCGACGAAATCTCCATACAAACTCGAGTGATGATTCAAGTCCTTCTCCATCACCGTGAAGTTGCCTGTGGGAGTAGCGTGCCCGCGTTTGCCCGAAGAAACCGGACTGTCGATGGCCAGTTCATTCCCATTGAATAAATAGGCGCGCTGTTTTGGAATTGAAACGATGACGCGTGCGTTGTCTGGAGTCAGCGAGTTGAGCACAGATGAATTAATCTTAATCGGATCCTGTTTCCGAAGAAGCTCGGAAGCCTGGCGTGGCGGTTGGGCGCCGGTCGGATAGCGAGAGAATCCCGGAGCTCGGGGACGGGGCGTCGGTATCTGGCAAAGTGCGGCCGGCATGCCAATGAAAACAATGGCGGCGGCCAAAGCGCAGAATCGTGGGAAGGCAGGGTTCACGGCTTAATCACTTGTATATGTATTGACTCGGTTTAGCCAGCCCGGCAACCAGCGCGCTTCGTTTCGCTCGGGTGGAGAATTTTGCACACGTCGATTCAACACGACTTTTGCCGATTGGGCGAAATCTTTTGTCGCAGAATTATTGGAAGCTTCCGGCATCCCCTCCAGCACTTGCAGTAATCCCCAACCTTCTCCACGATAACGCTCCGAGGCGAGAACGCCTTCCCCTTTGAAATTCACGTAATCGACCAGAGCATACAAACCCTGCGCAGTCGCCGCGACTTTTTCGAAATTCCGCTGAATTCTCGCACGCCCGGAGACGGGCGCTTCCCGGAGCATCTTGGGCAGCGCGTCCTGCAGGCGTTGCACCATGAAGCGCGCTTGAAGGTCGACCGTATCGGCGAGAAAGTGGCGCAATTGTTTCATCTCCGCGCTTTGCGACGCCAGCAAGAAATCCGCGCGCGTGTTCCAAGGGCAATATGATGGATGTCCGGCAAGCAATAATTGAGGAAGCTTCGCGCCGCGCGCGGAAATAAAATCGACGACCTTGGGGAAGCTTTCGTCGAATGGTCCCCGGACGCCTTTTGGATACCAAATGAAGTGACCGATGCCGAGAGAGGCGAAGTTCTCCCCTTCATTCCAGGAAGTGAGCCCCGCGATCGTGCCGTCGCATTCATTCTGCCAGATTCTGCGGCCGATTCGCGTCGCTTCCACCTCGGAAAGCGTGACCGAAGATGCAATCGAAGAAGCGAAAAGGCAGACCGTTAGCGTGCCCAGACCGATCCACGAACGGCGACATTTCATCGGCATAGGTGCCGCCTTGACGTCTGAAGTTTATCCATTAGCGTGTGCCTCTTCCTGGCAAACCCATTCGCCCAAGCCGCCCACCCATTCCGCTCATTTATGAAAAAATCGTTTGTCGCCATCGTCGCAGTTACTCTTGCTTCAACCTGTTTAGCGCAGGAGAAAACAGAACTTAAGGATACCAAAGACAAAGTCAGTTATAGCATCGGCCTTGATATCGGTTCCACTTTTAAAAAACAGCAGATGGACATTAATCTCGATGTCCTCCAAAAAGGCCTGAAAGATGGCGTCAGCGGCGCCAAGCCTCTGCTCAGCGAGGACCAGATCAGGGAAACGATGACGGCATACTCCAAAGAAATGCAAGAGAAACAGAAGACCGTCGCCAAAGAGGAAGCACAGAAAAACGCTGCTGCCGGCGAGGTTTTTCTCGCTGAGAATAAGAAGAAGGAAGGAATCAAGACTACTCCCAGCGGCTTGCAGTACAAGGCTATCAAAGAAGGAACAGGGCCCACGCCGAAACAGACAGATACAGTCACGGTCAATTACCGCGGCACACTCATCGACGGGAAGGAATTTGACAGCTCATACAAACGCGGTGAGCCGGCGACATTCCCCGTATCCGGCGTGATCAAAGGTTGGACGGAGGCCCTTCAACTCATGAAGGTTGGATCGAAGTACCAGATCTTTGTTCCTTACAGTTTGGCCTATGGGGAACGCGGTGCAGGCCAGGATATAGGACCGAATGAAACCTTGATCTTCGAGGTCGAGCTGCTGGGGATAAAGGAAGCGGAAGCGAAGCCCGCTGTGCCGACTCCCGCCTCAACTCCGGCTCCAAGGGCTTCGCCGAAATAACCGGTCAGTCTGGGGCCATCATTGCGCTTGCCCGGCAGCCCATTCGATTCGGGGAGCGTCGCCCCACAGGTCTTCGAGACTGTAGAAGGCCCGTTTGTCGCGGTGAAAGACGTGCGCGATCACTTGCATGTAATCGAGCACGATCCACTGGCTGGCGGGAAAGCCATCCACTGCGGTCGCACGAACGCCGTGATCCTCTTTTAGACGCGTCTCGATTTCGTTCGCGATCGCCTTGAGATGCGGTTCCGACGTCCCGGAACAGATGACAAAGAAATCGGTGAAGGTGGAAATATTTCGCAGATCGAGCACGACGATCTCTTCCGCTTTCTTGTTGGAAGCAAATTCGGCGCAGAGTTTCGCGAGATTTTCGGCTATTATTTGTCCTGCTCCTGGTAAATCTGCCGGCGATAGATGATCTCTTCGACCGCTGGTGGTACGAGATAACGGATCGAGCGGCCAGTGGCAACCCTGTTTCTGATATCGGTCGCGCAAATATTAATTTGTCGTTTGATCACTAGATAACGCATCTCCTCCGTTGCGAGGTTGCCTCGGGAGAGCACCACGAATTGAACCTGCTCGCGTAATTCATTGAAGCGATGCCACGTCTCAAGCTGCGCCAGGTTGTCGTCACCGAGCAGGAAAAAATATTCGGCTGCTCCTTCGCGTTGCCGAATTTCGTCGACGGTGTCGAAAGTGTAGGAAGGCCCGGTTCGGTCAACTTCGCAGCGGTCCAGCACAAGTCCGGGCTCTCCCGTGATCGCCGCTTGAAGCATCTCCACTCGAATCGCCGCGTCCGTCGGCGTGCGAGCCACCTTATGCGGAGAAACTGCTGCCGGCACCAGAATCACTTTTTCGAGTCCGAGTACTTCAAATGCTTCGCGAGCAAGAATCAGATGCCCGTGATGGATCGGATCGAATGTTCCTCCGTAGATGCCGATCTTCTTTGGCATGTCATCCCGAGCGGAGCGAAGGATCACCCAAGCCGCGAAATATGGTAAGAGAGTTTCCTTTCTCTTGACTCACAAAGTGCCCGCAATTCCTTTTTTTGTTTTCCGCCGGCAAGGTCGACATCTAGGTTGCGAACCTATGGAGAGCGCTTCTCTCGGTCAACTTATCCTTACCGGCGTTCCCGGCCCTGAGCTCGACAGCAAGACGGTCGCTCTCTTTCGGCGCGTGCAGCCGGGCGGATTTATTATCTTTGGCCGCAACATCAAGAGCGCGGCGCAGCTTCGAAGGCTAATCGATGATCTGCGCGACTTGAGCAGGGTCGAGCCGATCATCACAATCGATCAGGAAGGTGGCCGTGTCTCGCGCTTGCGCTTGATCGGCAACGAACCGCCCAATGCGCAGCAGTTGCGGGAGAAAGGCGACATAGGATTCGTTAGACTACATGGTGAGATCACCGGCCGTCTTTTGCGTCTCTTTGGCTTCAACCTCGATCTTTGTCCGGTTCTGGACATTTCTTTCGATGATGAAGCTGATAACTCGCTCCGCGGTCGTTGTTATGGAAACAACGTTGAACAAGTCGTTAGGCTGGCGGGCGCTTTCAATGATGCTCTGCGTGAGCAGGGAATCGCGAGCTGCGGCAAGCATTTCCCCGGTTACTCCGCCGCCACGATCGACGCGCATCATGAGCTGCCCGTGATCGAGCGGACTCGCGAGGAGCTGCACTCAGAAGAGCTCGCGGTCTTCCGTCAATTCATCGGCAAAGTGGACAGCATGATGATCTGCCACGGATGGTACCCGTCGCTGGAACCGGAGAAGACGCCTGCTTCCTTGTCGCATCGCGTCATTACCAAAATGCTCCGTGAAGAATTCGCCTTCGATGGTCTCATCATGACTGATGATCTCGACATGGGTGCGATCCTGAACGATTACGGCTTCGAGGAAACGATCCGCCGCGCGATTTCAGCCGGAAATGATCTGGCAATGATCTGCCACCGCGTGCCTGCAATCGAGGAGGCGCTCCGCCATATCGAAAGACTTCCGGGGGATGTGGTGGAGCGTGCACTGGCCAGCGTGGCACGCTTCAAAGGAAAGCTCGTTCCGCCATCGGCGTTCTCCGAGGCAGCCTTTTCAGAAGTGGACGGAGAAGTCTGGAAGCTGCGCGTCGCCGTCCTCGGGGAAGAACGAGCCGCAGAGTGTAGCTCCGAGGACGGCAAACGTTCTCCCGTGGAACTGTATTGATTAGGAACCGGCGTTTTCCAAAGGGGCACTCCTTGGTTTCCCCGATCCGATTGACTGCACCAGACGCAGCCCATAACATGCGCGCGTGCAACCGGAATTGGAACAATTGCTGGTCCTTCAGGATCGCGATCAGAAAATCAGGCAAATCCAGACGGAAATGAGGAGCCTTCCCCTCCAGGGGAAAAATCTCGAGGAGCAACTCGCAAGCAGCCTGGCAAATTTTGAGGCGCTTAAACAACGGGCGCGGCAGCTTGAAGTCGATCGGAAGAGATTAGAGCTCGATGTCGGAATCCGAGCCGATAGCGTGGCGAAATTAAGAACGCAGCAGTACGAGACGCGTAAGAACGACGAGTTCGCCGCCATGGGTCACGAGATCGAACGTTATCAAAAAGAAATCAGCGCTATCGAGGATCGCGAACTCGAGCTGATGGATCAGCAGGATAGGCTCAAAGTAGAAGTCGCGGCCGAAGAAAAAAAGACTGCTGGAACAAAGGATTCAATCGCGCGGCAAATGACTGATCTGGAAGCCAAAGCCAAAGCGCTAGAAGGTCGGCTGCAGGACCTGGCGAAGGAACGTACCGAGCTAGCGGGCAAGATTGACGAAGATGTACCTCGATCGCTTTGAGCGGCTTTTTGCGAGCAAGGGCGACGCAGCGGTTGTCGCGCTCGAGCACGATGTTTGCACTGGTTGCCACATGAAAATCACGGCCCAAACGGCCGTGCGGGTGAAGGGCGGCAAGGAAATCGTCAGCTGCGAACAATGTGGCCGAATCCTCTACGCGGCGTGACAGGTCATTCCGAGCGACGTCGATGGATCCCGTTGCGAAACGGCCCGGGTTCACCCCGCGAGATCTCTCGCTCTAGTGGGCATGAAATGCCGGCAGCGTAACCCGATTCTCCGCCGCGCTTGGAGCAGTAGACGAAAGCCGCCGAAACGGGCTGCCGCCTCAAATGGAGCAGCACCCTACCGGCAGATTATTTCTTGATATGCAGGTCGACTCCGGCGCCGCCCACCGTGACATCGATGCCCCTAGTCGTTGCCTGGAGCTCTATGCGCACACCGTTCTGGTTTTGCATGGTGGCGGCTCCTCCGCCGCCTGCGACCGCAATACCCGCGGCTAGCGCGGTATAGTTGCCGTCGAAGTCTTGAAGCTTATGCAGGTTATAGACTTTGCCCGTCGCCGTGGCTTTGGAAATTCCGACTTTGCCTATCGACAGGCCCTTGACGCCAACGGCGTACGACTTGCCCTTGTAGGTTAGTGTTCCGCCGCCCCAGCTGAAACCGATCCCAGCGGCGACCGATCCGCTACTCAATTCTAGGGTTGCGCTCGGCTTGCCCGAACCGTCTGCGCGAATGCTTGTCGCTATTAGACAAACGAAAAGCAGTAAAACCGAAGTTCTTTTCATGATGTTTCTCCTTCAATTATTTCCGACTAGCGAACAGATAGAGGGCCGGAAGATTTCAAGTCAAGAGGTTTCGCGTTGCGATGGGAGTTCGGCCAGTATTATCCGGGCCTTCAAGCGCGGATTTCAGGGTCGTTCCAGCTTGGCTACACATTGAAGCGGAATTCCACAACGTCGCCGTCGCGCACGACGTAATCCTTTCCTTCGATTCGCAATTTTCCAGCCTCCCGCGCCTTGGCGAAGGAGCCCAGCGCGACCAGATCATCGAAGTGGACCGTTTCGGCTGCGATAAAGCCGCGCTCGAAATCGGAGTGAATAACGCCGGCGGCTGCTGGCGCCTTATCGCCGTCGTGGATCGTCCAGGCGCGCGTTTCCTTTTCGCCTGTCGTTAGGTAAGTGCGGAGACCGAGCAGGTGATAGACGGCCCGGATCAGCGCGCCGACTCCGCTTTCGGCAACTCCGAGATCGTGCAGATATTCCTGCGCTTCCGCTTCGCTCAGATCGACCAGTTCGCTCTCAATCTGCGCGCTGATCACGACCGCTTCCGTCGCGAAATGGTTCTGCGCGTAATCCTGCACTGCCTTGACGTGGCACGCGGCATCGCTCTGGCCATCGAGTTTGGCCAGGTCCGCCAGATCGGTTTCCGCCACGTTGCACGCGAACAACGTTGGTTTCGACGTGAGGAGAAAAAATTCTCGCGCCGTGATTTTTTCTTCGTCGGTCAATTTCATCGTGACCGCCGGTTTTCCGGAATCGAGGTGCGGCAATAACTTCTCGATCACAGTGTTCTCGGCTTTTGCCGTTTTGGAACCGGCACGCACCTCTTTCTGCAGTCGATCACGTCGCTTCTGGAGCGCCGCGAGGTCGGCGAGGACGAGTTCCGTGTTGACTACTTCGATATCGCGGACGGGATCAATGGTGCCACTGACGTGGTGAATGTCGTCGTTTTCAAAACAACGGACGACCTGAACGATCGCGTGAACTTCGCGGATGTGACTGAGGAACTGATTGCCGAGCCCCTCTCCAGCGCTCGCGCCTTTCACCAGCCCAGCGATATCGACAAACTCGATCGCCGCCGGAATGATTTTCTGCGAGTGCGACAACTCGGCGAGTTTTGCGAGCCGGGGATCGGGCACAGTCACGATGCCGAGATTAGGATCGATTGTGCAAAACGGATAGTTTGCGGCTTGGGCCTTGCGAGTGCGCGTGACGGCGTTGAAGAGCGTGGATTTTCCGACGTTCGGCAGCCCGACGATTCCAGCGCTCAACATAGGCGCGGAGATTACTGCCGATGGTGCGTTGTCGCAATTCGAGGCGTTACGTTGCTTCGTCGTTTCCGCTGCCGCTGAGGACAGCTACAATAAGAGTCGGGCTGGCGGGATTCGAACCCACGACCTCTTGAACCCCATTCAAGCGCACTACCAAGCTGTGCTACAGCCCGAAACAAGTGCGGCAAATATTGACCGGTGCGGTCCCGCTCGCCAGTAACTTTTCTCTATTCTCCAGCCCAGCTGGTGAGAAATGCGTCGATCAACTGCGGCAGATCGTCGCTGTAGCCGCCCTCCAAAATCGCACCTGCGGGAAGCCCCGTTTCGCGCAGCCATTTCCCAAACATAGCGAAATCTTCCGTCTCCAGCGTCATCTGAGTAATTGGGTCGCCGGCGTAAGCATCAAATCCCGCAGAGACGAGCAGTAGATCGGGCTGGAACGCGAGCAATGTTTGCAATGCGCGCTCGACCTCGCAGACATGATCGGCGCGAGCGGTGAAAGGTGCGACGGGATAATTGTGGATGTTTGCGAATGAACTCGCGCCGGTGCCGGGATATGCTGGGAATTGATGAATGGAAGCGAAAGCGATGCGCGGATTGTTTGCGACAATTTCCTCCGTTCCGTTTCCGTGATGCGCATCAAAATCCCAGATCGCGACGCGTTTTGCGCCGTGTTCAAGTGCATCGAGCGCTGCGATCGCGATGTGATTGAAATAGCAGAATCCCATCGCGCGATCACGAGTGGCGTGATGGCCTGGGGGCCGCATTAGACTAAAGGCGCGATTGTGGCGAAGCGCTTCCTGCGATACCGAAATTGCGGCGCCGGCGGCGCGAGCCGCGTGGGAATAGATGTCCGTGTGGGCTGGCGTGTCCGCATCGAAATCCTCCCGAGACGCTCTGATTCGAGCGAGATGGGCAGCTGAGTGTCCGCGGAGCAGCATTTCTTCGGTTGCCGTATCGGGCTGACGCCATTCCCAGAGGGTGTGATGCGTCTGCAGAAGTGGAACTGTATTTGCAATGCGCTGTGGCCGCTCAGGGTGGCCGGAACTCGAATACGCCGTGCAGCGTGGGTCATGAAAGATCAGCACAGGATCAGATCACCGATTCTCGTCTTCAACGAAATGGGGAATTTTAGGATCCACCGCATTGACGCTCGTGGCGGACACCGCGTGTCGCCTAATGAAAATTAGCCAGCCGAAAACGCTCCATAAGTTGCCCGCGTAGCTCGGTCTGAAGTTCCGGTCGCAAGCGCGAGAGCAGCTTCTCTCGCCGCTGCGGATCCATCGCCACCAATTCGCGTAGAAATTTGTCCCGGGTCCGCTTCTTTTCATAGCGGCTCCACGCCACGCCGACCGCGATAACGGTGCACGCAGCCCAAAGTTCAATCGATGTTACTGTCGTCATCAAGAGTGGGAGCGGTTAATCCGCGAGCAGCACTCTATCTTGCGGCTTCTTGGGTTCTGAAGCAAGCGCTCTGCTACTGAGTCGAACTCATGGAGTTTTCTTCCGCAGAGCGTTCGCCGGCCCAATCAGACAAGGTTCCCTTGATTGAAAATCTCACGCACCGATCACGCGTTCTTCGAAGGCCCCTTAATAATTTCTTATGTCCCACGACGTGGCCACGGTCCCCAGGCCTACTGTGCCGCCGTAGGCGGTCCCATTCATGAGCCAGATGGCGCGCGCTCCGGAATCTTTGTGCTGCCAAAGAATATCGGCCTTACCGTCGCCGTTGAAATCTCCTGATCCCACGATGTTCCACTTCTTATCCACGGTTCCCAAGCTTACGCTGCCGCCGTAGGTGGTGCCGTTCATGAGCCAGACGGCGCGCGCTCCGGAATCCTTGTGTTGCCAAAGAATATCCGCTTTGCCGTCACGATTAAAGTCTCCTGAACCCACGATGTCCCATTTTTTGTCCACGGTTCCCAAGCTCACACTGCTGGTATGGGTAGTGCCGTTCATCAACCAGACGGCGCGCGCTCCGGAATCCTTGTGTTGCCAAAGAATATCCGCTTTGCCGTCACCATTGAAGTCTCCTGAGCCCACGATGTCCCATTTTTTGTCCACGGTTCCCAAGCTCACACTGCCGCTATAGACAGTGCCGTTCATGAGCCAGACGCTGCGTGCTCCCGTTGAGCTATTTTGCCAGAGAATGTCCGGCTGCCCGTCGCCGTTGAAGTCGCCTGAACCCACAATATTCCAGGACGTGGCCACCGTACTCAGGTTCACACTGCCGGTATGAGTTGTGCCGGTCATGAGCCAGACCGCGCGCGCTCCGGTTGAGCTATTTTGCCAAAGAATCCTCGGCGAAGCGGAATCTGGCTGAGGGGACGGAGTTGGCGTCGGGGTTGGGGTTGGGGTTGGCGTTGGCGTTGGCGTCGGGGTTGGCGTTGGAGTTGGGGTCGGAGTCGGAGTCGGAGTTGGAGTTGGAGTTGGGGTCGGAGTTGGAGTTGGAGTTGGACTGGTCGTCACCGACCGCGAGTTAGAATTAACGCTTGTGCCACCTCCATTGTAGGCACGGACCCGATACCAGTAATTTGTGCTCGGGTTCAACCCGGTCACGTTTTTACTCGTGAAATTTCCAACATTCGAATCGTTCAGAACGAAATCGGTAAAAGAGGCATTTGTCGCCACGTCTAAGCGGTAGCCATTAGCTGTCGCGACGCTGCTCCAGTTCGCGGTAAAGCCGTTGCTGGTGATACTAGTTGCAGCCGTCGCCGTGGGCGGAGGCGGGGTCGGGGTCGGAGTCGGAGTCGGAGTTGGGGGAGCGCCAATTGTCGCGGATACTTCATTGGAGGGTGGACTTTGCATCGTGACGGTATTGTACGCGGTCACTACAAAGAAATACGTGCTTCCATCCGCCAAATTTGCGACGGTCGCCGTCGTCGTGTTTCCGACGTCGATCTGCTGAGTATAATTTCCACTGGCCGGTCCATAGAATAGCCGGTATCCCGCAATATTGGGCTCAGCATTCTGGTCCCACTGCAATGTGACGCTTCCTGTCGCTTGGGCTTGAGACGCCAAACAGAGAAGAAACATGCTGCTACTGGCCAGTATTATCGCCAATCTACGCATGAAGATATAGTAAGGACGGGAATTATGGTAATTACAGCAATGACTATGCCCTCGCAGGGAGAAAAGCAGCCACGCGCGAACCTTTGAAAACCGTGAAGAGACTCGAACCGCTCCATGCAGAAAGGGGCTCGAACACAACCTACGGACAAACCAAAGGCCCTAAACGCTGCTCCGACTGGATCGCCGGAGCTCCTGGGAAATCTGCGATAACTCTCTATAATTCACGTTTCTCACCGAACTTCGCTGCACCTCGTGCCGACTCCGGCGGAACGCATCGCGGCTGCAAAATCTTTGCCCCATCTGCCACAAACCATTTTTCGCGGTCTACGATTTCGCTGCGATTGGGCAGGCGGTAACGCGTGAGATGCTGGCCAATCACGAGAAGTCGCTTTAGCGCTACCGCGAAGTTTTGCCTCTGCCAGCAAATATTAAGCCGGTTACATTTGGCGAAGGGCGGACGCCGCTGCTTCCGGCCGTGAGATTTGCAAATCGGCTCGGACTTTCGCATCTTTGGGTCAAGGACCCGACCCAGAGCTTCAAGGCCTGGGGCATGGCCGTATCCGTCTCAATGGCGAAATACCTCGGTGCCGGCAGGCTGGCGGTGCCTAGCGCCAGGAATGGGGGGAGTGCTCGTTGCTTACTGCTTACGCTGCCCGCGCCGGTCCGGAGGCGCACATCTTCATGCCGCGCGATAGCCTCGTGCAAATATTGTCGAATGCCGCGAACTGGGAGCGCATGTCACACTCATCGACGGCCTGATCACTGATTGCGGTGCTGAAATTGCCCGTCGAAAAACGTCGCAAGGGTGGTTCGACATGTCCACGCTCAAGGAACCATATCGTGTGGAGGGCAAGAAGACGCTCGGTTACGAGCTGGCCGAGCAGTTGGATTGGGAGCTGCCAGACGTGTTTTTTTATCCCACCGGCGGTAGCACCGGTCTTATCGGCATGTGGAAGGCTTTCGACGAAATGGAAATCCTCGGTTGGATCGGAAAGAACGGCTGCGGATGTTTTCCGTCCAAGCAGCGGGGTGCGCTCCCATCGTCCGAGCATTCGAAGCGGGCGAAACCTCCGCGGTCGAGTTTCCAAGTGCGCAGACCTGTGCTTCGGGACTTCGTTTGCCGGACGGCAGTCGGCGATTTTCTCATCCTAAGTATTACTGCGCAAATCTTGCGGCGGTGGTTTGATAGTCGAGGACGAAACCATGATTCGAGTCAGTCGCGGAGTAGGCTCGACGGAGGGTCTCTTCGTCGCGCCCGAGGGTGCAGCGTGCTTCGCCGCCTTGAAGTCGCTTTGCTCGTCGGGGAAAATCGCGCCCGAAGAGCACGTTGTTATTTTCAACACTGGCTCCGGAATCAAATACTTGGAATGTTACGAAAGCGAGAAGTCGGTGATTTCATAAATCGCATTCGGATCTTCACGAAACTCTCCCGGGAAGCGTTCGCCGCCCTAATCAGCCTCGATCGGGGATTTCACCTGCCGATCGGGCACTCGTTCGTCGAGTGCCCTTAGTAATTTCTGATGTCCCAAGAGGTGGCCACCGTGCCCAAGTACACACCGCTGCCAAAAGTGGTACCATGCATGAGCCAGACGGCGCGCGCGCCGGTCAAGGTGTTCTGCCAGAGAATGTCGGCCTTGCCATCACCGTTGAAGTCACCTGAGCCGACAATGTTCCAGGATGTGGCCACGATGCCTAGGTTCACACTACCGATACGGGTGGTGCCATTCATGAGCCAGATGGCGCGTGCCCCAGTTGAGCTATTCTGCCAGAGGATGTCGGGCTTGCCATCGCCATTGAAGTCACCTCCCGAACCGACGATGTCCCAGGACGTGGCTACGGCACTCAAGTATACGCCGCTGCTACGGGTTGTACCATTCATGAACCAGACAGCGAGCGCTCCGGTTAAGGTATTCTGCCAAATAATGTCGGCCTGGCCATCACCGTTGAAGTCACCTGAGCCGACAATGTTCCAGGATGTGGCCACGGTGCCCAAATTCACACTGCTGATGTGAGTGGTGCCGTTCATGAGCCAGATGGCGCGTGCCCCGGTTGAACGGTTCTGCCAGAGGATATCCGCTTCGCCGTCGCCATTGAAATCGCCAGAGCCGACAATATCCCAGGATGTGGCAAAGGTACCCAAGTTCGCACTGCCGGTATGGGTCGTTCCGTTCATGAGCCAGACTGCGCGTGCTCCAGATACGCCGTTCTGCCAAAGAATTTTCGATGAAGCGGAAACTGGTGCGGGTGACGGCGATGGGTTCGGGGGTGGGGTAACTCCAACCGTCGCTGATACCTCGTTGGAGGGAGAACTTTGTATCGCAACGTCGTTGTATGCAGTCACCACGAAGAAGTAGGTGCTGCCGTCCGCCAGATTCGGAACAGTTGCTGTTGTTACGTTTCCAACATCAATCTGCTGAGTGTAGTTTCCGCTGGCGGTTCCGTAAAACAGCCTATACCCCGCAATGTTTTCCTGCGGGTTCGGATCCCAGAGGAGCGTAATGGTACTCGCGGCTGTCGCATGAGAAGCAAAAATGAGAGAAAACAAGATGCCGCTTGCGACAATGACAGTTGATCGGCTGAGCTTATTATGGGAATGCCGTTTGATTGTAGCATCTTTAGCAATGACTATGCCCGCGATGAGAAAGCCCAGCGCTAGGTGACAGCTAAAGTGTGAGCGGGAATTACGGACGTCTCAGATGGGAGATCAGCCCGATGATTTCGGGCGCTTGGCCGCTAACGGCGCCGTTTTTGGCGATTTAACCCAGCTAAAGCCAAAAGCCCAGCCGCGGGTATTGCCAGCCACAAAGTCGAAAGCGACTCTGGAACGACGAGGGATGGCAACGGATCTTTTTCGCGAGCTTGGGAGGAAGTCGGGGCAACGACGCACGTCGCGGCGCAACACAAACCGAGCAGAATCAAAAATCGTGTCTTCATCTCTTTGGTTTTCCGAAAAAACTGTCGAGCCGGAAAGTCAATCTAAATCTCCAGAGCCCCTAATTTTTCTGTAATTACATTCGGTCTAGACAATGTGAGCAATCCAATGTGAGCAATCTGAAGCAACGCGTCCATTCGACCCGGTCGCCAAGCGTTCTGCTGGCAGATCTTGGCGAAAGTGCCAATCTTGAGGAAAGTGAGGGTGAACTCCAAATACGATGCGGTTATCCTTGGCGCCGGGCACAATGGTCTCGTTGCCGCGGCCTACCTGGCGCGCGCTGGATTGAGTGTTCTTTTGCTGGAGAAGAACGATTACATCGGTGGCGCCACAACCTCACAAAAGGTCTTTCCGAATTACGATGCTCATCTGTCACGCTACTCGTATCTCGTCAGCCTGTTTCCGGACAAGATCATTCGCGATCTTGGTTTGAATCTTGAGCTTCGCCGGCGCACGATCGGATCGTTTACGCCATATCTGAAGGATGGTCGCCATAACGGTTTGCTCTTGAGCAACGTTTCCGAAGACGCGAGTCGTCAGTCAATCGTCGATCTGACGGGAAGTGACACGGAACACGAACGATTGAAGAAGTTTTACGGTCTGGCTCGCGTCTTTGCCGGAAATGTTTGGGATACGATGCTGGAGCCTTTGGTCGGGAAAGAGGAGCTGCGTCGTCGTTTCGATGTCGACGACACGCATCGCGAAGCCTGGCGCAGTCTGGCGGAGGAACCGCTCGGTCGCGCCATCGAACGTCATTTACAGAACGATTTGCTCCGGGGACTGGTTTTTACCGACGCGAAGATTGGCGTCTTCACTCATCCGCACGATCCGACCCTTTTGCAGAACCGCTGTTTCATTTACCACCTCATCGGCAACAAGACCGGTGAATGGAAAGTGCCCGTGGGCGGAATGGGCGGTCTGGTTCGCGAATTGGAACAGGCGGCCCGGAAAAGCGGCGCTGAAATACTTACGCGCGCTAGCCTTCGGAGTCTAGATGTGAACGAAAAGAAACGGAGCGTGGAATTCGAATTGGAAGGGCAGAAGCACAACGTCGACACGCGTTTTCTGCTCGTGAATTTTGGCCGGAATGTGCTCGCAAGGTTTATCGGCCAACCGTATCAGCCTGATGAAACCGATGAAGGTTCGGTCTTCAAGATCAACATGCTCCTCCACCGCTTGCCGAAATTAAGGGCGAAGCGGTACGCTGCAACCGAGGCGTTCTGCGGCACATTTCACATCGACGAAGGCTATAAGGAAATGAACGTCAGCTACGAGCAGGCCTTTCGCGGTCAGCTGCCTGACAAGATTCCATCAGAGATCTATTGCCACACGCTGACCGACGACAGCATCCTCTCTCCGGAACTAAGGGAAAAAGGATTTCACACCATGACGCTGTTCGGGCTCGATACGCCGTGGCGTTTGTTTGCCCGCGCCAACAAGACAATGCGGCAGTTCGCCGAGAAGAAATTCGTTGAAGGAATAAACCGCTGGTTGGACGAGCCGCTGGAAGATTGCCTCGCCGTCGCGAGCGATGGCGCTCTCTGCATTGAAAGCAAGAGTCCGGTCGACATCGAGGACGCGCTCGGCCTTTACCACGGCAACATC
This sequence comes from uncultured Verrucomicrobiae bacterium, assembly GCA_963763995.1. Taxonomy (GTDB): domain Bacteria; phylum Verrucomicrobiota; class Verrucomicrobiia; order Chthoniobacterales; family UBA10450; genus CAVTTH01. Next base: position 195,712 of record CAVXQL010000007.1, on the reverse strand, counting down.
TTTCAGGACGCGCCAACATTTCCTTTCGCCGAAACGAAGGAGCAAGCCGGCACATGGGGAGTGGAAACGGAATTCGAAAATGTATTTTTCTGCGGCTCGAGCGCTCGTCGCGGCGGCGCAGTCAGCGGCATTCCCGGTCACAACGCAGCGCAGAAAGTGTTGGAAACGATTAAGAACGAGGCGAGGTGAAGGATCACCAAGAAGTCGCCTAAGCGCGCCCCCCGTTCTTCAACCAACTCGTTCCGGTTAGCGTCTTCATGAAAGCGCTCGTCACTCAAAATCATCAATCCCGTATTCAAGATGTCCCGCGCCCCTCGCTCGGGGAGGGGGATCTGTTGCTTCAGATCAAAGCCTGCGGGGTTTGTTTTTCGGATGTTCACAAGATCCGTTTTCAACAATTGGAGGAGCCGGTCATTCTGGGCCACGAGATTGCCGGTGAGGTGATGGAAGTCGGAAATGAAGTGCGCAAATTCAAAGTCGGCGATCGAGTGGTCGTGGCGCACCACGTCCCGTGTCTCCGCTGTCATTACTGTCGCCGTGGGAACATCTCGATGTGCTCGCAATTTCGAAAATCCAACCTTGATCCGGGTGGTTTCGCCGAGTTTGTCCGAGTTCCGGCCACGCACGTCGAAGGCGTGGCTTTTCCAATTCCCGAAGGTCTCAGTGACACCGAGGCCTCTTTCATGGAACCATTGGGCTGTTGTGTGCGCGCGGTGAAACGAGCCGGCATCCGACGATCGGATGTCGTAGTCCTGGTCGGCCTGGGATCGATCGGTCTTCTCTTGATGCAGTTGATTCGTCACACCGGAGCCGAATGCATCGGGGTCGAACTCGATCACGGACGCCGGGAATTTGCCCGCCGACTCGGACTGACCACGGCTTTCGCCGGATCGGAACCGGAGTTCCAAGAATATCTGGCGAATGCGACGGAGGGCCGGGGCGCTGATGGTGTGGTTCTGACCGCCGGAAATCCCGCGCTCATTCCAACCGCATTGACTTGGTTACGCGACGGCGGAACCTGCACGATCTTCGCCAGTCTTCATCCTGATTCCCAAGTGCGACTCGATTGGAATCAGCTTTACTATCGGGAGATCAACATCGTCAGCTCGTATTCTGCGTCTCCGGCCGATCTGTCGGAGGCGTTAGACTTGTTAGGCAAAGGTGTTGTGCGCGTCGCCGATCTCACGCGGCACACCTTTCCCTTCGAGCAATTCGCCGACGCTTTGGCTGCAATCGAGAGCCGCACCATCCTCAAAGCGATCATGACGCCCAATGGCTGACCCGGCGACAATGCGAGCGGTTTTCTTTTACGGACCAGGCGACCTGCGCCTGATCCAAACGCCGGTCCCGCGTGCCGCCGCCGGTGAGGTTGTGGTGAAGATCCACACCGCGCTCACCTGCGGCACGGATTTCAAAGCCTATCGCCGGGGTCATCCGGTCCTGCTTGCCCGGACCCCTTCGCCGTTTGGGCATGAGATGGCGGGCACGATCAGCGAAGTTGGTGCGGGAGTGACGATGCTGCGTGAAGGTGAACGTGTCGTCGTATTAAACTCGGCCCCGTGCGATCGCTGTTATTTTTGTGAGCAGGGGACACCGGAACTTTGCGATCGTCTCGATCTGCTTAACGGCGCCTATGCCGAGTACATTCGCGTTCCCGCTCATATCATGCGGCATAACGTGCATCCGTTGCCGGAGAATCTGGGCTTTGCCGAAGCCGCCTTGACTGAACCATTCGCGTGCACGCTCCATGCCGTGGACAAAATGCAGGTCAAACCGGGAGAGACGATTGCGTTGATCGGTGCCGGCAACATGGCGCGTCTCCTGGTTTGCGCGCTAAAGGCGGTGCGCTCTCGCGTTCTCGTACTCGGGCGCGATCCCGGGAGACTGCGTCTGGCGTCGGCGGCTGGTGCTGATGAAGTGATTGATCTTACACAAGAACCGGACGGAATTACGGCGGTCCGCCGGCGCACCGATGGCGATCGGGGCGCCGATGGCGTGATCGAAGCGGTTGGAAAACCGGAGACGTGGGCGCTGAGCGTGGGCATGGTCCGAAAGGGTGGGAGGGTTTGTCTTTTTGGAGGCTGCGTTTCCGGCGCGAAAGCAGAGATCGATGCGCACCGGCTTCATTACGACGAAATTACGCTCTTCGGCGTGTTCCATCATCGTCCGAGTTATGTCCGTCAGGCGCTTGACTTGTTAGGCCAAGGCGCAGTATCGCGTGATTTGCTGATCAATCGCCAGATTTCCCTCGAGGAACTCGTGCCCTTCTTTGCCGCGAATGCGACAGCAAGCGTCCTGAAGGCAGCCGTCATCATGTGAAGATGCATATGCAGGTGATCGCAATCACCCGTCCGGTCAGTCGCAGCATCAACAACTGCGAGTTGTCGTTTCATGCGAAGCAGCCGATTGACGTCGCCAAGGCGACTGCCCAGCACGAGACGTATCAGGATTGCCTCACCGCACTCGGCGTTCAGGTCGTTTCTCTTGCCGCCGAGCCCGACCTCCCGGACGCCGTGTTTGTCGAAGATCCGGCGGTTGTCGTGGACGAAGTTGCGATCATTTCCATCATGGGCGCGCCGAGCAGACGACCAGAAGCTCGCAGCCTGGCGGTTGCACTGTCTCGTTATCGACCGATCAAACAGCTGGTCGCGCCCGCTACTTTGGAAGGAGGAGATGTCATGCGTGTTGGCCGTTCCGTCTTCGTCGGTCTATCGCAACGAACAAATCGGGCAGGCTTCGGCCAGCTGCGCGACATCCTTCGTGCCTATGACTATCAAGTGCAGGCCGTTGACGTCGCTGGCTGCCTTCATTTGAAGAGCGCCTGCTCTTACATCGGGAACAATTCCATTCTTATCAATCGATCGCTCGTCGATCCGAAACAATTTCGTGGCTTTGAATTGATTGACGTCGCCGAGGAAGAATCTGCGGGAGCGAACGCGCTCTTCGTCGGGGACGTTGTCATCATGCCGGCTTCCTTCCCCAAAACGCGCGATCTGATCGAACGGCGGGGGTTTTGCGTCCGGACAATCGACGTGTCTGAGTTGCAAAAAGCCGAAGCAGGCGTGACCTGCACGAGCTTGATTTTCAACTCTGACGCGGTTGTGTGAAAGAGAATTTGGCGGCGCTTGCGTAGCTGCGCTCCGCACCGCACAGTGCACGGTTCAATTACCAGAATGGCAGAAGTTACAAAAATAGATTTCGCAGTTGGTATTGGCGGCGAGAACGGACAGGGGATCGCGTCCACCGGGGATATTCTCGCCCGCATCTTTGCGCGGCGCGGGCTCCACCTCAACGCCTACAACGCCTACCAATCGATCATCCGCGGAGGGCACACTTTCCTAACCATTCGTGCAAGCGACGCGCCGGTGCGCAACATGGGAGACAAAATCGACGTCTTCATTCCGCTCAACCAGGACACGATGGATCGTCACCTGCGTTTGTTGAAAGCGGGTGCCTGCGCGATTTTCGACAGCGAAAAAGTCACGCCCGGCCATGCCGCCGACGGCGTGCAGCTTTGCCCGATGCCGATGAAGGAGCTGACCAAGGGCAACAAGCTCGCGGTCAACACCGCCGCGCTCGGCGCTGCGCTCCAGTTGCTCGGGATCGAATCAGGGCCGCTCGAATCGGTCGTCGCCCGCCAATTCAAGAAGAAGGGTGAAGAGGTCGTGGCCGGGAACATCGCCGTCGCCCGGGCGGGCTACGAATACGCGGCGCAGAATTTCAAAGCGTTCTCGTGGAAGGCTCCGGTGGGCGCGAAGCCGTTGGGCATCGTTACCGGGAACCAGGCGACTGCCATGGGCGGCGCGGCTGCGGGCGTGAAGTTTTACGCGGCGTACCCGATGAGTCCCTCCACCGGCGTATTGATGTGGATGGCGCAACATGCGCGGCAGCTCGGCATCATGGTCCGACAAGTCGAGGACGAGATCGGTGTGATGAACATGGTCATTGGCGCGGCGCACACCGGTTGTCGCGCGATGTGCGCGACCAGCGGCGGCGGCTTTGCCTTGATGTCGGAGGCAGTCGGCATGGCAGGCATGATCGAAACGCCCATCGTCTGCGTCGATGTTCAGCGCGCCGGTCCCGCCACAGGCGTGCCGACCAAAACCGAGCAGGGCGATCTCTGGCAGGTGCTTGGCGCGGGCCAGGGCGATTATCCCCGTCTGATCGTCGCGCCGTCGAGCCAGCTCGATTTGTTCCAGACGATTCCGGAACTGTTCAACCTCTGCGACAAATATCAGTGCCCAGGCCTTGTGCTGGCCGACCTGCTCATTTCAGAGGGAACGTCGAGCATTGATCCCGACGAACTCGATTTCAACGTCAGGATCGATCGCGGCGAATTGATTTTGCCTAACGGAAACAGCGACGGTGCAAATTCTGCCAGCGGTTACAACGATAAGGCTTACCTGCGTTTCAAGAACACCGAGAGCGGCATCTCGCCGCGCGCGGTGCCCGGCGTTCTCGGTCACATCTTTACCGCCGCCACCGATGAGCACGACGAAGACGGCACGCTCATCAGCGATGAATTCACCAATCCGCACAAGCGCCGCATGATGGTCGAGAAACGCGCGCGCAAGATGCGGACCGCAATCGACGACATCGCGCCGCCGAAACTGGTCGGCCCCGAAAATGCCGCCGTCACGCTGCTCGGTTGGGGTTCCACCGAAGGCGTGATTCTCGAAGCCGTCGAAAAACTTGCCGGCGAAGAAGGCATCGTGGCCAATCAGCTTCACGTTAAATGGATTGTTCCGTTCCAAGGCGCGGAGATCAGCCGCATCCTCTCGAAGAGCGAACATGTCATCATCGTCGAGAACAGTTACAGTGGCCAGTTCGCGCGTTATCTTCGCAGCGAAACCGGCTTCGAAGCGCACGGCCACATCCGCAAGTACGACGGCGAACCGTTCATGCCGCATCACATTGTTGAAGCGGTCAAAGAACAGTTGGCCGGCACGACCCAGCTCTCGGTTCCAACCCACGAAGTGCTCGCATGACTTCTAACCTCTGCCCTCCGATCTCCGACCTCTGATTAAAATGAGTGCTACCGTAGAAACACCCGCGACCACCGAGAAGCCCGGCCAACTCACAAAGGAGACGTACAAAGGCCGCATCCATCCCGATTGGTGTCCCGGCTGCGGCGATTTCTCCGTCCTCGCCGCGCTTCAGACCGCGATGTTCGAGCTCGGCCTTCAGCCGCATCAAGTCTGTGTTATCAGTGGCATCGGCTGCTCATCGAACCTACCGGGCTACGTCAACACCTACGGCATGCACACGTTGCATGGCCGCTCCCTCGCCGTGGCCACCGGCGTCAAACTCGGCAACCACGAACTGAAAGTCATCTGTACCGGCGGTGACGGCGACGGCTACGGCATCGGCGGCAACCATTTCGTCCACACCATGCGGCGCAACGTCGACCTCACCTACATCGTGATGGACAATCAGATTTATGGCCTAACGACTGGTCAATGCTCGCCCACCAGCGTCAAGGGCATGAAGACCAAAAGCACGCCCTACGGCAACATCGAGAACCCGATCAACCCGATCCCGATGGCGATTGTCGGGGGCGCGACTTACGTGGCGCGCGCCTTTAGCGGCAAACAGAAACACATGGTTGAAATGATCAAGGGCGCGATCCAGCACAAGGGCTTCGCGCTCGTGGACGTCTTCAGTCCCTGCGTCACCTACAACAAGGACAACACCTACCAGTGGTTCAATCCGCGCGTGAAGTTTCTCGAGGAACAGGGCCACGACCCGACCGACTTGCACAAGGCGATCGACCGCGGCTACCAGTGGGGCGAAGAGATTCCGATTGGCCTGTTCTGGCGCCGCACAGACTTGCCATCGCTGGAAGAGTTGGAGCCCGTGTTGCACACGGGCGAAGGTCCGCTGGGCTATCGCAAAACCGGCATTCCCGCGGATCAGGCGAAAGCGCTGGTTAACGAGTTGCTGTAATTCTGATCGAGTCTTAGCGCTGGTGCGAGGACCTGCTCCTGCCTGATCCCAGTTTTGTTGTGCGCTTCTTCACCGAGGCAAAAAAACGCCTGCGCCAAGTGCGAACATCATACCGCGCGTTTTGATGAAGAATACTTAGAACGGGATTTCCTCTTCCGGCGCATAGAGCTGAAGGATGTTTTTCCCCATCGCGAGTAGGTGATCGTACGTGAGAACTTTGATGTTCAGTAAGGTCGAGTTCAAAATACGCAGCTGTTTCCTCATCGCCTCCGGCCAATTATTTGATCGTCCGATGACAATTGTGATTGTCGGCCGCAAAACGGGGATCTTCACCAATTCGACAAGTTGCAGCCGATGGTCTTCGATGACTTGGAGGTAGTGCATTGCTTGAGCAAGTGCGCGACTAAGTTCCGCTGAGGGATAAAACGTTTTGTGGCTCGTATCGGGTAAGAGAATCGGTTTGGCGAGAACCGACTTCTTCAGCTCCACCAAATCCGCAAAGCCGTCCACGCTGATGTAAATCAGATCGGCCCTGGACTCTAGCCCAATGGTTCGTTTCGGAACTCTGTGCACATAATTCTTCCCGAAAATCCACGTATTTTCTTCAAACCATTTTTGAAAGACGACTTCATCTACGTCCTCCTCAATTTTTCCAGAAAGCCAATTCAGGCTTTTCTCCCTCGCGACATATTTGATGGCACTATCGATCTTCGCGACGATTTCGGGATTTACTCTCTGAGCGAGGACTTGAATATTCTCGTCCGTCAGCGAATCGACGAGACGTCTTATGGAGCCGATGTCGCGCCTGGTGAGACTCAAGACCTCACCCGCCGTCTCGCCCTTCATTACTATCACTCTGTCCGAAACGCCGGAATCCTTGAGAACCGATTGCGCGTTTGCCGACGATATTAAGTTGCCGATATCGTCGTCCTGTAGATTGATTTTTTGAGCCGGCTGGTTCGGAAACTCTGCATCTTTCGGGTTCTTTTTGTACTGCTCGATACGGAGATTGACGTGCTTGCGATTGGGTTCGGAGCTGGGCGCAATCCAGTACACGGCCACGATTTTCATCCGATCGGTCGCGTGGAGAATGAATTCTTCTCGCAACATCCCGCCACCGCCTCCGAGGGTTGGTTTTAGTACATCCATTGAGACTTTGATCAGGACGTCGGTATCATCGCGCAAGCGCTGTTCAATTCCATCGATTCCGCAGGTAGTTACGGATACGCTGGCGGACGAATATTAGGGATCAGCTTTAGAATCGCCGCCCCTCGACGCCAATGTCAGGTAACGGCGAGCGAGATTCTACGAGACTGACCCTGGCCGCCTCGGCGGCCATCCACTAACGATTACCGAACACGCCCGTCGGTTCCCGGCGCCGCGATCTCGGCCGGCTTCCGCCAAAAGAAAAGCAGGTAGCCGGTGCCGAGCCAGAGGACCCAGTAGATGAGGTTGAGCAGGAGCGACGCTGTCACCCCGACCCAACTCGCGCGCACGGAAAGGTAATGCTGGGTCGGCAACGACTGCGCTGCTGGCGGAATGGCGCGCAGCGCCTCCTGGGCGCCGATCCCGACATTCGATTCAAGGAGCATCATTCCCACATAAGCCAGCATGCCGCAGGTGTAGATGGCAAAGGCGAAAAGCTTCATCCGGATCCCGGCCTGGTGCAGAAAATAATAGATCGCCACGACCATCGCGAAGGTAATGGTAATGATCTGTGCGAAATCGCTGCTGATGCTCTGCCCGCAGGAGCGTCCCAGATTCAGAAGATCGATTTCAGACATGTGTCCGCGTTTTGTCCGAGGTAAAGGGAAACGATCGCGCGAGTCAATCTGTGACCTTGGTTGCGGTGTCGCTACCGCAAGGGATCGGACAGACGGAATAGGGTAACGGTCAGTCATCGAATCTTAACAGGGTCGATCGTTGCGACGGCCTGTTTTGCCGCGAGCGAAACTGCCGACTTCGTCGAGAAGATGGTTGTGCGCGTCGCAAATCGTGAAGACAGAAATCTTTGGCGAATTCGTGTCGGCGATTACCGCAATGATCTAACGCGCGGATGACGCGGCTCGGATCATCGATATTTCGGTTATTCGGCACCGGCGTGACGTCTATCGAGATCTCTAATCATCAAAATCGTCACGCCTCAGCCCGGAAAAGACTCCGCATATTTTCCTGAAGGCTTGAGCATGGCAACATTGCCGCTAAAGCTGACGAGGAGAAAAGATGCCCGAGAAAAATTTTCCGCGCGGATCGAACCTGCTGCACGATCCGGTTCTGAATAAAGGGAGCGCTTTTACAGCGGACGAACGCGATGCGCTGGGCCTGCGCGGGCTGTTGCCGCCGCGCGCCCAAACGCAGGCCGAGCAGGTCGAGCGCGTGCTCGGCCATCTGGCACGCAAATCGACGGACCTCGAACGCTACATCTCGCTCATCGCGCTGGCGGGACGAAACCAGACGCTCTTTTACCGCGTCCTGATCGATCATATCGAGCAGTTGATGCCGATCGTCTACACGCCCACAGTCGGCGAGGCGTGTCAGCAGGACCGATAGAATTTTCCGTCGCCCAGGCGGGCTCTACATTTCCGCGGAAGATCGAGGCCGTGTGGCGGAGGTCTTGCGCAACTGGCCGGCGCGCGATGTGCGCGTGATCGTGGTGACGGATGGTGAGCGCATCCTCGGTCTCGGCGACCTTGGCAGCGACGGCATGGGGATACCGGTAGGCAAACTCATGTTGTACACGGCTTGTGCTGGCGTGCATCCAGCGCATTGCCTGCCGGTGACGATCGATGCGGGCACGAACAACGCTGAGCTGCTGGTCGATCCTCTTTACTTCGGCCTGCGCCAGCGGCGCTTGCGTGGCCCGGAATACGACGCCCTGATCGACGAGTTCATCGAAGCCGCGACCAAACTCTTTCCGCAGCTGCTGATTCAGTTCGAAGACTTTGGAAACGAGAACGCCTTTCGCTTGTTGGAACGATATCAGGAGCGGATCTGCACGTTTAATGACGACATCCAAGGCACGGCCGCCGTTGCGCTGGCGGGGCTCTACAGCGCTTTGCGCATTACGGGTGAAGCTCTGCGCGACCAACGAGTGCTATTCTTCGGGGCGGGTGAAGCCGGCATCGGAATCGCAAACCTTTTCGTCTCGGCGCTCATGGAAGGCGGGTTGCCGCAGAACGACGCTCGCGATCGCTGCTGGTTTGTGGATTCCAAAGGACTTGTCGTGCGAAGCCGAAACGATCTTTCCACCCACAAGCGCGTCTTTGCGCAGGATCACGAGGCGCTGGCCGACTCTGTCGCAATTATCGAAAGCGTGCGGCCGAGCGTGTTGATTGGAGTTTCCGGAAAGCCGGGAGTGTTCTCGCGCGCCGTGCTCGAAGCTGCTGCCCGACAGGCCGCGCGGCCGATCGTCTTCGCTTTGTCGAATCCTACTTCCCTGGTCGAATGCACCGCTGAGGAGGCGTATCGCTGGACCGAAGGACTCGCGATCTTTGCCAGCGGAAGCCCGTTCGATCCCGTGTCGTTGTTCGGCCGCCGTTTCGTGCCGGGCCAGGGTAACAATTCGTACATCTTTCCCGGCGTCGGCTTGGGCGTGATCGCATGCGCAAGCCGGCTCGTGACCGATGAGATGTTCCTCGCGGCCGCGTGGGCGCTGGCGCACCAGGTTTCGCAGACGGAATTAGATGAGGGTAGAGTGTATCCACGCCTGACACACATTCGTGAGGTTTCCCGCGCGGTAGCTGCAGCCGTGATCCGGATTGCGTGTCAAAGGGGACTCGCCCGTGTGGCCGTGCCGGATGATCTCAACGAATACGTCCGATCGCTGATGTATGAGCCGGAATACCGCAACTACGTCTAACGGCAGGGGGAATTGAATGGAAGGCCCGTCTCTCTCGCGCCGCTAATCGGCAGTTGCAGTCTTGCTCTCCTGTTCCTTCCTCTTCTCTATTTCGACGTAGTCGCGCGCGTCGTAGCCGAGATAAACCTGACGCGGGCGCGCGATCTTCTGCTCGCCGTCCAGAAGCATCTCTTCCCACTGCGCGAGCCAGCCGGACGTTCGCGGGATCGCAAACAGCACCGGGAACATGTCTACCGGCAAGCCCATCGCTTGGTAGATGATCCCCGAATAGAAGTCCACGTTCGGATACAGCTTGCGCGAGACGAAGTAATCATCCTCCAGCGCAATGCGCTCGAGCTCGAGAGCGATGTCCAGCACCGGGTTCTTGCCGGTGACTTCAAACACCTCGTCGGCGATCTGCTTGATTATTTTTGCGCGCGGGTCGTAGTTCTTGTAGACCCGGTGCCCGAATCCCATGAGCCGAACTTCGCCGTCCTCGACCTTCTTGATGTACTCGGGCACGCGGCCCTTCGATCCTATCTCGTTTAGCATCCGAAGCACCGCTTCGTTTGCCCCGCCGTGCAGCGGGCCGTATAGCGCTGCCGCCGCGCCGGCGACCGCCGAGTAAGGATCGACGTGCGAGCTTCCGATGCTGCGCATCGCATTCGTTCCGCAGTTCTGTTCGTGATCTGCGTGCAGGATGAAGAGCACATCAAGCGCATGCTCGAGCACTCGATTCGGTTTGTACTTCATCTCGGTCATCTTGAACATCATGTTCAGGAAGTTGCCGGGATAGGACAGATCGTTGTCGGGATAGTCGTAAGGCATCCCCACGCTGTGACGATACGCGAACGCTGCAAGCGTCGGCATCTTGGCTATCAGCCGGAAAATCTGATGGCGGCGCGATTCGGGATTGAAGACATCTTTCGCGTCGTTATAGAAGGTCGACAGCGCGCCGACGGTCCCGATCAGCATTCCCATCGGGTGCGCATCGTAGTGAAACCCATCCATGAACTTCTTGATTTGTTCGTGGATGAACGTGTGTCGGGTAATGTTCCACGACCAGTCTGTTAGCTGCGTAGGCGTCGGCAGCTCGCCGTGCAGAAGCAGGTAAGCAACTTCGAGATACGTGCTCTTTTCGGCAAGCTGCTCGATCGGGTAGCCGCGATAACGCAGGATGCCTTTGTCGCCGTCGATGAACGTGACCCGGCTCTTGCACGACGCCGTATTCATGAACGCGGGGTCGTAGCTCATCAGTCCGAAGTCGTCGTCCGACACCTTGATCTTCCGAAGGTCCATCGCCCGGACGACTCCGTTCTCGATCGGAAGCTCGTATTGCTTCCCGGTTCTGTTGTCTGTGACTGTCAGCGCATTCGCACTCATACTTCCTCCCTGGCTCTCGGTTGAGAGCGAACGTACCCCGTGGCTCGAAGTGAAAGTAATTTAGTCATCCAAAATGTAAACACGCAAAGCCGACATCAAGCTCAGGATTGATGTGCACGAGGATTTTTATGTGGTGGTGGTGCAGGAGGGCGGCACTAATCCCAAGCCGCCGCAGCGTTTCCAAAAGCAAGCGTTCCTGCATTGGACGGCCAAGCTCCAGAACCAGGGAGGTGAAGTGCACGCAGTGTATGAAGCGTGCGGGTTTGCTTTTACGCTGCAACGCAATCTCACGGTCCTGGGGATCCAGTGTCACGTGGTCTGTCCGCAGAAGTTGGATGAGCAAAACCGGCGAATGAAGACTGATGGGCTCGATGCCAAGGCGCTCTGCGCGATTCAACACAAGGGCTTCGCGCTGGTGGACGTGTTCAGTCCCTGCGTCACCACAACAAGGACAACACTTACCAGTGGGTTCAACCCGCGAGTAAAATTCCTGGAGGAGCAGGGCCACGATCCGACCAACCTGCACGCGGCGATCGACCGCGGCTACCAATGGGGCGACGAGATCCCGATCGGCCTTTTCTGGCGCCGCACCGATTTACCGACGCTGGAAGAGCTGGAGCCCGTCCTGCATACCGGGGAAGGTCCGTTGGCCTTTCGCAAGACCGTCATCCCGGCGGAGCAGGCGCGGGCACTGGTTAGCAAGCTCTTGTAGAGTGGCAGGACCGGAATTTTGTCTCAGAAACGCGGTTCTGTTTGGTGACCTAAATGTCAAATGTATGGACGCGACCCCGTCTCACCGACTTGCCAGATTTGGGAGGACGTGGGCGCGCCCTTCTAATGAAGCGCCCGGTTGATGGGCGCATGTGTCGCTTCCTTCTCATTGTCGGACATCGCGCACAGCAACATCTCCGAGCCGAACTCCGGGGCCTCCGCGCGGGTTTCATTGACATTCGCGCGAAAGATTGAGGATCTTGTGAGCCAATGCAGCGTAGTCTGGGGCGGCCGTCTATCACCGCCGATTCTTTTCCGGGAATCTGATGAATCTTTTCATGACTCTTCTCGTGCGGGATGAGGCGGACATCGTTGCGGCCAATCTCTCGTATCACCTTTCACGTGGCGTCGACCACATCATCGTGACCAATAACCGTTCCGTAGATGACACGCGCGAAATTTTGCAGGAATTCGAGAGGGCCGGACAAATTACCCTGATCGACGAAGACGACGATGACTTTAGCCAGTTTCGCTGGGTCACACGCATGGCTCGGCTGGCGCATAAAATGGGCGCGGACTGGGTGATCAACAACGACGCCGACGAAATGTGGTGGCCGGTCGAGGGGAACCTGAAGTCCGTGTTGGCGGCGGTGCCGCCGCTGTATGGCTGCGTGACGGTGGAGCGGATAAATGCGCTTCCGTTACGATCGCTCTCCGGTCATCCCTTCGGAGCGATGCGGTTTCGCGACGTCCAGAGCGTCAACGGCCTCGGGCAGCGGCTTCCGCCGAAAGTGACCCATCGGGCCGTGGCCGACGTTTGCGTGCAGCAGGGTAATCATTGTGCCCTCGCGCCGTCCCTTGGTCCATCTGTCAGCACGTCCCGGATTGTCATCCACCATTTCCCTTACCGATCCTATCCGCAGTACGAACACAAGATTGCGAGCGGCGGCGCCGCTTATCTGCGAAATCTCGCGCTGCCCCGGACCCACGGTGCGGTCTGGCGCGAGTCATACGAGCGCTTACGCATCGGCACACTGCGCGACTGGTATGACGAACTTCGCTCCGCCGATGATCCGCAATTGGCAGAATGGATCACGCAGGGAACAGTGGTCGAAGATACGCGGCTGGCCGCTTACCTCTGCCGCGGAGATCATCTCTCGCCTCGCGTAACCTCATGGTCAGCTCATGAGAGGAACTCCATTCCGGCATGGAGGTAAATTCATTTTGGCACGGGGAACGTCTCAGCAATCTCGAAATCCTCTGCCTATCGTCCTTTGTTAAAAATGGCATCGGCGTTCGCCTTTGGGTTTACGACCCGCCGATTGGCCTACCACGGGGCGTCATCCTGGAAAACGCGGCAGATTTCCTGCCCCGAAACAAGATGTTCTTTTACCAGCCTGGCAGTTTTAACGCCGGCAGTGTCGCCGGATTTTCCAACCTTTTCCGCTACACCTTGATCCATCAGATTGGCGGCTGGTGGATCGATACCGACTATTGCTGTCTCCAACCTTTTTTCTTCGATTCCGAAGAAATTTATTTCCAACAACCGCACCGGACCGAAAACTTTTCCGTCGGTAACGCTCTCTTCCGGGCACCGTCCGGCAGTCCCGTGCTGCGTCACTGCCTCGACCGCTTCGCGCAGAAACATCCTGCCCAGATGGTCCATGGCGAAACCGGCCCGCGGCTGCTGACCGAAGCCGTCCTGGCCCAGCAAAAGCGCGCCCTCGTTGTGCCGCCCGAAAGATATTGTCCGGTCGCGTGGTGGGACTACGAGCGTTTGTTCACTGATGAAACGCTTTCCTTGGAAGGCTGCTTTGCCGTCCACTTTTACAACGCGATGATCGCCGCAGCGGGTTTGGACAACAACGCCGATTTCCCTGTCGACGCGCCCTTTGAGCGGCTGAAAAGAAGATATCTTTCACCGGCTGAAAACGAATGACTCCGATTCTCCGCGATCCCGCCATCTGCGAGGTCGCTAGAGACCGCTTGGAGCAAAACTGCGCGCTCCTTCTGCGGACATTTTCGCCTCTTTGAAATCGGGAGGAGGATGCCGCGGTAATGATTTTCCCACAGAAGATTTGACCTGAGACCTTCCGGCGACCGGACTCAACAATTTGAGGAACCGTTAGTTCCGGACCTTACGCGTGCTGCTGGAACTTGTGGGCGTGACAGGCGTGCTGGCGGCACCCAAGTCTAATGAGAGTCGGTAATGCGGGTGAATGTACCCAGCACTTCATCGACAAAACCGGCTGCTTTTCCGTCTCCACCGATGCGGAAGGTCATAATCGAGGGTGACTGAGTCGCGCCCGGAAATAAAAGCAAAAAGGCGCCGTCGCTCCAGTGCTTCAACGTGGCCGGATACTTGGCCGGCCCGAAAAGGACCTTGAGCGCGTCGCCGTCCGGCACGATTTCGCAGGCACCGAAATAATCGTTCTCGTAGACGCCGAGGAGCGATTGCAGTGTGCCATTGAACTTGCCTGGATTCGGCAACGGCGGCGGCGGCGCGAGCAATTTTTGCAGTTGAGCGTTACGGTCCGCGATTTCTTTCTGGTTAGCCTCGGGGTTAACACCCATAAGCTGGTCGAGATAGTAGGCGCGGACCGCTTCGGGAAAGGCGGTCAGGTTGAGATTGGCCAGAACAACGATGCCAGCGTTCTTCTCGGGCACGAGGGTCATGACCGACCGTGCCCCGGCGAGCGCGCCGGCCTTCTCGATGATGTGATGGCCGGCGTAATCGTAGCTATCCACACCCAGGCCATAGTAAAACCCCGTGGTCTCGCTGATCGGCGGCAGCTCGGAGAATTCGATTTCGCCGACCATGCTTCGCTTGAACATCTCCTCGACCGTCGCAGCTTTGAGAAGCTGCCTGTTCTTGTAACTCCCTTTGTTCAAAAGCATGAGCATGAACCTGGACATATCCGATGCGGTGGAGGTGGCAGAACCGGCCGCGCCGGTCGTATCGAGGCGAGTTGCCTTGACGACAATCGCCTTACCTCCAGACAAGGCGTGCGCGGAAGTAGCGTTGCTCTTCTCTAAATCCTTGGTCAAAGTGCCGGAGCGAGACATTTCCAGGCGCTGATAAAGACGCTGTTCGACCAGATCATTCCACGATTGTTTTGCAATCCGTGCCGCGACTTCGCCGGCGACAAAGATTCCGGGATTGGAATACTGCGCCACCTCTCGCAGGCTGTAGCGCGGCTTGAAAAATCGCAGGCGCCGCAGGATTTCCGCTCGATCGTAGCCAAAGCTATCCAGTTGATCTCCCGTGAACGCGGGCCAGCCCGTGCGCATCGCCAGTAAATCGCGTTCGGTTAGATAGCGTGTCGTGTAGGGATCGTAGGCGACGAATTCCGGCAGGTAATTAAAGATGGGCTTGTCCCAGTCCAGCTTTCCTTCGTCCGCGACGGTGGCGGCGGCAGCGGCGGTCAATGTCTTGGTGACCGAAGCCAGCTGAAAAATCGTGTTTTCGTCTACGGCGCCGGGTTTAGTGGCGTTCCGCACGCCGTATCCTTTGAGCAAGACTACTTTTCCATCCTGGACGACAGCGACTGCGGCGCCGGGCACCTGATAATCCTTCAAGGCTTTGTTAATGAAGGCGTCCAGATCCGCGGCGGCGTCGGGAGGATTTCCCTGGCCGGGGGCGGCCCCGAATCCGAGAAGGGCGAGGATCAAAAACAAGGCCTTGGGAAACGCCCAAATGGCTTGGTTAAACATGGCGCGCAGGGTTGCAAATAACCACGCGAAGCGCAACAGACGATTCGCACGCAAGGGCGAGATTGGCCTTCGAACAGCGGTTCCTCACGCTCGAACTGCGGAATCGATTCCCTTTTGGACCGAGCTTTTAATGTTTGGCGAGCGATCGCCGGGAGATCACCTGCTTAGGTGGTCGGTCGAGTGGATGAACGCCGCCGAGTCGTCGTGGAGTGCTTTGAGCGAGTCCTGGTGGGCATAGACCATGTGGCCCGACTGATAGTAGTGATATTCAATGTGGTCCTGAAGCCGGGGCGGAATAGGCAGGTGATGCATTTCATACCAGCCTTCATAAAACGGCGTAGCCAGATCGAAGTAGCCGCCCGCCAAGAGAATTCGCAGATCCGGATTGTATTTCATGGCGCTGGCGAGGTCCGGCATGGTGTTAGTCGCCTGTTGCAGTGGCCGGTGTGCGCCCGGCGGCTGGTGCTGGAAGTTCCAAGTCTTCCACAACTCAATTTCGGGCAAAAACTTTTTGTCAGCCCCATAGTGCAAAGTCTTTCTCACGTAATCGTTGAAGGCGGACACATAGGCGGAGCTGATGGCGGCGGACTGCGGATCGTATTCGGCTTCCTTGCTCAGCGGGTCCATGGTGGGACCCGAGAAGCGAGTGTCGAGCCGGCCGGTCGTGGTGTCGGTTTCGTCCTGGAGGTTCTTCGCGAACTCCCCGCCGTCGATGCGCAAATTGGCCTTGAGAATGTAACTGACGGGAAGGCCGGTGTAAGCGTGTAGTTTTTCGGCGATGGCCTGGCGCTCGGCTTTCGGCAAAGTCGCTCCCCGCGCCAAGGCGTTCGCGTAGTCCTTCATGGCGAACTCCTCCACTTCCTTGAGGAAAGATTCGAGCGTGGCGGGAGAATTCGAGCCGGGCAACTTGTGATGATACCAGGCTGTGGCCGCGTATGTCGGCAGCGCCACGATGTAGGGCAATTCGACTCCGGGATTGTTTTCCGGTTCATCCACGCTTAGGTCGAAGTTCAGGATCTGCGAGAGCATGATTACGCCGTTCAAGTCGAGGCTGTATTCGCTTGCGAGCAGGTTCACCAGGACAGCGGCGCGAGGAGTGCCGTAGCTTTCACCGAAGAGGTACTTGGGCGAGTTCCAGCGACCATACTTGCTAAGATACGCCACGATGAATTCTGCGAACGCGTGCGCGTCCTGGTCCACGCCGTAAAAGCTTTTTTCCTTATCCTTCCCGGCGATGCGGCTGAAGCCTGTGCCGGGAGCGTCCACAAAGACCAGATCAGTGGCGTCCAACAGGCTGTAGTCGTTATTAACGATTTGGTAGGGTGCGGCCGGGGTGTGGGCGTCGTCCGCGGTGACCACCCGCCGGGGTCCAAACGCGCCCATGTGCAGCCAGACCGTCGAAGAGCCTGGCCCGCCATTGAACAAAAACGTAATGGGCCGTTTGTCCGCTTCAACCTTCTGCTTGGTATAGGCCACGTAAAACATCGAGGCTTCAGCCGTCGGATTCTTTTCGTGGTCGTTTTCGCTCCCCTCGCTTTCCCGGCCTCCAGGGAAGGCCGCGTCATCCCAGCCTTTTGGATGGACGACCAATGTGCCGGCGACAGCTTGATAATCGACCCGGCCGCCTTCGACAGTGACGTTGCCCGTGCTGCTGGTGGATTCGGGCTTAAAGTCGGGGGTCGGGCTGGGCGTAGCCTTTGACTCACCCTCCGGGCTCTTTTCGGGCGCCGCTTTGACCTGAATGGCGAAGGTCGGAGTCGCCAGAAGGAGGCTCAATGTGAGACCGAGTAAGTGTCGCCTCTTGGATGCTGCGCGATTGATCGAAGAAGGTCTTTTTATCACGAGCACGTTGCGCAATTCTGGTCCGGAACGGGGCTTCGAGCAAACATCGTTTTCGGCCGCAATGGTTTCAGAATTTCAGTCGGTTCTGCCGCAGTGGCGGGATTTGATTCGGAGAAGCTTCCTTTCGGCGGATCAGCGAAACGCTTTCGAGCACCTGGTCGCAGAACGCGCTGCAAGACTTGGCTTGGAATGAAACAGGGCCACGACCCGACCGACCTGCACGCGGCGATCGACCGCGGTTCCCCATGGGGCGACGAGATCCCGATCGATCTCTTCTGGCGCCGCACCGACCTGCCGGCGCTGGAAGACTTGGAACCCGCCCTCCACACCGGCGAAGGGCCGCATGCTTTTCGCAAAACCGGCATCCAAGCGGACCAGGCGAAGGCGCTCGTTAACGGGTTGCTGTAATTTAGCGGCAGCAGAACCCTGGCCGCGGCGCGCAAGCCATAACCTTTCATGCGGTTCGTTGGTGCAAATGCGGCACGTTTCGTGCAGAACTAACGCGCAATAATGGAAGCCTCGACGCTCAACTGCCCGATGTGCGGTGCGCCCTGCGCCAGTACCGCTACCACGTGCGAGCACTGCGGCGCGCGCCTGGCCACGGTCGCATGCCGCTCATGTTTCGGCATGATTTTCACCGGCTCAAAGTTCTGCCAGCATTGCGGGACAAAAATCGAGCGCACCGAGGAAAACGGCGCCACCCCGCGGCCGTGTCCGCGCTGCCGCGTGCCGCTCAACGCCGTCGTGCTCGGTGCCACGAAAGCGCTCGAGTGTCCGCATTGTTCCGGCCTCTGGATCGACACGGAGACGTTTAACGAAATCTGCGCCGACCGCGAGAAGCAGGCCGCCGTCATCACAGAAGACTCCCAATCATTCCAGCCGAACCTCGCCTATCCTTCCCTCGACTCGATTCACTACGTGCCTTGCCCCGTCTGCGCGAAACTGATGAACCGTGTGAACTTTGCGCACGCGTCCGGCGTCATCCTCGACATTTGCAAGGCCGACGGCGTCTGGTTCGACCGCGAAGAACTGCGTCGCATCGTTGACTTCATCCACGCCGGCGGCCTCGAAACTTCGCGCGAACGCGAACGCGAGGAGTGGGAGGCGGCGAAGCGAAAGAAACCTTTCGCCGGCACGTCCGGCGTGATGGGCACGGGGTTTGAGGCGTCGCCCGACGATTTCCGCGCAACGCTGGGCACCGGCTCACTCCTGACTGACACACTCGCTTCCGTGGCCCGGTTGTTCCTGAAATAGGGGGAATCCTGGGTGGTCGGGGAAATGGGTCGCGACTAGGCATTCAGCATTCCCATCACCGTATCGCAACACGTAGGTGTAAGACATTAGCGAACGCTCGAGATGGTGCGCGGTGCAGGGTTTGAACCTGCGACTTCTTGCGTGTGAAGCAAGCGCTCTACCACTGAGCTAACCGCGCGATACACCGAAAGGGATAAGTGACGAGCGGCGAGTGACGAGTCAAGCGCGGCGCTTGCCCTGCCGCGCGGCGCATTCTATTAAGAGGGATGTCCGAACACAAAGTTAATCTTCGTTGGGAGCGCGGCGATGTGCCGTTCGAATACCCAAAATATTCGCGGAATCACACTTGGAAGTTTGAAGGCGGTCACGAAATGACGGCCTCGGCCGCGCCGGCTTATCTGGGTGACCCGAAAAATGTCGATCCGGAGGAAGCATTTGTCGCTTCGCTCTCGGCCTGTCACATGCTCACGTTTCTCGCCGTCGCCTGCAAAAAGAAGTTCGTGCTCGACGAATACACCGATGATGCGGTCGGCCACATGGAGAAAAACGAGAATGGCAAACTGGCGATCACGCGGGTGGAATTGCATCCAAAGCTCAAGTTTTCCGGCGAGAAGCAGCCGACTGAACAGGAGCTCGATGAGATGCATCATTTCGCGCACGCGGAATGTTTCATCGCGAATTCGGTGAAGACGAAAGTAACGGTCGAGAAGTAATTGGGTAGGGACAGCGCGCTGCTCGTTCCGCGGACGCCGCAGCGCGGCGTCCCTACCAAGATCGCATGACTACACCGACCGATCCGCAGCGGATGGAAAAGATCGTCAGCTTATGCAAGCGGCGCGGTTTCATTTTTCAAGCCGCGGAAATTTACGGCGGACTCAACGGAGTCTGGGATTACGGCCCGTTAGGCGTCGAGCTGAAAAATAATCTCAAGCAATACTGGTGGCGCGTGATGGTGCGCGAGCGCGACGATGTTGTCGGACTCGACGGCTCGATCCTGACTCATCGCGCCGTGCTCAAAGCGAGCGGACACGAGGACACGTTTAGCGATTCAATGGTCGAGTGTCCAATTACAAAAAAGCGATATCGCGTCGATCAAATCGAATCCAAGATAGGCACAGTCTTTCGATATTCAGGTGCTGCTGACAAAGAAGCTTTGCAGCGGATTTTTGAATCTGTCTATCGAGACGAAGACAATTCGCAATTCGAGCAGCGGCTACGTGATTTTAATCTTGCCGAAAGCTTGGGACAAAGCGCTGATCCCGGAATTCGTGACCTTGCGGCGCAAATTCGCGAAAGGATCCATGAACTCTCCAAGGTCGTAAATTGGCCGGAGCCATTTGAGGTACTAATTCCGTTTGGGAAAGGTCGCGAGAGCGCAAGGAAAACGGCTTTTCAATTTTACCAATCAAAAGGTTTGGTTTCTCCAACACTAGAGGGGGAAACTGAGCAGAAACTTGATGAGCCGACAGTTGCCTACAGTCCCGACAGCGGCGCGAAGCTTAGTGCCCCTCGTCCATTTAATCTCATGTTTTCGACGCAAACGGGCGCATCAGCCGGTCCGGAATCGATCGCTTATCTCCGACCGGAAACAGCGCAATCGATTTTCGTGCAATTCAAGAACGTGCTCGACACGTCACGCAAGAAACTGCCGTTCGGTATCGCGCAGATCGGGAAAGCGTTTCGCAACGAAATCAATCCGCGCAATTTCACGTTTCGCTCTCGGGAATTCGAGCAGATGGAACTGGAATATTTTTGCCGGCCAGAGCAGGGGATGGAGTTGCTCGAATACTGGAAGGAAGAGCGAGTAAAGTTTTACGAGAACATCGGCATACCGCACGACAAACTTCACGTGCTCACGGTGCCGGATGCGGATCGCGCGTTTTATTCCAAGGGCACTTA
Organism: uncultured Verrucomicrobiae bacterium; assembly: GCA_963763995.1. Taxonomy (GTDB): domain Bacteria; phylum Verrucomicrobiota; class Verrucomicrobiia; order Chthoniobacterales; family UBA10450; genus CAVTTH01. The sequence goes on along the minus strand of CAVXQL010000007.1, from coordinate 175,125 downwards.
CGACATCGAATATGAATTCCCGTTTGGGATGCAGGAGCTGGAAGGTGTCGCTTATCGGACCGACTACGACTTAACCCAGCATCAAAAGGCCAGCGGGAAATCGCTCGAATATTTCGATGAAGAAGCAAAACAGAAGTTCATCCCGCACGTGGTTGAGCCGAGCGCGGGCGTGGATCGCACTGTTCTCGCATTGATCTGCGAAGCCTATTCCGAAGATGAAGCGCCGGATGACAAGGGAAAGATGGAAACCCGCATCGTGCTGCGTTTTCATCCGCGCATCGCGCCGATCAAATGCGCGGTCTTTCCGCTCTTGAAAAACAAAGAACCGCTCGTGGCGAAAGCGCGGGAGATTGTCGATCTGCTGCGCCCGCATCTGAATGTTTTCTATGACGAGAGCGGTGCGATCGGACGGCGTTATCGTCGGCAGGATGAAATCGGAACTCCGTTTGGCGTTACGGTTGATTTCGAGACGCTCGGCGAAAAAGACGCGACGTTGCTTGATACCGTGACGTTGCGGCATAGGGATTCGATGAAGCAGGAACGCGTCGCAATCAAGGATCTCGTTGGCATTTTGGTTTCGCGTATCCGTTAATTCTGTAGCGGCGGTCTCTGACCGTCGCCCGCGTCAATCAGCAAGCGCGAAAAGTGCGACGGTCAGAGACCGCCGCTACAATTCAAACGATGAACCTTGAAGCATTTCGCGAATATTGTCTGGCGAAACCGGGCGCGGAGGAGACCACACCGTTTGGTCCGGACAATCTCGTTTTCAAAGTCGCGGGCAAGATGTTTGCCCTGGCCGGTCTCGATGAAGTGCCGGCGCGCGCAAATTTGAAATGTGATCCCGATCGCGCGCTGGAATTACGCGACCGCTACGAGGAAGTGCGACCCGGTTATCACATGAGCAAGAAGCATTGGAACACCGTCGATCTCGAAGGCGGAATTCCTGAACGGGAACTCAAAGAGATGATCGATCACTCCTACAAGCTGGTGGTGAAGAGTCTGCCGAAGTCGAAGCGCGAAAAACTGTAGTGGCCGCTGGCTTCAGCGGCAGATTTTTCACCAGGCCGCCGGGACGGCGGCCGCTACATTGTCACCGCGCCGTGCGCTACTTCGCGATGCTGCACTTCGCCCACGTCCAATTGGAGCGCGTCGCGCGCGACTTGTAGGAAATTGTCTGGTGGATCCGTGAGCGCCACATCGAGGCGACCGACATTCCCCTCCGGCGCGCTTAGATTTTCGTCTCGCAGAAGAGCCTCCACCGCGCGCGCGCAATTCTGTGCTGAATCGACCAACGTCACTTCGTCACCGAGCAATCGAGCAATGGCATCGCGCAGGAGTGGGTAATGCGTGCAACCGAGCACGAGCGTATCGATCCCTTCCCGGACGAGCGCTTCCAGATAACGCGCAAGGATTTGGTCGGTGATTGAATTTTCCAGCCAGCCCTCTTCGATCAGCGGCACGAGCAGAGGACAGGCGCGAGCGGTGACGCGAACCTTCGGATTCAACGATCGCAAGGTTCGTTCATAAGCGCCGCTGCGGATGGTTGCGCGCGTCCCGATCACGCCGATGTGACCATTACGAGTGGCCGCGACAGCCGCGCGCGCGCCGGGAAGAATAACGCCGGTGACCGTAACCGGCAGAGTCTCCTCCAATTTCGGCAGGGCCAGAGCGGAGGCGGTGTTGCAAGCGACGACGATCGTTTTCGCATTTTCCGCGAGAAGGATCTCTGCGATCTCGAGACTGTAGCGTTCAACCGTGCTCGGACTTTTCCCGCCGTATGGAACCCGAGCGGTGTCGCCGAGATAAAAAATATGTTCGTTAGGCAGAAGCCGGCGCAATTCGCTTACTACCGTCAGCCCGCCGATGCCCGAGTCGAAAACGCCGATCGGTTGCTCAGCTCGTGCGCTCGTGTTATTCGCCGCCACTGATGGAGATTGAGGGTTGGTCGGCATTGGTCGGTCGAGCCCCATTCATGAGCGGTTCGCTGATCGGACGACTATGTGGTGGCAACGTTTTGGAGGCGATGGCAATGGTGGCTGCGGACGATCGAAAATTGACGGCCGCATCGTAACTCTGGACCGCCTGGGCAATCGCGGCTCCCAGTTGCTGCCGGTATTGCGCGGTCGCAATCCGCCGGCCTTCGAAGGGGTTGCTCAGAAAACCTCCTTCGAGAAGGACGGCTGGAATTTTGATATCGCGCAAGACGAGGAAGCGCGCATGGCGGACCCCGCGATCGAAGACGGACACGCGGGAGAGAACGGAAGCGTGGACCGCCGCAGCCAGGGCCATATTTTGCGCGTCCAGCGCGTTCCCGTTATTCCGCTGATTATCGGAGTCGACGAAATGACCTTCCTGAGAAGCATTCGAAACCACGCCGGCGGGCGCGAGTGCGTAGCTTTCCACACCGGCTCCTCCGCTGCTGGTGTTGAAGTGAATGCTAACGAAGACGGCGTTGTGAAAGCGGTTTGCGAACTCGACCCGTTGTTCGAGAGGTACGGTCACATCAGTCGAACGCGTCATTTCCACCCGGTAACCGGCGTGCTGCAGCTGATCGCGCGCGGCCAGCGCGACATCGAGAGCAAATCCCTTTTCCGTGCCCCATTGATTGGCCGCGCCCGAGTCGGTTCCACCGTGGCCGGGATCGAGTACGACCGTGTCGATTTTTTTCCCATTCGGAATGCGATGCGGGCGCATGATCGGATCGATGATCTTGCTCACGTCCATCGCTGAGATGATGTCCTCGTCGCCATCGGTCAGAATCGGGAAATCGGTAAAAAAGCGCACACCGTTAATGTAGAGCTCGCTCGTACCGGCCTGTGCGCGAATACCGCGGCGGTCGCTCCGGAGCGAAACCGTGCGGCTGACGCGGGTGTATTCCGGAAAATGGTAGAACTCTGCGACATTGCCGAACGTGACATAGTCGCGGCCTTGTTGACGGATAACCGTCCAATCTCCGCCGAAGGCCGTCGCGCCCCAGAGCGAAAAGAAGGCGAGCAGGCTGAGAATTTTTTCGCCGTTCATGCAGCGGGACAGTGCAGTCACGCACCCAACGTCGCAAGCAAATTGCCTGCCGAGCACCCGGTGGTTTTCATTTTGCAATCCCCGCGCGCTCCCGGATGATTCCGACGCGATGGCGGAACTTTCGAAGACTTACGACCCGGCGAGCGTGGAACAGAAGTGGTATGCCCGCTGGCTGGCGGATGGATGCTTTGCCGCGAATCCCGTTTCAGCAAAGCCCGCGTATTCCATCGTGATGCCGCCGCCGAACGTCACCGGCGTGCTGACCCTGGGCCACGTCCTGAACAATACAATCCAGGATATTCTGGCGCGGCGCGCTCGCATGCAGGGCAAGGAAGTGCTTTGGCTCCCCGGAACCGATCACGCCGGTATCGCAACGCAAACCGTGGTGGAAAGAATGACGCGGAAAGAGGAAGGCAAAACGCGCCACGATTTTGGCCGCGAAGAATTTCTCCGGCGCATCTGGGAATGGAAGGAAAAACACGGCGATATCATCATCGAGCAACTGAAGCGGCTCGGCTGCTCGTGCGATTGGTCGCGCGCACGTTTCACGATGGACGCCGATTACTCCCGCGAAGTGCAGCGCGTTTTTGTCGAGCTGTATCGCAAGGGGATGATTTACCGCGGGCGCCGAATGGTAAATTGGGATCCGGTCGCGCTGACCGCGCTCTCCGATGAAGAGGTAATCCCGACGCCGCAGAAGAGCGCGCTTTACTATGTTCGCTACCAATTGGTCGATGAGCCGGGGCGGTTTCTCGAAGTGGCAACGACGCGGCCGGAAACAATCATGGCCGATGTCGCCCTGGCCGTGCATCCGGAGGACGAACGTTATCGCCCTTTGATTGGACAGAAGGTTTGGCGGCCGCTCGATCGTGCGCCGCTGCCGATTGTTGGCGACGACGTCATCGACCCGAAGTTCGGGACCGGTATTCTGAAGGTGACTCCGGCTCATGACCGGGTGGATTTCGAGATTGGTCAACGTCACAACCTGCCGGTCGTTGACGCTCTGCATCCGAACGCGAAAATCAATTGTCCGGCGGTGCCGGAGCTTGATGGACTCGATCGTTTCGTTGCTCGCAAGAAAGCGGTCGAGCTTCTGACCGAGCGGGGATTGCTTGCGAAAGAGGAGCCGCATGAAAGCACGGTTGGCTTCAGCGAGCGCGCGGGTGTGCCGATCGAGCCGCGCTTAAGCGAACAATGGTTTCTGAAGTATCCGCGCGTGCAGGAAGCGCGCGCTGCTGTCCCGACGAAAATTCGCTTTCGTCCCGAGCGCTGGGAAAATGTTTACGAGCATTGGCTGGAAAACATTCAGGACTGGTGCATCAGCCGCCAGCTTTGGTGGGGTCATCGCATTCCGGTGTGGTATCCGAAAACCGAAGGTTTGCCGATTCACGTCGGGACCGAGCCGCCCGCTGATCCGGAAAACTGGGAACAGGATCCCGATGTACTCGACACCTGGTTCAGCTCGTGGCTCTGGCCCTTCGCGACGATGGACGATATGACGCGCGCGAAATTTTATCCGACGAGCGATCTCGTTACCGCGCCCGACATCATCTTCTTCTGGGTCGCACGCATGATCATGGCCGGCTTGGAATTCACCGGGCAGACGCCGTTCCGTGATGTGTTCTTCACTGGACTGATTCGCGATCAGCAGGGCCGCAAGATGAGTAAATCGTTAGGCAATTCCCCGGACCCTCTCGACATTATTGCGCGATTCGGCGCGGATGGGTTGCGCTTTGGCCTGATGCGGATTGCACCAACCGGGCAGGACATTCGCTTCGACGAGAAACAGATTGAAGAAGGCCGCAATTTCGCAACCAAGCTTTGGAATGCGTTTCGATTTCGCGAGATGCACGGCGGAGAACGGGAAGGAGAAATCAATCCCGCGCTGCTGACGACTGACGACAAATGGATTCTGCTCCGGCTCGATCGCGCGATCGCGGAAGTTTCCGAGGCGCTGGATCAGTATCGATTCAACGAAGCGGCGCAGACCCTTTACCGATTTTTTTGGAGCGAATACTGCGATTGGTATCTCGAGGCGAGCAAGGCAAGTCTTCCTCCGGGGAGCGCACGCGGCTCGCGTGCCGTTGAAGGCGGCTCGCCTTCAACCTCTTCGACAGCTACAACCGATTCGCCCGGCGAGCCTCCGGGCGATGCACCCGAGCCGGGTGCGCTCCCCAAAGGAGATCTGATCGCCGCCCGCAAAGCGAACACACTCGCGGTCACTGATTTCGTTCTCGCGCACACATTGCGCCTGTTCCATCCATTCCTACCATTCATCACCGAAGAACTGTGGCAAGGCTTCGGGTTCCACGCCGATCTGCCGGCGGATCAGGGCGGCAACACCATCATGTTTGCCCGTTGGCCGCAGCCTTTCGATGACGATTTCAAAACGCATTACGGTCTGAGCGCGGACGTCGAAAAGACAGCCAACGCAAAATACGATACGGTCATTGCGGGGCGCGGTCTGCGTCGCGACGCCCGCATCGCTTCGAACAAACGCATTCGTTTCGTTTTGATTCCGGAGGAATCGATTCCACCGCACGAAACGGAAGTGCTGAAAATTCTGCTCAACGCGGAACCGCTGGAGGTGGAGAAAAACTACGAGCCGCCAAAAGGAACACCGACTGCGCTTACACCGCTCGGCCGTCTCTGCCTTCCGCTCGAAGGGCTGGTCGATTTCGAGGCGGAGCGGGAGCGTCTCGGGAAAGAGATTGCGAAGGTGGAAGCGGAACTTGCGATAGTGCGCAGGAAGCTGGCGAACGAAAACTTCGTCGCGAACGCGCCGGCGACCGTGGTCGCCAAGCATCGCCAGCGCGAGACCGATTTCGCGGAGCAACTCGCCAAGCTCAGACGGATGCGGGACGAATTGAACTAAAGACGACGCGGCCTCCGCTGACTTCGGCTCCGCGTTTTTCAAAATATTCTTTCAGCTCCGGCGTATAACAGGTGCCATCGTATTCTCGATTCAGCTCAAACCAAATCCGGCCGCGTCGGGTCAAATGACGCGTCAAATCGTCGAGGAAAAAGCCCCACTCGCGCGGGCCCCAGAGCGCTTCGCTTTTGTGGCCATTGAAACAAATCATGTGGGCCGTGATGACATCGAACTTCGGGCCGAGATCGGGGAGAGGCGCGAACGCCTCCACCCGCCAGATTGAGCGCCGCACACCAAGGAGCTGTGTCGTCTCGGTAAACATCGGGTAGTTATCGAGATCGATGCCGGCGGCGTCGTGGCCGAGAAGACTGCAAATGTAAAGGAAGTAACCGGTGCCGCTGCCGATATCGAGAATGCGCCTGCGTGCGCCGAGGTCGAGCTCGAGGTCGCGCACACGCTGGAGATTGGCATCAATCCACCGGGGCAATTGAAGGTACTTCGGCGGCTCTTCGCCGGGATCGTCCATTCCATATCGAGCCCGAATTTTTTCAAACTTTTTTCGATCGATCGTCTGGATGATTTGATCGACATCGAGATTCGCTGGCTTGCGCCGTCGCAGGAGCGCGCGCCGCACCCGTTGCTTCGCGCTTCGGTAGGCGCGACCATTGAAAACCTTTCCGAGTTTGTGAGAGAGATGCACAGATTTTGGGCGGGCGGGTTCGTAAGTCGGCCCGCCGTCGCTGTCAAATGCGGACGAAACCTGATCCCGGTACTACTTTCCTGTTTGTCGTGTTGAGCGAAGCGAAACATCTCTCGCTTGTCCGATGGCGCTGTAGACCTTGAGAGATTCTTCGCTGCGCTCAGAATGACAAGGTTTTGGTTTTGGGATAAGTGATAGTTCTGAAATAGAAGCCAACGACGGCGAGATTCATCGCGATGAACATTTGGAGAAAACTGCTCTGGTTATTGGTGGGTGTGCTGGGCGCAGGCGCCATCGCCGTGCTGGCGCTCTCGCGCGGCGAACAAATCAGCGCACTTTGGATCATCGTTGCCGGCATGTGCACGCTCGCGATCAGTTACCGGTTCTATAGTAAATGGCTCGCGGCAAAAGTGCTTGTCTTGAACGACACGCGGGCGACCCCGGCGATCGTGCAGGAAGACGGAAAAGATTTCGTGCCGACAAATCGCTGGATGGTTTTCGGTCATCATTTCGCCGCGATCGCCGGTCCGGGTCCACTCGTTGGGCCAGTGTTGGCGGCACAGTTTGGTTTCCTGCCGGGCACACTTTGGATTTTGATCGGCGCGACACTCGGTGGCGGAGTGCACGATATGATTGTGCTCTTTAGTTCCGTCCGGCGGCGCGGGAAGACGCTCGGGCAAATGGTGAAAGAAGAAATCGGTCCTGGCGTCGGTGTCCTCGCACTCATCAGCGTTCTCGCGATCATGATCATTCTCATGGCCGTGCTGGCGCTTGTGGTCGTGCAGGCGCTGGCGAAAAGTCCGTGGGGAGTGTTCACCATCGCAACAACGATTCCGGTCGCATTCATCATGGGGCTGGGCCTGCGCACCGGAAAAATCAATGTCGGTTGGATCACCGTGTTTGGACTCGTCGGACTCGCCTTTGCGGTTTGGGGCGGGCAGTTTCTTGTCCACTATCCGGCATTGGAAAACTGGTTTCGGCACGATGCAAAATGGCTTGCGTGGGCGGTGATGCTCTATGGCCTGGCGGCGTCAATCCTGCCAGTCTGGATGTTGCTCACGCCGCGAGATTATCTCAGCACTTTCTTAAAATTGGGGACGGTCGCCGCGCTCGCGGTCGCAGTCGTTGTTTTGCGCCCGACCCTTCTCATGCCCTCGGTTTCTCGTTTCATCGATGGTTCCGGACCGGTCTTCGCTGGTCCGGTTTTTCCATTCGTCTGCATCACGATCGCGTGCGGTGCGGTTTCCGGATTTCACTCGCTAATCGCGTCCGGGACAACGCCGAAAATGATCGAGCGCGAGGCCAGTATTCGTAGCATCGGCTACGGCGCGATGGTCACGGAGATGATGGTCGCCTTGATGGCGATGATCGCCGCATGCGTTTTGCAACCCGGAGAATATTTCGCGATCAACACCAAAGGCGCGCCGGCCGAAGTGGTCGCAAAAATCAGCGCTTCCGGTTTTCCGGTGACGGAGCAGGGGATGACCCGTTTGGCTGCCGACCTCGGCGAGAAAACGATGTTCGGTCGCGCCGGCGGCGCACCGACATTTGCGGTGGGCATGGCGCACGTATTTTCGCGCATTTCTCCGAGTCCGACCGCGATGGCTCTTTGGTACCACTTCGCGATCATGTTCGAGGCGCTTTTTATTCTCACGACTCTCGATGCGGGGACCCGTGTCGGACGTTTTCTACTCCAGGATTTTCTGGGCAACTTGTGGCGACCGCTTGGCAATACGCGCTCGTGGACGGCGAACTTTTTCGCCAGCGTGCTGCTGGTGGGCGCGTGGGGCTGGTTCTTGTACCAAGGCGTTCTCGATCCGCTCGGCGGCATTAATAGCCTGTGGCCGCTTTTCGGCCTGGCCAATCAGCTCCTCTCCGTCATCGCCCTTTGCCTGGGCACGAGCATCCTGATCAAAATGGGGAAAGCGCGCTACATTTTCGTCACGCTCGCGCCGCTCGCCTTTATGTGTGTGGTCACATTTTCCGCCGGTTACCTCAAGGTCCTTTCTCCAGATCCAAAGCTCGGATTTTTCAGCGGGGCGCAATCACTGGTCGCCAGCGCGAGCACGGCTGATCCCGACAAGGCTGCGCAGTTGATCAGGCAGGCGGACGTCTGGAGAATCGATGCATTCGTGGCGCTGACCTTTCTCGCCCTGGTTTTTTTGATCGTGGCTGGGTGCGCCATGGAATGGTGGCGTTTGCTGCGCGGGACAAAACAAGTCGTTTTACACGAGGGTGAATTCATCCCGCTGGGGCAGATCGGATCGTCGGCGAGCTAACAATTTCAAACTCGCATTCTTCGGTCGACGGACGATAAGAACTTCGGCTTGAGTGCGTTCAATTAATCCGTTGACAAGTCATCGCGCGCTCCGCAGATTCACGGTTCGCCTTTTCGTAACGATGATTGCTTCCCGTCTTCTTACTACCGCAGTCGCAGCCGATTCGCCGGCTATTCTTCGGTTTCCGACAGAAGCCATCCCTGCCGTCCGTTCCCTGCGCAATATGACCACTCAACTCCTGCAAGAAGCAGCCCAAGTGATCCCAAATCAGCAACTCTTGATTAACGTCGTTTCGAAGCGCGTTCGTCAGCTTGGTCTTGGGCACCGCCCACTCGTCGAGGTCACTTCTCATCGTTCGCTCACCGATATTGCGTTGCGGGAAATTATTGCCGGCAAGCTAACCTACGAGTTGACGCCGGAAACGTCGCCGGCCGAAGCAGCCTAGCCGGTCGGCAGAGCCAGGCTTTCCTGCCTGCGATCTGGTTCCATCGACGCGATTGAGCGCTGATGTTTCAACCGTAAGATTCTGGTCATGGCTGCTGAGTCGATCGTAAATCGCAAGGCGCTCCGCGATTTCCATATTCTCGAGCGTTACGAAGCCGGCATCGAGCTCAAGGGCAGTGAAGTAAAATCGATTCGCGCCGGCAAGGCGAACATCAGCGATGCATTCGCGCGCATCGAAAACGGACAGGCCTTCATGTATAACGCCGATATCCAGCCGTACGCGCAGGCCAGTCACGATGTCCCGGCGCCCAAACGCGTGCGCCGTCTGCTTTTGCACCGTCAAGAAATCGACAAGCTCTACGGCCTAACGAATATCGATGGCCGCGCTCTCGTTATCCTCAGTATCTACTGGAAAAAAGGACACCTCAAAACGGAGCTCGGTGTTGCGACCGGAAAGGTGGCGCATGACAAACGCGCCGACTTGAAGAAGCGAGCCACTGATCGCGAGACTGAGCGCGAGGTTGCGCGTTTCAATCGCAAGCATGGGTGAGGATAGATAGGCCTAACGGGCGCCGCTGGCTTGACGGACTCTCGCCCTCCCCATTGTTCAGACGTGAAAACGAAGCGGCTTTTCGTCAGCATTGATCTACCGGAGCTCGTTAGAGGCACACTGCTCGCGCTCGACCCGGGTCTACGTGGGGCGCGCTGGCTCCGGGCTGAGCAAATGCATCTGACCTTGAGCTTTCTTGGCGATGTGGATCCCGATGCCGAGGCGAAACTCCGCGAGTCGCTCTCCACGATTAGAGTCGCTCCATTTTTTCTCCCGGTCACCGGGATTGGAATTTTTCCGGCCAAGGGCTGGCCAAAAATAATTTGGATCGGTGTCGGCAAAGCGCACCCGCATCTCTTTCAACTGCATAAACGTGTGCAGGACGCCGCGCTCGTTGCCGGGTTGGAGCCGGATCTTCGCCCCTGGCATCCGCATATCACGCTCGCTCGCTGCCAGAATGTCTCCGTGCAAACAGTGCGGCCATTTCTGAAAACACACGCCGATTTCGACGCGGGTTTGATTCACGTCGAATCCTTTTCTCTCAATTCCAGCGCGCTGATGCCCGCTGGCTCAGTCTACACTCGCGAACTTCTTATCGCTCTGTAGCGGCTGTCTCCGACCGTCGTTTCCCATCGATAGAAGCACGATTGACGGTCAGAGACCGCCGCTACAGTTCCCGGCTCGATAGGGGTGGTGCGATGTGCTCGAGTGATCGCCGTTCTGCCGGAACACCAATCCACGCTTCGACCACCGCGCCAAAAATCATGAGCGCGGCGCCGACCAAATACCCGATGAACAATGCCGTACGCGATCCGGTGCCGATGATCCATCCGAAGAGGATGGGCGCGCCGACTCCGCCGGCGAGGGTTCCGACGGCGTAGAAGATCGCAATCGCCAGTGCGCGAATTTCCAACGGAAAAATTTCGCTGATCGTTAGGTAGGCCGAACTGGCAGCCGCCGAAGCAACGAAAAAAATCACCATCCAGGCCAGCGTCTGCGTTTGTGCGGTGAGCAGTCCGGCGTGAAAAAGCCAGCCGGCGAGCGCGAGCAGGATGCCCGAGAGGGCGTAGGTTGCGGCGATCATTTTCTTGCGGCCGATCGTGTCGAAGAGATGCCCAAGCAGGAGAGGCCCGAGAACGTTTCCGAGCGCGAATGGAAGAAGATAACCACCGACATTTTTCGCAGGCACTCCATAGAAACGCATCAGCACCAGGCTGTAGGTAAAAAAGATGGCGTTATAGAAAAACGCCTGCGTTAGCATGAGCACGAATCCGAGCAACGATCTGCGGCGATGCTCGTGCGCGATCGCGTTCCAGATCTCATGCCAGGGCGTGTGGGTGCGCGTGTGGATTCGCGTCGGCGGCGCCTCGTACACGGGCAGCGTTTTCGGCGCAATCGAATGCTCAACTTCGTCCACGATCTGTTCCGCCTCGGCGTTGCGTCGGTGGATCATGAGCCATCGCGGGCTTTCCGGAATCCAGCGTCGAAAGAAAATTACGATTAGCCCGAGCATCGCGCCGATTCCAAACGCCAACCGCCAGCCCAGCCAGACTGGCAGCCAGCGCGGATCCAGGAGCACGATGGTCGCTCCTGCACCGAGCGCTGCGCCGATCCAGTACGAACCGTTGATCATCAAATCGACCCGGCCTCGCACGCGCGCCGGAATCAACTCGTCGATCGCGGAATTGATTGCGGCGTACTCGCCGCCGATTCCTGCCCCGGTGAGCGCGCGGAAAAACGCGTAACTCGCAAAACTCCAGGAGAACGCGCTCAGCGCCGTCCCGGTGAGATAGACCGCCACGGTGATGAAAAACAGTTTCTTCCGTCCAAACCGGTCCGCGCCGTATCCAAAGAGGACCGCCCCGAGCACCGCACCCGTCAGATAAAAGGTCGCGCTTGCGCCTACTTGGGCATCGCTTAGTCCGAGCGTCTCGCGATGGGTTAGAATTCCGCCGAGCGAACCGGCCAGAGTGACCTCAAGCCCATCGAGAATCCAGGTCGCTCCGAGCGCGATGACAATCAGCCAATGCCACCTGCTCCATGGCAGCCGGTCGAGCCGCGCCGGCACATACGATTCGATCCATTTGTCGATGGCCATGTCGTGCATTCACGTCGCCCAAAAGGATAACGATGGCAAAATGCGGGGCCGCCAATCAACGAACGCTATTTTACAAGCAGAGAATTTTGCGTGAATTATTTGTCTGCAAACACAGTCCAATTGAACCGTCCATAAACCGGCATCAATGCACGAATCGAATGTTACGTTAGGGTTTGGAACGGCTTGCGTCTCTGCACATGGAAAACAAAATATTTCTCGGTAAATACCGCGTTTCGGCCCCTGACGATGAGGCGTTACCGGAGCCCCACAACGGCTCCTTGCAAGTAGGATACGAAGCGGAGGAGGTCGGTTCTGGTAGAAAAGTGTCCGTGGAACTATTCCCGGTCGGGTCGTTCACGGACGCCGTCCGAACGCAACTTGAAGCCGAAGCGCTGGCAGCGAAACAACTCAATCATATCAACGTCCCCACTCTCTTTGATTTCGGATTCGAAGAGGACCAGCTTGTTTGCGTCAGTGAGTATTTTGACGGCACCACGACCGAGGATTGGGTCACGACTCATGGGCCGTTGCCAGTAGACGTGGTATTGCGCATCGCGCTGCAAGTCGTAAGCGCATTGCGAGCGGCTGCTCTCCACAAAATTTTTCATCATGCCATTAATCCGCGGAACGTGATGATTGTTCCCGGCCAAACACCGGAGGGCGACTGGCCACTGGTGAAAGTGCTCCGTTTCGCCGGCCCTGCCCCAACATTGTCCGCATCGGATGTTTCGACCGCACGCTTCGACAACTCAGCGACCTTTGCCAGTCCGGAACAGCTGAAGCATGGAACAGTAGATTTCCGCTCGGAAATTTTTTCGCTGGGCTGCACGCTGTGGTTCCTTCTCACCCGGACAGCGCCATTCGTCGCTCCGGATGATCCGGTGGAAGTGACGCCGGGGAAGATGGGCCTTGCGATCGAAAGGTTGGTCGGCGTTCCGAGGAAGGTCAGGCGTTTGCTCGCGCATATGTTGGCCGCGAATCCTGACGAGCGGCCGCCCGATTTCATCGTGCTGGAGGAGCGAATTCGGCTTCGCCTTTCGGAGGTGGAGCAAAGGCAGACGATTGTTCCGCCGCCGGTGGAGGAGGGTGTGATCGCGCTGCCCGCGCGCCGGCGCTTCCCAGTACGAGCCCTCGCCCTGGCGGCGGTATTGCTCGCCCTCGCCACGCTTGTCGTGGTGGCTCTGCCAGAGCGTTTCCGGCCCGGGCGGCTCCTGCGAGCCGCACGGCAACCCGCGCGCATCGGAGTTCCAATTGGAATCCCGGAGGCAGAAGCAAAAGCCGCGATGACTCTGGGAGAGAAGAAAGCGCAACCACCCGCTTCGCGTGGCGAGGCGAGTGCGAAAATTGCCGCGACGACTCCGCCAGCCGTCGCTTCCGCGGACCAGATCAGTGCCGCATCGGCACCGGAAAGCTCGCTGAATCCTTCGGTGAGCGCGCCACCCGCTCAGCAGCCCGTTCCCCTTGTGGCGAGTAAGAGCCCAGAGGTTGCGGAACATATCTCGCCCCAGCCTCCGGCGGAAGGACGCGGTGCCGAGGCTTCCGTCACATCAGAAATTTCCCCGAGCATTACATCGGCAAGTGAAAATGTCGCAACGCCTGTTCCGGCGAGGTTGCCGGATCCTCCGGCCAGCGGGTCTTTGGAAGGAGAAAGTTCGAATGGAAAAGTTGCGGCGAAGTCACAGACAAAAACTCGCAGCGTTGCGCGATCGTCGAAGGTGGCAGGGCGGAACGCGGGCAGACATCGGAGCCATTTTGCCAATGCGCGTGTCCGACGCCAAGGGGCGATGGTGAGGTTCCGGGGTGGAATGATCACGGCGCGAGTTGTTGGTACTACGCCAGAGGGGGATTTGGTCCTCGCCTTACCATCACATCGAGTAGTAATTGTGCCGCCACCAGCACCCGATTTCTAAACCGGACAAGAGTTTGATCGGGGTGAAAGAAATCTCTTTCGCGCTTACATGCGCAACCACCATGCCGTGATAACGCAGGCGAGCATGGAAGTGGTGAGCCAGTCGAGCAACTGGCCAACGACGACCAGAGGATGAAGATTGATGTAGACGGCGGCTTCCACTGCGAGCGGCGCGGCCAGCGCAATCCAGATGACGGCGGCGAAACGAAATGCGCCGGGCAAACCCTCTGCGAAAACGCCGATCCCGTGACGGACAACCAGGACGAAGACCGTTGAGATCGCGATAGCGGCAAGCACATGGAGCAGACTGGAAAGCATGTGATGGCGTGGTCCTTCTGGGCGCCACGTGTTGGGGGTAGCCTGTTGGTAGCTGTGAAAGATCACCCCCATCCAAAGCCAACTTGTCAGGATCGAAACTACACCGGCGATGAATCCAGGGACCAATGCAAAATGAAGTAGTGTTTTCATAAGGGGACGCGCGCGATCCTAGCGAGCGTTCGCAGCGGATGCAATCCATGAGACTGCGACCTTCTCTTCTCCTCCGGAATCGCTCTGGATTTTACCAAAATGTTACGCGGTCTTCGCGTGACCGACACATTCGCCGCTCAGTCTCTTCGCGAGCGCAAAACGTCGCTCGCGAAAACCACAACCCAATCGAACAAATTGAAAAACCACAAACTTGATTTGGAATTCCATGAGTTAACCAGCCTCTTAGATCCGTTTGATGACGGTTCTAACAGTGACGCCCCGAAGCCAAGCCTCCAGGCGCGAATTCGCTACGGCGCGCGACTCAGACGACCCAGGCGACGAAACGGCAAGAAGCCGGCGAACTCCGATGACGGTGCACCTAAAAGCGGCGCAGCGTTTCGACCGCGTGGATCATCGGCCAGGCGGAGACGATCACTAGTAGCCCGAAGAGCGTCAACTCGACCATAAATTCCCACAGCCGCTCTTTCCGAAAGTAATCCTGGGTGATTCGCCGGATCGAGGCGCGTCCGCTGACGGGGGAACCACGCTTTCTTGATCGGGAAACGGTGACGACGTACGGTGATTTCATGATGCTGTTGCTTAGGCGCAACACCCATGGTCGTCATGTGACGAAGAGTTAAGATTGCGTGACGATCAGGTCACTTGCGATCGCTCCGCGCGCACTCCTAAACGGCGCCGCCGATAAACTAGCGAAGCAGGCGAATCTCAGCCGGAAAAATCGTATGTCCCGCCAGTTCGTCACGATCGCCGGTCAAGTTGGCGCCACCGCCGTGGCCGAATCCGGTGTCATGGAAAGCGATCTTGGCCGGCGGCGGAGCCACCGGTGACTGACTCTTGGCTTTTAGTGCGTCGTTCAATGCTGGCAGATCCTTGGTAATGAGTTGTTCGAACTCTTTTGTCGTGTCCCCCAGCTCTCGCTGAAGCGTCTCGATGTAGGCAATCTGGTAGTCGGCCGGTTTCCCCTCGTAGCTGAGGATCGCGCCATAAAGCTGATCGGTGTGCTCGCGCAGCCGCTCCTCGCCGGTGATCGCGCCGCCTTCGGTTGTGGCAACGATCTGTTTACGCACGGCGTCAACCTTCGCGTCGAGATCCATCACCTGCTTGTGCAACGCTTCGTCTTTGGTCAATGCCGCGCTGCTCTTGGCCAAACCTGCCCGCAAGAACAGGATTCGATCCATCAGCGCGCTTTCCTCGCCAAACATGGCGCGCACTTTCATGGCCGCATCGTACTGCGCTTTGCGGTCGGCTTCGCTGAACTTGGCCCGGCGGTCCAGACCCACCGTCAGTTTTGTCTCGGAAACTTTTCCGCCCTTCGTTAGGCGAATCGTGTAGGTTCCGGGCAGAACACGCGGCCCACGAATTCCGGCAAACGCGATCTGTGCCGCCGGTGGAACCCGCGGGGGTTTCTCGCGCATGTTCCAGGTCACGCGATTCAACCCGGGACGTTTGCTCGCCGGCAACTCGTCGACCACGCGACCGGAGGCATCCAGGACTTCGATCTTTAGCTTGCCGAAAAGATGACGCGATCGCTGATAATAAACGATGACGGCCGCATCGGGCGGATTATCGCCGGTGAAGACGGCATCGCCGTCAGCCCCGCCCCCGTTGCCTTCGATCCGCTGCTGCACTGGTTTGGCGGCAACAAACGCAACTTCCTTCCCCATGATCTCAGGAGTGAGCGCGCGTAACGGCGTAATGTCGTCAATGATCCAGATGCCACGCCCATGGGTGGCGAGCACGAGCGCGTTGTCGCGAGGCTGGATCGCTAGGTCGTGCACTGCCACGGCCGGGAAGCGACCTCCCTTGAACTGGGCCCACGATTTGCCGCCATCGACTGAGATGTAGAGACCAAACTCTGTCCCGAGGAAGAGAAGGTCGGGTTTGACGAGGTCTTCCTTGATCACATGGGCGTAACCGCGAACACCGCCGAGCGCCTGCGGGGTAACGAGTGGCGTCCAAGTCTGGCCGAAGTCGGTCGTCTTATAAACGTACGCCATCATGTCGCCGTAGCTGTGGCGATCGAACGTGGCGTAGGCGGTGCCGGCGGCGAAGTTGCTCGCCTGCACCCAGGTCACCCAGGAATTCTTGGGAAGGTCAGGCACGTTGCCGACGACGTTGCTCCAGGTCTTGCCGCCATCGCGTGTGACCTGAAGGTTGCCATCATCGGTCCCGACCCAGATGACGTTTTTGTCTTTCGGTGACTCGCTGATCGAAAAAATCGTGGTGTGCATTTCCGCAGCGGAATTGTCGATGGTGACGCCGCCGGATTGTTCCTGTTTCTGCTTCTCTGGGTCGTTCGTCGTCAGGTCCGGCGAAATGCGATCCCAGCTCTGGCCGTGATCGCGCGAGCGGAAAAGAAACTGCGCTCCGATGTAGATCGTGCCTTTCTCGTTAGGGGAAAGCGCGATTGGCGTGTTCCAGTTAAAACGCAGCTTTTCCTTGTAGTTAGGCTTGGGCTGAATGTCCCGGCCTTCATGAGTCTTCCGGTTGACGCGGCCGATATTGCCGCCCTGGTACTCGGCATAAAGGTAATCGGGATCCGCTGGATCAGGGAACATCCAGAAGCCGTCGCCGCCGTACATGGCTTCCCACTGCGAGTTGCCGATGCCGCCGGGATACTCCGACGGGCTCACCCAGGAACCGTTGTCCTGTAATCCACCGTAGACTCGGTAGGGATCGGCGTCGTCCAGGCTGACGTGATAGAACTGGGAAATGGGAAGGTTGTTGCCCTTCCACCATTTGCTCCCGCCGTTGTAGGAATACCACATGCCGCCGTCGTCGACGGCGCAGACGTTTTTCGTATCAACCGGGTCAATCCAGACATCGTGGACGTCGCCGTGTGCTCCCTGAAATCCGCCGACTGTGGCAAAGCTCTTCCCCGCGTCCTCGCTGAGAATGAGCGCGCCGTCGGTCTTGAACACGCGGTCGGGATTCTTCGGATCGACGATCAGGTTGGCGAAATAGAAGGGACGCCAGACCATCCAGCTGCTCTTGTCGCGCTTGTCCCAGGTGGCGCCACCGTCATCGGAAACGAAGAGGGCGCTGTCAGTCGATTCGACAAAACAGTAGATGCGCTTTGCATTTGAAGGAGCGATCGCAATGGCCAGCCGACCGTAGGGTTTCTTCGGAAAGCCCTTGCTGTTCTCAGGCGTTACTTCCGTCCAGGTCGCGCCGCCATCGGCCGAGCGAAACAACCCGCTCGCGGAAGGCGCGTCCGGTCCGTCACCGCCGGAGCGAAAGGTCCAGCCTTTCCGTCGGTAATCCCACATGGCGGCAAAAAGCACATTCGGATTCGCCGGATCCATCGCCACCTCGGAACATCCGGTGGAGAGATTGCCGCCTTTCAAGATCAGGTTCCAGGTCTTGCCGCCGTCGGTCGTCTTGTAAAGGCCGCGATCGGGCGAGTCGCTCCACATCGGACCCGGCACCGCCGCGTAAGCGGTATCGCTGTTTTCCGGACTAACGACAATCTTCGCAATCCGCTCCGAAGCGGGTAAACCGACATACGTCCAGGTTTCGCCTCCATCGGTCGAGCGGTAAATACCATTGCCGATCGAGACGGTGTTGCGTGTCCAGGATTCGCCGGTGCCGACCCAGACGTTCTTGGAATTCTTCGGGTCGATTGCAATCGCCCCGATCGATTGCACAGGCTGTTCATCGAAGACTGGACGGAAAGTCGTCCCGTTGTCCTCGGATTTCCAAACACCGCCGCTGGCCGCTCCAACGAAGATGGTGACCTTCCCGTTAGGCTCGTGATTCGCGGCGACGGACGTGATACGCCCGCTCATGGTGGCCGAGCCAATATTGCGCGCGCCCAGTCCCGAGATGGTGGAGGAGTTGTAAGGAGCCTGATCGGCGGCCAGGACGAAACCCGCGGCGGCCAGGGTGATGACAAATGTAAGATGAAATAAGCGCATGGAAATTTATTTCGAAGGATGAGTGGGAAAATGGAATATGGAGTCATCGATGGACACGTTGCCTTCGACGTTGTCTAGAATAAGTTTCTGTTTGTCCTGCGAGCCTTTGGGACCGGACTCGAGCGAGAAGGGCAGGAACACGCCGTTTATTTTTTCGTAGTCGCTCAGATCGGTTTCGGTCTCGACTTGCGCGCCATGCTCCATGCGCTGGGTGAGAACGCGAATTTCGAGAAAATAATCGGGATCGAGAAAGACATAGCTAATGTCGCCGTTCTTGCGCGTGACCTTCAACTTGTAGGCTTCGGTCCCGTCCACGTCCTCGGTCCCAAGGTATTCGACGGTGCTGCCCTTCTCTTTCCAATTAACCAGTGGCCCATCGATTTCCGACTCCTGGATCAGCGATTTCGTATCGTCTTCAGACATTTTCTCCGGATCTTTCCGGCCCCGGAAGGGCGAGATTTGCCAGGCCTGGACGCCATCATAGGCCTGCACCTGTGTCATGCCCTGAAGAGTTGCCTCCGTCCGAACTTCGTTCGGTCTTTTTTTAAACTCCAGGTAGGCAAGCTGAAACCGCCCTTCGTTCAAGAGAAGTTTGCCTTGGAGGCGCACCGACTTCAGAGCGGCAAGGGCTGCGGCGCCACCTTTGGCTTCGATATTATTGGCGACCAGCTCGTCAACGGTCGGTTGCGCGCCGATGGTTAATTTCTTCGAGTCCTGGGCGTTGGTCGCTGCCGCAATCAGCGAGCCGGCGACGAGTGAGATGGCTAGACGTAGTTTCATAAGTTTTCGATCTAACACCGGCAGCGATTATTTCGCTGCGTGGCGCGATACCATGGCAGAGGTGAAGGCAGAGGGCAATCGAGTTGGACAGCTGACGGAAGATGATTGATGTAGAAACCGAATCAGCTGACACACCAACCCAAACTAGATCACTATGTCCTCAACGAAAGCGTACGCGGCCCAAGCGGCTACTTCACCACTCGCGCCATTTTCCATCGACCGCCGCGAGCCGAAGCCGACGGACGTGCAAATCGACATTCTTTTCTGCGGCGTTTGCCACTCCGATTTACACATTGCCCGCAACGAATGGGGAGGCATGACGACTTACCCTTGCGTCCCCGGGCATGAGATCGTCGGCCGGGTTTCCAAAATCGGAGCGGCTGTGAAAAAGTTCAAGGAAGGCGATCTGGCCGCAGTCGGCTGCATGGTAGACTCCGATCGCGCCTGCGGAAACTGCAGGGAAGGACTCGAACAATTTTGCGAGAGTGGCGCGACTTTTACTTACAACTCTCCCGATAAACATACCGGCAGCGTCACCTACGGCGGATACTCAAAGACCATCGTCGTCGATGAAGCCTTCGTGCTGCGCATTTCCGATAAACTGGATTTAGCCGCGACGGCTCCACTCTTGTGCGCGGGAATCACGACTTACTCGCCGCTCCGGCATTGGAAGATTGCAAAAGGACAGAAGGTCGGGGTGGTGGGACTCGGCGGCTTGGGACACATGGCGGTGAAATTCGCGAATGCTTTTGGCGCGCATGTCGTTCTTTTCACCACTTCACCTGGCAAGACGCGGGACGCGCTCAAGCTCGGCGCGCATGAAGTGGTCGTGTCGAAAAACGAGGAAGAGATGAAGAAACACGCCAACACCTTCGACTTCATCATCGACACGGTTTCAGCGAAGCACGATCTCAACGCGTATCTCGCCCTCCTCAAGCGTGATGGAACGATGACGCTGGTGGGAGCTCCGCCCGAACCGGCGCCGATCGACGCCTTCGGCCTGATCTTTGGACGGCGGCAGGTGGCGGGATCGTTGATTGGCGGAATCGCCGAGACGCAGGAGATGCTGGATTTTTGTGCGGAACATGGGATCACGAGCGAGATCGAAATCATCCCGATCGACAAGATCAATGAAGCCTACGAGCGGATGCTCAAGAGCGACGTGAAATATCGGTTCGTCATCGATCTGGCGACACTCAAATAGTTTGCAATCGAAGTGAAGCGGCGAGCCTAACGAGACCGGCCGCGCTATTGTCTATCCTTCCGGATTAACCGGGAAGTGCTTGTTCTTCAACTTGTCCGGGACGCGCTTGGTGTGCTCGGATTCGATCTGTTCGGTGGCCGCGACCAGCGCTTCGCAGGCTTCGCGATTCTTGGGCGCGCGACTCATATAACAAACAGCGTGGGCGAGGGGAATGCGCGCTTCCGGCAAGCCGACGAACTCGACCGCCTGCTGCGTCGCAATCGCCAGCGGCAGCGCTTCCGGATCCGCCAGGCCCACATCTTCACTGGCAAAGATGACGATTCGGCGCGCGATGAAGCGAAAGTCTTCGCCGGCATGCAACATTTTCGCGAGCCAGTAGATCGCGCCTTTCTCATCGGAAGCGCGCATGCTCTTGATAAATGCGCTGATGGTGTCGTAATGCGCATCGCCCGCGCGATCATATACCACCGCTTTCTGCTGAATGCTTTCCTCCGCGACTTTGATCGTGAAATGAACTATCCCGCGCTCGTTAGGAGACGTCGTTAGCACGCCGATTTCGAGTGCGTTCAAGCATTTGCGCGCATCGCCGTCACTCAGTTTCGCGAGATGCTGGCGCGCATCCGCGTCCATTTGGACATCGTATTTCCCCAAGCCGCGCTCTTTATCCCTTAGCGCACGATCGATCAATTGTCCGAGATGCTCGACGCGCAACGGTTCGAGTTGAAAAACCTGCGAACGCGAGACGAGCGCGCTATTGACATAGAAAAACGGATTATAGGTTGTCGCGCCGATCAGTCGTAAACCTCCGCTCTCGACATCCGGGAGAAGAATATCCTGCTGCCCCTTGTTGAAGTGATGGATTTCATCAACGAAAAGGATCGTCTTCTTACCGGAGGTTTGGCGTCGATTGGTTGCGCCAGCGAGCACGCGACGCATTTCGGCAACGTTGCTTTCAACGCCGCTCAGCCTCACGAATTTTGCCTGGGTCATGTCGGCGATGATCTGCGCCAGTGTGGTTTTTCCTGTGCCGGGTGGACCGGAAAGAATCACCGAAGGAAGACGATCCGCTTCGATTGCGCGCCGCAGAAGTTTACCTGGCGCGAGAATGTGTTGCTGCCCAACGAATTCATCGAGTGAGCGCGGACGCATCCGCGTAGCGAGCGGCGCGGCGGCATCGACAGAACCCGCCGCATCAGTTGCATTACCCGAAAAGAAATCCTGCACGGGAGAAAATACCGCTCAGTCATCTGATCGCACGTGCTTTCACCTGGTGACACGGTCGAATTTCTTGCGCATTTGGCTTTAGACCGAATATTCCTCGACATGCGCCAGGCCTTCCTCGTCACCATTTCGTTGCTTCTTGCGCTTCAATTTTGCGATGGAGATTCGCGGTTGCCCTTCTCGACCGTTTTCAAAGGAACGTCGCAATTTGAGCGCCTGGTCGAGCTGGCGAAGAAAAATAATTGGGCGTCGCTACCCATTGGCGAGCGGACCGCGGCTGTCGGCCAGGCGCTTGTAGGGACGCGCTACAAATCTTTCACGCTCGAAATCGACAATCACGTGGAGGCCGCTTCGGCGAATTTCAACGGAATGGATTGCTGGACGTTTTTCGAAATCGCGCTCGGCTTTGCCCGGATGCTCGACGAACCCGAAGCCGAGTGGACCTCGCAACGTCTGCTCCATTACATCGAACTCGATCGCTATCGTGGCGGCGAGTGCACTGGCGATTATCTTTCTCGTCTCCACTACCTGGAAGATTGGCTGGCCGATAATGATCGGCGCGGTCTGGTCGAAGATCTGACGCGCAGGTTGGGCGGCGTCAGCGTGCCGCACGCAGCGCGTGAGATGTCGATGGGCTGGCGGCATTATCGTTATCTCGCGGCGGACCGTTCGCTGCTTGGACCGCTCAAGCAGATGGAGGCGAGAGTCTCCGACCGGCCCCTTTACCAGATTCCAAAAAGTCGCGTCGCCAGCATCGAGCCGCGTCTGAAAAGTGGAGATATCATCGGCATCATCTCGCGCGATGGCCGCCATTTGTATTCCACGTCACACGTCGGTCTGGCGTTGCGCACGGGCGACGGGACGTTGCATTTCATGCACGCATCTTCGCCGCGCAATTACGGAAAGGTCGTAGTCGATGCTCGCCTCTCCAGCTACCTTTATCGCTACGGCAGCGATACCGGAATTCTTGTTGCCCGTCCGCTTCGTTAGAATCCTGTGGACGACCGACAACCGGATCGTTAGCCACCACAGCCAGGCGAAACGAAGATTCGCGCTCCGGCTTTTGCTTCGTGACCGCGACGATGTGCTCGTAGACACCTGTCGGCGCGGCTGCTACAACATACCCGTGAAGGCGCTCCGCAAGCTAAAGCGTTCGCTAAAAAAACGCGCTCTCTTTCGAAAGTACGGGGAGGCATGGAGGAGCAAAGAGAATACCGGTTTCCTCAATCGCAACTACGCTTCGTATGAGGATTATGTCGCGCATCAGCAATCCAAACTCGAGCTACACGATTTCGGCAATTATGATGTGGCTTTTCACAACGAGTTGCGCAAGCGACTGGCCGCGCTTGATCTGGTTTGGGAGGGTCGCACCGCCCTTTGCCTGGCCGCTCGGATCGGCACCGAAGTCAAAGCGTTCCTCGACCTCGGTTGCTTTGCTGTTGGAATAGATCTCAATCCCGGACAAAAAAATCGCTACGTGCTCTACGGCGATTTTCACGATCTGCAATTTGCGTCGAACTCAGTCGATTTTGTTTTCACAAACTCACTCGATCACGCGTTCGATATCGACCGGATGGCGAAGGAGATCTTGCGGGTGCTAAAACCGACCGGACTTCTCATCGTTGAAGCGCTGAGAGGCGCAAACGAGGGAGCCAAACCCGGCTTCTTCGAGAGTTTCTGGTGGAGCAGCATCGACGAGCTGGTGAAGGTGTTTGAGAACGCGGGATTTCAACTGACCCGGCGCACTGACATAGCCTATCCTTGGGGAGGCGAAGCTCTTTGCTTCCAGCCTGCAACTGCGCCGCAAAAACAAGCTGGCCAGGCGGGGGCCTAGTCCAGATCGATCGGTTGGCCGAGTTGTCTTGCCCAGGAGATTGGGTAGGTCAGGCGGCCGATCGCGCGTCGCATCCGTCGGCCCGCTTTCGTCGGTGCGTGATGAGGCCTGAATGCGGGCCGGATGCGAACGTTGTGCTCCCGGCAAAGGGCAAGGCCTTGAGGTGTCCAGAGTCCGCGCGAAACACCCGACATGAGATACGGAATCGGTCCGCCATTTTTGTAGGTGTAGGAAAGCGCAAGGAGATCGCGCGTGCGTGCACTCCCGCGAGCTTCCATGTTCCAGGCAGTTTCGCCGGGGCGCAGTGTCGCAGCCAGGACGTCGCGTTTCCAAAGCGTGACCTGGCAGCGGGTTCGGTAATCGGAATCCGGCGGAAGAATTCCAAATCGATCATTGATATGGACGTAATCGCTTTCCAGTTGCGAGCGCCCGAAAAAGCAAAACGACGCAGCGTCGTGTTCGAAGGCATAAGCAAAATCGCCGGCGAGTTGCGAGCGGTCTACTGGCGCGGTGAGGAAGTAATCTTCCTGCATGTAAAGAACATACGGCTCAGCGACCTGGTCGAGCGCGCGCTGCATGTTCGAGGCCCAGCCTTTGTCTCGGCCGACCTCAATGGCGCGGATGAAGTTCGATCGGATTCGCAATCGATTGATGATGAGGTAAACCGGGAACGGACAATCGTCCCAGAATTTGCGGAAAAAAAATGTGAACGGACGCCATGTATCGAAGAATGCATCGCAACTCGACACGACGATGGCGACCGAGTCCGAGAAATCTTTCAGCTCCCGCACGGGAAAGTCGTGCGGCAGCGATTCGATGTCCGCAAGGAATTTCGTTCGTTGTTCGACCATCGCTCAGCCTTGCAGGTTTCTTAGCCCGTCGTATTGTCTGGCCATTGGGGGCGCACTGGCTTCGACTCGTAGTTTGAAGCGCAGGCGGCATGTCGAGGATGGTTCGTTGGCCTCGTAAAAATCCGGACCAAAAAAAATAAACGCAGATCACCAAGATCTCGCTCTCGCGGCTTAATTGACCGCGATGTTTCCGGTTGGACGCCTGCTACGGCTGGAAACATGGACAGCAGGCTAATCGTTCGGCGGAGTGACCGCGCCGGGCGGTGAAGGATTTCGTGGACGCTCGGGAGCTGGAGTGTGCCGGCGCAGCCTTCAGTTCCTTAAAAATAAATCACCGGCTACACATGTAGATGCTTGTGTGGATAGCAGCGAGGACAGGGGTTCGATTCCCCTCGCCTCCATACCCTGATCGCCAGGGGTTCCGTTTACGACGTGCCGTAGACGGGAACTGCCTGACGACCTCCCATGTTCAAATTCTCTACCCGCTGGCGGTTATTTTGAACCGCCTGCCGCTTGGTTTTCAGTGATGAGACCAAAGAGTCCATGCCCCTCGTCGGCGATCCCAGCCGTGAAAAAGACTCCGTCGGCGGTGGTGCCAGGAAGAAGGTCCCACAAACCATCAAACTCGAGCGGGTTTCCATCGGCGTCGCTGATCGTTTCGAGGAACGTCCCGGTCGCCGGATCGTAGTTGTTGATCTCCCCATCGCCGAAATTCCCGACCCAGAGTTCGCCGTCCACCAGCGCAAGTCCCCACGGGGAATTAAGATTGCCATGTGAAACCAGTCGGTGGATCAGATTGCCACTGGTATCAAAGACATTGACGAAACCGTTGCCCGGACCAGGCTCATCGTCGCGCTTGCCCGGGCCCTGCTTTGCGTAAGTAACAAAAATTTGACCGTTAAAGTTGCGAATCCCGAATGGCGCAAAATCCCTCGGAAGGCTCGGGTCCGCGAATCCGTGCGGGTTCACTTCATGAAAATTCTCGTCGTACGTCTCCACTTCACCTTTATGGAAATTCGTCACGTAAAGAAAATTATGACCATTGGCCACGCCCAGGGTCGCTCCTTTGTAAACGTTATCGCCTTTGCCCCTCACCGCGATAATGGCATGGGTGCCGTCGAGCGCCGGGTTCCAACCTGAAATAGTACCGTCTTCGCTGACGAAGATGAATCGACTGGGTTGCGAATTCCCGTTTTTCCTGACTTGGAAAAACGACGTGCTGTTAAACACAACTCCAGTGGGATTGGCGCCCTTATGCATTTCGCGCGCTGGAATGGCCACGATCAGTGAATTGGCTAGGCCGGCCTGATTATAAAGGGTCGAAACACCTGTGCCGTTGTCGCTGACCCAGATCGTTCCCCCCGACGATGCGGCCATGCCCCACGGATTCACCAGGCTCGGATCGGTATGCGCGGCAACACCATGAATATCGGATTGAAAATTTTGCCAACTGTAAGTATCGGCTCGCGCGAACGTGGCGCCGAACGAGATAGCTATTAGCACTGGCAGAACAATTCTTATTGAAGCACGAATTTTTCTCATAAAGATTCCTTTCTGATTGGGTTGTTGGGTTGCTTCACAGGTGCAGAAGCCTGATGGCAACGGGTTGAATAACGATGTCTCAAGATAAGAGGGAATGGGTTCTGCATTTGTTCCAAACTCCCCCCAAAATTGACTTGCTTGGGAGCAAACTTCTTCTTTCGAGTATTACCGAATCGATTGGCAACCATTGTTCGGTCCTCCAATTTCGAAAATCTTTTCACATCATAATTTCGGTTTTCGCTTGTCTTCTGCGGCATCCAATTATGTTTTGTCCAATGAAGGCTACGGTTATTCGCACTTTCCTGGTGCTCCAGATCCTTCAAGTTTGTGCGTTTGCATCGAACAGCGTCGTGAATTTGTCGCACTACGACCTGATGCGGGTGGATTTCGAACGGATGAAAAGCGAAGGCGTCGTCGGCGTGATTCATGAAGCGACCTATCCCCGTTTTGATCGGGATTCTTACTACGGCAGCCGGCAAGTCGCCGCGACGCGCGCGGGGTTGCTCTGGGGCGCATACCACTTCGGCGATGCCACCGATCCCGTCCGGCAAGCCGATCATTTTCTCGGCACAGTGGCTTCACAAGTGGACGGCGGAAGCTCGCGTCCGGAAGGAGTATTGCTGGTGCTCGATTTCGAGAAGAACGGTCACTATCCGGGGGGACGATGCGAGTCGATCAAGCCGTTAGGTTTGTTGAACGGATTCGACAACGGACGGGGAAATACCCCGGCGTTTACGGGAGCGAGAATCGGCTCCGAGCAGTCCTGAACGGTCGCGAGGTCAGCTCGTCTCAAAAACAAACCCTCGCCAATTGCTGGTTGTGGATCGCGAACTATCACTACCAACCGCGCTTCACATCACCGTGGAGTGATTGGCATTTGTGGCAATACACGGGCGACGGAAAATGTGATCTTCCGCGAGCGGCATTCCCGAAGGGTGTGGCCAACATTCGGCATGCGGAACGCAACATCTTTCGCGGGAACCGAAGCGAGTTGGCGTCCTTCTGGCAGGAGCACGCCTGGCAGCCTTCGGATTAAGGTCGGACTAGCGAACTGCGAATTGTCGGCGGACAACAATCGCAGCTCCGTTCAGCTTCAGGCCGTTGCTTGCCGGAACGCTGACAGGAAAGCTTCCATCTCGGCTTTCTTTCCAATCGTTAGGCGCATGTAATTCGGCATCGCCGGGAATAATCGGCCGATTTGCACCCGGCGTTCCTTCATCGCCTTTATCAGCGGCAGCACCGGACCCTTGAGATCAACCATGATGAAATTCGCCTGTGACGGAATCGATTTGTAGCCCATCGCCTCCAGTTCGCCGGTCACGAATGTCTTTGCTTCGCTATTGAGACGGCGTCCGTTTGTTACTTGATCCGGGTCATTCAGACTCGCCATCGCCGCGACCAGCGCCATGATGTTGACGCTGTCCCACATTTGATGCGGACGAATTTGCTCGATCGTTTCATGTTGCGCGACGCAATAACCGCAGCGCAGTCCGGCCATGCCGTAGATTTTTGAGAAAGTGCGTGCAACGATCAGGTTGGGATAATCCTTGATCAGCGGGATCACACTCTCGTAATCGGGGCTGTCAGCGTAATGATAGTACGCTTCGTCCACCAGAATCATCGTCTGGCGCGGAACCTTGGCGATAAAATCGCGCACCTCGTTCTTCGGCGTGATGCTGGCCGTCGGATTGTTTGGATTGCAGACGTAAATGAGTCCTTCTTTCGCGGCGGCCAGCATCTTTGGGAGGTCGTGACCAAAACCGGGAGTCAGCGGTACTTTCACGACCTCAGCACCTCTGACTTTGGCGTGTTCGAGAATTGCTTCGAAAGTTGGATCGGCTGCGACGAGTTTGCCGCGGGTCGATCCGGTGAACGTCTCGGCGCAGAGCTTGAGAATCTCACCCGAGCCGTCGCCGATGAGAATTTGATCGTGATCGACGCCGTTCAGTTTCGCCAGCGCCTCAATAAACCCACGTTCGTGTTCGTCCGGATAGCGACATGAGAGACCGAACGAATCGGTCATCGCCTGGAGCGCTTTTGGCGAAGGACCATAAGGATTCTCGTTCGAACTCAAGCGCACGACGCTCGCGGTTTCCAACGAGTGGGCGGTCGTCGGTGCCATTGTTTCAGCAGCGAAGGAAATTGCCGGCCTGGCCACAGCGCAGGCCGCCCCTGCGCCTAACAACTGTGCGAATCGACGACGAGAAATCGAGATAGTACTCATATCGGAACCTCCTGAATTGAAATCGTTGGCATTATGCTGGCCAACTCCGGGGCGCGCCAGGCTTTTTGGCTGCCATTCTTGAATCGAATCGGGTCGACCGGGTTCAAGTCGGCGTGTTGGATCAGTCTCGGAGCGGAACCCGCCGGTCACGTCCCTGATGTTTGAGTCGCCAAACGGCCTGCCCCGCGTCCGGGCGGAAGCGCGCTGCAACAGTTGCTGGCACAAAGCGACGCAAAGGAGCGCGGCGGCAAAGAGAAGAATAGCGTAAAGAAAATCCGAGTGCTGACCGATCCAGTCGCTCTGACCAAGCGCGACTTTTAGAGCGGCGTCGATATCGCGACCGGAGTAGTTGGTTCCGTAAATCCATTTCGCGATTCGCAGCTTTCCATCGAGAAACACGAGCATGTTCGGATGCATGAATTCCTTTCCCGCCTCGCCATATTGGAATCCGATCGATTGGAGGAGCGCATCGATGCTCGATCGATCGGCCCTGCCAATGAGCCAGCCAAGCGGCACGGACTCGCGCTCGCGATACTTCGCCAGCACCGATGGCGTGTCGGCGGGATCGAACGAAAAGAGCAACACCCGAAATTCTGTCGGATTACCGCTGGAATCGGCTAACGACTTCTTCAATTGCGCGACATTCTGAATGCAAGGCCCCGGGCAGCGCGTGTAAATGGGAAGAAGAACGAGCGGGTAACCGCTGAGATCGGACAGCTTGCGCACGCGGCCGGTGTCGTCGGTCCAGCTAATCGGCGCTGCCAAGCGCCCGCGCTGCGGGGCGACGTTTTCGAGCGCGCCTGCGCGGAGAAAAGACGTGCTCAACAACGCCAGCGCGAGAATGGTCAACAGTCGCTTCGTCGACATCAGGGGGTTGATCCGAGTTTCAGTGGCACCGGGCTATCGGGTGAATACGGCGGCGCGCCGGGGAAATTACTCCGCAGAGTCTGGGTCAACGGCGGCGCGTACGCGACGACGATCAACAACAGCGCACCCGCCAGCCAGGGAGTGAGGCTTTGCACCGCCGGAATTTGTTCGTCGTGATAAGGCTCCGAGACAATTAACTCGAGTGCGCCCTGCTTCACCGGTTTCCCGAAAAGCGTGGCGAAGAACACGACGAAATAAATGAGCGCGGCGATAGTCATGATCGTTCCACCAAGGCTGCCAAGAATTTTCGCTGTGGTCCAATCGACATGGTAGAGCGGCGATTGCGGATCGGTGTAGCTCAAGCCCATGTTGGTGCGCCGCGGTTCGCCGCCGACTCCGCCGATAAACAGACCAGTCGAGAAGATCATGATCCCGACCATCCAGATATACGGCACCCAGACATTCCAGCCTCGGCCTTTGATTTCTTTGCCGGTTAGTTTCGTAATCAGAAACAAGCTCATGCCGATGTAGGAGAGAAAGACCGGACCGGCAACGGTTTGATGGAAGTGCGCCGGCAGCCACGAAGTGTTGTGAACGACGTTGTTCATATTGTACGATGCGTTCACGATTCCGGTGATGCCGCCGAAGATGAAAATGACCAGCCCGGCGAAGAGATAGGAAAACATCCAGCGATCGCGATCGAGATACGGAAGTTTCTTCCACCAACCGAACAGACCGCTGCCGCCATGCTCGCGCGCACCATGTTCCAGCGACGCCGCCACTGTAAACGCCGTGGCGAAGCTTGGAATCGCCACCAGCATGGTGAAGAACGCATGCACGAATTTCCAGGTGCTGCTGATGCCGGGCTCGGTGAATTGATGATGAATTCCCACCGGCACGGAGAAAAGGAGGAGCCAGAGGAAAGTCAGCCGGCCAGCGAAATCGGAATAAAGTTTTCCGCCGGCGAGCTTCGGCAGCATTGTGTAATACATGACGTAAGTCGGCAGCAGCCAGAAATAGACGAGCGGATGTCCGAAGAACCAGAAGAGCATCCGCGACAGCGGCACGTTCACCGTTGGGACCCAACCGATCGACCACGGGATAAGGAGAAAGATCGTTTCAATCGCGACCGGGATGGTCGCAATCAACCAGACGATGAACGTCACGAAAATGCCGAGGATTGCGAGCGGCACTTTGCGGCCGGGATTCTCGCGTTTCCAGGCCAGGTAAGGGGGAATCCAGTTGAAGAACGCGATCCAGGAACCGACGATCGCGAAGGTTAGCCCGATATAAAAGGCCGGGTGCGCGCGCAGTGGCGGGTAAAACGTGTAAAGCACGGTCGCTTGTCCGGTGAGGATGACAGCCGCAGTCATCAGGGTGCCGCCCACCATCAGGGCGAAGGAGAGCCACGCCACTCCCATGTGCAGGGGCCGCCCGAGGAAAAAGCGGACGAGCGCGTAACCAAACGCGACCGCGAAAAAAGTAGTGAAGACAATCGCATTCACCACCCCATGCAGGGTCAGGCCCTGATAATATTCGAGACCGAGGAACCGCGACTGGTGAATGACGCCGGCCCGATAAAGGACCTGCATTAGTCCGTGATAAATTCCGAGGATCAGCAGGGCGACCGGGAAGATGATCTCGATCAGGATCATCTTTTTCAGCCCCGGCTCAATTTCCATTGCGTTTTCGTCCGAGAATTCCATCGCCTGGTTTTCCTGGTTTACTTCAGCGTCTTCAGATACTCGACTATTTGATCGACCTCTTCTTTGGTCAGCTCGGGCTTGGGCATAAGCGGATCAAACCCGTTCACGACCTTCGCGTTCGGATCAATAATGGCCTCACGCAGATACGCGTCATCGGCGGTGACCATTGATCCATCGACCATTTTTTCCCTTCGCCCATAAATTCCCTTAAAAGTCGGGCCGATACTCTCCTCGCCATCAATCGAATGGCAGGAAAGACAGTCCTTGGTATCGAGCAGTCGTTCCACCGACCCGCCCGGCATCGGCGCCGGCGGCTTTGACTGCTGTGCGTGAAAGGCCGCCTTCTCCACAACGCGGAGATTGGCGGCCATCCGGTCGTGACCCTTGCCGCAAAATTCGTGGCAGAGCAATTGATAAACGCGGGGATGGTCGAATTTCACCCGCGCATAGTTCACCGTCCCGGGCACAGCCATCAAATTCAGATCCGTCCCTACCAGGAGCAGCCCGTGGGTGACATCCCGCGTGCTCAGGTAGATATCCACCGTCGAACCGGCCGGCACCGTCACGTCTTCCGGTTCGAACTTCCACATCCGCGCAACGTAATGCACTTCGTAGTGCGTCGGTGAATGGGCGATCAGTTCACCTTTTTGGAATGGCTTGACGTCCGTCAGGCAGGTGGGCAGGCCGACGTGATAAAGATTCACCGCCAGGGCGGCGAGAGCGAAAAGCGTCAGCACAAACGCCACCGAGAGAATAATGATTCGTCTTTCCAGTTGGCCGACGCTCGTCATTCGTTCAACTCCGCACAATCATGATCCAATAGAGCGTGAACCAAATCACC
Source organism: uncultured Verrucomicrobiae bacterium (assembly GCA_963763995.1). GTDB lineage: Bacteria > Verrucomicrobiota > Verrucomicrobiia > Chthoniobacterales > UBA10450 > CAVTTH01. The sequence continues at coordinate 143,776 of CAVXQL010000007.1, read as the reverse complement.
GTATAAAGCAGGAGCAGGAGAACAAAAAAAACGATTGCCCCGCTCGGAAAGAATGTTTTCCCGTTTTGTAATTCGTTAGGCTTCATCACTTGGTCGACGGCATCACGATCGTGATGCTTTCATCCCGTTTGTACGTTTGTATAATGTTCCGAAAAAATGACAAGCCAGAGCGACGGCGACGGCAAGCGGAGTGACGGCAATGACTTCATACGGCTCCGATCATGAGCGGGATTCGCCGAATTCGCGAGGCATTCCTTTGTTTTTATTGGTCTTGAATTGTCATCCTCTCGTTTTGGACAGTTGCTCGCCTGCGCGTGCCGATTTGGGCGACTTTCTCCGCTCTTTGAAATATTGCCGGTGGATTCATGCCGCATTTTTGATACTGTCTTACTTACGTGAATCCGCCTCCTATCATTCCTGAAACTGATGGTTCGAACGGTGCCTCCGATGCTGCTCCCGCGCCGGATCGCGCCGATCTTCGGCCAGAGGCCATTAACGACGCCGTCATTCGACTAGCCGGCAATTCCCAGGACGGCATTCAGTCCGCCGGCGCCTTTCTCGCTCGCCTGGCCGGCCGGAGCGACCAGGACGTCATGACTTACATGACGATCCCGGCCACGATTTCGGGCGGGCCATCGATCTTTCAGGTCCGGATCGGCACCGGCGAAGTATTATCGGCCGGCGACGAGGCCGATTTCCTCGTCGCGTTTTATCAGCATAGTTATCAGGACCATATCGGCTTTCTGAAAGAGGGCGGCGTGCTCCTTTACGACTCGGACAACGTCGAGCCGAACCTCGACGACAAGCGTTTCGTGTATGTCGGCGTCCCCATCACCGGGCTCACGATCGAAGCGCTCGGTGGGACTGCCAAAGACAAAGGCAAAAATATTTTCGTTCTCGGATTGATCTCGAAGATCTTCAATCTCGATGTCGAGAAACTGAAGAAGCTGATCGCCGAAAGATTTGCCGGCAAAGACGAAAGCATCGTCAACACCGCGTTGATGGCCTTTCAGGCCGGCTACGGTTACCCCGTCGGCAAAGTGCTGACACACCAGTATCAATTTGAAAAGGTCGCCAAGAAACCGGGGGCGCGCGCCCAGATCACGATGGATGGCAACCAGGCGATCGCTTACGGTTTGATCGCGGCGGGTGTTCGTTACGGCGCCGGTTATCCGATTACCCCTTGGTCATCGATCATGGAGATCCTGCGAAGCGAACTTCCGAAGTACGGTGGAATTTTTGTGCAGGCCGAGGACGAACTCGGCGCGGTTTCATTGGCGCTCGGATTTTCTTACTCGGGATATCTTGCCGTCACCGGCAGCGCCGGCCCGGGTATTTCGCTCAAGACCGAAGCGATCGGTTGGGCCTCGATGGCTGAGATCCCTCTCATTATTTGCAATATTCAACGCGGCGGACCGAGCACCGGTTTGCCGACCAACGTCGAGCAGAGCGATCTGCATCAGGCGATCTACGGCGGACACGGCGATAGCCCGCGCGTCGTGCTCGCAGCCGCGACCGTGGAAGATTGTTTCTACATTGCGATTGAAGCGGCCCGGATTGCGCGCAAATACAGCACGCCGGTTTTCATCTTGAGCGATACTTCGCTCGCCACGCGGATCGAGGCATTCGACGAACCGGATCTCTCCAAGCTCATGATCGATCCGAAACCGGATCTGAGCCCACGCCAGACATTCAAGCCGTATCCGATCGATCAAATCACTCAGCACGTTCCGCCCGGCACGCGCATTCTCGACGGAAAATATCCGTTGCTCTCCGGCCTCGAGCATGACGAGATGGGCCATCCCACCGGCAGCCCGAAGCTGCACATGGCGATGACGGCAAAGCGTCGCAATAAATTGCGCAAGCTAGCCGAGGAAATTCCGGTCCCGGAAGTCTACGGCGACCAGAACGGCGACACGTTGCTCATCGGCTGGGGCTCCACCTACGGTCCGATCCACGACGCCGTGAAACTGGCGCGTGAAAATGGAGAGAAAACCGGCGCGCTCCATCTGCGCCATATCCATCCATTGCCAAACGGCCTCGAGAAAATCTTCAAGAATTTCAAACGAATCGTCACCGTCGAGATGAACGATCAGGGCATCTACGGATTCGGTCAGCTCGCCACCATCCTGCGGGCTCGTTACTGCGAACCGAAGATTGAAAGCGCCACCAAGACTGACGGTCTCACCTTCCGCGTGAAAGAAATTCTCGAACGCGTTTTCGAAGGACGCTCGTTCGCCGCCCGGCATATTCCGCGCGAGGGCCTCCCGATCGTTCACGCTGACACGGCGGCCGAGAATGTGAAGTCCTTGAAAGAAGTCGTGCCGCAAGGAGTCGGCTAGTTGTGAACAGAACGCCCAACCCTTTCCTGCGTTCCTAGCTTCCTGATTAAATTTGTATGAGCACCGAAACACTGACACCGCCACCCGCCGAAATCCCGCGCGAGAAACTCACCAAGAAAGCCGTTACCGCCGATCACCCCACGTGGTGCCCCGGCTGCGGCGATTTCGCCGTCCTCGCCTCCTATTACAAAGTGATCGAGAAACGCCAGCTCGATCACGAGAAGATCGTCACCCTGGCCGGCATCGGCTGCTCTTCGCGCTTTCCTTATTTCGTTAACGGGCACGGCGCGCATTTCATTCACGGCCGCGCCGTCCCGCTCGCGAGCGGCATCAGCCTGGCCCGGCCCGACCTGAACGTCTTTCTCTTTGGCGGCGACGGCGACGGTTTCTCGATCGGCGGCAACCATCTCAATCACGGCGCGCGCAAGAACATCAACATGGTCTACTTCATCATGGACAACTTTGTCTATGGCCTGACGAAGAAGCAGACCTCGCCCACATCGCCCGTCGGTTTCAAGTCCAAGACCGATCCGGCCGGCGCGATCGACCACCCGGTCAATCCGATGAAACAACTCATCAGTGCCGGGGCCACTTTCATCGCGCGCACCCACGCCGCCCAAGTCAATCACATGATCCAGATGATCGAGCGCGCCATGGATCATCCCGGGTTCAGCGTCATCGAATGTCTGAGTGAATGCGTCGAATTTTATCCCGGCGCTTTCGATCCGGCCAATCCACGCAAGAGCGGCGCCTTCTCCTTGATCGAGGAAAAGAAATGGGACAACACTCCCGAGGACGAACTGCGCCACGACGTGACCGACGAGCTCGCCGCCTACAAACTTGCGCAGTTACCTTTCCCCGGCGTCTTCGGTGTCTTCTACCAAAGCGATCGCCCGACGAAGAACGCGCTCGAAAAAAAGTGGATCGACAACATGCGTGCGAAGGTCGGCAACGCGAGCGATATGGAGATCCTCCAAAAGACCTTCGATCGGATGAAATAATCATTTCGATGAGCTTGACTGAAATTCTCGCTGTAATTCCCAAGTTGTCGTTCGCGGAACGGCAGGAATTGGTTCGGTGTGCGATTGAGGTGGAAGACGACGAACTGACGGCTGACGAGCAAATGATTCTGGAGAAACGTCTCGGAAATTTTTGCAGCGACCCCGAGTCAGGCATCCCCGCAGGGCAACTGAAAAGCGAAGTGTTGCAGCGGCTGAAGCCGCGATGATTCAGAGAATCATCTTCCGCTATGCAGCGGTGGAAGATGTTGTTGAGGCTGCGGCTTGGTACGAAGCGCACGCACCGGGCCTTGGCGAACAACTCATCGATGAGATACTCTTAGCTACCCGTCGAGCGCAGAACGATCCAGAATTATTTCGAATCGTCCATCGCGATGGAGAAGTTCGCCGCGTGCTCGCAAACCGTTTTCCATACAAGATTTATTTCTCTGCAGTTGACGAGACTCTCTACGTTCACGCCGTTCTCCATGGAGCACGCCATGATCGTCGATGGACAGAGCGATTGTGATCGAATGAGGACCCTTGGCATCGTCGGTGGGATCGGCCCGGAATCGACCATCGAATACTACCGCTTTATTCTCGATGGCTACCGCGCGCGTGTCCCGGACGGCAGCGCGCCGCACCTCATCATCGACAGCCTCGATGTCAACCGCGGCATCGCGATGCTGGACGCGAACGACGTCGATGCCCTAACGAATTACATTTCCGACTCCGTCGACTGCCTCGCGCGCGCCGGCGCAGAGATCGCGCTCATCGCCGCCAACACGCCGCATCTCGTCTTCGACGAAGTTCAACGCCGCGCACCCGTCCCGATGCTCAGCATCGTGCAGGCGACGTGTGATCACGCCCGCGGCCTCGGGCTCAAACGCCTCGGCTTGCTTGGCACCGGCTTCACCATGCGCGCGCGATTTTATCCGGAAGCGTTCGCCCGCGCCGGACTCGAGCTGGTCACGCCCGGCGCCGACGAGCAGGCCTTCATTCACGACAAATACATCGGCGAGTTGCTGAAGAACACATTCGAGCCAACGACTCGCACCGCCATCCTCGACATCATCAATCGTATGCGAAATGACAACCGCATCGAAGCCGTCATTCTCGCCGGCACCGAGCTACCGCTCCTCCTCCGCGGCGCCGAACCGGAAGGGCTGCCGTTTCTCGACACGACGACGATCCACGTCAGTGCCGCCGTCGACGCGATCCTGGAATAGGAGCTTCGCGTTTCGCTTTGTCGGGTCCGGGCGGGGTCGATAGAATCCCGCGCATGTCCGGAATGCGCAATGGCCATCCAGCAAGGCTGGCGGCTGCGTTTTTTGCCCTCGCGCTTTGCGGGGTGTCTTGCCAGAAGCGAACTGAGAGCGGGCGGCGAAATGCCGGGCCACTGCAGCCATGCCGGTTACCCGGAATCGATGAAGAACTGCAATGCGGCAAGCTGACGGTGTATGAGAATCGGGAACGCCGGGCCGGGCGGAAGATTGCGTTGAACGTGGTGGTGCTGCCCGCGCTCGAGTCGCGGGGGAAGCAGGATCCGCTTTTCGATCTCGCCGGCGGACCGGGCGAGGCTTCCACGGGTGGGGCCAGTTTCTATGCGAAGGAAGGCCGGGAATTTCGCCGTCATCGCGATGTGGTACTGGTAGACCAACGCGGCACAGGCGGATCGAATCCGCTCATGCGCGCGGCTCATCTCCGCAGTCCGCAGGAGTATCTCACCGAGATGTATCCGGTGACGTATGTGAAGGCTTTGCGCGCGGAGTTGGAAACGCGCGCGGACCTGGCGCAATACACCACGTCGATCGCGGCGGATGATCTCGACGATGTACGGGCTTGGCTCGGCTACGATCGGGTCAACCTGTTTGGTCTCTCCTATGGAACACGCGTAGCGCAGGTCTACATGCGGCAGCATCCGGAGCATGTCCGTGCGGCCATTCTCTGCGGAGTGGTGCCGACTAATTTAAAGATACCGCTTTACCATGCAGAGGCGGCGCGGCGCGCGATGGATTTGCTTCTACAAGAATGCGAACGCGACGCGGCGTGTCATGCGGCTTTTCCCGAGATCCAGCGCGAGTGGCGCGATGTGATCGACCATCTTGGACGCGAGCCGGCGCAGGCGCAGTATGCGCCACCGGATCAGAGCGGCCCGGTGACGGTGGAAATCCAGCGCGACATCTTCGCGGAAAAGTTACGTAACGGGATGTACTCACGCGCCACTTCCCGGCGGATCCCGTTTATCATCCACCAGGCAGCGCACGACGACTTCGGGCCGTTTCTCAAGGAAGCCATCCCGGCGGATCGGTCGGGCGAGGATTTTATCGCAGATGGGATGTATCTCGCCGTCACCTGCGCGGAGGACACGCCCTTCATCGACCCGGCGGAAGCGGTCCGGCTGAATGCGGGTAATCCGTTTGGAAATTATCGGGTGGAGCAACAAATGCGCGCCTGCAGCATGTGGCCGCGAGGGAAAATTCCGGCCGGCTATCACGAGCCGGTCACGTCCGATATTCCGGTGCTGCTTTTCTCCGGCAACCTCGACCCGGTGACGCCTCCGCAACGCGGTGAAGAGGTGGCGAGTCAGTTGCCGAACAGCCGGCACATCATCATTCCGGAAGGCGCGCACGCGCTGGAAGGACTGACTCATCCCGAGTGCCTGGACGACCTGATGCGCACCTTTCTCGAGAATCCCGACCCGCGCACGCTCGACACGAGTTGTGTGGCAACGATGCGCCCGCCGCCGTTCGCTACCAAAAAATCGGACTAGAGCCGGCGCGTCCCAGTTTCTCTCCGCGACGTCTGCCTGAGCCGGACGGCGTCTCGCTACCGGCGCAGAGTTCTCTTGCCACGGATTAACACTGATTAAACACGGATCGGGAGTGCTTGCTCTTTATCTGTGACAATCTGTGTTCATCGGTGGCTCAATCGCTTCCTCCGAAGGTCAGATTCCCGGCACCACAGTCGTCATCTCCAGGTCCTCGGGCGGCATCTCCGCCTTGTCGGTGATGAGTTTGCGCAGGAATGGAATGAGCAGGACGAGCGCGATGCCGACCACGAGGCTGCCGGCGCCGAGCGCGCCGAAGAGCTTCACATACTCGGGGTTGGTCGCGAGCGCCGTCGTGCCCTTCGGCTCGGGGATCATGCCCGAGAAGTCACCCGCGAAGAGCGACGCGAGGCCGGTCACGAGCATCCAGCTGCCCATCATAATCCCCTGATATTGCTTCGGCGCGAGCTTGCCGATCATCGCGTATCCGATGGGAGAGATGAGTAACTCACCGATGCTCTGCAGCACATAACTCATGAACAACCACCAGAACGCACTCTTGCCGTCGACGCCGGCCAGCTTGATGCCTAACGGGAGAATGAGAAAGCCCAGCGCCATCAGGAGCAGCGACGTCGCAAACTGCCGGGGTATGTCGATTCTCCAACCTCGCGCGCGCATCCGGGTAAAGAGCGACGCGAGGATCGGACCGCCGACCACGATGCAGACAGTGTTGATGTTCTGAATCCACTGCGGCTGAATCTCTACCTTGCCGATGAAGAGGTTGACGTTATTGACCGCGAACAGCATCAGGCCGCTCGGTGCCATTTGGTAGAGCGACCAAAACGCCAGCGATCCGAGCGTCAGAATCAGGTAGGCCGTCATGTTCCGCCGCTCGCGACGATCCGGGTGGCGGAGCGTGAGGTAGATCAGCGTCACCGCGACCGCAGCGCAGATCCCCTTGATCAGCTTCTCGGTGCCGCCGGGCCGCTGGAGCATGAACCACACGACCGGGATGAGACCGATGAGAATGCCGATGCCGGCGAGCAGGCGCAGTCGGAATTGCTTCGACGTCGCTTCGAGCAGCGGCGTGTTCCGGTCGATCAGCGTCTTCCACGACGCCACCGCGAGGATGATTGAGACAAAATTTCCGAGCGTCGCGAAAATGAAAAGGCTCGCGTAGCTCTCGGTCCCCTGGAAGTAGCCGGCGACCGCGAACCCGACGAAGAATCCGACGTTCATGCCGGCGTAGTTCCAGAGGAAAGCTCCTTCGCGGCGCGGGTCCTCCGGAGTAAAGCGCTGCGTCAGCATCATGTTGATGCACGTGACGTTCAGGCCGCTGCCGGTGAGGAAGAAAGCGAGGCCGACGTAGAACATCGCGAGCGAACCGGTCGCAATGCACCCGCACCCGACGACCTGCGACGCCATCCCGCCGACGAAGAGATTTCGGTTCGAGAGGAAGCGCCCGCCGAGGTAACCGCCGAAGAGGTGCAGGCCGTAGTTGAACGCGCCAAACACGCCCATCAACGCCGTGGCCAGTTTCACCGAAAGCTGCAGATGCTTCGTCGCGTAGAGGACCAGCGTCGAGTAAAGGACAGCGAAGCCGAGCGTCGCGAAAATCTGAATGAAGAAGAGCACGGCCGTTCCCTCCGGAGCTTTCGCGAAGAGACGCTTGGATGAAGTCATGGCGCGTGAATCTACCTATATCTCTTTCAGCAGAGCGATGTCGAGTTGGCCGATCGAGCGACCGCGGAGAATGGAGCCGACGGGAAGCTGTGTGACATGGACAAGCGAAGCGCGGCCGCAGGCCGAGAACGGGGACGTTCGAGTCAAAAGGCGTTTGATCGACTTCATCGGGTGCTCTTGTCGCCCGCCGCCCCCTGCAATGTCAAGCCGCTCATGCTGCCAGAAGCAAAAAACCGCCGCGTTAGTTCGTGTGGGGAGCACACGCGGCTCGCGTGTTGGCGATTGCGTCTCGCCATCGCGGACTTGTTTCATTCTCTCCGAAATCCTTGTCGTCACCAACCATGTCGGTAGAATTCGCCGCGCATGGGCAAAACAGAAAAGCTGTTCGACAAACTCATCGCCGGGCAAAACGATGCCAATTTCTTTTTTGATGATCTCTGCACTCTGCCTAACGAGGCTCGGCTACAGCGCCCGCAAAACCAAAGGCAGCCATATCATCTTTCAGCGGGGATCGAGCTTCTTGAATTTACAACCGGCTGCTGGCGGAAAAGCAAAGGCTTATCAGGTACGGCAAGTGCGGCAAGAGTTGCAAACTCTTGATCTCGTCTGTCACGCCGAAGTCAAACGAAGGCGGATCACCGGTGTCAAGATTTGTCAGACCGACCCCGGTTTGCCTATCCCCGGCGTTTTTCGTTCCCAATCACGGGACCTTGGCCTTGAAAGTCAGATTGACTTCCCATTTCTGACCGCGGATCTCCTGCGCTCCACCCGAGGTGAGGGTGCCGGAGATCGCGCCATCGGCATTCTTAAAGTCCTTGATGCTGAGAGGGGCGTCTCCAAACAGCGTCAATGTATTGTTAGGCAAATCGAAGCCCGAATGAAGCACATCGGCACTATAGATTTTGCCGTCATCAAAAACCTTCACCACGATTGCATCGCCAAACTTGCCGAACAATGCGTCAGACGTGGCCTTTGAATCTTTGCCTGGGTCCTTGGTCGTGAGGACGAGAACGGTCACGGGCTTGCCTGATTCAGGCTCGCCCTTATAGGCCGAGGCATACTTGAGCGCGGCGGCTTTGCCGGCCACCAGGAAGGTGCCGGACAACGCGGCCTGTTCCGCGGCGCCAGCCCACGGCAGGGCAACGAACCACAGCGCCGACGCGATCAGGGCGATCAGGGATCGGTGCATCTGCGGCATGGAGAAGACTGCCGGTTTGTGAACGGGAATGTTGGTTGATCGGAGTTTCATCGGAGTGTTTTAGTTGGCGGCAGTATCCACACCCTTCGTCGGCTTAGGCAAGTCATCATTTCTGGCGCGATTTTGATCGAATACGGCGCTGGAAAACAGAGAATGCCTCACTGATCAGCCGGCGCCACGCCGGCCCTCACCTATTCCATGCGAAACGTCATTCCACGCCTTGGCGCCGCGACGCCCGACTGCCTGACCGCGGCTACCTACCTCGTCGCCTGGATCGCCCCCACGCAATTGGACCCCGCCCGTTTCCGAAGCCTGCTGGCCGCGATCGTGATCGAATTTCTCGTCCTCCACGCCAGCGCCCTCTACGGCTTTGGCATCGCCAAACGCGAGGATCGGCTGGCCCGGCGCGCCTGGATACTCGGCGGACTCACCGTCATCTATCTCATCCCCATCACGCTGATGGCCGTGCAGCTCAAGACCGATGTGCCGATCCTCACCTTCTTCTGGTTGTTCACCAGCCGATTCGCTTTCATCCTCATCCACCCGGAATCAGCCGCAGCCGAGACCCGGCGCACCGTCACGCTCTGGGTGGTTTCGCTGCTGGCCTTCATGGTCGGCTCCATCGCGGTGAACAAGATCCCGCTCCCGGCGCTCGGGCTGACCCCGCAATTCGTCGCTTCGCTCTCCATGTCGGGCCACCCCAACCCAAAGGCACAGCCGCCCCAGATCACGATCGCCTTCGGCGTCCTCTATTTCCTCGTGCAAGCCGGCGCGAAGTTTTATCTCGCGGGCTCGGGCCGGGAAAAAGAACGCCCCACGACCTTCGACGATGGCCAGTCCATCGGATGATCTGAGTTACATACAGAGACAGGCTCGGCTCTGGGAACTAACCACCGCGAGTAAATCGATCCGCTCGCGAGCGCAGAGAAAATAGTGGGAGAGGGGTCAGCTTGGGCTTGCCCCGTTTTCACGGACAAGAAGATGTCGCGCACACGGGTAGCAGAGATCACGTGACAATTCTTGACAGGTTGCCGAGGGCGGGGCTTCATCGCCGAGGCCCTGGCTTCCTTTGCGGAGTTTCCGATTCGCGAACCGTCACGCGATCACGGGAATGCCGAGTTCGCTCAAATAATTGAAAGTCGAATCGTAGAACGCGGGCGCCCGTGTGGGGTCGCTTAAGTTGCCGGGCGGAACGAAGACAACCATACCCTGCCTCGCGCGTGTGAGCAGAACTCGGTAGGCGTTCCGCAGATAATTTCGGTTCTCGGAATTGTTGATGTTGCACCATCGATTGCCGCGGAAGTCGTGATGGTCCCAGCCCGATCCATTGAAACGGAAATCGCCGCACCAAGCCACGCAAACCCAGTCGAGTTCCAATCCCTGAACCTGAAATTCGGTCGCGGCGTCTTCCAGATAAAAACTGGATCGCGTGTCGTTCCGTTCGTTAAGAAAATAATGCACCGGATCAACCGACACGCGGATATCGATCGCGTGAGGTTTCAGCCGCATCGCCTTTGACGAAGCAACCAAGCCGTAGCGCTCGGTTCCTCTGGCGCGGGACCGAACCCACTCTTTCGCGGCGTTGAGATCGCGAGTGATCGCGATCGGATAACGAGCGGCTAATTCTGCAAACGCTGTTCTGGCCTGCTCCTTTTCACAATCGAGAAGCGCTTTAACGAAGGCGGAAACGTTTTCCGCTCGAAACGATCTCATCGAAACGGCGAGATGGAGAGAATCGTCGAAATGAGTTCGCGGGCGGTTCCGCACCGCTTCGAGCGCTTTTCCAGCGGCGTATTCGCTGTCGATCAGCCTGGACGAAATAAACATCTCCCAATCCGGGAAACTACGATTCACTGCGTCGAGCCAAGCATCGATGCCGGCCTCGCCGATGTTGATTTCCTGTCCGCCGCCAACGAGGCAGACGACAACAGCCCAATCCTGACGGCGGTCCATATACGAGATCAGAAATTCCGGCTCAGAATGCTCGAACCCGGGTCGCTTCTTTTTGCGCAGCATGAAGTTGGCAGTCTGGCGCTGATTCCACGCGCGTTGCGCCTCATCAAAAATCACCACGTGCTCGATTGGCGGGCCGGAATCGATCAGCGCGTCATCGCGGAAATGGTGAACATTTTGAATGAACGCTTTCACGCTTTCGCCGACTCCCCCTTTCCTCACCTTCTCGCCTTGTTTCTTGCGGCGTACGACTTCGTCGCGTGTCAGCGCTTCGCGAAGCACCGCGACTAACGGACCATTACCGGACAGAAATACAGCGTGCGTCGGTTGGTCAACCTCGCGTCGCGTCGCGAGGTTCAAGCCGACCAAAGTTTTCCCCGCTCCGGGAACGCCCGTCACAAAGCAGATAATTTTTCGGCCTTTGGCTTTGGCTTCATCGACCAATTCCTCGATGCGCCCGGACGTGACGTGCAAATTTTGCGCGCCGGCGTCGAAACGCGCGATGGCTTCAACAGAGTGTTGCGCATAAAGAGAGCGGGCAGCTTCGACGATGGTCGGTGTCGGATGATACGGGGCGCGAGACCAAATTTGCGGATCGAGCGGACCGCCTTCAGTTGCGCGAAGCGCCAACTCGACAGCGCCACGAAAATTCGCCGAATTAACGATGATCGGGACGACAGAGTTTGTCAGTATCGGCACGGAGCTCAAGCGGCGGAGATTCGGTGGCTTCGGTCGCCACGAGGATAGGAACAATCGAAACGTCGTGACTCGCCTCGTGAAAATTCTTCAAGTCCAGTCCGTAATCCCAAACCTGATCGATCGCCGAACGATCAAACGTTTTCTCGCCAACCTTGAATTCTATTGCGAAGACCACTGGCCCAATCACCAGAACGGCATCGATACGTCGCCCCATCCGCGGAATGTTGAACTCGAAGAAGAGGGATCCGGAGAGGCCGACGAGTTGCGAGCGGAGAAATTCGATCTGTGCGAGCCACGCATCTCTCTGGGTGGGGATCAAGGCGAAGTCGCAGTTTCGGGCAAGCTCGCCCAAAACAGCTTCGTCAGTTGCCCGGAGAAACTCCACAATCGAAGCGCCGTACCAGAAGCGTGGAGAGGATAGCGTCCTCAAAGATCTCACCGGTGTTTTATCCACATAGAAGAACTAGAGACTCTCTCGCGCCGCAGCCAGGAGAAAAGGCTTGGCAGCTGCTCCGAACCTGGCCAGGTGTTTGTGCCAACGATGGGCAAACAACTTCACCTCACTCTGGGCAGTCTCGACGTCGGACAAATTCTCGATGGACTGCACTCACGACAGGAGTCGTGGGCGAATACCGCAATTTATCTGCGCGACGGTTACTTCCCGTCCGATGCTTGTTTGCGAAGAGTGCAGCGAAGCAGATGAAGCGCAAAAAATCGCCAACCACTATCAGAGGATAATCGATGCGGTTGAACGACAAGTTGCAGCACAGGGCGGTTGGTAACCGCGATCACCACGGAATCACTTTGCGGTCGCGCCAAAACTTTCCCGTTTCGCCTTGTGGCGCATCCGCCGCGAGCCAGACAATTCCGGATGCACCTTCGGCAACGGAACGTGTCGCGTTTGCGCCACCCATATCAGTTCGCACCCAGCCGGGACAGACGGAATTGACCGCAAAGTCTGGCAGGGCGGCGGCGAGCTGGACGGTGACGCCGTTCAGCGCTGTCTTGGAAATGCAGTAGACGGGCGCCCAACCGTCGGCGCCGTCGACCAGTTGTCCGCCGCCGCTGGAGACATTGACGATCCGCGGGCTGTCGCTCTTTCTCAGGAAGGGCAGGAAAGCCTGCGAGACGAGGAGCGCCCCGAGCGTGTTGGTTCGCAGCGTCGTCTGAAACATTTCCGCGCTCAGCGCGAGGACATCCTTGTCTTCATCGAGGAGAATGCCGGCATTGTTTACCAGCGCGTCGAGGCGATCGCTTTGCCGGGCAAATTCTTCGGCCGCGCGCCTGATGCTTTCCGGCTTGGAGACGTCGATCTGAAGGAAGGAAACGCCATTTTTCCCCTTCATGATTGAGCTTTTCTGCCGCCGCCTTGCCGGCCTCTGCGTTGCGCGCACCGAGAAACACCCGAAAACCTTCGCAAGCGAGTTGGCGCGCCACTTCGAATCCGATTCCTTTATTTGCGCCGGTCACGAAGGCGGTTCTCTGGTTTCGTCGCATTCACGAAATTGCGACGTGTGCCTTTGGAAATCAAAGCCCCAAATGAGCAATCCGTCGCCCTTCGTCGGTGACTATGAGCCGACCAACATCGCAGACGCTGCCCCTAATGTGTCGTCGTCGATTTCCATTTGCCACCGCAGTAAATCAAAACCGACGCCGGCTGACCAGGCTCGCGTTCTTTATTCCATTTTCCCCGGTCGATCGCTTTACTTGCGGCCGGTGAAACCAATCCGCCTTTGCGCACGCGCGCCGCGCGCAGTTGATCGCCATGGCTAAATCCAACACGTCGGTTCCGCGAAAATGGAGCGGGCTGAGTGTCCACGTGCGCGGACACTTCCTCCTGTTCGATAAGCGGTCGGCGTCTCGCTGGGACGTCGCGACGGGTGCTCGCCTCTTGTTGATCGCGCTCGCGGTCGAGGCAATCCGGCTGGTCGCCGTGCGGTCGCTGCACCCGGCAGTGCCGCTGTTGATCATTGTCCCGCTCCTCCTCGCCTGTGCCTTGGGGTTGGTTCGTTTCGCCGCGCCGCTCAAGCTGTCGCGGATCGGGTTGTATCCGTGGAGCGAATGGTCTCCGGTCGAGAAGTCGTATTTCATTCAACTGTTGGTGATCGCGAATGTCGTTTTCCCACTAATTTTCGCAGGCCGGCTCCGGATCATTTTCGCCCAAGCTTCCGCCCTAACTACAGTCTGGAGTGTATTCGTTCCCTACCTTTTCTTTGGTTTTTACCAGGAGGTAGTTTACCGCGGCATTTTGCAATCCGAGCTGGTCCGCCGATGGGGTGCGTTTATCGGCATTTTGGTCGCTAACATTTTCTACACCTTCGGACCGCTCCATTGGAATTACTTTTCCGCGAAAAGCTCGGTCGCGTTCCCGATGTTCGCGGGGATCTTCGCGATCGGTCTTTTCTTCGGGATTCTGTTCAGGAGATCCGGCAATCTATGGATTGTCGCAATGATCCACGGCATCGGTAATGCCTATATTGTCGAGAGCCTTTCTTCAGCCAACTAAGCCCTGCCGCTCGCCGGTAAACTTGACCGTCTGGCAAACTTGACCGCGTAAAGCGGTTAAGTGTTGATCAGTTCCCGACGCAATCTAGCGGGCGGCCGCCGCCTTGGCTCGCAGTTTCTCGCTCCATTCCGCGCGTATGACTTTCATTTCGGCGCTGAGCGTGACCAGTTTCACCGCGACTCCCTTGTATTTCTTGGTGATACCTTTAACCGTTCTCGTGACCGTGCCCTGATGGACGAGGCTCTGCAGCTTTTCATAGGTGCGCAAACGCAGCATCTCTTCCCCTCCGCTGGCCGCATTCCGTTCCCGGAGATTTAGGAAGATGATGTCGAACAGGGCCTTGAATTCAAACGAGGCCTTGGAAGAAAGCACGGCAACAAGCTCTTCAGTGATGTTGTCGGGCGCACGACGGACAAAGGAAGCACCAGATGGTTTGGACATTGATGACTATAGGCGAGATCGGAGAAATAGCGACCCGGGCGCGGAATTTTCTTCACTGTCAGCCGCTCTTGACGATTCCAACGACCCTCAAAAGCTCGTCCTGCGCCGAGCCGCCTGCGTTTAAGCGACTGTGATCCGAGGTTACGGCGCGCTGGGGAATCGAAACGCACCTTCGCAAACGCTCTCGGTCAATTTGCGGCGATCGTTAGGGCTTTCCTTCGCGCGCAACTTTTCCGGAAGGGTGGATGGATCGCCCGGTTTGCCGACTGCAGCCATCGCTTCGACCCGGAAGCCGTCGGGAATCTTTAGTTCGCCGCGGGCGCGCTCGTAATCGAAGCCTTGCATGCCATGCACAACGAAGCCTTGATGAAATCCCTGGAGAGCGAAATTTTCCCATGCCGCGCCGCAATCGTATGAATGGGTGATGGACGGCTCGCCGTTGTAGTCGAACGTGGTGCGCGAAATGAAGAGGACGAGCACGGCGGCGTTTTGCGCCCAGGCTTTGTTTCCCTCGACCAGCAATCCGAGAAAGGTCGGCCAGTGCTCGGTGCCACGGCGCGCATAAAGCGCGTGCCACTGTTGCGCATTGAACGAAGAGGGCGCCCAGCGCGCTGCTTCAAACAGGCGCATCAATTCGTCGGCGGAAATTTCCTCGCCCGACATCGCGCGCGGCGACCAGCGGTCGAGCAGTAACGGTTCGATCGGGTGATCGGCCTTTCGGATTTCACTGCCTTTGATCATGAGGAAGAATCTCCCGAGCGAGAATGGACGGCAATCACAAAGATGTCGTCGATTTTGACGTTAAAGGAGTTCGGCGAATTGTTCTTTGGTTAGACCGGCTTCCCGGATCAAAGCGCGTAATGTTCCTTTTGCCAGTTCGCGATGGTTCGGAATCGTCAGGCGGCGGCCGGATGGATGGCGCAGAATGATGTGGCTGCCGGATTGAT
Organism: uncultured Verrucomicrobiae bacterium; assembly: GCA_963763995.1. Classification (GTDB taxonomy): domain Bacteria; phylum Verrucomicrobiota; class Verrucomicrobiia; order Chthoniobacterales; family UBA10450; genus CAVTTH01. The sequence continues at coordinate 128,239 of CAVXQL010000007.1, read as the reverse complement.
GATCGAATGAGTATCCGATTTTGCTGAATGCTTTGACCGCGTCCGCCCCGGAACAGACAGGCAGACGACTCACAGCGAAACTTCGACGACTGCTTCGGTGATTGGACTCGGAATCGGCTCGCCGTGTTTTTTCAAACTTTCGAGGTATCCTTGAATGGCATCACGAATGTTCGCCATCGCTTCGTCGCGGCTTTTCCCCTGCGATACGCAGCCGGGCAAAGCCGGACATTCGGCAACAAACACGCCGTCCTCATCAGGTTCGATGGTGACTCGAAACTTCACCGGGCAAGTTTACCGACTGAAACACAGTTGGCAATCTACGGCGTTCGGCAAGGCACTGAACGCAACAGGCATTGGAATGAAGCAATCACCGGCTAAGATCAGAAATTATCGAATCACACGACTTTGATTACGATTGGAAAGGGGGAGGCGAAGAGTGGTCGGCTCCGTGGGGCGGTTCGTCGGCACAATGGTTCGGTACCATTTTCCCTCGTATCCATGAGTATCTGCCGGCGAACACGATCCTGGAGATCGGCTCGGGGTTTGGGCGCTGGACAAATTATTTAAGGAAGCACTGCGAGCAGTTGCATATCGTCGATCCGGAGGAGCGTTGTATCGAGGCCTGCCGGCGCCGTTTCAGGAAGGATGCGCGTTTGAGCTATTACGTGAATGACGGACGTAGCCTGACGATGATTCCGGATCGCTCGATCGATTTCGTCTTTTGCTTCGATTCGCTGGTGCACACTCCGCGAGAAACGGTGGAGGCTTATGTGCGACAGTTACCCAATAAGTTGACCGACGACGGCGTCGGATTCGTTCACCACTCCAATCTCGGAGAATACGCTTCTCCGGTGGTGGAACGGTTTCCGCGCAGGGTGCGAAAGCTTTTGACCAAGGCAAAGATCCTGGATCGGGATCATCAGCGCGCTCCCGATATGACGGCCGATTTGTTTCGCTCCTATTGTGCGGAGCACGGCCTGATCTGCATTAGCCAGGAGCTGATGAACTGGCGAAGCCGCCGGCTGATCGACTGTCTAACCACCTTCGCGCGCGCGGGTTCCAAATGGGCCGGCGAAGGCAAGATCAGTGCGGAACGCGAATTTCATGCGCGAAGCGAAGTTGATTCGCCGCTGGTCGGCACAATCGCACGTTCCGCGGCGTTGAGCGGAAAGCACTGGCTCAGCCGGCGCTGTTTTTGTCGGCGAAGATCAATCTTCGTGTGAGCAGACGATGGGGCGTTGCGACAGACGCTACTTTTTCCGCGTGTAGTCGATCTGCATCGTCTTCACTTCTTTGCCGCCGTGATCTTCATACCACTCGAAGGTGTGATGATTGGCATCGACGATTTTTATCGTTTCGCGAATCTTCTGCGGCTGCCCCAGGTATCATCTCGTATTCTCCAGCGTAGGTGAATGTCTTCGTCGCCGGATCGTAGTCACCTTGTGACATCAGGATGCCGGTGCCCATGTTGTCGACCCAGCAGCCGACGAACTTCTTTTTCGCGTTGTCATAACCGTCAAGGCCCATGCCTTTGAACATGAAATCTTTCATCTTTCCGTCCGGGCCCGGCATTTTCATGTGGCCGGTGACATCGCTCACGAAATAGCGGCCGCCCATAATGGGCTTGGTCACGGCGGTGCCGCTAGATTTGCTCGGCGGAGCGTCCGGGGCCATCCACATTTGCACCGCGTAACTCCAGGTGCCGGCGAGTTCGCCAAGCAACTTGTGGTTCTCGTTCAGCTTGGCCATTTCGGCCATTTGCTTCATCATGTCGGCTTCGCTCGGTTGTGCGGTTGCCGCTGTAGTCGTCGCCGCAGCCGGGGGAGACGTTGTTTTGTCTTGCGCGAATGAGGGCGCAACGATCAGTGCAGCCGCGAAAAGGAACGCGAGGGATTTCAACGTGGTCTTGCGAATATTCATGACGCCGATTCTTGGTAGTGCGGCTTCAGTCGTCAAGCTTTTGCCGCCCCGGAACACGAGTGACTTCATCCTCACTAGCGACGAGTAACAGCAATCCGGTGCGCGGAAACGTGATCGCGCAATAATTGCACAGCTAAACACAACGAGTGTTTAGCTGGGAAAAGAATCATCAATTACTCTGCCAGCGAATGCAACCAACGAGCAAGAAGATGACAAAACGTGCAGTCAAGTCCGAGACAAAAAAGCCAGACAGTCCCTTTGGCGGCCAAGCACGAAGTAGCGGAGAATTCCAAGCCCGATTTCCGGCACGAGCCGCGACAAGTCGCGAGAAACGACCGCATCAAGCCCAACTGCAAGACGGTCGATGCCAACGAAGCCGTCGCGCGGGTGGCTTACGAGCTGAACGAAGTCATCGCCATCTATCCGATCACGCCGGCGTCGCCGATGGGCGAATGGGCCGATGCCTGGGCGGCGGGCGGGATGAAAAACCTGTGGGGCACGGTGCCCGCTGTGTTCGAGATGCAGAGCGAAGGCGGCGCCGCCGGAGCGATCCATGGCGCGCTCCAGACCGGCGCGCTCAGCACGACGTTCACCGCCTCACAGGGCCTGCTCCTCATGATCCCAAACATGTACAAGATTGCCGGCGAACTCACGCCGACGGTCTTTCACATCGCCGCGCGCTCGCTCGCCGCACAGGCGCTTTCCATCTTTGGCGATCACAGCGATGTGATGGCGGCGCGGGCCACCGGCTGGGCCATGCTCTGCTCGGCGTCGGTGCAGGAAGCGCAGGATCTCGCCCTGATTGCGCATGCGGCCACGCTCGAAGCGCGGATTCCGTTTCTTCATTTCTTCGATGGGTTCCGCACTTCGCACGAAATCTCGAAGATTGAAGTGCTGCCGATTGAGGTCATGCGCGCGATGATCGACGAAGCACGCGTGCTCGAGCATCGCGCGCGGGCGCTCTCGCCCGATCATCCGGTGATCCGCGGCACGGCGCAAAATCCCGACGTTTATTTTCAAGCGCGCGAGACGGTGACTCCATTCTACGCCGCTTGTCCCGACATGGTGCAGAAGGCGATGGACGATTTTGCAGAGCTGACGGGCCGGCGTTACGAGCCCTTCCAATATCACGGCGCGCCCGATGCCGAGCGCGTCATCGTGCTGATGGGTTCAGGCTGCGAAGCGGCGCACGAGACGGTCGATTTTCTCGAGGCGCGGAAGGAAAAAGTCGGTCTGCTCAAGGTGCGGCTTTATCGGCCGTTCGATGCGCGGCGATTTGTTGAGGCACTCCCGAAAGCGGCCAGCGCGATCGCGGTGCTCGATCGCACGAAAGGAACCCGGCTCCAGCGGGGAGCCGCTCTATCTCGATTGCCTGAATGCGCTTTACGAGCAGGGCCGCGACAAGGTGCGCGTGGTCGGCGGCCGCTACGGATTGTCCTCGAAAGAGTTCACGCCAGCGATGGTCAAAGCCGTTTTCGAGAACCTGGCTCTGCCGGCGCCGAAAAATCATTTTACCATCGGCATCGACGACGATCTCTCGCACACCAGTCTCGAGTTCGATCCGAACTTCTCGATCGAACCAGCAGACGTGGTGCGAGCGCAGTTCTTCGGGCTGGGATCGGATGGGACCGTGGGCGCGAACAAGGAGTCGATCAAGATCATCGGCGAGAACACCGACAATTTCGCTCAGGGCTATTTCGTTTACGACTCGAAGAAAGCGGGCGCCACGACCATCTCGCACTTGCGTTTCGGCCCTCGCCCGATTCGATCGACCTATCTCGTGACGAGCGCGAATTTCATCGGTTGCCACCAGCCATTCCTGCTCGAGACCTGCGACGTCCTAAGGGACCTCGCGGTCCGCGGGACCGTCCTGCTGAATTCGCCTTTCGGGCCGGAGCGGGTTTGGGAGCGATCTGCCGGAAAACGCGCAGCGCCGGATGATCGAGCAAAACGCGCGCTTTTTCGTTATCGACGCGAACAAGGTGGCGCGCGATTCCGGAATGGGCGGCCGTATCAATACCGTGATGCAGACCTGCTTCTTCGCGATCTCAGGCGTCTTGCCGCCAGAGGACGCAATCGCGGCGATCAAGAATTCGATTCGCAAATCCTATGGCAAGAAGGGCGAAGAGATCGTGGAGAAGAATGTTCGCGCGGTGGATGAAACGCTCGCGCATTTACATGAAGTGGACGTTCCGCGCGAAGTCACGGCGCGGGCCTCCCAGCCAAACGGAAAGCTGAGCGCGGCGCCGGAGTTCGTGCGCAACGTGCTCGGGGAAATTATGGCAGGTCGCGGCGATCGCGTTCCGGTGAGCGCTTTGCCTAACGATGGCACTTTCCCGACCGGCACGACGCAATGGGAAAAGCGGAACCTCGCCCTGGAAGTGCCGGTCTGGGACGAGCAGGTCTGCATTCAGTGCGGCAAATGCGTCATGGTTTGTCCGCACGCCGTCATTCGGAGCAAGGTTTACGAGGAAGCGCGGCTCGAAGGCGCGCCGGCGTCATTCAAATCGCGCGAGGCGCGGCTGCCAGAATGGAAAGGACTGCACTACACGCTGCAGGTCGCGGTGGAGGATTGCACCGGTTGCGGGATCTGCGTCGATGTGTGCCCGGCCCGGAACAAATCGGAGGCGCGCTTGAAAGCGATCAACATGCAGGCGCAGCCGCCGCTTCGCGAAACCGAGCGCGCGAACTGGAATTTTTTCCTCTCCATCCCGGAACTGGATCGGCGACAGGTGCCGCTTGGGTATGTGCGCGAAATGCAGGTGCAACAGCCGCTCTTCGAGTTTTCGGGCGCGTGCGCGGGTTGCGGCGAGACGCCCTACATCAAGTTACTCACGCAACTTTTCGGCGACCGGCTGATCATCGCCAACGCCACCGGTTGCTCGTCCATTTACGGCGGCAATCTGCCGACCACGCCTTACGCGAAGAACAGCGACGGGCGGGGCCCGGCCTGGTCGAATTCGTTGTTCGAAGACAACGCGGAGTTTGGCCTCGGGTTCCGCGTTTCGATCGACAAGCAGCAGGAGTTCGCCGGCGAATTGCTTCATGAACTCTCGCCCCAAATCGGACGAGGCCTGACCACGGAAATCTTGAATGCGCGGCAGCGGGACGAAGCAGACATCTTCGATCAGCGTGCCCGCGTCACAGAGTTAAAGCGCAGGCTTCAATCTCTCGACCGGGCCGATGCGCGCCGGTTGCTCGCATTGGCCGATACCCTGGTGCGCAAGAGTGTCTGGATCGTGGGCGGCGACGGTTGGGGTTACGACATCGGTTATGGCGGACTCGATCACGTCCTGGCGAGCGGGCATAACGTGAAGGTGCTCCTGCTCGACACGGAGGTTTATTCGAACACGGGCGGTCAGTGTTCGAAATCAACGCCGCGTGGCGCAGTCGCGAAATTCGCCTCCGCGCGGCAAGCGCGGTCCGAAGAAAGATCTCGGCCTGATGGCGATGAGTTACGGCACGATCTACGTCGCATCGGTCGCGATGGGAGCGAAAGACGAGCACACCCTGAAGGCCTTCCTCGAAGCGGAAGCCTACGACGGACCCGCGCTTATCATCGCTTACAGCCACTGCATCGCTCACGGCATCAACATGACAACCGCGATGCAAAACCAGAAAGCGGCGGTGCACTCCGGGCAGTGGCTTCTCTATCGCTACAACCCGGAGCGGGCGGCGCTCGGAGAAAATCCGCTGCAACTCGATGCGCCCGCGCCCCGGATGCAGGTGGCGGATTATTTCAAACTCGAGAACCGCTTCAAGATGCTGGACAAGATCGATCCTGAAGCCGCGGGGAAACTGCTCGTTCGGGCACAGGAAGATGTGAGCACTCGCCGGGGCCTCTACGAATATCTCGCCGCCCGAAAAACCAAACCTGAGTCAACAAGCCATGAACCTAACGACCACCTATCTCGGACATAAGCTGCGGACGCCGCTTGTTCCCTCGGCCTCGCCGCTTTCGGAAAATCTCGACAACATCAAGCGCATGGAAGACGCCGGCGCGTCGGCCATCGTGTTCCATTCACTTTTTGAGGAGCAACTGCGGCACGATCGCTACGAACTGGATTTTCATCTTAACCAAGGCACTGAAAGTTTCGCCGAGGCGCTGAATTATTTTCCCGAGCCGCAGGAGTTCAAGGTCGGTCCCGAGGCTTATGTTGAGCACATTGCGAAGGCGAAAGCAGCGACCAGCATTCCCATTATCGGAAGCCTGAACGGCTCGACCTTTGGCGGCTGGCAGACTTACGCGCGGCAGATCGAGCAAGCCGGTGCCGACGCCCTTGAATTGAACATTTACTCGCTGCCGACTGATCCGGACGTTTCCAGCGAGGACATCGAACAGAACTACCTCACAATTCTGGCTTCGATAAAAGGTCAGCTGAAAATTCCCGTGGCGGTGAAGCTAAGTCCGTTCTTTACCAACTTCGCGCGCTTCGCCCGTCGGCTGGATCTTCACGGAGCAAACGCGCTCGTCCTTTTCAATCGTTTTTACCAGCCGGACATCGAGCTCGAGACGCTCGAGATCACACCCAACATTCTCCTGAGCACGCCAATGGCGATGCGGTTGCCGATGCGCTGGATCGCGATTCTCTATGGCCGCATCGGTGCCAGTCTGGCGGCAACGAGTGGAATCCATCGCGCAACCGATGCGCTCAAAATGCTCATGGCCGGGGCCGATGTGACCATGTTGTGCTCGGTCCTGCTCCGGCGCGGTATCGCGCATCTCAGCGTGATCGAGCGCGAGATGAAGGAATGGATGGAGGAACACGAATACGAATCGGTCGAGCAGCTCAAAGGCAGCATGAGCCAGAAGAATTGCCCCGAGCCGATGGCATTCGAGCGTGCGCAGTATATGCGCGCTCTGCAAACCTATCCGGTCCGCGGCGGTTGAGCCTCCGGCGAACTATGGGAGCGCCGCGAGAATTCGCCCTAACAATGACGCAGGGACAACACCGAAAAAGACGATGATCGCGGCGAGGAGAGTAATCGAGATTTTCGCCAGGAAATCTCTGCTCTGGTCAGGACTGGAACGCGTCCCGGAGTTCGCAGGCGCCGCGCTTTCATCCCGAAAGATGACCTTGAGCACGGTGAGGTAGTAGTAGAGCGAGATGAAACTGCCAAAGAGCGCGAGCGCGACAAGCCAGAGCAGGCCGTGGTTTTCACCGGCGCGCATCGCGGCGCTGAAGAGGTAGAACTTTCCGAAAAATCCAGCGAGCGGCGGCAAACCGGCCAGTGAGAGGATGAAGATCGCCATGCAGCCGGCGAGCAGCGGCGAACGCGAGCGCAGCCCGGCGAAATCGGCAAGATCGTCGCCGCCAGTTTCGCGTCGCACCAGCGCGACGACGCCGAATGCCCCGACGAGCGTGAAAGCGTAGATTGTCGTGTAGAATAAGGTTGCGCCGAATCCCTCGCGTCCGCCGGCGACGAGCCCAAGCAACGTGTAGCCGCCATGCGCGACGGCAGAGTAGGCGAGCAGGCGGCGAACGTTCGATTGGGCGAGCGCGACGAGATTGCCGATCACGATCGAAAGAGCGGCCAGCAGCGCCAGCACAGGAGCCCAACCAGCCATCATCGCATGCCAGTCTGCGCTCCCTTGAGCAGGGCCAAAACCGATAAGCACAATTTTCCCGAGCACGACGAATGACGCGACCTTCGCGCCCGAGGCGATGAACCCGGCGCTCGAGGCGGGCGCGCCCTGGTAGGTATCGGGTGCCCAAAGATGAAAAGGAGCGGCGGCAATTTTAAAAGCGAACCCGATAAGGGTCATCACAATCCCGGCGGCGAGCAGTGGTTGGACCGGAGCGGCAGTCAGTTTCTGTCCGATCGCGGCGAGGCCGGTCGTGCCACACATGCCGTAGACGAGGCTTAGTCCGAAGAGGGTGAAGGCGCTGGCGGTGCTGCCAAAGAGGAAATACTTCAGGCCCGCTTCCGCGGAACGCGAATCGGTTTTATCGAACCCTGTCATGACGTAAAGCGACAGGCCAGTCAGCTCGAGTCCGATGAAGATCATGAGCAATTCCTCGCTGCCGACGAGCAACAGCAATCCTATCGTCGCGAGCAGGACCATGGCGAGATATTCGCTGTGATGTCGTAGCGTGTTGTCTCGCGCGAGGATCACCGTGAAAAAGGCGAGGACCAGACAGATGATCTTGAACAGCGACGTCAACGGCGTGATTGCCAGCATCCCGTGAAATAGCATTGCGTGTTGCGGCAACATGAGCACTGCACCGATCGCGATCGCGATTCCGAGCGCGGCAACGAAGGAACAGAATTCGGTCAAGCGTGAGTTCGCGAGTCCAAGCGCAAGAACCGCCAGCGCCGTCACGACGACGATCGCTTCCGGCGACGCAAGCTTGAGAAGTTCGAGATAACTCATTGCAAAAATCTCATCGCTTCAACCGCTGGCAGGATCCGATCGAGCAACAGCTTCGGATAAATTCCGACCGCCAGCGTTGCGAACATCAGCAGCCCCGCTCCCATTTTTTCCGCCAGCGTAATCCGGTCAGTAATGGCCTGTCCTTCGTTCCAATCCGGGTCGACTGGGACTCGGCCTTGTTGCGTGTGAACTCCGCGATACGGGTCGCCGAAGAAACTCATTTTCAATGCGCGCAACGTGAACGCGGCAACGAGAACCATGCCGGCCCCGACGATAAACACTGCCATGGGGTAAGTCTTCCACACGCCGATGAGGATCGTGATTTCAGCCGCGAACCCGCTGAATCCAGGGATGCCCATGGATGCAGCTGACGCAACGACAAAGGAGAACGCCGCAAATGGCAGTGCGCGGCTCAGTCCCATGCGTGAGAGCGCATTGAGATCGCGGGTGTGCGTGCGGCGGTAGATCATGCGTCCGGCGACGGCGAAGAGGAGCGCCGCGATTACGCCGTGCGAGAACATTTGCAGGACGGCTCCACCGACACCGAGCGCGTTGGCCGTGGACAGTCCAAGCAGGACGAAACCCATGTGACTAACGCTCGAATAGCCAATGACGAATTTCAGGTCGCGCTGTCGCAATGCCACCGCCGCGGCGTAAACGATCCCGATGACGCCGAGGACGGCGATCCATTTGCTCCACGCATGGAACCCGTCTGGAAAAAGATTCATCGCCACTCGCAACCCGGAATAGGCGCCGAGTTTCATCACGATACCGGCGAGAAGCATTGAGCCCGCCGTCGGGGCGGCGACGTGACCGGTGGGCGCCCAGGTGTGCAGTGGCCACATGCCCGCAAGCACGCCGAACCCGAGGAACATCACGGGAAATGCCCACAGCTGAAATTGTGGCGCAAATTTGTATTGCGAGAGTTGTTGGAGATCGAGCGATCCAGCGGTGACGTAGGCCGCGACAATGGCGAGAAAGATAAGCGCTCCGCCGGCGAACGAATAGAGCGTCAGTTTCATTGCGCCGTATTCCTTGTTCGTCGATCCCCAGATCGCGATCAGAAAATATTTCGGCACGATGACCAGTTCGTAGAAGACGAAGAGGAGGAACAAATCAGCGCTCAGGAAGACACCATACGACCCGCCAACCACGAGAAGCAGCCAGAAGAAAAATTCGTTAGGCCGGTGATCGACGTCCCACGAGAAGAGCACCGCACTGACGGCGGTCAATCCCGTTACCAATGTCAGGGCAAGACTGATGCCGTCGACGGCGAGATGGTATTCCATTCCCAACATGGGCACCCACGGGATGCGCACGATCGTCGAAAAAGTTCCGACATCGAGCGTGTTGAAAAACGCCGTGACGCTTGTCCCGAATCCGGCGAGAGCCGTGCCGAGCGCGATCCAGCGCGCGAAAACGCGCGGCAGAAGCAGCGCGAGAACCGCACCCGCGAAGGTGATGTAAATGGTCCAGGCGATCATCGGTTGACAAGGTTTCGAGTGTTGCGCGTTCGATAGTGCGGAGCCGTTTCCCGAACATGAAATCCAATCTCACGTCTGGGTTTCTGCTGGGGAGCCATCAATTGCCGGATTGCATCAATGATCGCAGCGATCTCGTTGTCATGTTTGCCGACGCGCTTTTCGAGCTCGGAGAACTTTTGTGCAAGCTCGCGATTTGTTTCTAGCGCTTCGCGCAATTTCACGAACGCGCGCATGATCGCGATGTTGACTTTCACCGCGCGCTTGCTGTTTAACACGCTCGAGAGCATGGCGACGCCTTGCTCGGTGAAAGCGTAGGGGAGTGCCCGTCTCAGTCCGCCCCAACTTGAAGTCACAAATTGTGACTTCAAGTTCTCGAATTCTTCGGAAGTAAGCTGAAAGACAAAATCAGCTGGGAATCGCGCAGCATGGCGCTTTACCGCCTGATTGAGAGCTTTCACCGCTACTCCGTAAAGGGCAGCCAGATCCTGACTGAGCATCACTTTCTGCCCACGAAGCACGGAAATCGACCGTGCGATCTGGGCTGCGGGGATGATTTCGCGTTTCATTCCGAGCCATCAGGCAAACAGGCGCGTCATCTGAATGACCGTCGTGTTGAAGATGTTGAAAATGAATTGGGGGAAGATGCCGACGGCGAACATGAGGAGCGTCACGGGAACCACGACCCACTTCTCGCCGAGGCGAAGATCGGGAAAGGCACTGCATCGCTCTGCAAGCGGGCCGCTGAAGAGCGCTTGCATTGCACGCATGAACACGATTGCAGTGACCAGAAGACCGATTACGGCGAAGGCCGTGAATGAAGCAGTAATTGCGAACGAGCCTTTGAAGATTAAGAACTCGCCGACGAATCCGTTTAATCCGGGAAGGCCTAACGATGAGAACATGACAACGCTCATCCATCCGCAGAACAGGGGCGCGCATTGCATCAACCCGCCGAAATCTTCGACGCCCCGAAGGCCGCGCCGTTCCTCAAGTAATCCGACGAAATAGAACAACGCCGCGGCTGTGATGCCGTGATTAAAGATTTGCATGAAGACGCCGCTTAAGGCGGCCTGCATTTCCGCTGATGGCCGCGCCGCTGCGGCGGTGACAGCGAATAGACCGAGCATGCAGTACCCAGATGGGTGATCGAAATGTAGGCGACCATCCGTTTCAAATCGGACTGCGCCCACGCCGCCAGCGCGGAGAACACAATCGAGCAGATCGCCAGCCCGAGCAGCCACGGGCCGAGAATTTTTATTTCGTTAGGGAAAAGCGGCAGAAGCAAGCGCACGAAACCGTAAACGCCCATCTTCGAGAGCAGACCGGTGAGCACCATCGACACACCGGTGGGGGCGGCCTCGTATGCATCAGGAAGCCAGGTGTGAAATGGAAACAACGGCACTTTTACGGCGAGGCCAAGGAAGATTCCGGCAAAGGCGAGCCACGCGACATTGCCGCTCAGCAATCCAGTCTTTCCGAAATTGGCGAGTGCAGCGAAGTCAAACGTTCCTTTCGCGAAATAAATCCCGAGAAAGGAGAGCAACATCGCGACGCTGCCTAGGAATGTGTAAACGAAAAACTTCGTCGCGGCGCGATCGCGCTTTTCGCCGCCCCATATCTTGATGAGCAGGAACGCCGGCACGAGGCTCATCTCGTAGAACAAGAACCAAAGAACAAAATTCTGGGCGGTGAACGTCCCGTAGAGAGCCGCTTGCATGATCAACATGGCTACGCAGGCGCCGCGTCTCATCTCTTGCGCGACAAATGCGAAGGGAAAGACTATCGAGGTCAGTAAGACGAGGAGTAGACTCAGGCCATCGATACCGACGAGATATTCGGCGCCGATCGCCGGAATCCAGATGTGTCGTTCAACCATCTGCAGCCCGGCCGCGGTGGTATCGAAATTTCGCCACAACATGATGGCCAGGATCGCGATCAGCGCATTGAATCCGAGAGCGATCGCGCGTGCATGATTCTGGCGCGCCGCGCTCGTGAGCAAAGCACCGATCAGCGGAATGAGTATGAGCATCGTGATCATCATCCCAGCCATGCGTAAAGAATGAGCAGTGCCAGCACGCCGACTCCGACAACGCGCAGGTAAGTTTGCACCTGTCCGGAATGCCAGTAAGACATCACCCGACCGAGACCACGCGTGCCCACAGTGGCTTCATCGACTCCGGCATTGATACCGTGTTCGTCGAAACCTTTCGTTAGGATTCCAAAAAACTGTCCGACTCCGCCGAAACCTCGCACGATTCCATCCCAGAAATAGCGATCCATCCAATCGGATGTGCGCGCCGCCAGGTGAGCGAGGGCGATGACGCTTCGGGCGTAGAGTTCGTCGAGCCACATTTTGTTTTCGAGAAAGCGGAACAGGGTGGGCTGCGTCTGCTCGAGCGGATCGATTTCTCCGGCGCTCCGATACATCAACCAACCGATTCCGACGCCGAGGACCACCAGCGCGAGCGAAACGAACAGCATCGGCTGAATCAATTGCGCGATCTGAAAATGCGCAGGCTCGCCGCTGAGATAACCGTGCAGCCACGGCCACGCAGGTGTAAGCACGATACTGAAAACAATCGTACAAACCGCGAGAGCGATTAACGGCACGGTCATCACCGACGGACTTTCGTGTGCGTTCTCCGAGGCCTCGCGCCGGTCGCCGAAAAACACGTAGATCATCTGCCGTGTCATATAGAGCGCGGTCAGGACGACCCCGGCCAGCATGAGATAGTGCGGGATACGCGAGGCGCTCCACTGCGAAGTGGCGTGCAGGATTTCCTCTTTCGTCCACGCTCCGGAGAAAAAGAGCGGCACACCACTAAGAGTCATCATGCCGATGGCATACGTGAAGAATGTCACCGGCATCAGGCGCCGCAGGCCACCCATTTTTCGAATGTCCTGTTCGTGATGACAGCCGTGGATGACCGAGCCGGAACCAAGAAAAAGGAGCGCCTTGAAGAAACCATGTGCCAGCAGATGCATGATCCCGGCCGCGACGCCACCCACGCCTAACGACACCATCATCAGACCCAATTGCGAAACAGTAGAGTAGGCGAGGATGCGTTTGATATCTGCCTGCGCAATGGCAATGAGCGCTGCCATCAACGCGGTGATCACGCCAATCCAGACGACGACGGTGAGCGACGGTGTCGCGCCGTCAATTGCGCCTAACGAAAAGAGCGGATAGACTCGAGCGACGAGAAAGACGCCGGCGGCAACCATGGTAGCGGCGTGAATCAGAGCGCTGACCGGCGTCGGACCCTCCATCGCGTCCGGCAGCCAGACGTGGAGCGGGAATTGGCCCGACTTCCCAATGGCGCCGCAGAAAATGAGCAGCGCGACGGACGTTGCGCCGGCGCCGAGCGCAAGAAGCGCCGAGCTTTCGAGGCAGCCATTCCCGCCATCGTAAAAGAGCAGTGTGCCGCTGCCGTGATAGAGCCAGAGAATGCCAAGGAAAAATCCCATGTCGCCGATGCGCGTGGTGATGAACGCTTTCTGTGCCGCTGCCGCAGCGCTCGGTTTGTGGATCCAGAATCCAATCAGCAAGTACGAGGCGAGGCCGACGAGTTCCCAGCAGACGAAGAGCAGGAGCAGACTGTTTGCGATGACCACGCCAAGCATCGCAGCGGAGAAGAACGAGAGATAGGCAAAGAAGCGCGTGAAGTTTTTGTCATCAACCATGTAGCCGATGCTGAAAACAAAAATGCAGAGGCCGACGAACGTGACCATCAGCAGCATCGCAGCTGTCGTCGGATCGAGTACCCAACCGAGGCGCAGCGTCTGTTGGCCGAATGTAAACCACGTGAAATTGTGAAAGGCGCGGAAGGCGGGCGTTTGTAGCGTCGGCAGGAATGCAGTGATCGCCAGTGCGAGCGCCACGATCTGGCCGAAAACTGCGAGCGAGCACGCCACTCTGCGTCGCGAATTGGCCAGGCTAATGATGACCAACGAAGCCGCGAGCGGAACTGTCGGAATCAGCCAGAGATTGGTAACGATCCAGGTATTCATCCTTTAAGCTGATTGAGCTTGTCGACGTTTGTTGTTCGATAGTGACGGTAAACCGCGATGACCAGAGCGAGTCCGACGGCTGCTTCCGCCGCAGCGATTGCGATCGAAAAAATCGCGACGATTACGCCGGTGGGTGATTGCGATTGCGGATTGAAGCGCCAGAAAGCAATGAAATTCAAGTTTGCCGCGGCGAGCATCATCTCGATCCCAATGAGAATGAAAATCGCATGACGCCGGCTGAGCGCGGCGAGGAGACCGATGCAAAACAGTGCTGCGGAAACGATGAGGAAGAGCGAAAGCGTCGGCATCAACGTTGTTTCTCCTCCATGACAAGAATCAGTGCGCCGATCAGCGCGGCGGTGAGCAACACCCCGACGCATTGCAAGGGCCAGATGTAATCGGTCATCAACACTTCGCCGATCCGTTTGACGGTGAGCGCCTCGATTTGCACTGGAGGAACGGAGAGCCCCGCGGTTTTGAGAATCGCCCAGAGCAAGCCGCCGAAGACTGCGATGGCAATGATCGCACCGCCCCAATTGAATCGAACTGCTGCTTCCGTGTCGCGTCGCGTGAGCAGAATCGTAAAAACGATCAGGACTGCGACTGCACCGACGTAAACAAACACCTGCACGAGGCCGACGAACTCCGCGCCGAGGAGAAAGAAAAACGCCGCAATCCCGACAAACGCCGCAACCAGACAAAGCGCGGCGTGGATGAGTTTCGGCAATAGGGCGGCGGCCAGTGCCCCGGCGAGGGCCAGAATGGCGATGGCAACAAAGGCAGCGATGTTCATTCGGCGAAGCGATAAGTGCGGGCACCGAATTTCTTCCCCGTATCGAGCAGGAAGGACAGCCCAAAGTAGGCGACGGCAATAATCCCTAACGACCAAAACCATCCGGCCAGGCCCCGTCCGTTGTAGTGCCAGACGGCGGCTGCGATGATACAGGTGAACGCCATCGGGAGCATGAATTTCCAGGCAAATTTCATCATTTGATCGACGCGAATGCGCGGCAACGTTCCGCGAATCCAGACGAAGACAAAAAGCAGGACCCCAAGTTTCGCAAAAAACCAAATGTAAGACGGAACAAACTCGAGCCAGCGCATCGGCGCATTCCAGCCGCCGAGAAAGAGCGTTACGGTGAGGCCGCTGACGGCAAACATTCCCAAATATTCGGCAAGAAAGAACGTCGCGTACTTGAATCCGGAGTATTCCGTCATGTGGCCGGCGACGATTTCCGATTCGCCCTCGGGCACGTCGAAAGGCGTGCGGTTCGACTCAACCAGACCGGAGACGAAAAATAAAACGAACGCCGCCGCCCCCCATGGGGTGGTGACAAACCAATGCGGCATCAGGCCTAACGAATAACCGCTCTGCGCGGCGACAATCGCATCAGGTGAGAGCGAGCCGACGGCCATCACGACGGGAAGCGTGGCGATGATAAGTGGCAGTTCATAGCTGACCATTTGGGCGATCGCGCGCATCGCACCGAGCATTGAGAATTTATTGTTACTACCCCAGCCGGCCATAAAGACACCAAGCTCGGTGGTCGATCCCACGGCAAAGAAAAAAAGAATCCCGCCGTCGATCGCGAACGGTGTCATGTTCCGGCCGTACGGAATCACACCGAGGGCGAGAATCGCGGCGGCCGCGATCAAGATCGGCGCGAGAAAGTGCACCACCTTGTCCGCCCGGACAGGGACGATGTCCTCTTTGATTAACATCTTGATGCCGTCGGCCACCGGCTGCAGCAGGCCAAATGGTCCGACACGATTTGGTCCGTAGCGATTTTGGATGCGGCCCAGGATCTTGCGTTCAAGCACGGACATGGCGGCGAAGAGCGTAAGAAAAACGCCGAGCAGCGTGGCGATGTTGATGAGTGCGGACGCGATCTGGGTCACCCAGTCAGGCGCGCCTGCGAGAAGAGAGAGGAGCCACTCTTTGGCGCGGATGAAGATTTGATCGAAGAAGTCGCTCACGTTCGTTGAAGGAAAGCGGTCGTCGATTCTTTAATCAAGGAAGAAGCGAGTGTGCTGCCATCGGAACTGACGTTTGTTCGAGAGCGGCCGGATCATGATGAAGTGGCGTGCGTGGTTTGCGCGCGGGTAATATTGATCCAGCGAAGAACCGGGAGTGCGAGGATGACAAAGGCGATTCCCGTCAGCGCATCGATGGCCAGCATCCAGCCGGTGCCGAATCGATCGTGCGCCCACCCGTCGATCGCCGTCATGTAAACAACGGGAATGTTGCCGAGCGATGAAAGCGTGGCGTACTTTGTCGACGCAGCGCCACGACCGATCGCGAACAACACCACGGCGGAAAAGGCGGCGTAGGCCATTCCACAAAAAAGAGCGTACGCGATTACACCACCCGTGAAGCTGGCCGGTGTTCTCGGCATCGCGGCCATGACAATGGCGATAAATCCGATGGCAATTCCGGAACCGAAATATGACCACCAGCGTCCGACACGATCGGCGATCCAACCGCCCATCACGCATCCGACGGCGCTGACAACGCCGTTTAGAATGCCAGTCACCAGCGCGACCCTGTCTGCGCTGGCGTTCCAATCAGGCGCAACCGCCGACCATAAATTGTTCATCGCTCCGGCGCCGATCGGCGAACAAACAAGAACGATCGTGAACAAAGGGATGGCGGCGCGAACCATTGAGTAGATATCGCGCCCCAGGATTCGCATTCGTTCACCCAGACCTTCTGTGGCAACGAGGCGAACGTCGGAAACAAAATAAATGGCGGCGGCCGAGGCCAACATGGCGACGGCCAGGCCTACGCTGGAGACTTCTCTGGAAAAATGGGCGGCCAGCCAAACGCCCGCACCGCCACCAAGCCCGTTGCCGCCGAGATTCCCGGCCTGATACCAGCCAGCAGCGCGCCCCTTCGCTTCTTCGCCAACCGTGTGGGCCATGAGTCCGCCCACCGGCAGAACGATGAAAGTCGCGGCGACTTGCGAAATGAAGACAACGGCCATCAGAAGCCCAGGCGCATTGGGATGAAGCGGAATAAAACCGGGAACGAGCAAGCTGGCGGCCGATGTTCCCAGCCCGAGCAAATACCATCGACGCGCGGTCAATGTCAGATCCGCAATCGGGCCCCAAAGAAATCGCCAGAGATTCGCCGAAACTCCGATTGCAACGACCGACGCCGCGATTGCAACCGAAAAACCTTCCCGCACCAGAACGAAAGGCAGAGCGATGGAAACGAAACCGCTGCTGATTCCATACGGAAGCACGAGGAAGAAAAACGTGAACGGTGCGGTAGAGTCGCGCTGGCGCATGAGGTTAGGAGAGCGGTCGTCAGAAAATCTCGCCACGGATTAGCACGGACGAAACGCAGATAAAAATGTTAAGAGAAATTTGATGCTTCTGTATCCGGGTAATTCCGTGCTTATCTTTGGCTGAATAAGCCGCAGATAATCGCACATTGCGCTAATCATTTTCGCTTCATGAATCCAAGTCCTTATCTTTTCATCGTCATTTTCTGCGGTGTCGCGCTCGTGTTTCCGGTCGTTCCACTCATCCTGGCGTGGATGTGGAGAAAATTCTTTCAACCGCCGAAGCCGGGCGTGGAAAAGAATGCGACGTACGAGTGCGGCGTTGAGGCGATTGGTGAAGCGCAGATTCAGTTTAGATCGCAGTACTATTTGTATGCGATCATCTTCTTGATCTTCGACGTCGAAGCGGTCTTTTTGGTTCCGTTTGCCGTCGCGTTTACAGGGTTGCCAATTGGCGCCTTCGTCGCAATTCTCATCTTTCTGCTGCTGCTCATCGAAGGACTTGTTTGGGCTTGGGGCAAAGGTTGTTTAAGTTGGGCCAAATGAGCGAACAGATTGACGAAGGCTTGCGCAACGAGCTGCAGCGACAAGGCATCTGGGTCACTTCGATGCAGGAGCTTTACAATTGGGGCCGCAAGAATTCGATTTGGCCACTGCAATTCGGGCTCGCCTGTTGCGCGATCGAAATGATCGCAACGGCGGCGTCGCGTTACGACATCGCGCGTTTTGGCGGCGAAGTTTTCCGGCCATCACCGCGGCAAGCCGATCTCATGATCGTGGCCGGCACCGTAACCAAGAAAATGGCGCCGCAAATCGTTAGGCTGTACAACCAGATGCCCGACCCGAAGTACGTCATCTCGATGGGAGCGTGTGCGATCTCGGGTGGGCCCTTCAAGCAGGGGTACAACGTGCTGAAAGGGATCGACCGTTACATTCCGGTCGATGTTTACATTCCCGGTTGTCCGCCGCGGCCCGAAGCCCTGCTCCACGCGTTCATGGAACTGCAGCGGAAAATCGATGAGCAGAAACTAACGGGTGAGGGGAAGGCCGCCTTCCTCAAACGGGATCAACCGAGCGAATTTCCGGTGCCGGCGTTCGGCGCCCATGATTTGGAACCAGCGGCGAATCCGCGCGTTTTTCACCCGCCGGAGATCGAGCGGGTTTAACTGTGGAAACATTGGAACAAATCAAGGCGCGCGCGGAAACAGCTGTGCCCGGAGCGAAAGTCGACATTGTCGTAAATCCGGGTCCGGCGAGTCAATCCACGTTGTTGCTTGATAACGCGCACGCCGCTGCTGTCGCGCGGCTTTTGCGCGATGATCCCGCTCTTTGCCTTGATTTTTGCTCAAACGTGACCGGTGTGGATTGGCTCGACCGGAAGACATCGAAGAAAGTGAAGGTGAAGAAAATCATCGATGGTGAGGAAAAGGAAGTGGAAGAGACGCAGGAGGAATTCTTTCCGGGTTATCTCGAGGTGGTCTATCACCTTTTTTCAATGGCGCACAAACACGGGCCAGTAATTATCCGGATGCGAACGGCCGATCGCTCTGTTGGCACACGATTGCCTTCGCTCACTCCGATCTGGCGCAGCGCTGAATTTCAGGAGCGCGAAATTTTCGATCTCTACGGCATTCATTTCGATGGCCATCCCGATCTGCGGCGCATCCTGATGTGGGATGAGTTTGAGGATCATCCGATGCGGAAGGATTATCGCGAGCCCGACGATTACGAATGGGAACCGACACCGCATGATGAGGTGCTGGAGAAAGCGAAGCAGCACTACACGCCGCGTCCGCAGTTGGACGGCGCGGAGAATATTGCGGCACAGCAATGAGCGCGACTGAAACACTGCAACCGCCCCCTCAAGGGATGACATCAAGACTCGAAGGCGAGTTGCTTGAAGTCTCGATGGGGCCGCAGCATCCGTCGACACACGGAGTTTTCCGGATGAACGTCGCGCTCGACGGCGAGATCGTCCGGAAACTCAAGCCCGTCTTTGGTTATCTGCATCGCAATCACGAGAAGATCGGTGAGAACGCAACCTATCTCGGTTCGATGCCGTACACCGATCGACTCGATTATTTTTGCTCTATGACGAACAACTGGGCCTATGCGCTGAGTGTGGAGAAGCTCGCGGGCATCGAGGTTCCGGAACGCGCTGAATATTTGCGCATCATCCTGGCCGAACTGACACGACTGCAGAATCACGCATCGCTCCTCGGATTTCTCCTGAGCGATATGGGCGCATGGGGAACGCCGCTCATGTATGCCTTCCGTGAACGGGAGAAAATTCTCGACCTTTTCGAGTCGCTCGCCGGCTCGCGCATGATGTGTGACTACATGCGTTTCGGCGGCTGTCGCGTGGATGCGGGCGCGGATTGGATCGAACGGGCGAAGAAAATTATCGATGCGTTTCCGCGATTTCTCGATGAGTTCGAAAAACTAATCGTCGAAAACGAGATCCTGATCGCGCGCACTCAGGAGGTCGGCAAATTATCGGCCGAATTGGCGATCAGCGCCGGCATCACCGGCCCGATGTTGCGCGCATCTGGTGTAAACTACGACATCCGGAAAGTGGACGGCTACGGACTTTACCCGCGTTTCAAGTTCCGCGTTCCGTTAGGCGACCATGGCGACACCTACGATCGCCTGATGATGCGCGCACTCGAAATGCGCGAGAGCATTGGAATTCTAAAACAGGCTTTCGAACAAATACCGGCCGGTCCGGTGATGAATCCCAAAGTGAAGATTCGCGCCTTCAAGCCGCCGGTTGGCGAAGCCTACGGGCGAGTCGAAGGTCCGAAGGGTGAACTCGGTTTCTATTTGATCAGCGACGGCGGACCGAATCCTTATCGTTATCGGGTGCGTCCGCCGAGCTTCATTAACCTGACGATCCTGGAAGATCTTTGTCTCGGGCACACGGTGGCCGACGTGATGGTGATTCTCGGTAGCATCGATATCGTGATGGGCGAGGTGGATCGTTGATTAACGAGTAGTCGTGATAGAGCGAATCGAGCAAGATCACGCATGCGCGTGGAGCACCAAACATAGAGGTGCTGCATTTCCGGCAAACGCAACTCGCCCCGCTCGATCATCCGTGGCCGTAGCCGGGTTACTGGCGCGGCTTTTGCGACGACAAATATTCGTGAATGCCGGCCGCGGCTTTGCGGCTGTCGCGCACGGCGCGCACAACCAGGTCGGGACCGCGCACCAGATCGCCACCCGCGAAGATGCCGGGGACGCTGGTCATTTGATTGCCGTTGACGACCACGCCTCCCCACGCGTTGACTTCGATGTCGTCGGAATTGCCGGCGGCAAAAATCGGTACCGGGTCGAAGCCAAAAGCGACCAACACCACATCGACCGGCACGTCGAACTCAGAGCCCGCCACGGCTCGCGGCTTGCGGCGACCTTTCGCGTCCGGTTCGCCCAATTCCATCCGCACGCAACGCGCGGTCGCAACCGAGCCGTTGTCGTTGCCTGACAATGCGATCGGATTCGTCAGGAACATGAACCGCGCGCCCTCTTCCACCGCATTCAGATATTCGCGCCGGCTTCCGGGCATGTTCTCGAGATCGCGACGATAAATACAAATCGCTTCACGCGCGCCGGAGCGAATCGCCGTGCGCAGGCAATCCATCGCGGTATCGCCTCCGCCCAGCACGGCGACGCGCTTTCCTCTGACATCGATCAGGGGCTCTTCGGGTGTTTCCTCGACATTCTTCTGAATCAGGAACGGCAACGCATCGAAGACTCCGCGAAGGTCGACACCTGGAATGCTGAGCGGCTTCGGTTTTTGCGCGCCGATCGCGAGGTAAACCGCGTCGAACTGCCCGCGCAGCTCCGCCAATGAAATGTCGCGACCGACTTTGACGCCGCAGCGGAAGGTAACGCCGCGCTTGCGCAAGAGATCCAGCCGCCGCTCCACGATCGACTTCTCGAGCTTGAAGGACGGAATGCCATTGACCAACAGTCCGCCGGCCCGGCTTTGCGCTTCGAAGACGGTGACGGCGTAACCGCGCTTGGCCAGTTCATCCGCGCACGCGATTCCGCCGGGACCGCTGCCGACGACCGCAACCTTGAATCCGTTAGGCGCGGCGATCGCGCCATCCACCGCGTGATGCGCAAACGCGTATTCATTGAGAAACTTTTCCACGGCTCCGATCGCGACCGGTTCCGAGCGCGCGTTCAGGATGCAGGCGCCTTCGCACAACCGTTCCTGCGGACAGACTCGGCCGCAGATTTCGGGCATGTTGCTCGTGGAGCGCGACACTTCCGACGCTTCGAGGAAGCGTCCGTCCGCGACAAGGGCAAGCCAGATGGGAATTTGGTTGCCCAGCGGACAGGTTTGAGCGCAAGGCGGATCGGGGCAATTGATGCAACGGCTCGCCTGCTCGCGGGCGGTTGCTTCATCATACAAGCCGTAGATTTCGTCGAAGTCGCAGATGCGGGCCGCGACCTCGCGTTTCGCTGGCATTTCCCGCGCGATGTAACGCCAATTAAGTTTCGTGGGCCACGTCTTCTCCGGTCGCGATGTAGTGCCGTCAGTTTCGTTCTCGTTCGCCATTGTTTTCTTTGAAATTTTCGCACAATTGAGCGCGGTGACCTACGCATGTCTTGGGAATCACTGCGCATATTTTGATCGTCCGGAGCGGGGCTCGAACGAAGAAGGCGGGGGCACCTAACGAATAGCGATATGGCGCCGCTAGAAGCGCAGGAGCGGCCGCCACCACGGAATGCCGCTCAGGATCAAGAGCAACGAGAGCGTGAAGGCCAAGGCCGCGCCGCGATACTTCACGAGGTCAGTGCGTCCCTTCCGCGACAAAGCTCCACCGACATGCGCGAAAATAACTGCCAGGAGCATGAGCGTAGTATGCTCCACCGTAAAGAAACGAGGTTCCTGTTGTTTCATCGCCTCACCGAAATTGGCCAGCGCTGCGCGCGTAATCGGGCTAGCGCCGAAAAAGAGGAGCAACCCCGTAAGGAGTTCGATATCCATCGCAATGACGAAGATGATGCTGAAACGCCGGAGATTCGTGCCGGCCGGTTTTGTTCCGCCCCAGCCGGAAAACGAAACGAAAATCGCGGCGAGCGCGGCTACGAGGACAATCCAGCGAAACGATCCATGAAAGGCGAGCAAGTGCGGATAGAGATTTTGCAGCATGCGCGATTATCTCTCGTAGGATTTGGGAGTCGAGCGCTCTTTCCGGTTGCTCGGCTCGCGATCGGGGATTTGTGGACTCGAACAGGAACTTCGCCAGGTGTTTGTTCGGGCGGCCCTGCTGTTCGGTAGTTGGTTGCTGGATTGAAGATGACCGCCGTTAGCTCTACCATGAGCTGTGCCCTTGAACCGCGCGCGCCAGAAAGTTGAATCCGCCGTTTCCAAAGGACAACAAACCCATGCGACGTTGCTGACAGAAAATCTCTCCCGTGGCTGAGCGGCGCGACGAAACTCTGACGGGGTCTGGGCCGATCGAAGGCAAATCGGCAAAGAAACGTCCCCTTTCGCCCTGGCGCTTCTGGCTGCTCGCAGTGCTAATCGGATTGGTTGGCGGCTGCGGCGCGGTGGTTTTTCGGGGAATGATTGCGCTTTTTCACAATCTGTTTTTCCTGGGGAAGCTTTCCGTCTTTTATGAAGCCAACGTCCACACGCCGCCGGGTCCGTGGGGACCGCTGATCATTTTCGTGCCGGTCATCGGCGCGATCGGGGTGACATGGCTGGTGCAAACTTTTGCGCCGGAAGCGCGCGGCCACGGTGTGCCGGAAGTAATGGACGCGATCTATTACAACAAGAGCATCATTCGACCGGTCGTCGCCGTGATCAAGTCTCTTGCCTCCGCGCTCTCCATCGGTAGCGGCGGATCGGTCGGGCGCGAAGGGCCGATCATTCAAATCGGTTCGGCGTTTGGCTCGACCGTGGGTCAATGGCTGCGCCTCCCGGCGTGGCAACGCACGACCTTGATCGCGGCCGGCGCCGGCGCCGGCATCGCGGCGACGTTCAACACGCCACTCGGCGGTGTCCTTTTCGCGGCGGAACTTTTGCTCCACGAGATTAGCGTCTGGACGCTTGTGCCGGTGGTGATCGCGACCGCAAGCGCAAGCTACGTCGGCCGCTTTTTCTTTGGCCCGTATCCGGCTTTCGCCATCCCGCAGCTGCAGATGGATTACTTCCATCTCACGCACCCGATTCTGCTCCTCGCCTACGTGGGACTCGGTTTGGTCATAGGCTTGATCTCGGTCGTTTACATTCGGTCGATCTACCTTTTCGAGGATTTTTTCGACGAAAAGATTCGGAATCCGTATCTGCGCCACATGAGCGGCATGCTCCTGCTCGGCGTCCTGATCTACATTCTTCTCCGCCAGACCGGTTCTTACCATATCGAAGGTGTTGGTTACGCGACAATCCAACAGGTCCTTTCCGGCACCCTGACCTCGATCTGGCTGCTCCTTCTGCTCTTCGCGCTGAAACTCTTCGCGACTTCACTCACCCTCGGTTCGGGCGGATCGGGTGGCGTTTTTTCTCCCGCACTTTTTCTCGGCGCTACACTTGGCAGCGTTTATGGGCATCTGCTTCAGTTGGCTTTTCCAAACATCACGATCACGCCAGCGGCGTTCGCGGTGGTCGGAATGGCCGGCATCGTCGGTGGGACAACGGGTGCGGCGATCACGGCGATCGTGATGATTTTTGAAATGACGCTCGACTACGGGGTGATCGTGCCGATGACAATCACGGTCGCGATCGCCTACGGGGTGCGAAAGATGATTTCCAACGAAAGCATCTACACGTTGAAGCTCATGCGCAGGGGCCATCGCATGCCGAGCGCGATGCAGGCCAACATTCAATACATGAAACCGGCCCGCGAATTGAAGCATGCGGGCATCGTTAGGCTGGAGGCCAACATGACTTTGCCGGAGCTGGCCATTACGCTGCCTTCGTATCCGGAAGACACCTGTTTCGTGGTGACGGACGAAAAAAACATCATGGGTGTCATCACCTTTACGGCCGCCCTCAAGGCCGTCCACATACCGCGACAAGACACGACCGTCGCGGAGATCGCGTCGCAGGAATATGCCGTAATTAGCGCCGACACTTCTGTCTTCGAGATCCTGACCAAGATGCGGCTCAATGGCACGGAGGTATTTCTCATGGCGCCGGGACAGCGCGACGATCCTGCGGACGGTTTGCAGCGTTGGATTTCGAAGGAGTTGATCGCAGAGTCGCTAATCGATGCGATCGAGCTCTTTACCGATTAGTTTCGGACCGGGATTGTGACCGCGAACAGCAGTCCTATCGTGTTCTCCGTTTGACGGGCAGGGGCACCTTCCAGCCACGCACTTTGGCCACTTCCAGGCCGATCCTCGCCAGCTGAGGACTGATGTCGTCGCGGGGAACCTTGACTTCGATCACGGTTAGTTTTCCGGAGTCCTGCGCGCCGCGGATGGCTTCGTCCAACTCGCCCTTGGTGGTTGCGACAACCGCTTCCCCTCCCCCAACCAATTCACAAATCTTTCGGTAGTTCCATTGGGTGATAATGTTGAATTTGCCCTCGTGGATCTTTCGCATCGTGCCATAGCCGTCGTTATTCAGGATGAGAAGGACAGGGTTAAGTCCGAGACGGACGGCAGTCGAAATCTCGGTGCCGGTCATCTGAAAAGCGCCATCGCCGACCACGACGTAAGGGCGAAGTTTCTTCGCGGCCAGCGCGACCCCGATGCTGGCGGGCACGGCGAAGCCCATCGACATGTAATAGGCGGGCGCAATGAATTGCGCCTGCCGTTCACTTCGAATCCCGACCGCACCGAAAATCGCGTCGCCGATATCGGCAACAACGCAACAGTTCTCATCGAGATGGAGCGAGAGAATCCGGAAGAAATCGACGATCGTGAGCGGCTCTGAGCGTTCCTTGTTTTTCAGTGGCCTGGGCACCGCGTGAGGATTCGGGTGACGAAACGGTTTCGGATGAATTTTTGCCTTTGCCAGCGCTTCGAGAAAATCGCGAAACTGGATCGATTCGTAGCGATGATATTGCACACTGACGCGCTCCGTGGTCGCGAGCACGGTCCGTTCGCGATCCAGCTTCGCGGTGTAGAAACCCATGCTCATGTCGGTGATGAAGGTGCCGAGCATGAGAACAAGATCGGACGATTCAACGTACTTCCGCACGTGCTCATCACTGCTCATCGCGCCGCCGTATACCCCGAGGTAAAGCGGATGATTCTCCGGGATCGCGCTCTTGCTCAGAAGATCAGTCGCGATCGGGATGTTGATCCGTTCTGCGATCTGCACGACGAGGTGCGCAAGGCGATAGCGTGCCAGCTCGACTCCGGCCAGAATCACCGGACGCTTCGCCGCGCACAGGAGCGCAAGCGTTTCTTCCACCGCTTCGGCCAGCGCCGGCGGGTCGGAAGTTTCGGCGTCGATTGGTGGCGCGAGCGCGATGGGAATTTGTTTGCCCGCCATGTCGTGCGGCACTTCGATGTAAACTGGACGCTTGTAGCGGAGGCAGGCATCGACGCAGCGCACAATTTCCGCCGCAGCACGTTCTTCATCGAGCAGCACCGTGCTCGCGACCGTGACCTCATCGTAAACACGTCGCTGCGTTTCGAACGTCTTCACCTTGTGATGAAGGAGCGGGTCTTTCTCGCGATCTTTCCGTCCGGGCGCGCCACTGATCACAACCACGGGTGATTTCTCTGCATAGGCCCCGGCGATGGCATTTAAGACGTTGAGTCCGCCCACGCAGTAAGTGACGCAGACAAGGCCGATGCCATTGATGCGCGAATAGGCGTCGGCCGCGAACCCGGCGCCGGGCTCGTGCGTCATGGTCACACTTTCGATTTTTGACTTCTCGAGCCAGGCAAAAGTGGGCAAAGCAAAGTCGCCGGGAACGCCAAAGCTGTGGCGCACGCCGCAGCGGTAAAGGTATTCGAAGAGGAACTCGCCCAGCGGCATCGTGGCCGGAAACGAACGATCCGGCGGCATCTTGTTTCTGACTTGGCTCTGACTCGCAAGGCTGTCGCCGATCGTTCCTGCCGCGCGAGATCGCTCGTTAGGGTGACTGACTCGTCCGTTGTTCGTGGCTCCTTTTCCGACGTAATGCTGCACTTCCATGACTCGCTTCATGACGAATTACTCTCTCGAGTGGAGCCTTCCTACTCACCGTCCCTTGGCAAAAACGCGGCGAATTTTGCCGCATGAAATCGCACGTGCGCCGAAACCTGGCGAAATAAAGTGGCGCAGCACCACTGCCATCGCAGATTAGGCAGTGCACCAGATCTCCCGCGCTCACGTTGATTGGCAGGCAATCCGACAGGACTTCCCGATCCTCGGCGAAGTGGTACACGGCCAGCCCCTGATCTATTTCGACAACGCGGCCACGACGCAGAAGCCGCGCGCGGTGCTCGATGCGCTTCGGCACTATTACGAACACGACAACGCCAACGTGCATCGCGGCCTGCATGAGCTGAGTTCGCGCGCCACTGATGCCTACGAGCGCGCGCGGCAACGTGTCGCTGACTACCTCGGCGCGGCGAGCGCGGACGAAATCGTTTTCACCCGTGGGACGACCGAGAGCATCAACCTCGTGGCGCAAACATGGGGCGGAACATTTCTCCGCGCCGGAGACGTGATTCTGCTCACCGAGATGGAGCATCACAGCAACCTCGTGCCGTGGCAGCTCCTTGCGGAAAAAATGGGCGCGCAGCTGCGCTTTGTGCCGGTGCACGCGGATGGCACACTCGCGCTCGATCAGCTCCCGCAATTGCTCACGCCCGAAGTGAAGCTGTTCGCCTGCACCCATGTCTCGAACTCGTTAGGCACGATCAACCCGGTGGCCGAACTTTGCCGGCAGGCGCGCGCCGTCGGCGCCGTGACGTTGATCGATGCGGCGCAGAGCGCGGGACATTTGCCGATCGATGTGCAGGAACTGGGCTGCGATTTCCTCGCCTTTTCCGGACACAAAATGTGTGGGCCGACCGGGATCGGCGTGCTTTACGGTCGCGCCGAAATTCTTGAGACGATGCCAGCGTGGCATGGGGGCGGCGAAATGATCGTGAGCGTGACCTTGGAAAAAAGTACCTTCAAAAAAGCGCCGCACCGCTTTGAAGCGGGCACGCCCAACATCGCGGGGGCGATCGGGCTGGCTGCGGCAGTTGATTACCTCGAGAGCATCGGGTGTGAGGCGATTTTTGCGCACGATTCCGAGCTCGCCGCTCATGCCGCCGGGCAGCTCGCGGAACTCCCCGGGATGCGCGTCCTCGGACCGAAGAATGAGCGCGGGGCGCTGGTCGGTTTCGTGATGAAGAACGTGCATCCACACGATCTCACCACCTTCGCCGACCAACATGGGTTGGCCTTGCGCGGCGGGCACCATTGCAATCAACCCCTGATGCGCAAGTTCGGTCTGCCCGGCACGACCCGGGCGAGCTTCTATTTCTATAACACGATTGAAGAGATCGATCGCATGATGGAAATCCTGCGCGCGGCTGTCCGTTTCTTTTCATGAATCCGGAACTCGAGGAGCTGTATCAGGAAGTGATTCTCGATCATTCGAGAAGACCGCGGAATTACGGGACTCTCGCCGACCCAACCGTGCTCGTGCACGGCGACAATCCGTCATGCGGCGATGAGATCGATCTAGGAGTGAAATTCGCTCCCGACGGAAGTTTGCAGGAGATCAAATTCAACGGGCACGGCTGCGCCATCAGTCAGGCTTCGGCCTCGATGATGACGATGAAATTGAAAGGGAAGTCGCGCGCCGCCGCGCAGGAAATGCTGCACGCCTTCCACGATCTGGCAGCCGGCAAAACCGATGATCCGTCGCCGATCCTGGGGGACCTCCGCCTCCTCCGCGGCGTGCGCAAATTTCCGCAACGGGTGAAATGCGCGATGCTCGCCTGGCGCGCGTTGGAGGAGGCGCTGCGGCAAAACGCGGGCCAAGCGACGGTCTCCACCGAAGGCGACAGTCGTTAGGCCGCGAGGACTAAACCGCGTGCTTCAGTCAACATCGTTGTAGATTGTCGGCTCGGCGAAGCGATGATGCCGGCGGAGATCGACCTCGTAGTAGGCATCGAATATCAATCCGGCCCAGCACACGAACGGCAGGACAAGACCAATACCCGCTGTGGCGAGGCCGAGCAAGATTCCGATCCAAACCGCCAATGGCATTCCAAGGAACATCCAAATCAGTCCTGAAACATGCCCTTTGTAGACCTGGCCAAGGCCGGGAGCAATGATGCTCAAGACTGCTGCAATGACGTTTGCGTTTGCTCTTTCTCTGGTTGGCATCACGGACAAGCTGTTCACTTCAACCACCTCCTTTGCTTCGAGGTTGCCGCACTCTCGGCTCAGCCGCTCACCGTTCCTTGGCAAAGACACATCAGATCTTGCGCTCAGTTGTTCTGGTCGCGGCAAAATTGGACGAGGGACGATTCTAGGATCGCGTGGAATCAATCGGCCGGCGAATTCTCCCGGCAAGAATTCACCGATCAGGCATCGTCTGGCTAATGCTGCGCGGTGGAACGGAAGCCTCCGCTACTCAGTTTCTCAATCAACAAGACTGATGTGGAATTCCCGTTTACGAAAGTGCGGGTATAGCGTAGCCCTTTAACGATTGTATGACTGGAATACCCTCATGATTGGCTCGGGCGTTCTCAACGGCATGGCAGTGACGCTGCGAAACTTCGTCGGAAGTTACTTCGAGAAGGATCGTTTGATCACGGTGCAATATCCGGAGGAGCGCGCTCCGCTCCCCGAGAACTATCGCAACTTTCCGTTCCTGATTTACGACACGGATGATGCCGAAGCGGGCCTGCGTTGTGTTGCCTGCAAGATTTGCGAAAAGGAATGTCCGCCCCAATGCATCTACATCGTAAAGAGCGAAGACAAGAAGCCCGATTACATGGGCAAACCCCAGTTTTATCCGGCTACATTCGACATCGATATTTCTGTCTGCATGAGCTGCCAGATTTGCGTCGAGGTCTGTCCGTTTGAAGCGATCAAGATGGACAAGGTCTTCGAGCTAAGCCGGCGCGAACGCTTCGACGCCCTGCTCATGCGCAAGAACGAACTGGCCAAGTCGAACGACTACTATCACCGCATCCATCCGCTCGAGGCCGCAGAGGTTGACGCGAATCTTTCGGCTGCAGCCGCGAAAAAGAAACCTACGCCAGCGCCAACACCGGCCGCGACAACCTAGATGTTGTTACGGCCGATAGCCCTCTTCCTCCTCGCATTCTTTGTCGGTGATCAAGTCGGCGCCGGTTCGCAACCGGAGCCGGATTTTTCCAACATTTTGCGCTGGCGAAACATCGGGCCGTTTCGCGGTGGGCGCACTCGCGCCGTATCGGGCGTGCCGTCGCGACCGAACGTTTTCTATTTCGCGCAAGTAAATGGTGGCGTCTTCAAAACGACGGATTACGGACGCACCTGGCAGCCGATCTTTGATGATCAACCGACCGCGTCAGTCGGCGCGCTGGCGGTCTCCGTTTCCGATCCCAATATCATCTACGTCGGGAGCGGCGAAGGCTTGCATCGCCCTGATCTCTCCGTGGGCGACGGCGTCTACAAGTCGACCGATGCGGGCAAAACCTGGGCGCATCTTGGTTTGCGCGACGGGCAGCAGATCGCGCAGATCGCGGTCGATCCGCGCAATCCGGATCACGTGCTGGTAGCAGTAGCCGGACACCCTTACGGGCCCAACGAAGAGCGCGGGATCTTCCTTTCGACGGACGGCGGCAAAACCTTTCAAAAGACTCTCTACAAAGACGAGAACACCGGCGGCAACGACGTGCAGATCGACCCGCAGAATCCGCAGATCGTCTACGCCTCGCTCTGGGAAGCACGCGAAGGTCCGTGGGAAAATGCCGAGTGGAAGGGAGCGAACGGCGGCATTTTCAAGTCGAGCGACGGCGGCAAAACATGGAAGCAACTGAGCGACGGCTTACCTAACGACATTGTTCAGGCCAACCTCGCCATCGCTCCGAGCGCGCCGCGGCGGCTCTTTGCCGCCATTGCCACACCGACGACCGTGCAATTTTATCGCTCGGATGACGCCGGCAAAAATTGGGCGCCGGCGACAGCCGATGATCGCCCGATCGGCCGTATTGGCGGCGGCGATTTGCCGGTTGTCCGATTCGATCCGCAGAATCCGGAGGTGGTCTTTTCCGCGAGCGTGGTTTGCTGGAAATCGACTGACGGCGGCAAGACCTGGGACGGCTGGCGCGGCGCGCCCGGCGGCGACGATTATCAGAACGTTTGGATTAATCCGACCAACTCAAACATCGTTCTTCTCGGCAGCGACCAGGGCGCGATCGTCACAGTGAATGGCGGCGCGAGCTGGAGTTCGTGGTATAACCAATCGACCGCGCAGCTTTATCACGTGAGCGCGGACAACGCTTTCCCATATCGTCTATACAGCGGGCAACAGGAAAGCGGTTCTGTCGGAATCGCGAGCCGCGGGCCGAACGGCGCGATCACTTTCCGCGACTGGAATCCGGTCGCGGCGGAGGAGTATGGCTACGTCGTGGCCGATCCGCTCGATCCCGACATCATCTACGGCGGCAAATTGACTCGATACGATCGCCGCACCCATCAAGCACAGAATATTCTGCCAAAGCCGTTTCGTTCCGACGATTTTCGGATGGTGCGAACGCAGCCGATCCTTTTCTCTCCACTTGATCCACACCTGCTTTTCTTCGCGACGAATGTGTTATGGCAGACGCGCGACGGCGGTCAGCATTGGAAAGAAATCAGTCCGGATCTGACACGCGAGAGTTTCGAGATTCCCGACAACGTCGGGAAGTTCGGTTCACAACCTACTGCGCAACCGAGACAGCGAGGCGTGATTTACACAGTGGCGCCTTCACCCCTCGACAAGAACCGCATCTGGGCTGGAACGGACGACGGTTTGATTCAGCTCACCGTCGACGGCGGTAAGAACTGGACGGATGTGACGCCGTCGCCGATCACCGCATGGCAGAAAATTTCTCTGATGGACGCGAGTCACTTCGACAAGAACACGGCCTACGCAGCGGTGAATACCATCCGACTTGACGATCTGCGGCCGCACATCTACCGGACGACCGACGCGGGCAAAACGTGGAAGGAAATCGTGCGCGGCATTCCGGCCAACGAAAATGTCGATGTGGTGCGCGAAGACCCGCAGCGGCGCGGCCTGTTGTTCGCCGGAACGGAGCGCGCGGTTTACGTGTCGTTCAATGACGGCGAAGACTGGCAGTCGCTCCGCTTGAACATGCCCGCCACTTCGGTGCGCGATCTGATCATCAAAGACGACGACATTGCGGTCGCGACGCACGGCCGCGGCTTCTGGATTTTGGATAACATCACACCGTTGCGGCAAATCGATTTGAGCAGTCAGAAAGCGCTATTATTCAAACCGCAGACTGCGCTGAGAGTGCGCTGGAATTTCAATACTGACACGCCGCTGCCGCCGGACGAACCGGTAGGGGAAAATCCGCCGGAGGGCGCGATGATCGATTATCGGTTAGGCAAAGATGTGACCGGCCCAGTCGCGATTGAAATCAAGGACGGGAGAGGAAACATCGTGCGTCGTTATGCGAGCGCGGATCCGATTCCCCCGATCGATCCAAAGCTGAAGATTCCGCGTTATTGGGTGCGTCCGCCGCAGGTCTTGTCGAACGAGCCGGGTCTGCACCGCTTTTTTTGGGACATGCACGGCGCGCCTCTGCCGGGCGCCGATCCTGAATATCCGATGACTGCCGTTGTGCACGAAACGGCACCGCAGCCGACTGGGCCGTGGATTGTGCCCGGGAATTACTCCGTCGTATTGACGGCCGGCGGCAAGAGTTTCACGCAGCCGCTGACTGTGAAAATGGATCCGAGGGTGAAGGCTTCAGCCGCGGATCTGGCGAAGCAGTTCGAACTGTCGAAGGTGTTATACGAGATGCGGGCCGCACTTCTCCCGGTCGGGAAAAACTTTGAATCACTGGTCGTGGAACTCGCGAAAACAAAAGAACGCGCCGGCGCGAATGACACCAGGGCGCAGATTGAAACGCTGAGTAGGAAACTGGAGGGATTTGCGAATCCAGAGAATGTTCGTGCCAGTGCACCACTCAAGTTCGACGTTCTAAGCAAGGTCGAAAGACTGTTTAACGAGCTGCAGGCCGTGGACGCGGCACCGACGCCTCAAGCGCAAGCTGCCGTAGTCGACCTGCAACACGAGGCGCGATCTGCGGTAGAGCGATGGCGCGCGGTGCTAGCGGATGTAGCGGCTCTTAACCTTCAGCTCGAGGCCGCCGGCGTTGAAAAGATCAAGTTCCCTTAGCCGGCGCTTTGCCAGCACCGCGCCTCGCGCCCGAGCGTGGATTTAAGCATTGAACCATTCCTCGCACTTGTTCCACCACGCGGAGATTTTTTGCGAGAATGATTCCTCCTTTTCATCGGTAATATTCCTGGCCACTGTGTCCACTTCCTTGTTCAGCTCTGCCACCTCTTTGGAACGGGTTTCGCCTGCCAGTTTCCCGTAGTTCTTGAGCGCGTCCTCTGCGCCACTAAGGGCCGCTTTGGCTTGGTCGGGGTGCTTGGTCTTCAACTCGGTCTCCGCCAAACGCAGATTGTCCATAGCGCGGACCAGTGGCTCGCGCAAGGTGCTGAACTCAAAGATCACGCCCGCGGCTTGAATGTAATGCAAGGCAGCCATGGCGCCTTTGGCATCGCCTTGCTTGATCAAGTTCTGAGCGAGCAATAAATCGCGCCTGGCCAGCCGCAAGTTCAACTTGATGCCAGTGTAGTCAAAGCCGGCGTAGATGTATTCCGGCGCCGGGGCGGATTTGGCTGGGATCGTGGCGGACTGAGCAGCGGCAAGCTGCTTCCAAGCGGTGACCGACGAAACGACGTCCACGTTGTCATATTCGCGATAAATAGGCACAAACTCAGGCTTGATTGAATCCTCGTCTTGATAGGTCCCACCGGCATCCTTGATCTCGGTCTTGACGACTGTGGAAGGAAGAATGTCATCCACGATCCTAAGCAGCATGAGACCCTTTTCTATGTTGGCCGAAGCGACATCGTTCTTTTCATCTGCCAGCGCATCCAGCGCCTGATCGACATGCATGAGGATGCGCCCCGCGGCTAACGAGACGGCGTGCCATTCATCGCCGCTCAACTGTTGTGTTGGCGAGGTGACATCTACGTTTGACGTGACGGTATCGACCGCCTGCGCCGTACCTGCCAGACAGGTGATTGTCACCAGTCCAGTGGCGAGCAGAATAAGTGCAGGCCGTTTTTCAAAGCTTTTCATTTTGTGATTCCTTTCGTTGTTGTTTTTCCGTTAGGGTAGAAATCAGGCTGAAGTGCTTATGGATTCGCCTTGGAATCAGTGTTCGACGGAGCAAGAGCGCTTTCGATGGCTGCAAGCAATTGCTTTGTGTCGAGCGGCTTTTCCAACACAGCCACCGCGCCTTGCTCGCAACACTGAACCTCCACGTCAGGATTGCTGAATGCAGTTAGGACAATGACCGGGATCCTCGGAAAAATATTGTGGATTGCGTAAACGAGCGTCGTGCCTGTCACCAACGGCATTCGCAAATCTGTGATGACGAGATCAATCTGTTTGTCACGCTTGGTCAGGATATCAATCGCGTCTCCTGCCCATTTCGCGGAAGTGACGACGGCGCCTTCGCCGTCCAGGACTTTTTCGAGGGCACGGAGCATGCCCGGATCGTCGTCAACTATCAGAATAGATTTGGCCTCGATGCTGGTCATCGTCATGTCCCAACGCAGACACAGTGCCAACCAGGTCGCTGTTAGCGTAAGTGATTTGTAGCCACTCGCGTGCGAAAACGGTATCGTGGATGTAGAAAGTGCCAGCCGACCGAACTGCTGCCACCATGGCAGCTTTAACGCTGCCGTTCCGGCCAGGCGATATTACTCTCCGAGGTTGGAAAAATGCCGATACATGGTCCGGGGTGGAATGCCGAGAATTCGCGCGGCCTGGAGTTTGTTCCCCGCGCACTGTTCGATGGTCGCCCGCACAAGTTGTTTGGTCGCCTTGTCCATGCTCGTGCCAATAGGAATGGAAACGATTGAGCCATCTCCTGCTGCCGCAGAAGTCAGGACCGCGTTGCCGGCGGCCGGAGCAAAAGTGAATTGGCGGATAATGTCGCCGTCCGCCAGCGTCACGGCGCGCTGCATGACGTGCTCGAGCTCGCGCACGTTCCCAGGCCAGGAGTGAGCCAACAGTTGATCGAGGGCGCGCGAGGCGATGCCGTGAACCTCTTTGCTCATCTCGCTGGCAAATCTTTGGAGGAAATGATTCGCCAATATAGGAACATCCTCACGGCGATCACGTAAGGGCGGCAACACAACCTGGATGGTGTTGATCCGGTAATACAAGTCATGTCGAAATCGGTTTTCTCCGATGGCTTTCGGAATATCCGTGTGGGTCGCGCACAAAAGGCGGAAGTCGGCCCGAATGTCACGTGTGCTGCCGAGCCGCTGAAATTGCCCGTCTTGCAAGACGCGCAGTAACTTCGCCTGCAAGGTCGCGCTCATCTCAGCAATCTCATCGAGCAGGAGGGTGCCGCCATCCGCGAGTTCGAGTTTGCCGGGCTTGCTGGCGGTTGCGCCGGTGAACGCGCCGCGCTCGTGACCAAACAGCTCGCTTTCCAAAAGAGTTTCGGGAATCGCCGCACAACTGATTTTCAAAAAGCGTTTGTCGCGGCGGTCGCTATGTTCGTGAAGCGCGTCGGCCACGATTTCCTTTCCTGTTCCGCTCTCGCCTTGAATGAGCACATTGACGTTGGCCGGAGCGATTTGCCGAACAAGTTGCCTGACCGTCTTCATGGCCCGGCTGTCGCCGATGAGCGCTTCGACACCGCGCCGTTGCTGAAGCTGGCGGCGGAGCTGCCGGTTTTCGCCTGCAAGCCGTTGCTTTTCGAGAGCTTTGGCGACGGTTTTCAAGAGCGCAACGCTGTCCAGAGGCTTCTCAACAAAATCATACGCACCGAGCTTCATTGCTTCGACCGCATGCTCAACACTGCCGTGGCCGGTGATCATCACCACCTCGACTTCGGGTCTGAGTTCGCGGATTTTTCTAAGCAACTCGAGGCCGTCAAAGTCCGGCAGGCGCAGGTCGGTGATAACCAATGCAATGGCCTGGTGTTTCAGCATCTCAAGAGCCTCGCGACCGCAGGTCGCGACGCCAACGCGATAGCATTCGCCGGCAAGGACTTTGCTTGCGGCGTTGCACAAACGCTCGTCGTCATCCACCAACAGAATGTTCGGATCTTTGGCCAATTCAGGAGTTCTCCGTCAGCGGCAGAAAGAGGTTGAAAGTGCTGCCTTTCCCAGGAGCACTCTCACATTCCACTCGGCCGCCATGTTCGCTGATGATCTGCTGAACGAGCGCCAGTCCCAGACCTGTGCCGCTGGTCTTGGTCGTGTAGAAGGGCGCGAAGATTTGTTTGAGCTGTTCCGCGGTCATCCCCTTTCCACTATCACTGACCTGCACGACGACGTGCGTGTTGCCGGACCAGGTGCTCACGGCCAATTCGCCGCCCTCGGGCATCGCTTCAATGCTGTTACGAACGAGGTTCAACGTCGCTTGCCACAGCTGTTCCCCATCGGCCTCCACCATGGCCGTGAGCGATGAACTAAAAGCGGTGCGCAATTTCACGTCAGCTTGCTCGAATTCACTTTGCATAAACGCCAGTTTTTGCCCGAGGAATTCGTTCAACGCGAGCGGTCGCCGTTTTGGCTTCGACATTCTCGCGAAGTGCAGATAATCCTCGAGCACTTGCTGGATGCGGCGAACTTCGGCTCGCATTTCATTCACAAACAAATGCCCTTCTTCCGGTGAGTGCTGGCTCGTCCCAGCCAAAGTCTCAACCTCCTCCTGAATCAGATCAAGATTGAGGGCGATGGAACCGAGCGGATTTCGAACTTCGTGCGCAACTTGAGCGGCCATGGTGCCGACGACGGCAAGCCGTTCCGCTTGAATGTTGGCCGCTTCAAGGCGCTTGCGTTCGGCGATTTCTTGCCGCAGTGCGGCGGTTCGTTGGGTCACCGTTTCCTCCAGATGGGAGTGCGCATCGTGAAACGCCGAGAGCAGATAAACCACCACCATGAACAACACCAGCAACATGAGCGCATTCCAATACGGAATCCCCGGATGCGCGTAGGTATGTTGATCAACGACATCTGCAATCAGCCATGCGCTCGCGCTGGCGCCCGCCAGCAACAACCCCGCTCCACGCCCGGCTACCCAACTCGCCCAGCAAATTGGAAGGAGGTAGAAACTCGTGATCGCGATCTCATGCCCCGTTGCGTAATCCGCCGCCCCTAGAGCGACGGTCAAAACCAGCGGGAACGCGAGGGCCAATGCCTTCCGCTCGCCGAGGTTTCGCGACAGTTGTCTCACCACTCCGTTGGTCATAGCGCATTGGATTGGACATGAATCCTTCGCTTTCGCTCAAGGGAATCGGCGAGGTCTTGCTGATACGATGATCCTCGTTCAACGCCTGGCTGATTTAGGATTCCTGGGATTCGACGAAAAGGCAGCTCTGCACTAATACTTGCTCCCGTCCCTGTGGAAATGGTAATATGCCTTCACGGAAACGTCCTAGTTACGGACTCGACGAATCACAAACAGTGCAACGCCAAAAATTATGAATCCCGAACAAGCCCAGGAATCGGAAACGAAGGCGAACGCGAACCCGGAAAATCGCAACGGCGGCGGGATCGACGAAAGTGGCAAGGTCGACCGGATACGGGATATTCTCTTCGGGTCGCAAATGCGCGATTACGATGGACGCTTTCAACGGCTTGACGAGCGTCTGACTAGGGAAGCGGCGGAGGCTCGAGCTGAGGTTCAGAAGCGGCTTGAAGCCTTGGAAAATTTCATGAAAGCCGAATTCGAGTCGATGACGAATCGGTTGAATGTGGAGCGATCGGATCGCGGTACCGCGGTCGAAAAGCTGGCGCGTGATCTCGGCGAAACGGCCAAAGCATTGGAAATGAAAATGAATAATCTGGGCGAACACGCCGGCCGCGAAGTTCACGATCTGCGCGCGCAACTGCTCGAACAATCGAAGGTTCTGAGCGCGGAGATCAAGGAGAAGCACGATCAGATGAAGGCAGGTCTGGATCGTGAGGCCGAGCAGATCCGTGGAGCGATGACCGGCCGCGAATCGCTGGCCGAAATGTTAAGCGAAGTTGCGCTCCGCTTGAAGAACGAATTTCGTATCCCGGAAGCGTAAGCGAGCCGACCGCTCATGCGCCGATCTTCTGGTGATCCGGTAGGGGGCCTTGAAGAGCTCCGTCGCCTGCTGCTGAGCGGGGAGCGGGAACAACTGCGCGATCTGCGCGAGCGAATCTCCGACAAGGAGCGCCGTTCGCAGGACGTCGCGAGCGTGTTGCCCGAGGCGGTGAAGCGAAGTCGCGAGCGCGGCGATGAGCTGGCGCGTGCGTTGAGACCGGCAGTGGAGGGATCGATCAAGGAATCGATCGAAAAGAGACCGGAGACTTTCGTCGAGTCCTTGCATCCCATCATTGGGCCGATTGTGCGAAGGTCGCTGGCTGAGAGCCTCCGGCGTTTACTGCAATCGCTCAACCAAACGCTCGAGCACACTTTCTCGTGGCGGGGACTGAAGTGGCGGTTCGAAGCGTTACGAACCGGCAAGAGTTTCGCGGAAGTAGTGATGCTGCGCAGTCTTGTTTATCGCGTCGAGCAACTGTTTCTCATCCACCGCGAAACGGGCCTTTCTTTGCTCCACGTGGCCGCCGATCCAGACATGAGCAAGGATTCGGACATGGTGGCTGGAATGTTGAGCGCGATTCAGGATTTCGCCCGGGATTCATTTGCAGCAGGTGAAGATTCAGCGCTGGAAGAGTTTCGGGTTGGCGAATTGCAGGTCTGGATCGCGCCCGGACGCTCCGCCTATTTGGCGGCGGTCATTCGCGGAAATCCGTCCCGCGAATTCCGGACGACGCTTGAGGACGCCATCGACAGCATTCACGTTATGAAAGGCTCCGCCCTCGCGAAATTCGAGGGAGATCCATCGGTTTTCGAATCGCTTCGTCCGGAATTGGAATCGTGTCTCCACGCTCAATATGCTGCGACGAAGAAAGACAAGCGGCCGGTCCGCGCGTGGGTAATGATTCTGCTCGCGGCGGCAGCTGCCACTGCCGGGCTCGTCGTGGCGTGGCGGAGTGATGCGAAGTGGAAAGATTTTCTTGGACGGCTCAAGACGCAGCCCGGGTTGGTCGTGACCGATGCGCATAAGGGATGGTTTGCGCCGTCGCGGGTGAGTGGATTGCGTGACGCTTCCTCGGTCGATCCCGCAGTTCTGGCGCGGGAGGCACAGGTCGATCCGGCCCGGATTCACTTTAGTTGGAAAGATTTTCTGGCGCTTGATCCGGCGAGTGTAATGCGGCGTTTCAAGAATCGGTTCGGTATTCCGACGGAAACCCAGGCTACGATCAAAGATGGCGTGTTGACGCTGGCAGGTTCGACCCCATTCGAGTGGTTGGATCACGTCCGCCACGAGGCCACCCTCGTACCGGGTGTGACCTCGATCGACGACCACAAAGTCGCTATCAAGTACGATCCAGACTTGGCGCGGCAGCGTTTCGAAAAGCAGTTAGGCTTGCCGGAGACGGCGAACGCGGTTGTGTTAGGCGGCGGCCTTACTCTTTCTGGCGAGGCGTCTCATCGGTGGCTGGCGCGGGTGCGTACCGACGCGGTCAAACTTCCCGGAATCGTGTCGGTAGATGATCGCGGTATCGTCGATTTGGACAAGCGCGCTTTCGAACAGTCCAAAGCGATCATCGAACACGCGTTCGTTTACTTTTTGCTAAACAAGGATGATATCGCCACCGAAGGCTTTACCGCTCTTTCCAGGTTGCCAGACGAACTTCGCCGGTGCGAAACGGCCGCGAAGCGGCTCGATGATACGATTATTTTGGAAATCGATGGGTATGCAGATGCCGTCGGCGACGCGGCTAAGAACGCGGACTTAAGCCAGCGGCGCGCCAATAAAGTGCGCGACTTTTTGCTTTCGTGCGGCTTCGATTCCGCCATGCTGCGTCCGATCGGCAAGGGTGCTCCCCCTAAATTGGTCCCGGGGCAGGCGGCCGCTCCAGAGCAATCGGATCGCCGCGTCGCGTTCAAAGTTAAGTCCTCGCGTGTCCTCTCACCATGATCCAAAAGAAGGTCTGCATGATCGGAACTTCAGGCGTCGGGAAGACCAGCCTGGTGGCGAAGTTCGTGCACAGCATGTTTTCCGATAAGTATCTGACCACCGTCGGTGTGAAGATCGACAAGAAAACCGTCTCCCTGGATGGCGAGGAAGTGATGCTGATGATCTGGGATTTGGCGGGGGATGACGATTATCAACGGTTGCAAATCTCCTACCTGCGCGGCACCAGCGGTTATCTACTCGTCGCGGACGGAACGCGACGGGTTACCCTCGACCAGGCGATTGAAATCCAGAGTCGGGTGGCGGAGGCGACTGGTCCTGTGCCGTTTCTCCTGGCGCTCAACAAGGCCGATCTTGGTCCGCAATGGGAGATTGACGATGCGCGAATGGACGACTTGACGGCGCGGGGATGGAGGCCGTTCAAAACGAGCGCGAAAGAAGGGGCCGGGGTCGAGGAAGCGTTCGTCGAACTAGGCCGAATGATGATTTCAAAGTAGTACCGTCATGCCGGATACTGATCGCGATTTTTCCAG
This sequence comes from uncultured Verrucomicrobiae bacterium, assembly GCA_963763995.1. Taxonomy (GTDB): domain Bacteria; phylum Verrucomicrobiota; class Verrucomicrobiia; order Chthoniobacterales; family UBA10450; genus CAVTTH01. The sequence continues at coordinate 88,449 of CAVXQL010000007.1, read as the reverse complement.
CGCCGTTCTCGCCGAACTCGGTTTTTCGGTATTCATCCGGGACGAATCCGGGGCGCTTCGTCTTCAGGGAAAACCGCCGGAGTGGTTGCGCTTGATTTGGCCGAGCCTGAATGCGCCCGACGCGCAGCTACCGATTGATCAAGCCTCGCCGTTCTTCGAAAACTTCCTCGTCGATGCCGGTGATTGCTGGACAGCAGGTGGAGTCGATCGCGCACAATCAGGTCCATGGATCGAGCAAGCTGCGGACGGAAATGAAGTGACGCTGGAAGCTACCGCTCTTAGTGCCGGCGTCGGGAAAATCCTTCTTTTGGAGCGGCTTGGCGAACGCTTCGAAGCGAAGAAGTCGATGCTGCAAAAGGCGCGAGAGACCGTCATAGCCTACCAGCGTCTGGATTCCGAAATGCAGAAGAAAGAGATCCTGTTGAGCTGCATTGCCGAGGAAATGAATGCCACGCTCGCGAATGTGATCACCTCGCTTCGACTGATCGAACGGGAGAACAATCCACCGAAAGTGCGCCAGCTTTTGACTCTCGCCTCGCGCGCCGCGCACGAGCAGCAAGCGCTCATCAACAAGGTGCTGGGTGTCTTCGCGGCCGAGTTGGAAGCGCTTTTCGGTCGCAACGGCGTCGCTCAGGCTGTGGCGAACGCGAATGACGTCCTTCGCGCGGCGGAAAAGAATGTCCTGTCGCAATTCTCGGAGAAGAGAGTCCGGCTAAGCATCGCCGACAGCCCGGCCGGGAAAATGCGCATTGCGATGGACACGGCTCATCTCAGCCGGGTTCTGGTGAGCCTCCTGGAGAATGGTTTGCATAATGCGTCTACTGGCGGCGAAGTGCAGCTGAGTCTCGTCGATGAGCCTGATTCGCTAGTCATCCAGATATGTGACGATGGTGCTGCGTTGCCGCCCGACACTTGCAACGATTTCTTTTCCAGGGCCGGGTTCATCGAGACCGGACCGCAAACATCTCTGCCGCTCCAGTTTTGCCGCATCGCGGTGGCGAATTGCCATGGGGAAATCGGTTGCCGGCCTGGCGAAGAAGGCGGCAATTGTTTTTGGATCCGGCTCCCGAAAGCGCCTTCGGTGCAATGAAAACACTGGTCCTTATCGAGAGTGATCCGTTGACGCGCGCGCTCGTCTCCGAGTGTCTGGCAGGACGTGATTGGTGCGTGCTCGAAGCTCGCGACGGACAGGCCGGGGTCGATCTCGTCCTGAAGCAAAGACCGACCGCCGTGATTTGTGATTTGCGCACTCCGAAGCGCAACGGTTTCCAAGTTTGCCGGCTCATTCGCGAGCAACCGGCGCTTAAATCGACGCGAATCATCCTGATGACTGTCAGTCGCTTTGCCAACGACCGCGAAACGGCGTTTGCGGCTGGCGCGGATGACTATCTTTTGAAGCCAATCGTTCCCGAGGAGCTGCTTCGCATGGTGTCGCCGAACGGCGAAGACGTCATCCCGGCCGTAGCTGAGCCCACGGAGGAAGTAATCGTTACGGGGCCGACTTTGGTACGGTTCTGGGGTGTTCGCGGCTCCATCCCAACGCCGGGGCGCGAAACATCCGACTACGGCGGAAATACGTCATGCATCGAGGTTCGCGTCGGCAATCAGATTATCATTTTGGACGCTGGGTCGGGGATTCGCCGGCTTGGGCAATCTTTAATGAAAGAAGTGAGCGAAGGTGGCCTCAGTCTCACGATGCTCATTACCCACACGCACTGGGATCACATTCAGGGATTTCCCTTTTTTGTTCCTGCCTATCATCCGCGGGTCAAGATTCGCATTCTCGGCTACGAAGGCGCGGTTCATGGATTGCGCGGCGCTCTCTTCGAACAAATGCAGAGCGCATTTTTTCCGATCGGACTCAATCAGATGGCCACCCACCTCACCTTTGAAGAGTTAGGCGACATGGAGTTCGATCTAGGGGCAGTCAAAGTACGGACAATGTTCGCAAACCATCCCGGGATTTGCCTCGGCTACCGCCTCTTGACGCCTCATGGCGACATTGTCTATCTGCCCGATCATGAGGCCTACGAACGCTGTGAAATCGAGCGCCAGAAAGCCGAACACGAAACTTCAGCACACGGTTTGGAATACGCGCGACTTCAGGATGAGAAGGTGATCGAATTTCTGCGGGATGCTGAAGTGGTCATCGCCGATTCCCAGTACGACGCCATCGAATATCCTTCGCATCGAACGTGGGGGCACACTTGCGCCGACGACACGGTCCAACTCGCGGTCAGAGCGGGAGCAAAACGACTGTTTCTCTTCCATCACGATCCCGACCATAACGACGAAAAAGTCGCGGCGATGGTTGAGCGGGCCCAACAGGAGGCGGGGCGGAACGATGGAAAAACGATCGTGGCCGCCGCGCGCGAGGGCGAGGAGATCTTGCTGGGCGATACTGGGTAACGTGTCACAGCTGCATCCCTGCTCCGACGATTTCTCGCTCGAAAGCCGGGGCAAAGCAGATATCTCTTCCCAATCGGAGGGATCTGGTGCTATATCTTTAACGATTCCTATAATAACCATATCTCAGCGCGCGGTCGCCTTTCTATTAATGAACAGCCAAAAAGTCCGTTTGTTTCTTGTTCACATCGCGCTGGGAGCGGTGTTTGTTTCTGCTTTTACCGCCTGTCCGCAGCAGCACGTAATTCTCACTCCGAGCGAAGACGATCTCGTCGTGCTCAATGGTTGCGTGATCTCGGCATGCAATTATCTCGCCGCCGTCAAGGCGCAGCATGGTCTTGAACCAAACTTCTGGGCGAAGATTCTTCTTGTTCGCTACTCAAATCATCCCGCCGGTCATGCCTATTGTATCTGGGAAACCGACGGAACAGTTTACGGATACGATCGAAATGTGGGTGCCTTTCCCATTCCCGTTTACACGCGGGACCCGCGTACCATCGCGGTTGTTCTGGCGGAGGGGCTTTCCCGGCATCTAAACGAAACACTTGCTGTGAGCCATGCGGAATTTGTCGAATCAAAAAAGGCTGACTTGATCCGATTTTAGGCCCTCTTCGTGACGCAGCCGGCACCGCAATGTATCGAGCGTGGTTCTCAGCTGCAAAAGGCACGCACCCAAAGTCGGTGCAAAGGAGAAGCGCGACCATTGCTGGTCGCGCCCGCATAAGCTACAGGAACAATTCGTAATTTTTCAATTGCGGTATGTGTCTTCCTAGCTTGCAGCTCTCTATTAAGCACCGTGTGTGCCAGCGCAGTCGCCATCACGAAATCTCGCGGAGCAAACTACTTCGAATGTTGTAGCTGTCGCCATCTCCGGTAACGGAGTGCGGCCAGCAACTCTGCCGTCGAAACCGCGGGTATCTGCAACCTAAGCGCCGTAGCTTTTAGTGAACTTCTTGCGCGATTCGCCCTCCGCTTCAGAAGCAACGCCCGCGGTCTCGACGGGGGCAGGCGCAGACGCTGCCGGTTCCGCAGCAGGCGCAGGAGCGGTAGCCTCGGCGGTCGGAACCGCGCTCGTTCCTCCGCGTCGCGCTTGCGAGACTTCCACGAAAGCCATTTGCAGATTGGAGAGAGCGTTGCGGAGCACGGTTGTTTCCTCGTTAGTCAGATTGCCGCGCGTTTTCTCCTGAACCATAACGAGTTGATCGATGAACATCTTGGCGAGCTCGAGATTCACTTCTCCCTGTCCGGTTTGCGGATTAGGAATTTGCCCGAGGAACAGAGCTGCATTTTGCGCGTGCATCATGACAAACTCAACGAAGCGCTGCGTCAGCTCCCCGGATTGATTGGTAGTTTGGACTTCGGCCATATTATTTCCTCGATTTCTCGGATGGGTGAACCACGGCTAGGACATAGGGTTGATTACGAAAATATTTGGCGGCTACACGCTTGACGTCGCCGAGCGTCACCGCCTCCACATCGCACTCGAGAGTCTTATAATGGTCAAAGCCGAGACCGTAAAGCTCATCCAGCGCCGCCGCGTATGCGAAATGGTCGTTGCTTTGATTCGCGATCTGCTGTTGGCCAATCAATTTCTTCTTCGCCCGGAGCAATTCCTGATCCGTTAGGCCGTCAGAAGCAAGTTTGTTGATTTCGTCGAGCAACGCCGTTTGCACCGGGACGATCTTTTGCGGATCGGTTCCGAGATAGAAGGCGAAAAGCCCCGGCACCAATCCCTGCATCTGGGTCGAGCCGACATAATAGGCGAGTCCCATTTGCTCACGAATGCGAATGAAAAAGCGCGAACCGAGATCGCTGCTTGCTTCGTCGATCAACTCGAGCGCGTATCGATCGGGACTGAACAGATCCGCGCCGCGAAATCCAACCATGATTACGCCCTGGGCCTTTTCTTTCTTTTCATCGACCGTCACCGTTTTGCTCAGCGGGCTGGGCGCGGCTGCGTCAGTCAAAGCCATCGTGCCCGGCTTCATCGCGCGAAGCGAATCCTCCATGATCCGTTTCACTTCGGTGGCGCTGACATTTCCAAAGACGGCAATGACACCATTCTTTGCCACCAGATAACGATCGCGGAAATCGATCAGATCTTTCTGTGTCAGCTTCGTTACCGAATCAATCGAACCCTTTCCTCGGAGCGCGTAGGGGTGCTGGGGGAAAAGCGCATCCCGCAAAATATTTCGCGCTACAGCGGTGAGCTGTTCCTCGTCCTCCTGAATGCTGGCGAGCTGAACTTCCTTTTCCCGCGTGACGGCCCTTTCCGGCATGGTCGCATTCAGCAGAATGTCAGCGAGCAATTCGGCGCCGAGTTTGAAATCGGGCTGCGTCACATCGAGTGAAACACTGAAACTGTTGTTGCCCGCGTCGCTCCCGATTTGGCCGCCGACGGCTTCAATCGCGTCCGCAATTTCTTCCGCCGTGCGCGTCTTGGTTCCTTTTAACAACACTTTCGCCATCAGTCGCGTCACACCATTGGTTTCGGGAGTTTCGGCCAGAAGACCGCCGCGAAAGACGGCGGTCATTGAAACAAGCGGCAGCCGAGCGTCTTCGCGAACGAGCAAACGCAGTCCGTTCGAAAATTCGAACTTTTGAATTTCGCCAGCCGTGATTGGTTTTGCGATTTCGGCTTTGGCCGCGAGCGAACCCTTCGGATTGAGCGAGACGATCGTGAGATTGTCTTCCGTCAGATATTTCTGCGCGACGTTTTGAATATCCTCGAGCGTTACCTTTTGGATCGCCGCGAGATAATCCCGGCTGAAATTCAAGTTGCGTGTCAGGATCCAGTTCGAACCAATATCCGACGCCTGGCCGCGCATCGTGGTCAGCGCACCGAGATGATGACTGAGCGAGATCTTTTTCGCCTTCATCACCTCCTCCGCTGTTGCCCCCGCCTGTTTTATTTCACTCACGATTTGCGAGACGAGATCTTGTGCAGGCTCGCGTTTTGCCGGTTCCGTAATGGCGTCGATGCCAAACAAACCCGGATCGCCCGGTGTGTAGGAAAAGGCCGAGACACTAAATGCGAGCCCGGATTCTTCTCGCACGCGTCGGTAAAGCCGTGAGCTGCGGCCATCGCCCAGAATCGTCGAGAGCAGATCGAGCGCAGGCACATCCGGATGAGTAATTTCGGGAATGTGCCAGGTGAGCGAGAGTCGCGTCAGTTCGGTTCGAAATTCCTCGTGCGCTTCACGGCACCCCAGCTGCGGCGGTTCCTGCGGAATGAAGATTGGTGGGAGCGACTTCTCGGGATAATCCTTGAAATAATCGGCGATCTGCTGGTGGACTTTCCCAGCATCGACATCTCCGACGACGATGAATGTGAGATTGTTCGGAACGTAACGCGTTTTGTAATACCGCATCACGTCTTGCTGCGTGAGCTGATTGTAGACGCCCAATTCACCGATTACCGGCAGCCGATACGGATGTTTGTGATAAGCAGTTTTAAAGAGAAGCTGCGCCGCCATCCGATCGGGATCATCCATGCCCATGGCAAATTCCCGCCGGATCACCTCCTGTTCCTTGGCGTATTCCTCCGGCGGCAAAGTCGAATTCATCATCGCGTCGGCCAGAACATCGAGCGCAGTCGCGACTCCATCTTTCGGCACATCGATCCAAAACACCGTCCGATCGAATGAAGTATAAGCGTTGATGTAACCGCCGACGTCCTGGATTTTTTGCGCGATAGCATTGGCCGGACGCGTCTTCGTTCCCTTGAAGAGCATGTGTTCGAGAATGTGCGACAGGCCCGCGCCCAAGTGCCGGTCTTCGTTGATGCTGCCGGTCCCGCACCACGCCTGAACGCTGGCGACGGGCGCGCTGTGATCCTCCTGAATCAGAATCGTCAGCCCGTTAGGCAGAATCCATTTTTGCGCCGAACTGGGCGGATAAGTGATGACCGCGGAATTCTCCGGAAGTGCGGCGTTTAACTGGGCAGTGCTCAACATAAATACGGAGGAGGGGAGCGCGTGACGCGGCGCGCATCCCTTCATGAAGCTTTCGGGGCCGGCAGGCCCGGCGGCAGTCTGGTCGTAAGCGGCTTTTCCGGAGCGAAAGGCTTCACGAAAACTTCCTGGAAATCGTAGACGTTTTTGAAATCCTCGATCGAGTCCTCTTCGGTTTTTCCGAAAATGCCGGCACCGATCAGATTGAAAACCATGTGGCCGATGTCTTCGCAGCGATTGATTCCCCAGGAGGAAAAAACGGTGATCACCATCGGCCCGAACTCCTTCAGCGCATAAGCGCGGACGCCTTCGAGCAATTCCGGTCCCGCGACATGACGCACGGTCGCTCCCTTGATCTTCTTCTGCTGCTTCGTTGTAAAATCGAGCGCGTCGCGGAGAAAGACGTAAGCGTCGCGCTGATAACGCGGGTCACCAGCGACAATCGAGTCGAGAGCTTCAGCAAATCCAATTTTCTGCATGCGAGAGGTGTGCACGATTTGAATCGCGCCGCGTATGATACGCGGCATCGCGAATAGGAGCAACTGCGTGTGTGGCGTGCGGCTGGTCCTTTCCTAATTTATGGCAAAGAAGTGCCCGACTGCGATTTGACCAATGCGATATCTCCTGCAGTGATGCTGCCGCTGGCATTTACATCGGTCCGGAAATTCGCTCCCGTTACGGCTTGCCCCGATTGCGCTTTGGTCTGGCCAATATCACCCGCATTGACGATCCCGTTGCCGTTCGTGTCGCCGATTAGAATGCTCATCGGAACGTCAATCCAACTCGGGCCGCCGTTAATTCCACTCAGTCTAATGTTGATTGTCTGTGCGTTGGTCGCGCCGGTGAGATTGGCAGTGACCTGCGCTCCACTTACGCTGTAGCCAGCGACAGTACCGATTCCGGATGTCACCGCGATGTCGCTGACCGTGCCAGGACTCGATAATGTCACGATGACCTCATAATCTCCCTGTCCACCGGCTGCGCGACATTCGACTCCTGGCGTGCCGACGAGTGGAAGATCGATATCGAAGGCACCGGCGCCGCCATGAGTCTTTCGAGAGACCGCAGCGAGGGCCGTTGGGACTTGGGCTTCGGTAACCCAAAGATTGTCGGCCATGAAGATCGGTCCGTAATCGCCTCCCGTAACCGGCGGCTGGTCGTAATGAATCACTACGTTGTCGAACGGTTGCGTGGAGCTGAAGGACAACGTCCCCGTGGGCCATGTGCCCGGGATTTGGATCCTATGAGTGCTGGTTCCTACGAAAGTCGTCCCCATGTAGGCGGTGATTCGCATTGTACACGATGAGTCGGTGTCGTACTCCTCTGGCGCATAGAGAATTGAGACATCGCTCAACGTTCGATCGAACGAAATCAACAGGTCGCAGGGGTAGATCGTATTGGGGTAAATGCAGTAGCCGGCAAAGCCCGCAGGCGTGAACCCCAGTACATCGGCGCGTTGAATCGAGTAATTGTAATAGGCCGGATTAGCGCTGAAATGGGCGGTGATCCCGCCGACGGTCAAATCCACTGGCAAAGGCGAGTGAAGTGGCGCGTTATCGAAGTCAAACAGGATGCTCTGCGCCTTGGTTTCACTCAAACAGAAGCCAAGAGCAGTCACTAAGGCTATGAGAAGTGATTTCATAGCGCAAACATGGTTTCAGCTGCCACAACGCTCTCCCCATTGCTTGGCAATAACAGTTCATTTCTTGCGTTCGGCCTCGGAGACAGGCGCTCCTTTTCACTATGGGCGCCGCAGAAATTACTTATCGGACCAAATGGCGAATTCGCCTTTGCCGGGATCGGCGAAGTGAAAGCGGCGGCCACCCGGAAAATCGAAAATGTCTTTTGTGATCTTGCCACCGAGAGAGGTTACCTTGCCGCGGATTTCTTCGAGTGCTTCGTGATAGAAAACGATTAACGGACTTCCCGCATCGACGCCGGCAGTTTTCTCCGACTGAAAGAAGCCGCCCGCCATCCGGCCATCGTCGAAAGAGGCGTAGTCCGGTCCGTAATCGGTAAAGGACCAGCCAAAGAGATCGACAAAGAACCGTTTGGTGTCGGCGAGATTGCGAGTGGGGATTTCCAGGTAATCCACCGTGTTCGGGAGCGATTTGTGCATGATGAAACTCTATTGGAACTGTGTCTCGAGCACATCCAAATAAACCGAAATGGCGTCGCGCCGGCGCGGCTGTGGCTCGTCTGATTTGCCGGCCGCTTTCAAAACCTCCGCGAAAGTTCCACTGCGCGTTTGTGATTGCGTCGCTTCGAACCAGTTCAGGTAATCATCGATCTGCTCCATCCGGCCGCTCATTTCTTTCCGCGCACTGGCAAGTTGACTGAGCTTGCGAGCGACATTGCGCGTCTTTTTTCGTGCGAGCGCGGAGGCGATCTTCTGATATTCGAAAATGATCGGTCGAGAAATTGGATTGGATCGCGTCGCGAGCGACATGAGATCGAGGCTTAGTCGATTAAGAACCGGGCCGCGCGAGGGGAGGCGAAGGAAACTCTTGTAATCCTCGAGACGGCAGGATTCGAGAGATTGGCCAAAGTGCAGCCGAAGAAGTTCATCAAGCTGACGTTCGGTTTCGGCAATGGAGAGCGACTGATAACCATTGAACCCGGAAATACGCGTCACGTTCGAGAGCCATGCGTTCTCCGCCGTTTTCTCGGAGTCGCCCAGGATAGGAAAGTGCGCGCGCAGATCGGCGGCAAGGTCGTTAGGAGAATCTGGTAGATCCGCAATGTAACGTGCCAAACGCGGCCGGCCCTCCGGTCCGTCGATCAGAAGCGTGATGAGAGCGAATGAATAAGCGGAGAACAATCGACGCGACTGTGAGTCGAGGAGCTCCGGCCGCTGCGAAAGAAATTGCTCCAAAGGCATGACTTTCCTGGTCGCCACGAGAGCCTTCAGAATCTCGACGAACGCAAACGGGTCTTGGGCTGCGGTTGAGGCCAGAACGCCATCGAGCAACCAGTCAGGCGGCTGCACATAGGTCGTCCCGGGCGGGAGATTCGGTTTTTCGCGATACATCACTTCCAGAAGAACGGCTCGCAACAATTCACGTTCCACGGCCGGGCCGCTGACATCAGGCCCGATGACGAGATCGAGCTGAAGTTTTAGGCCGAAGCCGGTCTGATTGAAGTAGAGCGCTAGCCGCGGTACATCAGGCAGATTTGCCATTGGGTATTGTGCGTTTACAACAATCGGCGTCGCCCAATGATCGGGCTGCTGGAGGAGGCCGAGCAGTGCAGCTTTCGCCCGTTCTCCGGCGGCGCAAAGCGCGCCACGGACGGGAACATCGATGCCATAGACGATGAATTGACGCGAAGTGCTCACACTACGGGGCAGCGATGGGAGAGGGCCGGCGCCGGCGCGCGAAGAAAGAAGAAAGCTGATCAGCACCGCCACGGAGAAGCTGATCGTCTTTCGCACAGTAGGTCCATGATGACGGCATTGCCGCAACGAAGGCGAGCCAGAAGAAGATGATCCTTTCTTTTTCTCAGAAAAAGCGGAACATTTATGTCTTCAGCGGTGTCTAATTTTTACAATCCCAAAATTATGAAATCGAAAAAATCTCTTCTGACAAGCGCCGTCGTTGCGCTCTGTGTTTTGGCTGCCCCGATGGCGATGGCAGCGGGACGCGGTGGCCACGGTGGCGGATCTTTTGCGGGCTCACGAGGGGGCTTCGCCGGTTCGCGCGGAAACTTCTCGGGGGCCCGGCCCGGGTACTACGGCGCGCGACCAGGCTACGCGATGCAGCGAGGAAACTATTACTCGCGGCATGGGAACGGCAACTGGCATGGCGGCGGTAACTGGCATGGAAACGGCCACTACCACGGCTATGGGCATCATTACTATGGGTATAATAATATCTACTACGCGGGCTACGGATTTCCGTTCTGGGGATATTACGGATTTGGATGGGGCTATCCCTATTGGGGCGGTTACTACCCTTACGATGGTGGATATTACTACAATGAAGGAGCGCCGGTTTATGAAGGCCGGACCTACGACGGGCAGGTTCCTGACGGCAAGGATGCTTCGCTTGTTTTGCAGGTCCAGCGGAGGCTGGCTCGCGCCGGATATTATCACGGAGCGATCGACGGGGTGATTGGCGGCGGAACCCGAGGCGCGATTCGGGCGTACGAACGCTCCCATGGTCTGCCGGTAGATGGCGTGATCGACGATGATCTGCTGGCCACGATGGGGTTGTCGTAACGGTCGGACGAGCAACACCTTTTTTGGCGTTGGGTGAGCGGGCCAAGGCTTGGGTCTTTGGCCCGCTTGGCTTATTGAAGGGGCGCGGTCAACTCGACCGCCTGCGGATGAAACTCAATCGCGGCCAGCTTGGCCACCAGCTTTCGTTCCCGATCGAGCGCTTTATAGAGATCAATGAAAATGATGTCGCCGTATTTCATGATTTTCGGGTGAATCGGCATCTGTCCGATGCTGCCGCCACAGTTGGAGGCGATGACCTTGCCTTCGGCAGTTGAAACCGTGTAAATCGCTGACGTGTAGAGCGAGTAACCGAACACGGAACGCTCCATTGTAATCTGACAGATCCCTTCGTCCATTTTTACCAGGACGCGCTCGAAATGGAGGAGCGGCTCATCCAGTGCCGCTTGTCTGCTACGGAGCGCGCTTGCCAGGTAGCCATTCACTTCCTGCTCGGTGAAACGAAGTTTCACGCCACGATGGGCCATGATCGCATCGTCCAATTCAAAGTTGATTTGCCTGGACAACTCGGCGCTCTTCTTTTTCACCGGCACGTCGGGAGGCGTCAGCGCCAGGACCACGGCGGCGACCGCAGCTGCTCCTAGCAGGACCTTGCACAGCTTGAAGAACAGGTATTTGTACTTATCCGCCTGCCGGCCGAACATTCGCTTGATCCGCTTCTGAGTTTCTTCGGGTTTTTCCTCCACGCGTGCTTTCTCTTTCGCGACCTTGGAACGATCGAGTTTTGTGCCGCAATCGTGGCAGTAGATCCGCTCGGACTCATTCTCGCGCCGGCAGTCAGGACAAACGAGGACGGTCATTTGGAGGACTCCTTCTTTGATTTGCCTTCAGAAGGTTTCGAAGGAATTGCTGCGGGCGTCGTGCCGTGGCCTTCTGTTTTGCCCGAGGGTTTCTCTGCAGTCGAGCCAGTAGCAGGGCTGGCTGGCGCGTCTTTCTTCGCTCCCTCCTGATAGGACTTGGTGCGATAATCGGTGATGTAGAACCCGGAGCCTTTGAAGATTAACCCTGCGCCGGTGCCAAGCAGACGTTTCACTTTCCCATGTCCCCATTTTTCCAGCCGGCAGAGTTCCTTCGGGCATTCCGTGAATGGCTCATCCCGCATCGATTGGAAGGCGTCGAAATTCTGACCGCATTTCATACAGGAATACTCGTAGGTCGGCATGTCGTGCGTTTCGCCTTTTGACTGAAGGTCGGCATTGTCGGGTACATAAAGCAGAATTCAAGCCTTGCCGTATTTCGCGTGACCGTGAACGCCCTGTCCAAGCCGCCGCATCCGTCGGGTGCCATCTTGACTTTGAGAGGGCCTGCGATGAAGGTGGCCCTCCCTTTTTTTCCTTATGCGGCTCTCTTTTTTGCGCAGTGTTTTGCCCCTCTTTTCCCTCGCGGGTACGATCTTCTGGGCGGGTTGCGAAAGCTATGACGCAGGAACTCAGTACTTGGGGGGAATGTACGGCAACGGCCCGGTTTCGTCGAGTGCTCCCCAGGACACCGTTTCGTATTGGGACGGCGACGGGATGACTGGCAAGCCCTCGGTGAAAATCGTTCTCAGTGAACAGCGGGCCTACTTATACAAGGGTGGGCAACTGGCGGGAATCTCGCAGCTTTCCACCGGACGAGAAGGACTGGCCACACCCAACGGTCACTTCTCGATCATTCAAAAGGACGTCGACCACGTCTCCAGCAAGTATGGGGACTATGTCGACGCGGCTGATAACGTGATCGTTCCGAACGTGAACGTAGATACGGATCCAAAACCGGCTGGTACGCATTTCAAGGGCGCGCCGATGCCCTATTTCATGCGGATCGTCGGTGGCGTCGGCATGCATGCCGGCTATCTGCCCGGTTACCCTGCGTCCCATGGCTGTATTCGGATGCCGGAATTCATGGCGGAGGATTTCTTCAAATCGGTTTCAGTCGGTACGCCAGTAACGATTACGAATTAGCCGCGAAAGTTGGCCCGAGTCTCACGGCTTGCAGTTCATCCAGCTCGGGGACATTCTGGTGATTGATCGATGATCATTATCGCACAGCCCCAGGCAACTGAAGAAGAGGTCGAGCGTATTTTGGCGCGGGTCCGCGAATTCGGGCTCGAGCCGCAGATCAGCCGCGGCGCTTCCCGTATGATCATCGGCGTCTTCGGTGCGGAAGATCGCGTGCGTGAAAAACCGTTTGCCGCGATGCCAGGCGTTGAGGCCGTGGTTCCGGCGTTTCGGCCATACAAGCTCGCCGCCTCCTCCGAAAACCACGGAACGGGGTCGGCGGTAACGATTGGAAACGTCCCAGTCGGCGATCGGGAAAACATCGTTCTGATTTCGGGTCCGTGCGCGGTGGAAAGCAAAGAGCACATCCTCTCGGTTGCCCGAACGGTGAAACAATCCGGCGCCCGAATTCTGCGGGGCGGCGCGTTCAAGCCTCGAACTTCGCCGTACAGCTTTCAAGGTTTGCGGGAAGAAGGGTTGCGGCTCCTCGCCGAAGCTCGCGCCGAAACCGGCCTGCCGATTATTACCGAGATCATGGACCCGCGCGATCTGGAGATGGTCGAGCGCTACGCCGATTGCCTTCAAATCGGTACTCGCAACATGCAAAATTACTCACTCTTGAAAGAGGTCGGGCACAGCCGGTTGCCGGTTCTGCTCAAGCGCGGTTTCAGTGCCACCATCAACGAGTTGATCATGAGCGCAGAATACATCCTGAGCGAGGGCAACATGAATGTGCTCCTTTGCGAACGCGGCATCCGGACTTTCGAGAATGCGACGCGGTATACCCTTGATTTGAATGCTGTTCCGATTCTGAAATCGAAAACCCATCTTCCAGTCGTAGTCGATCCCACTCACGGGATTGGTCTGCGCGAGTTCATTCCCCGCATGTCGCTCGCTGCCGTGGCCGCTGGTGCCGACGCGGTGATGATCGAGGTGCACGACACGCCGGAATTCGCCAGGAGCGATGGCGAGCAGGCGCTCACACCCAGCGTTTTCGCCGAGCTCGTTCCTCGTCTCCGGGCTGTGGCGGAAGCCGTTGGTCGAGAACTTTAGGCTGCACGCGGCGTGGGCTTCCAGCCCATGTTCATCGGCGGGATGGCGATGCGACGAACATTGAAGTTCCCATTAGATCAGCGGACCGTTCCGCGTGGAAGATTCGCCTAACGTCACGCTCATTTCTGCGGTCATCGCGGCGGAACCGATCGCGCAAAGGCTGCGCGTGCTGGCAAAGGCTCATACACCGGTTGCGTTTTCCCATGTCATCGAACCCGCGCAAGCGCTCCTTGTTGCGGCAATTGCCCGCGAACTTCGTCACACGCTTTGGGTCATTTGTCCGAGTGTTCGCTCGCAGGAAATGCTCCATGAAAGTTTGCTTAATTGGCTCCCGGATGCGCTCCTCCTGCCCGAAGCCGAATTTGCCGCTGTCGAAAATATTCTGCCTGATCCGGAAATTGCCGCGGAACGATTTTCCCTCTTGATGCTCGTCGCTCGCGAGCGCGGCCCGCACGTAATCGTCGCGACCCGCGCGAGCATCAATCAGCCTGCGCCGAGACCCGGAGTGTTGCAGTCGAGTATTATTCAACTCAAGCAAGGGAGCGGCGAAAGCATGGAAAGCTCTGTCCGGAGATTAGTCGACGCCGGTTACGAGCGGGTTGCGCAAGTGGCAGTGCGCGGACAATTCGCGGTCCGCGGCGGCATTATCGATTTGTTTTCCTGGCAGGCGCAACTGCCCGTCCGGATCGAATTCTTCGGCGATGAAATTGAATCGCTCCGCGAGTTTGATGTCGATACACAGACGTCGGTTCGCAATTTGCGATCGTTCGACGTCTGGCTTGGATTAGCCGACGATCTGGGCGGGCGTGTTCGCGACTACATCGCAGGCGATCATCTCCGCGTCGCGGTAGAGCTGGAGGAAAATGCCGGTGCGGAAATCCAGATCAGCGAAGGCTGGATTGAGGAGGGACCGGAGGATTTTGCCGGCGCATTTCAGGATTGCGAAGTGGGCGATTTCGCGGTCGGCGACTTCATGCTGGTCGAAGCGAAACGCGCTCATTTTTCTGCGCGCCTGCAACAATGGCGGGCGACCGGCGCACGCATCGTTATCTACTTCCAAACAGAAGGGGAGATCGAGCGCTTCCGCGAAATCATGGGCGGCACGCCAACGCTGGCTGGAGTCGAATTGGTGGAAGGAACGCTTTCGCGCGGATTCCTTTTTCCAGCTGGAAACCTCGTTGTCCTTTCCGGCGCGGAGCTCTTCGGGCGCTTTCCGACTCATGGACGACGCCGCTTGCAACGTGCCGAACGGCTGGGACGCAACCGCGCGCAAATCGATTTCAGCGAATTGATCGAGGGCGATCCGGTCGTCCATCTCGAGCATGGCGTCGGCCGGTTCCTGGAACTTGCCCGCGTCCCGGCGGCGGGCGGTGGGATGCAGGAAGTGCTCGTGCTCGAGTTCGCCGATGACGCGAAGCTCTACGTTCCGCTCGAGCAGGCTTATCTTGTTTCTCGCTATGTCGGTGTCGGCAAGAAATCGCCGACGCTCAGTTCACTGGCTGATGCCAAATGGGCTCGCGCAAAGAAAAACGCAGCTGCTTCGATTTTTGACTACGCCGGCAAGATGCTGGCCATTCAAGCGGAGCGTGCCACGCAACCCGGTCATGCCTTTGGACCCGACACCAAATGGCAGGCGGAATTCGAGCACTCATTTCCGTATCGGGAAACGCCCGATCAGTTAAAGGCCATCGTTGCGACCAAGGGCGACATGGAGGAAGCGCGCTCCATGGATAGGCTCATTTGTGGCGACGTTGGGTTCGGAAAGACCGAGGTGGCGATTCGGGCCGCATTCAAGTCCGTCATGGAAGGCAAACAAGTCGCGATGCTGGCGCCGACTACCGTGCTCGCGCAGCAGCATTACGAAACGTTTCGTCAGCGCATGCTCGATTATCCCGTGCGCATCGAAATGCTCAGCCGTTTTCGCTCGCAGGCGGAGCAACGCAAAGTTCTTGAACTCTTGCGCGAGGGTGGGGTGGACATCGTGATCGGGACCCATCGCCTCATCTCCGGCGACGTTGTTTTCAAGGACCTCGGCCTTGTCGTGATCGACGAAGAACAGCGCTTCGGCGTGCTGCACAAAGAGAAATTCAAGGAGCTGTTCAAGCTTGTCGACGTTCTCACACTTTCCGCTACGCCGATTCCCCGCACGCTGTATCTCTCGCTCGTCGGGGTTAAGGACATGTCTACGATCGAGACGCCGCCGTTGAATCGTCTGCCCGTGGAGACAGTGGTTTGCGGTTACGACGAGCGCATCATTCGCGATGCGATTAATCGCGAGTTGGAGCGTCAGGGGCAGGTTTTCTTCCTCCATAATCGTGTGCAATCGATCGAGCGCGTCCGTGGCCGCATCGCGGAACTTTGCCCGCAGGCGCGAGTCGAATTCGGTCATGGCCAAATGGATGCGGACGAGCTGGAGTCCGTCATGGCGCGCTTCGTCGCCGGAAAAATCGATGTCCTCGTCTGCACGACGATCATCGAGAGCGGCCTCGATATTCCGAATGCGAACACGATCATTATCGATCGGGCCGACCGTTTCGGGCTTGCCGATTTGTATCAATTGCGCGGCCGTGTCGGTCGAGCGGAGCACAAGGCCTATGCCTATCTTTTATTGCCGCGGGAAATGATGACGGTGGGCGCGGCCCGCAAACGCATCAACGCGATCAAGCAATACAGTTCGTTAGGCGCGGGTTTCCGGATCGCCATGCGCGATCTCGAGATTCGCGGCGCCGGCAGCATTCTCGGGACGGCGCAAAGCGGAAACATCATGGCGATCGGGTTCGATCTCTATTGCCAGTTGCTCAAGCAGGCCGTCGCGCAGTTGAAAGGAGAGAAATTCCGGCCGCGGCTGGAAATCGAACTTCGCCTCGATTTCGTCGCGACCAACGAAGCGGAATTCCTGCGCGCCGGCGCCGCCGCCCGGCTGCCTGCTTTTATCCCGACGGATTACATCGCGGACACCACGCTGCGCATTCAAGCTTATCGCCGGCTCGCGGAAATCACGACGCGCGAGCAATGGGATCGCGCGCGCAAGGATTGGCGCGACCGGTTCGGGAAATTCCCTCCCGCGGTTGACAATTTGTTCGTTCTCACCGAAATAAAGCTCTCCGCCGCCCGGGCCGGCTTGAGCCGCGTTGAGGTGCGCGAAGGGAAACTAATGCTGACGCGGCGAGGGGATTTTATACTTGTCGGTGGCAAATTTCCTCGCATAAGTTCCGGTAGAATCGAGCAGCACCTCGGGGAAATCCTGGGACTGATTAAGAGCCTTTGAATTCATGATCCGCCTATTTTCTTTCGTGAGCCTGAGTGTGATTTTGCTCATGCCCTTATCACCCCTTTGCCGCGGAGCGCTGGCTGCAGGCCAGCAAATCATCGACGGAATCGCCGCCGTGGTGAATGGCGATGTGATTACTTATTCCCAGGTACGCGACCTCGTCGCCCCGCGCGAAAGGCTGCTTCACACCCAGTTTTCCGGCGAGGAGTTGGCGAACAAAATGAAAGAAGCCCGGGTCGCGGCGCTGCAGGATCTGATCGATCGCCAATTGATCCTCCAATCTTTTAAGAAAGAGAAGTTTCAGATCCCGCCGTATGTCGTGGACCAGGAAGTGAAAAAGGTTATCCAGGAAAATTTCGGTGGCGATCGCAACACTTTTATCAAGACGCTGCAGGCGCAGAACTTCACCGAGACCGAGTTCAGGAGGATGCAGTTGGAAAAAATCATCGTAGCGGCCATGAGGAGCAAGAACGCAAGACCCAACACAGTCGTTCCGCCGGCCAAAATTAGCGAATACTACGCGAAACATCGGGAAGAATTCACGAGCAAGGAAGAGATCAAGTTACGCATGATCATGATTCCCGGTCATGGCTCGGACGCGGCCGCGCAAAAGGCCCTGGCGGAAGAGATTCTCGCGAAACTCGTGCGCGGTTCGGAGTTCGACCGCATGGCGCAGATGTATTCGGAAGACACCACGCGGGACCAGGGCGGGGATTGGGGCTGGATCGAGCGCAAGACGCTGGCCGAGCCGCTGGAAAAAGTGGCCTTTAATCTGCCGGTCGGCAAAATCAGTCAAATCATCGAGCTCGGTGGAAACTATTATATTTTGAAAGTCGACGAAAAGCATGGCGGAGTGGTGACTCCATTGGCCGAGGTGCGTCAGGCGATTGAAGGGAAACTGAAACAGGAAGAGGCGCAACGCCTGCAGGATCACTGGCTGGCCGGACTCAGGCAGAAGGCCTATATCAAGACCTTTTAGGGTTTCTCTTGTTCCGCCCACTTGCTACCGGTCGTCCTTCGTGGTGACAATGTGCGATGCGACGGCACATCGGCATCACTCTCGGTGATCCCGCCGGCATCGGCCCCGAGATTGTTCAGGCTGCGCTGGACTCCGGAAAACTGCCGAACGATTGCCACTGCGAAATCATCGGGGCGTATCCGAAATGCTCGTTAGGCAAGCCGTCGGCTGAAACGGCTCACGCGGCTCTTGCGGCTTTGGAGGAGGCAGTGGTACTTGCCCGCGCCGGCAAAGTTGACGCCGTCGTTACCGGTCCTATTCACAAGGCGCGGATGTACGAAGTCGGGTTTGCCTTTCCGGGACAGACCGAGTTTTTCGCGGAGCGTTGCGGCATTCAGAATTTTGCCATGCTCCTGACCGGCGGAAAAATCACCGTCGCGCTCGTGACTGCGCATCTGCCGTTGAGCCATGTGGCTTCATCATTAACTGCGGAGGAGATTGTTCGAGTCGGTTTGCTGCTGAACGAATTTCTACGACGCCGGCTTGATCGCGCACCGCGCATCGCGGTGGCGGGGTTAAATCCACATGCGGGCGAATCGGGCGCGCTCGGTCGCGAGGAAATAGATGTGATCGCACCCGCTGTCGCGCAGTTGCAAAGTGCTTGCAGGGCAAACGCCATCGTCGATGGGCCGTTCTCGCCCGACACCATATTTCATCGCGCTGCGCAGGGTGATTGGGACGCTGTTCTGTGCATGTACCATGATCAAGGACTCATCCCGCTGAAGCTCCACGCCTTTCACGACGGAGTGAATGTAACTCTCGGCTTGCCTTTCCCCCGCACGAGTCCCGACCACGGCACCGCCTTCGGAATTGCGGGGAAAGGAATCGCCCGTCCCGGACAGCATGATCGCCGCGATCAAACTGGCAGCGGATCTTGCGCGAAAGAGAAGAGTAAACGGTGAAGCGAATTCCCGCTTCGCATTTCGCATTGCTCGCGGGAGTTGTCGTTGTCCTGTGCTGGTCCGGCTGGTGGCCTTACGATCGATTCACCTGGTGGCTGGAAGTTGCTCCGGGGCTCGCTGGTTTGGCGATTCTCCTCGCGACCTATCGCCGCTTTCGTTTCACGACCCTTTGTTACACGTTAATCGCAATTCACATTTCCATTCTCTGCATCGGTGGTCATTACACTTACGCGCGCGTTCCGATTTTCGATTGGTTGCGGCCGATCTTTGGCTGGCAGCGCAATCATTTCGATCGCCTTGGACACTTCGCGCAAGGCTTCGTCCCGGCCCTGATCGCGCGTGAAGTCTATCTTCGCCTCCAAGTTTTCAACCGGCGGAAATGGATGCCGTTTCTCATTCTCTGCACCTGCCTGGCCATCAGCGCTGTCTACGAATTGATCGAATGGTGGACTGCGCTGTCCAGCGGGAGTGCCGCGACGGCCTTCCTCGGCACCCAGGGCGACATCTGGGACACGCAGGAGGACATGTTCTTCGCGCTGATCGGCGCGACCTGCGCGCTTCTCTTCATGTCTCGTCTGCACGATCGGCAGCTTCGCGATCTTGAGTCGTTAAGATCCGTTAACTGAGACCGCATGAACCTCCGAAAATACGTCACGGTCTTTAACCTCGGTTTGCAAAACACCTTCGTTTACCGCTGGAACTATTTTCTGCGCGCTCTCTTCGGCCTGATTCCGCTGGCCGGCACCGTCTTCCTCTGGCGCGCCATCTTCAAGGAGCGCGGCGGAGGAATGCACGGTTACGACTATTCGTCGATGATCTATTACTACCTGCTCGCAATTCTCGTTTCGAATCTCGTTACCCCGACCGAAGACGAATGGCAGATCGCCGCCGACATCCGCGAGGGGCAGATCAATTCCTACCTGACCAAGCCGGTCAACTATCTCGGTTACCGCACCAGCATCTTCCTCAGCGGCAGGCTGGTTTATACCGCGGTCACGATTGTGCCGATCGGGCTGATTTTCTTTTACTACCGGCACTTCATCGTCCTGCCATCCAACCTAACGACATATCTCTTCGCCGTCATTTCGCTCATCATGGCGGCGTTCATCCAGTTCTTTCTCACTTACACACTGGCCTTGATGGCCTTCTGGATTCTCGAAATCTCGACCATCGTTTTCATTGTCTATTCCTTCGAATACTTCCTCGGCGGCCAGATGTTTCCTGTCGATATCATGCCTGCTGGCGTGCAGGCGGTGATGAAATGGCTGCCGTTTTACTACGAGCTCTTTTGCCCGATCGGCATTTTCCTGGAACGCCTGCGGGGACGCGAATTGATCGAGGCACTATTGATTCAAGCGGGATGGGTTCTGGTCATGTGGGCCGCAGCGCACCTGATGTGGAAGCGCGGCCTCGGCCATTATCAGGCCGTTGGCGGTTAGGCTTACTTGTTTGAGAGCGATTGAGTAAAAACCCCCCAACCTTCGATCAGATCGCTGTATGCGAGGGGGCGGTAGGGGGGCAGTGAAGTGACCCGAGGGTCGGCGTGATTCACGCCCGGAACCTAAGGAATCACAAAATGAAAACACTCCCGAAAATTGCTTCCGTACGTATTCTGCCTCTGTAGCGTCACGCTTGTCCTGCACGCGCAGGTGCCGCAGATCATCAACTATCAGGGACGCGTCCTTGTCGGTGCCACGAATTTTGACGGCTCGGGCCAGTTCAAGTTCGCCCTGGTCAATGCCGCGGGCACTACCACTACTGGAGCAACAACGGGTCGAGCGTGAACGGCTCGGAGCCCTCTGCCGCCGTCACTCTCACCGTAACGAAGGGACTTTACTCCGTTCTCCTCGGCGACACTTCGATCACGAACATGACAATCCCTATACCTGCGACGGTCTTCGCCAACTCTGATGTTCGCTTGCGGGTCTCGTTTAACGACGGTACGCATCTCTCGCAATTGCTCACACCCGATCAGCGCATTGTCGCGGCTGGTTCCGCCTTGATGGCGAGCGATATCACAGACGGCGCAATCACGACGGCGAAGCTGGGAACCGGCGCTGTTACGTCGACCAAATTGGCAAATGGCGCGGTTGGCACAGCGCAGCTCGCGTCCGGCGCGGTGGGCGCGGCCAACATTGCCAATGGCGCCGTTGGCACACCGCAACTCGCGCCCGGCGCTCTGGCTACAAGCTTCAATATTACAGGCACAACACAGCTTGCGCAGCCTAATACCAGCTACGCAGCGACTTCGGCTTCGCTTACCACTATTGGTGTGCCGGGAAACGCGAATGCCGGTGATGTTGTGCAAGTAGCCGGTGTAGGCGCAGGTGGATGGACGTTTGATTTCAGTAATGGACAACAACTCGTCGCGAGGCCATGGACACCACGCGAGAACAATCGCAGCTGGACCTCGGTGGCATCCTCCTCCGGCGGCACCAAGCTCTTCGCCGCCGTCGGCGGTGGACAACTTTATACTTCGACCGATTCGGGAATGAGTTGGACGCCGCGCGAGAGCACTCGCAGTTGGAGCTCGTGGCATCCTCCTCCGACGGCACCAAGCTCATTGCCGCCGTCTTTGGTGGACAACTATATACTTCGACCGATTCGGGAGTGAGTTGACACCGCGCGAGAGCAGTCGGAGTTGGCAGGCAGTCGCCTCTTCTGCCGATGGCACCAAGCTGGTCGCGGTCGTATCCAGCGGGGTCGGCGCGCTGATTTATACTTCGACCGATTCGGGAGTGAGTTGACGCCGCGCGAGAGCAGTCGCAGCTGGACCTCGGTGGCATCCTCCTCCGACGCCACCAAGCTCCTCGCCGCCGTCGACAATGGACAACTTTACACTTCGACCGATTCGGGAGCGAGTTGGACGCCGCGCGAGAGCACGCGCCACTGGCGCTCTGTGGCTTCCTCCTCCGACGGCACCGAGCTCATTGCCGCCGTCTTTGGTGGACAACTATATACTTCGACCGATTCGGGAGTGAGTTGACGCCGCGCGAGAGCAGTCGCACCTGGACCTCGGTGGCTTCCTCCTCCGATGGCACCAAGCTCCTCGCCGCCGTCAACAATGGACAACTTTATACCTCGATCGATTCGGGAGTGAGTTGGACTCCGCCCACGGGCACTGCCCAGTGGATTTCGGTCGCCTCTTCTGCTGATGGCACCAAGCTCCTCGCCGCCGTCAGCGGTGGACAACTTTATACCAGTAATGGCACAAGTGGCGGGCAGGGCAGCACGGCAGCTCTCCAGTACCTGGGTAATAATCTGTGGACGATCGTCGAGGAAAGTCACGTCGCGGCCGGAGCGATAGATACGCCGCAACTAGCAGCCAATGCGGTTTCATCGGCGAATATAGCTGCCGGTGCTGTCACAAACACGCAATTAGCAGCCAATGCGGTTTCATCTGCGAATATAGCTGCCGGTGCTGTTACAAACACGCAATTGGCCAATAATTCCGTCGCGACCGCCGACATCCAAACTGGGGCGATAACTTCAGTGCAACTGGCGCCGAGTTCGGTGGGCAGTGCGCAATTGGCCAACAGTGCAGTAACCTCTGCGAGCATTGCTTCTGGTGCAGTTACAAACACACAGCTAGCCTCAAATGCCGTTGCGACGGCGAACATTCAGAATGCAGCCGTAACCTCGGTGCAGCTCGCCTTCGAGCGCCGTCGTTACCACAAACATCGCAAATGCAGCGGTGACTGCTGCCAAACTAGATCCCTCCATCGGGGTCTGGACAACGACAGGCAGCAATGTTTATCGCTCTGCCTGCTACGTCGGCATCTGCACGAATGCTCCACAGCGTCCGTTACACGTCGGCAATCCCAGCGCTCTGAGCGAGGCAATCGTGCGATTTAGCACCACCGCGACGGGGGGTGCGGGTGGGCTGGACGTGGGAGATCGGCGTGCCCGAATCCGACAGCAACTTCGGAGATCAGTACTACTCCTTCGGCATATTCGACACTGGATCGGCGGCGCGCCGCAATTCATGATTCAATATGGCACCGGGAATGTCGGCATCGGCACGGCAACGCCGGCAAACCGACTGGACGTGCAAGGTAACGCAGATTTCACAGGCACACTCGGCGTCGGCTTGGGCAGCGCAACCCACGGGAGATTGGAAGTTGGCACCAATACCGGCTCTTATACTTTTGGTTTGATCCAACCGGGTTTTAATTCCTCGACCTTAATTTGGCCAAATATTTACTCTGCCGGCACCTATTCCTCGGCCATCTATGCCAACGGCGATGTGATTTACCACCGGCAGTTTCATCGCGATCTCCGACGAGCGCGTCAAAAACATCATCGGGCGCTCGGATGCGGCGCGCGATCTCTAGCACGCTGCTGGGGATCGAGATCACCGATTACCGCTACAAGGATGTGATTGCGCACGGAAACGCGCCCTTCAAGAAAGTGATCGCGCAGCAGGTGGAAAAGGTTTTCCCGCAAGCCGTCACCAAACAAACCGGTGAGGTGCCCGACATTTACAAGTTGGCCACGATCAACGACGGCTGGATCGCGCTCGCGACTGACCTCAAAAAAGGAGAGCGGGTGAAATTGATCACCGACGAGGCGCAGGGTGTTTACGAAGTGCTGGAGGTGCAGGGCGGCGCGTTCCGCACCGACTTCAAGCCGGCCACGGAAAAGGTTTTCGTCTATGGCCGCGAGGTGAAGGACTTCCGCAATGTGGATTACGACGCCATCGCGATGCTGAACGTCTCCGCCACCCAGCAGATGCAGAGAGAAATCGAAGCTCTAAAGGCAAACCTCTTTTTTTTGTTATAGTTTTTTTTTTTTTTTTTAAAGTTATATCTAACTTTACTCGGTTCGTTGCGCAATGAGAACGCGACCTTGCGCAGTGAGAATGCCGCCAATGCGAAACGTCTCGCCACACTCGAGGCGCGCGACAAGGAACGCGATGCGCGGCTCACGCGACTTGAGATTTCCATGCCGGCCGCAGAACCGGTCGCAAACACAATCGCCAGCAACAAAGAAACTGAGCAATAAGATGAACGGATTACTTCGAACGGGGCTGATGTTGTTCTGCTTGTTTCTAGTCACCTCGGTCCATGCGGGTCCGCGAATGTCGGCGGATTACACGATCACCACGGACACAATGGATACGGGCGGCGTTAATGCGCAGAGCGCCAGCTATTCGCTGCGCGGCAGCGCTGTTGGTGAATTCGCCACCGGTACCTCCGCCGTAAGCGCGAGCGGGTCCTACACGAACAAGCCCGGCTACGTTGGTCAGCTTTCCGATTTGCTCATGCTCGCCGTTTCGCGCCTGACACACGGCGGCGCCGGGACGTTTGACATCAATTTGCCACTGAGCGGCGGCCTGGCTGGAGTTGAATGCCGGAACAGTTCCATCTACACGGTCGTCTTTACTTTCGCGAACCCCTTAACCAGCACACCCGGCGTGACTGCGACGGCCACCGGTGTGATTCAGCCGGGACCGAGCAGCGGCAACATCGATCCCGCCGACTCGCATAACTACATTGCGAATCTGACCAGTCTGCCGAACGCCCAGTACATCACGGTGACTTTGAGTAACGTGAATGATTCAGACGGGAACTTCAGTGACTCTCTTCCGGCGGTCATGGGTCTGCTCATCGGCGACACCAATGGCAACGGAAGTGTGAGTGCATCCGACGTTGGTCAAACCAAGAGCCAATCGGGACAAGCGACTACGAGTTCCAATTTCCGGGAAGATGTTAATTTTAATGGTGTCGTCAACGCCAGTGACATCAGCGTCGTGAAATCGAGATCTGGAACCGCTTTGCCGTGAGGTGCCTTGCGCTGTCAATAGCTTAGCCTAACGAGAAGAAGCTACGCGCCGTTGATTAACTCGATCTTTAGCGACAACGGGCAGGAACGCACCGTGACGGACTTCGATGGAAGCGGCGTTGTGAAGTTTTATAGGGTCGACATTACGAAACCGTAACTGTTTCATTCCGTCGGCAGCCGCGCCTCTTCCCATGCGCGGCCTTGGTCATTACCAGGCAGTCGGCGGTTGAGTTACCGTCGGGCGTCGGTTTGCATCCGGGACAGAATGGGGACATCCGCCGCTGGTCGGGATTATTGTCAGACGATGAGATCGAGATGAAGCTCCGCGGCGAATCCAAAGATTTGCCTTTCATCTCCGTGTTACTGCTTAAACTCCACCCGGCTCAATTATTTGCCAATAGCGACAAACCGCAGGACTAGAACAGTGAACGGATTTTTCAGGGAGTTGAAGCGACGCAACGTTTACAAAGTTGCGGTCGCCTACGCCGTCGTCGGTTGGCTTTTGGTTCAAGTAGCGACGCAGGTTTTTCCGTTTTTCGAGATTCCAAATTGGGCGGTGCGTCTCGTCGTGCTTGCAATCGTGATTGGATTTCCGATCGCGCTTGTCATCGCCTGGGCATTCGAATTGACGCCGGAAGGATTGAAACGGACCGAAGACGTCGATATTGCAGCAGCGGCGCAACGGCCGCGTCATCGCGTCTGGATTCTTGTGGTCATGATTGCAGGTGCGATGTCGCTCGGTTTGTTTTTTCTCGGACGCATCACAGCACCGAGCAAACCGGGCGGCGCAAATGAAGTCTCTTCCAAATCGATTGCCGTGTTGCCTTTCGTCAACATGAGTTCCGACAAAGAGCAGGAATACTTCTCCGATGGCTTGTCCGAAGAATTGCTCAACCAGTTGGCGCAAATTCCACAGTTGCGCGTAATCGCGCGCACCTCGTCGTTTTCGTTCAAGGGCAAGGAAGTCGATGTCGCGACCATCGCCAAGGCGCTGAACGTCGCCAACGTGCTCGAAGGCAGCGTGCGCAAGTCCGCTAATACCTTGCGCATCACGGCGCAGCTCGTCCGCGCTTCCGACAGTTCGCATCTCTGGTCGCAAACCTACGACCGCCAGATGACCGATGTCTTCAAGGTCCAGGACGAGATCGCGGGTGACGTCGTCGCCGCGCTCAAGGTCAAGCTGTTACCAATGCAGCAGCTGCCGAAGACGCAGCGCACCAGCAATCCCGAAGCGTACGAACACTACCTGCTCGGGATAAATATTGTCCGGCAAGATCGCATGCAGACGAGCCACCTGGCGGCGGCGGAATTCCAGAAAGCGATCGCGCTCGATCCTAACTACGCCAACGCTTACGTGGCGCTCTCGAACGCACAGGCCGTGGCTGCGGAAGTTGCCGTCAACCCGGCGCAACGCGCGGAGGGGATCAAGCAGGCGTTGGCCACAGTGGAAGAGGCGATTGCACTGGCCCCGGATTTGGCCTCGGGCTACAGCCTCCGCGGATACCTTCGCTACAGTCGTGCCTGGGATTGGCAGGGTGCAGCGGCGGATTTCAAGCGAGCCCTGGCACTCGATCCCAACAATGCCGGGCTGCTGTCCTCCTACTCGCAGAGTTTGTTCTTCAGCGGACATCAGACGGAAGCGATCGCGATGGCGCGCAAGGCGGCTGCGATCGACCCGTTGTCGGTGGAGACATGGCGCTTCCTTGGCCTGCTCCTTTTTTGCTCGGGCCAGGACGCCGAGGCGCGCATGGCCTGGCAGCATGCCCTCGAGATTAATCCCGGAACGAGATGGCCCAACTATCTCATGGGCTATCTCGACTTGAAGGAAGGCAAGATGGAAAACGCGCTCGCCCATTTCAATTCCGCGGATGAGGCCTTCCGATTGACCGGGACCGCGATGATCGAACATACGCTCGGACACGCGTCGGAATCGGACCAGGCGCTGGACACGCTAAAGACGAAATACACGGCCGGATCAGCGTTTCAGATCGCTGCGGTCTACGCCTGGCGTGGGGAGAAAGGCCGCGCTTTCGAGTGGCTTGATCGCGCTTACGACCAACACGACACCGGCATGCCACGCCTGCGCTACGACCCGACGCTGGCCAGCCTGCACGATGATCCGCGTTTCGCGGCGCTGGTGAAGAAGATGGGGTTCGCGGAGTAAGGACATGAGCTTTTTCGCTGAATTGAAACGGCGGTACGTTTACAAGTCGGCCGTCGCCGACGCGGTTATTGCCTAACTTCAATCTCAAGAGACCGGTTGGAACCCATGATGACAAACACGCAGAGCAGTCGGCAACCGATCGGCGGCAGGACTCTGACGCTTCTTTTCCTTCTCGCGCTCTCGGTCTTCATTAACTATGTCGATCGCGGCAATCTCTCGGTGGCGGCGCCGTTATTGAAAGGTGAGCTCCACCTTTCGGCTTATCATCTCGGCGTTCTCCTGGGCGCTTTCTTTTGGACTTATGTGACTCTCATGATCGTGAGCGGCTGGCTGGTGGACCGCTTCGATGTGAACTGGGTGCTGGCAGGCGGATTTGCGATCTGGTCTTTGGCCACAGGATTGACCGGCGTCGTTCATGGCTTTGCGACATTAATGGCCTGCCGGCTCTTGCTCGGCGCAGGCGAATCAGTCGCTTTTCCAGCCTATGGCAAGATCCTCGCGCGTCACATCGCACAGGGACACCGCGGTGTTGCCAACGCAGCCATCATCAGCGGAATGAGTCTCGGTCCGGCGCTCGGCACGTTCTTCTGTGGCGACCTGATGGCGGCTTACGGCTGGCGACCAGTTTTTATTGTGCTCGGTTTCGCCGGCTTGCTCTGGCTCGTGCCATGGATTTGCTGGATGCCGAAAGCGGCTGCGACCTCGGAGCGTTTTGTTTGTCCGGCATCGGTCGGGGAAATTGTTCGCCGACGGGCGTTTTGGGGGACGGCGCTCGGACATTTTTGCAGTAACTATCCGTTCTACCTCATGATCGTTTGGCTGCCATTCTTTCTAGTCAGCGAACGGCATCTTTCGATGCAGGAGATGGCGAGGGAAGGGGCGCTGTTCTATCTCATGTATGCCATCGCTTCACCGATCCTGGCGTGGACGGCTGATGCATGGATTCGCACCGGGGCCAGCCCGAATTTCGTGCGCAAGCTCTGGATGGGGATTGGTCATGTTATGATCGCGGCCGGCCTCCTTGGTTGCGCGGCGGCGAGCGCCCGTACCTCGTTCGTTTGTCTCATGGTCATGGGCTTCGCCTGCGGTTTCACTGGGCCCACAATCTATGTCTTTGCCCAAACCCTGGCCGGGCCGTCAGTGGCCGGGAGATGGACCGGGCTGCAGAATGCAATCGGTAACCTGGCCGGCGTGGTCGTTGCACCCTTGACCGGCCTGGTGGTAGATCGCACCGGCCAATTTTGGTGGGCCTTTGTGCTGGCCGCCACCATCACCCTTTTGGGCGGCGCTTCCTGGGTGTTTCTGACCGGGCCGCTTGCACAGGTAAAATGGCCAAGGGAAATCCCCGCGGGGGAGGAGCCACTCGCCGTCGCAGCTTCCCCGATCTAAGATCCGCATTCGCGCGGAATAACATGAACCTCTTTGCCGAACTCCGACACCGTAACGACTAGACCTGCTCGCGCTATGAACGAATTCCTGCAACGCCTGAAGCAGCGCAAGCTGGTGCAATGGACGGTGGCGTACGTCGCGGCCGCCTTCGCGCTCCTTCAGGGGATCGACATTGTCGCACAGCGCTTTGGCTGGCCCGAGCAAACGATGCGTTTCGTTATCATTGCGCTGAGCGTCGGATTTTTCGTCACGCTGGTCCTGGCCTGGTATCACGGGGAACGCGGCGCGCAGCGCGTCACCGGGACCGAACTGCTGATTCTGGCGCTCCTGCTGGCGCTTGGCGGCGGCTTCCTCTGGCGGTTTGCCAGCGTTTCGCGCGCGCCGGCCGTCGTAGCCGCGGCGGTTGCTCCTGCAAACGTTGCTGCGACTCCGGCGTCGTCTTTTCCGTCCGTTGGGATCCCGGCCAAATCGATCGCGGTGCTGCCCTTCGAGAACCTCAGTGCCGAGAAAGAAAACGCCTACTTCGTCGAAGGCATCCAAGACGAGATCCTGACCCGCCTCGCCAAGATCAGCGCCCTGAAGGTGATCTCGCGCACCTCGACCATGCGTTACGCCAGCAAGCCGGATAACCTGCGCGAAATCGCGAGGCAACTGAGCGTGGCGAATATTCTGGAGGGAAGCGTGCAACGCGCATCAGGCGCGATACGTGTCAACGTCCAGTTGATCGAGGCGGAGAGCGATTCACACCTCTGGGCCGAGAGCTACGATCGCGACATCAAGAATATCTTCTCGGTCGAGAGCGAAGTCGCGCAGGCTGTCGCCGATGCGCTCAAGGCCAAACTCCTGCCGGCGGAATCGGCCCGGGTTGCGAACGTGCCAACAAGAAATCCAGAAGCCTATGATCTGTTTCTGAAGGGCAAATATCTTTTCAATCAACTCCAGACCAGCGCCTCCCGGGATCCCGTTGCGGACGGGAAGACCGCGGTGGATTATTTCCGCCGAGCGGTGGCGGCCGATCCCGACTTCGCTCAGGCCTACGCGCGGATGTCTTATCTCCTGAGTTATCTGCATTGGTATAACGTCGATAACAGCAGCGCGGTCGTGGAAGATGCGCGCGCCGCGGCCGAGCGCGCGTTGGCTTTGCAACCAAACCTGCCCGAGGCGCACCTCGCCATGGGCTATGTCCATTACTGGTGTCATCGCGAATATGAAGCGGCCTTGAAGGAATTCGGCCTCGCGCGCAGCGGTCTGCCTAACGACGCCGAAGTCTTAGCCGCGCTTGGCTATGTGCACCGGCGCCAGGGTGTTGCAAATCGCGGAATTCCAGAGCTACAGCAGGCGATGGTCCTCGATCCGCGCGACTCGACCCTGCCGCGTGAAATTGCCAACTCCTACACCGCGCTGCGACGTTACGAAGAAGCTGACACCTATTACGCGCGTTCGCTCGCGATCTTCCCGGACGATTTCGAGGCGATTGAACAACGGACCGCGAATACCATCTACCGCGGCGACACCGCTGGCGCCGCCCGCATGCTCGACGCAATCCCCGCGGGCACCGATCCGCAGGGAGCCGTTTCCCTGCTTCGCTTTAAGCTGGCGATGATGACGCGGCAGCCGGACAAAGCCCTCGCAGCAATCGCGAAATCTCCGCCGTGGCTTATGACTCGCTGGGAACACAGTGTGGCGCCGCTCAACCTTCTGCGCGGTCAGGCACTGGCGCTTAAGGGCGAACCAACCTCGGCGCGCGCTGCCTTTCTGGAAGCGGAAAAGGAATTAATGGAGCTACTCAAGAATCCGGAACAGGCGACCGACGCGGAGAGTTATCTGGGCCTCGTGTATGCCGGACTAGGGCAAAAGGAGGCTGCGCTGAAAGCCGGGCGCGCCGCCGTGGAACGCTTGCCGATGTCGCGCGATGTCATCGTCGGGGCGTTTCATCTCGAGCGGCTGGCGCGAGCCGAGGCGCAGGTTGGCGAAACCCAAGCCGCCATCGATCATCTCGATCAGCTCATGTCTTCGTCGGGAGGCGAGACCGTCTCCATCGCCACGCTGCGAATCGATCCGGTTTGGGATCGGATTCGCGACGATCCGCGCTTTCAAGCCCTGCTCGCCAAGTATGCCACGGACGCGAAAGGTTCTGCGCGATGAACGAATTCCTGCGACGGCTCGCCCGCGTGTTCGCGGAAGGCACGCTCATGCGCGAAGACCTCAAAGGGGACGGTGTAACATGGCGATCAAGATCAAGCTCGACGACCTCCTTCACGATCGGCGGATGACGCTGACCGAACTCGCCGACCGGAGCGGCATTGCCGTCGCGGCAATTCCAATTCCTACTTCATCCTTCTGCCTTCATACTTTCTTCGCGCCAGCCTGGCGACATTCTGCGCTTTGAGCCGGACGCAGAACGCGAGCCCGCGCCTAACAAGGAGAATTCCAAATGAAACAGCCCAAAAACGTGTCTTGGATAAGATCTATAAGCGTCGCAATCGATATGAAATTCCTGAGTGCCAGCGAGGAGAAGTATGGAATCGGGATAAGAAGCAAAAGTTGATCGACTCGATTCGGCTACCTCCCGATTCTTACCGTCGTCGCTTCCAGTGTGCCGTCAGCTCGTTGCAAATACGTGCCTCTGGCATGTTCATTTTGGACGATGTCCAACATCGTCCCGGGAGCACGACCCTTCATTATTTTCGTACTATCTGTGACCTTCAAGGGCAACGATTCCCACCCTTTGACCATAGGGCCAACAGTAAATGTTTTCGCTTTCTGATCGACCGCCAAAATCTTCCCACGAAATGGCAGTGGGCGGGTGGCTGGCGGGCGGGAGGGCGAAGTGGCCGGAGAAGCTGCAGGTGAAGCTGTTGTTGTGGGTGAGGGCTGCGCATTAAGCAGCATGCAAAAAGCGAGACTTGCGGCGCAGACACCGCCCGCGAGATAGAAGTTGGTTTTCATGGTTCTTTCCGGATTGTAGTTGGTTGAAGTGAGGATCGTTAGCGGTCTCGTCGTCAAGATTCTAAACCAGACGCAATTCTCTTCAACCGCGTAACGATTGAATAGGAGAGATGGCCGCACGAGCAAACCAAAAAAGAAGCATCACTTCAGATACCAAGGCGATTTGTGGAGCGCTCTCATGTCAGCCTGGCAACATTGTGAAGTTTGAGCCGGACGCGGAAGACCAGCCCGGTGAAGCCGCGTGAGGTGAAGCCTTTTACGCGGCGATCTGCGGGGCGCTCTCGTGCCGCCTGGCGACATTCTGCGGTTTGAGCCGGACGCAGAACGCGAGCCCGCGTCCAACAAGAAGAATTTCAAATGAAATACACCGTCACCTCACGTAAGGACAAAAACGACAGCCGCGCAGGGGTTCGCAGGGTGTAACCATTACGGCACAGAACGCGGGCGGCTTGGGAATCAAGGTCGGGAGTTCATCGGGAGGCCGGCGAGCTTTCCCTGCGCCACAGTCGGTCTAGAGCGTTGCTTGGGCGCCAACTTTACGGCTGGACGGATACGTGCTTGGGAGAGAGGCCGGGCACCGAAATTTGGAATTTTGGAAGCCGGCAACTCGGTCTTGGTGAAAACCGAGGCGAAGCCTTTTACGCGCTGATTCGAGTTGTGCGAGTGTAGCGAATCCGTCATCGTCGTCAGGCGTATCGCTGACCCATGACTTTTCTTCGCGCAATTCCCTGTCCCGCTATCTCGCCACGTGTAGCTTTTTCAGTGAAGATGGGAGCCTTGGCGAAGGAACAGAAAGCCGCCGACTTCGTTAAGAAAGGTTCGGAAGTTTACGCGAAAGCATAAATTACGATTGGTGCAAAATGCCATCAGAAGCCCTCATTCACCTTCGAACTCGACTAACAGATGTCGATGAAGTCCTTCTGGCTCGAGATGCAATTTGTCCACCAGATGTTGGTCGACCTGCGCAACGACGCGGCGCGACCGTGCTTTACAGGATTGCCTATTTCCGAACGGCTTGAAGATCAAATATGGATCGGCGCTATACAGCGGCATCGATCTCTTGTCGCGGGATACCCGGTCGCAGACCGTAACGCACTGAAAAAATCGACGAGTGAACGAAATCACAATGCGAATGTGTTCAAGGTGAACGCACTGTATTTCAATCTCGGCATCCCGTGGGTGATGCATCACCCACACATTCACTGGCAAAAATTTTCCAACCAGCGAGTCGGCAGACATTGAACGAATTGTCGACAGCTAGGAACCAAATTGCACACGGCAATCAGCGACAGTAAAAAGCGGGCAAGGAAATGGCGAAATTTTGTTGATCGTTTGGCAGCCCGCCTTGACGAAATTGTTGCTGACAAAGTAGAAGCAGACACGGGAGTGCGGCCGTGGTGGCTTTTACCGTGACGCGGCAGAGACGGTCGGCAAGACAAGAACGAAGTGGGATGAATGTTCACTCCTTAACAACTTACTCAGCGTGCCCGTTGAGAGATTCGCGACTCGTCGCCAACCGAGCGGACATTTTTTTTGAGCGGCAAAAACCCCCTCTTGTCCGTCCGGCACGATTCGGTAAGTCCGGCGACTGCGCAAAGTGGGAAATCCATCAACGATCGCCCAGTCTGCGACTTTGAGGCTGACGGATCTCAACTTGTTTAGAAACTCAGATGCGGATGCAAACCGGTGAGCGGGATCCACGTGAGTGGCTTTACGGATTATCTTACGAATCTGGGGATCGACCCACTCGGGAAGTGACTCCAGCGAGGCAATTGTCCCAGTCGTAATTCTACCCTTCACGATCCCGTCGACATATCGAGCCTGCTCAAAATTGTCCGCGATCGTTGAATAGTGCTGCCGTTGAACCTCGTTCAGCCACGCAATTTCTTCGTATGGCAGATAACCGCCTAGCAGTTGGTAAAACAGCAATCCGACCTGATACAGATCTCCTTCGATTCCATAACTGCCTGACGATACCGATTCCGGCGGGCGATAAAGCAGCGAGTGACCTGAACCTGAAACAGACTCGTTACCCTCGGGCAAGCGTCTTACGGATCCGAAGTCACCGATTTGTGCATCTCGGGTGTCGCTAAGTTAGAAGATTAGCAGGCTTATGATCGCGATGTACTAGTCGGCTGAATGCAAATGTGTGAGACCATTGAGCACATTGCAGGTTTGCCGCACTGCCTCGGCTACGCCACATGGCCATGCGCGATTAATTCGTCTAGATCACCGTTCTTACAAAACGGCGTGACGAAAAACGCCCAATGACTGTCGAGAACATCAGCATATGAACGCGAATCACGTGCGGGGAGTCGATTTCCGCTAGCTGTTGCGGTTCCGCGTGTTCCGCACGATCACCTCCCCAGTAATAATACTTCACAGCTACGCGTTGGTTAAGTATGCGGTTCCGACCAAAAAACAGATAGCCGTTCGCGCCCTTGTTTGATTGTTTCTCGAACGTGATGTTGGATAGCGCCTTAAAGACTCGCGAATCTCGATCGGCGCGTTCACGGAATCTAGAAGAAGCTGGGTCATGATGATCTTTGACCTGCCGCGACCGCAGCCACCTCGAAGGCTTCCGTTTGATATTTGTGCAGACCTACTGGCAGCACATAGCCATTCCGTTTAACACATTGTGCAATCGTTATCGGTGCGACTAGTTGCACATCAGCGTCAATGCACTGAATCAGGCCTTCCATTTTGAAGGTCATCGCGCCTCCGGTAAACGGTCCGCCTGTGTTTCTCTTTTGATCGCAATCACCTCGATGTTGTGATCTGTGTCCAAGGCAGCGAATGCGTCGCGAAACGACTTTACGGACGTCGCGTCATCCCCCTTTCCAAGCTCTACCCGCTTCGTTTTGCAGTCGATGACGCGAAACCCATTGTCTGTCATTTCGAGCAGCGCGAGTGACGCAACGACACCGCTGAGGCTGACGCCACAGATATTCATACCGGATGGTTTGGTTAGACGAGCAACCCAACGAGAGTCGCGTTGACGTTTGTTTTCACGATGCTCGCTGGTTCGGGCATAAGCAGTTCGGAATTTGTCATCGCAAACACGAGGTAGTCGAGGATAGCGACTACTTTGGGGTCTGACGCATGTTCCAAAAACTCGCGCCAAAACGGATGCTCGCGGTTATATGTCACCGTAATGGTTCGCCCGTCCTGCTTCACCAAATAGAATGGATTCTGTTCGCCGTAGTCCCCTTCGTTGAAAGCTACTTTGAGTCCTGACACCGTTTTGAGATCTGTGACGTGGGGCCTTCTCAAGCCGTGACCGGCGCCCTTCGAATGACTTCCATCCCCACCTCGCGGAGTCCGTTTCTCGATGAGGGCTTTGGGTTTCGGAATGAGCGGCGCGCGGCGCGTAATGTTCGCTTCGGCCGCGGAGTGATCAATCTGACCCTTCTGCACATTCGCGCGTGCTCGGGCTTGTCGACCTGACTCAGTGATCAATGCCTGTGTCGCCTGTCGCAATTTGTCGATAAAACTCTGAGACGGGTGGATAGACATTTTCTTGACGTCGGTATGGAAGTGCGGATCGAGCGAGCCATCGAAGGAAAGCTCCGCACGAAAGTGCGAAAAATCAGGGTGCTTCTTGTAAAAGCCGAATGTATGCGCATCCATGATCTCGCGATTATTGCGCACAATGTAGAAACCGGAATTCTGGGGGATAATACCGAAAGCGACATTGCCAGCAGCACCGAGATCCGGAAGGTAAACGACACGAAGTGTAGCGGTCGCCTTTGCATCGACCTCAATTTCCATATCCAATACAAGTCGCGTCTCATTGTGACTCAGCATGAGCGGATCGATCGCTTCAACGGCGCGACCATTCACCGCAATGCTGCAGCCGCCGGCCTTCAGAAACTTCCGGAAGACCTGGCCGGCCCGCGCTCGAAGTGTGTTTGCGAACGTGCTTGTGTTCCGATTGCTGATTCTATCGGTTTTTGACAACCGAACGCGAGTACCCCTCAGGTGAGGAAAAGAGCGAGTCTGTTCGGTGGTCGCCTTCCCAACCCATTTCAAGAATTTGTTTTCAGCGGCGATTTCCTCTAATCAAAGCCGCCGAAAAGCACCAGCCCGTCAGATTCTTTCGTTAGAACTTCAATGCGTTGTGATAGCGCGATCGAAGCGGTAACGAGTCCCATTCCGAATTTTCCCAATTCGCCAATTTGGCGTTCCGTGTCCGAACCGAGTCGAAGCGCTTCACTGAGCGTTTCGTCGTCCATCCCGGAACCGTCGTCATCGATCGTGATGACGATATCGCCTTTTTGTTCAGCGACTTCTATCGCGATCTTAGCCGCTTGTGCGTCAATGCAGTTATCGATAATGTCGAGGATCGACGAATAACTTCGTATCCGAGTTCACGCAGCGCCTCCATGGTTCTTCGGGCGTTCGGGGGATTTTCCAGCATGCGGCTGGATTTTGCAGAGCGCAGCTCTGCACTTTCAATAATAGTGCTCATATGATCTCCAGCCTTCGATGGCCGTAGCTACCAAAGGACTTTGTTTAGGTTTCTGATCATCAGCGCCAAGAGTCGAATGAACGAGTTACTTAAACACGCTCGTCAAGAATGTCAAATCCCCATTTCTGCGCACTGACTCGTTAGGCTTGTCCGCTCCTTCACCCGTGGAAGCTAAGCTTCGCACTCATTGACATTCCCAAGTGCAATTTGGGAGCGAGGGTGGATCACTTCCTTCGTTTGCGTTAAAGTTAGCGAGCTGCTCTCCCAAGCCTCACTTCCATCGCGG
Organism: uncultured Verrucomicrobiae bacterium; assembly: GCA_963763995.1. Classification (GTDB taxonomy): domain Bacteria; phylum Verrucomicrobiota; class Verrucomicrobiia; order Chthoniobacterales; family UBA10450; genus CAVTTH01. The sequence continues at coordinate 52,587 of CAVXQL010000007.1, read as the reverse complement.
GTGGTTTTCGTTGTCTTGTAGGTTTCGCCGCTCGCGTCTGGTTTGATGCGGAATTCTGTGGCATCGGCGCTCGGCTGCCATCCCTCGATGGAAAACTTCTGACCTCCCGACATCGTGATCGTGCCTACACCCCGTCGGACGATTTGAGGTTCATCGCCCGGCGCCCATCGCATTTTCGCAGTGAACTGCTGGCCACGCCATGAACCGGTGTAGGTTTCGTCCACCATTCCTGACAGCGGCTCTTGCGACACAGGAGTCGGGACTTCTTTGGTCACAGGGCTCGCTTGTGGCGTCGGGCTCGGGCTCGGGGTTGGCGTCGGTGCCGGCGCTTCCGAAAAGGAGAATCGGGAACCGGTCCACGACACCGCTTTCCCCACGTCTTTTCGCACCAGACGAAATGATTCTCCAGCGGCCGTCAATTCGATCACGCCCGGTTGGGAGTTGCTGCCGGAGAAAGGTACCATGGCTCCGGAAGAGAGATGAATCACCCCGGCAATGGGGCCCAAACCCTCCCAGTTATACCAAGTCACTTTGACAACGCAGGGCTGGCCTTTGTAGGAACCGGAGTAAGTCTTCTTCGCCGCCCCGGCCAGCGACAAAGAGACAGTGGCCAGAAACAGGACGAGAAGGGCGATCAGCGTTTTCACTGCGCTAGGATTTCACTGGCTGATCAAACGTCAACCCCGCGGGGCGCCTTACTGGTAGGCTTTCAAAAGCGATGAAACGTCCGCCGACGGAACGCCGAGGTCCTTGAGATTCTCCGCGGCATACGCGCCGCCGTCGCTTCCGGTGACCTTCCAGTCTGTTCCGGCCCGATGCAGCACGATCGAGAGATCGCTTTCATCGGAGTAGGCGGTGCAAAGCGCCCAATCGTGAGAAACGGAGACATGCAGGACCTTCCCGAACCTTTTCGCCACAACCTTTCGCACCTGCTGAACATCCTTCGGATTGCCAAGATCCCCGGCCCCGGCCGGGATAATGATGCTGAGAAAGATGACAGCGGCAGCCAGGGCGATGGATCGGCGGAATGTTCTCATGGTTGCCAATATCTGAGGCTCACGAGTTCCCCTGTCAAAACGCCATCTGCGCGCGGTCCTCAGGAACACCGCTTTTTGCATCTCGACGGGCACGAATCTTCGTTGACACTATGCCGGTCACGCGCGGCTCGCCGCATCCTTTATTTATCCGCTGAGATCAATTCAACTAATGAGCCATCATTCCGATGATCGAGACTTCGAGTTGCCCCGGGACTAACGAGAACAGACGACGATGAACGAATTCCTGCAACGCCTGAAGCAGCGCAAGCTCGTGCAATGGGCGGTGGCTTATGTCGCCGCGGCGTTCGCACTTCTCCAGGGAATCGACATCGTCGCGCAGCGATTTGGCTGGCCCGAACAAACGATGCGCCTCGTCATCATCGCGCTGAGCGTCGGCCTCTTCGTTACGCTGGTCCTCGCCTGGTATCACGGAGAACGTGGCGCGCAGCGCGTGACCGGGACGGAACTGCTGATTCTCGCGCTCTTGCTGGCGATTGGCGGCGGTTTTCTCTGGCGCTTTGCCGGCGCTTCGCACGAACAGGTCGTTAGGGACGAACGCGACCGCGGCAACGCCCGCGCCTGGCGCGATCCCAGAAAAATCGATCGCGGTGCTGCCCTTCGACAATCTGAGCGACGACAAATCTAATGCTTACTTTGCCGAAGGCATCCAGGACGAAATTTTGACACGGCTGTCCAAAATCGCGGCTCTAAAAGTCATTTCGCGCACGTCCACTCAAAAATATAAGAGTGCTCCGGACAATCTGCGCGATGTCGGCAAACAGTTGGGAGTGGCCAACATCCTCGAAGGGAGTGTGCAGAAAGTCGCCAACGCCGTGCACGTGAACGTTCAGCTCATTCGTGCCGCTAGCGATGAACACGTCTGGGCCGAAAGTTACAATCGCAAACTCGACGACGTATTTGGCGTCGAAGGCGAAGTCGCCAGCGCCATCGCCGATCAACTCAACGCCAAACTTTCCGGCACTGAACAGAAAGCCGTCACCGCCAAACCGACGGAGAACGCCGCGGCCTATGATGCCTTCCTGCGCGGTCTCTCCATCGAGCACACCAGCTACGGCTACGATACTTACCAAAGAGCCGCGATGAATTATGCCAAGGCGGTCGAGCTCGATCCGAACTTTGCCCTGGCTTGGGCGCGACTCTCCATCCTCCGCAGTTTTCTTTACTTCAACACGATCGATCCAAAAACCAACTCGGCCGACGCAGTCAAGACGGCAGCCGATCACGCCATGTCGCTCGCGCCCGACCTCGGCGAATCCCGTGTGGCGCAGGGAAGTTATCGCTATCGGGTCCTGCGGGATTTCGAAGGTGCTCTCTCATTTTATAAGCAGGCGCAGCAGCTCCTGCCCAATAGCGCTCTGGTCAACGAGTACATCGCGTATGTTCTGCGGCGGCTTGGCCGGTGGGAAGAGGCCGAGCCGTACTATCGCAAAGCGATTGAGCTCGATCCCCTGGATGTGCAATTGCTCAGTTCTTTCGGTGCTGAGTACGATTTATATCTCCGCCGGTTTAAGGAAGCCTACGCCAGCCTCGACCGCGCCATTCAGATTGCGCCTGACGCCGACAACGCGCGCGCCACGAAAGCGGGCGTTCTCATGAGCGAAGGGCGCCTGCCGGAAGCGGACCAGGAGCTCGCCAAAATTCCGCTCGACGCTTTCGACGACTTCATCGTCAACAGCCGCATGAATCAATTTTTGTACGAACGCAAGTTTAAGGAGGCGACTGATTTTATGCGCCGCCGCGTTCAGGCGCTTCCGGCCGATGAACCGGCCGACGCATGGGTCAGGTTGTTTATGGTTCAGGCGGCGTTCTGTCACGAGTGGTTAGGCCAAAAGGAGGAAGCGCGGAAATTGTTCGAGCGCGTCGTGCGGGAGACGAAGCCGAATCCTGACACTATCGTGAAAGCGGAAGCGAATGGTCTTCCGTCGACCTTGGCGTTTGCCTATGCCGGGCTGGGCGAAAAAGAAAAAGCGCTGCAACAAGCCAGTCAGGCCGTGAAAGATTACGAAACCGACGCCGTGAACAAACCGGCTGCGGAAATCGTTCTTGCGCAAATCCAGGCACGCTTCGGCCAGGCTGACGCCGCCATCGCCGCCTTGCCGCATCTTCTGCAAGTTCCCGCCGGCCTCACCGTCGCGAACTTAAATTACGATCCGATGTGGGACCCGCTGCGCAAGGATCCGCGTTTCCAGAAACTTTGTGAACAGAAGCAGCCATAAAGGCCGGAGGATGAATGGCGGCTGAATCCGAGAGCAACCTTCGACTCGAGATCGGGCACGTCTTGTTCATCGACATCGTTGGCTATTCGAAGCTGTTGATCGAAGAACAGAAAGAGCGCTTGCGACATCTGACCGAGATCGTGCTGGCGACTTCGCAAGTGGCGAAGTCGACCAGTGAACAGCTCGTTAGGCTGCCGACCGGCGATGGGATGGCGCTCGTTTTTCGCGATAGCTCGGAGGAGCCCGCGCAATGCGCACTCGAGATTGCACAAGCGCTCAAGGCGCATTCGGAGATTCCTGTTCGCATGGGCATTCACAGCGGCCCGGTAAGCGAAGTGACCGATGTGAGCGGGCGCGCGAACATCGCCGGGGCCGGGATCAACATGGCGCAGCGCGTGATGGATTGCGGCGACGCGGGTCACATCCTCCTTTCGCAGCGCGTGGCGGACGACCTCGCGCAATATCGCCAGTGGCAACCGGATCTGCACGATCTTGGCGAATGCGAAGTGAAGCACGGAGTCCGCCTCAGTGTGGCTAGTCTCTACCGCGACGACATCGGCAATCCGCAGCTGCCGCAAAAGTTTCGCGGGGCGCAGCAAATGCGGACCCGAAAACGCTGGGCCGCCCTGGCCGCGACGCTCTTTCTTTTGCTCGCGCTCGCGGCCGTATTTTTCTTCCTGCGCAATCCAGGACCCGCTGCGAACGGGCCGCAGGTCATTCGCTCCATCGCCGTCCTCCCGCTCGACAACTACTCGGGCGATCCCAGCCAGGATTACTTCGCCGAAGGGATGACGGACGAGTTAACCACCGACCTCGCGACGATCAGCCGGCTGCGCGTGATCTCGCGCAGCTCGACGACCCAGTTTGCCGGCGCGCATCGGCCCCCGACTCCGGAGATCGGCAAACTACTCAATGTCGATGCCGTCGTCGAAGGCTCCGTCCGGCGCGCCGGCGACAAGGTGCGAATTACTGCGCAGTTGATCGATGCGCGGGCGGATCGTCACCTTTGGGCGAAGACATTCGAGGGCGACTCGCGCGACGTGCTGGCGTTGCAGGATCAACTGGCTTCAGCCATTGCCGGCGAAATCAACGTGCAGTTGACTCCGAGCGAGAAATCTCGCCTAACGACTTCGCGAGCGGTGAATCCCGAGGCGCACGACGCCTACCTGAAAGGCCGCTACTTTTTCAACCGGCCGAGTGATGAGAACCTGAAGAAGGCGATTACCCAGTTCGAACAGGCGATCGCGCTCGATCCCAACTTCGCGCCGGCCTACTCGGGACTCTCCGACGCCTATCTCTGGGCGGCTTTTAACGAAGGAGTCGTCACCGCCGCGGAAGGCAATGTCAAAGCGAAAGATGCCGCTGAGAAAGCTCTTGCACTCAATCCAGCTTCCGCGGAAGCGCATACCTCTCTGGCCAATTACAAGAGTTGGTACGAACATGACTGGGCCGGTGCGGACAAGGAGTTTCGTCAGGCCATTTCCCTCAATCCGAATTACGCTTTTGCCCATGATCAGTGGGCCCTGAGTTTGGGATGTGAGGGCCGGTACGACGAATCGATCATCGAAGGCAGGCGCGCGGAAGAGCTGGATCCGCTCGATCCCGCCATCGCCATTGACAATACCCTGGCTTTTGCCGGAAAGGGCCAGTTCCAGGAGGCAAAGGACGAAGCCAGGAGAGGTGCGGAGTTAGACCCGACATTCTTCTTCCCGCAAATGCAATTCGGCTGGATTGACCTCCAACAGGGAAACGTTCGTGCTGCCATCCCGGAACTGGAGAAAGCCGCGGCGATGGAGGCGCCGCCTTTCGCGACCGCCTACCTCGGCTACGCCTATGGCGCGGCGGGCGATCGCACACGCGCGATGGCGACGATCGAAGAGCTGAAGAAAAGGTCCGTGCACGGTTACGTGCCACCCTTCAATCTCGCGATTGTCCATCTCGGTCTCGGCGATCTCGACCGGGCGATGGATTTGCTCGAACAGGCCAGCGCCGATGACTCGCAATGGATGATGTATCTAAAGGTGGATCGCATTTTCGACCCGCTCCGGACGAACCCGCGCTTCATTGCGCTGATGAAGAAAGAGAACTTCGACCAGTGAGCTCGGACATTCCACGGCCTAACGGAGATGCACGGAGTTGAATGAGTTCTTCCAACACCTGAAGCAGCGCAAGCTGGTGCAATGGGCGGTCGCCTATATCGCGTCGGCCTTCGCGCTGTTGCAGGGCATCGACATTGTCGCGCAGCGATTTGGCTGGCCCGACAAACGATGCGCTCGTCATCGATCGCGCTGAGCGTCGGCCTCTTCGTCACGCTGGTGCTGGCCTGGTATCACGGCGAGCGCGGAACGCAGCGCGTGACCGGCGCTGAGTTTCTAATTCTTGCGCTCCTGCTGGCGGTCGGCGGTGGCTTCCTCTGGCGGTTTGCCGGTGCTTCGCATGAACTGGTCGTTAGGCCGACTGCGACCGCGGTGTCGCCGGCGCCCGCTGCGATCCCGAAAGTCGATCGCGGTGCTGCCCTTCGAAAACCGTAGCGCGAGTGGTGAGGATGCAGAATTCCTTGCCGATGGTATTCACGAGGATCTGATCAACACGCTTTCCCGTGTGCCCGGGTTGAATGTGATGTCGCGGACCTCGGTGCAAAGATTCCGCAACTCCGCGACCCCTTTGCCCGACATCGCTGCTCAGCTGAAGGTCGCCAATCTGGTTGAGGCCGGGGTGCAACGGGCCGGCGACCGTGTACGGGTGAATGTGCAGCTGGTTCGCGGAGCGGGCGAAGAGACGCTGTGGTCGGAGCACTACGACCGTGTCCTCACTGCGAATGGAATTTTCGCTTTGCAGGAGGAAATCACCGCGGCGATCGCGAAGGCCCTGAAACTGCAATTGGAACCGGGCCAAACCGGGGCGCTGATCACGGGCACGACTACGAACACGGCGGCCTATGAGGCGTTCTTGAAGGGACGGCAGGCATGGAAGGCCAACATGGCGAGCGGCGCAACGGAGGCGATCGCTCAGTTCAAGCAGGCTATTCAGCTCGATCCTAATTTCGCGCTGGCCTACGGGGCGCTGGCGGAGGCCTACATCACGCTGGGCAATTCCGGTCAGGATTTTCCGGCCAACGTTTACCCGCTGGCCAAGAAGGCCGCGGATCACGCGCTGGCGATCGATCCGCGCTGCATCCAAGCCCTGACCGCGCTCGGCGAATATGCCTTCCACTATGAGTGGGACTGGGACAAATCCGAACGCCTTCTCCGTCAGGCGCTGATCGTCGATCCCAACTACGCCAATGTCTATGGCTGGCTGGCCGGGCATTTGCGGATGATGAACCGCGCCGCCGAAGCAAAGGAGTTGGAACAGCGGAAGGCCGAATTGGAGCCGGAGCGACCGCTCACTCGCGAGCGCAATGAGTTGGATGCGCTCTTGGAAAAAAAGCATTTTGACGAAGCCGTCGCCCTCGCCCGGCAGATTGCGGATCGAATCCACGGCAACTTTATGGGGAGCGTCATCCTGGCTAGCACGTTGCGCCAGGCGGGCCAGCGACAAGAATCGGTTCAGGTCCTGGAGAAAGCCGTGGCAGAATTTCCAGATGAGGATGCCCTATATCGTGAGCTCGGCGTGAGCTACGCCGCGTTGGGCCAAATAGACAAAGCGCGAGGAGTTCTCGGTCGATTGTCCGCGATCCGGGAAACTCATTTTGTTTCGCCACTCGACTTTGTCGCAATCGCCGCGGCGTTGAACGACCGCGACCTGGCCTTCTCCGAAATCGAGCGTGCTTTTCACGTGCGGGACCCGTTCCTGCCCAGCATTGCGATCGACGAGAATATGGCTCCGCTCAAGGGCGATCCCCGCTTCCGCACCGTGCTCAAGCGACTGAAGCTCGACGCGTATTTCCCGGAGAGACCTAACAAGTTATCGAAATCTCGGAGCAGGCTACGAGAATACACTGCTTGTTTTAACGCGCGAAACAAGAACGGCGCCGGCGAAGAACAGCAGCGCGCTGTAGGTGAACGCGATCTGCGTTCCAAACGCCGACCACAACGCACCGACGGCAATGCTCGAAACAAAATCGCCGAGTCCGTTGACGGTGGCGAGGACTCCGAAGGCCATGCCATGATGGCTCTTATCGACCAGCTCAGCGCATAACGAGTCTTCGAGTGTCTCTTCCATCGCGATGTAGATGCCGCCTGTGATAAAGACGATGGCCAGCGTCCAGATCGTCGCCGGCAGGAAAATAATGATGAGCGTCATGATGCCGCCCAGGGTGTATCCACCCGCAAGCAAAAGATTTTTTGGCAGTCGATCGCCTAACCAACCTGCGACGAGCGAAAAACCGGCGTAGAAAACATTATGCAGAATGTAGAGCGTCACGGCGATGCTGGCCGCGGCGGCGGCGCCGAGAGATGGCGCGAGTTTTTGAGCGGCGAGGAGAATCAACATGCTGTGGGCAAAGTCGCCTGCACCGAAGAGGCCGACGGCGACGAGAAACTTGCGGTAGGACGCTGGGAGCAGGCGGAGCCGTTCGCCGAATGAAATGTGAGCGACCGGCGCACGCTCACGTTCTTTCACGAGAAACGCGATCACGGCCGCGGCGAGCAAGCCGGGCACGAGCGTCGAGGCGAAGAGAAGGCGGTAGTTATGCTGCCACGCTTCGAGGAGAAACAGCGCGGTGAGCGGTCCGATGATTGCGCCGAGGGTATCCATGGCGCGCTCGAGGCCGAAGGCGCGCCCGTAGGCTTCGCGCGAAACCGAAGCGGCAAGAAGAGCTTTGCGCACCGGGGTGCGGACCCCGCGTCCCAACCACGCGCCGCTGCGTGCGAGCAGAATATGCCAGGCGTTCGTCGCCAGCGCGAAAGATGCCGTGCACAGCGCGGTGATGGCATAACCCGCCACCGCGATCGGTTTCCGGCGCGGCAGGCGATCCGTGTAAAAACCGGAAGCCATTTTCGCAAAACTCGACAGTCCATCGGCCACGCCCTCGATGATGCCGAGCCAGACCGCAGCGACTCCGAGCGTGGCGAGGAACGCGGGCATCGCCGCCGTTGCGATTTCGTGCGACCAATCGCTAAAGAGCGAAGCGAGACCGATGCCGAGAACGGTGGAGTTGAGCCAGCGAAGTTTCTTCATGACGACGATGGCGGATAGTAACCGACTTTACACGTGCATGTCATCCCGAGTGAAGCGACGGAGCTCACAGGAAAGCAAGACGCTCGGCTCATCGACAAGTGACGTTTTTTTCCACGGCGGCGCGCGACGTCTTCGATACTATTCAAAACTGATCGTTGCCTGTGAGATCCTTGCTGCGCTTGGGACGACTGAAAGAAGTTCGCCTATCGTCAGTTGCTGCTCCTTCGCTGCGCGAAAATCCGTTTCATGCTGTGACAAAATCTGCCGCCAGTGACGGCGGCAGCTACAACTATTAGCAACGAAAGCGATTCCTATTCGTAGCGCAGCGCCTCGATCGGGTCGAGGCGCGCTGCTTCGCGCGCGGGATAGAAACCGAAGAAGATCCCGACCGCCGCGCTGACGAAGAACGCCGCCACGATCGACGGAATCGAAATGAGCGTCGGCCAATGCGCAACAACCGACAGGATACGCGAAGCGCCCAGCCCGAGCAGAATCCCTATGACTCCGCCGATTGCGCTCAAGGTCACCGCTTCGATCAGGAATTGGGTGAGGATGTCGCGCCCGTGCGCGCCGACCGCGAGCCGCACGCCAATCTCGCGAGTGCGCTCGGTCACACTCACGAGCATGATGTTCATGATCCCGATGCCGCCGACGACGAGCGATACGCTGGCGATCGCGCCTAACAACAACGCCATGACCTTCGAAGTGGCGGTCGCCGTTTCCGCGATCTCCTGCTGATTGCGCACCGTGAAATCGTCGTCGCTGCCGGGCCGAATGTTATGCCGCTGGCGCAGAAGCGACGTAATCTGCTGTTGCGCCGGCTCGAGATCGTCCGGCGTGGCCACCTGCACCGCCATGCCGCGCAAGGTCGTTCCCCCAACGACACGTTTCATCGCACTGGTGTAAGGCATGACGACGATGTCGTCCTGGTCGGTGCCTTGCGGGCTGAGCCCTTTCGGGGTCAGCACGCCAGTAACGAGAAAAGGCACGCCCTTGATCCGCAAAATCTGCCCGACTGGATTCTGCGCGCCAAAAATCTGCTTCGCCGTCGTCTGACCAATGACGCAGACCTTGTTTGCGCTCCGGACATCCTGTTCGCTGAAACTTGCACCGTCGCTCAGCGGCCATTTCCGGATGTCGAAGTATTCCGGCGATTCGCCATAAAGGCGGGTGAACCAGTTTTGATTGCCGGCCGAGACCTGACCGGTGGAGACGATTTCGTCGCTCACCGCGATGACACCGGGCACTTCGCGACGGATCGCATCGGCGTCTTCGATTTTCAAGGTTCCCGCGCTGCCCCAACCGGTATGCACGCCGCTTGCCGTCACGCTGCCGGAGAAAATCAAAATCACGTTCTCGCCCAGGCTCGCGATCTGCGCTTCGACCTGCGCCTTCGCGCCGTTGCCAATGCTGACCATCGCGATCACGGCGCCGACTCCGATGATGATGCCGAGCGCGGTCAGGACCGAGCGCAGCTTGTTTCGGCGCAGGGCGCGAAAAGCGATCTTAACGGTCGAGTTGATTGTCATAAGCGCGCCTCGGTCTCGACCATCTCGGAAAGTTTCTTCGCCTCGACCCCCGCCGAAAGCTGCTGTTTTACGGGGCGGTCGTACTGCACCAGACCATCGCGCATCACGATGTTGCGCCGGGCGTAGGCGGCGATGTCCGATTCGTGCGTGACCATGATGATGGTGATGCCGCGCTCGTTTAGTTCCTGAAAAATCCCCATGATCTCGATGCTGGTGCGGCTGTCGAGGTTGCCGGTCGGTTCATCGGCCAGCACGACTTCCGGGTCGTTGATGAGAGCGCGGGCAATCGCCACGCGCTGTTGCTGGCCGCCCGAGAGCTGGCTGGGATGATGATCTTCCCGCCCGGCGAGGCCGACCGACGCGAGGACTTTTTCCGCCCGCGCCTGCAACTCCGCGCTCGTCAAACGACGTTCACCGTAGAAGAGCGGCAGCTCAACATTTTCCAGAGCGGAGGTGCGTGCGAGAAGATTGAAGCTCTGAAAAACGAAACCGAGTTTGCGATTGCGGATATCGGCCAGTTGATCACGGCCGAGGTTTGAAACATCGAATCCGTCGAGGAAGTAGCGCCCGCGCGACGGACGGTCCAGGCAACCGAGAATGTTCATCAGGGTCGACTTCCCCGATCCGCTCGACCCCATCACGGCGACAAACTCTCCGGTGGCAATCTCCAGCGAAACGCCGCGGACGGCCTGCACATCCACTTCGCCTGTCCGATAGATTTTGTGGACGTCTTCCAGCCTAACGACCGCTTGATCCGCCATTCCGGTCTTCCCTAGAAGCGGCGTCGCCCGCCACCGAATGGATTGTTGCTCTCCGACGCCTGGGCGGTTTTGCCCATCGCCGCCGTGACAACGCGATCGCCCTCTTTCAGTCCGGAGATGACCTCGGTGTAGATTCCGTCGCTGATTCCGGTCTTGATTTTCACCGGCTCCGGAGTGCTCGAACCGGCAGGCAAAAGATAAACCGTCTTCTCGACTTCATGCGGCACCGATTTTGCACCCTGCGTTCGGTGCCGGGGCGGACCGCCGGAAGAGGCTGAGGGCGCGGCGTTAGTCGGCTGGAAGCGGAGCGCCGCGTTGCTGATCTTCAGCACGTCGTCGCGTTGGGCGACAATGATCGAGACATTCGCGGTCATCCCGGGCTTGAGCTTCAGGTCGGCATTGTTCACGCCGATGACCGTGTCGTAAGTCACGACGTTCTGCACGGTAGTAGGCGCGTTGCGCACCTGCACGACGTCGCCGTGAAAGGTGCGATTGGGAAAGGCGTCGACCGTGAAATCAACTTTTTGTCCCTGCTCGATTACCCCGACGTCCGCCTCCGCGACGTTGGTATCGATCTGCATCTTGGCGAGATCATTCGCGATCGTGAAGATAACGGGCGCCGACAGGCTCGCGGCCACGGTCTGCCCCACATCGACGCTGCGCGAAATGACGGTGCCATCGATCGGCGAAGTGATCGTGCAATGGTCGAGATCGGTCTTCGCCTTGTCGAGCGCGCCTTGTTTGATCATGACGTTAGCCTCCGCCTGGTGGAGCGTGGCGATGGCCTGGTCGAGATCGGATTGGGCGGAGCTTTGTTTCTTGACCAGATCCTGGGTGCGCGCGGCGTTTATTTTGGCCAGCTCGAGCGCGGCTTGCGCGCTGGCCAGATCGCCCTGCGCCTGAGTGACGGCGGCTTTGAAAACCGCCGGGTCAATCTCAGCCACCACCTGGCCCGCTTTTACGTTCGAGTTGTAGTCGACATACAACTTCGAAACATTCCCGGAAATCTGACTCCCCACTTGCACGTTTACGACAGGGTTGAGCGTGCCAGTGGCGGTAACAGCCTGGGTGATCGCGCCCCGGGCGACTTCAGTCGTGCGATAGACAGCGCTGCCGGAGCTGCTCCAGTGCCGGTAAAGCGAGAATGCCGCCAACAGCAGCGCGAGGCCGGCCAGATAGGGGTAGAAGCGCTTCATCGGTGTGGCGCCTTGATCGACCGAAGCGCGCCGCCCGTCAACCGGAGCCGCTTCGGCCTCACTCCCATTCCGAAGATTCTGCGGCCCCACTCTGTGTGTTTGACTCAACATGCAAATAGATGACAACAGAGAGGGGTGCGCCGTTACATCGAAATTTATTCAATCATGCTGCGCAACTCGCTTATTCGCGAGATGAGCTTCAAGGCCAACTTCGTCCTCTGGATGCTCGTAGAGGTGCTCTGGTTTTGCGGGCAGATTCTTTTCTTCAGCATCATTTTTGGCCAGGTCAATCAGATCGGCGATTGGACGAAATGGGAAGTGGTGTTGCTCGTCGGCACGCATCAGATGATCTCGCAGTTATTTCAGGCCTTCTTTTTCGTGAATCTTTCCAACATCCCCGAGCTTGTGCGGACCGGAAAGCTCGATTCGCTGCTGGTCTTGCCGCTCGACAGCCAGTTCGCTGTCTCGACCAAACAATTCAGTCTCGACAGCGTAATCAACGGTTTGCTCGGCGGAGTAGTTGTTCTCGTTTCACTCTCGCGCCTCCACATCGTGCCCAGCGCTACATCGGTGGCCATTTATCTGGTCGCGCTTGGTTTTGGCGTGGCTGTGCATTATTCGATCATGCTCAGTCTCGCGGCCGTCAGTTTCTGGATCGTGCGCGCGCAAGGGTTGGTTTATGGCTACTTTAATTTCCTCAACATCGCCCGATATCCGGACGTTATTTTTCCGCGCCTGTTTCGTTTTGTCTTCGGCTGGATCATTCCGGTCGTGATCGTGGCTAATATTCCGGCGCGGCTGCTGATCAAGCCGCTTGGTCAGCCCGGATGGCTCATGTTTCACCTCGTTGCGGCCGCGGGAATCGCCTTCTGGCTATCGCGTATTTTCTGGCGCTTCGCTCTCCGCCATTACTCGAGCGCCAGTTCATAACCCGCGTAAAAATCGGGCGAGAAATGGGTCGATTTTTGACCGACCGAAACCCCTTGCGCGTCCCATGGAAATGCCCTTATGTATGCCTCCGCTTTCCCCCACATGGAGGGTTGAGGTAAAAACTTATGGCCAGTTCCTCTAAGAAAAAACCAAACAAGCCCGTTAAGAAAAAAGCTTCTGCCAAGGCGACAGCAAAGAAACTGCAAGTCGCGCGTAAGGTGTCGAAACCGGCTGCAAAAGCGCCGGCGCGCGGGAAGAAACATGCCCCTGCTGCGAAGAAGCGATCCGCCGTTGCGAAAAAGCCGGTGCCGCATGCGAGTGCAGCGAAACACGCCCCGCGAAAAAAAAGTTCTGAGGCTAATGGCGGGAACGATCTGCTCACGCTTCTCGGGAACAATCACAAGGAACGAAGGCTGGATCCATTTACGCGCGCGCAGAAGGAGAAACTTTTGCAACTGCGCGACGCCATGGTCGACTCCATGGCAGGTGTGGCAAAAGACAACCTTCGCTCCCGTGCGGAAGGCAGCGAAGCATCCGCCTTTGGCATGCACCAAGCCGATGCTGGGAGCGATGCATACGATCGCGATTTCGCTTTGAGCCTCCTATCGCAGGAACAGGATGCGCTTTACGAGATCGATCAAGCGCTCAAGCGCATTGAATTAGGGACTTATGGCAAGTGTGAAATGTCAGGCAAAGCCATTTCGCGAGCACGGCTTGAAGCGATTCCGTTCGCCCGTTTTACGGTGGAATGTCAGTCCCAGCTCGAAAAGCAGAACAAGGCCTCGCGTGTCCGGCAGTCCGTGACCTCTCTCTTCGGGCTGACGGATGAAGAAAAAGGCGAAAACGAAGAGGAAGAACCCGCCGCCGCCGAGAATAAGGAATAGAAATGGCGCAGGAAATTATCACGCTCGAATGCACCGAAGCGAAAGCTGCCGGCGCGCCTGTCTCGCGTTACATGACCAAGCGGAACAAGAAAAGCCCGCGCACGCCGAATCGATTGGAAAAGAAAAAATATAATCCCTTCATGAAGCGGCATACACTTCACCGGGAGACCAAGTAATCATGCAACCGAAAACCGCCAAACGCCGTTCCGCATTTCGTCGCGCCAACCGCACCATGCCCCGGCGTCGTATCGACATTGCAGCCGAGGCGATCGATTATAAGAATCCGGACTTGCTCCGGAAGTTCGTCACCGAGAGCGGAAAGATCTTGCCCCGCCGTGTCACCGGAATGCCGGCGCACATGCACCGCAAGATCACGCGCGAAATCAAGCGCAGCCGCTCGGTGCTCTTGATGAAGTAACGTCGCCGCGCAGCTCGCCATCGCCTGTTCGCTCCGATTCGGAGCTCAATTCCGCGCATTCCCCCGCGGCAGCCGAACCGAGAAAATCGGTTCGACCACGCGGATGAAATCTGATCGCAGAAGGGCGATCGGCCGTTCGTTCCGAAATTTACGGTTGGATACGATCGGTCAGTGTGTCGTTATGGAAGGCGGTGTAATCGCGGAGTTGGAACCAGCCGCCCTGCTTCTTGTTGGTTTGCGCCACGCTGTTGCTCTCATTCGTGGCGAATTTCTGCCACGAATCGTAGCGAGCAACGGTAAGAAAAGTCCATGGTGCCCCTTCAAGGTGCTGCATCAAAACGTTTCCCGCGGAAGTATCGACCGAGGCATTCGGCGGTTCGCTCAACATCTTCTCCAATTGGTCGCGTTGTCCAGGTGCCGGGCGATAGACCGAGACGACGTAAACGGAACCGGCCGTCTTGGCCGCGTCGCCATCGATTCCCATCTCCTTCGCGAATTCCGCCCACGGGGGGCCGCTGACGAACGTGTCGTTATGCCAATCCATCAGGGCTCGCGCCGATGGCGGCATGGGCGTGCCTGCTACTTCGACCGTTGCCTTGGTTCCAAGATGCTCAATCGCCACGTAATCCCATGCATCACCGTCCTGATGACGAAGGATGATGCCATGCTGCGGACCTTTCGCGTTTGGATCCGGCAGCTTCAGAAAGTCGGCTAATTCCGCAGCTTTGCCGAGGGACGCCTTAACGAAGAAAACGTGATAGACGTCGGTCCGCTTTGGATTCCCTGCGGCGGCTGGCGCGGGACTCTGAGCTTGTAGGGCTGTGAGCGGCGTCGCGCCGAGAAGGGCGAGGATGAGAATACGAATGAATGATTGCATTTGTTCTTTCTTGTTAACGGTTAGGAGGTTCGTCCAGAGCTGTATCGCCCCATCTACGAACCTCATTGAGGGCAACGTTTTGAGGCGCAGCCTGACCCCTGTCAAGCATTCCCCGGAATGTCGTTCAAGCTTTGCGCGTCCGTTCGCCTTGCTCGATCAATTTCCAGAACTCTCGTGTTTTGCCGAGTTGATCGTCTTCTGCCATCGGTAATTTGCTGCGGAAAAGGAAGTCGCGAAATGTGTTCTTGTGCAGGACGCGATGAATGGTGATTCCTTCTTCGCGCTTTTCAAAGTAGATGCGGTAATCTTTCGCGCGATAGCGGTACAGTTTCTTTCCTTTCCGCTCGATCACGCCAAAATTCCGCGCGTCGAGATGATCTAGATCCTCCGGCATGATCTGAAACTCAGCGAGGAGATCGAGTTGGAGCATTTTCGGCAGGGCCGACATCTCCGCTGCACTCAGCTCATTGAAGATGATCTGGAACATTGCTTGTTCAGAGATACACCCGAGGCACGCGGCTGCCAATGCCGGTGAAAATCTCCCATGGGATGGTTCCAGCACGCTCGGCCAGTTCCGACGCCAAAATTTCCTCGCTTCCCTGCTGTCCGATCAAGACTGCTTCGTCACCCACCTTCACATCGGGCAACGCAGATATATCCACCATCATCAGATCCATCGTCACGCGACCGAGAAGAGGGCAGCGTCGGCCGCCGATCAAGACCGATGCACCGCGACCCGAGAGTGATCGCGGATAACCGTCGGCGTATCCGGCAGTGAGCGTCGCGACGCGGATCGCATGCGGCGCGATGAACGTTCTGCCATAGCTGATCGAACTTCCTGCCGGGAGATCACGCACGAGAGCTACACGAGTTTTGAGAGTCATCACCGGCACGAGCAGGTTCTGGAATTGAGCGAGCGGGGAACTACCGTAAAGCATCAAACCAGCCCGGACGATATCGAAGGCTGTCTCGCAAAAGCCCAGAATACCGGCGCTGAGCAGCGCATGAATCTTGTAATTTCCTGGCATGGTCTCTCGAATCGACCTAACGAGCGAAGTAAAATCCGAGATTTGCCGGCGAGTGAACACTTCGTCCTCATCCGCCACGGGAAGGTGCGTCGAGATACTGTGCACTCTTATGTGTTGCAGCGCTGCGATCCTTTCAATTGCATGGAGAACTTCCGCAGCAGCCGAACCCATCCGCCCCATGCCGGTATCGATGACAAAGCTGATGCCGGTCGAAGTATTCCCGGTCACCTGATCAAATGCGGCGGCTTCGTCCGGATCTGAAACCGAAGGAATGAATTGGTGTCGCACGATCGATTCGCGCTCCTCCGGTAGGGCGGGTCCGAGAATCAGAATCGGATGAGCAACAGTTCTGCGCAATTCCGTCGCTTCAGCGAGATTAGCAACCCCGAATAATTGCGCTTCCATCGCGAGAGCCTCAGCCACGCGGGCCATCCCATGGCCGTATCCGTTTGCCTTGACGATAGCGAGGAGTTCGACCTCCGATCCGACTCGGCCGCGAGCTACGGCGGCGTTGCGACGAAGCGCGGCCAGATCAATCTCGGCCCAACATCTGGAAACCGTCGTGCTCATTTTGCCGTCAAGATAGCCGCGATTTTCGGCGTAGTGATGTGCGGTTCGCGCAGGTAAATTGGCTCGAGCGGCATTTTTTTGGTCAGGGCGACATCTCCGCTGCGGACAATTCGCGCCAGCATCGCGGCCGAGGGATGTTGCACTGTTATTTTCCCAAACTGCGGCAGCATCTCGGCTGAATAAATCGGAAATTCCGGATCAAGTTGACTCAGATTTTGTTTGAGTCCGGCCTCATCATATAGCGCAATTTCCCCGATCAGCTGCCGGCCTTTCACTTGAGCAAAGAAAAAAGACTGGCGGCGTGCGTCGCCAATCACGCAATACGCGTCCGCGTTGCTCTCCATGGCACAGATAGACGGCAAGCCCACGAGCGAGGCGCCGTGCGCTGCCTGAAGGCCGATGGCCGCGGCGATTGCGATGCGCGTTCCAGCATACGATCCCGGTCCTAATCCAATGACGATGGTATCCGGTTCTTCGAATTGCACGGAAAGACGCCGCAGATTTTCGAAAAATAATCCCGAATGCTTTCGGTTGTTCGCGAACGCGGATGACACTCCCTCCTCTCCATCCGCTAGCCATGCAACGCTCCCGCGCGAGCTTGAGAGTTCGAGCGCGAGGATCCTCATGGCCGCGCTTCCGGCCTCAAGACTCGGCTCGTTTCACTTTTTGATTCAAAGGCAAGCCAGTGTGCGTGGTCGGGGATCAAGTCGGGAAACCGATTGGCCCATTCCACGATCGCAACGCCCCCGCCGAAAAAGTAATCGTCGAGTCCGAGTCGCACGGCTGCTTCCCTCGTTTCGAGTCGATAAAAATCAAAGTGATAAGCGGGCAGGCGGCCGCCTTCGTATTCGTGGAGGATGGTAAAGGTGGGACTTGTGACCGGCGCGCTGCTGCCGAGTCCGGCCACCAGACCTTTGACAAATTCGGTTTTCCCGCTGCCGAGATCACCGCTCAAGGCGAAAACATCGCCCGCTTGTGCGGTGCTCGCATATCGACGACCGATCGCTGCCGTCTCCTCGACGCTATTGGAAATGAACATAGCCGCGAAACTTCGGATTCCTTTTGGCTTTCGCCCTTCGCGTAAAGTGGCCGATGCGCGTTAACGCGAGATCGGGGAAACGCTTGCACCACCTGCCTTGCAGCCTGTCGCTATCATCTGATGAAATGGAAAACAGCAATTCATAATCTTCGCCATCATTAATGGCTTGATGGATCGTGCACCTGCGGTTGCGCGGAAGAGCGCTTTCGTCAATCTCGAAATCAAGTCTACTCGCACGCGCCATCCGCGGCAGATCCGCGCCAAGACCATCGCTCAGATCCATCATCGCGTGGACTCGGAAATGTTTTGTTAACCAGCGTGACTCTTCGATTCGGGGCCGAAAGCGCAAATGCCTGCCGTTTTGCGAACCGCCGAGATGGCCGGTGACAAACAACTCATCCTTCGGTCGACCGCCACTTCGTCGGACCCAGCGCGTTTTTTCCACGATACCTGTCACGCTCACGCAGATCATCGCGGGGCCGCGCGTTGCACTTGTTTCCCCGCCAACGATGCGGACATCAAATTCGCCCGCCGCCCGTTCGAGGCCGCGATACAGATTCGTTGCCCAACTGATTTTCTTCGTTGGCGGAGCAACGAGAGTAACAAGGGCGAACTGAGGCAGCCCAGACATCGCGGCGAAATCACTCAGGGGCCGCATCAGCGCCTTCCAGCCGACGGCTGCCGCCGATGTTTTCGGTAGAAAGTGAACGCCTTCGACGACGCAGTCGGTCTTTAACAGGAGCAGCTGGTGCGTTTGCGGAAACCGCACGACAGCGCAATCGTCGCCTGCGCCGGAGATGACGCGATGACCTGGGCGCAGATGCGCAATGAGACGTTCGATCAACCGGTCTTCGCCGAACTGCCGCAAGTTCATTGCGGAACGGTTTGCGGAAACGCCAGGACGATGAGGGTGACTGAATTGAAGAGCGCGTGCATCGTCATCGAGACGAGGATCGAACCACTCCATTCGTAGGCAAGCGTAAAACAGCCACCGAGAACAAACAGAGGTCCGAAAGAAGGAAGGTGAGCGTGGACGGCGGCGAAGAGCAGTGAATTGACAAACAGCCCGGTCGCTCTGCCAAAATATCGTTTGATCAGTCCGTAAAAAAAGAAACGAAAAATAAACTCCTCCGCCATTGGCGCGATGGCGACGGCGACGATAATAATCAATATCCGCTGATCGAGAGTTTGCGAATTGTTGAAAAGCTCGATGATATCCTGCTTCCCCGATCCAATCTCGGTGAATCGTTGAATAAGTGCGTCGGTGATGGCGATGAGTGGATAGGCGGCGAGAAGCAGAACAAACCCGGTGCTCAGGGTCCGACCGAAGCCGGTTTTCGAGAGTCCAGCGAGCGAATTGACGTCAAAACCGCGAAAGCGAAGGAAGACACCTAGAAAAAGGACGAGTCCGACGGAGAAGGAAACGTTGAGGAGAAGGTCGCGTGTCCCGATTTGCAAGGAATGACTCGGAATCATCAACGACGCGGCGGCATTGAGAAGGAACCACGTCGTTAGGGCAACCGCACAGATCACCTCGGGGAGACCGAAGCGCTTCATCGAATCAGCCTCTGCAGGCGGGCGCGATCCGATTTGCCGGATCAGCGACAGGTAAATGTAAAATCCCGCGAGCACGAAGAGTGTGTTCGCGATGACGCCGAACGCCGTAAAAAGGCCGTCGAGAGACATGCGCGGGCCGCGTGCTCGTTAGGGAGCGTAGAAACTTGGCAGGAAATACGCGCGCCCAGACTCTAGACGCGGCCACAATTCCCCAGGGAGAGCGATCTCGATTTTCGTATCGGCAGGCTTTCCGAAAGCGCGAAAGAATCGATCAAGACTAAAAGGTGGTCCGTATCTAACAATGGTCGCCTGCGAGGCGCCGCCAAGTTGTCTGGCCTTTTCGAAGGCATCTTCGATCTGACCGAGCCCGTCGATTAGCTTGTTGTCTAGTGCGTCCTTCCCCGAAAGAATGCGGCCATCAGCGATGGTGGTGCGAAGGACGTCAGCCGGGATATTGCGCTCCTTGGCCACGATTCCGAGAAACTTGTCATATATCTTCATCACGAAATTTTGGACGTAGTCGCGTTCTTCCGGGCTCATCGGTCGCGCGCCGTTCAACATGTCTTTGAACTTGCCGCTCTTAAACACCACGGAAGCGAGCCCGATCTTATTAAAAAGTTGCTCGTAGTTCAACGTCTGGATAATCACGCCGATGCTGCCGGTAATGGTGGTATCGTTTGCCATCAAATACTTTCCGCCGCACGCGACATAGTACCCGCCCGAGGCTGCAACAGAATCCATATAAACAATGACCGGTTTTCTCGCTCGCGTTTTGACGACAGCGTTGTAAATCACATCCGAAGCGGTTACTTCTCCGCCAGGCGAATCGATCTCAAGGACAACAGCACGGATTTCATCGTCATCGCGCGCCTGTTCCAATGCGATACGCATGTCGTCCACCATCGAATCTCCGACATTTCCGGACAAGGCAGAGCTGATCAGTCCGCGCATCACAATCAGAGCAATCTTTCCGCCGCTCCGATTTCCGCGTTGAACGATCGTTTCCTGAAAGCGAGGCCGTCGTAATTCCTCGCTTGAAACGCCTCCGATTCGTCCGAGCGCACCGATCGTCAGAATGACGTTGACTATTACACTCGCGCAGAGAGCGACGAACAAGAAGATGCTAAGACAACCAAGATTCCGGTTCCCCATGACGGCTTGAAGTTGGTGGAGAACGGGAGGCCGCACAAGCCGTTTTCGCGGGGACTGAGGCGGGCAGTTTCAAAACACGATCAGCCCGTTCGAGGGAGTCAAATCGAGGGGAATTCGAAAGAAGTTCTGGCCTTGCCCATCGGCGTTCTCCTGCCGTCGACGATGACACTGGCGTAGAAGCTGCTTTTACTCTGGCAGAGGCAAAATGGACACCAGCGGTCATCTCAGAGCTAGCGGATCAGCGGCACGGCCGCTGTCGAAATGCGGAAACGCAGGTAAGCCGAAACGTACACGTCGATCGCTCGCTTCCGAAGACACGGAACGCCCTCTGCCTGCGGTAGGGACGCTCACCCGGACAAAAAGCCTGCTTCTGGCGGCTTTGCGCGTTTGGGAGCTGAAGCACCGCATCAACGATTGATCCGCTCAAATAACGATCTTACTGTTTTCGGGCGGCAGCGCGCTTAATCCCCTGAATTTCAGTGCGTCTTGGTTAGGCCAGGCTTCTGCTAAAGCCGCCAAAGCGATAAAACTGGATTTCTTCGGACGTCTCGCCAGATAATAAGGACAAGTTTGCGCCCGTAGCTCAGCCGGATAGAGCAACGGATTTCTAATCCGTCGGTCGGGTGTTCGAGTCACCCCGGGCGCGTGCTCTCCTGGCATTTAGAAGAACAGTCTTCGGTGCCAAAGCCCGCGAGGGCACAATGACTTCTTTGATGCGCCTTCCCGCCCTTAGTAGGAAGGTGCCGTAAGCCGCCGTGCGGGTTCGGACCGCATCGCGGCTGGTTAAACGTGTTCCTTCCTAATAGCTGCCTCTACCGCCGCCGGTGTTGAGACTGCCCTTGCCGCCATCCAAGGTGCGGCTGCCATCCAAGTTACGACCGCCAGCGTTGGCGCCGTGGCTGCCATCAAGGCTTCTTCCACCGCCGCCTTTTGCGTCTTTCGCGGGCTTAAGGTCTTTGACTCGGATGCTTTTCTTTTTCGTATCTTTCTGCGTAGCCATATAACTATTTCTTTCCTGTGTTGGTTGTTTGTTGCGTGTCAGTCGCGCCAAAGAGCAATTGACGGCCACCTTTGACGTTCCCTTTTGGGATCAAATCATCGAGGCGGATCAATTTTTCTTTGATGCGCTTTTGCTTTTGAGCCTTTGACTGTCCGGCAAGCACATCCTTTTTGTCTCTTGGCGCACTCACTTTTTGCACTGTCCTATCAATATCCATGCCAGCGTCCAGGAAGGCATCTATTGAGACCCCCGTATTTCTCGAAATAACAATGAGGACTCCTCAACGACAAGTATTTAGTGCGCTGGAAGATCAAATCAGGTTTTTGGCTCAAGCGGGTTTTTTCAGAAAGTACCAGGCGTCATTTTCATACCATCCTGGCCTCATTCCAGAGCGAAACCAGGACTATTCTGCGCCCATCTCCACGAAAATTACAAAAGCATTTGCCGGCGGAAAAACCCTTCTCGTTAGTTATTACCGATTTGTAATCTTCCAGTCGATCTGACCCGTTTTTTCGCCTTCTAAAGTTAACGAACTATCGATTGTGGTCAGCGGCCCAAACTCCGCTCGTGATCGAGCAACCATTTTTTTCGCCAGAGACCGCCGCCGTATCCGCAGAGCGTGCCATCGGCCCGGATAACGCGATGGCAAGGAATGATAATGCACAGCATGTTCGTGCCGTTCGCGCGACCGACTGCCCGCTGGGCGCCGGGAGCGTGCAGTTTCTCCGCCATCCATGAATAGGAGCGAGTCTCCGCAATCGGAATGGAACGAAGGATATCCCATGCCCGCAGTTGGAACTCCGAGCCGACCGGCGCGATTGGAACGCTGAATTCTAGATTCTTGCCTGAAAAATAATCGGCCAGTTGCGTGCGCGCGATGTCGAGATAAGGATGCTCACCTGGCACCACACCCGTATGCAGTCGGTGTCGCAAGATCGTCAATTCGCGCTCCAAGGCACGGCGATCCACAAACTCGAGCAGGCGCAATCCTTTGTCATCTGTCACGGCCAACATTGCGCCTAGCGGTGTTTCGATTCGTTCAGCTACGAGGACGGAGCGGGACTTGGCCTCCGTCGGCGGATCGCCAAAAATGCGCGTAAATGCTTCGCGAAATCCACTCGCGGATTCGAACCCGCTACCGTTTTTTGCTTCGTCAACACGTCTGCCTCGACGTACTTCACGCAAGGCGAGTCCCATACGTCTGGCCCGATGGTAAGCTTGAAAGGTCATCCCGTAGTAACGCTTGAATTGGCGGCGCGCCGTCGATGGATCGATCGCCAGCGTCGCTAGTTCCTTGTCGGTCAATCGGCCTCCAGGTGCTTTCTCGATTTCCGCACGGAGCCGTTCGATCAGTTTCGGCGGGGGTTTGTTGGGATCCATTGGTTGGCAGCGCAAACACGGACGATAACCGCCGTGCAAAGCTTCACTCGGAGTCGCGAAGAAATCGACATTTTGCGGCGCCGGTTTTTTGGCTGGGCAGGTGGGACGACAAAAAATACCGGTGGTACGCACGCCAACAAAAAAAATGCCGTCAAAGCTGGCATCGCGATTAACAAGCGCGCGATACATCATGTCGTTAGGCGGTAGCAATTCAGGTGTTTTCATAGGCGCCCCAATCGCATTGTATAGCAATCGCGGCTCACGCTGCGAGCCTGCCGGAAAGCCGCGTCGGGATTGCTCAGCAATTTTTCAATTACGGGCACGATGTTATCGCCAACAATCACCTCGGCGTCGATCATTTCGTCGATTGCATTATACGCGCGCAACACGCGATTGCGCCGAAATTCTGCGGGATATTCATCCGTCGTCGCGTACGGTTCGCACGGCTGCGCGTGGATAAAAATGGGTCCGCTTTCCGAATAGGGACGACCCGGCGCGATCGAAGCGTACGGAAACAAAACGACTCGTTCGCCTGGTTGTGCCCAGCGGAGACAATGACGGCACGGATAGCCTATCGGAGAATCTGCTGTCAACATCGCGTGATCCGACGCCCCGGCTTTGGCGGCGTGGCAGGCCCGCGCGGCAACTTCGGTTGGTAACGGAACAACTCTGAAGCGTGAAGTTTTCATAATGTCATCGTAAGCGCATCCCACGCTCGCGCGCATCGACAGATTTCGGGCAGCGAATTCCGCGAAGCTTCCCGATCAATTCGGCGCCAAATCTTCCGGTTGATTCACGTTCTTGTAGAGCTTCGTCTCATTCTCTGGAACCGGAAAGATCCGAAGCTTGTCTCGTTGCACCAAATTGTGAGAGAGCGACTGAAGCGAAAATGCATTCCCCTTTAGACCCATGACAAAATCACGGTGAGCTTCCCGCGGATAGACGGCCGCCAGCGGCTCCGCTCTTTGCCCGATCATCGGAAGAACGCCTTGACCCGCTGTGGCCAAGCTGACCAGAAATTGCAAGTGTGCGCATGTCATGAAAGGCATATCGATTGCCAGGGCGATGAGGGCGTCGGTTTGCATGCAACTCAAAGTGGCGGCGAGCCCGCTGAGGGGACCGCGCGAGGGGGCTTCGTCTAAAACCAATTTCGTACCAGCGGGTCGCCAGGAGCGTTCGCTTCGGGCGGAAACGAAAATTTCCTGCGGTTGGAGTTCGCGTAATAGGTTGATCTGCCTTTGCCAAAGCGGCTCGCCTTGAAAGATGATTGTCGCCTTCTCCATACCCATTCGATGCGATTCGCCGCCCGCGAGTAGCACAGCGCTCAGAGTCATGCGCCGGTTGGATGAGAAATTTCCACGTTGCATTATGTCCACCCGCGCGGACTTGCTGCGAACATCTTACGAGTCGCGTCAAACGTCCGTGCTGTGCGAGTATCTGATAATATGAATTTTCCGGAAGTTGAGCCAGGTGGGATTGGCGCCGGCACTGTTCTACGCCGCAAGGCAAAGGGAGGCGTGGAATGCTTCACTGACGAATTGGCAGTGGAGGAGCCCTTGGAAATTCGGGTTGGAAAAGATCCGCTGGTCGTGACGATGCGAACGCCGGGACACGATGAGGAACTCGCTGCTGGTTTCTTGCTTTCGGAGGGAATTGTTCGCGCGCGCGAAGACGTGCGGGAACTATCGCATTCTCTCTTGGAAAATTTGTACGGGAACATTCTGAACATTAGACTCGCAGCTCGAATCAAACTTACTCCGGAGTCAGCGCAGCGCTTCGGCACAATCTCGGCAAGTTGCGGCCTGTGCGGAAAAACCAGCATCGAATTTATTCACCAGCACTTTCCGGCGATTGATGTTGGACGAAAGGTCCGCATGCAGGAATCGACGTTTCTCGACTTGCCAAAACGGCTACATGAAGCGCAGGGGAATTTTTCGAGGACAGGAGGAATTCATGCGGCTGCTATCTTCGATCTTTCGGGCAATCTTCTCATTTTGCGCGAGGACATTGGGCGTCACAATGCGGTCGACAAGGCGATCGGTCGCGCCTTTCTCGATAATTTGCTGCCGTTGAACGAGCACCTGTTGATGGTCAGCGGTCGTTCCTCGCTCGAGATCGTGCAAAAGGCGCTGGCGGCCGGAATTCCGATCGTCGCATCCGTCTCTGCGCCATCGACCCTGGCGGTAAACTTCGCGCGGGCAAGCGGCCAAACGTTGATTGGGTTTCTGCGTCCGCCGACCTTCAACATCTACTCGTATGTTGAGCGAGTTGTGCTCGATCACCTCACGGATTAACGGGAATCAGATGGCTGACTTGCGCTGCGGGCGCGACCGAGAGGGACATTGGCTCCCGCGCAGCCACACGGAGTTCCTCGACCGCGGCTACCGCATCGGGCGATGGCGCGATGCTGATAATCACAAACTTACTCGTCGGTGTATTCGATCGATCGGCCACACTATTAATCGGCACGAGAACATTTGCCTCGGGAAAATAAGTCGCCGTGCAACCGCGTGGAATTTTGTACGGTGCCACTTGGAAATGTTGCGCGGTTCGTTCCTCATCGCCATGATGACTGGTTAAATCCACCAGCTGACCCTGTTGTAAACCAGACTCCGCGACATCCTCGGGATTCATAAAGATGACGCGTCGACCATTGTAGATTCCACGATAACGATCATCCAGACCGTAGATGTGGGTGTTGAACTGATCGTGCGAGCGAATCGTCATCATGATGAATTTGCCGGGCTCGAGTTCATTTCGCGGGATCGGATGGATCGTGAACTTCGCTTTTCCAATTGCGTTATTAAACTTGCGGTGATCGCGCGCCGCATTCGGCAGGTAGAAAACATCCTGCGCTATTCGCTCGTTGAAACACTCGAAGCCGGGAACAACATGCGCGATATGCTGACGGATTCGATCGTAACTCGCCGTTAGGCTTTTCCAATCGACTCCACTGCGAACACCGAGCGTCGCCTCCGCGAGACTGGCCACGATCGCCGGCTCGCTCAGCAGATGTTCGCTTGCCGGCTCCAGCACGCCTCGAGAGGGATTGATGATTCCCATCGAATCCTCCGTCGTCACGAACTGTTCGCCGGCCGCCTGCCGGTCGATTTCCGATCGTCCGAGACAGGGCAGGATGAGGGCGATGTCGCCAGTGACGAGATGCGATCGGTTAAGCTTGATCGAAACGTGCGCGGTAAGACGGCAACGCTGCAATGCCTTCGCCGTGTATTCTGTATCCGGCGTCGCCGACAGAAAATTGCCACCCATCGCGAAGAAGACGCGGATCTTTCCGTCGTGCATCTGCTTGATCGTTTCGACTGTATCGGTGCCGTGCGCGCGCGGAGGTTCGAACTCGAATTCCGTTCCCAATTTTTCGAGAAAATCATCATTCATCCGCTCCCAGATTCCCATCGTGCGATCGCCCTGGACGTTGGAATGCCCGCGCACCGGGCACGGGCCTGCGCCTGGGCGTCCGATATTTCCGCCGAGCAAAAGAAAATTCATGATCTCCTGAATCGTCGCGACTGCGTTTTTGTGCTGCGTCAAACCCATGGCCCAGCAGCAGATGATCCGTTTCGAGGTCATGGCGATTTCCGCAGCTTCCCGAATCTGCTCTTTTGTTAGGCCACTGCTAACCAAAATGTCGTCCCAGCTTGTCGCGCGAAGATCCTCGATGAATTCGTCATATCCGGCGGTGTGATTTCGAATGAATTCCTTATCGAAAACGGTGCCGCGGTGCTTCTCTTCCTCGGCCAGCATTTCCTTCATCATTCCTTTGAGCACGGCGACATCTCCATTGATGCGGACGGGCAGCCAGAGATCGCTCAGTCTCGTTCCACTGCCTAACATTATTGCCGCGGCGCGAATCGGATTCTTGAGATCCTGCGGGTTCTTAAACTGAAAGTTTCCGACCTCGGGGAGGGGATTGATCGAGACGATCTTTGCGCTTGGTTCGCCATCACGCTTCTGCTTGGTTCGCTGCAAACTGGTGAGCATCCGCGGATGATTCGTCCCCGGATTTTGTCCAATGATAAAAATTGCGTCGGCGTGATCGAAATCATCGAGTTTCACGCAGCCCTTGCCGATACCGATCGCTTCATTCAGCGCCGCGCCGCTCGACTCATGGCACATGTTCGAGCAATCCGGGAGATTATTGGTCCCAAATTCCCTCACAAAAAGTTGATATAAGAAAGCCGCTTCGTTGCTCGTTCTGCCACTGGTGTAAAACGCCGCCGCGTTGGGTGTCGGCAACGCGTTCAATTCCGTGGCGACGAGCTTGAACGCATCGTCCCATGAGATCGGTTCGTAGTGCGTAGCGCCTTCGCGCTTAACCATTGGATGCGTCAATCGTCCCTGCCGGCCTAACCAAAAATCGCTCTGCTTCCGCAAATCATCGAGCGAATGGTCGCGGAAGAAATCGGGAGTGACGCGTTTTGTCGTTCCTTCGTCTGCAACTGCTTTCGCTCCGTTCTCGCAAAATTCCGCGACTTGCCGTTCGTTGTCCGGACTCGGCCACGCGCAACTCTGGCAATCGAAACCGGTCTTCTGATTGACCTGAAGCAATGCCTTCGCGCCGCGAACGACGCCCATCTCACGAACGGCGAAACGCGTTGTTTGATAAATTGCGGGCAAACCAGCGGCGATCTGGGAGGGCCGGCCGATTTCTGCCCTCTCGATTTCCAGTGGTGGTTGCGCGCCTGGCGTGGGATCGTCCTGGTCTAACTCTGCGTTCTTCGCAGGTGACGCAGAATCAGGCTCCTGTGTCCCGTGATTTTCGTCGCCAGTCACATTGCATTATACGCTTCCCGGCGTTGAGCCAAACAGCCGTTTTTCTGTCGCTACCATCGGTGAAATGCAGGATGGCCTTCCTTCACAGCGACAAAAGTCCCGCGGCACGTCGCGCAAACTTTTCCGCCCGCAGTCAGCGTTCCTTCGATCGTGGCACGATCGACAGTTGAGTTGATCACTTTGGCGGAAAGAAAAACCGAGTCGTTAGTTGGAGTTGGCCGGAGCAGTTTGATCGTATAATCGGCCGTCACCGTGCAAGGAACGCGGTCTTCACCAGACTGTTTCATCAAGTGGTAGGCCGCCGTCCAATTACAATGGCAATCGAGTAACGTGCCGATGACGCCGCCGTTCAGGACTCCAGGGAACGCTTCATATTTCGGCTCCGGTTTCCATTCCGCGACCACTTCATCTTCGCCGCGAGGAAAACTGCGAATGCGCAAACCTTCGGCATTGGCTGGTCCGCAACCCCAACAGGCATTGTTTGGCGCATAACGCTCTTGCAGCGATTTTTGATCGTCAGGCATTTATGCTCCGGGCTGATTTAGCTTCTTTGTAGCGGCGGTCTCTGACCGTCGGATTGACTGTAGCGACGCGCTGTGAATTGCGAAATGGCGACAATTAGAAACCGCCGCTATAACGGGTTAGGCATTTACTTCGCGCCGTTAGGCGAAACTCCATTGTAAGGCCGCATCGCGGGTCCGGTGTAAAGCGAGAGCGGGCGGATCAAACGATTGTGATCTTGTTGTTCGACGACGTGCGCGCACCAACCGGCGACGCGCGAAGCCGCAAAAATTGGCGTGTTCAAGGCCGGATCGAAGCCGAGCATGGTGAAGACCGGCGCGGCGTAGAGATCGACGTTGGCGCAAAGATGTTTTTCTCGCTCCATCGTGGCCTCGAGCGTTTCGCAAATCGGTACCCATTGTTCTTTGCCGACTCGCTTGCCAAGATCGCGTGCGATCTCGCGCATGATCGGCACCCGCGAGTCGCCCTTTTTGTAAACGCGATGACCGAAGCCCATGATCTTGGCCTTCTTCGACAGCGCATCCATCATCCATTTCTCCGCGCGGTCGGGCGTTTTGATGTTGTCGAGCATTTTCATCGACTCTTCGTTAGCGCCCCCGTGCAACGGGCCTTTCAACGTCCCGCACGCGCTAGTCACCGCAGCGTACATGTCGGCGAGTGTCGATGCGGTCACGCGCGCTGCGAAGGTCGAGGCGTTGAATTCATGGTCGGCATAGAGAATGAAGATCGTGTCCATCATTCTGATCTTCCAGTTCTCCGGCACTTCACCGCTCAACTTGTAAAAGAGGTTGCCCGCCAGGGTGAGATCGGGCCGTTCCGGCAGCGGATCGTGGCCGTGCTGAATCCGATAGCCGTCAGTGATCAGGGTCGAAACCTTTGCAATGAGTCGAATCGCTTTGCGAATGTTGGCGTCGTGTGAGTGGTCGTTCAGTTCGGGATCGAACGGCGCGAGCATCGAGACACCGGTGCGCAGCATGTCCATCGGATGCGTCTTCTTCGGCATCAAGCGCAGCAGCTCCAACACTTCCTTCGGCAATGGCCGCGCCTGAGCAATCTCGCGGCGGAATTTTTCGAGCTGCTCGAGCGTCGGCAACTCACCGTTGAGTAGGAGATAGGCAACTTCCTCGAAGCTGACCTTTATCGCCATTTCGTGAATGTCGTAGCCGCGATACATCAGGCCGGCGTTGGGATCGACCCAGCAGATTTCGGTCTCTCCGGCGATCACTCCGGCGAGGCCGGGGCTGTAGGCTGGTTTGTTTTCAGTACTCATAACGTAGATTCAAAGTCGAAGCATTCCGTAACGTGAGTGACCAACTTCTGCAACGGGATGTTTCGGTTGCGACGATCGGTCATCCGGTCGCAGCCGAGGGATCCGGTGGAAGCCAGCTTAAGGTAACGCGACGAGATTCTTCGACTTACGCTCGGGATGACGAAGCGCGATATCCATCCCACGTTTCCGCCGCCGGATCGTAATCGAGCAACTGATAAAGTTCCTTGCGCGTCTGCATCCGATCCAGCCATCCCTCTGCTGAGCCCGCTTCTTTCAGGGTGCGAAAGAATTCGTCGGTCGTTTTCATCGAAACGCGAAACGCGCTCTGCGGAAAGATGACCATGCGATAACCGAGCTCGCCCAACTCGTTTACGCTCAAGAGCGGGCTCTTGCCGAACTCCGTCATGTTCGCCAGCAGCGGCACTTTTACTTCCCGTGCGAAATCGCGGAACTCCGCCTTCGTCCGGAGTGCCTCGGGAAAAATCGCATCCGCGCCCGCCGCGACGTAGGCCTGCGCGCGTTTTACGGCGCCGTCGAAATTCTCGAGCGCGCGCGAATCAGTCCTTGCGATCACGAAAAAATCGCGATCGTGCTTTGCCGCCACGGCGGCTCGAATTTTCGCCGACATCTCTTCGGCCTCGACCAAGCGCTTGCCCGCGAGATGACCGCAGCGCTTCGGAAATTCCTGGTCTTCCAGATGGCAACCGGCCAATCCGGCGCGCTCCAACTCATAGATTGTGCGGCCCACATTCTCAATGCCGCCAAAGCCGGTGTCCGCATCCACGATCGCTGGAATCTTGACCGCGTGCGCGATGAAACCGGCGAGCGTCGCGACTTCGTTGAGTGTGAGCAACCCGATATCCGGCAGGCCGGCGGTACAATTCGCCAGGCCCGCACCGCTGATGTAAAGCGCATCGAATCCGGCCCGCTCCACCTGGCGCGCCATCGAGGCATTCGGAACACCCGGCATCGCGACGACGCCCTGGCCAATCAGTTTTCGTAAAGCAGCAGCGGGACTCATTCGTCAGGCGGGCATTTTCGCCAGCCTCATCAATTCGTCAGGATTCTTCGCTTCGTCCAGCTTCCAGCCCGCGGCCAAAATCTTTTGTGCGCCCGCTTCGCCCAGCTCCGGCACGACGAGCGCGTTGAACTTTCCTTCCAGTTGCTTGTCGCTCACCGGATTGAAGGCATTGCCTAACGGGTAATCGACCCGCTTCGTCAGCACCCGGCCGTCCTGCAACGTGACGTGCACGATATTGGCCACGGCTTTTGCGTAGAGCGAAGAGAGCTCGTCGTTGCGCTCCACCGTCACGTTCTCGAGGAACTTCCAGATCGTCGGATCCGTAAATCGCACTGGTTGAAACTGCTTCTCCGTCACCTCACCATCGATCAACGCGATTGCGGTGATGTAGGGCAGGCTGTGGTCCGCCGTCTCGCGCGTCTCCGGTTTCCATTTCTCCGGTTCGCTCCCGATGATGTCGACCGAAGCGTCGTGGCTCTCAATGCGGACAGATTGAATTTTCGACGGATCGCCAATCTCCTTGCGCAGGAACATGGCCGCCTCAATTGCGCTCTGGCTGTGGTACTCGGCCGGCCAATACTTGATGCTGGTGTTGAGGATCATCGCCGCCGTTCCCTCGTTGACATTCTTCGCGTTCGGCCGTTTGACGAAAACGTCGCCGACATTGCCTAACGACACGCCCAGTTCCTTTTCAAAACCCATCTGACCCTCGAAAATTGGCGCCGGACCGGTCATGCCCGCGCGTGCCAGCAGCGCCGCATACACTCCGTGCCGCGCGGCATTGGCAAAGGCCACCCCTTTCCAGTGCGAGAGTTCGCCCACGCGTGCTTGCCGAAACGCCGCGCAGTTTACGCCTGCGATGTTGACTGCATGGCGCGTTCTCTCGGGGTCGAGTTTCATCAATCGCGCCGCCGCCAGAGCGGTTGAGAATGCACCGTAGGTCGGATGGTCCCAGCCGCGCGCGCGAATGCTGGCTGCGTCGCAGAAACGGCATTGCACTTCATAGGCAAGCGCGATCGCGGTGATCAGTTCGCGGCCGTTTGCACCCACGCTCTGCGCGACCGCGAGCGCGGCGGCGATGTTGTCGCTCGGGTGCGCCGGCTCCTTCGAGAGATAAGTGTCGTTGTAATCGAAATAGCGGATGCAACAGCCGGTCGCGAAAGCGGCCCAATCCGGCGGCGAATGGTGATCCGTGCCGATGATCGTGCCCCCATTCTTCGCCGAAAAATCGGACGCGACTTTTCTCGCGATCACACACGGCTCTTCATGCCAGGCGCCTAGAGCGCAACCGAAGGAATCGATCACGCGACGCTTCACTTCATGCACCACTTCGGGCGAAAGATCTTCGTAGCTTAGAGAACACGCGTATTCCGCGAGGTGGTGAGCGAGTGATTTGGACATAAGAGAGCCTGCAATCTGGCGATGAATCGGCGCGGAGCAACAGTTGGAAAATCATCCGTGATCATTCATCTAATCCGTGGTTAGATTTCTGCCCACATGAGCAAAGTTTATCCCAACGCCACGGCTGCACTTGCCGGCCTGCTCCACGATAACATGACAATCGCTGCGGGCGGGTTCGGGCTGTGCGGCATCCCGGAAAACCTTATCGCCGCCTTGCACGATAGCGGTGTGAAGGGCCTCACCATCGTCGGAAACAACGCCGGTGTGGATGATTTCGGCATGGGCGTTCTGCTGACGACACGACAGGTGAAGAAAGTCATGGCCTCCTACGTCGGCGAGAACAAGGAGTTCGAGCGCCAGGTGCTGGCAGGTGAACTCGAACTGGAGCTTATCCCGCAGGGCACATTGGCCGAGCGGTTGCGCGCGGGCGGCGCGGGGATTCCGGGGTTCTACACTCGAACTGGCTTCGGGACGAAACTGACCGAGGGCAAGGAGACGAAAACTTTTGGCGGCAAGGAATACGTCCTCGAGCCCGGCATCAAGGCTGAGGTTTCGCTGGTGAAGGCGTGGAAGGGCGACAAATCCGGCAACCTCATTTTTCGAAAGACCTCGCGGAACTTCAACCCGATGATCGCCAGCTGCGGCAAGATCTGCGTGGCCGAGGTCGAGCAACTCGTCGAAGTCGGCGAACTCGATCCCGACCAGATCCACACGCCGGGAATTTTCGTCGACCGCATTATCCA
This sequence comes from uncultured Verrucomicrobiae bacterium, assembly GCA_963763995.1. Taxonomy (GTDB): domain Bacteria; phylum Verrucomicrobiota; class Verrucomicrobiia; order Chthoniobacterales; family UBA10450; genus CAVTTH01. Next base: position 20,123 of record CAVXQL010000007.1, on the reverse strand, counting down.
GGGTGAGAGCTACGAGAAGCGGATCGAGTTTCGCACCGTGCAAGGCAGCGCGGCAGCGAAGAAGGAGAATCCCATTCGCGAGTTGATGGCGAAACGCGCCGCGCAGGAGCTGCGCGACGGTTACTACGTCAACCTCGGCATCGGCATCCCGACGCTGGTAGCTAACTACATTCCCAAAGGTATGAACGTCACATTACAGTCCGAGAACGGCCTGCTCGGAATCGGTCCGTTCCCGACCGAGGACGAAGTGGACGCCGACCTGATCAACGCCGGCAAACAGACCATCACGGCGATGCCCGGCTCGGCTTTCTTTTCGAGCGCCGACTCGTTCACGATGATTCGCGGCGGACATATCGATCTCGCTATTCTCGGTGCCTTCGAGGTAACGGACAAAGGTGACATCGCGAATTGGATGATCCCCGGTAAGATGGTGAAAGGTCCCGGCGGAGCGATGGACCTCGTCGCTGGAGTGAAGCGCGTTGTTGCGGTCCTGGAGCACACCTCAAAGGACGGCAGTCCGAAGATTTTGAAAAAGTGCACGCTGCCCATCACGGGCCTGGGAGTCGTCAACCTCATCATTACCGACCTGTGCGTGTTCGAGGTGAAGCAGGGCGGCGGGCTCACCCTCACCGAGCTGCACCCTGGCGCTACGGTCACGGTCGACGACATCCGCGCCAAAACCGGCGCTCCGTTCGACGTTGCGCTCAAGGGCTGACGAATGTGGGAGGGATCTTAGTGCCCCGACTGGTACAGATTAATTGTAGGTCAGCGGCCAAGGATCAGTGACCACATCGATGCAGACGCAGATTTTTCGAATGTGGGGCTTGAGAATTCATTATCCATCATAGTCGGGGCACTGAGACCTCTCCCACATTTTGCCGCGGGCATAACAGCACCAAAACTGACGCGATAATCCAGCATGCGATCATGAAGATAAATCCCCCGCGGAACGAACCAGTGCTCTGACTGAGGTTGCCGATGATCTTGGGACCAACGAATCCGCCGATGCTGGCTGTGCAATTGATGAACCCGACCGCCGCGGCCGCCGCCGAACTCGTAAGAAATGTGGAAGGAAGCGCCCAGAATGATGGCAGATATGCGGTGGTACCGAACCCGATGAGCGTGAAGACCACGATGAGCATTAGGATTGAATGCGGAGCGAGGAACCACGCACCGAGCGCCAGCGCAGCCGTTAGTTGCGGGATGGCAAAGTGCCAGCGGCGCTCTTGAGTCCGATCGGAGTTCCAGCCAAGCAACAGCATTCCGATGAGGCCCGCGACAAACGGAATCGCTCCGACCCAGCCAATGCGCTGAACATCACTCCATCCTGTGAGCCGTTGGAGCATGGTCGGGAACCAAAACCAAAAGGCGTAGCCGCCTGTATAGCAGAAGAACAGCCCAGCGGTCAGCATCACTACCGGCGGATGCCGGAGTGCCTGCCAAATCGTCACGTGCTCGACGTGCGCTTTAGCCTGTCGCTCCTCGGCAAGGCGAGCAGCCATCCAATCGCGTTCGTCGGGCCGCAACCATCGCACTTCGTTAGGCCGGTCGGGCAGCACGAACAGTGTTGCCGTTCCAAGCACGATCGCGGGCACGCCCTCCAGTAGGAAGAGCCATCGCCATCCCGGAATGCCGAGCCAGTGAGCGCCCAGAATTGCGCCCGCAAGAGGTCCCCCGAGAATGTAAGCGATCGGAATGGCGGACATGAACCGTGCCACCGCCTTCGCCCGATCCTGGACGATGAACCAGTGGGAAAGATATACAATCACCCCGGGAAAAAATCCTGCCTCGGCCGCGCCCAGCAGGAAGCGCGCGCCATAAAGTTCCAGTGGAGTACGCACGAAACCGGTGAGCGTGGTGAGTGCTCCCCACGTGATGAGCGTTATCGCGAGCAGTAGTCGCGCACTCCAGCGTTCCACCAGCAGTGCCCCTGGGATTTGCAGAGCGAAATACCCGATGAAGAAAATACCGCTCGCCGTGCCAAAGACGGAATCCGTGAGACCCAGGTCGCCTTTCATCCCGAGCGTGGCGTACGCGATATTCGTACGGTCGAGGTAGTTCGCGACGTAAAGGAGAAAAAGAAACGGCAACAGACGCGACGCGATTCGAGCGCGCGCACTTGCCCCGGCGTCTGTTTGCAAGGAAGCCATCATGTGGGAGGGGCCTCAGCGCCCCGATTACGCGCGCATCATAGCGCCGTCTGCAGGGCTGCCAATTTCAATTCACGCTCACCCGCGCGCGCAATTGCCACGGTGCGGCGACAAACAAAAAACTAGCTGGAAAGTTAAACCATCGGACGAAACTGTCCGACGATCTCCTGCAACCGGCCGGTGATCTGACCTAACGAACAGACTTCGACTGTTTCGATCAAGGTCGGAAAGAAATTCTCACCGCGCTCGACCACATCGCTCAATTTGTCCAACGCCCGTGTGGCTTTTTCGGCGTTCTTGCGCTTGAACTTTTTCAGGCGATCGACTTGCAGTTGTTGTTTCGCGCGAGAGGTGCGGGCGAGTTCGACTTCCGGCATTTCTTCATCGGCATCACGATATTTGTTCAGCGCGATAACTGGTCGCGTACCGTCGTAAATCTGTTGTTCGTAGCGATGCGCGGCGTTTTGAATCTGACTCCGCTGATAACGGTTCTCGACCGCGGCCAGCACTCCGCCGAGTCGTTCAATTTCTCGGAACTCTTCCAGAATGGCCGCCTCGACCGCGCGTTCGACGGCTTTCATGCCCGGCGAACCGCTTAACATGTTCATGGTGTGCTTAAAGATGCCGGATTCGTCAAGCAGGATGGCCTGGCCGTGGGCGGAGAGGCGGATCCATTCCTCGCTCGGCGTGGTGAACGGCTCATCCGCGCTGTTCGAATGACAGGAGTTCGTGCCGTTCATGTAGGCCAGCATCAGCTCCGCCGCAGTTCTCGTTAGGTTATTTCGGAACTCGGCCGCAATGAGCGAACGTCCGCTCGTTTGGGTGTGGACTTTGAACATTTGCGCGCGCGCGCCGGCGCCAAATGCGTCGCGCATTCCGATCGCCCAAATACGGCGCGAAATCCGGGTGAGCGCGATGTATTCGACGTCGAGTCCGCAATCGAGAAAGAAAGAAAGCCGCGGTCCGAATTCATCCGCGGACATGCCGCGATTCGCCATCATCTCAGCGTAAGCAAAACCGTTCGAAAGCGTGTAGGCCGCTTGCTGCACCGGCGTCGATCCCGCCTCGCCGATGTGATAGCCGCTGATCGAAACCGGATACCAGCGCGGCATATTGCGCGTGGTCCATTCCATCATGTCGCCGAGAAAACGGAGCGAAGCCTCGACCGGAAAAATGGTTTCGTTTTGTGCCTGAACCTCTTTGAAAATGTCGGCCTGAATTGTGCCGCGAAGTTTCGGCACAACGTCGGGACCGAAGCGACGTTTCGCCGCCGCGATATACATCGCCATGATAATCGGCGCCGGTCCGCTGATCGTCATCGACGCCGAAAAACTCGGCGCGCCCATGTCGAAGCCGGCATACAGCCGTTCCATGTCTTCAACCGTATCAACCGCCACGCCGCCTTCGCCGATTTTTCCGAAAACGCCGTCTGCATCAGAATCGATGCCATAAAGTGTCGGGCCGTCGAACGCGGTGCTCAGTCGCTTCGAACGCTGATGCGCGCCGAGATAATGGAAACGCTTGTTCGTGTCATCGGGCAAACCCATCCCGGAAAAGAGGCGCGTCGGCTCCTCCGTTTCCTGAAGTTTCGCGACGCCATCCTTCCCGTTTTTCGCGTGACCGCTTTTGCCGTGGCCATTCTTTCCGAAGCTGCCGGTTTCGCTTGGCCGCAATGGCTCGAGATACATCTCTCTGTAGGCGCCATTCAAATATGGAAATTCGCCGGGCAATCCATCGCCTAACAAGTAGCGCGTGATTTCCCCCGGTTCGTCGATTTCCGGCAGCGCAAGACGTGGCAATTCCAAACCAGTTGGCGCTCTACCCACCTTGATGTTGCGCTTGATCTCATCCCAGCGATCGAGCATCTGCCGGCCGAATTTTTTGTCGGTCCGCGCACGTTTCACCTCAGCGAGCACGTGCTCGTTGTATTTCTCTACTGCTTCAACAACGCGTCCAAGTTTGCTCATTTTCGTCCACCTTTCTTGACCGGCTCACTCATCAGCAGATCGCACAATTTATCGACGCCACGATCGCGATGACGTTTCGCCACCGTTGATATTAACTTCTGCTCACGCCCGCTTCCTTCAAGTCGCCGTTCGATTTCGCTCATTGCCGTCTTGGCGCGGTCGAGATCGCTCTTGTTTACGACCACGATGTCCGCGAGATCCAGCATGACGATTTTCTGCAGCTGCAAACGCGCGCCGTAATCCGGATTCATCACCAGCACGGTTTGATCGACCAGTTTACTTTGGAACGGCATCGCTTCCTGGCCCGTTCCGACGGTTTCAATGATGACGTAATCGAAATCACTTTGCGCGAGCTGGCGCAGGCAATCTTCCGTCGCGGGCGACAAACCGCCGGCCTGTCCGCGAGTCGCCATGCTGCGCATGAAAACGCGATCGTCCTGCGAGTTGATCATGGTGGCGCGATCGCCGAGGAGCGCGCCTTCGCCGACCACACTCGGATCATGCGAAAGAATTGCGATGCGAGCCTTTGGTGCACGATGCAGCAGTCGCAGAATGATCTCATCAATCAGCGTGGTCTTCCCCGCTCCACCCGGACCGGTAAACCCGATCACACGCGTACCGAAAATTGTTTTTGTCTTGCCGATCGCTGGCTTCTTCGGTCGCTTTCCTTTCGCGTACCCGTCTTCTATTTCTGTTAATTTACGTGCGAGTTTCATCTCCGCAGTTTCGCCTGCGACGCGTTTACGTGATTTGCCGTAGCGGTTGCGAACCCATTGCGTCATATCGGTCAGCGAAGTGCCGGCAAAGAAAATCTTGTCCACACCGTGCCGTTGCATCACGCGTTGATCGTCGTGGGTGATCGTTCCGCCGCCGCCGCCAAAAACCTTTATATCGCTCGCCCCTCGCTTCTTCAATTGCCTGACGACTTCTGCAAAGAATTCGACGTGTCCGCCGTTGTAACTCGAAATGCCAATCGCTCGCACATCTTCCTGAATGGCCGCCCGGACGATGTCCTGGGCGTAGCGATGATAACCGAGATACACGACCTCGATTCCATGACGGATAAACTCGAGATTGATCGTGTTGATGGCGCTGTCGTGCCCATCGCAGATCGGAACAGCAGTGAGAACTCGGATCGGTGCAGCCATTTTTGTCGCGGCGGTCCTTGACCGTCGAAAAAGTCCGAAAACCTTAGCGTCAATCGTCTGGCGAGCAAAGGGATTCCCGCCTAACATCGGGCATGACTGATCCTCTTGATTTTTCCGGCAAAGTTGTCCTCGTCACCGGCAGTTCGCGCGGTCTCGGTGCGGAAATGATAAAAGCTTTTGGCGAACGGGGCGCGAAATGTGTCGTCAACTTCATTTCCGATTCCACCGGCCAGAACAAAGCCGACGCTGCAGTTGTCGCCAAAGAACTGCGCGATCCGCTCGTCGTCGACTGTGACGTAACCAACCCCGGGCAGGTCGAAGCCATGATGAAAGCGATCGGCGAAAAATTTGGCGGACTCGACATCCTCATCAACAACTCCGGAATCATTCGCGATCGCACGATCAAGAAATTGACGCTGGAAGATTTCGAGAGCGTCGTGCGTGTGAATCTGGCCGGCACGTTTAACGTGACACAAAAAGCCGCGGCGATTCTGCGGAAGGATGGACGGATTGTGAATCTATCCTCTGTCAGCGGACAAATGGGTTTGTTTGGTCAGGCGAACTATTCTTCGAGCAAAGCGGCGATCATCGCGCTGACAAAAGTTTCCGCCCGCGAGTTTGCCCGACAGAACATCACGGTGAACGCGATCGCACCCGGCTTCATTGATGTCGGCATGAGCAAAGGCATGCCGGATGAGGTGACCGCCAACTTCGTCAAACAAATTCCGCTCGGCAGATTGGGTGACGCGGAAAATATTGTGGACGCGGCATTGTTCCTCTGTTCGCCGATGGCGTCCTACATTACCGGCCACGTTCTCAATGTGAACGGCGGTTTCTACATGGGCTGAGTGACGGCGGATGAAATGAGTTCCGCTACGTCTTTGATCCGTCTTCCGTGGCCTTTTTCATGAAAGGCGTGAACAGATCCATCGGGATCGGCAGGAAGGTTGTGGTATTATGTTCGCCGGAAATCTCGCGCATCGTCTGCAGAAAACGCAACTGCAGCGCGATTGGTTGCGCGGAAATCATGGCCGCGGCCTGGACCAATTTTTCCGCGGCCTGAAATTCGCCTTCGGCATTGATGATTTTCGCGCGTCGCTCGCGTTCGCTTTCCGCCTGGCTGGCCATCGCTCGCTTCATTCCCTCTGGCAAAACCACATCCTTTATTTCGACAGTCGTGACTTTGATTCCCCACGGATCGGTCTGACGATCGACGATCTCCTGAAGCTTCTGGTTGATTACCTCGCGGTGAGAAAGCAGCTCGTCTAACTCTGATTGTCCAATCACGCTGCGCAATGTCGTCTGCGACATGAGCGATGTTGCCTTCAGAAAACTTTCCACTTTCACAACCGCCGCTTCCGCATCGACGATGCGAAAGTAAACGACGGCGTCGACTGTAACCGGCACGTTATCGCGAGTCATCATCTCCTGTCTCGAGACGTCGATCGTGACAACGCGCAGATCCATCTTTACCATTCGATCGACCAGCGGGATGAGAAAAATCAATCCTGGTCCCTTGGTGCCAAGAAGTTTGCCGAGACGGAAGATGACGGCGCGCTCGTATTCTCGCAGAATGCGCACCATCTGGGGGAGGATGATGAAGCCGAGGAAAATGATCGGCGCGAGCCAGGAGATTAGTTGGATGGGCATGGTGGTTCTTTCGTTAGGCGATTGCGGTTGAAGATTTGGCGTTCGCTTTTGGTTTCACTTCCAGGGTAAGGCCTTTTACAGCGGTTACTTCAACCGGTTGGCCCTGTTCAACCGGCGTGTCGCAGACCGCGTTCCAATATTCGCCCTCAATAAACACCTTCCCGCCGGAAGAATCGACTCGCGTAATCGTTTCGATTGTTTTTCCAAGCATCGTGTTTGCGCCCGCTTTCACTGGCAAGCGCTGCGCGCGGACGCCTTTACCGATCACGAAAACAAAGAACGCCGCGGTTACTAATGTCGCCGGAATAATGTAGCTGAGCGATAAACGAAAGAGCGGATCGGCGCGATTGAAAAGCATGAGCGAGCCGATGAGGAAAGAAATGATTCCGCCCGTCGTTAGGACACCATGCGTGGGCGCGTAGACATCAAAGACAAAGAGCATGAAAGCGAGCCCGATGAAGACGAGTCCCGTTACGTTGATCGGCAGAATCGCCGCCATATAAAGCGCCAGAAGCAATGCAATCGCCCCCACCACGCCGGGCAGGATCGCGCCCGGCGTAGTCATTTCGCCGATGATTCCGTAAACAGCGATGAGCATGAGAATGAACATCACTTCCGGCCGCCAGAGCATTTGGAAGATGCGTTCCGAGAGAGATGGGCCGATCTCTTCGACACTCGCGCCGGCAGTGTTGAGCTTCCTGCCATTGACTTCGCGACCGTTGAGCTGGGTAAGCAGATCGTTTGTGTCTTTGGCGATGATCTCGATGACTTTGAGATCGAGCGCCTTGTTTGCCGTGATTGACGCGCTTTCTTTTACCGACGATCGGGCCCACTCGACGTTTCGCTTTCGTTTGGCGGCGATCGTTTCGATGTAGCTCATCGCGTAATTCTCCAGCTTCGTCTTCATGGTGTCGTCGATTTTTTGTTCTTCGCCGCCGCCACTCATTTGCACCGGATGCGCCGCGCCGATCGTTGTCGCAGGCGCCATCGCCGTGATATCCGCCGCCAACGCGATAAAGCATCCTGCGCTCGCTGCGGTTGCGCCCGATGGCGCCACATACACGACTGTCGGCACCGGCGAGGCCAGCATTTCCTGCACGATCGTTTTGGTCGAATCGAGCAGACCGCCGGGCGTGTCGAGTTGGATGATGAGGCATTGTGCGTCCCGCTCGTTCGCTTCGTGGATTCCGCGCGAGATGTATCCAGCGGTAGCGGGTCCGATGGCACCGTTTACTCTAATGCGCGCGACTTTGTCGGCCTGGGCGCTGGAGATCAGCGACAGCAACACGAGAACTACCAAACTCCATCGAGCGCAGTTCATCGTAAGCACACTACCATGCGGAAGCATGCCTTCAAAATGTCGCCACGACTTCAACGTCTAGTTTGTCTTCTGACGTCCGGTAACCCGCTGTCTTATCTGTAGGAAAGGCCGCTCTATCGTGAAAAAGAGCGCCGATCCGATAATCAGGATGGCCCCAAGCATAAGCAAATATGCCGGAGCGGATGACACCGAGTGCGAGGTGCAGAATTGCTGGATCCAGTGAATCGACATTTTGTGACTGAGATAAACGCTGTAAGCCACGGTCGCGACGAACGCAGCTCCCGGAATTGGCGTTCGCGAGAGCGGCAGACGCGGACTGACCGCGCAAACCAGGAACGCACCCATGCCGATTGCGACCAGAGCAAAGCCGAAAGCGGAACTAACCACACTTAAACCATCCTCACCCAGAATGAGCGCGCCTACGATCGCGCCAAGCCCTGGCAACCAGATCCATGGAGCGCACTTCATTAACGCCGACCACCATCGCGGCCGAAAGGCTTCCATGGCGGCGAGGCTCACTCCAATCGTTAGCGCATCAAGTCGCGAATAGGTCGGATAATAAATCCACTGCTGCCACCATCCCCAGGACGGGTGCGGCCCGGTCAAGTTTGCGTGGGCGAGGAAGCCGCGGATCACGATGCTCCAGATGAGGACCGCGCAGACGATGAGTAGCTGACCGCGACGCAATCGTGCCAGGAGCAAAATCAAGAACGGCAGCACCAGATAGAACTGGAATTCAATGCAGAGCGACCACGCATGCGAAAATGCCGTCCCACCACGCAAGCCGAGGTTTTGCGTGAACGTTAAGAACTTCCAGAGTGGCGGCATCTGCTCGAACTCACGCAGCGAAGGCGGGAGAAAGAAGTAGATCCCCACGATCACCAGGTACGCGGGTAGAATCCGAAGCGCGCGCCGCCAGTAGAACCTGGGGATGTCGAATGGCTTGCCTCGAGCGAGAGACGACAGCAATTGTCCGGCAATCAGGTAACCGCTGAGGACGAAGAAAAGATCCACGCCGATCCAACCGAAACGTTGAATGCGAAACGGCAGCGCGAACTCAAACAGGCCCGCGTGATACAGGACGACGAGCACGATCGCGACGGCTCTCAACAAATCGAGGCCGGGTCGCCGGTGCGCCGTTCGCCTCGGATCAAATGCGGGCTGACTGGATGTCACGCGGATTATTTCAAGCAGGTTGAAGAGTATTCGGATGACTCACGTTGATTCTTTCAACAACCTTTCTGACGCGGGATTCGCGCTGCGCGAGCTAACGTTTCCGAAATATCCGCGGGAGGCGCGCCGAGCGTTCCCTCCGATGGCCGACGATCTCAGCCTGGATCGTGCGACCGTCTACGCGCGTGAGATTTTTCACAAGCGCCGGTTTCAGGAGCGGGAGGTGCGGAATCACATAAAGGTATGCCGGCACGAACCAGATATCCTTTTCCGACGTCATCCACTTCTCCTGGTCGAAGCGCGCCAGATTCACCGGGCGCGAGTAGCGGCGCAGGGTGCGCTCGCCACGCATGTTGAAGTAGATATTAAAGTAACTCAGGGCCAGTTCCCGCAGTGTCCGATAAACCGGCTCGCGGTAGCGGCAGCCGGTGAAATTTGATTTTGCCACTGCGCCCCAATGTCCGCGTACTTTGAAAATGGCGAGCACATGATCAGTGTCGCGATCCGCTTCCAAGTCCAGGACCAAGGGTGGAAAGCCAATCACCCGCAGAGCTGCCGCGGCCAGGATGGCCCCTTCCAGACAATGCGCCGTTCGTTCCCGCAAAACGACGCGGGGCGACCATGCCGTTGTCGCGAGGTGGTACGGTATTTCGTCGAGGAATCGCTGGATTCCGGCCGGCGTTTTCAACGAGCGGAGTTTTCGCGATTCCGACGGAGTAAACTTATCTTGCATTATCGTGGCGAACCGTAGCAAGGCGGCCGGCGCGTTCTAGGATTCAATTTCGCGAAGGCCGGCTTGTTGACTCGCCGGCATCTCAACAGTTACCCTTTGGCGCACGCCCGGAATGGTGCGGACCTCTTTGAGTACGGGAAATATCAACCGGAGCCCTAACCAACATGCTTAACGAAAATTCGATCAAGGAACTAAAGACGAGTCTGAGAGGGGAAATCATCGAACCTCACGATGCAGGTTATGATGACGCCCGCAAGGTATACAATGGAATGATCCACAAGAAACCGCGTCTGATTGCACGATGCGCGGATGTGGCAGACGTCATCCATTGTGTAAACTTTGCCAGAGAGAATCAGGTGCTCCTCGCTGTTCGAAGCGGAGGACATAACGCCGGAGGCCTGGGAATTTGTGATGATGGATTAGTCATCGACCTCGCGCCGATGAAATATACGCGCGTCGATCCCGCAGCCGCCACCGTAACCGTCGGTGCTGGATGTGTATGGGGGGATGTGGATCATGCCACGCATGCGTTCGGTCTCGCCACTCCCAGCGGAGTAATTTCTACGACTGGCGTGGGTGGCTTGACGCTGGGTGGAGGAGTCGGGCATCTCACCCGCAAGTGTGGACTAACCATCGATAATCTCATCTCAGCGGATCTGGTCCTGGCTGATGGAAAATTTGTCAAAGCCAATGCGAACGAGAACACCGACCTGTTCTGGGCGATTCGTGGCGGGGGCGGAAACTTCGGCGTGGTAACTTCTTTTACGTTCAAGCTGCACCGGATTGATACCATCTATGGCGGTCCGATGCTGTACGAGCTCAGTGAGGCAGCCGAGGTGCTGAAATGGTATCGCGAGCTAATCAAGAAAGCTCCCGATGATTTGAGTGGTTTCTTCGCGTTTCTCACAGTGCCACCTGGGCCTCCTTTCCCGGAGCACCTGCACATGAAGAAAATGTGCGGAATCGTCTGGGCGTGCACCGAACCGCTCGCGAAAGCGGAGGAAACATTCAAACCGATTCGCGCCTTCAAGAAGGCGGCGCTGGACCTGGTAGGGCCATTGCCGCAGCCAGCTTTGCAAAGCATGTTCGATCCAATTTATCCTCCGGGTCTGCAATGGTATTGGCGAGCCGACTTCGTAAACGAGCTGAGTGATGACGCAATCGCTCAACACATCAAGTTTGGCAGCACGCTTCCATCGATGCAATCCACCATGCACCTTTATCCAATTAACGGAGCGGCTTCTCGCATTGGCAGAAATGAAACTGCCTGGAACTACCGCGATGCCACCTGGGCGCAGGTCATGGTGGGAGTTGATGGCGATCCAGCAAACAACGACAAAATCATTGCGTGGACGAAGAATTACTACGATGCACTACACCCATACTCAGCCGGCGGGGCTTACGTGAACTTTCTAATGGGTGATGAAGGAGAAGATCGCGTCAAAGCAACTTACGGAGATAACTATGAGCGCTTGGTTGCGATCAAGAACAAGTATGATCCTGAAAATCTCTTTCGCGTAAACCAGAACATTAAGCCGGAAACAGTCATTTCGACCTAGGTTTACTTTTGATCATTTTCTCGAGAACAAACGAAAACGAGATCGGACGACGTAGACGGATGAACGCGGATGAGATAAGATCTTTGCAGGCACCAATCAAAGAGCGTTATCGAGCCCAGCCCGAGACCGCGTTGATTACGCTCCGAGCGGAGGGGCGCATCGGTAATGGCGTCACGTGCAAGATAGAAACGGGGAAGGCGCTTGTGGAAGCGGGGCTTCATCCCGCTACAGGAGGCGATGGGCTTGGCACGTGCTCTGGTGACATGTTGCTGGAAGCGTTAGTAGCTTGTGCTGGTGTCACCTTGCGCGCTGTGGCGACGGCTCTTGACATCCAGCTACGGGACGCAACGATTCGGGCTGAGGGCGATCTCGACTTTCGTGGCACTTTGGGAGTGTCCAAAGATGTGGCTGTCGGGTTCCAGAAGATTCGGTTGTTCTTCGATTTGGACACAGACGCCGGCGAAGAGCAGCTGGCTACGCTGCTCCGTTTGACCGAGCGCTATTGCGTCGTTTACCAGACACTCAACCACCCAGCTAAAATCGACGTTGTGCGGCGTTCCACGCCATACTAAACTTATTTACTTCTATGCCAACCTACATGGACATTCACGAGATCCATGAGGGAGTCACCGCGGAGGAAGTCGCGAAGGCGCACGCGGCCGACCTGGAAGTTCAGGAGAAGTACGGGGTCAATTATCTCAAGTATTGGGTTAACGAAAGTTGCGGGAAGATTTTCTGTCTCGTTGAAGCGCCAACGGCAGAGGCAGCGAACCACGTTCATCGTGAAGCTCATGGTATCGTCGCTGAGAAAATTATTGAAGTAGAGCCCGAGCTCGTTGACGGATTTCTCGGCAGTAGCGAAGTGAATGCGTCCGGAGCAGCCTTGCTTCCCGGTGGCGCCGCAGATGCGCGAGATCCCGGCATCCGGACTGTTTTGTTTACGGATATTGTCGGCTCAACGGAGTTGACGCAACGACTCGGGGACGACACCGCCATGGAATTCTTGCATGTCCACGACGCGATAGTGCGAGACGCCCTGAGCGCGTCCAATGGACGCGAGGTCAAGCACACCGGAGACGGCATCATGGCTTCGTTCGTTTCGGCAGCGAGTGCGGTTCGCTGCGCCGCTCAGATTCGACGCGAATTAACTCGGCGCGATGAGTTTCAAAAGCATCGGATTAAGGTTCGGATTGGTGGTGCAGCGGGAGAACCTGTTGAGCGCGACAACGATATCTTCGGAATGACGGTCCAGCTTGCGGCGCGACTCTGTTCCTGCGCCGAACCTGACCAGATTCTGGTGTCGAACGTAGTGGCGGAGTTGTGTATTGGGAAGGGCCTCGCATTTCGCGCGCTGGGCGAAGTTTCTTTGAAGGGCTTCGACCGCCCCATCCGAATTCACGCGGTCGAGTGGCCGGATGAAGTGCCCGCGCAGTAATCGTTGCCCGCGCGCTTGTTTCTCGTTAGGTCGTATTCGAGGCGGCCCCATTGATGGCAGAGCCATGCCTGGCGATGACCGTGGAGTTGACGTGACCACGCCAACACCCACATGTTCACGCGGTGAGAGTCCGCGGCAAACATTTTCGGACAATCTGGCTGAAGGAAGCCGACGACCGCATCGTGCAGTTGATCGATCAACGGTTTCTGCCTCACCGTTTCGTTGTCGAAGAAGTCACCACGGTCGAGCAGATGGCGACCGCCATCCGGGAAATGCATGTGCGTGGAGCGGGGTTGATCGGGGCGAGCGCGGGCTATGGAATGTATCTCGCGACAATCGAGGGCGCATCACGTGGTTCGTTGCACGAACACCTGTCCGCCTCCGCGGCGCAACTCAAAGCAACCCGGCCGACCGCAGTGAACCTCGCCTGGGCGATCGAGCGCCAATTAAAGAACATCGCCGAAGGAATAACCGCGCAGGAGAAAATCGCTCATCTCCTTGGAGACGGCCCGACAGATTGCCGAGGAGGATGCCGAACATTGCCGGATGATCGGACAGCACGGGCTCGATCTCATTCGGGAAATTGCAAAGAACAAATCTGGAAAGCCAGTGAATGTGCTGACGCATTGCAACGCCGGCTGGCTCGCATTTGTCGATTACGGTTCCGCGACTGCGCCCATTTATGCTGCACACGATACCGGTCTCCCTGTTCATGTCTGGGTCGATGAGACCCGCCCCGGAGCCAGGGGTCCAAGCTCACTGCCTGGGAGCTGGGCGAACATGGCGTGCCGCATACGGTGATTGCGGATAACACCGGCGGTCTTTTGATGCAGCGTGGAGAGGTGGACCTTGTCATTGTCGGGACAGATCGGACGACGTACACGGGCGACGTGGCCAACAAGATCGGCACCTATTTGAAAGCCCTGGCCGCGAAGGATAACAACGTTCCTTTCTACGTGGCGCTCCCGTCGTCTTCGTTTGACTGGAAATTGCGCGACGGACTTGCGGAGATTCCAATCGAGGAACGGAGCGCAGACGAAGTAATACACGCTGACGGATGGTTTGACGGCCGGCAGGTCGAAGTACTAGTTACGCCGAAAGACAGCCCGGCGGTGAATTACGGTTTCGACGTCACGCCTCGGCGTCTGGTGACAGGACTAATTACCGAGCGAGGTGTTTGCAATGCAGATGAGAAGAGCATCCTCAAACTCTTTCCCGAGCATGCACGCTGAGCGAAACGGCTACTCGATCGCGCGGACGATGTAGGTGCCGGCTTGTTTGTCGCCCTCGAGCTTGAGAAGACCGCGCTTTTGCGCCTCGAGAAGCAGCTCGTTAAACGCACGGAATCCATGCGCACGCTCATTGAAGCCGGGGTTCTGCCGTTTCATCGCCTGCTTCATGAGTGATCCACGGATGGCATAGTCTTCGCCGCGCTCCGCGCGCAGCGCCTCGAGGGTTCTTGTCAAGAGATTGAGCGCCTCGTCGATGGAAGGGCCATGATCCTTGTTGCGAGCAGGTTTGGCGGCAGGCGCGGTCGCAGCGGCGACGCTCGGACGCTTTTTGACCGGCTCGATCCGGACGAGATCATCGTAATAAAGAAATTCGTCGCAGTTGCTGATGAACAAATCGGAAGTCGAATTCTTCACACCGACACCGATCACCGTCTTGTTGTTCTCACGCAGTTTGCTCACGAGCGGAGAGAAGTCCGAGTCGCCGCTGATGATGACGAAGGTGTCGACGTGGCTCTTGGTGTAACAGAGATCGAGCGCATCAACTACCATACGAATGTCGGCGGAGTTTTTCCCCGACTGGCGCACGTGCGGAATCTCGATGAGCTCGAAGGCAGCCTCGTGCAATCCCTCCTTGAACGCCTTGTAACGGGCAAAGTCGCAGTACGCTTTCTTCACTACGATGTGACCTTTGAGGAGCAATCGCTCGAGCACCTTCCGGATGTCGAACGCGGGGAATTTCGCGTCCAACGCGCCCAGCGCGATATTTTCCAGGTCGAGAAAGACCGCCATCGTGGCGTCGGAATCAGGAATGCTCATCAGGCTATGATGTTACCGACATCGCCCGCACGAGATAGTGAAATGTTGCGGTGCATCACAACGCCGCAGCTGGCGATGCATTTCGGATATCGGCACGTGAGCTGCTCTTTTCCCCTGCGTGCAGGTCACACATTGTCTCAAGCCACGCAAAGCCTTACCTGAATCTCCTTCCGGGAAGCGTCGGGAGAAATCAGCGAAACTGGTTGGCCGTGACAGCTCAAGAGAAGCAGCCCTCGAGATCAGTGCTTACATCGCGATCCGGGACATCTACCTATCGGAGGCCGAGGAAAGCACAACCGACACGGCGCTGCATCGCGCCAGTGTGGCGAACGATTTGGTTGCGACCTGCCTTAGGCCGGCCCGATCACCCTACGAAGCACAGTGTCTGCCGGCAGCGGACGCAATCCGCGAGCGCAGACGTTGCGAAGCCGCAAAAGAGCGCATCGTCGAGCTGGCACGCGCACGTGCAGCCTAACGCCGCGCGCCCCTTCGACGACGCAGCAGCGCGACGGGAATTGCCCCAAGGCCGAGCAGGATCCAGGAGGCTGGCTCGGGTACGGCTCTGATATTATCGATGCCGACCTGGCCTTCGATCACGTCGCCATTAAGATCGCCGGTGCCGACTTCGTTGATGATGCGCATCTCTCCGGGATTAGCAAAGAACGTATTGAAGTCGGACGGCCCTCCCACTGCAATCATGCTCCCGGGATTGATGAGGAAGACTGCGTGATACCAGGCTGCGTCCGCAGGCAGAATGAAGGCGGCGGTCAAATAACCCGGGGCACCGAAGGTGCCATCCAGCTTGAAAGCAAGCCGGATGGACAACTGCACCGCACTTGTATTTCTCAGATCGATTTCAATACTTGTAACTCCGGCCGCGATGTAGTCCCCGAGCCATTGATTTTCGTTGAAGACAGTGAGCCGGCTGCCAGGTCCGGGAATACCGTTGGCTGTGACTTGGAGAAACTGGTCGCCGATCCCGCCTGGACCGCCGTCGGGAATGATCGCGGCGGTGTCGGAGTTGTTGGCCCAGTTGGACAGAGTGCCATCCTGAAAATCGTCGACCTGGCCGACGACTACCGCATGAGAAAATCGAGCTGATGCTAAACAAATCAGGACCGTAAAGAGCGCGAGGCGAAAGTTCATGAGCGAGAAACTTACAGGTGCCAAACGGAATGTTGCAAGTATGACATGGCCTATGTCGTTTCGGCGCGGCGAATCATTATTCGTGCCCCCAAATCATGGCGACGGAAGTCGTTAGGCTGCCGCCCATGTTGAAGGTCAGGAATTTTTTGCAGTTCTCGATCTGCCGTGCACCGGCCTGGGAAGTTAATTGCTGGTAGCCCTCGACGACCTGACGCACTCCGGTCGCGCCAACGGGATGACCATCGCCAATCAACCCACCGCCCGCGTTGACCGGAATTTCGAAATCGAATTTTCCGCTCACCTTTTCGTTGCGTACCCGCGGCAAGGCCGTTGCCCCACTCATGGCCAGCTCGGCGCCTTTGCCGTTCTCAGCCAACCCAAGAATTTCGTAGGCGCAGATTTCCGTGATTGAAAAACAATCGTGCACTTCCACGCCGTTCATGTCGCGCGGCTTCAGGTTCGCCATGCTGAACGCTTTCGCCGCCGCCTTGCGCGCGGTCGAAAACGTCGGCGCATCCTTCTTCTCCAGCGCCAGATAATCGGTCGCGAGACCGTAGCCGAGCAAACGCGGCAGCTTCGCCTTATCGATACCGTGCTTCTGCAAATATTTCTCCGAGACGAGCACGAGCGCAGCGGAGCCGTCCGTGATCTGCGAACAATCGGAAACCTTCAGGGGTGAGGCTACGCACGGATTCTTTTCGGACACCTGCGAGGCGTAATCGAGCGTCACCTCGGCGTCGCGCATCTGCGCGAGCGGATTCAATTTCGCATGCGCGTAGTTTTTCCACGCGACCATGGCGAGGGCTTCTTCGCTGGCGCCATATTTGGCGCTGTAAATCTGCGCGATCTTGCCGAACAACTTCGGGAACATGAAATCGCCGTATTCCGGTTTCTCGATGTGATAATCGGCCGCCGCGCCGAGAACATCGGAGCCATCGAGCGACGACATCGTTTTCTGCTGTTCCGCGCCGACCACGAGCACCGCATCGTGAAATCCCCCCATGATCCATTGCGCGCCGAGCACAACGGAAAGCGCGCCGCTCGCGCAAGCCGCCTCCGTATGCATGGTCGGGATGCCATGCAATTTCGGATCGATCTCCGGGACAAATGCGCCAAGATGCAGCTGCTTGGTAAATTGGCCGGCATTGAAATTCCCGACTGCCGCCGCCTCGATTTCACCGGCATCGATTTTCGCATCCGCAATCGCGAGGCGGCCTGCTTCCGTAATCAAGTCACGAATGGTCTTACCTTCCTTCTTCAGATTGCGCTTAAAGTCAGTTCGGCCAGCGCCGAGGATGTATACGGGTTCCATGGGTTGGTGTGTCCGGTGGGTTGGATTCCGGAGCGGGAATATGAGCGAGGATGGGAGACTTGGCAAAAGCTCTTAGGACGTTTCCGGCAATCTTCAAAATACGCTGGCCGCGAACGTGCACCTGGCATCGTTGCGCTTTTGCGATCAATGAGTTCATGCAAAGTTGCAGAGTCGATGACGCACGATCGGCCTTCGCCACAAAATGCCTTTATAGGATGGGGATTTGAGCGTAAAATCGCGCACTGATCGATCAATATTATTTTTTTGCACTGGAGCCCGAACAATGACACAGCCACAACCCTACGTCCCTACCGCACGCGAGCAGAAGTTTCTCGAGAGCGTCGAAGAAGGCCGCTATGAGCGGGAAATCATCAGTGGGCTCAGCCCCTTCTTCAACGAGAAGGCGCCGGAGGACATGCTCAGCTTCTACTCCAAGGATGAGGTAACTCGCCTGAAAGCGCTCAAGGGCACCGAGCGTGACGTTGAAAACCGGATGCCCGTGAAGATCACGCGCCATTACTACGACCTGGCCAGGACCAGCGCCGCGATTCAGCGCATCGTCAAGGCCGACCCCGCCGAGACAATGGATCTGGCGGGCTCGGAGGATCCCGGCAACCAGATGGACTACAGCCCCGTCGAGGGCCTGCTGCACAAATACGAGATGGGACTCATGTATGTCATCTCGACCTGCTCGGCCCATTGCCGCTTCTGCTATCGCGAAGAATTGATCGCCCGCAAGCAGATCAAGCGAAAGGATGGCACCATCGCGAAGAAGGGTCTCGCGTTGATCCCCGAGATCATCCCCTACATCAAGCAGCACAACGCGGCCGTGGCGAAGAACGGCGGCGTGCACCCCGAAAGCGGACGCGAGAAGCTGCGCGAGATCCTGATGTCGGGCGGCGACCCGATGGTGATGAACAATTCAAAGATCGCGGCCTGGCTCGGCGCGCTGGCCGAAGCCGGCATCGAGTCGATCCGCATCGGCACCAAGGAGATGGCGTTCTATCCCCAGCGCTTCGACCGCACCTTCCTCTCGATGCTCGATCGATTCCACGAGACCTACCCGCAGGTCGGCCTGCACATGATGCTGCACTTCGAGCACCCCGACGAGTTCCTCGCCAAGGATGCGGAAGGAAACTACATCGAGGACGCGCAGGGCTTTAAGCAATGGGTCCCCGCGACGGGCGAAGGGATGCGGGGCCTGGTCTCGCGCGGCTGGCTCACGGTGGAGAACCAGGCGCCGATCATAAAGGGCATCAACGATGACCCGGACGCCCTCCGCATTCTGCAGCGCGAGTTCTTGCGAGCCGGGGGCCATAACCACTACTTCTTCTGCGGGCGCGACATCATCGCCTACAAGCAGTTCAATGTTCCGATCGAGACCGCGTGGAACATTCTCAACGAATCGCAAAAGGGCTTGTCGGGCGTCGAGACCCACGCGCGGCTTTCCATCACCCATTACAAAGGCAAGACCGAAGTGGCGGCGGTCACCAACGAGGGAATACCGGGACTCGCGGGCAGCGAGAATGGCGTCTTGATCTTCAAGATTCTTCGCAACGCCGGCAGCGCCCCCGACCGCGGCAAGGTCTGCATCGTCGGCCGCAACCCCGAGGCGCTCTGGTTCGACGACTACGAGGACCGCGTTCTGTTCGACGAGGCCGGCTTGTACGACTACGCGCGGGTGGCGGCTCCCGGACAGGCGCCGGTTCGCGCCACTGCTCTGCAAGCCGCGGCGCCGGATCGCGCCTCTCTTCTGGTAGGCGCCGAATGATCGACAAGCGGGTCGCAAGCGCGGCCGAGGCTGTCTCGGACATTTTCGACGGCGCCACCATCATGTTCGGCGGTTTCGGCGAAGCGGGCAGTCCGATCGAGCTCATCCACGCGCTGATCGACCAGGGCGCCACGAATCTGACGATGATCAGCAACAACTGCGGCAGCGGCCAGGTCGGCCTCGCGGCGCTGCTCAAGGCGGGCCGCGTTTCCAAGGTCATCTGTTCGTTTCCGCGCACCGCCAACTCGACCGTCTTCCCCGAGCTCTACCGAAGCGGGCGCACGAAATTGGAATTGGTTCCTCAGGGAACGCTCGCGGAGCGCATCCGCGCCGGCGGAGCTGGCATCCCGGCGTTCTACACGCCGTCCGCGGTGGGAACGCCACTGGCGGAAGGCAAGGAATGCCGGGAATTCGGCGGCAGAAAATATCTGCTTGAGCACGGCATCCGCGCGGACTTCTCGCTCATCAAGGGGCGGATCGCCGACACCCACGGCAACATCCTCTACAACAAGACGGCGCGAAACTTCGGCCCGGTGATGGCGATGGCGGCCAAGGTCACGATCGTCCAGGTCGCCGAGATCGTTGAGGCGGGCAAGCTGGACCCCGAGTCGATCGTCACGCCCGGCATCTTCGTGGATCGCGTCGTCGCCATCGCCAACCCGGCCCACGAATCGGAACTCGTCGAGGCAGGAGCGTCCTACCCATGACGA
>CAVXQL010000006.1:0-98780 GCA_963763995.1 uncultured Verrucomicrobiae bacterium | reverse complement strand
CTTGGATATAGCCCCCCTGGCAAAGAGAATAAGCTTTATTCCGGGCTGACGCGGCTCCTTGATTCGACTGTGTAATCACAGACACTGAGGCGGAAGCAAACTTACGCGCGATCGATAGCGTCTCATCGGTCGACCCATCGTCTACAATGATGATTTCCTTCTTTGGCCAGGTTTGGCCGAGCGCCGACTCGATCGCCTCTCCAATCCAGCGTTCAGAGTTAAAAGCCGGCATGAGAATGGAGACTAGCGGCTGCATCAGAGTAGCGTTCGATCGCTCAACTTGTTGATCTGGATACTAAAATTGAAAATAAATGAAAGGTGCCGAATCTGTGGCAGCGAGACAAACGAGAAGCAATCCCAGAGATGAGTAAGCGAGGATTCTGACAGGAAAAGACCGGAACACCATTTCCTGCGCCCAATTGCGGTCCTTTTGGATGAAAAGGTGCACAAGGAATACGCCGGCGGCAGCCGCTAAGATGTAGGGCGAAATCAAGTGTGTCCCGTCATGACTCCAGCTCACAAGCCGGCTTAGGTATTGCGTAGCAACGCTCCATGATTCCGCCCGAAAGAATATCCAGCCCAGCAGCACTATTCCGAGAGTCAAGAGTCGAGAGAAAAAGGACCAGGCCGTTCGCAAAACCGGATGTGTGTTGAGCGATGCCAGCGGATCCCACGCCATCCAGGCTTTGTGGATAGCCAGTGACACACCATGAAGACCGCCCCAAAAGACGAAGTTCCAACTGGCACCGTGCCATAAACCGCCCAGTAACATCGTTATCATGATATTGATGTACATCCGCGATGTCCCCTTTCGGTTTCCGCCCAGCGGAATGTACAGGTAGTCCCTGAGCCAAGTGGAAAGTGAAATGTGCCAGCGATGCCAAAACTCGGTGATCGTTACCGAGCTATAGGGCATCTGAAAATTTTCCATGAAACGGAATCCCAGCATGCGAGCACTTCCGATCGCCATATCGGAGTAACCGGAAAAGTCGCAATAGATCTGGATAGCATAGCCAATAGCGCCCTGAAGTAGAGTAAAGCCGTCATAGCTGCCCGGGGACCCAAAAATAAGGTCGATGTGTGGCGCAATCTGATCGGAAATTACGAGTTTCTTGACCGCGCCTACCGCGAACTGGACGAGCCCCGTTTCGAAATCGACTATCGTCGCGCGAATGCGCTGCTTGAACTGCGGCAAAAGATCAACGGCGCGATTGATTGGCCCCGCCAGAAGTTGCGGAAAGAACGCCACGAAAAGAAGAAAATCTCGTGGGCTATGACAAGGCTTGATTCTGCGCCGATACGTTTCGATCGTATAGGTCATGCTCTGAAAGGTAAAGAACGAGATACCGGCAGGTAGAAGGATATCGTAGTGCAACGGAGTTAGGTGAAAGCCGAGCCAGTTTGCACCGCCACGCAGGTTCGCCAAAAGGAAGTTCGTATACTTGAAATACCCCAAAACCCCAAGATTAGCGAAGATGCTAACAATAAGCAGGAGCTTGCGGTTTCGTTCATTTTCAATCCGTCCCAGGCCAACACCTACGAAGTAGTCGATTAGTGAGGTCGCCAGGATAAGAAAACCGCACGGGATGCTCCAGCTCATATAAAATATGTAGCTGGCAACGAGCAGGAACCATTTTTCTACATTGAAATCGCGCAAGCAAGCCCGGACGAGCAAGACCGCCGTAAAGAACAGGACGTACTCGAAGGAAGTAAAAATCATTTCTGACTGACGTTCTTCTCCAACCGATCAAGCAAAGCGGCCGTTGCGATCTGCCGCCCATTGGTGTTCAAGTGCACGAGATCTCGAAATACGTTGTTGTCTTCAAGAGCTGCGACACGGTCCAAGCGTATTAGCCTGGTTTGTGAGCAACAGCGCTGAATCTCCGCGATAGTTTTTTCAAACTCCTGTTCAACGTTCGGCGTTAGAAACTCCTTTTGATAGAGCGGAGATACCGGAACGACCAGAACTATGACCTGGCCGTTATGATTGGCCCGTTGCAGCAAACGGATTAACGCCATTTTCTTCAGACCGTTAAATGCGTGTTTGCCCTGGCACTTTACCCGCATCAAGACCATGCGCCGCTGGAGGCGCCCTGGCGACCAGTCGGTCAATTTTTCAGTAACCTCAGATATGTTGCCAGGTCCAAATTTGGGATCGTCACCGGCCTCCGTTTTCGATCGGCCATACGTCGCTTCTTCCACCGCATCACGAATCCCGGCCATCACGCCATCCGAGCGTCCCACCGTTGGAAACAGCTTGCGCACTACCATCACTGGTACTGGCTAAGGATTCTTTTGCAGAATTGCCAATCTGCGCCCGAACGCCATAAGTCTTGCACGGTTTGCCGTAAGGGCACAATGTCAGCGCGAAAATCACAAAGCCAGTATTCGTTCAAGTCGTAAGCGGACACGACGACGAAAGCGCGCGTAGCCTCGGGCGAACGGCGGTTTAGCACTTCCCACTCCGCCGGAGAAGATCCAGCCGTCGCCCAGCTCTCGATTGCGCCACCCATCACGGCAGCGATCCGTTCCCAATCAACGCCACTGTACGCTAGAGACGAGCCATCCAAAAGTGTTAGCGCTTTTTGATCTCTGGGCCCGTACCCCTGCGAAACGCCATAATCTGAGTAAATCCCTAATCGGCGAACCGCGAAATGGCTAATGCCAGAGCATATCGCTATCGCCACACCGAGGATCAATACGAGCTGCAATCTGCGACTCATCATGGATTTGAAAACACGAGAAGAACCGCCAGGGATAGGCCTCGATCCTGCGCCGTCCTGTGTTGACTTTACAGCCAGCTCTACAATTGAAGATGTTGTGCGGACGCTAGAACCAGCGCTCTAGCCGAGGGTAATAACTTGTAGATCGAGAAAAACAAAGTGGCGATTCACCTAAAGCTGGCGCGGGTCGTCGTCTTTTCCGCAACGCCCAAGGGTTCGCAGGGAATGCGCCACTTACGGACTCGTACGAAGTCCTCTCAGGAGCGTTTGGGGCAATACCGAAAGTGATGTGTTGCAGGACCGTGTTGGCCTCACGGCCTCGAATGATCAACTGATGTGTTCCCGCGTTCAGCGTCCAGACTTTAGGTGTCGTGCTCGACTCCAGGATGCTATTCTGAGTTCGGCTCCCGAGGTCACAGGGATCTGCCAAATCATTGCCGCGGTAGGCTCGGCATCGACGTTCACGAAAAACGAGTTGCTAGCTTCGTCTGGGCAATTTACCAGGGCGGATAGCTGATAATCTCCCGTGGTCGGAACGGCAAAAATATAGGATGCCCGACCTCCCTGGCTCGGATCAGTAGTCTGAACCGCCTGTGAAATCGCGCTGGGAGCCACCGTGAAAGGATTGGTAATATCTCCGTCAGGTGCATCGAAAGACAGTCCGTGGATAGGAGGTGTCGGACTTGGAGTCGCCGTCGGGGTCGGAGTAGGTGTAGGGTGTCGGGGTTGGCGGTTGGGTCGGTGTCGGGGTCGGGGTAGGTGGTGGACCGCCTGATCGCCAGTGGATGCGGATAGGTATATGGCGTGGTAGTAGTCCACCCACGCGCCGCTCACGCGCTTATACAAATGTCCGGTTTGAACAATATCGGATTAACCGTCGGCGTGGCCGTAGTCGCTTCCAATATGCAGACCCGTTTGTTGCCCTTCTCGTCGGAGCAGCTGGTTCCCCTGCCAATTCCGTTCGAACCATTCCCAAAACTGGGATTATAATTCCAGCCAGTTTGCGTTTTCTCGATGATGCCACATCCATTTCCGCCGAGGCATCGGGATAACATATTGTCTTTGAGTCCCTTGAACAGGATTGTTAAACACATAAGTATTGTTGATCTCGGCTGCATAAACTCCGCTTGCTCCGGCACATTTGGTCACACAACCACTCCCACCTACGTTCACCCGTTCCGTATTGATTGACTTCAATAGAGTTGCTCCGTCGCCTGGCCCAGTAACAATATTATTGTGAACAGCCCCCACTCCCACGATGATTGAGCGAACGATAACCGTTAAAGTTTGATCATGACTGTTTCCGTAATATTTCCACGATCATCGTCCCAGTCTGTCCGTTGCCGGGCCAATTCTGAAATCCGTGAATGTCCCATAATTTCGGAGCCGGGAAGTTGCATTTGCATATTCCCAAGTGTTATAACGAACAACGATTCGTGCCGCCTTGCCCGCTCTCGATCCAACCTGGAGAAGTGCCAGTGTGAGCTGCTGGAAAATTGGATCGTGTTGTTTTCGAAATACAGGTTGTCGACCGTGCCATAGGTAAGAGGGAAATGACCATTGGACCATTCCGGCCGTATCGTTGTTTCCGAAAGGTCGAATGATTGTGTTACAGCGGTCGAAAATTTGTCGTAAATCACACCTCGATTTTGGCCCTTTAAGTAAATAGCCGTAGTGAGTTAGAGCCCGCGTTTCGAAAATATAATTTGCCAATCGCCAGATTTTTGAATGGCTTGGCCGCTCGTCGCCCCGTCCCGAGACCCGACGATTGATGTTGCGATGCTGCTGTTTGATTTTGACCATCGAAAGTGAATCCTTCTACTCGAATGATGCTCTTCATTGGCAATTGCCGTGCTCAGTCGGGTTGATCGAGATGATAATACCGCTCCCCGTGATCGTCAGATTGCTTCTGCCCGGACCGCTGAGGAAGTTGCTTTTGTGATGGTAAGCGTGTCCCGCTCCAATCGACAGATCCCGTGCCTGCCGGGACTGATCACGGTGTCACCGTTGACTCGCAGCAGCCACGGCAGGCATTGACGATCGAGTTCGAATTAGCTCGTGGCCGTAATGGTGGCGGCTTGTTCAGAAACGCGCTCGAGCAAAAGCCAAGCAAACCAATGAAGAATCTCCTCGTCATCTACGTGAGTCTTTCTCGTTAAAAGCAGTTAATGGACCAAATTCTGAGAAACTATGGTGGCGATGGACTGACTTTGCCGCGGAATTACCGAGATGGTTCAACCTATGCCGCTAATTCCCTCAATGACGATTGATCGCACCCTCCCTTGCCGAAGATGTTTTTGACGCTTCGACTATCCGATAATTTGTCGAGACAAATATGACGGACGTCCAGAGGAGGTCGGTCTCGGCGAGAGCCGATGCCTCTGTCGCCTCATGCAAAACGAACATCACGATGAGACAGAATCCAAATATCGTCCAATTCACATCGCGATCCCAAAGCAGAGATCGATGCACCTGCCTGCAATATGAAACAACGAATCCGAAGAGAAGGATCAAGCCGAGCACACCTAAGACCAATATCAATTCGAGATATCCGTTATGTGCTTCGTTTACGCCCTGCTGCGAGGACCGCTTTTTCCTCCCAGAAGCCGCCATAACCGTGACCTAGCAGAGGTGCTTCTGCCACAAAGGGTCGAAGTACTTGCCAAATACTGGTCCTTTCAGTCAATGTCGCGTCGCGACCGAGCACACCTGTCACTCCTGCTATTGAAGAAGTGCCAAGGAACGGAAGTGAGGCGCCGACGAGAAAAATAATTGTTGTCGGAACCAGCAAAGCTTTGAAAGACAAACGGAGATGTTGCTTCTGTGTCCAACGCAGCAAGAAAAATGTCGCTATTCCCGCCGGCAGGCAGGCCAAAGCCGTTGCGCTGTACACCCCCTCACCGAACATCATAAAGAGAGATAAGGTGAGGACTAGAAAATAGGAGCTCATCTCTATCAGACTCCGACCCGTCCGTTGGTTCCCCCGAAGCGTAACAAACTTCCAAAGCAAAAAAAACACGGACATCATACATAGGACGCCCAATTGATTTTTGCTCATTGTAACTCCAATCCAACTCTTTCCACCGCTATGTGCTCGATAAGCCACGCCAAGGTTAGGAAAATACTTGATCAAAACGAACGAGAAAGGGATGAGAATGTAAGCCAGTCGTTTGAAAACCGCCTCTAATGCCTGCCGTCGGTGATCGTTCGGTCAGAATGACTAATGCCATCAGAACTCCGCCGGCTAGTCGGACAAAGCGCTTAAAGGAGGCGAAAGGGACGTCGGACCAAAGAATGCTGATAAATGCGTAGGAATACAAAACTACCAGCCAGTGGTTTCGGTCGAACACGATTTTCCATCGAATTCCACGTCGTGCTAGCACTATGAAAGCTAGAAGGATAAGACTGCTGAGAAACAATCTATCGATCTGGCTTCCTTCCTCCGACGTAGAAGCATTATCTGAGAAAATCGCTCCGCCAAACCAGTAGACGAGCTGTCGCGACGCGCCATACATCAACCATATCGTTGGAAGCCAGACGGCGTGCGAGAGATTCTCGGCTTTCATTCTATCGGCACGGAGCAGATAGACGACGAAAACAATGCAAAGGAAGAGCGCTAAAAGCGGAGGCATCTCGGGAGGTAAATTCGGAGACCGGACCTAGGCTTCAGACATCAATGCATTGCCCGCGGTGCTCACAGGGCTGTAATCAAGCTCCAATCCTTGAAACGTCGTGATACAGATGGACTTATGCCATAGATACGACAGAAATGTTTTGATCGTATCGAAATCTTCCAAGTCTTTTGTGTGCCCGATGGCGACTATCGGTTCGTATGCGTCTTGATCTGAGCCGATGGGCGCGTCTTGCCGTTTCAATCGTCGATACAAGCTCGGTTAGAGTCATCCGGCAGAAGTCAAACTTCAAGGGATGACGAAACCTCGCCAAATCCAACAGGCGATCAAACCGATCTCGCGCCGGCTGCGTCCCAGTTGCCGCTTTGTACTGCAGCCCAATCCGTTTGCTCGTAGCCATTTTCCAGAACGGAACCATTCTGGTGTGAACGGGAATCTCCAGTAGCGGGCCGTTCGGATCCGCAACATTGACGTCATCGCTGAAGTTCCAGAAACAACCATTCGCTGCTGCCCGACGGTAATCGAGTCCGTGCTTGTGCTGCCGTCCCCCTTTGTAAACAGAAGAATCTATCTTGATTCCATGCCTGGCTAGCACTCGCGCGATCTTTTCCGTCGGCTGAAGCAGCCAGTTCCCCGCGCGAAATGAGAGCGGCGTAAAGTCAGAATCGCCTAACACGCTTCGCAAATAGGCGATGGATTGGCTAACGATGGCATCGATTCTCTGCTCGGACAGACGTCCGAGGCTGTATTCGTCGTAGTCCAGTTTCCACGCGCCGTCCTGATAACGCGCGTTGCACCACTGCGGGTGAATGTGAAGAGCAATCTCGTGGCCGTCCTGGTGAAATTCCCGGATCTGCTGTTTGACGTCATCGATCGCTGCGTCCGTCCCACACGCATCTATTTTTTCCAGCTCTGCCGCTTCGACGAAGACGACAAGCTTCGCTCCCGCCTCATCGAAGATCGTTTTGAGCCGCTTCGCAGGTTCAAAGACCAGTTCCTTCAAGGAACCTTCACCGTTCCCGTAGATCTCGTAATCAATCGTGAAGATACACTCAATCATGGTGATCAACTCATCTACTCAAGAGAGATTGGAGATGTGGGCGATGAGAGGATTCGAACCTTCGACCTCCTCCATGTAATGGAGGCGCTCTACCAACTGAGCTAATCGCCCGTAAAAATAAAATGACTCGAAAAGCCGCCGTTTCTTGGAATGTGCGCGTACCAATTACACACCAGTGCCCAAGCCCTTGGACGAATGCCGCGCATATCCCGCGATAACAGGCTCTTCACGGGCGGAGGCCTGGTTCATCGGCGAGTCCATTCTTGAGTCTGGCGAGACTTCTTTCCAGCCTTGATTCACACAATCAACGATTCGTTGGATTTCCTTTTCCTTGAGAGTGTGATAGCTGGGGATCACAAGTACCGTCTTCGAAAGTCGCTCCGCCGAGGGACAATCACCAGAATAATTGTAGTAGGCAGTCGCCACGTCCACGACGTCATTAACGGGTTTGGATATTTCGATCCCTCGTTCGTGCAGATAGACCGCCATCAAGTCCCGCTGTTCTTCGGAAGGAAATATGATCGGGTATTGGTAGCGATTGTAAAATGCACCGGATGTCTCGTGGCATAACATGGTGGAATCCAGATTGAGCGTGCGTGAGTAATAATTGGCGTTGGCCCGCTGGATCTCAATTATCGAATCAATGGTGGATAGCCGTTTTGTGACAAGAGTGAGATCTGACCTGTAGATTTGACTTAGGACGATCGGCGACTTTGCGGAGTACTGAACGCGTTTGTTGTACGTTTCCCACAGAGCGTAACCCACAAGCCCATAGAAAGGCCTGCTGCGAAGGGTCGAGCGCAGGTAAGTCTTTACCACATGCGAACACTCGTCTGCGCGGCTCGGGGTTGGCAGTGCCGATACAAGCTGCGCCGCGCGGGATTGGATCGTGGCGTGGCGGGAAAACAGCGCGCCGCCCTCGCCAACCGATAGGTATTTTCCGGAACGGAAACTGAAGGCGGCAAGATCACCCAACGACCCAGTCTGCTGGCCGTTTAGTTTGCTCCCTAAAGAAAGTGCGCAGTCCTCGATAATGGGTATGCCCGGCGCGGCTTCCTGCAGGCTGGGGATATCGCAAACATTTCCAAACATGTGCACAGCGATGACGCCGGCAATATCCGACCTTTTCGCATGTAAGTCCGCGGCCGACATGCAAAAGGTATTGCGATCGACATCAATAAAGCGTGGAACGCAGCCGGCCGTGGTGATTGCCTTGAAGACGACAGGGCAACAATAAAGGGGGACTCCTACGCGCGCACCGGATGGCAGATCAAGCGCTCTAATGGCGGTGACGATCGCTGCTCTGGCGGATCGCGCGGGAATGCAGCTGCCAAGTTCGGGAATCGTGAGCGTCGGCCGTGTTTTACCAAGGATTGCAGGCAAAACGCTGCAAGCATCGCTCAACCCATAATCCCAAAGTTCCGCGGGCAAAAGACCTAGCATGATGGGACTTCCTTTGTCTTGTTCGACCCCAGAGCTGTTCGCCAAATGCGGATCCAGCCGTTCGTTTCAACTCTTTCGAAGCAGTCCGCTTGATCAAACACGTGGCTTTCCTTCGCGTTATAATAAAGGATGAAAATCTCCCGCGGCTTGCGCAAGAGGGATTCCCGGATATTCGCCACCACCTGCGTCATAAGGGCCGCATCAAAAGGATTACAAAAATAGCAGACGAGATCATCGTCGGGAAATGAGTAATCCACCGCATCCATGCAGATTGATTTTACGTCTTCGCAATGGCGCTCGTTCGCGGAGAAATGATTGATATTCTGCTCGGCGATGCGGTGAAGTTCTTCGGAGAATTCGACGCCTATGACTCGCTTGAATGGAAACTCGGATGCCAGCAAGAGTGCCCTGCCTTTGCCGGAACCGAAGTCAACAAAGACAAAGTTGGCGTAATCAATCGGCAGACTGGCGACGGCGCTTCTGAAATCTCGCGGATCGCTCGCCCCATATGAGACCGCGTGGACCTGGTTCGGATGATTGAGTGTTAATTCGGTTGGGTGAATGTAACCCACCCGTATCGACACCAAAGCGTTGGTCGAAATCATGAGCGCGCTGTTCGCCCCTCAAAATCTTCGCACGAACTGACGGCCGCAAGCTGCTCGCCAGCCCCGTAGCTTGCCCTGCCGCCACTCTAAAAAGGCCAAAGACCCCATGTCTTTGAACCGCTCTTCGAAGCTTGGACGACAATCCAGTGAAGGTGTTTGATTGCGCCATGAAGCCAGATTCGCTCGTTACCTGCCGTAGCAACGCCCACAATAACTCAGGCACGTTGACAAGCTTCGACCAGACTCTTCCCAGTGCCTTCGCGGTCCTTCATCTTATGGCGTTCCAGATCGACGATGTCGCCCCCGCGAAGGAGGCGAACGGCATACGAATAGGCAAGCGATCTCCAAGGGCGAAGTGGGCATTTCCAGATGTAGCCCCGAGTTAATTTTGCTCCAAGGCGCTGTTTGAAGAGATTGATAGCCTCCTTCTTCGATCCCTTCTCGGGATCAATCCTTGCTCCGACAAAGTCGAAACGTTGAACTCCGAGTTGCTTAAACCAGCGGAAGGCTTCCCAGTAGATAAGTTTATTCGCGCCCTGATGTTGCGGAGCAACATTTCCGGCATATACGGCATAGGCACAGTAGTCGCTGAAAGCATAAATGACACAGCTTTGCAGAACGCCCTGGTATTCAGCAGTGAACAGTCTCCCTTTCTCGCCGAGGCCCAGCATAAAACGTTTAAGTGACTCGTAGCTCATGAAAGGAAGTTTGGATCTGCTAAAAGTCTCCTTTATCAGCGCATAAGCCGCGTCGAGATGTTCGATCCCACTTCGGATGCAAACCCCATCTCTTTGCGCCGTCCCGATGTTTTGACGGGTGATCCGACCGATATTCTTCCAGAGAATATCTTCCGGCTGGCGCAGATCGACCAGGTAGCTGCCATAAGGCGCGGCGTCGGCTCCATCCGGGTAGGTACGGAAAATGGTGTTGGTCGTGGCGGGAATAACGACATCGCCACCAATAGATCGAAGATATTTGAGACAGCTGTTCAAGAAGGATCTCTCCTCATCGAGACTGAGGCTCTCACCGAGCGAAATGGTCTCGACCCGAAAGCGAACCATCCGAAAAATACCTTTACGAATGATGGTATATGGGAGGACACAACGCAGCTCGCCCGATGCGTCCATTCCTCCTAACCAGCCGTAATCATCGCTCACTGCCTGAAGGAAGGCTTCCGAAGCAAAAACCGGAAGTCCGGGATGCCAGTCGATCGGAATCGGTCTCGCGGTCATCAGACTGCCCTCACGTGCGGTTGCTGTCACAGCGGGAACACCTTAACGGCGCAGGCCTACAGCCCTTCGGAAGTAATCTTTCAACCACTGCATCTGTTCTTTCCCACGAAAATTCACGAAATCTGCGGGAACGGGCTTTTCCGCACGCGTTACCACCGCCCAGATGTACCCTGCGAGGAGAAGCGCTCCTCCCAGGACCAGGGGTTTCCGGCTCATTTGATAGATCGAGCGAAATAGCTGCCAGATCGGGTGCACCCCCATCCGGTAATCGCCGTAGCCGCTTTTGAATGTTGCTCTGACAAACCCTTCTTTCGCCGTCCCCATTTGACGATGATGCACGCAAAATTTCTCAGGAAAAGTCTCGGTCCTCCAGCCTTTCATCCGTGCGGTGACTACTGCCACGAGATCAATCGCGCCTTCTTTGAGCGGAACGTATCCTCCAATAGACTCGAAACACTCCCGACGAAATAGCTGGCAAGCTCCGGAAACGTGTTCCTTCCTGGAGAAGCGGTAGTCGTACCTGAACATCCCCCTCTCGGAAAGGTGCTCCAGCGATGCCAAGCCGGGGATCCTGCTCGAATTTCCCTAACAGAAACGCAAAGTAATCGCGATCGTCGAATGAAATGTCGGCATCCAGATTGCCGATAACATCATACTCGATCGACTCGACTTTGTGATACCCTGCATTGAACGCGTGCACCTTTCCTGCGAAATGCCTCTCGGCACGGGCAGGCAGGATGACAGGTTCAATCCAGCTGTATCGGTCGCTGTATTTTCTTCAGAATGTCATTCGTGCTGTCAGTCGAACCGTCGCTCACGATGACCCACTTAAGAGGCAGGACGGTTTGCCCGATCACTGACCTGATCGTCTGCTCGATGAAAGCCGCCTCGTTACGTGCCGGCGTAATCAGAACGTAATTTAATCTGCCCACTACGTCCGGCGAAGCTGGGCGGTGTAGCAGTCTTCCGGATTCGCTCGAGCAAGTGACTGCGGCGGCCATATAGGAGCTAAGTGTTGCAACTGAGCTTCCGCTGCTAAACGGTCAGCGGCGTGGGGACGCTTCGGTGATTAACCCACTTTTCCAGAACAAATAGCCTCCAAATGAAATCACCGTAATCTTGTTTGCTGGTTTTGTTGGCGTCTACTATCTCGGCGATAACGGCGTGATTGAGGCCAAAATCGCTTTCCTCCAAGTTCTTCAACTTCGCTTCGAAATCTCTCTGTTTGAACCATTCGCGAAGGGGAACACTGAAAGATCTTTTAGGTGCTTTCACCAGCGATGGCGGTAACCGATTTCCGTAAGTTTGCTTGAGCAAATTCTTCCGATTGTAGCCAGGCAATTTCACGTTTCTGTGTATGCCGTAGGTCAGCTCAACAAGGCGATGGTCGAGAAAGGGAACTCTTGTCTCCAACGAATGCGCCATGCTCATTCGGTCCACCTTGGCGAGCATGTCGTCCGGCAACGAGACTTTGAGATTGAAGTACATGAGCCGGTAAAACGGATCGGTGAAGCTGCACCTGGCAAAAACGTCGGAGAGGAAATCTTCGATCGGAAATTGGGGGATTTCCCCAGGGATGAGGCTTCGAATCGAGTTGCGATCCAGTAGCGACAATTTTGAGGTAAATCTGTCGTCGAACGAAGCATCGGCTAAATGCAAAAAGCGCTTGAGCCGATTGAACCGATACCGGGAACCATTTCTGGCGAGCGAACAACCAAGATTCACCGATTGGTAAAATCCGCTGCGAATGAAAGCCGGAACCTTGCGGTATTGTCCTGCCACTTTCTCCGTGACATAGCTTGTATAACCCGACAAGACTTCGTCGCCACCATCGCCGGTTAATGCCATCGTAACTTTCTGTCTTGCGAGGCCCGAAACAAGCCCGACTGGCACAGCCGAAGCATCGCCGAACGGTTCGTCGAAGTGATAAAGGACCTTCTCAAGTGATTCATCGAATGTTTCGGGCTGGGCGACTTCCTCGTGGTGATTGGTATGCAACCATTCCGCCACTTCTCGGGCGAGATCGCGCTCGTCAAAGGATTTCTCCGCAAATCCGATGGTGAACGTCTCGACGGGGGACCGACTCCCCTGGGCCATCGCAGCCACCACCGCTGATGAATCCAGTCCTCCGCTTAGAAAAGCGCCGAAGGGAACGTCGCTGCGCATTCTGATTCGCACGGAATCAGAAAAACATCTTTCAAATTCGGAAAATATTTGCGGAGCGTCAGTCCGCATGTCTTCCTCGGTCAAAGAAGGAAGATCCCAATAGGTGCCCTCCTTTACAACTCCGTCTTTCACAATCAGGAAATGTCCTGCGGAGAGTTTCAAGATATCCTGATAAAAAGTATGCGGCGCCGGCACATATCCGAGCGAGAGATAAATGTGCCAGAGGTGGGTCGCTGATTCGTACTTAAGCCCGGTGGCGAGGATGCTCTTGATTTCGGAGCCGAATAGAAACGAATTATCGCGGAGCGAATAGTGTAACGGTTTCTCCCCGATGCGGTCCCGCGAAAGAAACAATTGTTGCCGGTGCCCATCCCAGAGGGCGAATGCCCACATGCCATTAAGTTTTTTCTGGCAATCAACCCCCCATTCCTGGTAGGCGTTCAAAATTACTTCGGTGTCGGAGGCAGTAGCGAACCCATATCCTAGCGCCTTCAACTCTTCCTTAAGCTCAACGTAATTGTAAATTTCACCGTTAAAAACGATGACTAGCTTCTTGTCTTCGCTAAACATCGGCTGATCCCCCGTCGACAAGTCGATGATAGCTAACCGTCGGTGTCCGAGTCCGATATTCCTATTAATGTAGAAGCCTTTTCCATCCGGCCCTCGGTGGGCCAAGACATTAGTCATCTTTTCCAGAAGAGTTCCATCCACGGTCCTACCGGTATCGAAATGAAGCATGCCGGCGATTCCACACATAAAAAACTTATTCTACTTGCAGCGCGACCTGTCTTTCTTTCATGATGTTTCGTCTGCGAAGACGATTATTCGGCAGGGCTTCACTGTGTCACGTATTTTTGCCCGACGAGGTCGATTCCAGCGAAAGCCAGGAGTTTCCCGAGATGATCGCAAGTCTTTACAAGATACCTCAGGAAGACGTGACGTCCGCATAACAAAGAGATCGGAAGGAACATCGCGTACATGCCACAAGCAGCGACCGATTTCAGGATCCCGGAGGGGTCGCCCGACGGGGTCGCGAGCGAAACCTTCCCCCGGAGCAGCGCTCGTTTCAGTTGAAATGATATGCGAGTCCTTTCCGCCGGGATGGTTTCATAAGCTACGGCCTCAGCACACCACACGAATACCTTTCCCCGAGCCATAGCCCTCCGAAAAAAATCGACATCTTCGCCTCCGCTGGCGAAGTCCGTCATAAAAGGACCCTCAATTTCGTCAAAGACGTGGCGGTGGATCAATGCGTTACCGGTGCCAGTTTGGCCCCATTGAAGCACCAACCCGGACGGATAATCTCTGGAATTCGGTCGATCGAAAATCCCGGCTTTGAGAACCCATGCCGGAGGCATCAAACTAAAATGGGGCCTAACCGGTCCTAGAACACCATCTACCTGATACTTGATCAGAGCACCGTACATTTTTAGGAGCCAATCTTCGATAGGAACCTCGTCATCATCGATGAAGGCAACGTAATCACCCTTCGCATGGATTGTCGCCCGGTTCCGTGCCAAAGCGATGCTCTGTTCTGGCTCAACGAAGTAGCTGATCGCTTCTGGACGTGTGCTCCGAAAGTTCTCAACCGTCGGACGACCGGACTCGTGACGATCATTATCCACCAAGACAATCGAATAGGTAAACTTTCCATTCGTCGTTTGGTTGAGCAGTCCTTGAAGCAGATCGGCAAGAAGTGCAGGACGTTTGAACGTGCAGACACACACCGAAATGTGCACCGAGTCCGTCGATTGAGCAGCCGTGCGGTGGAGACTCCCCATTGCTGGTCTGGAGCAGTGACCGAGGCTTCGGTCCCGGGGGAGAACTCGCCACATCATTTCTGTCTTGCATCTCGCAGGACTGTAGTTCGTTAGCGGTTGAAGAAATTTGCAGTCTCCGTTTCGAGTTTGGATTGAACAATCACCCTGCCGGCCATAATTCCGTCATCCCCAGTCTCACAAAGCCGGTCTTTCTTCGGCAGAACCACGGCGGTTCTTGCATTCAGTTGCTCGAAAATGGTGTCCATGATCCGCGACGTTAGGAGGATCTCCCGGTAAGGGATGGGGGGAGGTGTGCCATCAACAATTGATCGGTAGAACGATTCGATCAGACACTTCATGCCGGACTTCATATGAAAATCATTGGCGAAAAACTTTCGCAGGTTCGTGCCAACGTTTCCGAGCTGTTGAAACGCGAGATTCAGCGGAGGAATGAACTTCTCGGCATAGCTTTTGTAAGGATCGCCGCGCAGCTTGATCAAGGTCTCACGGTCTTGGTCGAGCGCCAAACCATTCTTAGGTCCATAGACCCGGAAAACATTCAGGGAGGGACGCATTTGCGAGGAGAATGTGAAATACGCCGTGGTCGAATCCGCATCTGAGATCGTCACCCTAAGTTCATCCACGATTTCGTCCTCTCCGATGCTCTTCAACAGAGGACTTACAAAACCATACGCCGAAATGTGAGGCGAATTACCGGGAATAAATTCCGCGATTCTGGCGATGCCGTGACTAATGATATTCTGCAGTAATTTACCCGGCAGCCGACGGATCCAATGGCTCTTGTCCGACAGGAGGGCTCGGGCATAGTTCGGATCGGTCAGATCGTAACAATAGTAACTCTCCATGTGGACGGGAGCGCCACCAAGATAGCCTTCCCGCACAAGATGTCGCATCCGTCTCGCCACAGGACTAAACTGGAGATCGTGGCCCACCGTGGCCTTGAGACACTTCTCTTGTGCGATGCCAAGCAACTTCTCCGTTTCGTTTGCGTCCAAGGCAAAAGGCTTCTCGACATAAACGTGGCAGCCTGCTTCCAGACATTGCAGGGCGACCGCAAAGTGAGTTTGCGGCGGTGTTGTAATGTGCACGACGTTCGGGCGACATGTATCCAGTAATTGAGCAACGTCACTAAAGGCATGCTTGATTTGGTACCGGTCGCACAGCTGCTTCGCCATGAGAGGCTCGAGATCGCAAGCCCCCAGAACTTCACATCCGGCGACGCGGCGAATCTGCTGCAGATGATCGTCTGCGATCCTGCCGCAACCAATGATCGCGACCTTAAGCATGGCTGCACGTCTGCGCGACAATCTACAAAATACTGTCTTCAAGCCTTCCGCCATTGAAACATGCGGTTGCCAACCCAGAATCGGTCTTAATCTTCTCGTTCGAATATCGAGTTCGCTTCCAGGAAGTTGCCCAGACCTTGCGATTGTAAACCGCTGGCAACTGGCCCTGTGACCATCCGGAATATTTTTCCCAAAGGAGACAAAGAAGATAGCTCAGATAGTGCGGGAGATAGAAAGAAGGGAAAGAAGCCACTTCCTTCTTGTACATTCTCAGAAATTGCCTGCTGGTAGGGAAGATCATCATCCACTACGTTGAAGACCTCGCCTTCCACTCCCTTTTTGATTCCTGCCAAAGCAATCGCCTCGGCACAATTATCAACAAACGTGAAGGGGATGGGATTCTTTCCTCCCAAATGAAGGAAAACGCCGAACGTATCCATTCCAATGCGTCCATGAATCCTTTTCTTACCTGGTCCGTAAACAACTCCTGGGCGGACAAGAACGTAGGGGATACCGTGTCTCGATCCGTAGTCAGCGACCAGTTCGTCCTGTTTGACTTTGGCGAAGCAATAGGGATCGCAACGCAATTCCGGCCGGATCTCCGTTGGACAATCTTCGTCGAGAATATCCGGTCGAGGATGGCCTTCGTTCGTGTAAACAGCAAATGAACTTACATTGACAAACCGCCGTAAAGACCCGTGGTGCAATGCCCCTTCCAAAAGGTTGCGTGTAGTGATGACCGAGTTCAAGAATGCATCGGCAAAAGATTTTGTTCCCGTTCCGGCAGCCAGATGATAGATGACGGAAATACCTTCGGTCGCTGCCACGCAATCTTCGCAGGAAAGAAGATTGCCTCTCAATATCTTAATGACTCCGCCGTAGTGCCGGTTCAATGTTTCGAGTTTGGCTATGCTACTTGAGGGTCTAACAAAGCAGCGAACATCGCGGAAGCCTTTTTCGATCAGCTTTCGCACCAGCTGAGTTCCGATGAAGCCAGTTGCTCCGGTCACCAGAACAGCATCGCAAGAACTAACTATCGAGTCTGCAAAATCCATTAAGCGATGGAATTTCTTATCCCTTCATTGCTACCAATCGGTTCGCAGCTTTTGTGTCCGCTGTTGCCGGCGGTCGCTCGGTTAGTTCCAAAATGGCCACCAAAGCCAGTAGCATCCAAGCTTGCGACCAACGCATGTAAGAGGTGCGAATTGTCAGCGTTCGAAGCACACGATAATAGAAGAAGCCGGCGTTGTCCCACATGTGTTTCATCACCCAGGTGTAAACCAACTTGGCTAAATTGAGGTTGGTCGTATCCAGGTCTTGAAATTCAATCAAAGTAAGAAGGCTTTGCGCTACACAGTGGATGTCGACTGGGTAGGTTTGGTTATGAAAATAACGAACCGCTCCGTCCTCCCGAAAGAAGTGCTCCCGGTAGAACTTAAACCCAAGGCAAACCTGAGGCTCAAATTCAGACGTGCAAAGATCGCGACCGATCGCGCGTAAAGAAGTCAGATTGTAGCCGGTATGGAAATTGTCGACCCAGCCTTGGTTTGGCAACTCGCCGTAACGCCAGGAGCCATCGTCTTGCTGCTTCGCGGCGGAGTAGCGTGCGGCCCTCAATGCTGGCTCACGAAGTCTCTCATCATTCGTATGACGATATAGGCGACCGAGCAGGGCCGCCGCAAGGAAGTTCGCATTATGAACCTTGGCCTTTGAGGTCGGCAAGGGGTAACTAAAGGAAGCGACCGCGTCACCCTCGGTGTAGTAGAGCTTTTCCAACATGTAGTCGCCTGCACTCAGCGCCATTTCAAGATACATTTTGTCGCCAAGCGCCTCGAAAGCGTCGAGGAGGGCATTTGCCACGAAGATTGTGCACACCAGGTTCGGGGCGCCCCGAGCGACTAGTACTGTTCGCGTCTGCCACGGAAAACTATAGCCCCAAGACCAATATTCAGAGTCAGGCGACCGCAAAGCAATGATTTGAGCAACCAGTTTGAGCGGGAGATTCTCGTCTTGAAGGAGATCCAGTTTGCGCAGCTTGAGCAGGGCAGTTAGGCAAAGCGCCAAGCCCTTGGGATTTTGTGTTTTGGGCACCATTAGCAAAGGGCGCAGGTTGACCGGAGACCTCTTCATCGCCTGCGTGAGCAGTAATCGGGGAAATCGAGCATTCAAGAAGGGCAACGCAATGAAAAGCTCGCTGTTAAGTGCATCATACGGGTCGTATCCCGCCCAATCATTCGACCGACAGTAATCCAGAAGCTTCAGCGTGGTCTCCTGGACGCGTGAGACCCACGCATCGTCAAATCTACCAACTACGTTGTTCTGAGCGAGCATGCATCCGCTGTCAGCTTGCCGAGGCGGCCGCGATTTCATGGAGGGTGCGTTGTGCGGTGTGACCATCCCACAGCGGAGGTATGCTCCCGGTACGGTCAGCCGCAGATAACGCGTGCTCGATATCCGAGTTAAGTCGGGGTAGGGAAGTCAGCCGATTACTGCCGAGGTCTATTGTCACAGGCCTCTCCGTGTTTGGTCGCAAGGTCAGACAAGGGGTTCGGAAGAACGTCGATTCTTCTTGCAGCCCTCCAGAGTCAGTGAGGACCAGACGTGCATGCTTTGCGAGATTGAGCGAATCATGATATCCGATAGGGTCTAATATCCTCAGTCCATTCGTTTCGGTTAGTGAGATTTTGAATTCGCTTAACATCTTTCGGGTGCGGGGGTGCATGGGAAAAACAACTGGCATTCGACTCGAAAGAAGCTTCAATTCAGCCATGATCTCAGTCAGGCTGTCTTTCGAGTCCACGTTCGATGGTCGGTGAAGGGTGACGTAGACAAAACCGCTTTCTCTAAGCCCAAGCGTTTCGAGCGTTTTCCGTTGGTGCGCTTTGTCGAGGTTCTCGACCAACGTGTCGATCATGATGTTTCCGACGAGCTTGACTTTATGATCGGGAATTCCTTCGTGCCTTAGGTTGTCGTTAGCATCGGCCGCTGGCGTCAGGAGCAAGTCCGCCAGCGCATCTGTGACAATACGATTCACCTCTTCTGGCATCGTTCGATCGAAACTTCGAAGGCCGGCCTCCACGTGTGCGACCTTGATCCCCAATTTTGCGGAAACCAAAGTGCAGGCCATGGTCGAGTTGACGTCGCCGACCACAACGACCCAATCCGGTTTTTCGCGCTCACAAATCGGCTCGAACTTTGCCATGATGTTTGCGGTTTGTATCCCATGGGACCCGGATCCGACTTCCAAATTAATGTGGGGCGCTGGGATACCAAGTTCGCCAAAAAAAATAGCCGACATTTTTTCATCATAGTGCTGTCCGGTGTGAACGAGCCGCCACTCAATTCTTGCCGATCGGTCGATGCAATCGGCCTTGTAAGCTTCGATGGCTTTGATCAGCGGTGCGACCTTCATGAAGTTTGGCCGCGCGCCAGCAATGATTAGCAGTTTGATACGAGAAGAACTCCGATTTTGCTAAAGCGTAGGGCTGCAAGATTCCGCGATCTCCTGGATCGTATCCACGATCTGGTTAAGCGTTCGCTTAGAAGTCGCCTCGGCAACGGCCTTCCGTGACCGCTTTACCAGTGGTATCTTGGCATCAACATCTGTCAGAGATTCAACTAAGATTAAACGGCCTTCCGCGCTGAGATGGCGGTCCACGGCGCCAATAGTTCCTCGAAAAATGCTGAACACGGGTACGCCCAACGCGGCTGCTTCCCGATTCATCGTTCCGCCTCCGCTAACCACAAGATCCGAGTGCCACATGAGATTCAAACCATCGATGGCGGCGGGCGGAATTACAACATTTCCGCTTTCAAACCATGCCGGCCAACTGCGGCGGGCAAGTTCGCCCTGCTTCTCGTTTCGGGGCAGAAGGACAATCTTCACTCCGGGCGTTTGAGAAGCTCGAATCATGAAGCGTTCGAACAGAGCGACGCTTTCAGCCTTGTGATAGTGGGCTTCCGTAGCCGGCGGGCGAACAGTCACGACCAGGTCCGAGTCGCTGAGCCCAAGTTCTCCCAAGACACTCGGATCAGGGACCAGCTTCCAAACGTAAACGTCTTCTTTAATTCCAGAGTACTTCCGAATATGGCCGTTCTTAAGACACAGAGATTCATCCGGAATCATACCGGGAGCCATTATCCACGTCGGTCGCATCATTCGCGGAAACTGAGAATGCTCGTAGTCCTCAATCAGAATTGTGGGAATGCGAAGCAGGTTGCTTAGTAGGATCTGTGAGCGAGCACCGTGAGATACTGCCAGAACTGGTTTTTCCCTCAGCTCGAGGGGAGATAACTGCAGGGCGCGGAAAACTAGACCAGCTGCTTTTAGCGCACGATTCTTACCATGGTGGCGGCCGATCTTGGTGTACACGAGGCCCTTTTTGTCGGCCAGTTCGCAAACCTGAAACGCATCACGCGCCGTCACGATCAGAGGAAAACCACGTGCGGTTAGCTCCTCTATGATGGGCTCGAAAAACGGCACATGCGGTGTGTTGTCTAGGTCGATCCAAATTTTGGTCTTTCGGTGTATGGGATGAGGAAAAAATTTGGAATTGGATCCGAGAGCTCTTGATTTTCGGACCCACTCGGCAACCTGGCGAGGAAGG
Source organism: uncultured Verrucomicrobiae bacterium (assembly GCA_963763995.1). GTDB lineage: Bacteria > Verrucomicrobiota > Verrucomicrobiia > Chthoniobacterales > UBA10450 > CAVTTH01. Next base: position 78,245 of record CAVXQL010000006.1, on the reverse strand, counting down.
ACGTGCCAATACTTTCGGTCGTAGCTGCGCGAAATGTGGCGCAAGAAATCCTGGTAATGAGTAACAGGATATTCGCCGACCTTTGGTGGACTACCCTCCTTGGTCATGTAGTCGGGATGCACATTGACAAGCGCCATGCCGCGATGCTTCGCGATCCAATCCAGTTTTCGCTGCCAGATGTCAGCGGTAGGTTCGCGTAAGAAAAGAAAAAGCGTGGAATCTTGTGGCAGAGTATACGGAAGTTCAACGTAGCCGCTGTCGGAACCGTTCAAAGTCGAGTGCCGAGCGTCGAGCGCTGCAGGTCGAGGCACCCAGAATGGAAAAATCGTCTCCGTCGCATCCGGTTGTGGCTCGAAAGGATCGGTGTCAAAAGTGGATGTGTCGTATCGGATATCGAGATCGTGCAGCCAGTTCAGGTTGTGCAGCATGAAACCAGAGCGGAACCCGACAGCGCCCCACTCCTTTATGTAATGATTGATTCGTTTGGCCCTTCGAGAGAATTCCGCGCGACTGCGATAGAGCTGCCCATCATGATACAGGTCGTGCACTCCAATCTCGAAGCCATTGCCGACGAGCCAATCGAGAAGTTCCTTGGAAACTTGGTAGGGCCCCTCTGGGATGAAGTTGAAGGAGGATCGAAATCCCAACTGCATTTCCAACTCAGCGAGGTGTCGAACGCGGTCGAGGCCGACTTGCGATTCTACGTCATGAGTAAGCACTAGCGCGAACTGCTTGTTCTCGGGCCATCCAATCCAACCTTCAGGTTCACAGCCCGCTGATTCTTTTATTGGCCAAACGTCTGCGCATTTCGATCTTATTCCTGTCACGTGCCTTCGCCTTGCCACGAGGCGAACACGCCGGGGAATAATGGGCTTGTACTTGTAGTAAATGCGGGTCAGAAACATGGTGACTCCAGAGAGAACCTTACGACGAAAAAACCGACCTTGGATCGTTGAAACGCAAACGAGATCTCTTGACAGCTGCCAGAGTGATTCTCTATCAAGCCTCGACTTCGAGCCACTTCGGTGCGTAGGAGCGAACTTTATTCAAGATGACAGAAATACTGGCGCGGCCGGCAACCAACTCCGAGTAACCGCGTGTCACGAGATCACGATTGCTCTTTTCTGCCTCGACAACCAGCAGGACCTTGTCCATGAAGCCAGCCATGCCGAGGGTAGGGCTAGTGTCAGTTAGTGGTGGCATGTCAAAAATGATGTAATCGAAATCGCTCGCCTTCAGATTCGGCATCAAATCGAAAAACCTCTTCAAGGCGCGCTGGACCGGTCCGGCCGTGGGCGGAGAGACCGTTGCGAGGTAGAGATTGTCGGCTGTCGAAGTAACTGGCCCTGTTGCATTCAGCAGTGCGCTGAGCGAGGTAGCGGGTGCGCCTCGGAAAAAAGGATGCGCCTCCGCTTCGTTTACATTAACATCGACGAGGAGAACTTTGCCGTCACCCATCTCCGAAAGGGCAGCGGCGAGCCCGGCCGCCAGAGTCGAAGTTCCAGCTCCGTCCGAGAAAGCCGTTACTCCCACCAACTTCGGTTTATGGGTCATTCGAGTGCGCTCGAAGTGAAGATCCACTCGATCGCGGATAGCTTGCGCATAGGGCCGGATGAAATGACCGTCCTCCCAGGGCGCCAAATCCCGATGGGCGTTTTGGGGAAGAGCGAGCGATGCATCGAGCCGTCGTTTTCCCCGTCCAGGGAGCGAGCGTCCGTTGGACTTGCTGTAAGGGATTGACAGCAGCGGAGGAGCGCCAAGCCGCTTCTCAAGTTCCGAAGATCGCTTCACCGAGCGATTCAGCACCAATTCACTCAGCAAGGCCAAGGCAACACCCAAGGCCAGGCCGGCACCTGCTAATCCGAGGACCATCTTGTTTCGCTTTTTAGTCACCATTATTGGCGGCGAAGGTCTCTGGACAGTGCTAATGTTCGGCATCTTGGAAGGATCCAATGCCTCATCGACACGCGCCTTTTCGAGTGTGCCTTGGAAGTATTTATAATTGGCTTCTTCCAACTCCCGCTTGCGTTCGAGATCGGCGATCTGCGAACCGACCTCGGTAAGCTGGCGGATTCGTCCTTGAAGTTGAGCCTTCATCGCTTCCGTTTTTGCCTCGAATCCAGCCAAACGCGCCTTTTCAAAGCCGAGGTCCGATTGACCAGAAGCCCCCGTCGCAGGCGCACTGGCAAGGTCCGGAAACTTCTTTTCGAGGGTGTGTTTTTCGGTTTCGAGAGCGGCGATTTGCGCTTCGTTAGATTTCACCAATTGATTTGCTGGGGTGTACTGTGAAAGCAATGCGAGACCCGCCTCCCGCAATTTGGCCAAACGAGTATTCAAAGCCTGATACTGCTGAATGTCGCCACTGGCAGGCTGGTGGGAGAGAGAAGGCGAAGGTGATGCGCTGGCCGGGGCGGGGCTCGAGCTTGTGGGGTCGACAACAGCAGAGCTTGGGCCCCCGACGGAGGATGCTTCCATTTGCTTAACACGTGCGCGTTGCTCGGCCAGATTCAGTTCTGCAGAATTCAGTTCATCTTCGATTTTTACAACCTCAGCATTAAGGCTGGCCGCACTGTCCGCCGAAGACGTAATACCCGCTTTCGCTTTAAGGGCCTTCAACGCGTCCTCTGTCTGGCTCAAGCGTGCCCTCACCTGGTCTGACTGTTGAGTAACAAAGTCGAAGGCGCCGGCTGATCGATGAACTTCGAGATGTTTTTCGAAATATCGGTTGACGAGTTCGTTGAGGACAACAGTGGGAAGCTCTGGATTCGGACTAAAATAGGAGACAAAAATGATGCCGCTGCTCGGACGAGTAGTTACTTCCAAACCGGCACTGACTGCTGCGGCAGCGTCCACTTTTGTAGCGACCTGCGAATCGGGCAGCAAGCGCTTGACTCCGATTGCGTCGGCAACTTGTACCGCAAGATCCCAGCTCGTAAGAATTTCCACTTCGGATCCCATTACGTTGTCGCTACTCTTCGTACCGCTCGAGTTCTCGATTGGATCAACCGCACTTCGATCCAAGACATAACGCACCAAGAGTTTGGCCTCTGATTCGTAAACAATGGGATAAAACTTGAAAACAATCGCGGCTGCGACCAGCCCGGCCAAGGTGCAAAGAACGATCTTCCACTTATGCTTGAAAAGGGCGATTACGACGTCATTCACACTCAAAGCCGAGGCCGGCGGTTCCGATCCCAATTCATGTGCAGTAAGAGTGGGCAAAGAAGAGTTCATTTCTAGTCGAGATGCGAATAGGCGATTGAGCCCGCCAGCCGGTTCATTGTGAGAGGTAGCCTTCTAAAAATCTTCTTGTGGAAGCCCCGACCGCTCCCGGTGCCAATTCGTGCTGTGAGCCGTTTACCGGTTCCTGCTTCCAAACGGAGGTACTCGATCCTCTCTTCTCTTGCTCCCCATGACAGCTTGAACTGCCGCAGTCCGCTGTTATCGAGCGACGTTCTGCCGAAATGCAGACTTTCTGAATTCTGCTGAACTAGAAATTTGATCCCTTCCCAAATCACGAGATTGCTTCCTCGCAATTCTTGGAGCGTCTCGTCGGAAGCGCCAAATTTGTAAAGAGCCCTTTTTCCCGATTGAAAGAAGACGGCTCCCGCGACAGGTTTCGATGCACTCCGTGCGAGGACAACAAATCCCAAACCGGGTTTGATGATAAACTCGTGAATGTTCAGAAAGAATGACAGCGGTTGCGGTGGGAGTCCGTGCCGCCTGCGGGTCCGCAAATGGAGCTTGTAAAATTCCAGGATCGCGGTTCGTGAACAACCTAGCTGAGTAACCAAGGAACTCTTTTCAGCCTTACGGATTGCCCGTCGGACGGAACTCGCGAAGCCAGCAGACACCTCGCTCACGCCACCGTGCAAATCGAGTTGATGTCCGTAAAATGTGGCGACCGGCTCAGCGCCGGCTTTCAAGGCGCTCCCTCCGCGGACCTCGAAGTAATTCCAACCTCGCTCCCGCGCCAACTCGGCAAGCCTTTTCGTTCCTAACTCGGTTTCAAACTCTTCGAAGATGAGCGGCTCGCAAAAGTCGCTGAATGGGAGGCAAACTCCCCTCCTACCGGTGAAAGGACTGCGCACCTCCATAAGAGGCATCAGAGCCACCGTTTCGCCGTGCCGAACGAATTGGAGGTAAAAGGGTCTATGACCGTAAGTCTTCACGAGCACCGCGGCCCAGGCCGCGCTGTGAAAGATACTCGATTCCGGGTGGGACAGGACAAGGCGGTCCCACTCTGGATCGCGGAGGGGATCGGCCAACTTTACTTCCAGGTCTGAAGAACGAAGATGCCGCCGCCTGCCGGGCACGGGCGCATCGGTCGTCTGGGAAATAAGGGGTTCTGATGTCATGCTAACGATGACCCCGCTGTGGCGATAAACATCGCTCGCTTGGGCTTCTTTTCAAGAAAGCGCTTCAACCAAGATCGACTCTCTTAGCATTTCGGCGACGAAGGCGATTTGCGCATCCGTCAATTCCGGGAACATTGGCAATGAAATAAATTCGTCGGCAGTTTTCTCGGTAACCGGAAACGCTCCTTTTTCGTAGCCAAGCCCTCTGTAGGCTTCCTGCAAATGAACAGGGATTGGGTAATGAACGCCGCAGCCAATTCCTTTTTCCTCCAAAAGGCGCATGACTTCGGCCCGCTCCCGCGTGCGGATGGCGTAAATGTGGTATACGTGCTGGGAGTAAGGCGCCCTGAAGGGCGTCGCGATTTCGCATACATTCTCAAGTGCCTGATCGTACTGCAGAGCGTGGGCGCGTCGGAGTTCATTTCCGATTTCAAGACGCGGAAGTTTTACGCTCAGAACGGCAGCCTGGATTCCGTCCATTCGACAGTTCCAACCAACCATCTTGTGATAGTACTTGCGGACTTGACCGTGATCTCGCAATACCCTGATCTTCTCCTGCAAGAGGAAGTTGTTAGTCACGACTGCGCCTGCTTCGCCAAACGCGCCCAAGTTCTTCCCGGGATAGAAACTGAAACAACCCGCGTCGCCGAGCGTCCCAGCCTTGCGGCCTTTGTAGAGAGCTCCGTGTGCCTGAGAAGCATCTTCAATAACGAAAAGGCCGTGCTCGCTGGCAAACTCGAGAATCGGATCCATGTCTGCCGTCTGACCGAAAAGATGAACCGGAATAACCGCCCTGGTTCGGGCCGTTATGGCCGTCTCTAGAAAAGCCGGATCCATTGTGTAAGTGCGCTCGTCGATGTCGACGAACACCGGGGCCGCTCCGCAATAGGTGATCGCCTCACACGTGGCCATGAACGTACTGGAGACCGTGATCACTTCGTCTCCTGGCCCGATTCCCAACGCCAGAAGAGCCAGCCAGAGAGCATCAGTGCCGTTGCCGACACCGATCGCGTGTTGGCAATTGCAATATGTGGCAAAGTCCTTTTCGAATTTTGCGACAAACGGGCCTCCCGCGAAAGCGCCGCTGTCGACAACTTCCGAGATTGCGCGATCGAACTCTCCGCGTAGCGGCGCGTGGTGGGCGTTAAGGTCGAGAAACGGTACCTTCAATTGCATTGTTCCTATTGGATGAGTCTAGAATTCTGGCAGGATTTCCCGCGACTGTGGCCGCCGGCGGGACGTCATTGATAACGACGCTACCGGCGCCGACGATGGCGTTTTCCCCAATGCAGATTCCCCCCAAAAGCGTAGCGCCTGATCCAATGGATGCCCCCCGCCTAACGACGGTCCGCTGGCAGTTCCAGTCCGCTTCGCTCTGAAGCTCCCCGCTTGAATTAGTCGCACGCGGATAACGATCATTGATGAAAGTAACACCGTGCCCAACAAAGACGCCTGCTTCAATGGTAACGCCCTCACAAATGAATGTGTGGCTGGAGATCTTGCAGCGCGCGCCAATCTTCGCGCCCTTTTGAATTTCGACGAATGTCCCGATCTTGGTTTCGTCGCCAATCTCGCATCCGTACAGGTTAACAAAGGCGCGGATCCGGACATCGCGGCCGATCTTTACATCTGGCGCGATGACTTGATGAGCGGCCGCAGTGCCACTCATGCTCCGATCGCGCGCGCATGCTCGAATTCCCCGACCAACGCCGCTGGGATGGGGGAAATTACGGCATGCGAGCGCGAAAATGTCACTGGTGCGCCGTTCGCCTTGAGCGACGCAGAGGCCGCCTCCAGAATCCTGACGAGATCAAGCCCATCACGGCCATTGGTCTTTGCTTCGGCGCCCGTTTCGATGCATTCGAGGAAATGCTGGCAGACCGCCTTGAGCGGTTCTTCCTGCTCAAGACGCGGGATATAGCTGTCCCCGTAGTGATAGGAATAGTGGAATTCCGCAAAGGTGTCGTAGTGCGGTGGACGTTCGACACGAACATCGTAAACGCGAATCTTTTCGAGCGTCTGCAAGTCGTCATACACGATCATTCGGCGCGTGCCGACGATCGTCATCTCTCGGATCTTTCTTGGCTCGAGCCAGCTGCTTTGAATAGTGGCGAAGCGTTTGTTTGGAAAGTAGAGAGACATGTTGGTCACGTCTTCGATATCAGGAGTGACATGGGCGTTCCCCTGGCAGTTCACAGAAACTGGGAATTCTCCGAGAATGTGCAGTATGACTGATATGTCGTGCGGCGCGAGATCCCAGGCAACGTTGATGTCTTTTTGAAACAAGCCCAGGTTCAGTCGCCGCGAATTAATGTAGCGGATGTCCCCAATATCCCCAGCCTGGACAATCTCACAGATCTTACGAATTGGTGAGGAGTAGATGAATGTATGGCCGATCATCAGTACGAGACCGTTGCGCTCAGCGATCGCGATGAGTTCCTCGCATTCGGCGGCGGACGATGCCATCGGTTTTTCAATAAAGGTATGCTTTCCGGCGAGGAGGCTCGCCTTGGCCAAACGATAATGAGAATTGACAGGGGTAGCGATAACGACGGCATCAAGTCCGGATGTCTGGAGAAGTTCATCATAGTCGGTAATGCCCTCGACGTCCGGATATAAGGCGCGCAAATGTTCCAACCGGCCTGCGCTCGCGTCGCAGATCGCTTTGAGTTTACAGTTGTGGAGCGCTTTAAAGTTGCGGACGAGATTGGGCCCCCAATATCCGCAGCCAACGACGCCAACCGAAGTTAATGCGCTCATGATTTCGTCGCTGAATCTGCAAAACTTTCAGCACGGGATGTGCCGCCATGAAAGGCCGATTTGCCACCCTCGCGCCTCCGAAGGGACCGCGCCTCCAAAACTTGATCCGCGACTGCCGGTATTGTCTTGAGGAGGATCTTAAGATCGAGCCAAAGCGACATGTTCTTGGCGTAAAATATGTCCATTGTGACCATTTCGCTGAAGGTGGTCTTGTTCTTTCCATTGACCTGCCAAAGCCCAGTAAGCCCAGGTGGCGCGGCGATTCGTTGACGTTGCCATGTCTGGTAACGATCGAACTCATGGCGCGTGCACGGCCGAGGTCCCACAAGACTCATCTCTCCGCGAAGCACGTTAAAAATTTGGGGCAATTCATCGAGGCCGGCCGCTCGAAAAATGAGCCCGCCCGGAATAAGGCGGGGATCGCCGGACGCGTCCAATTTCGTCATCGGTCGATCAGCCCGAATTAGGTGCTCCAGGTGATGCTCATGAATTTTGGTCTCCACGTTCACTTTCATGCTTCTAAATTTGAATATCATGAAGCGATTTCCGCGATATCCAACACGCTCCTGACGATAAAAGATGGGTCCAGAAGAAGCGACCTTGATCCACAGCATCGCCAAGACCGTCAGGGGTAACCAGAGTGGCAGACTAAGGAAGATGCAGGTCAGGTCGAGAGCGCGTTTCCAGTGGGGGAATTGAGCGAACGCCGTCTCCGAGGCTCCTCGTTCGGACAGAGTGTCTCTACTATTCTTGCGGGCGATCGGCGTCTCGCTCGCTTTCAATCTTTCCGAGAGAGGCGGAATTGATTCGAGAGTTTGGCTTTCAGAGCCGTTCGGCGCCGTTGATTTAGATAAGAGTTCCACGATTGCGTTCTTGAGAAAGAGCGACACGTTGTTGTTGCGAGGCGACCGCGAGATTCCCGTTTCGGAAGAAGCAGAATCAACTCTAGTGCAAAATTCCTTCCGTTTTGCAGGCTCGGGTGACCCGCCGAAAGGGTCCCTCTCCTCGGCGGTGGTGGCGGAGATCTCTTCTCGCGCCTGTCTACTTCCCCCAGGCAAGCTACCGCCCTTGGTCAGCAGCCTTATTGTTTTGGCGGGACCTGTAGTTCTCATCTTTAATCTAGATTGAATGCCTCTATTTGGCGACGGAAAGGGGTTATAATAATCAGAACCACTAGAGATAACGATTTTTTTACCCCAATCGTCAACCACAAAATGTCCGGATCGTCATTTTCTCAATAGGCGCACTTTGGTTATTTCAAAGAGATTTTCAGGGAAGCATCGAATGGGTTCTTGGGATTTCCTAGCCACTCCATGAGTGGGTCTGGTCCGAATCACGCTTGCAGGTACTTTTTGCTTTGCCCAACGCGAAAAAAAAGAGCTCAGCTCCCGAGAGACGTATTCATGAATTCTTCGCACGCACGATGTCCAGAAGCGGAGCCTCAATCGAAGCGCTTGTTCAGGAAGTAATTCCAGCACCGAAGTCCGCTCGACGGAAGGCATCGTTTTGAGGGTTTGCGCCAGAGCGGCGGGACTGATATTGCCATTATGGCCTAGCACTGTCACTGGTCGATGTTCGAAAACGGTGTTAAACGCCGAGAGAATGTTGCTATCGGTCACGTTATCCATCAGAATTTGCGGAACTCTGGTTCGCAAGTTCCGGGCCGTCCAAAGATCTTACAAAAATGGGCATTCGTCTGGTCGCTACGTGATCTATTTCTCCTCTACCAGTATTTGTGCCACCGCGTTGGGAGGCGTCCGATATTTCGATCCGCAACATCGGACGGGTCGTTTGGGTTGGTCAGTACGAGCAACTTACTTCGCCAATAGTCCTCTGGGAGGCCTACCCAGTGACGAACTCAAGTCAAGCATTCCGGCGTCGTCTGGATGCCAATCTGGCCTCATTCCGGAATCATACGGCCTCATTCCGAGGCCGAATCTGATCGGAACGGTTCGGGAATGAAAGGTGCAAACTGTCAGGTGGGTTTCTTGCTCGCGAGATTTGGCGAATTTGAGGTCGAGAATTTCGTGCCCGTAACTGATCTCTTTGTCAATCTGAATTCTCAGTTCATCGAATGAAGCCGACTGCCTACGATATTTAGGATGCGGCCCGTGAACCATTCGTTACAAGAGGAAGCTGTCGGCGAGGAGATGTTCCCGCTTATTCTGTTCGCTTCGTTGATTACGCCGATCGGCAAACCGTGCCGTTGGCGTGCTTTTACGCGAGCAGCTCCCCACACGCATTTGGTATCGCAGCTAGCTCTCAGCGCGTCGATCCGATCTCCCGTTTTTAATGAAGACGCGACCGGCAGACAAAAACGAAACGACGGCAAGTCAACGCAGGAATGACACCTTACAAAGTGGCTCCAGAGGTAGGATTCGAACCTACGACCAATCGGTTAACAGCCGACCGCTCTACCACTGAGCTACTCTGGATCGTAAAACGTCCCTCGATGAGCGGCGTGAACTTTGCGCAGTCGAGTTGGCGCAGCAAGTGATTTGGTTGCGGGGGCGGGATTTGAACCCGCGGCCTTCAGGTTATGAGCCTGACGAGCTACCAGGCTGCTCCACCCCGCGTCTTGAATTTCACTATGGCGCGGCAACTCGCGCGCGCAACTTCATTATTTGGAAAACACTTTGGATGCAGTTTCGGTGCGATCGAGTAGCCCAGAAACAGGAATCACTTCCTCGCGACCTGCTGTTTGCATTCGGAGACGGACGCGGTTCATGTCATTGGTGGCCTTGCCGAGATCGCCAGCAATAGCGAATGGGAAAATTCTCATTGGAACGGCGAGCTGGTCGGATCCTGGTTTCGTCGAGCGCTGGTATCCGAAGGGAATGCCCGCGCGTGATCGGCTGGGGTGGTACGCGCGGCATTTCGAGATGGTGGAGGTGAATTCCACTTTTTACGCCGTGCCCGATCCGCGTATGGTTGAACGCTGGTGTCGCAGTACGCCCGATGATTTCGTGTTCGATGTGAAATTGCATCAATTGCTCTCGCGACATTCGACGTCATCAAGACTCCTGCCGGCAACGTTGCGACGCCGCGCTGACACGAATGAAAGAGGGAAAGTGCGTCTCACGCCAGCCATCGAGAAGGCAATGATTGAAGCATTTCTTCGGGTGATCGACATTCTGCATGCGTCCGGAAAACTTGGCGCGCTTCTTTTGCAGCTGTCTCCCAACTTTTCTCCAAGAAAGCACACGCTGTCAGAGTTGGATGACTTGCTCGGAGCGATGAGGGATTATTCGATGGCGATCGAATTTCGAAATCGAAACTGGCTGGAGGGCGCGGAATTAGTCTCGACATTGCAATATTTAACGACATGCGGAGCAACCTTGGTCTGTGTCGATGCTCCCGCCCAAAAGAATTTTCTGATTGCGCCGCCGGGTTTGAACGAGATCACGAATCCACGTCTGGGCTATCTTAGATTGCACGGTCGAGATGCTCGCGCCTACCTGACCGGCAGGACCGTTGCGGCTCGTTTCAACTACGATTACAGCGATGAGGAGATCGATGAAGTGGCCACGCGCAGTCGGCACCTCGCCGGCGAAACTTCCAGCTTGCATGTGGTCTTTAATAATAACGCGCTCGATTATGCGCCTCATGCCGCTCTTCGCTTGCGAGCCGCGCTGGGACAGGTAGTTGCGCGCATGCCTCGGCACGCTGAGCTGTTTTAGTGCCGTCGTCGCAATCGCGCGGTTCCATTCATCGTGATTGAAGAAAGTTCCAAACAAGAATTAGGCATCTGGTCTCGCTTCCGAAGCTGGCTGGCTGCCCATCATCTGACGTTGGTGACGATTGACGATACGCCACATTCGATCGCGCTCGGTCTGGCGATCGGCATTTTTTTTGGATTCACGCCGCTGCTCAGCATGAAAACTTTACTCTCGATCGGGGTGGCCTGGCTGTGTGGAGGCAACAAAATTGCCGCGGCGATTAGCGTCACGCTGCACGACGTGCTCTTGCCTTTTATGCCGGCAATTTATTTCTGGGAGTATCGGGTGGGAATGTGGGTGTTGCAGCGGCATGAACATCCGCACAATCGCTTCCATCATCTGTCACTTCGCGATCTGATGAAATGGACGACCTTCTTTACTGTCGGTCAGCCATTACTTGTCGGCTCGCTCTTCCTTGCTCTGCCTTCGGCGGTCGTGGTTTATTTTCTGATGCGTGGGTTGATCTTGCGGACGCGCGCGCTTCGGCAGAAAAGGATTGAGCGCACTGCCCACGACCCGCCCGCGATAGACGAGGACTGATCTGGCACAGAATGGCTCCGCGGGGCTGCCCGCATTTTTCCCCGGTCAGCGGCATGAGAGTTGCATCAAAAAGCGGAAAACGACGCTTTGGACTCGCGCAAAAGCGCGATCACGGGCGCGACAAATACCGAATATGAAACCTTTGATCGCCATCGCCAGCAGTTTCCTTTTTTGTTCATGTGCAGACATGTACGTGACGAGAACTGAAGTTTCCACACCGGGAGGCAGCGGCTCGGCGCCGATGGATACGAAGGACTTTGGTTCGAGGTCTGTCCACATGATAACGAATTGCGGGGTCGGAGCCAGCAATCCGAAAGCCATTTACATCCGGCCGTTTTGTATCGACACCGCCTCGTTTACGGGCGACCAGGCTAACTCCGAAGGCGAAGTGCCGATTCGCAAGGCCCTCGCCCCGGTTCAATTTGCAAATGATCTAAAGGAGCAACTCGAAAAAATGGCCCCGGCCCGAGTTCTTCGCGACGATCAAACGCCAAGGACCGGTTGGTTGGTCGAAGGTCAATTCGATCGTGTTGATGGCGGAAGCGGAGGGGGTAGTTCCTATCTTGGGCTCCATGTGAAAGTGACGGACGTCGACCACGGTGTAGTGGTTTACGAGTTTGACATGGCCGGCGGCTGCAACCTTCAGGGCGTCTTGGGTTCACTCCGCTCGGCGGGGCTTGGCCGAGCGATCAATTTTGATCTGCAGAACGCAGCGGAACGGATTTACATCACTCTGAGCACAAATCCGTACCGATACGGAGATCGCACCGACCTCACCCTGCAATAAGCAAGAGGGGCCGGATTTGGTGTTTGCGGTTGCCAAGAATGGCGCGCCGCTTAAGGTGCAGCCGTCTCTGAATTGAGGTGATTTTTCGGCGCCAAATACTGACGGTTGTTGCTGCGAGTGCGATCTTTGCGATCGTTGGTGCGCGCGCGCTCCATGCTGCGCAAGCCTACGTCATCGTTGATTCGCAGACCGGTTACGTGGTCGACCAGCAGGAGGCCAGACAGAAACGCCAGGTCGGTAGCCTAACGAAGGTGGCGACCGCGATGGTGGTTCTGGATTGGGCCGAGAGCAAAGCTGGCGACCTGAATCAGCTCGCGACAATCCCGCCGGAAGCGCTGGTCGGCACAGGGGAGAACAGAATCGGATTTCAACCCGGCGACACGATTTCATTACGCGATCTTTTGTACGCGGCGCTTGTCCAATCCGATAACGTGGCCGCTTATGCTCTCGCGAATCATGTCGGGTTGGCGCTCGAGTCGATCGTTCCAGCCTCCGAATCGAAGGCCACGCCCGTCAACCCGTTCGTGGGACAAATGAATGCACTGGCCAAGCAGCTCAAGATGGAGCGAACCCGTTTTGTAAATCCGCATGGGATCGACGACAACGTCCGCCCTCTTCCATATTCCACCGCGGCGGATATGGCGCGCCTCACGCGTTATGCACTCAACAAAGCGAGCTTTCGCTTTTACGTCTCACAAAAGGAACGACAGATCTCGTTCCAGCAGGGGGGACGCAAAGTGAATTATCTTCTCCGAAACACGAACGAACTTCTGGGCAAGGATGGTGTGGACGGCGTGAAAACGGGACGCACCGCGCGAGCGGGCGATTGCCTCATTCTTTCCGCTCATCGCGAATCGGAAGTGATCGGAGAGGGCGCATCGACGAAAGTTATTCCGCGGCATCTCATTCTGGTTTTGCTTGGCAGCTCGAACCGTTTCGGGGAGGGCGAGCAACTTCTCTCTCGCGGTTGGGCGCTTTATGATCAATGGGCCGCAGCCGGCCGCACGGTAGATCCGAAGAACCTTCTCTAGCGGCGCGGCGCCGCGCGCGAGATGAAGCCACGAATCGGCGTCCTGACCAGCGGCGGGGATTGTCCGGGGCTGAACGCGGTCCTGCGCGGCGTGGTCTTATCGGCTGACAACCTTGGCTGGGAAGTCATCGGTTTCAAAGATGGTTTCGAGGGCCTGCTGCCTCCCGGCAATTTTGTAATTCTGGATCGCGCGCAGATCGCCGGCATCATGCCCCGCGGCGGTACGATTCTCGGAACTACCAACAGAGGTCATTTCGTCGCAAAAGTGGGCGCCGGCGAAAAAGCAATCGTGCCGAGTGATATCATTCAGCATTCCCGCGAAATCCTCGATAAGCTGCGCGTTAACGGATTGATTGTCGTGGGAGGCGATGGATCTATGACGACTGCTTTGCAAATGCAGCAGGCCGGCATCGATTGCATCGGCGTTCCGAAAACAATCGACAACGATTTGGAAGCCACCGCGATGACGTTTGGCTTTGATTCTGCCGTCGCGGAGGTTATGGACGCGCTCGATCGTTTGCATACCACGGCCACGAGTCACAAACGGGTGATGGTGCTCGAGGTGATGGGGCGACACGCGGGCTGGATCGCGTTGCACGGCGGCATCGCGGGCGGCGCGCACGTCATTTTGATTCCCGAAATCCCGTTCGATTACGACCGGATCGCGGCGGCCGTCAGGAAACGGGATGATCGCGGCAGCCATAATTCGCTCGTTGTGGTGGCGGAAGGCGCTACTCCACGCCATGGCCAGCAGGTCATGCACGAAACGGAAACGGGTGAATTTCGTCTAGGCGGAATTGGCGACATTGTCGCGCGAGAAATTGCTGCGCGCACCGGCAAGGAAACGCGTTGCTGCGTCCTGGGTCATTTGCAGCGCGGCGGTGCGCCGACGCCGCTCGATCGGATTCTTGGAACGCGCTTCGGTGTGAAGGCGGTGCAACTGATTAGCGAAAAACATTTTGGCTCGATGGTCAGCTACCAAAATTACCAGGTGCAGCATGTCCCGATCGCAGATGCCGTGAATCGTTTGCGACTCGTGCCGCCGGACGGGCAGATGGTTCAGACCGCGCGCAATGTGGAGATCTCTTTCGGCGATTGAATCGTCGCGGAGAAAATAGTTGGCGGCCCACGAAGCCTCCGTAAGTTCGCCCACTCCGAGGCGAACGATTATTTCCCGCTCATGATTACCATTCTCCGCAAGCATCGTCACTGGCTGATGATCGTGATCGCGATCCTCTGCATTCCCTTTGTTTTCTACTTCAGCACAGAAGCCTGATTACGGCGCGCCTAGGCGGTGATCATCTTGGGCGGGTCTATGACCGCAACATTTCACGCGTGGAAGAGAAGAGAAACGAGCGTCTTCTCGAACTGGCGCAGCGTTTGGGAATGGACGACCTGTGGCGGCAGCTCGCCTTTCCCGCCACCACCTTGAGAAGAGGCATATCTTCAATTTACGATCAACCGCCTGGTCCTCTCTCATGAAGCGGAGCGCCTCGGCATTCAACCGACCACGACGGAGATATTGGGCGTGGTAAAAGGAATTCGCTCCTTCCAAACAAACGGTCAATTCGACGTGAACAAGTATGGCGATTTCGTGCAAAACTTGCTGCCTGCGATGGGGCTCAGCGAAGCACAGATCGAAGAGCTGGCTGGCGACCAGTTGCGCCTTGATCGCATCAAGTCCCTTCTCGCGATCGGGGTCCAAATTCCAGAATCGGAAAGCAAAGAGAACTTTGAAGCAGCCTACGGGAAAATGGATGTGACCGTCGTCCGTTTTCGAAACGAGGATTTTGCGAAGAACATTCAGATCAACGATTCCGATGTGGCGAAATACTACGAGGCGCATAAGGCGGAATTGAAGAGCGAAGAAAAGCGGAAAGTGGACTTTGTCAGCTTTGCATTTACCGACGAGCAGAAAAAATTGAAGGGCAAGGAGCGAATTGAACCGCTGCAAAAGCTGGCGGACCGCGCAAATGATTTCACGCAGGCGTTGCTCGAAAAAGGCGCGGATTTCCAAAAGACTGCGGCGAAGTTCAATGTGCCGGTACGAACGACCGGAGAGTTTACCGTTGCGGTTCCCGATCCGCAGTTGGCGGCGAATCAGCAATTGGCGCAGTCCGCCTTTCAGTTGACGAAGCAGGAGCCGAACAGTGATGCGATCCAGACTGCGGATGGTTTCTACGTTCTGCATCTGGCGGCGATTGATGAAGCGCGTCCCTTAAGTCTCGAAGAGGCGAAGCCGAAGATAGTTGAGACGCTTCACAAAGATCGTTTGAACGCTTCGCTTTCAACAAAAGCTGCGGAAGTGTCGCAGCAGATTCTTGAGAAGATGAAGTCGGGCGCAACGGCTGAAGCGGCGATTCAAGAAGCGGGATTGACGGCTGAAAAGCTTCCCCCGTTTTCACTTGCTGACGATCCGCTTCCACAGCCAAAACCGAAGCCGAGCCCGGAGTCAAAACTCCCGCCTGATTTGCCGATGATCAAACAGAGCGTCGCCCAGCTGCATCCAGGCGAGGTGAGCCCGTTTATTCCGAGTGCAGACGGCGGATTAATTGCTGTGCTGGAAAAGCGAGAGCCCCTGGACGCGGCCAGGTTCGAACAGACCCGCCCTCTCCTTGAGGATAGACTGCTCCAGAATAAGCGCGCGATCGTTTTCTTTGAGTGGCTGACGGAGCGTCGGCGGGATGCAGGCCTGGTCCAGGAGAAAGCGTAAGTTCTCATCCCGCTTTGTTGCACGGAGTTCATGCCGCAGCTCGACGAACTTTTCGATGACGCGAATGGAGATCTTGCGATCGGCGAGCTGGAGAACGCGGTTGAAAAATACCGTCAATGCGTCGAACTCGAACCTTCTTTTTTTGATGGCTGGCATGCGCTCGGCATGGCTTTAATGAAATTGGGTCGCTTCCCCGAGGCGATAGAAGCCGGAAAGAAGGCGACTGAGCTTCGGCCTAACGATCAAATTGGCTGGACGAGTTTGTCGCTCTTCTACAATCGCAACGGCGACATCAAGGAAGCCGAAGCCGCCGGCACGAAAGCGAAAATCCTGTCGTGGGGTGGCAAGATCGCACTGTAGCGGCGATCTTCTTTAGTCTGGATTTCCCCCGTCCTTCGCGAACTGTTGTGCCCGTTGCGAGAGGCCTACCAGATGCTCACCCGCTTATCGGCCGGCCGAACCATCGGGCAATCGTCCGGCAGATTGAACGCCTGTTGAAATTCCGGCGTGTTCGAAAGCGGGCCATTGCAGCGATACTTCGTCGGCGAATGTGGATCGGTGTTGAGACGCAGCTTTAAAGCTTCATCGCGAATATTCGCGCGCCACACCTGCGCCCAACCAAAAAAGAAGCGCTGTTCCGGAGTGAGTCCATCGATCTTTCCCTGCGGTTTCTTGGCCAGGGCTTTTTTCAAAGCGGCGTACGCGATTTTCACCCCGCCATCATCGGCAATGTTTTCGCCCTCCGTGAGTTCACCGTTAATATGCATGCCGGGCAGTGGCTCGTACTCCGAATATTGCTTTACAATCTTGTCCGCGCGTTCCTTAAATTTGGCAGCGGATTCGGGCGTCCACCAATCGCGCAGATTTCCCTCCGCGTCGTACTGCCGGCCTCGATCGTCGAAGCCGTGAGTGATCTCGTGCGCGATTACGGCGCCGATGCCGCCATAGTTGATCGCGTCATCCGCATCGGCGTTAAAGAATGGTGGCTGCAAAATCCCAGCCGGGAAAACGATCTCGTTCAGGTTTGGGTTGTAGTACGCGTTCACGGTCGGCGGCGACATGCCCCATTCCGAGCGATCGACCGGTTTGCCGATCTTCTTTAGATCTCGATCGACCTCGAACTTTTCCGCACGCAACGTGTTCATGACATACGGTCCCTTGTCGATCTCGAGAGCGGAATAATCGCGCCACTTATCCGGATAGCCGATCTTGATCGTGATCGCGGCCAGCTTCTTGAGCGCTTCTTTTTTCGTCGCGTCGTCCATCCATGCGCAGTTTTTGATCGCGTCGCCCATTGCCTCCTGAATATTTCTCACCAGCTCGATCATCCGGGCTTTCGATTCTGGTGGGAAATAATCGGCGACATAAAGTTTGCCGAGCGCTTCGCCGAGTTCGCCATCTGTTGCCGTCACCACCCGCTTCCAGCGCGGCTTTATTTGCTTGGCGCCGGTCAGGGTGCTGCCGAAAAACTTGAAGTTCTCTTTCACGAACTCGCTCGAGAGCTGCGGCGCAGTCGCGTGAATCAGTTGCCAGCGCAAATAAGTTTTCCAATCGTCGAGTGGTGTCTCGGCAAATACCTTGTTAGCCGCCTTGAAGAACTCGGGCTGGCCGACATTGATATCGCCCGGATCGGCCAGGTTGATCTCCTTAAAGTAGTCGGCCCAGTTCCAGTCGGGCATGAGCTGCTGAAGTTCAGCCTGGCTCATTTTGTTGTAATTCTTCTGCGGATCGCGCCGCTCGACCCGGGTGCGCGCCGGCTTGGCCAACGATGTTTCCAGCGCCATGATCTTTTGCGCGTTTTCTGCCGCCGTCTTTGTCGGTTGGCCGAGCAGCGTCAGCATCTTGGTCACGTGTGCGACGTACTGTTCGCGAAGCTTTTTCGAGGCGTCGTCGTCCTTCGTATAATAGTCGCGATCCGGCATCCCGAGTCCGCCTTGGATGCACTGGCCAATGACCATGGCACTGTTCTTGGCATCCTGTCCGGAGGTGAAAACGAAGAACGCGGGAATGCCCACTTCGTGCATATGCGCGATCTCCTTCAGCAGATCATTGCGATCCTTGATCGCGTCGATTTTTTTCAATTCATCTTGGAGTGGTTTGGCTTTGGCGGCGTTGATCGCCTTTTCGTTCATCCCGCTGGCGTAATAATCACCGACTTTTTGCACTTCAGGCGCCGAAGGATTCGCTGGTGTCTTCTCTGCTTTTTCCGCGACCTGTCGGAGGGCGTCGTTATTCTTCTCGATCAACGCATTGAAACTGCCCCAGCGCGATTCCTCCGGCGGAATGGGATTGCGTTTCAGCCAGCCGCCGTTGGCGTAGGTATAAAAATCGTCCTGCGGCTTCACCGAAGTGTCCATGTCTTTGGGATCGAGCGGCGGCGGGTTCTTGCTCGGTGTTGGCTCAGGTGCAGCACGCAACGTCAAGGCGCAGAGTAAGCCCGCGACGGCGAGCGCGATTGGTTTAAGCATGGCAAAAGAAACGTCGAAAGTCGCGATTGTCCAACACCGATCCCGAAGGGACGGGTTCATTCGTCGCCTGGACTACCTCTTGCTTAGGCTAGTTGTCTGTAACATAATTCCGACGCCATGACCGGATGGAAGAAAATCGCGCTGTTGCTTTGCAGTGTGCTCGCCCTGCTTTTGCCGGGTGCGGCGTCTCTGCGGGCGGCGACCGTTGATTGGAAGATCATCAAAGTCGGTAATCGCGAGTATTTGAGCGTCGACAATATCGCGAAATTTTACGGCTTCCCGGCAGATGCTACGCAGATCGGGAAGACCATTCGCCTCGACAACGGGAGAAGTTCGATGGCGCTCACTCTCGACAGCCGCGAGGCGATCATCAACGGCGTGCGCAACTGGCTGTCGTTTCCAGTCATCGGGCATGATGGCAAGTTTCTCGTTTCCCGCGTTGACCTTTCGAAGACGCTCGAACCGCAACTTCGTCCCCAGATGATCCAGAACCTCGGGAAGATTCAAACCGTGGTCCTCGATCCTGGTCACGGCGGATTCGATAAGGGCGCAACCAGTCCATATGGCTCTGAAAAGGATTACGCACTGGATGTCGCGCGGCAGATCAAGCCTTTGCTCGAAGCTACGGGCCTCAGGGTCGTCATGACTCGCAACAGCGATGTCTTCATTCCGTTGGAGCAGCGCGCCCGCATTGCCAATTCCATCCGCGACAGCATTTTCGTCAGTATTCATTTTAACGCGACGGACATGAATCCGGCCGCGACCGGCTTTGAGATTTACTCGCTCACTCCGCGCGGTTCGCCTTCCACTCAGGACGACGCGCTCGCGCTCCACTTCCTTAACATGCAAGCAGGCAGTCCCGTGGATGCAGCGAGCCTCGCGCTCTCCTCTGCCATTTATCATTCCGTTCTCGGCCACATCCCGGAGTTCGATCGCGGGATCAAACGCGCGCGCTTCGCAGTGCTGCGCCTAACCAAAGTGCCAGCGGTGTTGGTTGAGGGTGGTTTCCTCACCCAGCGAGGCGAGAGTCGCCTTATCGCGAATAGCGCGTGGCGCGCGAAGCTTGCGCAATCGATCAGCACGGGGATCGAGAATTACAAAGAGCTCGTCGAAACGAAGCGTCGCCCCATGCTGGTCGCGGATTATCGGCTCCAGCAACTCGGCGATCAGCTCATCGCCCGCGATGCGACGGAACCTCGGCCGGATGCGTTTGAGGATTCATCGAACATCATGCCCACGAGCAACGCCCAATTCACGATCGCGGCGGCGCCTTTGCATGATGAGGCCGCGTCCCGTCAACTTGCGACTGAGGGAGGCGAAACTGAGGAGCAGGGGATCGAAACGCCCGAGTTGATCGGACCGCCGATCGAGCTGAGCAACGAGAGCCAGGCCGCGCTCGAGGAACCGAAGCCGGCCGACGTTCCCGCCGCGCCCGAACCCGCAGCACCGACTGTCGTATCAAATGCACCTGCTTCGAATGCACCTCCCGCCGCCGCGCCGCCGGCAGTTGCGCCGCAAAAAGCTCCGGAACCGGCCAAGGCCCCGGTTCCCGTTGCCAAATCACCAAAACCAAAAGGATATTGGTTTCTCGGACCGTTCCCGAAATTCCTGCCGTAAAACGTTCCACGGTTGGTTGACTTGACTCGGTCGGGCTTTATTCTGATTTTGACTGCGGGGGAGCCAGTGGCTGAGAGTCCGGCACGGTAAAGTGCGGGAGACCCCTTGAACCTGATGCGGGTAATGCCGACGCAGGGAGCGAGGAGTTCGGTTTTCGGCCATGCGTTTTCCGCGCATGGCTTTTGTTTTTTTCTCAACACTCAACCATCAACTCTCAACTTCCGGCATGATCGCATCCAAAGACTCCATCGAACCGAAGAGCTCCGATTACTTGATGCCGAACTCGCAGCGCGTCTATGTCGAAGGCGAAGTCCATCCCGACGTCCGCGTCCCGTTCCGCGAGATTAACCTCGCGCCGACGAAAGACTTCAACGGCCAGCTCGAGCCTAACGAACCGGTCCGCGTTTACGACACGAGCGGTCCGTGGGACGACCCGGAATTTGCCGGCGACTCGAGTCAGGGCATCCCGGCCTTGCGTGAGGAATGGATCCGCGGGCGAGGGGACGTCGCCGAATACGACGGACGCGAGATTAAGCCGGAAGACAACGGCTACCTCACGCGCGGCCACGAAGAATTCGCCAGCCAGGCCGAGCGGAAAAATCGCCTCGACCATTTTCAAGGCGCGAAAAGGAAACCACTCCGCGCCTCCGCGAACCATCCCGTCACGCAACTTTGGTACGCGCAGCAAGGCATCATTACCCCCGAGATGGAATTCATTGCCATCCGCGAAAACAGCCGCCGCGCGGCGGCGTCCCATCCGGGGAGCGCACGCGACTCGCGTGCTCCGTTCGGCGACTCGCCGAACGGCTCTTTCGACGCCCGCAACGATCTTCGCCAGCAACACCCCGGCGAATCCTTCGGCGCATCGATCCCACCCGAAATCACCCCCGAATTCGTCCGCTCCGAAGTCGCGCGCGGCCGCGCCATCATCCCGGCCAACATCAACCATCCGGAAATCGAGCCGATGATCATCGGCCGCAATTTCCTGGTGAAGATCAACGCCAACATCGGCAACAGTGCCGTCGCATCGTCGATCGAGGAAGAAGTCGAGAAGATGCGCTGGGCCACGAAGTGGGGCGCCGACACCGTGATGGATCTTTCCACCGGCAAGAACATTCACGCCACGCGCGAATGGATCATTCGCAACTCGCCCGTGCCGATCGGCACCGTGCCGATTTATCAGGCGCTCGAGAAAGTGAACGGCCGCGCCGAAGACCTCACCTGGGAAATCTTCCGCGACACCCTCGTCGAGCAGGCCGAGCAAGGCGTCGATTACTTCACCATCCACGCCGGCGTCCTCCTCCGCTTCGTCCCGCTCACGGCGAAACGCATGACCGGCATCGTCAGCCGCGGCGGCTCCATCATGGCGAAATGGTGCCTCACCCATCACAAGGAAAGCTTCCTCTACGAACATTGGGACGACATCTGCGACATCATGGCCGCCTACGATGTCAGCTTCTCGATCGGCGACGGACTCCGCCCCGGCTCAATCGCGGACGCGAACGACGAAGCGCAGTTCGCCGAACTTTACACGCAAGGCGAGCTGACCCAGCGCGCCTGGAAACAGCACGTGCAAGTCATGAACGAAGGCCCGGGCCACATTCCCATGCACATGATCAAAGAGAACATGGAAAAACAACTCGAATGGTGCGGCGAAGCGCCATTCTACACGCTCGGACCCCTAACGACCGACATCGCGCCCGGCTACGATCACATCACCAGCGCGATCGGCGCGGCCATGATCGGCTGGTACGGCTGCGCCATGCTTTGCTACGTTACGCCGAAAGAACATCTCGGACTGCCTAACAAGAAAGATGTCAAAGATGGCGTCATCGCCTACAAGATCGCCGCCCACGCCGCCGATCTGGCGAAAGGCCATCCCGGCGCGCAATACCGCGACAACGCCATTTCGAAGGCAAGGTTTGAGTTCAGATGGGAGGACCAGTTTAACTTATCATTAGACCCGGAGACGGCTCGGGAATTTCATGATGAAACGCTCCCCCAAGAGGGCGCCAAAACCGCGCATTTTTGCTCAATGTGCGGCCCACACTTCTGCTCCATGAAAATCACGGAGGACGTGAGGAAGTACGCAGCGGAGCAGGGGATCTCCGACAGCGAAGCGCTGGAAAAAGGCCTCGACGAGAAAGCTGCGGAGTTCATCGAAAAGGGCTCAGAAGTTTACGCCAAAGCGTAAGCTCGAATGCAAAGCGAGCTGGATATCGTCCGCGACGTTTCGCAGCGGCTCGATCGCGCGGGCTTGGCTTACATGCTCACCGGCTCGATGGCAATGAACTATTACGCGCAACCGCGCATGACGCGGGACATCGATGTCGTGGTCGCCCTCGCACCCGCCGACGCCGAGAAGATTGTCGATCTATTTCGTGCCGATTACTACGTTTCCGAAGAAGCAGTGCGCGATTCCATCGCGGTCGAATCGATCTTTAATCTGATTCACAATGAGAGCGTCATCAAAGTGGACTGCATTGTCCGGAAAAATGCTCCATATCGGAGAGTTGAGTTCGATCGGCGCAAGGAAATAGAGATCGATGACTTTTCCACCTGGATTGCGAGCAAGGAAGACCTGATCATCTCGAAACTTTTCTGGGCGAAAGATTCCGGTTCGGAGGTCCAGATGCGCGATGTGCGGAACCTCGTCGCGACTGGGTGCGACGCGGCTTATATCGACAATTGGACGCGAGAGCTGGGCTTGTCTAATCTGTGGGAGCAATGCCATTCGTAACTGATACATCTCCGGAAATCGCGGCCGCCGTTCGTGATCGAATCATGAAATTCTCCGGCGCCGAGCGTTTCATCATGGGCACGCGGATGTTTGAGAGCGCCCGTGCCGTTGTGCTGGCGTCGTTACCGAAAGACATTTCCGAAACCGAGCGGAGGCGAATCCTGTTTAAACGTTTCTACGGCGACCTGCCACCGACCAATTCAAAGAACACGAGATAAAGAGAGAGCGCTCGGGTAGATGACATCAAAAAGTCACCGCAAGGCGAGATTCGCGAGCGGACGAAGCCCGTCGACGGAGGATGTTCGCAATTATGCCGCCGAACGCGGCCTAACGGATGCGGAAGCGATCGAATCAGGAATGCAGGAAAAGAGGAAAGAATTCCTGAAACAAGGTGCGGAACTTTGCGCGAAAACGTAATCTGTAGCCGCCTCGCTCTGTCGAGGCGCTCCGTTGTTTGGAGCGGTCGCCGCGGCGACTTGGTTTCGGCGACTCGCCGAAACGAACTTTTCTCTTAATCAGCTTCCCCTTCGGAGCTTTGAAGCGCCTCTTGATGAGATTTGTTCTCAAAATATTAACGAAGTTCCGAACGCGAATCCTCTGATTTTCATTCGGCGAAAGCGCGTGCAAATCCCAATCCGGCTCGGACTCCGCTACATCATCTTCGGATGCCACGTAAGCACAAAGACCAGAACGAAAATCAAAAAGCCGGCGCCGACAATGATTTGGATGAGACCAAGAATGGACACGAGCCGGTAGAGAAAAGATTTTTGCCAAAGCCAATAGGCGATCACGCTAATGAGCGCGATTGGTTCGAAGATGGCCAGCACCAGATTAACGATGTTGGGATCGTCCAGTTGGTAATGGTTCGTCAGCCATCCGCCCTTCACAAGATGCCAATAGACGGCCGCACCGACGACCAGGTTAACGACAGAAAATAGCGTGGCTTTGGATCGGAGTGACATTTCGGTGGCTCTGGTTGTTCTTTCGCGCGTGCGAAAGCAGAATCCTCGTTGTCGTCGGCGCAGAAGTAAAAGCTATGAATGCTGTCGTCCTGGTGCGGTGGCCAGCGTGGCGGGCCGACAATTTCAAAATGAGTAATGCCTGGGTAGCGCGCCCGTCTCGGGTGCTGGTTTCGGCGTCTCGCCGAAACGATCTTCCCTTTTAAATCGATGCCTGCCACCAAACCCACAATTTATCTCATCGCCGGCTGCAACGGCGCCGGCAAAACGACTTTCGCGAAAGAATTTCTCCCGAAGATCGGAGTAATTCGTTTCTTAAAACGCGGATGAAATCGCGCGCGGTTTATCTCCGCTCAAACCTGAAGCCGTCGCATTCAAAGCCGGAAAACTTCTTCTGAGCGAGCTTCGCGAATTGATCGATCGACGTGAAACGTTCGCGCTCGAGTCAACACTCAGCGGAAAAACGTACGTGAAGATTTTCGAAGAGGCGAAGCAGCGCGACTACAAGATCGAGCTGCACTTTGTCTGGATTCCCGATGTGCGCGAAGCTATCCGCCGCGTGCGCCAAAGAGTGATCGAAGGTGGACACGATGTTCCAGTCGAGGATATCCGGCGGCGATTTGCCAGAAGCAGCCAACATCTGCTCGATGATTACGCCCCGTTGGCGAACAAATGGTTTTTGTGGGACAACTCCACGCCGCCAGCGAAGCTGCTGGCAGAATCATCCGCGCAGAGTATTATTCAATTACGAGCGTTCTTCTCCTTTCATGAAGAAAAATCTGCATAACGGCCTGAAACCGATTCCGGAGAGCAAGATGTCACCGGAGGCCCGCGCCGCATCCCAAGCGCATCGCCGCGCCACGCGAAAAAAACGCATCGAACTTCGCCAGCGTGGATTGCCGATGATCGGTTGGGAAAATGGCAAGGTTCGTGAAATTCCTGCGTGATTTTCCGCTCGTAACTAGTCACTGCCGTTAGGCCGCGTGGCATGGCTTTACGCGGTCATCGCCCCGCAGCCTTTTCAACACGCTCGAGCAGCCGCGGCGCTTTCATTCGCTTCGCCAACTTCGCGAAGGCCGGCGTCGCACCGCGCCAGCGTAGCGTCTCGACCTTCTTGAAGAGCGGCGCATCGGTGCGCAGCGTCGCCAGTTTCTTGAAGAGCAATGCGAGATCGCGCCGCTTGCCGAGAACGTTTGGGGGGAAGTTTTCGATCTGACCGTGGCGATTCAAAAGCGTGGCCGCAGTCTTGGCGCCGATGCCAGGGATGCCGGGATACCCATCCGCCGCATCGCCCACCAGCGCGAGCAGGTCGGGGATGAGCTGTGGGCTGACCCCGAACTTTTCGCGGATCCCGGCCGCATCGCGAATGATTTTGCGCCGTCCATCGATCTGCACCACGCGCGTTCCTCGCACGCATTGCGCCAGATCCTTATCGGGTGTCCAGATCGCGACGCGCTCGACCTTTTTGTCCTTCGCCGCGAGATGCGCGGCCGAAGCGAGCGCATCATCGGCTTCGAGCTCGATCATCGGCCAGACGACCACGCCCATCGCCGCCAGCGCCTCCTCGAGCGGATGGAATTGCGCGAGCAGCGCGCGCTCGATGCCGGCGCCGGTCTTGTAGTCCGCCCAAAGCCGATTGCGAAACGACTCGATCACGTGGTCGGTGGCGACGCCGAGGTGCGTGGCGCCGCTCTCGTTCTCAATTATTTGGAGAACACTCTGCAGTACCCCGACAACCGCGCCGTAAGGGCGGTCTTTGCCTTTCGTGAACCGGCGCAACCCATAGAAATGGCGAAACAATTCGTAGGTGCCGTCGACGAGGTGTACGATCATTTTGCGTTAACGTCCGCGAATAATAGAATGGTGACTCAGGATGACAACCTTCCTGCACGACATCCGCTACGGATTCCGCATGCTGCTGAAGCACAAAGGCTTTACCGCCGTCGCCGTCATTGCGCTCGCGCTCGGCATCGGCGCCAACACCTCGATCTTCAGCCTGGTGAATGGCGTTCTCCTCCGTCCGCTGCCGTTTCCGAACGCTGAACGGATCATCTCCATCGAAGGCAAAAATCCTGCGGCAGGCATTACCGAGAGCAACATCTCGTTTCTCGACTTTACCGATTGGTCGCAACAAACCGATCTCTTCGCGAGCACCGCCGCCTACTGGACCGGCAACGCTCAATTTGGTGCGGATGGAGCGGAGCCGGAGCGCGTGCCGCGCGCCGGTGTGACGACCGGGTTCTTCTCCGTGCTCGGGGTCCAGCCTGTTCTTGGGCGAACGTTCGTTCCCGAAGACGACAAAGGGTGGCCGCAAAGCGTCGCGATCATCAGCCACGGCTTATGGAAGCGCCGCTTCGGATCTGATCCGGCCATCGTCGGGAAAAAGGTCCAGATGAGCTCATTCCCCCTCACGATCATCGGCGTGATGCCGCCGGGGTTTGAATACCCGGAGCAAACCCAGGTTTGGGTGCCGACCGCGGTCAATCTCAGGGACGAGCCGCGCGATAACCGCGTGTGGTCGGCGATAGCGCGCCTGAATTCCGGTATCGATCTGAAGCAGGCGCAAACTCGTCTCAGCGCCATCAATGCGCGGCTCGCCAAGCAGTTTCACGCAACGAACAAAGGCTGGGATGTGTCTCTTTCGCCGCTTCACGAACGACTCGTTAGGGAAATAAAACGATCCCTCCTTGCGCTCCTTGGCGCCGTCGGATTCGTGCTCCTCATTGCCTGCGCGAACGTTGCTAATCTCCTCCTCGCCCGCAGCGCCGGGCGGCAAAAGGAAATTGCGATCCGGGCCGCGATGGGTGCGAGCCGCACGCGCGTTCTACGGCAGATGCTGACGGAGAGCATTCTGCTCTCGGCAATCGGCGGGGCTGCGGGACTCGTCCTCAGCATTTGGTTAACCGATCTGCTGACGTCGATGTTGCCCGAAGGCGCGCCGCGGCTCGAGCAGATCGGGATTGATTATCGCGTCCTGGCGTTTGCTCTCGGCGTCTCGGCGCTTACCGGCATTCTCTTCGGTATCGTCCCCGCGCTTCAAGCCTCGAAGCTCGACGTCACCAGCGCATTGAAAGAAGGCGGACGCAGCGGCGAAGGACATCGCCGGACGAGTGCGCGCTCTCTATTATTAATAGGCGAGGTCGCTCTCTCGCTCATGCTGCTGGTCGGCGCGGGATTGCTCATCAAGAGCTTCCTCCGCCTTCAGGAGGTTCGGCCGGGCTTCACTGCGCACAACGTCCTCATCGCCAACCTGTCGTTGCAGGGTGCGAAATACAGCAAGGACCAACAGTGCGTGGAATTTTTCCGGCAGTTGATCGAGCGACTCGAAACTGCGCCCGGTGTGCAGGCGGCCGGGGCGGGGGTGAATCTTCCGCTCAACCCGACTGGTTACGCAATTGGACGCGCGTTTATTCCGGAAGGCCGGCCCCTCACGGTCGACGAAGCGAGAGACGCGATGTTCTCCACCATCACCGGCGATTATTTTCGCGCGCTCCAAATTCCGCTGCTCGCGGGACGCTTCTTCGAACCTCGCGACGATGCTGACGCACCGAAGGTGGTAATCATAAACGAAACGACTGCCAGGCGTCACTTCGGTTCGCCCACAGCCGCTATCGGCAAGCGCCTCAGCGTCTGGGCTGCTTTTCGAGGTCAGCGGCGCGACGAGGAATTCATGCGCGAAATCGTCGGTGTGGTCGGCGACACGAAGACGGGCTCTCTAATCAGTGAGGGGGACATGCAAATCTATGTTCCGCACGCCCAGGACGCTCATTGGAATTTCATGGGACTAGTGATTCGGACGGCCGGCGACCCGGCTGCCTTTGCAACCACCTTGCGACGCGAAGTGCAGGCGCTCGACAAGGACCAGCCCATCTACAACGTCCGCACGATGGACGACATGGTGATGAACTCGTTAGGTACGCGGCGCATATCGATGCAGCTCTTCGCTGTCTTCGCCATCGCTGCCTTGTTGCTCGCGGCCGTCGGCATTTACGGCGTCATGGCTTACACGGTCACGCAACGCACGCAGGAAATCGGCATCCGTATGGCGCTTGGCGCGCAGAGAAGTGATGTGCTCGGCCTAGTCGTTAGGCAAGGAATGACGCTGGCCGCGATTGGTGTTGTCGCCGGATTGATTGGCGCGTTCGGCCTCACGCGCGTCATGGCGAGTTTGCTTTTCAATGTGCGGCCAGATGATCCGACGACGTATCTCGCGATTTCGTTTCTGCTTATCGTCGTCGCGTTTCTCGCCTGCTATTTGCCCGCGCGTCGTGCCGCGAAACTCGACCCGATGATTGCTCTCTCGCGCACGTAACGATTGAATCCGCTCATGATTGAACTCAAACACATCGAACGTTTCTACCCGCTGGCGAAGGGCCAATTCTTTTACGTCCTGCGCGACGTGAATCTGAAAATCGAGGAGAGCGATTTCGTTTCGATCAGAAAAGCAGAAGGGAGTCAGTCCGTGATTCTCGCCTGGTCTTCGTTTGAGCCCGCCGTAACAATTCCCGATCACAATATCCGCGTAAAAGGATTCTACGCGAAGGCGTGAGCGTCAGCGGCAGTTTAATCTCCTACCAAATTCGGAGGTAGGCTCCTAACGGGGAACCCTTGGGAGGCGAGACTGCGCCGCGCATCCGACACCAACGCATTTTCCGTCTTCAGATACCAATTCAATGCGTCGGAGCTGTATTTCAGCACGCCCTGCATCATTCTCGTCACGCAACGGTTTTTCCATGCGGAGATATCGCAGTGGTCAGTCTTGAGCCCTGCCCAGATGAAGTTCCCAACGCGAATCAGGTCGCCGTAAATTGACTGAACTATACCCGCCTCGGCTACAAAGTCGTTTTCCACTAATATCTGTTCTGCTTCGATCAATAAGCGCGCCAATGGGATCCCGGCGGCATTGAAGAAAGTAATATCGGTCACTCCCATTTGCGGGATACCGCTCAAGATTCGCAATGCGGAGAGTGATTGAGAGAGCGTTGCGCGTAGTTGGCGTAGGCGGCTGTCTTGTGTCGCCAATCCCATCACATTAACTTCCGACCTATTCTTCCACCATTTCAGCTTTTGTGCGCTGTAGGCAGATGCGTCGTCGTCAACTTCACGAGCGCAAATATCGCAAAGCCAGATTCCGTTGGCCGCGCTCTTACAGTCTTTGTCGTTCATTTTAGGGTCGAACCTCGGACCTTTCGGCGACGCACTATGAATGTGGCAGGCTTTGCCTTTCTTCTGAACGCTCTCGCTGCCGCTCTGTGCCCTGATCGTCAATATTCGGCAATCCGGCTTTGAACACATAGGTCGAATAATACCCAAGCGTCGGGTTCTACTTAGCTGGCTGCGCTTGTCCGACGGCAGCGGCCTCAGCATGATTGTGCGCTAACGATGCACGTGTTGCATCTTGGCAGCTTTCCGCTGCGCTCGACCGCACACCCCCGCGGCTTTACCGGCCGTGTCGCTCATCCCATTCGCTACATTCAATTTCATCCTGGCGCTATTCTCGCTCTTCGTCTGCGGCGTTCTGGTCGCGTCCCGCCGACGACAGCACGTCGTTTTCGGCCGACGGAGACTGAAGCTGATTGTTCGCCGCGATGAACAGGATCGCGAAGCTCGTCGGGTTGGCGGGCGCACGTGCTTCTGGCGAACCCTGTCATGCTCACTTTTCGCTGAAGGCAGTCGCCAGGGTCACTTCCTTGGTTTGAAACTCGTTCGTTGCCCGCACTCGCTTGCTCCTACCCTCGTCACTTTACCTTCTATGTCGCGTGTCCCACACGCTCCATTCACCAATACTCTTCACGCAGACTTCTTTTTCAGCTTCGCCCGCGCTGCTCGATAGTTTGCGATGTGTTCCTCCGCGGACACGCGCGCCACGGTGCGGGCGACCACGTCGAGCGCCAGGTCCTCCAATTTTTTGAAGCGGACGCAACCTTTCCCCATGTCGAGCTTCTTGCCGCTCTTCTTATACTCGTTAACGAACCAGGTTGAGAGAGTGGGATGACCGTAGAAGCAGAGGAAATGCAGCACCATGCCCGTCTTCTGCGAGCCGAGCGTGACGAAGGGGAGCGGAACTTTCGGATTCTCACCATAGCCCGCCGGATACAGGGACAGCGGGACGTACCAACTGATCATCCCATACTGGATGCCCTCCTCATATCCCTCCGGCAGGTTCTCGTTGATCGCCTGGCGCACGGCGCTGAGCGCGGCGCGGCGATCCGCGGGGAGTGCGGCGAGGTATTGGGCCACGGTGGAAGCTGTCATGTTGGCGACGATGTTGTTGGAAAAACTGAAAAGCTGAAAGCTGAAACGCTGAGATCAGAAATCAGAGGTCAGACGTGGCGCGGCAGAGAAGCCTCATGCACTCTGGAAGAGTGACAAGTGATCTGTGACGAGTGACGAGCGGAAAGTTGAGAGAGTAAAATTCCGTGGGAGCCACGCTCCTTTACGGAGTTGAGTGTTGAGGGTTGGTCACTCAGAAAAGCTAGAGAACGAAAATCTGAAATGCTGAGGCATGCGTTCCCCGAAAAAATCTATTGGCGCTTCTGCATGTTCGGTTGTGAATTTTCCCGTATGGGAACTGGGGTTTTCATGAATATCAAAGCCTAACAGCAATCAGCGGAAAGGAATAACAAAATGAAGATCGTGGTAATTGGCGGCAGCGGCCTGATTGGAGCAAAGGTGGTAAGCAATCTTCGCCAACGTGGCCATGAAGTGCGTGGCGGCGTCGCCTTCCACAGGCGTGAATACGCTCACCGGTGAGGGATTGGCGGAAGCGCTGGCAGGCGCTCAGGTTGTCGTTGACGTGGCGAACTCGCCTTCGTTCGAAGACAAGCCTGCCATGGATTTCTTCGCAACGTCCGGTCGCAATCTTCTTGCCGCGGAAAAGACTTCGGGCGTGAAACATCACGTGGCGCTCTCGGTAGTCGGCACCGATCGCCTGACGGGAAGTGGCGCCGGTTCTTTGAGTGGTTACTTCCGCGCGAAGATGGCCCAGGAAAATCTGATCGAGGCTTCGGGCATCCCGTTTACGATCGTGCACGCAACGCAGTTCTTCGAGTTCGTGAAAGGCATTGCTCAATCGGGAACTGACGGATCAACCGTTCGGTTATCGTCAGTCCTTATGCAGCCGATCGCCGCGGACGATGTCGCTGCCGCGGTCGCGGAGGCAGCGCTTGGGCAACCGGTCGGTGGGACGATCGAAGTGGCCGGGCCCGATCAGATCCGGCAGGACGAGCTTGTCCGGCAGTATCTGAGTGCGACGGGCGACCCGCAAAACGTGGTCACTGACGACAAACCGCGCTACTTCGGCATCGAAGTAAACGATCAAAGCCTCGTTCCCGGCGCTAACCCGCGGCTCGCCCCGACGCATTTCAAAGATTGGCTAAAGCGCTCCACTGCTTAGGAGTCAGCAACAAAATAAGACAGCAAAGAGGACCGCGACCTTTAACTGCCTGCGCTTTCGCTCAGTAACCGTTCCACGCGTCGATCGGGGATGAGCCACATGAGAGCGACTGCGATGTAAATGCAGCCGGCGATCCAGGGTTTGAAAAGCGAGATGCCGATCGCGATGGCGTAAAGCACGGGAGAAAGTTTGCCTTTGAGATCGGAGCCGATGGCGCGGGCTAGTTTGGAATCGCAGCCGTGCAGCCGAATGACGAGTGTTTGCAAAATGTAATACGCGAGCGCGGCCATGAGCAAGACGCTGCCGTAAAGCGCCGATGGGACAGATTGAAAATGGTTCTCACCCATCCAGCCGGTAACAAACGGAAAAAGCGACAGCCAGAAAAGCAGATGAAGGTTGGCCCACATGATCCCGCCGCTGACCTGGCGGCAAACGTTGAGGAGATGATGATGATTGTTCCAATAAATCCCGAGGTAAATGAAGCTGAGCAAATAAGTCAGAAAGATTGGTAGCAGCGGTCGCAGCGCGTTGATGTCGGGATCGTGCGGTACCTTCAATTCCAGTACCATGATGGTAATGATGATGGCGAAGACGCCATCGCTGAACGCTTCAAGCCGATTCGTTTTCATGCTACCAGGAGAGTCCGTACCTGTTAGCGCCCCATCCGCATTCCACTTCCTTGCCGCCGCCAGCGGTGAGTTTCTCCCCGTAATAATCGATCTCCTCCTGCGTGTCGCAGTTGATCACGAATGTTTTTGTCATAGTTTGCAGAGGTGTGACCAAATTCTTGCGACGGGCGTAGAGCTCGCCGCAGAAAAATGAAGTAGCCGGGCTTTCCAATTTTTGAAATGGTTGCATTGCGCTGCCGCGCCGTTCTTGAAATGGCTACGAAGCTCGTTCGGCGGAACTCTTCGTCACGGTTTGCTCAAGGCTGAGCCGACGCACACGCTCAAAGCTGTACTTGGCCAGCTCCAATGGTTCCTTGCGCGCGGTCCTTTGCAGGTGATGGAGAAGGCGTTCGCGCCGGGCTTTCTCGGTCGCGTCGTTGGTGCGTGAGATGAGGGAACGCAAGTCGGCTTCGGTTTGCTCCAAGGTATTATTTTTCAGCGAGAGCAGCGCCAGCCCGGCCATGGGAAAACGGTCGAATGCCTCGAGCAGGAAATCGCGACAGGCGGGGCTGTGGCGGAGGTGGAACCTGATGTTCTGTTCGACGCCGCGAATGGGATACTGCGGGAAGGCCGCGGAATGGATGATGGCGGAGGCCAGATTGTCGAGGAGCAACTCGGCCATGGCTTTGACTTCGTCGCTGCTCGCGCGATCGCCTTCGGCCCAGGCTTTGTTGTCGTAGAAGTAGGGACGCAGGTAAGGCCGCTCCACGAGCAGGGGCAGATGATCGGAGGTCTCCATCATCGCGCGTTGCACGAGCTGGATCTCGGGTTGCTGACGCGCGTTCTCGAGCTGACGCCGCGCCGTTTCCAGCTGCTGGCGCGAGGCGCGGAGCTGTCGCACGAAGACGGAAAAGTTCAGCAGGCCGGTGACGACGACCAGGAGGGTGCCGCCGATGGTAATAATGGGAATCCAGTTCGCCGTGTCCATGTGTTAGCGGCTCCTCGAGGACTCTAATATGGGCAGCGGAGGGTGCCAGTGCGGTTCTTGCTCCAATCCAGCCGAAAATCGGGAGTTCGCGCGGCGTCCTTTATCGCCTTCAGATTTTCTCCCAGGCCCGGTCGGTAACGGGATCGCGGCCTTCGTCGAATTCGATGTGGTCGATGAGGGTTTCGATCGGTCTGCCAGTGAGGCCGCTTTCTTTAATGCGCTGGGGAAGGACGTGGCTGCGTTCGTCACGCCAGCCGAGCTTGGCGATGAAGCGGTTCCAGATGTGGCACTCTTCGTCGCTGCGCGGGGTTCCGGTGGCGTGCGCCCAGGCCAGCACTGACTCGTCGCTCTCGCCGGCGAGCACGCGCTCCTTGATTGCAGAATAGGGAACACCGAGGAAACGGCAGCAACGGCCGTCGAGGGTGAACGGGTGCGGCTCGCCAAGGTACTCCTGGTACTCCGCCGGCAGGCGGCCCGCGGCGTGCAGGCGGATCTTATCCAGCATTCGCCCAAAATAAATCAGGCGACCGACTTTATCGTAGCAACTGCGCAGGCCTGGGATGTTTGGCATAGGAGAAACAATAATGAGCCGCGAGTGGGCCGCGAGCGTTGTGTTTTGAAGCGGTATGCTCAGGGGCGCATCGACGCACCGATAGCAGCCGCATCGCCCGGCGGATAGAAACCTTTCCGCCGGTGCGGACGCTGCCAAACCATTCAGCACTCGTCTGTGATCCGCGCAGCAGTCATTTGTCCTGCCGTGGTCCGGTATCGCCGAACTTGCGGCCGCGGCTCTTAGGGCCCGCCTTTTTGGCGGTCTTTTTGCCGGACTTGGTCGCTGACTTCTTACCCTTGGATTTCGTTGCCATGGAATATCGCCTCCTTTCTTTCTGTGATGTTGCGAGGGTGGCGATATCAGGGGGCAGGCGCAAGCCATTTCGTGCTGTTTCGCGGCCCCGATCTCGGCGTCAGCTAACGATTCGAATCGTCCAAAAATCCTGCGATAGGTGGCGATCCATCAAATAATCGTAGGGCAAGGTGAAGTAGCCTTGCATCCCCCACTTCTTGCCCCAGGAATTCCGAAGAATAAAGCGCTTTTCCGAGTCATCGTAGCCGACCGCGAGAACCGCATGGCCGGCACGGATTCTCTCGTGTTTGATGGGCATGGCGCCGCGGCCGGTGCGCGTCACTTCCGGCGAATGAAAGCTCTGATACACCGTAAACCCGAAGACGAATGGGTGACCGGAAGCGAGACACGCCCTTAAGGCTGGAAGGGAGCGTGGCACGCGCTGGTAGTTTACTCCGGGATGTCTCGCGGCGTCGGAATAACATCGGCGTAGAGGCTTCTTCCGGAACTGACGGATGCGGTAGGGCCACAAGAGCTCCGGACAAACGCCGCGTTTCGCCACCGTCTTCATGCCGGAACGGATTTGCGCGCCGCTGTCGGAGGGAATGGAATGCTCGAGAGCGCGTTCGTTGTAATAGACGAAGAGGCGCGACGGCCGGAACCTATCGGGTCGGCATTCCTTGATCTGATCGAATTCGATGGCGGCGGCGATGGCGTTCGCCGTGCAGCTATTCAGAGTGCCCTGGCGGTAAACTGGCGGGAAATGCGCGCGCAGATCGACGCGCCGAGGCAGAGCGCGCAGTAATTTGCGCGGTGGCTCGTAGCAGTGATCGCGGCAGTCGGGAAGATCCGGCACCCAGCCACAGCAATAGGTTTTCGGGGGCGAAACGCTCCAGTCCGTCGGTTCTTTGTGAGTGCTGTCGCGCGTCATCTTGCTACCAGTGGAAATGTTGAGCTGTTTCAAGAATCTTGGCAAAGCGATTATCGCCTCGCAGGGCGTCCCAGGCTGGATCGTAGCGGAGTTGCCCGTAATCCGGCCCGCCTGGCACCGTGTTCAAGATGGTCAGCTGATCGAGCGCGAGGCTCGGCTCGCCCGACCACGCGTAGATCATTGCCAGGGTGGTTAGGACGGTCGCACCGTCGACGGCGTCTTTCGCGATCGGCCGTAATTCGGCCGCTCGCCGGCCCAGGGCGATCGCTTCCTCTTTCCTGTCCTGGCCGGCCGCGATAAGCCCGAGTGTCGCCACCGCGAGCGCGTCGTCATGCCGCCCACCGAGTTTCGCTTCGACGGTGGCGCGCGCGGAAGCAAACGACGTCCGAGCTTGCGCGGCGTCGCCGCTGGCCCGCGCAATCAATCCTTCGTAAAAACTCCGCGGTTGCGGATGGCCGTCGTTTCCGACGATCTCGTCGACTTTCGCCTCGCTCAGCGCCTGGCGCGCGGCAGCGGGCTGATGCTCGTAAAGGGCGAGATACATTCGTGTCCCGTTGGTGGCGCCATCGGGATCGTATCCGGGCGGCAATCGGTCGAGCGAAACGCGTGCGGCGCTGAGGTTTCCTTTTTCGATCTCTGCTTCGGCGCGGAGTAGCTGGAAGTAATCGCGCGAGCTCGGGTTGGCAATGACGGCGCGATCGTAAAGAGCTTCCTTCGCGTCGTAGTCGTGCAGGAGATCGTAGAGAACGGAAAGGTCGCTGATGACTTTGGGATTGCGCGGATCGAGTTCGGCGGCTTTTTCGAGGTTTGTCTTTGCCCTATCCCACCGGCCCTGGCGTCGTGCGATCCAACCGGCCAGCGAGTAAGTCTCTGCGCTGTTTGGCAAGGTACGTTTCGCGATCGCGACCTGCTCGAGGGCACGCGCGTAGTCGCGATCGCCGTGATAATAAACGAGGGCCTGCGCCAGATGCGCTTCTCCGAGATCCGGCGCGAGCGCGAGCGCTGTCCGCGCAGAGGCTTTGGCCTGGGCGAGGCGCTCCGGCGAGTGGTCAAGCCCGAACCAGTAAAGGTTATCGTTCGCCGTCGTCGCCCAGCAGTATGCGAGCGCAAAATTGCCGTCGCGCGAAATGGCTTCGTCGAGCAACCGCACTGCGCGCAGCAACGTTTCCTTCCAATCCGGAGTGTCGTGGAAGTTGGTGACGAGTTGCTTCGCCTGCAGGTAAAGGTCGAACACCTCAGGACTCGGCCTCGGGCGCTCGATCGCGGCTTTCTCCGAGGGAGAGATCTTCGCTCGCAGCTCGCGCACAATCGCTTCGGCGATCTCGGTCTGGATGGCGAACGCGTCGGTCAAGTCCCGGTCGTAGTGTTCCGCCCATATGTGCGCGTCGGTGCGAGCATCGATGAGCTGGGCGGTGACGCGGACGCGGTTATCGGAGCGTTGAACATCGCCTTCGAGGACGTGCGCGACACCGAGCTGTCGTCCGATCTCGCGCAGGTCCCGCGGTGCGCCAGGCTTGTAAATCTCGGTCGAGGTGCGGCTGATGACTTTCAGGTCAGCGACCTTCGACAGGTCGGTGAGGATCTCATCCTGCACG
This sequence comes from uncultured Verrucomicrobiae bacterium, assembly GCA_963763995.1. Classification (GTDB taxonomy): domain Bacteria; phylum Verrucomicrobiota; class Verrucomicrobiia; order Chthoniobacterales; family UBA10450; genus CAVTTH01. The sequence goes on along the minus strand of CAVXQL010000006.1, from coordinate 42,192 downwards.
CCCGCGGTGAAGAACCCGTTCTCCTTGTTCTCGCTCAGATTTTCAAACGGCAGAACCGCGATCGACTTTTCCGGAACAGACAGCGCGGGCAGCGAGTCTGTCGCCGCATCCTGTTTCGCTTTCATGTCTGCCCGGCGCGATATCTGAATGATAAGAAGCGCGAGCGCGATCGCGCCTCCCACCGCGACGATGGCGAGGAGTTTGCGCCCGGTATGATGCCTGATGGATTGATCCGGCGGAACGTCCTCCGTGCGCTTGATACCTTCCGGAGTCAGCTCGAAAGCCCAGGCCAGAATCAACGCGACCGGGAAGCCGAGAACGAGAAGCAGAACGACAACGCGCACCGCCCAGTTGGGAATCTCGAAGAACGGGAATACCTGGGTCGCGATCTGGATGAGCAACCAACTGGCGACGGCGTAGGCCACGGCGACGCGATAGACGTGTCGCCGTTGCAGTTCGTCGAAGAATTGGCGCGGGTTCACAGCTCAGTCTGGCGATGCACACTGTCATCGAGTCGACACCGAACTGTGAATCAGAAATTGACGACCGTATCAAGCGCAGTCGGCGCGGCGGCTTTACTCAAGTCGCTTTGAGCTGAACCTCCGGACGCCCGTCTTTCCAGCCGGACCTCGTAGTCATCGAAGGAAAAAGCTGACATCTGAAAGCTGAAAAGCTGCCATAACGGATATGACGCAACGGCCGGGTTTTCAAATTCCGCAGGTGGCCGCCTTCTATGAGAGTTTCGGGTTTGCCAAAAAAAGGTGCTGCCACTTGGCTGGCTGCGCTTGTCTGACCATCGGGGTCTCAGCATGATCGTGCGCTGACGATGCATGCGTTCGAGCCGGCAAACGGAAACGGTCAGGTTTGCACTGCGAGGATCAGGATGACATGGTGGAGCGACGCGGTAGGGGAGCCCCCAGCGCAGGAGAACAAAGTAATGACGCCTGACGACATGAGCATCCGCCGGATGACTCGCGACGAGCTGGACACGCTCGTCGAATGGGCGGCGCGCGAGGGTTGGAACCCAGGCTTGGACGATGCCGAGCTTTTTTGGGCGACCGACCCGGATGGTTTCGTCGCCGCGGAGATAGACGGCGAGCTGGTTGGCGGAGGCTCGATCGTCGCTTACGGAAAAAAGTACGGCTTCATGGGTCTCTTCATCATGAATCCGGAATACCGCGGGCATGGCTTGGGCGATCGCCTCTGGCATGAGCGCAAGGGACGCCTCTTGGCGCGACTCGACGCCGACGCGTCTGTCGGCATGGACGGCGTGTTTAACATGCAGGACTACTATGGCCGTGGCGGGTTCCGTTTCGTCTGCCGCGACCTTCGCTTCGAGGGACGAGGCATCGATGTTCCGCAGCCCGAAGGTGTCATTGAGGCAAGCTCTCTTCCCTTCGAGCGCATCGATGCCTATGATCGGCGACACTTTCCCGCTCCGCGCAGCAGGTTCCTGCGACGCTGGATCCACCGACCGGGAGGCCATGCCGTCGCCGCAGTCGATGGCGAAGAGGTAAGCGGCTACGCGGTCATGCGGCCCTGCCGGACCGGGCACAAGATTGGCCCTCTCTTCGCTGCCAGCGCGGCTGTGGCGGAGTCGCTCCTGGTAGCTCTCGCCTTGCGGGTCCCGGGCGAACCGATCTTCCTCGACGTTCCGGAGATCAATCGCGATGCGCTGGCGCTGGCCGCGCGCCACGGGATGAAGGAGGTCTTCGGTTGCGCGCGTATGATGCTCGGTGCGATCCCGGAGCTGCCGGATGCCGAGATCTTCGGCGTGACGACGTTTGAATTGGGATAAGCTTCAGTCCGGTTCGGACTTTCGGCAGTAAACGCAGCCAACATAAGCCATGCGTTCCTACTTGGAACGCTCATCGGGATCATCGTCACGCCGGATGGAGCCCCTTTAGCTGGCTGCGCTTGTCTGACCATGGCGCTCTTAGCATAACCGTCTGCTGACGATGCACGTGTTCAATTTCATCCTGGTGCTCTCTTCTCGTTCGTCTACGCCGTGGCGCTGGGCGGTGGCGCAGGTGCGTGAGCATTGTCGATGGAAACACGCCGGCCAGCCGTTCTTTAGCGGCGAGGTCGAGCCCGGCATCAACGGGATGGTCATCGCGCTCGGCGTCTACTTCAGTGAGAAAGTCGACGGCGTCGTTGCCCGGCTCGTTAGGTGGCAGCTCGATGACGGTGGATGAAACTGTGAGGCGGAGAATGGCTCCGTTCGTTCTTCTTTCCATACCACGATCAGAGCTCTCGAAGGGCTACTGGCGCACGAACGCGCCACCGGCGGCTCAGCCGAATCCATCGCCGCTTGTCGCCGGGGCTGAGGAATATCTTCTCGAACGGAAGTTGTTCCGACGTAGGAGCACCGGGAAGTCGTCGATCCCGCCTGGCTGCAATTCTCATTTCCGACCCGATGGCATTACGACGCGCTGCGTGGTCTCGACTATTTCCGGGCCGCTTGGAGGTCCACCGGACCCACGCATGAACGAAGCGATCGATTTACTCCGATCCAAAAGGCAACCTGATGCCACGTGGCTTCTGGAGAACACGCATCCTGGCGCACTTCGCGCTCGAAGAGGACGATGGTCGGCCCAGCCGGTGGAATACGCTGCGGGTCCTTCGTTGGAACGACCGATGATACTTCCTTGTAGGATCCACTCGCCCAAGCGAACCGGGTCGAGCCGCAACCAGCGACGGTGGGCGCGATTGATTCCGCGCCGCTGGCAAACAGATGGTTCCTCTGGGACAACTCGGCTTCGCCCGCGAAACTATTGGCGGAGTCCGCGGCTCACAGCACTAGTCCAAACTCAGGGTCCTGGCTTTTTTGGCTTTTTGACCGCCGGCTTCGCAACTGATGTGGTGGCGGCGGTGAACCTCTGACCCTTCAGTATTGCGTTCCGAAGATTGTCCAAGGCCGAAGGTTTTCCAAATTCGTTGAGCACCGTGGCGAGTTTCGTTTTTTGACTCGTTAGGGTTGCTCGTTCGGCGTCAAGTTGGGTGATGCGAATGTCGACTGCGGATGCGGCTTGCTGGAGAACGGATCTCAAAGCAGCGAACTGCGTCGGATCAAGCGTTGCGAGGCGAGTGCGCACAGCCTGCTGCGCCGCAGTGAAGGTCGGTTGAGGAGTCTTGGCAGGCATCAGGCTTTCTAGAAAAGTGAATTAAGAAAGTCGTCGATCCCGCTGGCGACCCCGCCTACGACCCCGGCGGCATCTTGAGCAAAGTTTGCGAGGCCACCAGCCAGGCCAGCGGCGGGTCCCAAAACGACATCGAGAGGATTAGGCAGGTTGAGTCCAGGTGCTTTTCCACTTCCCGATACCTTCCCGCCACTAGCTGGTGCCGACGGAACACCGGTCGGCGGCGCGATCGTGCCAGGCTGAGACACCGAAGTGGACGGCGGCGGGACCGCCACCTGAGACGCACACGGGCAGAAAATAACCACAGGCGGGTACGGTGGAAACGGAGGATAAGGCGGGTAAGGTGGATACGGTGGCGAGTCCATATTTTTATCTGGGTTCCGCCGGCGAACGTCGCATCGCGGTTGGCCGAAAACAAGAATAAATTCTCGGTGAACAACCGTGGTCCGAAAGGCGCGACCCTCTTGTTCCGGTCGACGGCGTTCAGCTTTTCAGTTGTCAAGGTTCCAGCTCTTAAGAGCCCTGCTTCCGATCTGATTCGAAATCTGGCTCGAGCGCGGTCTTCGCCGATCCATCACGGCTGTATGAATACGATCCCCGGGGCACTTCGCAAAAAAGCCGGAGCTCTTTCGAGCCCCAATGCGATCAGGCGGCTTTGGCTTTCGTCTGCGCAAATGACGGGCGTCGCTGGCGGTGACAATCTTGCCGCCGACGGCCCAGTTCCCATCTCTGACTTCGCGGCGGCCGTCGAACTCGCCGGTGAAGAGAGAACTGAAAGCTGAAACGCTGAAATGAGTTTCGGGCGTCGGCGTTGTCTTCACCGGTGCAATTGTGCCGGAGCGGTCTTGGCTCACCTTTGCTTTCGATCTCGGGGTCTGATACAACAAACCGCGATCGCAAAGCAATGAATCTGCCGAAAACAAAATATGCGCGCAGCGGCGATGTTCGCATCGCCTACCAGATCACGGGCGAGGGAGCCTTCGATGTGGTCTGGGGCACCCGGTACCATGTCGCATCTCGACCTGGATTGGGAAATCCCGCAGCGCGCCCTCTTCTTCGAGCGCTTCAGCAAGTTTTGCAGACTCATTCGCTTCGATAAACGCGGCACCGGCCTCTCCGATCGCCCCGTGCACATGGCGACACTCGAGGAAAGGACGGACGATATCCGCGCCGTGATGGACGACGTGGGAATCAAGAGCGCCAACATTCTCGGCGTGTCGGAGGGCGGCTCGATGGCTTGTCTCTTCGCCGCCACTTATCCGGAGCGGGTGGAGTCGCTCTTGGTCTGGGGAGCGCAGGCACGCTGGGTCGCGACGGAAGATCATCCCTGGGCGCAGACTCCGCAGGAACATGAGGAAATGCTCGCAATGGTGCAGGACGATTGGCCATCGATCGCCTACATCGTCGGTCCCGGCGCCGGCATGGGCCCCGATGCACCGCCCGAAGCTGTGGAAGCGGTCGCTCGCTACATGCGCGCGGCGGCGAGTCCTTCGGCCGTGTATGCCTACGAGGTGATGAATGGCCAGATCGATACCCGTCCGATCCTGCCGGCGATTCAGGCGCCTACCCTTGTGATGAATCGCACGGGTGACCGTTGCGCTCGGATCGAGGCCGCGCGCGACATGGCCTCGCGCATCCCCGGGGCAAAATTCATCGAGTATCCTGGTAACAGTCACTCCGCAATGCTCGACGACATGGATGTCGTGCTTTCCGATATCCACGAATTCATCACCGGCGAGCGACCGATCGACTCCTTCGATCGCGTCCTGGCAACGGTGCTCTTCTTCGATATCGCCTCATCCACGGAACGGGCCGCGGCCATGGGCGACACGGCGTGGCGGAATCTGTTGAACTCTTATTACGCCGTCGTGCGCAAGGAACTGGTGCGCTATCGAGGCAGGGAAACCAACACCACCGGCGACGGCTTTCTCGCGACCTTCGATGGTCCCGCGCGAGCCGTGCGTTGCGCGCTTGCGGTCGTGCTCGGGGTACGCCAGCTCGGGATCGAAGTCCGCGCCGGCGTGCACACCGGCGAGTGCGAATTGATGGGAGACAACATCGGCGGAATCGCGGTCCATGCCGGCGCGCGGATCATGGCGAAGGCCGAGCCGGGCACCGTGGTTGTTTCACGGACGGTGAAGGATCTTGTCGCCGGCTCAGGAATCAATTTCCAAGATCTGGGCCTGCACGAGCTAAAAGGCGTGCCGGGCGAGTGGCGACTCTTCTCGGCGAACTAGATCATTGAGAGCGGCGATCTACTCGCCGATGATCTTTACCAGCGCGCGTTTTTTGCGGCGACCGTCGAATTCGCCGTAGAAGATTTGTTCCCACGGGCCGAGATCGAGTTTGCCTTTGGTGATGGCGACGACGACTTCGCGGCCCATGATCTGGCGCTTGAGGTGGGCGTCGGCGTTGTCTTCGCCCGTGCGATTGTGCCGGTAGGCGCTGGTCGGCGCGTGCGGCGCCAGTTTTTCCAGCCAGACCTCATAGTCGTGATGGAGCCCACTCTCGTCGTCGTTGATGAAGACAGACGCGGTAATGTGCATGGCGTTGACCAGACAAAGGCCTTCGCGCACGCCGCTTTGACTAACGAGTTCCTCGATCTTCGGTGTGATGTTGAGGAACCCGCGCCGTTCGGGAACTTCAAACCAGAGATATTCCGTGAGCGACTTCATGCGTCACAACCAGGCGACCCCGAGCCGGCGAGCCCAACGTTTTTTAGAAGTGCTGGCCCACGTACTCCCACATCTGGTGGTGCCAGTAAGGCCATTCGTGTCCGCCTAACGGGCCCCAGTCGTCCAGATGATGAGCAATCCCCCGGCCCGCGAGGATCGCGGACATTCGGTAGGTCGGCCCGCTGTTTTCCCACGGACCACAGCCGGTCGCGAGGTGGATGTCGCAGCTCTGGTACTGGTGCAGAAACCAGGGGTCATGCTGGTTGGCCATGTAGTCCTCCGGGTTATTGAAGTAGAAGTTGTCGTCGTACATCCCGTCCATCGAATCCTTCATGGTGTAGATGCCGGAGAGCGCGTAGCAGCGCTTCACATGATCGGGATGTTTGAAGAGGGTGTTGGCCGCGTGAAACGCACCGAGCGATGCGCCGTAGGTGGTGATCGGGATGCCGGGTGTCTGGCACTGCGCATCAATGAATGGGAAAACTTCGTTTGCCACATAGGCGTCGTACTGCGCCTGCATCCAACTGCGATGGAAGGGGTGCGCGCCCTTGTTTTGGAACGAATCGTTTTGCACGCCGTTGATGGAGAAGATGCGGATGCGCCCCTCTTCCAGATAGGGGCCGAGGGTGCGGACCATGCCCTGGCCTTCCTGCTCCCATTCGTCGCCGCCGCTCGTCGGGAAGGCGAGGATGGGCATACCGTAGTGGCCGTAAACGGCGACGCCCATGTCGCGATTGAGACGGTGAGAGTACCAACGTTGATAGTCACGATGCATGGCTTGCGAGGATAGCGGGTTGACGGTCAGGCTCAAGCTCGGTTTGACCGGCGCTTCGAGGTTCTTTAACGGGGGCGTGTTCGTTATTCGGCGATGATCCTCACGAGCACGCGTTTGCGGCGGCGGCGGCCGAATTCGTGTTACTTCATAAAATCCCGGACGATCTTCGCAATCTGATCGGCAGCCGTGTCCAATCCGAAATGGCCGGCATCGAGAACGTGAACTTCCGCATTCGGTACATCCTTGCGGTAGCGTTCCGGCTCTCCAGAATCGAAAGAGAGATCGTACTTGCCCCAAATCACCAATAGGCGCGGTTGTTTCTCGTGCATCCAAGCCTGCCATTTCGGGTAGGCGTCGACGTTCGTTCGATAATCGTAGAAAAGATCACTTTGAATGTCGGCCTGGCCGGGCTGGTTGAGAAAATAGAATTCATCGGTCCAAAGATCCGGGTCATAGCGATCCACATTTGGATCGTTTCCGACATGGCGGGTCCGTGTGGTTGCCAGCGAAAGAAGATTTGTGCGCAGCGCTTCTTCGTGGGCGACGCGATCTTTCCAGAATTCGCGCCGCGTCTTCCAATTCGCGCCAAGGCCTTCGTTATGCCCAGCCGCATCTTGAACAATGAGCGCGTCGACGCGCTCCGGGTGCGCCAGCGCCATGCGAAAACCGACCGGGCCGCCGTAATCGTGCATGTAAAGTGTGTAACGCGAGAGCCCGAGCGCTTCGGTGAAATGATTCATGACCTCCGCGATGTGATCGAAGGTATAGGCAAACTTTTTCGCGTCCGGCCAGTCGCTGTGTCCAAAGCCCGGGTAATCTGGCGCGACTAGGTGATATCGATCAGCCAGCCGCGCGAAGAGCGGCTCGAATTGCCGCGAAGAAGTTGGAAGACCGTGCAGCAAGAGAAGCGTCGGCGCGTCTTTCGGGCCGGCCTCCCGGTAAAAGATCGACAATCCATCAATCTGTTTCGTGCGATAAAAAGTCGGGTATTCCATGGCGGATTCCTTTCCATTGACGCGTGCGAGGGCGAGCAATTCAAACGAACACGCGAGCATCAAAATCTGTGCTACAACAGTTCGCTGCATGATCGCTCCTCTTAGTTAGACACTTCAAAAATCACGTCCAGTAACACCGGTGTGCCAAGCGGAAGGCTGGCCACGCCATAGACCGAGCGGCAAGGGTTCTTGTTTTCTCCGAACACGTCCCGCAGCAGGTCCGAAGCACCGTCAGCGACTTTCGGCTGATCGCGGACGTCGCCCGAAGTCGCCACCGACACACCGAGCCGGACGATTCGCGTCACTTTGTCGAGTGATCCCAAATATTCTCGCGCGACTGCGAGGAGATTGAGTGCCGCGAGGTGAGCGGCTTTGCGTCCGACTTCGACATCGAGCTCGGCGCCGATCCGGCCGACGTATTTCGCCGCGCGTCCCTCCGTGGGAAGCATGCCGGTCAGGAAAAGGAGATTGCCTGTCTGGACCGCTTCCGCGTAGGTGCCAAACGGTTGCGGCGGGACCGGAAGTTTGATGCCGAGTTCCTGCAGACGCTGCTCGGCGCCGGTCGGATTGGAATTTTCAGGTGTTACCATTTGCCAATGTGGGCACCACCGTCGACGTGCAACACTTCTCCTGTGATTTGACGAGCTTCCGTCAGATAAACGACCGCGCTGGCGATGTCTTCTACCGTCGTGACTGAGCCCATCGGCGACGCGTTTTTCAGCGAGTCCTTCGGAGCATCGGCGTGCAGCGGGGTATCGACGACGCCGGGTGCGACGGCGTTGAATCGAATACGCTCTTTCGCGTATTCCAAAGCCAAACTTCTCACTACCGCGTTCAAACCAGCTTTAGTCATCATGGCAACGGAAGCTGGCTCACCGGCAATCGGATTGTCGGCCAGCGCCGCAGAGATGCTCACGATGCTGCCGCCGCTCCCTTGCGTTTGCATCTGTTTAACCGCCAGCTGCGTGATGTAAACGAAGCCCGCGAGGTTGGTCGAAACCAGCGCGCGAAAGTCGCCCGTCGAATATTCCGTGAACGGCTTTGCGATGAAGATGCCGGCGTTCGCGACGACGGCATCGATCGATCCGAACTTCCTGGTCGCGAGTTCGGCCACTTTCTGCGCCGTCTCAAATTGACCGATGTCGCCGTCGACTAGTGCGAGATGGTCGGAAGCTGAAAGTTCCTTGGATTTCGTCGCACTTCGCGCGGTTGCCACCACTTCGTAGCCACGCGCGAGAAATGCCTGCGCGATGCCGGCACCGATACCTTGCGACGCTCCCGTAACGATCACTGTCTTCCGGTTTCTTTGCATTTAACTGAATGAATTCGCGCTCACAAGCGATCACGCCGTTACGGCAAATCGCGAAGCTTTTGCTTCGCATTAATATTTCGGGGGCGACACGCTGGCCGAGCGCATTTTTTATGTCAGACGATCTCCGTGACGCTGGCGATTGAGACGGTGAGAGTACCGACGGTGATAGTCACGATGCATGCCTTGCGATGATATCCGGTTGACGGTCGGGCTCAAGCCCGGTTTGACCATCGTGTTCGTCGCGCGCACAGCCTCGGAGCACGCGGTGGAATAGCCGCGGAAGCCATTACTTTACCCTGGCCAGATTCGCATTCGACACTTCAGGGAAGGGTGGCCGCCGGTCGATCGGATTTAGCCTTGCTACGTCGCACCTGAAATCAAGCCGCCATAGAATCCCGGGGGGAGCATTTTCGCTGTGCGCGAAGAGCTGGGTGTCGATTTTGCTCCCGACCCCGGCGTGAGGACGACGTTGTCTGGCATTCGGCTGAAATTGCGCCACATTAGCGGCCCCATGCGTAAATACGGAATCACAGTCGGAATATTGTTCGCCGTCTCTCTCGCGAGCGCCAGTGCGGCCGAGAGAGCGTGGTACGGCTTCCACATCAAGCCGGAGACCGCCGGCTTCCCGTTGAATCCGATTGTCAAATCGGTGGTGATCGACAAGGTGAAGGTGAATTCGCCTGCTTCGGCCCAGCACATTCGGGTTGGTGACGAGATCATCGAGGCGGACGGCAGAATTGTCCGCGGCGCACGAGCGATGCAACTGATCTTCCTCCTGAACAAGGAACCGGGAAACGTCCTGCACCTGCGGCTGAAGCGAGCCGACGGGGAGAGCTACACGGTCGTCGTCCAGGGAATCAAGAAGCCACGCGTTTAACGAACTGGCGAAACGGGGTCGCGTCCTGTTCAGCGGCGGACCGCCGCCCGGCCCGTCGTGCGATTCGAGCACCGCGACCGCGCCGCCGGTGTCGCGGCCGTGGATGCGAATGACCATCGGAATTCCCGAGGACGTTGATCTGTCTGCCTCCTTCACTCGAGATTTGCAATGGGCTCATGATAGAATGGGTATACGCTGCGGCCGAAATTTTCCTATCGGAAATCAGGGAGATTGACGGAGCATAACCGCAACGCCTGCGCAGCAAGGGTCGGGCTTTGAAGGGCGAAAGTCGAAAACGCACGCGATGCGGTAAGAAAAAATGAGTGCCTGGATTGCGCCTAATTGGACGCGCAATTGTCCGGCTCGCTTCGATCGAGTACTGACGGAATATGGAAATCAAAAGAAGTGGCTCACAACCATCCGGCAAAGGACCGGCCGATTGGTTTACCGGCACAGTTCGCATTGATCCGCTGTTCGAGACACCCGAACCGTCACGTGTTCGTGGCGCGAGCGTCACATTCGAACCGGATGCCCGCACCGCGTGGCATACACATCCGTTAGGCCAAACATTGATCGTCACGTCCGGCCTTGGGTGGGCGCAGCGCGAGGGCGGACCGATCGAAGAAATCCGGTCCGGCGATGTGATCTGGTTTGCGCCTAACGAGAAACATTGGCACGGCGCGACGCCGACGACCGCGATGACGCATATCGCCATTCAGGAAGCGCTGAACGGCAAGGTGGTGGAATGGATGGAAAAGGTCGGCGACGAACAATATCGCCGCTGATTTCACCACAGAGGACACAGAGGTCGCGGCGACAAACTCGAAATAAACTCTGCGTGCTCTGCATGTCTCTGCGGCTAATCCTGAGAAAGAACCTTCACGACTTTCTCGATCGTGTTCCAATTGCGTGTGGTGACCGGCACACCGAAAAGCTTCTCGATTTTGCCGAGGTAGCTGATCGCCTTCATCTGCCGACGATACAGACCGAGGACGAATCGGTCCTGGATCGCAATGATCTTCAACAGCCAGTCATTGTCCGCGGGCAGACTGAGAGGAACAGCGGGCAACGCGCGAAGTCGTTTGGCGGATACGCTCACGAACCGGGTTATGTCCGGGCTCGAGGGTTGTTGTGAGAATGGATCCTTTGACGCAAGTCTAATGATGTCGCCGCGCGGAACAGATCATGATCTCGCATTTGAACGGAAGCTTGCGAGCGATCGCCGCGCGCAGAACCGACTCGCTCACATCTTCGCGCACCACAAACGTGCCGACCGCGCCGATGTTAACGATATCGAATTTTGCCAACTGCTTCGCGATGAGCGCCGGTTGGCAGCGGTTCGTTCCGCCGACGTTCACCGCGCGAAGAAATACGACGGAAGGCATGGAAGAAATTACAAAGTAGGCACCTAAAGTGGAAGATTTGGCAGAGGCGCGCCTCAATCTGCGCTTCCAATACGATGGCCGCGAGTTTTCCAATCAAAAAAATGTAACCTGCGGTTCCGCGGTTCAGTCAAAAAGAGAAGATGAAGAAACTCTTTTTGTTGGGGGCGATTTGCTTGCGGATCGCGGGCGGTCATCTCCATGGCGCGGACTACGATCCGCTGGCGGTCGATTCGAATTTTCATGCAGAGGTGCGCGATTTGTCGGTGCACGACGCGGTACGGAACCGCGATATCCCGGTGCGATTTTATCTGCCGTCGACGAACAAGTCTGTGCCGGCGGTGCTCTTCAGTCACGGGCTGGGCGGGTCACGTGCGGGTAGTGAATTTTTGGGTGAGCAATGGGCGGCGCGAGGCTATGTGGCGATTTTTGTGCAGCATCCGGGGAGCGACGATGCTGTGTGGAGGGACGCGGCACCGGGCGAGCGAATGGAGGCGATGCGCAATGCGGCGTCGCTGGAAAATTTTCTTTTGCGGGTGCGAGACATTCCTGCTGTCATCGATCAACTCGAGGTTTGGAACAAGAGCGGACCGCTTGCCGGGCGAATGGATCTAACGAGGATCGGGATGTCTGGTCATTCCTTCGGCGCAGTCACGACCGAGGCAGTGAGTGGTGAGACGTTGCCGATGAGCGACACGAAATTGACCGACCTGAGAATCCGCGCGGCAGTGATATTCAGCCCGAGCGTGCCCAGAACTGCAAGCGCTGAACGAGCTTTCGGCGCCGTGAAAATCCCATGGCTGCTCATGACAGGGACGAAAGATAACGCTCCGATCGGGCATGCTGATGCGAAGTCGCGGCTGGCGGTTTATCCCGCGTTGCACGGTGCGCCGAAATATGAGGTGGTGTTGAGCAACGCGGAGCATTCGGCGTTTACCGACCGCGCGTTACCCGCCGACAGCGAGCCGCGCAATCCAAATCATCATCGCGTGATTCTGGCGCTGTCGACCGCGTTTTGGGACGCATATTTGCGGAGTAACAAGGATGCTTTGGCGTGGTTGAATGGCACTGGTCCCCGGTCGGTCATGGAACCGGCGGACGATTGGAAGGCTGCACCGGAAAAGTGATTGATCGAGTTCGCGGCGCGACTGAAATCGTTTCCGCCTGAACGTCGAGCCGACTACGCCAGTTCAACAGAAGAAAACTTCCAACACTCTCGATCTAGAGTTGATCGAAGCGCGCCTCCTCATCGAAGACCGCCTGTGCTCTTTCGAAGATCTCGCGCGCTTCTTCAGGTGAATCACCGACCGCCGTTAGGCCAAGTCGCCCGGCGCTGCCGAGCGCGCTGAGCATGTGAAAGACGATGCCGGTCTGTCGCACCTGGCCGAAGTGCAGGCCCCGGCGCACGACGAGGTCGAAGAGATCGTCCGGCGTGAATCCGCGATAACGCGATGATTCGACATGATCGCTGGCGACGAGAAATTTCTTGCGCCCATTCGGCGTGGCGAAGGTGGCGCGCTCCGGATCGTAGGTGCCACCGGTGAGGAATTGCAGCGTCAGGAAGGGATGGGTGGTGCCGCCTTTGCGCAGGTTGATCTCGATTGCATAAGTTTCCCACGGCGCGGAGTCGCTCGCGCGCGTGACCACGAAATCGAGCGCGAAGCGGCCAATCACACCCGCGTCGCGCAGGAGCTCGCCGACCTTGGCGGCATCGCGCGTGATGGCGCCGGCGTAGGCCGGATCAGCCGGGAAGATGCAGCCGAGATAACTCTGGCCGCTCGGGCCGCCGAGCATTTGATCGTGCGTGGAAAGCAATTCCACTTTGCCGAGCGGCGTGATGCGCAATTGCACACTCGGGCTGCGCACTTCACTGGCGCCGACGCCGACCCGCTCCTCCACGATGCCGCCGCGGGTGCGGAACTTTTCCCAGTACTCTTCGAAGCGCGTGCCGGCGAGTTCGAAACGCATCGCGCGGATGCGCTCCGCGATCGCGGCTTCGTTAGGCTGAGGCGAGATTCGAGAGGTCGACGAGCGCGTTGCCTTCGCCGGAGACGCCTTCATTGAGTTTCACCACGGCCTGCGCCATCGACGGCCGCTGCTGGAGCATTTGCATCAGCGCGGACACGACTTCCTCCAGGCTCTTCAAGTTGTCGAAGCCGAGCGGGTGATTGATTCCCGCCTGGGCGAACAACTGGCGGCAGCCTGTCTTTGTTCCGAAGGACAAATGGCGCGGATCGGCGCCGTAAAGAGGAATGCCGAGTCGGAGGGCGAGATTTCGCTCAAAGTAAGTGGTGTTGTAGCAGATGAGGTGGGCCCGGTCTTTGTCCGCGATGCCCGCTGCGATCTGCTGCAGCAATGCCGGTCGCTCGAGGACTTTCAGGCTGAGCGGACGCGGCGAGTCATCATACGGCGCGAGCAAAGTGAGGCGGCGCATGGCATGGCGCGGGATGATGCCCGGCAGCAGATCGAGGTAATACTCGATCACGCTGGAATGAATCGCCTGCGACGTGACGTAGATCATGCGCGCCCGCGGCTGCGTCAGGAGCAGAAGCAGAAAAAGAAAGCGCTCTTCGTATGCCTGCACTTCAAGGCCGGTGATGGCCATGTCGATCGACATCGATGGCACGACGACGATGGTTTGCTCGTCTTGATTAAAGGATTCGATCGAGTGCCAGAGCGGCACGAGTTTCTGCTGAAGAGAATCAAACTGCGCGGCGGCTTCCTCCGCAGAAAGGCCAGCCGGCAATCCAATGAGAGCGGGATCGGTTGTCATATTTTGAAGAGGCTACTGCACGTGGCAAGCCCGGGTGACGGCTCGCGCGATACTTCGACGTAATTTCCGGTGCAGATGCAAGCCGATTCGATCGCGGGCTCATGCGCTTTTTGCAGCAGAGGAATTCTCAGCTAAACATTGTGCAAACCACAGGAATCGAAAGTGAGGACAAATAAGATTATCTACGGCGTGTTAGGCGTGACTTTGATTGCGTCGGCGTCGGCCGGGGAAATCTCCATCGTGAGCAATGTCCTCGGGCCTGAGGGTCCGTTGTACGTTGACGGCAACCTTTACTACGTTGGCTGGGTCTCAAACACGCTTTCGAGGTGGGATGGCAAAACGACGACCGTGCTGAATCAAACCGACGGCTGCGGCCATAACGGATTGGCTCTCACAAAACAGAAGACATTCCTGCTCGCGTGCACTGACGAGCATGGCGCGATTCTGGAACTCGACATGACCGGCAAGCAGTTGCGCCGGTGGGATGCAGACAAAGACGGCAGGCCATTTGCTGGCGGCATCAATGATATTGTGGTGGCGCCTAACGGCGCTGCTTATGCCACCGTCTTCGGCCCCTACGCGGATTTGCCGACCGCCGTGGTGGGGAAAATTCTGTATCTGGCGCCGGATAGTCAGCAATGGGTCGAGGTCGCGAACGATCTTAATTACGCCAACGGAATCGGTGTCTCTCCCGATCAAAAAACTCTTTACGTCAGCGAAACCGTCGGAAACTGCATCCTGAAATTCACGATCAACGACGACGGCACGTTGAGCCATCGATCAAATTTTGCTTTGCTCAACCTTCTCGTAAAAGACAAGAACAAGTCCTGGTGGCTCGGGCCTGATAGCATGAAAATCGACAGCAAAGGCAACATGTTTGTTGCCCAATGGTTCGGCGGTAAGATTTTGAAAATATCTCCCGACGGAAAGCTTCTCCACGTATTTGAAATCGCGGCGGGTGATGGCACGACCAACGTCGCCTTCGGCGAAGGCGAGAAAGAATTGTTCGTGACGGTGGTGAAGGATCCAAAGGATCCGCAGGCAAGAGGCAGCGTCGTGAAGATTCCTAATGTGAACTAGCCTTCGGAATGCGAATCCGAGCGAGAAGGCGGATCCGGCTGCGTTGTTTTGAAGTGACTGGCCCTTTATCCCAGCCGCGGATTTTTTTCGGCGAACTCGCTACTCGATCTTGTCCCAGAATTGACGCCGGTTCGGAATATTTGGCAGAACCAGCTTCCCTTCGTAGATGGTAAACGGGAGAGAGGCCCGGTTACCTTCGCCGAGATCCAGCTTGAGCACCTTGCCCTCGACGCTCCAATTACCGTTCAGCGGTTCGGTGCGGCTGGACGCCGTTACGACCCAATTTTCCGCTGTCCCATTGGCATGGAGGACGAGATGCTCGTCTCTCGGACTTTCAAAAACGATCGTGGTTTTACGCCAATGACCGACTAGCACCAGCGCGTTCTCAGACAGTGCCTCGGTTCCCGCCTGGAAAGTGATGATGTCCCGGTCAGCGGCTTGCGCAGAGAAGGCAATGAAACCGCAGGCGGCGAGGCGCGCGAGCCATCGTGATTGGCCGAAAGCGTTCTTGATTCGTATTCCCATCGGGAACCTTCCTCGGTTCCGATTCTGTCAGGCCGCCAGCGGAGGTCAAGCTTGATCGCAGCCTAACGGAGCGATCGAACATTGGATCAATGGCCGGGAATCGAAAAAGATTGTCGGAAAAGGCGCCGAGGTTTATAGCCAGATGCAAGCATTTCAACGAAATCCCGCGAGCAACGACGGACAAGAGTGGAAATGAGGTTAGCGCCGGCGCTGTCTCGAGGGCACAACGACTAACCACTGCCCAATCAATTCACCCAACAAAAGCATGAAAACGCCCACTACATCTCGGTTGCATGTCGTCAAAATTGCGCTGGCCGTCGTCACGGCTGCGCTTTCTCTCATCTTCAGCCCGCGGGTTGCGCGTGCCGATGAGACCTGCTCTTCACCCTATCTCGCCAGCATTAACGGACAGGAAGAGTTCATTTATGTCTGGACGCTCGGCGTCGAAGGTCTCGGCGATGGCAACGACAAGGTCGTCACCGTCGATGTAAAGCCCGGCTCGCCGACCTACGGCAAAGTCGTCAGCAGCGTTTCGGTCGATGGCCGCAATGAAGCGCACCACGGCGGGTTCACCGACGATCGCCGCCAACTGTGGCTCGCCGGTCTCGATACCAGCAAGATATTTATCTTCGATGTCCACACCGATCCGGCGAAGCCGAAGCTGATAAAGACGATCGACAATTTCACCGAGACAACCGGCGGCGCTGCCGGACCGCATGGCGCTTATGCCTTGCCCGGGCGGGTCTTGGTTCCATGTCTTTCGAATGCGAAAGATCAGAGCGGTCGGACGGCGTTGGTTGAGTACGGGAACGACGGCAACTACATCGCGACCCATTGGATGCCGACCAAGGATGATCCGCTAGGCGCGGCCGGTGCGGAGTTCGCCGATGGCTACGGCTATGACGCGCGCGTCTTGCCGCGCAAGAACGCGCTTCTTACTTCATCCTTCACCGGTTTGAGGAACTACATGACGGAGTTCGGCAAAGTGGTCGCCGATCCCGAGGCGATGAAACATTTCGGAGGAACGTTGGTGATCTGGGATTTTCACACCCGCCAGCCCAAAAAAGTTTTTCAAGTACCGGGCGCACCGCTCGAAGTCCGCTGGGCGTGGGGTGCGAAACACAACTATGCTTTCACCGCCACTGCGCTGACATCGCAGCTTTGGCTCGTTTACGAGGATGAGCACGGCGAGTGGCAGGCAAAGGACGTCGCGCCGATCGGTGACGTGAAGGGTGGCGTTCTCCCTGTCGACATTAGCCTGAGCGCCGATGACAAAACACTCTTTGTCGGTTGCTTCGGTGACGGCAAATGCCGCGTCTTCGACGTTTCTGATCCGCAAAAACCGAAACAGATTTACGAGAAACAAATCGGCAAGCAGGTCAATATGGTGTCGGAGAGTTGGGATGGGAAACGCGTGTATTTCACCAGCTCTTTGCTGTCGCGGTGGGACAAGACGGGTGAGGACAATGAGCAGTTCATCAGAGGTTATGCCTGGGACGGCAAAGAGCTCAAGCCAACGTTCGATCTCGATTTCACCGCGCTGAAACTGGGCCGGGCGCATCACATGCTCTTTGGCTCGACCAAAATCGGCGCCCCTCGCACGACGCTCGCGAAAGCGGATTAGTTGTATCGCGATGATCTCGCGCTTCCAGGGTGGATCGGTCGCTCCGCGGGCGATGCGAAGAGTAGTCGACCAAAATCGGCGCACCGTGCACGACGCTCGCGAAAGCGGATTAGTTGTATCGCGATGATCTTGCACTTCCAAGGTGGATCGGCCGCTCCGCGGGCGATGCGAAGAGTAGTCGCCCTCATATTTCTCTTATCGATTGGTTGCCTAACGGCCGCCGATTTCCCGCGCGACAGCGACTACGATTACGATCCACCGGCGCCCGGCAGTTACAGCCTGCCGGTGGTAAAGATTGCAGCCGATGGAGCGCTCGTCGATTCCGATGGCAAATCGGTAAACCTGCGTGACCTGACACACGGGCGTATCACCGTCTTGGGTTTCATCTACACCCGCTGCGCGGCACCGAAAGCCTGTCCATACGCCACTAACGTATTTGGGCAGCTTCAATCGTTGAGCGCAAAGGACAAAGGCCTGGCAAAAAACATGCGGCTGGTGAGTTTGAGTTTCGATCCTGAGCACGATACGCCGCAGCATCTTGCTGAATATTCGGAATGGGTGAGCGAGACAAAGGCCGGATGCGAATGGCGTTTCGCCACGGCGAAATCGCGCGCGGAATTAGAACCTATTCTTAACGCGTATGGCCAGGCCGTGGACAAAAGGAGCAACGCGAACGATCCGCAGGGCCCGCTTTACCACGTCCTGCGCGTGTTCCTCATCGATCGCGAAGGCCGCATCCGAAACATCTACAGTTCCGGCACGCTCGATCCCCGCCTCGTTCTCGCCGATGTGAAAACCCTGCTGATGGAAGAGGCGAAACTTTCGAAACAATGAGCCACGGCTGTCGGGTGCGTCGCCATCCTCACCTTCCATTCTAGGGGCGATCGCCGTGTAAAAGTCATTCGCGGTGGCACAACGCTCGATATTCATGAACACGACGTTGAGCGGGAGCGGTCGGGTAGATGACATTCAAAGTCATCCGCTGGGCGAGGTTCGCGGGCAGACGAACCTCGTCCACATCGTCGACGAAGTCATCTGCCCGAGTGCGGCGCAACGTAGCGCCAATCCTCGTTCCGGCTCCGCGAAACTGCGTTGGGTGCGCAGGTCTTCCAAAAGCTAGTGAACAAATCTTTGGGATTTGTAGTCATCAAGGACGCGGCGGCCGAGAAGAGCTGAAAGGAAAAGCAGCCGAGTTTGAAGGCGCTGAGGTTTGTCTGTAAGCACCTAGTGAATGTGTCCGGAAACGAGCTTTGTCATCTCGAACATACTGACCTGACTCTTGCCATTAAAAACTAGGCGCAGTGAATCGTCGGCATTGATTTTCGTTTTTACTTTCTTGTCCCGAAGCCTGTTCTTCTTGATGTAGGCCCAGAGTTTCTTGGTAAGCTCGGCACGTGTAAGCGGTTGCGAACCGACAACTGCGGCTAACTTATCATCGGGTTGGACCGCTTGCGCAAAAGCAATCCGGCGCGCTGGCCTCTTTGCTGTAGTATACGCATGGGCCTTCTTGTGAGCCTTAGGCCGCGCGTTTTCCAAGAAGGCCGTTTTGTCGATGAAGCCTCCCTGTTTCGCAGGTGGTGCGCCAAACAATTGTTTGAAATTCTGCACCCCCAGAACCTTTTCACAATCTTGAAATGTCCGCGCTAAGACTTGATTGAATGAATCAACGTACTCTTCAGACGATATTTTCTCGTCGTCTAACTGTGAATGCAGTTTTGCTTGTTGCTCAAGCAGGTTGATTTGCAGCTTTTCCACCTGCTTGCGCCGCGCAGGATCAAAGTCGCGACCAAGAAAAGTATCGAACATTGCTTCGAGTTCCGCATGACGGACATCTCTCGCGTCCGTTGCACCGGAATGAATTGCTGCGATGCGCTCGGCGAATTCAGATTCCGTCTTCATGAAAACAAACGTAACCTACAATCATAAACTAGCCCAAACATTCAATCAATTTGGGCCAGGGAAATGTGATTGGAGAATAGAACCTCATCGTGCTTAGATCGCGCCCGTAAGTTCCCCACGCTAATAGGGAACCTCGATAGCCTAAGGCGTCCTCTACGGTGGCGCCAGATGGATAGAGAATTCGGTTTGCCATCTGATGGCAAACGCCTGTGAAACCGTAGTCGATACCGGCTGTGGAGTTGGGCCGCGATAAGCAATCAGCGTCATTCAGTTCCGCCAGTCCATCACAAATCGCCCGGCCGCCGGAGCTTCGTCCGTAACACGGCCACACATGACCGGCATCGCTGAGAACATATGTGTGGTCGGCTGGCAATCTCGGAATCTTGATCGCGTATCCGGTAACTAGGCCGATTGCCATTTGGGGTCGTTTCCCAGTGCTCAGTAAACCTCAAATGCCACCGACGAGGAAGAAAATTCGGTAGTGGTAAGTTTAACTTCCTACCGAAAATTCGACAAGAACTTAAAGATCGGAAAAGATGGAGGTGCATGGGAGTTCTTAGAACTACATTGGCGGGAACGTCCTTTCGATTCAGCGAAATAATTTGGAACGGGCCGCGAAGGGGCGAGGGTGAAGGTCTTATGGGAAACAGCCAAGGCAGAGACAACGTAAGGAAACGCGCCGCGCGCCGCAAAAAGACCGAGCGCCTCGCGCTCGCCAAGAAGGAAACTGCGAAGAAGACAAAAAAGTGACGAGTGACGAGTGACGTGTGACGAGCAGGGCAGTAGCAAAGCGTCGTGTGATCATAGAAAGTTGAGTGTTGAGGGTTGAGAGAAAGGTTTCCTCTGCACATAATCTTGATCTTCCCGCGATGAATAAGACCCGCGAACTCCGTCTCGCCAAACGCATGGCGCGTCTCGGCACCGAGACCGCGTTCGAAGTGCTGGTGAAGGCGCGCGCGCTCGAGGCAAAGGGCCGCGACATCGTCCATCTCGAGATCGGGGAGCCCGATTTCGACACGCCGGCCAACATCATCGCGGCGGCTTGCGACGCCCTCCACAAAGGCTTCACCCATTACGGGCCCTCGGCCGGGTTGCCGCAATTGCGCGAGACGATCGCTCAGTACGTGAGTGAGACGCGCAGAATAAACGCAACACCCGAAGAAGTGGTCGTTGTCCCCGGCGGCAAGCCCATCATCTTCTTCACCATTCTTGCGCTGGTTGAAGAAGGCGATGAGGTCATCTATCCCAATCCCGGATTCCCGATTTACGAATCGATGATCAACTACATCGGCGCGAAAGCCGTGCCGATCCAGTTGCGCGAGGAGATGGATTTCCGGCTCGACGTCGGCGAATTCGGCGGACTGATTAACGACCGCACCAAGCTCATCATTCTGAATTCGCCGCAGAACCCGACCGGCGGCGTGCTGACGAAGAACGACATCGCCGGCATCGCGGACGCCATCGGCGATCGCAACATCATGGTGCTGACGGACGAGATCTACAGCCGCCTCATCTTCGAAGGCGAGCATCACTCCATCATGTCGATCGATGGCATGAAGGAGCGCTGCATTTTGCTCGACGGTTTCTCCAAGACTTACGCGATGACCGGCTGGCGCATGGGCTACGGTGTGATGCGCGCAGATTTGGCGACGCACATTTCCCGGCTGATGACCAACTCCAACTCCTGCACCGCGAGCTTCACGCAAGTCGCCGGGATCGAGGCGCTCCGCGGAACGCAGGGCTCGGTCGACGCGATGTGCGCGGAGTTCAAGAAACGGCGCGACGTGATGGTCGCCGGCCTGAACAAGATCAAAGGTTTTTCCTGTCGCCTGCCGAAAGGCGCGTTCTACGTTTTCCCCAACATCAAGCAGACCGGATGGCCATCGAAGAAACTGGCCGACGCGCTGCTCGACGATGCCGGCGTCGCTGCGCTCTCTGGGACCGCCTTTGGCGATTTCGGCGAAGGCTATTTGCGCTTCAGCGTGGCCAACTCGATCGAGAACATCGAGAAGGCGCTCGATCGCGTCGGCACGTGGGCGAGGAAAAATCTCTGAAGAAAGTAAAAGGTAAGAAGTAGAGAGTAGAAAAATTCGAGATCAGAGTCACTTTCTTCTTTCCTGCCTTTCTGGGGGATTCTCCTTTCACCATGACCGACAAAAAACGCTTTCGTGTTTTTGCCACCTCGCGAATCGGCGATCCGGCCGAGAACCGTCTGCGCGAGCGCGGCTACGAACTCGAGGTCTTCCAAGGCCCGGAGACGCCCCCGAAGAAGCTGATCATCGAGAAAGTGAAGAGCGGCATCGACGCGTTGATCACGACGTTGCGTGATCCGATTGACGCCGAAGTTTTCGAAGCAGGGAAGGGCACGCTCAAGGTCGTGGCGCAGATCGCGGTCGGCTTCGACAACATTAACCGCGCCGACGCCAACGAATACAAGATCCCTTTCACAAACACGGCCGACGTGCTCACCGAAGCGACCGCGGAGTTCGGTTTTTTCATGCTCGGCATGCTGGCGCGCAAGATGTATTCGAGTGAGCGCCTGGTGCGGGAGCAGAAGTGGCCGTCGTGGCATCCGTTCCTGCCGTTTCTTGGCGACGAGGTCACGGGCAAGACGATCGCCATCATTGGCACCGGGCGCATCGGCCTGGCGATGATCAAGAAGTGCTCGGGTTTCGATATGAACATCCTGTGCTACGACCCGGCGTATCAGAATCACAAGTACATCGCTTCCATTCAGGCGGTGATGGACCTGCGTCACGCCAACGATATTCAGAAGGAGAAGACCTGGATCAAGTACGTGGAGTTCGAAGAAGCGATGCGCGGCGCTGATTACGTGAGCATTCACGTGCCGCTGTTGCGCGAGGGCGAAACCGACAAGCCGACCTACCACCTCATCAACGAGAAGACGCTCAAGCTGATGAAGCCGACAGCCTACCTGGTGAATACCTCACGCGGCCCGGTCGTGGACGAGAAGGCTCTCGCGAAAGCGTTGAAAGACAAAGTCATCGCCGGGGCGGCGCTCGACGTTTTTGAGAGAGAGCCGCTGCCGGCGGATTCGCCGCTGCTCGATCCCGAAATCGCCGACCGCACCCGGCTGTTTCATCACTTCGCCAGTGGCGCGCAGATCACGCGGCTCTCGGTCGATCCCGACAAAGGTATGGCTGGCCGCACTGCTCAGGCGGTGATCGACATGCTGGAAGGGAACTACGGGGGCGATCCGGCCAGGATGCCATACGTTGTGAACAAGGAGGCGTTTGAAAAAAGTAGAAATTAGAAAGGAAGAAAGTCAGATGGCAGAGGACCGAAGACGGACTGGGATTGGTTCGTTTTCGACTGCGGCGCGTCGCGGAACAAACTTTGTCCTTTGCTCCAGCAAAGCCCGGCTGTTTGGCACGCGTAAATTGTGCGCGTGAAATCTCTTTATTTCTCCCGGCGACTCTGCCTCACTCATCTATGATCAAATTCCTCTTCGGTCTGGTTGTTGGAATCGGGCTGCTCCTGCTGGCTGGCTATCTGTTCGCTACTCGCGGCGGCCTCTTCATGGGGACGAAAGGCGGCCCGTTGCCCATGGAACGATCAGTTGCGAAAAAGGCCCTTGCCGCATCGATCGGGCAAAGCTCTCAGGATCAATCGCCACTTCCCGCCGACGAGACGAACCTTCTCGCGGGCGCTCAGGTTTATCAGCATAACTGCGCCGGGTGCCATGGCCGGCTCGATCAACCCGCTCTCGAAATGGCGAAACGCTTTTACCCGCACGTGCCGCAGTTACTTCCGCCGAGCAAAGGCGTGACCGACGATCCCGTCGGCGTCACTCACTGGGTGGTGAAGAACGGCATCCGGTTCAGCGCCATGCCTTCGTTCGAAGGAAAACTGACCGATCCGGAGCTCTGGCAGGTGAGCCTTTTCCTGCACGACGCCGATAAATTACCTCCGCCGGTTCAGGAGGTCCTCCGTCCGCTAGCCGCCTTCGCCAGATGCTACGGCGGGCCGGGGAAATCGAGGACATAAGATGTCAGCGGCGGGACGATGGGGATCAGAGGTCGGAAGTCAGAATCAGTGCTTGATATCGACGACGAGTCGCGTCGGATTCTGCAGCTCGATAACGCGATACGGTTTCTTCGCGTTTACGCCGACGACAAAAGTGAGGTCTGATTCGAAATCGCACGTGATCGAAAGATGCCGCAGATTCGGACATTGATATGAGGTGTCGCGCGGGAGTGTCGCCTGCCCAGCGCCATGTCCTTGCGCCGGCGTCATCTTAATCGTGAGCCAGGCATTTCCCGGAACGTGATGCGTATTGCCGGAGCCGCAGTCCGTGAACGGCGCTTGCGCATATTGGACTGTGTAAGTCGGTTCATGGATGCCATCCACGGCGAAGACGAGCCGGTCGAAATTCTCGCAGCACGCGGATTTTACATTTTGGATTTCATTGACGTGATTCGCCGCGTGACCTTGGTGAGTCGGACCGAGCGTGCCGGAGAAATTTGCCGGGATCGTGTGGCCATCGTCGTCTTTCAGTGTGCAAAGCGCCGACGGTTGAGGCGGATTGTTCGCTGGTCCCGAGCCTTGATTGGTGCAACAGCAGCTGGTCGTCGAAAGTGCCGCTGCGATGATCGCGCACGCGGCGAGGAAACGAAATGTGGTTTTCATGCTCGCGGGATTCTTTGAGTTTGTTAAAAATCTTCCTCCTCCTCCAAAGTGAAAGCGAGATTTTTTTGCTCTGGGGAATCTCTTTTCCGTCATCTCCTCCGACGCCACGCGGCCCTTCGGGTGAAGCTTAAGATTCAGTCTTTAATTTCGCGCTACTGCCGTGCAAAATCGTCTGCATGATGAAGAAGAGCAATTCGCCCAGAAAGACCCGCCGCAGTTCCAAGGCGGCGAAAAGCACCAAGACCAAGAAGACGGCCGCGAAGAAGTCGTGGCCGAAAACAAGCGCGAGATCCGCGAGCACATTTCTCAAAATTCCCCGCACCGGCTCGCTTGCCGTGCGCATGGCGGCGGCGAGGAAAATCGAAGCGATGGATCGCCCGACCGCCGCGCGCAGATCGCAAAGAGCAAACCGCCAATGGCGCGCCCGCTCACCCGGGCGGCGGCGTCAGTTTCCCATCCGCAGCGCAACAGTGGTTTTCCCGATACTTATATCGCGCAAATATCCGTGCAGCTCGATGACCCCGACCATCCCGTCACGCTCACGTGGGCAGGGCCTAACGGCAGCGCGCAAGAGACCGGGCCATTTCGCAGCTCGCCCGGAGCGGGTTTGCGCGGCCTGAACTGCGATTCTGAAACAACCAGCCGTCGGTCTGGCAGCACGTGCACGCCGAAAGGCACGTTCCTCGTGACCGGCTTCGCATCCCAGCTCAACAGTCACCCCGAGGCGAAGGATGTGACGTGGTTCGTGCCGGCCCGGGGGATTGCCTTACACTACTATCCGTCGGTGCCGAAATACGCGGCCTCGCACGGCTGTGTCCGGCTGCAGCTGAGGCGCGTGGCGCAGCTCATCAAGAACAATTCGCGCGCTGGCCTAACGAGTGTCGTCGTGGAGGGAACCTGGACGAAGCCGCCGCATCAGTATTGACGGCAGATTTATCGTTAGGGCGTCGTTTCGCCGGCGGCGGCGAGTAGTTTCGTCCACGTCTCGCTGGCCGGTTCGATAAGTCCGGTCACTGCAAGCGCCGAGCGGGTTTGAAAAGCCTGGATGGCCGAGACGGTATTGGAGTTGGCTGCCACATGCGCGATCTTTCCGTCGATTCCTTTTGGATCAAGCGAGGGATCGTTGAGCTTTTGCGCGGCGGTTTGCAGGAGGCGCTGCACGGTTGAAACGTCTGCGGGCGTGTTAACGGCTCCTTTTTCCCATTGACCAACGGTCCCGTTGATTTTGGAAGGAACGACCGGCGGCGGGGGAGGAGGCGCGACACCGGCAAAGTAATCGTCGAGGTCGAGATCGAGCCGCAACTTGCCGCTGGTCAATCGGCTTTGCAATGTGCTGGCGGCAGCGAGCAGGTATTTTTCAAAGCGCGCCATTTGGCTGTTGCTGAAGGTGCACTCGCGATGAAAAAATTCTGTCACGGTGGGATCATCTCGCCACTTCGTCGCGAGGGTCTGGAGGCGGGAAAAGGTATTCGGATGCAAATGGCTGATCTGGGTAAGGTAGCCCTTTGTCTCGAAGACATTGGTGTTCAACAAACCGGCATCCGTGTCTTTGATCGTTAGTTTTTTGACGACCACCTTTGTTGCGCCGGCCGGGATATCGGATGCTTTCGACGTCTTGACCGATTTCACTTTGTCGCCGTCGCGATAGCAAGTGAAGCTATAGTCGCTGATATTGCCGCCCGTTAGGCGATCTGATTGCGCGAGCAGATAGTCGAGCAGAATCATCTCGCTCATATCGCGCATCCCGACGAGTGCCTGCACATTGCTTTGCGTGAAATCGCGGGAACCAAGAATCGCCTCGACCGGACGCGAGTCCGCCATCCGGCGAAACGCGTGTGTACTGCTCAGGTCCGACCCCGCGCTCAACCACTCGGCATAGTTCTCCTCGCCGGTGGTGTTTTCGAGGAGGGCGCCATAAATTTGCTGGAAATCGGAAGTAAAGAGTGTGCGGGCAACGGCCGAGCCGCGCGGGTCGGCGTAGTAGTGGTTGAACAGCGCCCAGCTTTGGCCGACCAGACCATGAGCTCCGAGCTCGGCGGCGAGCCTAACCATCTTTTTGTGCTGCTCGATATCCATCGTGCGCAGGACGGCGGGTTTGATCTCACAGATATCGCCGAGCGCTCGGGCGACGTGGTAATAGCCAAGAATGGCCGCGGTGCAGGTGGTAGTATGGACGTTGTCGGTCTGCTTGAACTTCGCCAGGTTTTTCCCATTCTTTTCCACGCTCAGACAATAGCTGGCTGTGATCTGATCGGGCCGAGTCGTGCCGGCCGGGATCGAATAAACATCGACCGCTGCACTAGTGCTGGTGCGCTTGGGAACAATGGCGATGACGCCAGACTCCGCCGGGCCGGCTTTATTAAAATCGAAGCTCGCTAATTGCTTTTCATCGGCGATGTCTTTTGCTCCGTCCTTACCGCGATAGTCGGCAAAAGGAAGGTGCTTTGGAACGACGCATATTTCGTCCGGACGCCCGCCCGGAACTTGGAACGTCATCGTATTTGCGCCGCGCGCGGCATCGCGCTGCAAGGAGCCTTCATACGGATCCGGGTCCGGCATAATACAAGGTCAATACTAGGCCGCAGCGTAGCGGCGTCATGTAAAATTGTTGTCGCTTATTCCGTCAACGAGGGAGCGCGCCGCGACGCGCGTGCTGGTTGGAGAGCCCGATGGGCTAACGTTTTTTCGTCGTCTTGCGTCTTCGGATAACGGGCAGGGCGCGCTTGTAACCGAAGAGGGAGTAATCGTAAAACATGTTGCCGGTCGCGTCGTGGATGTCATGCCGTTCACGGATGCCCTGCGGATAATGCTCGGACCGAATGAAACTCTCCGAGACCGCGCCGAGTTGTTTGTCTCCTTTTTTCATGAGACGACCTGCGCCGGCTTGCGCGACGAATTTGGCCACGGCGATGCCCGCCGCATAGGCCGGATTGGCCAGGGTCGCGCCGGCCTGGATCAGGCCGAGCAGATCGTTGGAAAATGAAGCAAAGTCAGGGGCGCTCAACATTTCACCGGCGTCGCGGGCGGCCTCGCGCACGTCGCGCGATGATCGCACGGCAAGGAATGTCCACGTGAACGCCTCCGGGATTTCTTCGGCTTCATAGAGAATGAGCCCGGTGTCGCCGAAGCTCACCGGCACGTTGTCCTGCACCCGATCGATCTCGGTTAGGACACGGGTGCTCAGTGCGTCGCTCACCAGCGTCTGCAACATCGCCTTCTTGGAAGCGGCATCGTTGTTCCGCATCCATTCGTCCAGCTCGGGAACGTTTTGATCGGAGCGGGTAACGAAACTGAGAAACTTCACGTTGGCGAAGTCGTGTCCGAAAATTCCCAAGCCGGATTTTATTCCGCCATTGTCGAGGAAACGAACTCGATCGATCCGAAAATAGAACATAGATTCCTCCTAATGCCGCTGTTGGTATCCTAGCAAAATCGTCCGCCGCGAGAAGCACGCAATTGTGGGCGAGTGGGGCTGGAAGAGAGGATGAAGGCCGAAGGATGAAGCATGAAAGATCACGCGATCTGCCAGATTTGGATTGTCAGGCGGGGAGGCGATCTAAAAGATCGACATCATGAAATTCAACAAGAGCATCGGCATGGTTCTGCTCGCGCTGTATTTGATCCTCCACGGCCTTTTGGGCTTCGGCTTGCCGCTCGGGCCAGCCGTTTTCCTCATCGATCTCATCGCGCTGGCAGCGGGCATCTTTATTCTCATCGGCAAATAAAATTTAGCCGACGCGTCGGCGCAGGAATGTTGTCACGGCACGTTCACGCTTCGCATAACGAAGCCGCTACACGTCGCGTATTCGCGCTGCGACGAAATATTTTACCGACGTGGATGGTCAAGTTAGAGTCCCGGCGATGACATCGGCCGAGCAGGATGAGCAATTTTATCGAGATACGGAGAGCATTGCCTTTCCGAAGTTAAGCGACGAACAGCTCGCCCTGCTTGAGCCATTGGGAAAGCGGCGCTCGCTGCGTCGAGGCGATCTCATTTTCAAAGCGGGCCAGCGGGAATTCGATCTCACGATCACGCTGGAGGGAGAGATCGAGGCGTTCGAAACGCGCGACGGCGTCGAACAGATTTTGGCCACTTCGCACGCCCGCGATTTTCTGGGCGACGTGTCCATGCTGCAGGGAACTTCGGCGCTGGCAAGCGCGCGCGTTAAGTCGGCCGAGGCGGAAGTGTTGCAAATTCCCGCGTCCGATTTGCGGCGCGCCCTGGCCGAAATGCCGCGGATCGGCGAGCCGATTATGAATGCCCTGATCATGCGCCGGCAACGTTTGAAGCGCGATCCAGATTTTGCGGGGCTTCGTATTCTGTCGGTGCACGATTCGCGCGACGGTCGCCAGCTCGACGATTTTCTCGACAAGAATCATATTCCACACCGCATCGTCGACGTGAGGAGCGATCAAGGCGTCGCTCTCGCGAGGCGCTTGCATTTGTCCGAGCGAGAACTGCCGGCGCTGATCACGTCCCGCGGGATGCCTTTGCGTCGACCTTCTCTCCGCGAAGTGGCGCGCGAGGCGGGTCTGCTGAGACCGCTCGCTGAGGATAACGAAGATGAAATCAAATGCGATCTCGCGATTGTGGGCGCCGGCCCGGCCGGTTTGGCGGCGGCAGTTTATGCGACCTCAGAAGGATTGAACACCGTGGTGCTGGAAAGTTACGCTCCCGGCGGTCAAGCCGGTTCGTCATCGTTGATCGAAAACTTTTTCGGTTTCCCCACCGGCATCAGCGGTGGCGATCTGACCTGGCGGGCACAACTTCAGGCTTATCGCTTCGGGGCGAAGTTTTCCACACCATCGCAAGCGTTGACCTTAGCCTACAACGCCGGCAGCGAATATCGGGTCAGCCTGCAGATCGAAGGTTGCTCCGCCGTTCTTTGCGCCAAATCCGCCGTGATCGCGACCGGCGCAAACTACAATCGGCTCGAAGCCGAAAATCGCGAACGCTTTGAGGGTGTGGGTGTGTACTATGCGGCGACCGCGCTCGAGGGCCAGGTTTGCCGCGGCGCGACGGTGATCGTGGCGGGCGGCGGAAATTCGGCGGGCCAGGCGGCGATGTTTTTGTCGGAAGGTGCCGCGAAAGTGCTTTTGATTATTCGCGGGAATGATCTTTCGCACAGCATGTCGGATTATCTATCGCGGCGCGTTCTGGCTCGGGAAAATATCGAGCTGCTTTGCGGTACAACGATTCGGCGGATGACGGGTAACGGGATGCTCGAAGCGGTGGAATTGGAAAACGCGCAGACGGGGGAACGACGCACGGTGGAAACGCCCGCAGTTTTTTCGATGATCGGCGCCACGCCGTGCACGGAATGGTTACCGCCCGAAATCGCGCGCGACGAAAAAGGTTTCATCAAAACGGGGACGCTCGTCGCCGGCACAGCGGAATGGGCGAACGTCTCGCGCGCGCCATCGCCTTTGGAAACGAGCCTGCCGGGGATCTTTGCTGCCGGGGACGTCCGCTCGGGCTCGGTCAAACGCTGTGCCACGGCCGTCGGCGAAGGAAGCATGGTCATCGCGGGAGTACACGAAGCGTTGCGCGACGTGGTGGCAGATTCCGGCGGGTCGCGGCGTTGACCGAACAGCGCGTCGGAAATGGACAGGTCCGAAAGTTTTTCTTGGCCATCGACGTCATCTACAAAACGCCGATCTCGAACCCGACTTCTAGGTTGAAGGAGGAATCTCCTCGAACTCCCCGCGTTCACGATTTTTCCGAACGCGGTCCCACGGGGAGCATTTGCCGTTCATGGCGATGTAAACACCGGCCGGCAAAACCTGCACAAACGAGAGCGCGCTGCCGAGATTGAAGAGACCGTCGGAACTGCCAAACGCGTAGGGAATCATCGCTCCGGTAAGCACGACTGTTTTTCTCGTGACCGCGGGAGCAAGAGCGGCCGCGGTTTCCGTCATCGTGTCGGTGCCGTGGGTAATGACGATGCGATTTTCCTCGGACTGCAGGCAATTCTGCACGATGAGGGCGCGATCGGCATCGGTCATTTCGAGGCTGTCGACCATCATCACCGTGCGGATGGTGACCGCGATGCGGGATCGTCCGAGCCTGAGCATCTCGGCGATGTGAGTGTCCTTGAAAAAGAGCTGTCCGGAGCGTTCGTTGTATTCCTTGTCGAAGGTGCCGCCGGTAACAAGAATTCGGATGGCCATGGGGCGTTGGGTTGGTTTGCGCGGAGCGAGGTGAAGCTAGCGTCCCGGAGGTCGCGCCGCAAACCTCGTCAAGGAAAGTTCGGTCTCGCCGGGAAACGGCGCTGCGTTTCAGTGATCTCTCCAGACGTTTCGCGGGGACATATGTGACTCAGTTAGATCAGCAATGGGCTCAGGCAACGGCCAGCGCCACGAGCCGGCAACAAAATTTATTTGCGTTCTCGAAACAGCATGGCTATATACTTAACCAGATGGTTAAATGTTCAGCCAAAGTTCTTGATCGCACGTTTGCGGCGTTGGCAGATCCGACTCGCCGGCGCATTCTCGCGCATCTTGCGCGCGGCGATAAGTGCGTCACCCATCTGGCGCGACCGCATGCGATGTCGTTGCCGGCGGTCTCAAAACATTTGCGCGTGCTGGAAAAAGCAGGGCTTCTCCGGCGCCGACGTTACGGCCGCGTGCACGAAATGCAGTTGGAAGCCAAACCGCTGAAGCAAGCTGCAGCGTGGGTGGAAGAATATCGCAAATTCTGGGAAGGATCACTCGATCGCCTGGCGGCGTATTTGGAAGAGACGAACAAACGAACACCAAAGAAGGGAGCGAAATAAACGCCATGTGCCCCGTGTGCGCAGCAAGTCTGGCCTTGATCGCAGCTGGCGCGACATCGAGCGGTGGCCTGACTGCGCTTGTCGTGAGCAAGTTTTGTAAGAAGAAACCAACCCACAAAATCAAAGGAGGAAAAAATGAAACTGGAAGAACAACAAAGGGAAATCATATCTGAAGCTGAGTGGTTGATCGCGCGGAAGGACTTACTGACGCTAGAAAAGGAGTTCACGCGGCAGCGGGATGCGCTGAGTGCCGCACGTCGCAAGCTGCCGATGGTCAGAGTTGAAAAGGAATATGTCTTCGAAGGACCGAACGGTAAGGAAACGCTTTCCGACCTGTTCGACGGTCGCAGTCAATTGATCGTCTATCATTTCATGTTCGGGCCCGATTGGGAGGAAGGTTGCAAGAGCTGCTCCTATCTGGCCGATCATTTTGATGGTGCAAACTGGCATCTGCCGCATCGCGACGTGACACTGGCGGTCGTCTCGCGAGCGCCGCTAAGCGAGATCAAACCCTACCAGAGGCGAATGGGCTGGCGTTTCAAATGGCTCTCGTCGTACGGCAGCGATTTCAATTTCGACTATCACGTCTCGGCCACAGAGGAAGAGAAGGCGAAAGAGAAAATGCATTACAACTATAAGACGGACGAGCTCATGAGCGACGAGCTGCCGGGGTTGAGCGTCTTCTATAAGGAGGAAGGCGGTGACATCTTTCACACCTATTCGACTTATGCGCGCGGGCTCGACATGTTCGTGGGCACCTACCATTTTCTCGACGTCGTGCCGAAAGGCCGTGATGAAAACTCCGACTCGACGATGGATTGGGTCCGCCGCCACGACGAATACGCGGCCTAACCAGCGGGGGAGAAAACATGAGGACGAAGAATGATTTGGCGGAAGCGATCGTGATCGAACGAACGTTCAACGCGCCGGTTGGCCGGGTCTGGAAAGCGCTCACCGATGTTTCGGAGATGCGTCAATGGTACTTCGAACTAAAGGAATTCAAGCCCGAGGTGGGTTTTGAATTTGAGTTCATCGTCGAACATGAAGGCATGACGTATCACCATCTTTGCAAGATCATTGAGGTGATTCCGCAAAAGAAGATCGCCTATACCTGGCGGTACAAAGGACACGAAGGCGATTCATTGGTCGCAATCGAGTTGTTTGCCGATGGCGACAAGACGCGGCTGAAACTGACGCACGGGGGCTTGGAAACATTTCCGAAAACTCCGTCGTTCGCGCGCAAGAATTTCCTTGCGGGCTGGACGCAAATCATCGGTTCGTCGCTCAAAGAGTTTCTGGAAACAGACGCGCCGACCCGTGGAGATCTAGGGAGCAAATAAAATAAGAAAGGAAATTATGACTACGAAAGACGCAGAGAAGCTTGGTTTGGAAATCAAACGCCTAATCAGAGCGCCGCGCGATCGCGTTTATTCTGCCTGGACCGATCCCGCACAGTTGAAGCAATGGTTTGGTCCTGAAAGTGTCCAGACTCACGATCTCGTCACCGACGTGCGCGTCGGCGGCAAATATCGTTGGGACCTGAGCAATGCCGAAGGCGAAAGGATGACCGTGCGTGGCGAATACCGCGAGCTGGAGCCCGGCAAAAAAATCGTCTTCACCTGGCAATGGGACGACGATGAAGTTTGGGAAAATCGGACCAGCGTCGTGACGGTGGAACTCGACGATGCCGACGGCGGGACCGAGCTTCGTTTAACGCACGTCCAACTGCCGAGCGAACAGTCACGTGATCGCCATACTGAGGGTTGGAACAGCGTTCTCGACAGACTGGAAAGAGCATTGAGCAAGTAATTATCGATCCAAACAAAAGGAGAAAAATATGAATACCGAAGAAGTGGCAAAGAGAGTGGTGGAGTTAACCAAGAAGCAAGCGTGGAAGGAAGCGGTGGAGAGTCTATATGCGAAAGACATTGTCAGCGTCGAAGCGCGGCCGAACGAGAGCGGTTCACCGGAAACGCGGGGCATTGATGGCGTTCGCGGAAAGGTGGCTTGGTGGCTGGACGCCATGGAAACACACAGCGTGAAGGTTCACGGCCCGTTCGTAGCGCATGACCGGTTCGTCGTGCAATACGATATGGACGTGACCGACAAGAGTTCGAAAAAGCGGATGCAGTTATCCGAAGTCGGCGTCTATACTGTAAAGGACGGGAAGATCGTCCGCGAAGAGTTTTTGCCGTACATGGGATAGCTAAGGAATGGATTCAAATCGGTGTAAGTGGCGGGATTTTACGCCATTTTGGACACCGGCATGCGGCGTTCGATGGGGCCGACTAACGTCTCTCGCCAAAGAGTGCCACTTTCAGTCCCTAACGACAATGCGCCCCGGCTTATTCAAGTCGCTGCTCCGCTGCGACAGATGACGTCATTGGTCAACGCACCCTTTCGGAGGAGCGCACTCCCGCATTCCATTTTTGGCAAAGGGGCATCCAAATCGCGTTTTTGGCAACGTCGCGAAAGAAACCGCCGCACAGGTTTGATCGAGCGATCTCTACGCCAGCATTGCCTAAACGCGACGACGACCAGTCTACTTCTTGCCGTCGGAGTTGCCCTCCGGCGCAAGAAGGTGGCCGAAGAGGCGACCGGCGATGAGAAAGATGATGCCGGCCGTCCCGCACAAAGCGGCGTGCAGGAGCCAGAATCGTGTCGCGGGCATTTTTTCGAGAAAGCCACCGATCCACCCGACGAGATTGTTTGCCGCAAAAAAGGCCAGATAGTAGATGCCGATAATGGTGGCCGACAACGCCGCCGGCGCGACGCGCGCGTAAAGCGCGAGAGAGACAGGGAAGACGTTGGCGAATCCAATGCTATTAAGCAGGTGAAACGCAATCAACCATCCGATTGGAACTTGTTTGCCGGAACTGGCGGCGATCGCCGCGCCGACAGCGAGGGAGAGAAATCCAGTCACAGCGCAAAGGCTGCCGATACCCATCTTCGTGATCTCCGCAGGCTCAGGAAATTTTTTCGACCAAAGTCGCCAGAACACAACTGCGCCGGCCAGACAACTAACGGACAGAATCGAGTCGAGCGTAATCAGCCAGGTGGTTGGCATTTTCTTTCCAAAAAAAACGAGGTTCGCGGTTTTCTCCGCCCATACCATGTAAGCGTTGAAGATTTGTTGGTTGCCGATGACCGACATCGTCAGGACGGGCAAGAGCGCTAGCAACGCGACAATCGCCATTTTCTCGCGATGAGTAAGCGGTGTTTTGGCAGCCCGTTCGTGTTTCCGTACCACTGCCGAATCAGGTGGGAGATATTTTCGGCCGCAGAGATAAATCGTTAGGCCGATCAACATTCCGACACCGGCGGCGCCGAAACCCCAGTGCCAGCCGTAGACTTCGCCGAGAGTACCAGCAATTAGCGGTGAGATGATGACACCGCCGTTGATGAATAAGTAATAAATCTGGAAAGCGTCCGCGCGACGGTTATCGCCAGGTGGGTAAAGCGCTCCGACCTGGCTGGCGAGGTTGCCCTTGAAACAACCAACGCCGGTCAGCAGGCAAATCAGCGCGAGGACGAATGTCACATCGAACGCCATCAGGAAATGCCCAGCTGACATGAGAAGCGCCCCGATGGTGACGGTGCGAGTGCGCCCGAGGACGCGGTCCGCGATCAATCCGCCACCGATCGGCGTGAGATAAACGAGACCGGTGTAGAGGCCGAAGATGGTCGAGGCGAGCGCCTGCACTGAGAGCGAACCGCGAAAGCCCTCGATCAGGTGGCGAAGTTGATCGAAGCCGGCGATGTGTTCGATGTGTCCCGGCAGGAGCAAGCGGTGAACCATGTAGAGCACGAGCAGCGATTGCATGCCGTAATAGGAAAAGCGTTCCCAGGCCTCAGCGAAAGCGATGTAGCCGAGGCCGCGGGGATGGCCGAGGAAGCTGCGATCCTCAGGATTGTGCATCGCGGCAGAGTGTTGTTTCCAGCGTGCTTTGGCAAGCACATCGGTGAGCGGGGATGATTGGCTCGCTTCCGACGAAAAGCCGCAAGCAGCGCTTCCCATACGTGAGTCACGTATATCAGCTGTTTCGTCGAAGCTGGTTCAGCGCGCAGGCTTGTCCGTTTCCAAGTGACGGCCCTGCGTAACGCGTTTACGTGCTGGCGAAGGGCAGTTGTTTCATTTGCGGCGGGGGCCGCTGAGCTCTGCATGTCGCGGACATGTCACGAGATGATCGTTGACCATCCCTGTGGCTTGCATCAATGCGTAACAAATCGTCGAACCCGCGAACTTGAACCCACGCCGCAGCAGATCGCGACTCATCGCATCGGATTCGGCCGTGCGTGCGGGCACCTGTGCGCTGCTCCGCCAGCGATTCTGCTTCGGCTTGCCGCCGACAAAGCTCCAGAGATAGGCGTCGAGCGTCGTTTCTTTTTGCAGCGCGAGCAGTGCCTGCGCGTTCTGAATCGTGGCCGCAATCTTCAGCCGGTTGCGCACGATCCCGGCGTCGGCGAGCAGCCGTTTCACATCGCGTGGGCCATAGCGCGCGATCTTTTCCGCGCGAAACCCATCAAACGCCTTCCGATAGTTTTCTCGCTTCTTCAGAATGGTGATCCAACTCAAGCCCGCCTGCGCACCTTCGAGGATAAGAAACTCAAAGAGCACTCGGTCGTCGCGCACCGGGACGCCCCATTCCTCATCGTGATAGGCGATGGCGGGTTCAGTAGTAGCCCAATAACAACGCGGCATGCTCGATTGGAAACTCTGTCAATTGTACTGCTCAAGCATTGCCGCCGAAAGTGACGTGATCGTCGAGGTCGAGATAGTCGAACCAGGTTTTCACGTCTTCGCGCGTCTTGCTGATGTCGCCGACGCGCTTCGTGAAGAACTCCAGGGTTTCGACGTCGCCATCGGGACCGCGCTCGTTCAGCCAGGCGCGCCACTGTTGGATTTCCCACGGTGTGTGTTTGTGAGGAGCGTTCTCCTCGATCCACGTCAGCATTTCGCCATCGCCTTTTCCAGTCGCGAGTTCTGCTTTCAACGCCTCGGCCGTAATGCCGGTAAAACGAAACCAGTGATGGTCCATCGGATTGTTGTATTTGTATTCGCCCGCGGTGCCGGCCAGCTCCGCGCGGCCTTTGTCGAGAATGCGTGGGAGGATGACGTAGCCACCGAGACGTACCCGCGGACTGCGCGGCGGGCGTTGCGCGAGATTCGGTGCATGATTTGAGTTTGGGCCCATCTTATAAAACTAGCAGCGCATGGCGATGCACACTAGACGACATCTCGCCGAAATGGATTTATTACGACCAGGGCAATTCCTCCGAGGACGGCGATGGAGGCACCCAGGAAACGGAGAGTGAGCGGTTCCCCTAACAAGAGAATCCCGCCGGTGGCTGCGAGGACCGGCACACTAAGTTGAACGGTGGCGGCGCTGGCTGCCTTCAAATTCGGCAACGCGGTATACCAGATTACGTAACCAGCTCCTGAAGCGATCGCGCCGGAGAGCACGGCGTAGCCGGTTCCCGCGCGATCGAGACGCATCCACGGGAGCAGGCTGATGCCGAAGATGGCTGCCAATGGGACAGCGCGCAGAAAATTGCCGGCTGTAGCGCTGGCCGCGTCGCCGGCTGTTTTCCCAAGCAGCGAATAAATCCCCCAGGCGACTCCAGCGCTTAGCATCAAGATCGAGCCGCCCAACGGCGGCGCGGAAAGACCGGGGAACACGAGCGCGACGAGCCCGCTCGCAGCGAGAGCGAGACCGATGAGTTGTCGCGCGTGCAGCGATTCGCCCTTGCGCAGGCCCCAGAGAATCATCGTGGCCTGAACCGCGCCAAACAAAAGCAACGCTCCCGTTCCGGCGGAGAGACTGTTATAGGCAAATGAAAAAGCGGCGGCGTAAGCGAAGAGCGCGAGCGCGGACGGCCAGTTTCCTGCTGTCTTCCATGCCCTGTTGCGCACTTTCATGATGAGCCAAAGCGCGACTGCGCCTGAGAAGATGCGGATGAAGGTAAAGCTGGCGGCGTCGATGCCGGTGTGTTTCAACGCCGCCCGGCAAAGGAGCGAGTTGCCGGCAAACGCAATCATCGCCGTCAGCGTCAGGATAAACAATCGTGTCGGTTTCACTGCTTTGACCGGTGAACGCTCTGATGTTCGCCGACCGAATCTGGTGTTGCATCTTCAATCGAAATAATTCGTCCGCCGGCGGACGATCGGTACAAGAAAAAGGGCCGTCAAAACGCAAAGCGCGCTGGCGGCCCTTTCTCAGATTTTCGAGGTCTTATTTCGGCAGCGGATCTGCCCCGAAGTTGGCGTGAACCATCACCCACTTGTTATCCTTCTTTACGAAGACGCGGGTTGATTTGGCCCGGCTCGGCGTGGTCTTGCCGTCCTTGTCAATGCTCGTTCCGGCGTAGTTGTAGGTCAGGATGGCGACATCGCCGTTATAAACCTGGACCTTCTCGTTGAGCATTTCCGCCGCGGTGCCCTTGCTCGAGTCTTTTGCGACCCCCTCTGACAGCCGCTCATTCATCGCTTTCCCGTCGATGCGCGTGGCGAAATCGGCATTGAACTCCGTGTAGTCGTCCGACATGTCCTTCGACATGGCAGCGATATTCGTCGGATCTTTCATCCCGGCCGCCCATTGCGCCTTCGTCATGGCAATGACGGAATCGGATATGGCCTTGTCGGCTTGCTGAGCCGACGCGTTCATCGTAAACGCCGAGCAACAGACCGACGCAATTAATACCAACATCAATTTCTTCATTTCTATTTTCCTTCGGAGAAGACCCCCGTATGTCTGAGCTGACCACACTCAATATTTAAGTCGCGGCGGGCGACGATTGTTAATTGTTGCCGCCAAACCGGTCGAAAAACCGGGTTCTCGCTTTTTTGCGTTACAGTTCCGTAGCGTGCCGATCCTGGTAAGTCAATTCGTTTCGCCCGACCCGCGGAAAGGAAACTCGATGGGGTCGATGGAATCTGAGTGGAAAACAACCGCTGAGGTCTTCCTGACACGCTGTCGTTAGGCGCGCCGCCATGAAGAAGACAGCGCAAGAAAGCCGGAGCCCCTCCGGACTCCGGCTTTCCGTTAATTCGCGCCTACGCGATCAGGCCGCTTTGGCTTTCGTTTGCTGCAAGCGATGGGCGTCACTGGCAGTAACGATTTTTCCGCCGACGCTCCAGTTCCCGTCTTTCACTTCGTCGATTTTCACGAGCGTGTAAGGACGCAGCGCTTCGCCTTCGATCGAGATCATGGTTTCGCTAACTTTCTCGATCATCTCCTTCTTTTGCGCAGGAGTGAACACGTTTTCGATCACTTGAATGTTTACGAGTGGCATTTTGTTTCCTTCCAATTGTTGAGGCTAATTTCGGTGGGAGTTTTTCTCCCGTTCAATGCCAAAGTGTAAGAGCGCCGCCTGCGACTGCCCACGTCATAGAATGTAGCAATTAACTACTTTGTATGTAGTGTTTTGCCTCGCGCTGATGAGCATCCGCTACGGTCAAATCTGTCCGGTCTCCAAGGCTGCCGAACTGCTCGGCGAACGGTGGACCCTTCTCATAATTCGCGAGCTTGTGCTCGGCACGACGCGCTTCAACGATTTCCAGCGCGTTCTATCGCAAATCTCTCCAACCTTGCTGACCAAACGTCTCAACCAGCTTCAAGAGGCCGGCCTCGTTGTCCGGAAAGTGATGCCCAATCAACGGCGAATCGAATATCATCCCACGGCTGCCGGCAAAGAACTCAAGCCAATCATTCTTGGTCTGGGAGAGTGGGGGATGAGATGGGCGCGCGGTCAGATGAACGACGACGAGCTCGACGTCGAGATGCTCATGTACGATTTGCAGCGGCGGATCGACGCGACGCAGCTGCCCGGCGGGCGCACGGTAATTAGATTCGTTTTCCGCAGCCTGCCGCAGTTCGGGCATTGGTGGATCGTGATCGAAGCAGACGGGACGCGCGTATTATGCGTCCATAATCCGCGGGTGCCGGTCGATATAGAACTCATCACCGATCTCCGAACCATGAGTCATGTTTGGACGGGCGACATCGATCTCCGCATGGCGAAGGATACGGGCCGATTGGAATTGAAAGGGAATCCGATTTTGATCCGAACAATCTCGTCCTGGCTCCGGCCCGGAACGTTCGCCCACATCCGGCCGCAGTCTGGCCCGATTAGCGTCAGGCAATCTCGCGAGCGAATCAGGAAGTCAGCAATGAAAGAAAAGAAGAAGGTATTCCAAGAAAAACGCGCTGAGCTGTACGCGAACACCTAACGCCCGTCCGGTTGCACGCTCGCAGTTGAGAGCTCGGACCTGAAGCCGCCTCGTCCGCCTTCTGACAGACTGGCCGACGCGAGCTGTGTCGAGGCGTTCCGTTGTTTGGGGAGCAGTCACCGTGGATACGCATGTAAGCGATGGCAATGAATACGAAACCGAGAGGTAAAAAAGTCCGGCTGATTCTCAACGGCAAAGCAGCCGGCAATGACGCGCTGCGGGCGGCGGTTGACCGACAACGGGCGGCCGGGCATACCATCGAAGTGAGCGTAACCTGGGAAAAGGGAGACGCGCGACGCTTTGCGGCTCAGGCCGGCGCAGTAGATCTCGTGATCGCGGCTGGTGGAGACGGTACCCTCAACGAAGTGGTTCACGGTCTCATGGATCTTTCCCAGATCGCGCGGCCTGTTTTAGGAATCGTGGCCCGGGGGACGGCGAATGACTTTGCCACCGGATCTGGCATTCCGCATGACCCAGAGCAGGCGATGGCTCTCTGCATGGAAGGGACGGCGGTACCGGTCGACGTGGGTAAAGCCAATGAGTATTGGTTCCTGAACGCCGCCAGTATTGGCTTCGGCGCCGAGATCACAGCGACTACCTCGCCCGAGCTGAAACGGGTGCTTGGCCCTGTCGCCTACACCGTGATGGGTGCAATTCTGGCGACGAACCTCCATCTTTATCAAGGAAAGCTGATCTTACCAGATCGCGAGCGCGCTGGCAGCGGCTTGGTGGCGATTGTTGGCAATGGGCGTCAGACGGGCGGCGGCATTCGAGTCACGCCCCGGGCGCGCATTGACGACGGTTTGCTCGACGTTCTCGCCGTTCGAGATATTCCTCCGCGGGCGTTGCTCAGCGCCGCCCGTGAGTTAAAAGCGCTTTCACCGGACGGCGAATATGTCTCCTACTGGCAAGTCCCCTGGGTCGAAGTTCAGACCGACAAAGCAATTCCAGTCAACCTCGATGGTGAGCCGGTGCGGTTTTCGAGCGTCCGGTATGAAGCAGTGTCGCGGGCGATTCGGCTCATTGTTCCGCCGAATTGTCCATTGTTATCGGCGCACCCGTAAAGCGTCTGCGTCACGAACAAGCGTTATCGCATGCGTGCGAACGACCGAGGGCGTTCCGAAAAGAGGCAGTTTGCGTCTTATCGCAATCGGCAGCCTTCTTTAAGGCGCGGCTGCTGCCGCCGGCTGCAAATACTTATCGAACCATGCCATGGTCTGATCGAGACGGTCGACCTGGCTCTCCGGTTTGACAAACATGTGACCTTCGCCGGGATAGACGATGAGCTTCGTCGGGACACCGAGTGTTTTGAGCGCGTGCCAGAATTCGTAGGACTGCGGTGCGGGACATTCCGCGTCGTGTTCGCCGACGATGACCAGCGTCGGCGTTTTCACCTGCTTGATAAATTGGATGGGCGAACTCTTCGCGTAAACCGCCGGGTCGTCATAGACCGACGCGCCGAAGAACGGGATCATCCATTGGTCGATCAGATTCTGGCCGTAGTAACTCTGCCAGTTCGCAATCCCGGCGCCGGCCACGGCGGCGTGGAAACGATTGGTCTGCGTGACTGTCCACATGGTCATAAACCCGCCGTAACTCCAGCCGGTGACACCGAGGCGGGCCGGATCGATCGGGTATTTCTTCAGCGCGGCGTCGATCCCGGCGAGCGTGTCGCGCAGGTCGCCACCGCCGAAATCCTTCACGTTGGCGCGGGTGAAATCTTCGCCCTGCCCATAACTGCCGCGCGGGTTGGGCAGGAAAACGTAATAGCCGCGATTGGAGAGGGCGGCGATGATGGCGCGTGACATCCCGAACCCGGCCGGCCAATCGGGCGTGGTGACTCCGGATGGTCCGCCATGGATCAGAACAACCAGCGGATATTTCCTGTTCGGCTCAACTTTCGCCGGCGGAAGCAACCAGCCTTGAATCTTTTCTCCTTCGTTCGTCCACTCGAGGTTCTCCGCTTTGCCCCAGGTCGGTTTCAAGTCGGCGTTGTCGTGGGTGAGCTGATGCAATTGTCCAATTGGTCCGGCCCAAACCTCCGGCGGCGTGTCGAAGCTGCTCCGGACGAGCGCGGCGACCTTGCCGTCGCGGGCGAGCGCGAAATTGGGAAAATTGCCGAAGGCATAAAAACCTTCCGGCGCCTGCCAGAGAGTGCGAATGGAATTGTCGGCCAGGCTGAGTTCCGAAATGGCGCTGCCGCCTCCTACATACTCGGTGAGGAGAATGCGCTCCGGCGTTTGCCAGAAGAACGAGCTGACCGAGCTTTTTCGTTTCGGGGTTCGATTCGTTAGGTTCTGGCCGGTGGCGGAGACGGTGAAGAGATCGCCCCCGTGAAAGCCCTCATCGCTCATGATCCCTTCGATGAAGGCGACCGACTTGCCGTCCGGCGACCAGCGTGGGACGGCGACCTGCAGAGAAGGTTTGTAGATCGACGTCGCGCTGCCTTTGCCCAGATCGATCGTGTAGATTTGCGCGATCCACCAGTTGTTGTTGCCCGGGCCGGGCGCGGCGCTGGCGACGAAAGTCTTTCCGTCCGGCGACCAGTCGAAATCGTAAATGTGCAGATCAGCCGGTGAGACCTGGCGGACCTTCCTGGTCGCGAGGTCGAGCACCGCAATCCGCTGATTATGAATCGCGGTATCGACCACCCCGGTCGTGCTCGGCGCCGCGACCAGCGGTCCGCCGCCGCCCGCGCCTTCAATGTAGAGAAAAGCGATCTGTTTCCCGTTCGCCGACCAATGCGGCCGCGCGGCGTATCCCTGCAGCGTCGTTAGCTTCCGCGGATTGGAGCCATCGGCATTTGCTGTCCAGAGTTGGCGCTGATCGTCTTTCTCACCCGCAGTGGAAAAGAAGGCGATCGTTTTGGAATCCGGCGCCCAGGCCGGATCGCTATCGACGCGCTCGCTGTTCTCTCCGGGAAGAGATAACCGGGTCGCCGCGGTGTTGCCTGCGACAGGCGCAAGATAGAGTTGCTTCGGTTTGGCGGTGGCGGCGGTCGATTGCACCCAGGCCACGCGCGCGCCATCCGGCGAGAGCGCGATATCGCCATACAACACTGTTTTCCCGAGCTGCTGAGTGAGTTCCATGCTTTGGGCAAATAGCAGCGTCGGGCAGAGACGGACGAGAAGAAAATGCTTCCTCATGCGTTCGCAGCTTGAGCGCCCGTGTCGGCCGGAGCAAGCGGTTTGCGACGGCACCCGGCCGGCACGGCTGAGTGCAGAGGAGCAGGACGCACTCCGTCACCGTGCCTTTGCATTTGGCGCGGGCCTGTGTCCAGTCGTGGAGTCATGGCTGATTCCGCCGCTTCGACTGCACTCCCGCCAAGTCTGCGTGATCGAGTTTGTCTTGTCACTGGAGCGACCTCGGGGATTGGGCGGGTGGCCGCGACGGCACTCGCGGGCATGGGCGCGACGGTCCTGCTCACCGGGCGCGATCGTGGGCGAGGGGAGGCGGCGGTGGAGGAAATTCGGCGACGC
>CAVXQL010000005.1:0-119603 GCA_963763995.1 uncultured Verrucomicrobiae bacterium | reverse complement strand
TAACAAAACAGCGCGACGGCTTCCGCAGCGCGAACGTCCTTTCCTTCTTGGTCGAGCAACTCCTTCATGTCGGAGCTGGTTTCAGAAACGCCGAGCAGCCCGGATTCGTGGTTTACCATCTTTTCAAATTGCGGTGCGGTCATTTTCTCCGTACGCGCCAGATAGCTTACCAGTCCCGGATCGAGATCGCCGGAGCGGGTGCTCATGACCAAGCCTGCGGTCGGTGTAAAAGCCATGCTGGTGTCGATGCTTTTGCCATTGCGCACAGCGGCCACGCTCGCGCCGTTCCCAAGATGCGCGAGAATCACGCGGCCTTTCTTCGCCGCCGGATCGCCGAGGCGCGCGAGTTCTTCCATGAGATAGGCATAAGACAAACCGTGAAAGCCGTAGCGCTGAATTCCTTTCGCCTCGTAGCGACGTGGAATTGGAAGCAACTTGGCCACGCGTGGCATGGTGGTGTGAAACGCGGTATCGAAACATGCGACCTGCAGCAATTTCGGATGACGCCGGCGAAAGGCTTCGATCAGCTCGATCTCACGCGGCAGATGGTCCGGATCGATCGGGCTAATGCGACGCAGTTCATCCAGCAATTCCTGCGTGACTAATTCGGGCGCGGTGTGTTGCATGCCGTGGACTACTCGATGTCCGACCGCCTTGACTGATTGGAAGCTCTTTTGGCCTTCGAGCCAATCAATCAGGAAACTCGCTGCTGATTTATGATTAGTGGCGGCGATTCTCTGGCTATCCGGCTGTTTCGTCGACGAATCATTGAAAGTCAGATTTGTTCCGCTCATGCCGATGCGATCAATCTTTCCGTTAAGCCCTCGCTCCAGCTGTTGACCGATCCGATAAAGCGCAAACTTGATACTCGATGAGCCGCCGTTGATTATCAGGATGGATGGATTGTCCGGCTTCATTGCGATTCGTTACTCACTCCGCCAATCCGAATGAAGCCAGCTCCATGCAAGTGGACTTGCAATCCTTGTGCAGCAGGCCTCGGATTCCCATGCTTTCCGCGATCTGAATGAACATCGCGGTGTTTTCGATGTAGACAATCTGTTGCGCTGGCGTCTGCGCGATGTTCAAGGCGAGCCGGAAGATGTCCGGGTCCGGTTTACGGAGATGGACATAACAAGAGGACACAAACGCGTCGACAAATTCGACCAACTTGAACTTTTTAATGCGGTAAGCATTTAACTCACGCGCTTCGTTGCTCAGGACAATGATCTTCAATCCATGCTTTGCCTTAAGCTGGCGGATTAGACCGATCATCTCTGGATAAGGCTTCGACTGCGCGAAGATGAACTTCCGAAACTGCGCTCGTGTAAAAGACCGTTTCTTGTAGAAAACCACCCAGCCCAGGTATTCTTCGAGTGTCAGCTTTCCCTCCTCGTAGGTGTCGAAGACGGTGTGATGTCGTTCCTCCATTTCGTTGCCGTCGAAACGAAATGCCTTGGCCGCCAGTTTCCGCGAGTCGCTCTGCCAACCGTCGGTCAACAGGACACCGCCGATATCCACGAACAGCGTCTTTATTTTTGCCGGTGATTTCATTGTGGCCTTGAACGTTTCTTCTTTTTCCGGCTCGTGAGTTCAGTCGGCAGCGGCCAGCTGTGTCCCTGGGCCAGCAAACCTTGCGCGTCTTCCGGTCCCCAGGTGCCTGCTGCGTAATTAGGAAAGTCACTCGGCGGGGCTTCCGCCCAGACTTCGAGCACCGGCATGAGCAAGCGCCAAGCGGCTTCGACCTGGTCGGCGCGCATGAAC
Source organism: uncultured Verrucomicrobiae bacterium (assembly GCA_963763995.1). Lineage (GTDB taxonomy): Bacteria > Verrucomicrobiota > Verrucomicrobiia > Chthoniobacterales > UBA10450 > CAVTTH01. Next base: position 117,842 of record CAVXQL010000005.1, on the reverse strand, counting down.
AGGGTGGCGTCGTTTTTCATGACGTCCCAAAGCAACGTTTCGTAAGCGTCAGGGGACTGGATGGCGAAGGCGGTCTGGTAGTTGAACTGCATCTCGACAGAGCGCAGGTGCATCTTCGGGCCAGGGTATTTCGCCTGGAATCGTTGCACGATGCCTTCATCGGGTTGGATGGCCATGACCAGCCGGGATGACTGCCAATCAAGCGTTGACTCAGCCGGAAACGACTGGTGCGGGACGCCGCGGAATTGGATGGAAATTTCCGAGGCCTGCCGAGTCAGTCGCTTGCCGGTGCGGAGGTAGAAAGGGACGCCCTGCCAGCGCCAGTTATCCAGAAATAACCTGAGTGCGACAAAGGTCTCGGTCTGGGACTCAGGCGCGACATCGTCTTCTTCGCGATAACCGGGCACCTTCTTACCGTCGACCCAACCCGCACCGTATTGCCCGCGCACGACGCATTCGTGGACGGCGTCCCGATGAATCGGACGAACGGCGTGCAATACATCCACTTTCTTGTTCCGAATCTCGTCGGCGTCGAACGAAACCATCGGCTCCATCGCCACGAGACAGAGCAGTTGCATGAGGTGGTTCTGCACCATGTCGCGCAGCGCTCCCGCATGGTCGTAGTAGCCGCCGCGATGTTCGACGCCGACCGCTTCGACCGCCGTGATTGTAACGCATTCCACGTAGCGCCGGTTCCAGATTGGTTCCCAGAGAGGGTTTGCGAAACGAAACGCGAGAATGTTCTGCACCGTCTCTTTGCCAAGGTAATGATCGATCCGGAAGATTTGTGACTCCTCGAAGTTGGCGGCCAGCACGCCATTCAAAGCGAGGGCTGATGCCAGGTCATAACCGATCGGCTTCTCGACCACGATGCGCGACCATTCACGGTCCTTTGCCAGACCTGCCTTGCCGAGATATTTCGGGATTTCGCCGAACATGCTCGGCGGTGTCGCCATATAAAAGATGCGATGGCCTTTGACGCCCCATTCCTTTTCCAGCGCCGCGCATTCTTTGCCGAGAGCCGTGTAGGTTTGGAGTTTCTTGAAATCGCCCTTTTGATAATGAATGTGTTGCGCAAATTGATTCCATGTTGCGGCCTTGGCCTTGCCGAAGCGCGAGAATTCGTTGACGCCATCGTGCAATCGTCGGCGCAGCTTTTCATCGCTCATCTCGACCCGATCGACCGCGATGATCGCAAAATCGGCCGGCATGCTTCGATCCTGAGAGAGATCGAATAGGGCCGGAATGAGTTTGCGCCAGGTCAAGTCACCCGCGCCGCCAAAGATGACAAAGACAGTTGGCTCGAGCTGGTCATTTGCTTTCGTGACCGTCATGCCTTCTCCCAGATGGTGTGAAACGTGCCCTTGGCATCGATTCGCTCATAGGTGTGTGCGCCGAAATCATCGCGCTGTACCTGGATAGGATTATCGGGCAGCGAGACGCTGCGATAGGCGTCGAGATAGCCTAACGAGACCAGAAAGGCCGGCGCCGGAATCCCTGACTCGACCGTCCGCAAGACGACGTGACGCGCGCCTTCTTCGCCGCCCGAGATGCCCATTCCCATAAAGTGGATTTCCTTCTTCGCGAGGTCGCGGGCTTCCTAGGTGAGAGCTTTCACCTTCGCCAGGTCCTTGTCATAGCCCGCAACGGAAAAACCATGGTCCGCGATGTTAAGGACCAGGTTGCGTCCCATCACGCCGAGGCCAACCATGCCGAGTTCCGATTTTTGTGTTTGTTTGCTCACGTTTTCGTCTTTGTGTTGAATTAAACCTTGGAGTCGTTAGGCGCCGTTCGTTGGGCTTGGTGGTCCATTAAGCGCGCCGCTGACGATCGTCTGGGCTTCTTCAAGGATGCGCCGCAAATGATCCGCTCCTTTGAAGCTCTCCGCGTAAATCTTGTAGATGTCTTCCGTCCCGGAAGGGCGCGCCGCAAACCATCCACTCGCGGCGACCACTTTCAGCCCGCCGATGGGAGCGCCATCGCCGGGCGCGTTGGTGAGAACAGCGGTGATCTTCTCGCCGGCCAGCTCGGTGATTTTAATTTGTTGCGGCGAGAGTTTTGCCAGTCGCTGCTTTTGCTCCGGAGTGGCGGGCGCATCGACCCGGTCATAGACAGGCTCGCCGAATTCACGTGTGATCTCGCGGTAGAGTTCGCCCGGATCACGCCCGGTGCGCGCGGTAATTTCCGCCGCGAGCAAACAGGGAATGAATCCATCTTTGTCCGTCGTCCAGACACCACCGTCGAGACGCACGAAGGTGGCTCCGGCACTCTCTTCACCGCCGAGACCTAACGAACCGTCGAGTAAACCATCGACGAACCATTTGAAGCCCACCGGCACCTCGAAGAGCTTCCGGCCCAGCTTCGTCGTGACGCGGTCGATCATCGTGCTGCTCACGACGGTTTTTCCGATAGCCGCCCCAGCTCGCCACTGAGGACGGTTTGGAAAGAGCTGGGAAATAGCTACCGCCAGAAAGTGATTGGGCGGGAGTAGCCCGGCGCTTTCCGTCACAATGCCGTGCCGGTCGTGATCCGTATCGCAGGCGAAGGAGAGATCGAAACGATCTTTCATTCCGATCAACCGCTCCATCGCGTAAGGCGAGGATGGGTCCATCCGGATCTGGCCGTCCCAATCCACCGTCATGAAACGAAAAGTGGGATCGACCGCTTCGTTGACTACGGTCAGGTTTAGGCCATGGTGTTCGGCAATTCGCGACCAGTAGTGAACGCCGGCGCCGCCCAGCGGATCGACACCTAACTTCAGGTTCGCGCCGCGAATGACATCGAGGTCGATGACATTGCCGAGGTCGTTGATGTAGGCGTTGAGATAGTCGTGTCGATGCGTTGTCGAGGAGTGCAACGCCCGTTCGTAGGGAATTCGTTTCACTTCCTCAAGATCGGCCTCCAACAGCGCGTTCGCCTTGGCGCCTATCCAATCGGTCACCGTGTTGTCGGCCGGCCCTCCGCTAGGCGGGTTATATTTGAAGCCGCCGTCATGTGGCGGGTTGTGCGATGGCGTAATGACGATCCCGTCGGCCAGGCCCGTTTTCCTGCCGCGATTGTAAGTCAGAATGGCGTGAGAGATAACCGGGGTCGGGGTGTATTCGTCACCTTCCGCAAGCATCACCTCAACGTCGTTGGCGGCCAGCACTTCGAGCGCGGTGGCGCAGGCCGGGATCGAAAGCGCGTGCGTGTCGATGCCGAGAAAGAGCGGGCCGGTGATGTTTTGCTGCACACGGTACTGGCAAATTGCCTGAGTAATCGCGAGGATGTGCCATTCATTAAAAGCCCGCTGGAACGACGAACCGCGATGCCCCGAAGTGCCAAAGGCGACGCGTTGCGCGGGCACAGCCGGATCCGGCACATCCGCATAATAGGCGGTAATGAGCCGGGGAATATCGACCAGGATTTCGGGCGGCGCTGGCTTACCGGCGAGGGGACTTACCTTCACGGCGTTTCCTTTCCTGGCGGCGGTTCGAGTTCCGCCACTTTCGCCAGCCAGCGGCGATGCCGTTCCGCGCCGCTGAAACGCGCGCCGAGAAAGGTTTGCACTAACTCCCAGGCTAGCGCATGGCCAACGACGAGGCCGCCCAGGCACATCAGGTTGAGATCATCATCCTCGACGCCTTGGTGCGCGGAAAAGTTTTCGTGGATCAGGCAGGCACGCACGCCGGCTACTTTGTTCGCGGCCACGGTGGCGCCCACTCCGCTCCCACAAATAGCTACGCCGCGCTCCACCCTTCCATCCGCGACTGCGCGGGCCAGGGCCACCACAAAATCTGGATAGTCGTCGTTAGGCTTAGGCTCGCGATCACCGAAATCGACGACTTCGTAACCTGTCGCCCGCAGCTTCCCAGTCAGAGATTGCTTTAACTCAAAACCGCTGTGGTCCGCGCTGATTCCGATGAGATTCGGCTTTTCTGCTGAGTGAGAGTCAGGCATCGGTTCATCCCGGGACACTTATTCCCCCGAATATTTTCCCTGCACGGCGAGGCTGTTGCATTTCGCGCGATGATGGAGTGCCGCTTGTGCATCTGTCGCGTTGGTGGCAGATCCACCCCACGTTTTTAAGGCAGCGTCCTGCAGCGCGCGTCCGAAGGAAAAGCTCACCGCCCAGGGAGAATCGCCGAGGGCGCAGATGGCGTTCAAGCGCTCGGTCGCCGCCACGTCACTTTGGCCGCCGGAAAGAAACACAATCCCAGGAACGGCCGGCGGCACTGCGCGACGCAGACAGCGGCTCGTGGCAGCAGCGATTTCGTCGAGCCCAGCCTGTTGCGAGCAGTCTTTACCCGACAACACCATGCCGGTCTTGAGTAACATCCCCTCGATCAGAACGCGCTGACTAAACAGCGCGTTGAAGACACATTCGAGCGTCACGCGCGTCACTTCTTCGCAACGCGCGAGAGTATGGTTACCATCCATCAAGACTTCCGGTTCCACGATCGGCACCAGGCCAGCCTCCTGACTTAGCGCCGCGAAAAGCGCGAGGGAGTGTGCATTTGCTTTAAGGCACGCCGGCGTCGGCAAGCCTTCGCCGATGGCAATGACCGCGCGCCACTTGGTGAAACGGGCGCCGAGTTCGCGATACTCAACGAGCCGTTCGCGCAGGCCATCCAGTCCCTGGGTGAATTTTTCGCCGGGGAAATTCGGGAGCTGGACGGTTCCCTTGTCCACCTTAATGCCGGGAAGAATGCCCTGGCTGGCGAGAAATTCCGGGAACGGAACACCGTCCTGGGCGTGCTGCCGTATCGTCTCGTCGAAGAGAATGACGCCGCTAATGAAGTCGCTCAGACCACGAGTCGTGAACAACATCTCACGATAGCTCCGGCGGCTCTCCTCCGTGGAGGGAATGTCGAGCGCCTTGAACCGCTTCCCGATCGTCGGGAAGCTCTCATCCGCAGCCAGCAGACCCTTGCCTGGAGCCAGGAGCGCTCGCGCCGTGGCTTCCAGTGTGTCGGAAGCACTCACGCTTCGCCCCGATCCTCTTCCTGCGCGGCTCGCGCCGCCTGGAGCATTTGATCGTGCTCGGCTTCTTTCATTCCTTCCTCGACCAACTGGGCACTTTCGCTCCGGCCTTCGCTGTCTTCGTCTTCGCCTAACGAGTCTTGCGTCTGGTGTCCGGCGGAGCCCGAGAGGGGATCCCAGCGTTCCGACTCGGCGATGGATTCCAGAGCGATCTCTTCCGCATCCATTTCCGAGCCGCCGGTCAGTTCCCGTTGCGCCTGTTCATAATCAACTTCGGAAGGTTCGAGAGGGACACGACCCGCGATCAGAGCCAGCTCACGGGCACGAACCTCCACCATCTTGGGAGTGACAGTGCCAATGCCGACCGCATTCTCAGTTAGATTGCCTTTGTTCAGAGGATTTTTGTTCATAATGTTAGATGGTGGCTCTTGCCTCGACTCAAGCTTGATCACCATTCGTCAAGTGAATGGCGGGCGAGACCGTGCGGTCTGCTGTATCCCTAGACCGGACTGCATTTCGGGGAACTTCACGGTCGGGAACTTTCGTGTTGAGACGGACGGTAAACTTCGAGCCTTGACCTGCTCCGCCGCTCTCCACCTCCAGGACTCCACCTTGTGCGCTGGTGAGAGTAAGCGCGATGGAAAGGCCGAGGCCGAGCCCGCCATAACGTGGATGAATGGACGAATCGCCCTGCTCGAATGGCGAAAAGATCCGCGAGAGCGCATCGGCCGGAATCCCGATCCCGTTGTCGCTCACTTCTATGACCAATTCACCACTTGCCTCATCGCGCGTCAGGATTGAGACCCGTCCGCCCGCAGGCGTAAACTTGAGTGCGTTCTCGATTAGATTAGAGAGAATCTGCTCCAGCTTGGCCGCATCGGCCCGGATGTGGCATTGCCGGGCCTGGAGGTTGAGATCGATCACAATCCCGGCCGTTTTCTGATGACCCTCGAGGTTCGTGACGACCAAGCCGATGACGTCGTTCACGTCCACGGTTTCGAGATTCAACACCACGGTTCCCTTGGCGAGATGAGTGAGATCGAGCAGGTCGCCAATCAGGCGCGCCAGCGTTGCCACGTTGCGCCGAATCAGTGCCACGGCACTCTTGCTGAAGTGCGGCGGCAGATTGGCTGTGGGGAGCTGTCCTACGACTTCCTGGCCCATCTCGACCACGTCGATCATGGTAGAAATGGCATTGAGCGGGGTGCGCAGCTCGTGGGAGAGAACGCCGATCACGTCGTCCTTTGCTTTCCCCGCGATCTCGAGCGCCTCGACTCGGTTCCTGGCCGCCGTTTCAATCTCAGAACGCTGGCTGATGTCGCGGATGTTGCATTGGATCACTTTCTCCGCGCCGACGAAGTAGACGTTACTAACGAACTCGACCGCCACGACTTTCCCGTCCTTCCTCCGCAACGGGTGGTTCTCGTAGCGGATGTATTCCTCCGTCTGAAGCCTGGCGAAGGCGGCTTTATTCGCGTCGATATCGTCGAACAGACCGATCTCCCAAAGCTGGAGGCCGATGATGCTTTCGAAAGGATAATTGAGCAGATCAAGCAAGAACGGATTCGCATCAATGATTTTGCCGGTGTCTGCGTCGAGAATTAGAATCCCATCCTGCGCGGTCTCGAATAGGCGGCGGTAACGAAGCTCCGAAATCTCCTGGGCCTGTTCCGCAGAACTTTCTCTGCTGGCATGGAGCCTCAATTTCCCCAAGCCTACGGTGAGCGGCGGCATCATGAGTTGAGGCTGGCTGTCATGCTGATGTTGGTCTTCAGGAGACGCGCGATCGGACACTTCGTTTTTGCGGCAACGGCGGCATCCATGAAATCTGATTGTGAGACATTAGGAACCGTTGCCCGCACATCGAGTTGAATGCGGGTCACCGTCCAGCCAACATCCAGTTCCTCCAGCGCCGCGATCGCAGTGGTTTCAATGCGCTGCGGATGATAACCGGAAGCCCCGAGCTCGTTGGAAAGGGCCATCGAGAAACAGCCGCCCAGCGACGCGGCGATTAGTTCGTCCGGATTCGTACCGACACCTTCCGCGAAACGTGTCCGAAACGAATATTGCATGTCATCCAGTGCGCGGCTTTCGGTCCTGATCGTGCCATTACCTTCACGCAAGGTACCGTTCCAGATGACCGATGCTCGACGATTCATGATATAAATGGCGCGCCGCTCGTTTACGATTGTTGCGCTGGCCATTCGTTTACGCCTCGCTGGATAATCCGCTAATACCTTGTCAGGGCGGCACTGATAGCCTGTGGCTATTGCGCATCGCAGCGTGGACGATAATTCGCCGGACGGGTGGCGTGCGGTCTCGTTGTCAGAAGCTTTTTTTTGTCTAATTTATGGCGTGGAGCTTCGTCATCTTCGCTATTTTGCGGCAGTCGCGGAAGCGCTCAGCTTCACCAAAGGCGCGCAAAAACTTCACCTCGCGCAGCCGTCTCTCACGCGTCAGATCAAAAACTTGGAGGAAGAGGTGGGCGTGCGGCTACTCGATCGAAACAAGCAGGGCGTGAGCTTAACGCGTGAGGGGGCGAAGTTTCTGATTGATGCAAGACGTATCCTCACTCTCAGCGTCGAGATTATCGATTCTGCCCGGCGATCGAATGATGCCGCGCCCGCTCCTCTCAACATCGGCTACGTTGCCGACCTCTTTTACGACCTTCTCCGGGTCACTCTCGCATCGTTCCAACGGTCATTCCCCGACATCCCGATCCATCTTTTCGACATGAGTTGCGGCGAGCAATTCCGGGCGCTCGAGGGTGGAAGAATCGATTTGGGATTCGTCGGGTTACGCAAGCCGATCGAAGAACGTGGCCTGCGGTTTCAGCCCATTGCCTCTTACGCGACCGTCGCGGCGGTCTCAAAAGACAATCCACTGGCGAAGAAGACGGTGATTCAACTCAAGGATCTCAAACGGGTGTTCTTCATCGGAATGTCGGAGGCCAGTTACCCGGGCTATCGCCTCTGGCTAACGGAGACATGCCGGCGGGTCGGGTTCGCTCCAAAGGTTCTCCAGGACGCGGAGATCGAGCGGACACTTATTCAAGCGGTCGCGGCCAACCTGGGCGTTGCGATCTTGCCCGACCAGGCGAAGAAACTCCCTCACGAGAGCGTCGTGTTTCGCGAACTAACTCCGGCGGTGAAGACTGAGTCGTGCATTGCCTGGAAAGCCGAGAACCCTTCCACGGCACTGAAAGCTTACCTCGACATCGTAGGCGATCGAGGCGTTCGCATGCGCTAACGCGATAGGACTTAATCACGTGGCCCAACGTCCAAAACACCGCGGCGTCTTATCCGCCCCGTTCTTGAAAAGCTCGTCCGCAGGACGGGCAATTGACCTGGTCCTCAAAGTCAGTTGCCAATAGCTCAGGTAGCCAGCATCGCGGACACAGAGTGAAACCGAGCTCGCCCGCCAGCGTTGCCTTCGTGATGTGAAGGTCGCGTTCCACCTCACGGAGAAACTCTGCCAGAAAGGATGGTGTTCCATTTTTCATCGGAACTTTTTCCCGCACCGATCGAAGTTTCTTGGAAAGAACGACGATTGAGAGAAGAGCCGAGTGTAGAGCGTCAATGTCCATAGAATCATCCTAGGAAATGTCTGTGACGCTGCCGTCACCGTTGTGTTTCGATTTTGTAAAATCTCTTCCACCCCGCTCTCTGTTTTTCTGCTCCCATGCGTGAACTGCAACCGAAACCAGTTGAAACGTGCGATCCAGTTTATCTTCCGCGGTATACGGCCGTACTCTGGGGATTTTGCTCCGACCAGGATGCCGCAAAATTCGTCCCATTTTTTCGGCTTCGTTATTCCCTGACGAAAGACAACCGCATCGGCAAAACCTTGGAAGCGGGGAGAGCGACCTCCCCGCTTCACTGGGTAACCTAGTCTCTTTTCGCTGGTGATGTCCGGTGGGAAAAAGTTCCGCGGTAGGTTTGTCTCCCCCCAAGCGAGACGATTGGCAATCCCATGGCCGAGGCTGAAATACCGCCAAAGTCATCGAATCCCTCGGTTTTTTGAAACCGATATCCGTAGCCGCGGACGGTCTCGATCGAGTGGGCCGCTTTGCCCAATTTTCTCCGCAACCGGAGGACATGATTATCGACGGTGCGGGTTTGAAGCATGTTGGAAGAATAATCCCAGACTTCGTTTAGCAGCCGGTCGCGGTGTTGAACGCGCCCCCGCGTCTTCATCAAGTGAGAGAGCAGCCTGAATTCGACCGCGGTCAGAGTCACCTGCTTCCCGTTCACTGCGACCTGATGCTGGGTTTGATTGAGCAATATTTCCCGACTCAAGAGTTGTTGTTCAGCTTTGTAACCGTAGTCGTGTTGAACAATCGCCTTTATCCGCAACAATAACTCGCGCGGACTAAACGGCTTGGTCACGTAGTCAACCGCGCCGAGTTCGAAACCGAGAATGCGGTCCACCTCGTTTGCCTTCGCGCTTAAGAAAATTACGGGCGTCGATTTGGTCGCGGTACTCGAGTTCAGAATCTTGCAAAGATCGAATCCAGACATATCCGGAAGGACGACTTCGAGGACGATCAAGCGCGGTGATTCTTCGAGCGCTTTCTGCACGCCAGTTTTTCCGTCGGGCGCCCGGGTAACGCTGAATCCGTGTTCGCGTAGATGGACCGCCAGCGTATCGCCCACGGTCGAGTCCGGATCGATGACAAGGATCTTTTTCATTCGCAACCTCCCGCGTTAGCCATCCGCCGTTTGCAAACGAGCATTCCCGCGATAGCGGCCGCACCCAGGACAAGCGCGCCGGTATTACCGCCCTCGGGAACAGCTGTTCCCGCTGTAGTCGAACTCGAAAAGACGAATTGGAAGTTGTTGCCCGAGCCTTCGAGCGAAAAGGTCGCGTTCGTATCGGCAAATCCCGTGACGTGCGCGATTCCCTGGCCGGTAAACGACATCGAGCCGCTTCCGACATGGCCATCGGTGAGTTGGAGCAGGTCGAAGGAATAGATGGCTCCGCCGAAACTGAAGCTCCAAAACGAGATTACCGGAACGAGAAGACTCGCGCCGCCGCCGTCGCCCGAAAAGGTGAAATCGGTAAACGCAGCCGGCGTTCCAAATGGAACGCTGGAGTAAAGTTCCGTTCCCGCCAATGTTTGCCACGGATTGGCGAATTGGATCGTAACGGGCGGACCCGAGCTCGGCCCCGAGGCGCTCGCGCTGCCAAAAAACTGAACCCCTCCCGTGATCAGATCAGCCCGCGCCTGCGGGCGTGATATTCCGGCAAGCAAGGCAATCGAGAGCGCCAGGCAAAGTATGTGTGTGCGCCTAGTCATTTGTTGAACCCTCCGAATCGCGTTTGCATAGGCTCCTCCCGGCCATCACCGTCGTTCCCAGAAAGAGTAGGGCGGTTGTGGTACCCTCGGGGACAGTCGACGTCGTCGAACTCGACAGTTCGAATTCCAAGTGGTTGCCGGCTCCTTGGAGCGAAAAGCTCCCCTCAGTGTCGGCACGTCCCGTGATGTGCGCGATTCCCTCCCCGGTAAAGGACATCGAGCCGTCAGCGGTGTGTCCATTGCTCAGCGAGAGCAGGTCGAAGGAGTAGTTGAGCCCGCCGAACGTGAAGCTCCAGAGCGTGACTGGACTGAGCAGAGTCACAGCCGTCCCGTCGCCGATGAATGTGAAATCCGTAAACATAGTCGGAGTTCCAAATGGGATCGCAGAATAATCCGCAATCCCAGCAAGCGAGTGCCACGGATTGATGAAGTGGATCGTAACAGGGGGACCCACGCTCGACCCTGATGCGTCCGCGGCGCCGAAAAATTGAATTGCTCCGTCAATCGGATCAGCCTGCGCGTGCCGGCTCGATATTCCGGCAAGCAGCGCAATCGAGAGCGCCAGGCACACTATCTTGCTGGCCTTGATCATTTTCTGAACCCTCCGAATTGAAGGCTCTCAACGGTTCCCAGCAGGTCCAGCAATCGCAGGATCGATACATTGGCAGGGACAGTCGGTGGCCGCAGAACGGGCACCATAATTTCTCCGGAGAAATTGTACCCGCGGCGCCGGCGGAAGTTTGGTTGCGATATTTGCTTAACAGCGGAGTTGCATTTGTTAGTCATGCGCAAACTCTGGCAACCTCTTGTAACGACGTGATGTCATCCGCGTAACAATCACGCAAAACGCAGGTGCGCGTTCCGCATAGGCCTTCAATGCCTCTGAGAAAATCAGTTAATCCCGTTTGGTTACTTCGTGGGGGACGAAATTTTTTCCGCAATGAGATTGTAACACGAAGGTTTGACCGGCGGAAGCGCTAACGCTACGCCGTCTCACGATCTTCAACCTGCCGAAGGAAAAAAGACGAGGAATTATGTCACATGACGCTCTGGCTGATTCTGAAGACAGCCGCAGGTTTGATCGACCGTTCAACTCGCGTTGAGACGGTAGCCGAAGCCACGAACGGTCTCGACAGCAGTGGCTGCTTTGCCCAGTTTTTGTCGCAACCGCCGGACGTGTGTGTCCACCGTCCTTGTGTTGATAAGAGTCTCGTAACCCCACGCGCCAGTCAGCAAAATTTCCCGGGACATCAAGCGCCCAGGTTTCTTCATCAGCATCGTCAACAGCTTGAACTCGGCTGTCGTTAGCCGAACAGATTTGCCGGCAACTTCGACCTGGTGTTGCACCTGATCGAGCGTGATCAATCCACATACGAGCCTTTCGTCGCTCATTTCGGTCCGGCGTCGCCGCTCGATCGCTTTGATGCGCAAGATCACTTCCCGCGGACTAAACGGTTTGGTCACGTAATCGTCCGCGCCTGTTTCCAAACCGGTGATGCGATCCTGCTGGCTCGCCTTGGCCGTAAGCATGATGATCGGGATGTTGTGGGTGACTCGGTCCTCTTTGAGGATCCGGCAAATCTCGAGACCGGACATTTTTGGCAACATCAGGTCCAGGACGATAAGCCAGGGCAACTCGAGCCGCGCCTTTTCCAGCCCGGTAACGCCATCTGTGGCGGTGGAAATAGTATAGGTGGAGTCTTTGACAAGATTCAGCGCCAGGAGATCGATCACGTCCTGTTCGTCCTCAATGATGAGGATGTTCTTGCTCGGCTTCGACTGCGTGTTGTGCCGTTTCATGAAATCCCTGGATCGATCTCTAGAAGTGGTCAGCGGCTCGACGGCATCGCCTCGGTAGGGCATGGGATTCTCCAGTCAGATTTCTCATCGAAAAGTCCGACACATTAGGCTTGGCTACATGGCGGTCGCGTTACCGTTTGGTTAAAGTCTTGTTACATCTCGCAGAGAGGACAAAACCCCGAGACGGTGGAACGTGGGCGGCGCCGTAATGCGCGAAAATCGGTGCAAATCAGGCGCAAATTTGCTTCGTCACAGTATTGCAATTTCCTGTCTCGGAAATGTAACAACCCATGGCTTGAGAGCGCTCGCTGCGACCGCATAATCAGCATGCGTGCGGCCACCGAAGTACCATATTTTTTTTCCGTCTCGGCGTGATGACTACGGGACTGGTCGCGTCCTCGCGGCCATATCGCTTTTCCTTTTTGTGGGTTCTCTCTCGTGTGCGGGAATGGAATCAGTCCCGCCTCCTCAAACCGGCTCGCTCTATATCAAGCAGTATCGCGTCCTCGGTGCGCACCATTTGAGCAAGATCGACATCGAGGAGGCGGTCTACCCATTCCTCGGACCCGCGCGCACGCCAGATGATGTTGAGCAAGCGCGTGCCGCTCTTGAAAAGGCCTATCAGGCGAAAGGCTACCAAACTGTGTCGGTACAGGTTCCACAACAGCGCGGGGCCCATGGCATCGTCGTTTTGAAAGTTGTCGAGAGCATGGTCGGGCGTCTGCGCGTGCGCGACTCGCGCTATTTTTCGCTTAACAAGATCAAAGAGAACGCGCCCTCGTTGGCCGAAGGCAGTGTGCCAAGTTTCAACGATGTCACCCAGGACATCGTCGCGCTCAATCAGTGGCCGGATCGCCGGATCACGCCGTCACTGAAGGCGGGCGTCGTTCCCGGAACCGTCGATGTCGATCTGACGGTCAAGGACACGTTGCCGCTGCATGGCAGCGCCGAGCTAAATAATCGCTACAGCGTCGACACGTCGCCTTTGCGGGTAAACGCGTCTCTGAGCTACAACAACCTCTGGCAGCTCGGTCATTCCGTCGGCGGCAGCCTCCAGATCTCGCCGGAGAATCTGGACGAGGTGCAAGTCTATTCCGGCTACTACGTCGTTCGCTTCGCCGATCCGAGCTGGCTCACTTTCATCGTTCAAGGCGTAAAGCAGGCGTCGAACGTCTCCACTCTTGGCGGCATCGCTGTCGCGGGCCGCGGTGCCGTCATCGGCGGCCGTGCCATTCTCACATTTCCGCAACTCACGAATTTCTATCACTCGATCACCTTCGGGATCGACTACAAACACTTCCTCCAGAATCTCACCGTCGCCGGCGAGACCGTGCCGACGCCGATTACCTATTATCCGTTCAGCGCGAATTACAGCGCGGTTTGGGCGACCAAGCATTCAACCACGAACGCGAATCTGGGTCTGACGTTTGCCTTTCGTGGTCTGGGCAGCGGGCCGGCGGAATTCGATTTCAATCGTTTCAAGGCCGACGCGAACTTTGTTTACCTGCGCGGAGATCTTTCGCATCAGCACGATTTGCCGCACGGCTTTCAGGCATTCGGGAAAATTGAGGGTCAGGTTGGCGATCAGCCGCTCCTAAATAGCGAGCAATTTGCTGGGGGCGGGCTTTTCACCGTGCGCGGTTATCTGGAAGCGGAAGTGCTTGGGGACGATGGCGTCTGCGGAACAGTGGAATTGCGCAGTCCTTCATTTCTGAATTCGTTAGGATCGGAAGCGAACGAAGGCCGTTTCTTCATTTTCGCGGATGGCGGCTATCTGGCGCTGCTCGATCCGTTGCCGGAACAAGAATCCACCTTCGGGCTCGCCAGTCTCGGCGCAGGCGTGCGGATTCGTCTTCGCAATCATTTCAACGGTTCGCTCGACGCGGCGGTGCCCTTAATCAACCAGACGCAAACCGTTGCACTGGATCCGCGCTTCACCTTCCGCCTCTGGGTGGATTTTTAGTTTCCCCAAACCGGAAAACATGAACATGAAAACAAAACTCGTTAGATCGACCGGCTTCTGGGGTTGCGCGCTATTTCTCCTCTTCGCCAGCAATGCCCAGGCGTGGTGGAACAGCGAATGGACCATTCGCAAAAAGATTGAGATCGACACTTCGACATCCGGAGCGCCCGTTGCCGATCCCATCGGCACCATCGCGGTTCTGATTCGCCTGCACGACGGAAATTTCCATTTCACCGATGCGAAGGAAGATGGCAGCGATATTCGCTTTGTCGCGGCGGACGAGAAGACGCTGCTGACGTATCACATCGAGAAATACGACGCTCTCCTGAACGAGGCTTTCGTCTGGGTGAAAATTCCGGACCTGAAGCCGGGCGCGAAGACGACCTTTTGGATGTACTACGGCAACGGGGGATCGAAGGCGACTCGTGTCGATGACCCCAAAGGAACTTATGACGTCAACACGACTCTCGTTTACCACTTCGCCGAAAACAACGCACCGGCGCGTGATTCGACGACCTACGGGAACAACGCGCAAACCGCGGCTGTTTCCGTTTCTGGTGCGTTGATCGGGCCGGGCGTCCGGTTCGATGGGACGAATCCGGTCACAATTGCCAATTCGGAATCGCTCGCCTGGACGGAAGGCGGAGCGTTGACCTGGTCCGCATGGATCAAACCGGCGGTGAATCAACCAAACGTGGTCATCTTTCGTCGCGAGAACTTCGTTATCGGAGCGGACAACGGCATTCCCTTTGTCGAAGTAAACGGGACAAAGACGCAAGGAGCTCCGCCGATGGAACCAAACAGTTGGCATCACATCGCGGTGACGGCTGCTGGATCAACCATCAAGTTATATGTAGACGGCCAGAGCACGGCTACCCTCAGCGCCGCACTGCCCGCCTCGACCGCTGCGCTCTCTGTTAGTGGCGACGCAAACGGCGGCACCGGATTTTCCGGAGAGATGGATGAGTTGGAAATCTCGAAGGTCGCGCGGCCGGCTGGCTTCATCAAAGTCGCAGCGATGAATCAGGGCGCAGACAAAGGGGCGAAGCTGATGACGTTCGCGAATGATGAAGTCAAGACGAGTTGGTTCAGTGGCGGATACATCGGCATTATTCTGAGTTCGCTCACGGTCGATGGCTGGCTCGTCATCTGCGTTCTCGTCGTCATGGCGGCCATCAGCTGGGTCGTGATGGTGAACAAGGCGCGCTATCTCACCGCGACGACGAAAGGCAACGCGCAATTTTTCAGGGATTGGAAACACGTCGCGGCCGATCTGAGTTTCCTGGACAACAAAGACGCGCGCAGAGTGCTGACGCTCGGCGGCAGAATCGACAACCGCGAACGACAGATCGTGAAGTTTGCCTCCGTCTATCGCATCTACAAAATCGGAGCGGAGGAGATCCGGCATCGTCTCGACATGGAAGGTGGGAGGGAATCTCACGTCCTTTCCTCGCGCTCAATCCAGGCAATCCGGGCCTCTCTTGACGGCGGTCTGGTCCGCGAAACGCAAAAGCTGAGCAACTTGATGGTACTGCTGACCATCGCAATCTCCGGCGGACCGTTCCTCGGTTTGTTAGGCACGGTTGTCGGCGTGATGATCACGTTCGCCGCCATCGCCCAGCAGGGTGACGTAAACGTGAACGCTATTGCTCCCGGCATTGCGGCCGCTCTCGCCGCCACCGTCGCCGGTCTGATCGTCGCGATTCCAGCGCTCTTTGGCTACAACTATCTCCTGTCGAAGGTGAAGGAAGCCACCAGCGACATGCAGGTTTTCATCGACGAGTTCGTGACCAAGATCGCCGAGTACTACGGTGGTCTGGGCAACCACAACGGCAAACATCGCGATGAGTCGGAAGAGATGGAGATGGAAATGGAGATAATGGCCTAACGCATCGGCAGATCGACCATAACTTACCATGCAAGT
The DNA here is from genome assembly GCA_963763995.1 of uncultured Verrucomicrobiae bacterium. Taxonomy (GTDB): domain Bacteria; phylum Verrucomicrobiota; class Verrucomicrobiia; order Chthoniobacterales; family UBA10450; genus CAVTTH01. Next base: position 101,894 of record CAVXQL010000005.1, on the reverse strand, counting down.
TCAAGGCGACAAACCCTACGACGACATCAACATCACGCCGATGTTGGATCTCGCCTACGTCCTCCTTGTCATCTTCATCCTGATGACAACGGCGACGGTGCAGGGCTTGAAAGTGAATCTGCCGAAAGCGAGCACGTCTCCGAGTCTGGCCAAGCCCCAGACGAAAGCGATCACGATCAACAACGAGGGAAAAATCTTCCTCGACACCGTGCCGGTGACGATTCCGGAACTGGAGCAACGACTAAACGCGCAAAAAGCGCAGACGCCCGATTTCCCGGTAGTCGTTAGGGGCGACAGTCTCACCCAATATCAGTCGGTCATGGATGTGCTCGATGTCGTCGGGCGGATCGGAATCTCACAGGTCGGCTTGGCAACGAAGCCGCAGGGGAAATGATCAGGACATGGACTTCGAAGACGAGCCCGAACCACCGCCGCAAAGCTTCCTCAAGCGTTTTCGCGTCGCGATCGTCGTAACGGCCGTCGTTCTCGCGGGCATTATCACCGTCGCAAAAATGGCTTCGAATGGAGGCGGATCATCGAAGCGCGAATCCATCACCATGGTCAGCCTGCCACCTCCACCGCCGCCGCCTCCCGTGATGACACCTCCACCGCCGCCGCCGCAGGAGGAGCAAAGAATGGAGCAGCAGATGATCAAAGAAGATCAGCCAAAAGATGAGCCACCAAAGGATGAGCCGTTGGGAACCGGAATCAAGGGCGACGGTCCGGATAGCTTCGGCTTGAGCGATAAGGCGGGCAACGGGCGCATCGGTGGGAACAACGGGAATGGAAGCAAATGGGGTTGGTATGCGAGCCAGGTGCAATCGCGCATTCAGCAGGCGCTGCAACAGAATCGCAAGACACGGACAGCGAGTTTGAGCGTGAAGGTGCTGGTATGGCCCGATGCCAGTGGGCGCATCAGTCGGGCGCAGATCGCGGGCACGACCGGTGATACCGCGCTGGACGGCGCTTTGCGCGACGAGGTTCTAACCGGTTTGCAACTGCAGGAGCCTCCACCTGCTGGAATGCCCGCGCCAATCGTGCTCCGAGTCACGGCCCGCCGGCCTAACTAGCAATTTACTAATGTTTTTACTCAATAAGAATTCCATCTGGCTGCTTCTCGGATTGACCGCCCTGTCTATTGTCGTTGCCTCGGTTTTTGCGGATGGCGACAGAAGCACCAACACTGGCTCGGTTTCGGTGAGCGGGCAGAGTAACGATGCGCAAACCAAAAAACCAGACACGCTCCTTGCCCAATCGACGCCCTCAAACCATGCCACCGGGGAAAAAGCCGGCATCGGGGTGCCACCAGACGCGAATAAGACCGTGGCGACGGCCGCTGCGGAACCGCAGCCGACACCTTCGCAAAACGTCACCATCAATTTGATTCATCGACTGGTTCAGCGCGGTGTCCTAACGAAAGAGGACGCCGATGAATTGATCAAACAGGCGGAGGACGACGCAGCGCGGGCGCGGGCGTTGGCGGAAAAGCAGGCCGCGCGAGTCGATGAAACGGCGCCGCAACTCTACAACGAGCCGCCGCCCTTGCCGCAAACCACGACCGCGTCGACGACGACGGGTCCAACGGACGTTGCTCCCGATGTTGAGAGTTCCGACGGGGAGGACGCGGTCAGCGTCTCGTACGTTCCGGAAATTGTGAAGAAGCAACTGCGCGATGAGATCCGCGAGGAAGTGATGGCTCAGGCCCGGGAGGAGAATTGGGCGAACCCGCGAACCTTCCCGGCATGGGTGCTGCGATTTACGCCGTTCGCCGATCTCCGTCTCCGCTATGAAGGAATATATTTCCCGTTCGGTAACGATAACCTCGGCGCGTTTCCCAATTTCAATGCCATCAACACCGGTCCGCCCTTTGATGTGACCGGGACGACGTTCTCGCCCCAGTTGGATGTCGATCAGAATCGGCAACGGGTGCGCATCCGTGTGCGCCTGGGGGCGCAGATGGATTTGGAAGATGGGTTCACGTTTGGAATACGCATCGCGACCGGCGAATCGAACGCGCCAACCTCGACAAACCAGACCCTTGGTGTCGCGAATAACGCCCAGGGCGGCAATTTCAGTAAGTACGCGATCTGGCTTGATCGCGCGTTTGTCAGGTATGAGCTCGGTGGAAAACCGAGCGAAGATTTCATGGCTGAAATTGGCCGGTTCGACAATCCATACTTTGTCGTCGGCGAACTGATGTGGGATGACGATCTCGGCTGGGACGGCTTCGCCCTCGCTGCGAGACGTAAAGTGGCCGAGGGCGTGACGCCGTTTGTGGTCGCCGGCGTCTTCCCCGTTTTTAACACCGACCTGAACTTCTCAACCACTCGGCCCGACAAGTTTCCGAGCGAGAACAAATGGCTTTATGGCATTCAGCTTGGGACAGGTTTGCGATTCAACAAAGACTTCAGCGCAAAAATCGCGACTGGATATTACGACTTTTACAACATCGAAGGGAAACTTTCCGATCCGTTCGTTCCATTGACGACCTCGGACCAGGGCAACACCGACGACAGCCGCCCGAGCTTCGCGCAGAAGGGCAACACGTATTTCCCGATTCGCGACATCATTCCGACGGTCGATAACGGTTTCGGCACGACGAAACAGTATCAGTATTTCGGACTGGTGACGCCGTTTCGGGTTGTCGATGTAACGGGCAGTCTCGATTTCGCGCACTTTGAGCCGGTGCACGTCACGTTGGTCGGCGAGTGGCTCCAGAACACCGCGTTTAACTACGACAGTATCAACGCCATCGCGATCAACAATCGCGGGCCGGATCACGGTGATGGAACCCTCGGAGATTTCGCCGGTGGCAACACTGGATGGATGGCTGGTTTGAAAATTGGCCATCCCTTGCTGGCGAAACGCTGGGCCTGGCAGGCGGGGTTCAACTATCGCTACATCGAATCGGACGCAACGGTGGACGCGTTTAACGATTCCGATTTCGGCGGCGGCGGGACCAATCTCAAAGGGTATAGCGTGTTCGGCGCGCTCGCGCTCTCGCCGCGCGTCGCTATCGGGCTGCGCTGGCTCAGCGCAGACCAAATCGCAGGTCCCACTTACCGCAATGACATCTTCCAGTTCGACTTCAACGCGAGATTCTGAATGAACCCTAAACTCAAAACATTTGCCGTGGTTGCGCTGGCCGGTTTGCTCTGCATCAGCGGAGCGAGGGCTGATGACGCGCGCCTGAAAGAGACCTTGCGAACATTGACCCTCCGGCTGCGTTCATCGGAGACCGAGCGGAACAACCTGCTCAGCGAAAAAGCGCAGTTCGATCAGGAGAAAAAGACCCTGACGGGAAAAGTAGACGCGCTGACGAAAGAGGCAGCGACGAACAAGGAGCAGCTCGACGCCCTGATCGCGAAAGTGGGTGAACAGGAAAAAGAATTGAACGACACGAAGGAGTCGTTAGGAAAATGGAAGACAGCCTGCGATCAGCTCAGTGCCGCGGCGAAGAAAAGCGAATCGGAGCGGGCAAATCTCGCGAGTGAATCGGTCATCCTGAAACGCAAACTGGACGATCGTGAGCGCAAGAACCTCGAACTGTTCCGGCTCGCGAACGAAATTTTAACGCGTTACGAAAAGTTCGGCCTGGGCGAAGCGCTGGCCGCGCGTGAACCGTTCACGGGGATTACACGGGTGAAGCTGGAAAATCTCGTCCAGGATTACCATGACAAGATCGCAGACCAGCGCGCCAAGCCCTAAGAGAATGAATTAAGACCGGAGTAAGACAGAAATGTCACACGATGTCACTCGATTTCCCAGCGTGATCGAGTTCCGTCTGAACAACGCCCGCCGCGCCCGGAACGGAAGATCAACGTGGTCCTCCGCTCTTTTGCCTTCGCTCCCGAGTCCTCTTACATATGCCAACCTCTAAATTCCTCTCGCGCGCCAGCCGACGATCCGGTCCGTTGTTGAGCGCGCTCAGTTTGCTGCTCACGTTTTTTCTCGCCGTCCCGCCGAGATTTACGGTTCTTGCCGGCGACATTCTTCGGCGCGGCAGCCCTTCGGCACCGGAGCAGGGATCGGCGGCGCCGGGAAATCCGACCGCCGCGGCAGTGATGGCCGGTGCTCCGAATGCGCGCGATACGCTGGCGCGAACGACGCAAGCACTGAGCGCGGTGCGGGCGATGCAGGCGGCCGCTCGAGCAGCGGCGCGGAACGGCGCCACTAATCTCGGACTCGATCCAAATCATCCCGGCATGCAATTACCTAATGTGCCAAACGGTTTGACCGTCGGCGGATTGCAGGTTGCGCCGGGAGTGCCGGTCGATCTTGCGCATCCGGGCCCCGAAGAAAACGCACATTTGTGGCAGGGGGCGAGCTTGCCGACGCAAACGACGAACAACGGAGGGACTAACGTCACTATCGTGCAGAACTCCCAACAAGCGTTACTCAACTGGCAGACGTTCAACGTCGGCCGAGAGACGCACGTGCTTTTTGATCAAACCGCCGGCGGAGCCAACGCCAGTCAGTGGATCGCATTCAACAACATCAGTGATCCGTCGGGCGTGCCGTCGCAGATTCTCGGATCACTCGCCGCGATCGGCCAGGTCTACCTCATCAACGGCAACGGAATTATTTTCGGTGGCTCCTCGCAAATCAATCTCCACACTCTCGTCGCCTCGGCGCTGCCGATTAACGACAATTTGATCGAGCGCGGTCTGCTCAACAATCCCGACAATCAATTTCTGTTTTCGGCTCTGGCCTTGCCCGCAGGCGGTAACGGCGGCGGCACGCCGGCATTCACCCCACCCCCACCGCTCACTCCGGATGGCAGAACCGGCGATGTTATGGTCCAGGCGGGCGCGCAGATTTCTTCGCCAACTTCGGCCGATCACGTGGGTGGACGCGTTGCGCTCATTGGCGCGAATGTCGACAACCAGGGCACGATATCGACCCCGGATGGCCAGACAATTTTGGCGGCAGGTTTGCAAGTGGGTCTGGCCGCACATTCATCGAGCGACCCCAGTTTGCGCGGGTTGGATGTTTACGTCGGCGCGGTAGTCGATCCGCTCGGCATGCTCGATCCTTATGCCGGGACGGCGACAAACTCCGGCCTGATCGATGCCCCGCGAGCCGCCGTCACCATTGCCGGAAAAAACGTCAATCAGTTTGGCTTCATTAACAACAGCACCTCGGTTTCCTTGAACGGTCGAATCGATCTGCTGGCCGACTACAACGCAGCGAGTTTTCTCATCGGAAGTTCAACGCCGTCGAGTGACACGCTGCCTTTTTACTTTCAAGCGAGCGGGATCGTTACGCTCGGATCCGACAGTGTGACCCAGATTCTACCGGAGGTATCGAGCAGCGAGCGCATCGTCGGCACGGCCCTGGCGCTGGACTCGCAGATAAATCTGCAAGGGCTCGCCGTTCACGAAGAGCCGAACGCCATCCTGCTTGCGCCGAGCGCGAATGTCGCGATCGACGCGGGGACGTGGATCACATATTTCGCAGGCGGTGCCCAAACGAGCCGTTTGGTAAATTCCGGCGGTCAGATTTATCTGGATAACGGCGCCATCATCGACGTTGCCGGTTCGCAGAACGTGCCCGCATCGGTCACGGAAAATATCGTTGCAGCGCAATTGCTCGGCTCCGAGCTGGCTAATTTTCCGCTTCAACGCAACGGTCCGCTGCGTGGCCAGACCATTTACGTCGACATCACCAGAACTGGAACATACAACGGGCAGTCGTGGATTGGCACTCCGGTGGCGAATGTTTCGGGTTACGCGAATCTGGTCCAGCGAACGGTCGGCGAGCTGACGGCGGCCGGCGGCAACGTCTCGTTAAGCGCGGGCGACTCCGTTGTCCTGCAAACCGGCTCCGTGATCGATGTATCGGGCGGCTGGATCAACTACGAGGGAGGCGTTGTCCACACCACCCAAGTTTTGTCGGGCGGCCACATCTTCGATATTTCTCAAGCCACACCCGATCGTGTTTACGACGGATTGGCCGGTGGATTTACCGTCGCGCACCCGAAATGGGGCTTGGCGGAAACGACCACTAATCCGCTGCCTAATCCCGGACGATACGAGCCAGGCTTTGTCCAAGGCGGCAATGGCGGCGGCCTAACGATCAGTGCTCCAGCGATGGCGCTCGACGGAAATTTACGCGGAAATACCGTCGCCGGAACGCGGCAACAAACGGCCCCGCCGTCAGCCAGCATTCTGGATCTCATTTTTCAGGCGCAGGATCCGACGGCTCCGGATTTCCTGGCGATTTCGCCTTCGCCGCCGAACATTATCTTCGGCTCGGGCACGCTGGCCGCAGCTGATCCGTTTGCCCTCGACGATTCAGGAAATCCTCTGGCCCTGAGAGACGATCGTCGCGAACAGGTGATCCTTTCGCCAGACCTGGTGAACGAAGCCGGCTTCGGGAATCTCAGGATCGACAATCGCGACGGCGACGTCACCCTGCCGGCCAACGTGCGCCTAACGACATCAGTCGGCGGTTCAGTTCATATCGACGCAGCCAATCTCACCATCGAAGGAGCGATTATCTCTCCGGGCGGAAGTCTTACTCTTAACGTTTACGATATTTCACGGGCGACGCTGATTGCGTTGAGCATGGATCCGAATCCGCAAACACCGCCGCCAGACCCTTTGCGCGGTCACTTCGTTTTGGGTTCGAACGCGCTCCTGAGCATTGCGGGAATGGTGACCGATCTTCGACCCGATGCGATTTCCCTCGCGCCGTCGACGTTCACTGCCAACGGCGGCAGCATCGCCATCAACAGCTATGATGCGACGCTCACGAGCGGTAGCAACATCGATGTCTCCGGCGGCGTCACCGTTGGCGCGCTCGGGCAGATTTCCTACGGTTCCGGGGGCAGCATTTCGATTAATGCCGGGCAGGACTTGCATATCGCTTCGGTTCTCGGCGGGCAAATTGTTCTGGACGGCACGCTCCGCGGCTTCTCCGGTAGCAAGGGTGGTTCGCTCGGAATTCTGGCGCCGTTTGTCCAGATTGGCGGGACAACAACCAATCCGGACGCGTTGCTGCTCACGCCGGATTTCTTCAATCAGGGCGGATTTACAAATTTCACGATCGCAGGATTGGGAGCGCCGACCGATCAAACAGACGAATTTCTCCCGGCTGTTGTCATTGCGCCGGGCACGATCATTCAACCGGTCGTGCAGAGCTTGCTCGCACGTTTGGACGGGAACGGCGCGGGAACGATCTCCCTCACTCCGACGCTCTTGCCGGAAGGTGTGCGTACGCCGGTGAGTCTGTCGTTCCGTGCGCCGGGAGTAAGGGATCCGTATAACAACGCCACCATTCAACAGTTCGTGCGCGGTGATTTCATCTTGAATGCCGGCGCAATGATCCAGACCGATCCGCTTGGGTCGGTTTCAATCTCGGCCAACACGGCTGCCGTTCTCGGAAGCATCATCGCCCCGGGTGGCAATATTTCGATCAGCGGCGGCGGCGGCACCGCTACGCTTTTCAGCGATCAGTCGCACGCTCTCCCGACTGTCGATCTCGGACCGACCAGTTTTCTATCGGCTGCGGGAACCACCTTGCTGACGCCTGATTCGCGCGGTTTCCGGATCGGAACTGTTCTGGCCGGCGGCAATATTACGGTCTCGGGGAATATCGTGTCTGAAAACGGCTCCATCCTCGATGTCTCGGGCGCGACTGGGATCCTCGATCTCGCACCGGGTTATAGCAGCAGCTCGCCTGTTGGCTCCTTCAGCGGTGCGCCGCTTATTCCCACTCGAGTAGACAGCAACGGCGGCTCGATCACGCTCAGAGGATCGCAGGAACTCTTCACCGACGGCACGTTACTGGGCGCAGCCGGTGGTCCCAGCGCGGTCGGCGGAACGCTGTCGATCTCATCCAACAGGTTTCAACCGCCGGGCGTGGTGACGACGCCGCTCGATGACAATATCATCGTCACCCAAAACGATCGCGCGATTCCAGCGAGCTTCTATGGTCCGGGCGAAAACGCCATCGGTCATCTCGTGGTCGACGAAAACGGCAATCCAATTTTTGGCGAAGGCTATTTCGCGGCGGATGATTTCATTCACTCCGGGCTCGCCTCGCTCGTGCTTCAGGGCACGATCCAATTCTCCGGGCCGGTTACGATCACTGCCGATCGCAGCCTGCTCATTGCCAGTGGCGGCGTCATTCGAGCTGACGGAGAGGTGAATCTAAGCGCGCCATACATTTCGTTAGGTACGGCTTTCCGGCCGCCATTCGCGCAGGAGGAACCGAGAAACGCATTCTCCGTATCTGGCCAGCCGTTTTATTTCATGCCCACGTTCGGCACCGGCAATCTCTCAGCGGCGGCTTCTTTGATCGACATCGGGAATCTCTCGCTCCAGAACATCGGCAATCTGAATCTAGTTGCTAACAACGGCGACGTTCGCGGGGACGGTACGCTCGATGTCGCGGGAAACATCTCGATCACCGCGGGTCAGATTTATCCGACGACGGCGACGCAATTCACCATCGCAGCGTATGATTATATTTCGGACGAAGACTCGCTTCCCGGGACGATCACCCTGGCGGCAAGCGGAACACGGCCTTTACCGCTCTCGGCCGGAGGAGAGCTGAACGTCTATGGCTCAGTCATCAATGACGCTGGTGTTCTGCGTGCGCCCCTCGGCACAATTAACATCGGCTTTGATGGAACGGGCGACGCCCCGATTGATCCAATTACCAACCTCGCGATTCCCTCCGCTCAGGACGTAAGCCTTCTCGCCGGCAGCATCACGTCGGTTGCCGCGGTCGACCCGATCAGCGGCAACGCCCTCACCATCCCGTACGGATTCAATCTCAATGGTACGGCTTGGATTGATCCCGCCGGCAACGACATCACCGCTGGCGGTGTGCCGAGGAAATATATCAACATCGCGGGAGCAAATGTTTCTGACGAACCAGGTTCGAGAATCGATATTCGGGGGGCGGCGATCTGTTCGCCTACCAATTCGTTTCCGGCGTCAATGGAACGATCGACATTCTCAATTCTTCGTCCGGCTTCGCCATCCTTCCGGGCTACGACACCGGCTACGCTCCCTATGCGCCCTACAACGCCAGTTCGGTTTTCGGGAGCGATCAAGGCTATACCAACAGCGGCTTGAGTGTGGGCGATCAAGTTTATCTCAATGGCGGCAGCGGACTGCCGGCTGGAACCTACACTTTGCTCCCTGCGCGTTATGCGTTGCTACCCGGCGCGTTTCTGATCACGCCCCAAGCTGGGATTCCAGTGGCGAGCTTGTCGCAACCGGATGGATCGGCGCTCACATCGGGTTATCGTTTCAACGAATTCAATCCGCTGGCTGGCCAGCCGCTCTTTTCTTCTTTTGAAATCGCGTCCGGCTCGGTCATTCGCAGTCGCGCACAGTACAACAGTTACTCCGCTAACACCTATTTGCGACAGGCCGCCATCGATCGCGACATCGCCGTCCCGCGGCTACCGATTGATTCGGGGCGCCTGCTCTTTGACGCGACCGAGACGATGTCGATCTTCGGTAGTTTGGATTCGCGGACGCCCAGCGGAGGACGCGGCGGTCAGGTCGATATCAGCAGCCCGGTTGACATCCTGGTCGGCGGTCCGGGTGCGGTTGGCGCTCCTGGCGAACTGGTTCTCGATGCCGCGGCGTTAAGCGCTTTCGGCGCGGAAAGTTTGTTGATCGGAGGAAGCCGGCATGACTCGGTGGACGGGACGGCCGTGACGGTGGTGACCAACAACGTCATGATCGATAACGCGGGCGCGCCGTTGAGCGGGCCGGGTGTGATCGTGGTCGCGAACCAAACTCTCACGCTCGCGCCCGGGGCGATCGTCACTGCCTCAGGATCGCTGGCCGCGCCGGCCGACTTGCTCGTTTTTGGGAATGCGGATACTGCGGGAAGCGGCGACGGGGTGCTCCTGCGAGTCAGTGTTGATTCTTTGGCGCAGATTGCGCGTTTCGGTGTCGATTCATCTGCAGTTCCGCACGAGTTCGTCGGTGCGAACGTGCACCTGACCGGAGCCAGTGTGACGCTGGACTCGACATCGGCGACATCGCTCGATCCGAGCGCGATCCTCACTGGTTCGGTAGTCAATCTCGACAGCGGTCGAATCAGTATCCAGTTGCCAAACGGCGATGAGCCGCCGCCAGATGCCGGACTCGTTCTGGCCGGCGTTGCTTTGCAGAACCTTCAAGCGGTTCAGGCGCTTTCGCTTTTGAGCTACTCCTCCATCGACATCTATGGCACCGGACAAATCACGGCGTCGAACAGCCTGGCGTTGCACGCCGGGGAGATTCGCGGCTTCAACAACGGCGGCATCGTCGACTTTGTCGGGAGAACAATCAGTCTCGATAATTCGGCGAACGCGACTGCATCCGGCGCCGTCGTCGCTTCGAACGGAACACTGCGGTTCGATGCCGAGACAATTCGATTCGGTATGAATCAGATGACGGTGGATCAGTTCGCCGGTGCACGTTTCAACGCTTCTCAGAGCGTCGAACTGCAAGATGCCGGATCGTTTTCGCTCGACGGAGATTTGACCATGACCGCGCCAATCATCATTGCGGGCCTCGGAGCCACCCAAACCATTTCCGCGACCGGCACGATCGATTTACAATCGGTCCCGAATTCATCGGCATCCACTGCCGCCAGCGGGCTCGGCGCCAGTTTGAGCATCATCGGCGCGAGTGTGACCGATAACATCGATATCCTGTTGCCGAGCGGCTCGATCACGCTTCAGGCGACCAATGGTAACGTGACCATCGGAAATCTATTTTCCACCAGAATCGATGTCGGCGGCACGGCCCAGAATTTTTATGATCTCATCAAATATACGAGCGGAGGAGTCGTTAGCCTGATTGCCGACAACGGCTCGGTCAACGTCGCGGCGCAAGGATCAATCAATGTGGCCGCTCAGAGTCAGGATGGAAACGCCGGAACTCTTTCGGTTGCGGCACCAAATGGCGGATTTGTTTTGAATGGCGGCCTAAACGGCGCGGGCAGTGCGAATGGCCGCGACGGCAGTTTCTCCCTCGATGTCGGAAGCTTGCCCACGCTTGCTTCGCTCGACGCCATCTTGAACGCCGCATCGTTTACGCAGTCGCGCTCGATTCGCGTGCGGCACGGCGACGTTCTCGTCGATGGCCTCGCCACCAGCCAGGTCTTCAATCTTTCCACCGACGATGGCTCGATTATCATCGCCGGGACAATTAACGCGTCCGGCCTGACCGGAGGAAGAATTAGTCTCGACGCCAGCGGCAGTGTCACTTTGCAAAATGGCTCCCTGTTAACCGTCGCGGCGCAGGAGTTCGATCACGCCGGAAAGGGCGGCGCGATTTCGCTCGCAGCCGGATCGGAAATTGACGGCGCGATCGATCCAGACGCGCTTCTCGACATTCAAACCGGATCGACCATCGATTTGTCGGTCGCTGGTCCGGCCAGCCTCGGGGATTTCAGTGGCACACTTCATTTGCGTGCGCCGCAGATCGCGGACAACACCGATCTGCAAGTCAACGCGATCAACGGCAACATCGTCGGCGCCTCCAGTATTGTGGTCGAGGGTTACGAGCTGTTCGATCTCACCGCCGGCGGTGGCGCGATCGACTCGACAGTGCAAAACGCCGTCAATTCGAACGCAACCGCATTTGTCGGCGCAGACGGCACGACGACGTCCACCTACACTGCCATGTTCAATCGTCTGTTCGCCAACAATCAGGGTCTCGCCCCCTTTGCCGTCATCGAGGCCGGAGCGGAAATCATTAATCGAAGCGGTGATCTTACCCTCGGCACGACGACTTCGACTTCGAGCAGCGATTGGAACCTGGCCGGCTATCGCTTTGGGCCAAACAGCTCGGCTGGCGTCCTAACCCTGCGTGCTGCGGGCAATCTGGTTTTCTATAATGCCTTAAGCGACGGGTTTGTCTCCAGTGCCTACGACTCCGCATTGCTCGCCCTAAATCCGATGCTTGCGCCTAACCAGCAGTCGTGGACCTATCATCTGACCGCTGGCGCGGATTTCGGTGCTGCCGATTTTCACCGCGTTCAAGCATTGTCGGCCTTGGGAGCGAATAGCGGTTCCGTTTTGCTTGGGAAAAATTACGGCCTGAATGTTTTTGGTTCCGGTGGCGGTGGCGCTACAACGGCCAGCGCTGTTGCCACTCGCTTTCAAGTCATTCGCACCGGGTCGGGCGACATCGATATCTCCGCGGGCCGCGACGTAAAACTGTTGAATCAGTTTGCCACGATCTATACGGCTGGAACTCAGGTCGCGGATCCAACGCTTGGCGGGATGTTCGATACACCTACCCCTAACTTCTCAGGACAAACATCTGCCGGCAACCCCCTCGGCATTCGCCAACAGACTATCCCTTACCCTGCGCAATACAGCATGGCGGGTGGCAATATCACGATCAGCGCCCAGGGTGACATTGTTCATCAAACTCAAATTGCCGGTGTTTTGGTAGATGATTCTTCTCGAGAGCTGCCGGTCAACTGGCTCTATCGGCGTGGTTTGGTCGATCCGGCGACAGGTCTGTTTGCGCCGGTCACACGAAGCGGCTTTAGCGACGTCGGGTCGACGACCTGGTGGATAGATTTCAGCAACTTTTTTGAAGGAGTTGGCGCGCTGGGTGGAGGCAACGTTGTCCTCAAGGCCGGTCATGATGTGCGCAATATCGACGCCGTGGCGCCAACCAACGCCCGCATGGCCGGGACGGACGGCATGGGAAACCCGATTGCTCCCAACCCTGCCAACCTGGTGGAGCTTGGCGGTGGCGACGTCACCGTGCGATCAGGGAACAACATCGACGCCGGCACTTTTTATGTCGAGCGCGGTCAGGGAACGCTCACTGCCGGCAACCAGATTCTGACCAATGCGGGCCGTTCAGTATCGGGAGCCACCGTGGTCACTCCGTCGGATGTTTTGTCCGAAGAACAATGGCTGCCGTCCACTTTGTTTTTAGGGCAGGGGAGTTTCGACGTGACGGCCCGAGGAGATTTGTTACTCGGCCCGGTCGCAAATCCATTTCTTCTGCCCGAGGGAGTGAACAATTCGTACTGGTATAAAACTTATTTTTCCACTTATGCCTCGACCGATGCGGTCAACGTGGAATCGCTAACCGGCAATGTCACACTGCGTGAAAGCATCTCCCTGCCAAGTGCGGGATCGAACCTTCCGTTGTTGCAAGCGTGGCTGAACCGCATTTCCCGGTTGGATACCACTCCGCAGAACCAGAGCGCTTCCTATTATCAACCCTGGCTGCGGCTGGATGAACCTAATGCCAATGCATTTGGGAGTCTGGTTTCGTTGCTGCCGCCCACGTTGCGCGTGACCGCGTTCTCGGGCGATTTGAATGTTGCAGGTGATCTTACTCTATTTCCGGCATCACACGGTACGGTCGATCTGATCGCGCAGGGCGCGATCAATGGTTTGCAGCGCAACGGTTTCGTAGGAAATGGCAACGCGACCTTCGCTTCCAGCCAGATCAATCTTTCCGACGCCGACCCCACCCGGGTGCCTGGGACAACGAGTCCGTTCGCCTATCGCAACACGCTGGCCAATCCAACGGCACAGGGACTCAACATCGCAAACACGGACATTTTTCTGAGTGCGATTTCGGCCCTATTCGCGGAAACTGGTTCGTTCGAAGGGACTGCCGCTGTTTTGCAAAACAAACAAACCCTCCACGCTCCCGGACTTCTCCACGCCAGCGATCTCGATCCCATTCATCTCTATGCCGACAGCGGAGACATTAGCGACTTCGCTTTGTTTTCAGGCAAAGCTGCTCGCGTAGTCGCCGGGCGGGATATTACGGATATCGCTTTTTACATTCAGAATATTAACGCTGGCGACCTTACTCTGATCGCCGCCGGACGCGATCTAATCGCATACGACCCGAATTCCGCGTTGCGTGCCGCGGCGACATCGCCCAGCAACTCGCTCGATAATCCACGCGCGGGCGATATTCAGATCAGCGGCCCGGGCACTCTCGAAGTGCTGGCCGGTAGAAACTTCGACCTCGGAGTGGGACCGAATAATTCCGACGGAACCGCTGTTGGCGTCACCAGCATCGGGAACGCGCGCAATCCGTTTCTCCCTTTCGTCGGCGCGGATATCATTGCCGGCGCCGGGATTGGCTTGTCCAACGGACTAACGAACAGCGCGCTCGATTTCGCGACCTTTGAATCGCAATTTCTCGATCCGAATTCCGCCGCCGATCGATCGGCGCGTTATCTTCCGGAACTAGGCAAATTGATTGGCCTGCCAAACGGAACCGACTCGGAGATCTGGGCTCAATTCAACCAGCTGCCGGAGGAGAAGCAGGATGCGCTTGCCCTCGACGTTTTCTATCTCGTTCTGCGGGATGCCGGACGCGACCGAAACGATCCCGACAGCGCGAACTTCGGAAATTTCGATCAGGGATACGCCGCGATCGCAGCGCTCTTTCCGGGCGACGAATGGCGAGGCGATATCTCGCTCACATCGCGCGAAATTAAGACGAAGAATGGCGGCGACATCAGCTTGTTCGCTCCTGGTGGTCGGCTCAATGTCGGCGTCGACTCGACAGGTAATCAGGCCGCGGACCAGGGGATTTTGACTGAGTACGGCGGCAGCATCTCGATCTTTACCGATCAAAGCGTAAATGTCGGAACGTCTCGCATCTTCACCCTGCGCGGTGGCAACGAAATCATTTGGTCCTCGAACGGAAATATCGCTGCCGGTGTTTCGTCGAAGACCGTATTCTCGGCGCCGCCGACGCGTGTCTTGATCGATCCGCAGAGCGGCGACGTCCAAACCGACCTCGCCGGATTGGCCACCGGTGGCGGTATCGGTGTTTTGGAAACCGTCGCCGGCGTGCCGCCGGCCGATGTCGATCTGATCGCCCCGACAGGAACAATTGATGCGGGCGACGCCGGCATTCGTGTCTCGGGCAATCTCAATCTCGCCGCGGTCACGATTGTTAACGCAGGAAACATCCAGGTCGGCGGCACGAGTGCCGGTGTTCCCACCATCGCCGCGCCTAACCTCGGCAGCTTGACCGTCGCATCCAACTCCATCGCCGCGACCAATAACGCCGCCTCAAACCTCGCGAATCAGAACCCGGCCGGTGCGGTCCAGGAAGAAGTTCCGTCAATCATCTCGGTCGAAGTGCTCGGCTACGGCGGCGGCGACCAGGATGACGAGGATCGGCGACGAAAGAAAAAGCAGCAGGAAGAAGGAACGCAGACCTCGGCCGGAAGTGAAGCTGTTCGGCTCTCGCAGGTTCAACCGAAGGAATCTCGCGGCGGATCGCTTTAATCAGGCGGCTGCGAGGTGCATGCTGATTTGGATGAGTTCTGAGAATGTTTCGGTGGAATCCGGCTCGAGCGTGGGTCGGCGAAAGCCGGTTATCTTCCTCGCGATCCTGTTGGCGGCAGGCGTTCTCCTAACTTTCCTGCCGGCTACGCGAAACGGGTTCGTGAATTACGACGATCCCGATTACGTGACGGCGAATGCGCACGTGCAGCGCGGTCTCAGCTGGGAGAATTTCTCATGGGCGTTGCGAACCAATTACGCGTCCAACTGGCACCCGGTCACGTGGCTTTCGCACATGCTGGATTGCACGCTCTTCGGCCAGAATGCGGCGGGTCATCATGCGACCAGCATTTTCCTTCACGCGATCACGACTGCGTTCGTGTTCCTGTTGTTTTGGAAAATGACGGGCGCCACAGGACGCAGTCTCGTCTTAGCCGCGCTTTTCGGATTGCATCCGCTGCGGGTCGAGTCGGTCGCATGGATTTGCGAACGCAAGGACGTGCTCGCTGCTTTCTTCGGTGTGCTCACGCTCGGGTTTTATGTGCTCTGGGTCGAGCGCGTTCGTGGAGGAACGCGGAAGGCGGCTATTTACTACGGCGCGGCCATTGTTTGTTATGCTCTGGGCCTGATGAGCAAATCGATGCTTGTCAGCTTGCCGTTCGTGATGTTGTTGCTCGACTATTGGCCGCTCCGGCGTTGGCGATTCTCCATTCAAAACACGAATGCGCGGCGCCTCATTACTGAAAAGCTGTCCTTCTTTGTTCTCGCTGTCGTGGTCAGCGCGATCACGTTGGTCGTTCAAAAAAACGCCGGTGCCGTAAAGACGATGGCGAGTTATCCCGTCGTCACACGCTGGGAGAATGCGGCCATTTCGTACTGCCGGTATCTCGGCAAATTTTTTTGCCCCGTCGATCTGGCCGCGTTCTATCCGCACCCAGTCTATTGGCCGCTCGTCTCGGTAACTTTCGCGGTCTGCCTGCTTCTTTGGATTTCTTTCCTCGCGCTGCGTTCGCGACACACTCATCCGTACTTTCTCGTGGGCTGGCTTTGGTTCCTCGGCACGGCAGTCCCAGTGATCGGTTTGGTGCAGGTCGGCGCGCAATCCATGGCCGATCGTTATACCTACATTCCCTCGATCGGCGCGACGATCGTTTTGGTGTGGGGAATTTATGACCTAACGAAAGATCGCCTTTGGCTGAAACGAGTTTTGCCGTTGGCGACAATCTTCATCCTCGGCACGAGTGCGATCCTGACGCGGAAGCAGATTGGTTACTGGCATAATAGCGAAACTCTTTTCCGGCACGCCATCGCCGCAACCGGAAAGAACCCGGTCGCGCACATGAATCTGGGGGTGGCGTTATTGGATCAAAATCGTTCGAAGGAAGGCCTGCGTGAATTGAAAACAGCCGTCGAACTGGCGCCTCATTATGCCGAGGCGCATCTGACTTTTGCCACCGCTTTGGAAAAGACCGGCCAATACGACGCAGCGATCACGGAATTGGACGAAGTCATTCGGCTCAATCCGCAGTCAGCCAAGGCGTATTTCGAAGCTGGTGTCGTTCTCGATAAAACAGGCCATCCCTCCGAGTCGGCGCATTTCTTCGAGGAAGCGATCAAACGCGACTCGACATTTGCCGAGGCGCACAGAAACCTGGGTGTGGAGCTGGAAAAGGCGGCGCAGCCGGAGCGAGCGATCGCGGAATATTCGGAAGCGTTGCGGCTCGATCCCAACTACGTCGAGGCGCATCAGAGCCTCGGCGCTCTTCTTTTCAATTCCGGGCGCATCGAGAAGGCGCGGCTCCATTTCGCGCGAGCCCTCGAGCTAGAACCCGGCTCAGCCGTCGCACACAATGATATGGCGGGGGCACTCTTCGTTCTCGGCCGCGTCGACGACGCGGTCGCTCAATACAAAGAAGCGCTCCGGTTGAAACCGGATTTCACGGAAGCTCGAACAAATCTGAACGGTGTGCTTCAAGCAAAACAAACAGGAGATCGACCATGATGTCTTCGCCACGTTTTCATCACAAATTGAGAGTTAACTGGATGCTTGCTTCGGTAACGATTGCGCTGGCGATTCCGTTATCCGGCATCGCCGGAACCAAAATCGACGAGCAAGCGACGAGCAAAGACGCCGAGACGCAATTTTCCATCGGGCGCGCGTACTTTCACGGGGACGGCGTAGAGAAAGATGATATTAAGGCGCTGGAATTTTTTAAACTGGCCGCCGCCCAGGGATACGCCAAGGCGGAGCACAATCTCGGCGTGATGTATCTCCAGGGTAGCGCGGTGAATAAGGATGAGGCGATCGCGCTTTCGTGGTTCAAAAAGGCAGCTGAACAATCAGTTCCAGAATCAGAGGACACTGTCGGTCAAATGTATCTGTCGGGGACTGGAACGAAGAAGGATTGTCGGGAAGCGATTCGTTGGTTCCAAAAAGCCGCCGAAAAGAATTACGTCGAAGCCGAACTTCACCTCGGCCGGCTGGTACTACTTTGGCGATCAAGGCTGCGAAAAGAGCTATGCCGATGCAGCGAAATGGCTTGCCCCGGCTGCCGCCGCAGGCGAAGCCTGGGCACAAAACACTCTTGGCTTTCTATATGAAAATGGACTCGGCGTGGCAATGGATGGCAAACAGGCAGCGGACTGGTTTCGTAAGGCAGCCGAGAAAGGCGATGCCAAGGCCCAGGCGAATCTCGGTCTTCTCTATTCCAGCGGCATCGCCGGTGAGCGAGACCTGATTCAAGCCTACGCGTGGTTGAAGCTAAGCGCCGATAAGGGTGAAGCCACCGGCAGCGTTCCCCTGGCGGAAATCAAGACAGGCATGACTCCCACGCAAGTGCAGGAAGGAGAACGGCTCGCAAAAGAGCTGCGCGCCAGAATCGAAGCGCCGAGAAAACCTGCCGCGGCGCTAACCCCACAATCCAACAGGCAGGGACAGCGCGCTGCGCTGTCCGAATTGCTCGGTTGACCTAGTGTTCCGTCGACCGCGCTGCGCGAAAGTCATCGATCGATGCCCATCCGTACCACAATCGATACATTTCCTCGTCGTGCGTGAATGGATGTGCCCGAGCGGGCTTCAGATTTGTAGCCGCAGTATCGGAATTTCCCGAGGAAAAGGGTTTCGCATAAAGGTCGACCGCGGTACCGCCGGGAGAAATATTATCCTCCACCGGTGTCGACGGTTTGGCCGAGATCAACGTAGCGTTTGAGACGGTCGCATTGTCGCCTTGGGAAATATCGGCGTCTACTCGCCCGAGCACTTCGCTCTCCAATTTCTCTGGTCGAATCGGAGTTTGTTGGTTCCCGCGAGACAAGCCATCGTTGCCGGCCGGTGCCGCCGCCACTGATTCCAAGTCTGCGGGCGGGGTTTTGACCGAGCTGACACGATTGAAATCCGATCGAGTAACAAACATAAGCATCGCGCCGCCCAGCACACTGACACTTAGAAACGGAACCAAAAAGTGAGGCGAGATTCGCATCCGTTGAAAGCGTCTTGGTCGAAAAGCCGAAACGGTGCGGACATTTCTGCCCGCACCGTCTCAAAGTGCGTTCCGTTTATTTAGAAGTTGATCGGAGTGACCGTTCCGCCGTCGGAAAAGCGCTGAACCTGCATATCGCCCAGGGAAACATTGGGATTCAACACCGCGGAGGTGGAATTGGTAATCTGAGTCTTCAGATTGTTGGCGCACGTGAGTTTCACCGCAGGTCCACCCGTTGTGCCATTGCCCAGATCGGATTTCCAATCCAAATGTTCGTAACCCCAGAAAGTGTACTGACCCTCCTCGACCGCTTGCTGTGAAAAATCAAACCCGGCGTACTTCAACTTGACCGCGTTAGCCGAGACGTTGTTGTAGTCGCCCACACCGAGATAGGTCATGAGGTAGCCATTCGTCAGAGTGTTGGACCAGGTCTGGTAGGCTGCGGCAGTGAGTGTGTTGTTTAGATATGCGCGCAATGAGCTGCCGCTGGATTCTCCACCATTGCCAGGGACGCCCGTGCTCACGCCGTTGATTGTCGTTACCGGATAAAGAGCGAGAGCGGTTATCGTGCTGCCGACAACCGTCGGTTTCCACTGCTGCAAAATCGTCGAAACGCCCACGCCCGGTTCAGACACTGCGGTGAGGCGTGTGCCCGAATCAAAGTCGCGTCCCGTGGCGTACACCCCGATGTTACGGTCGGTGGTGTTATTACCCGTGATCATCGACAACGGGATGGCGCCCACTGGATAGAGCGCTTGAGCGAGCTGTGGCGTCATCGAGTAGGACGATGAGGTACCGCTGCCGGTGCCGAGCGGGAAGTTCTTGCTTGCGGCAAAAACAAATGTGACGACGCCAACCGTGTGATCGAGCAGGTTTGCATAGGTCACACCATGGAAGGTCCCGTTGAAGGGTGTTGCGCCTTGGTAGGCATCGGACAGCGCCATATCGGGCGGGGATGACTCGGCCGGGTTACCCGTCTGCCTTGGGTCACTATTGTTCGACCCGGCCGCGCCGTCGGGCAGGAAGCGAACATTGAAGTTCGGCCTCCCGGCGACAGTTTGAATACCACCGGCCGATCCCGACCAGGAGGCCTTGATGGTGACTGCCGTGCCGCCAATGGTTCCACCGGTCCAAGTCACGGCGTTCGCATTGTTTTCCGAAGTGACACCGGCCGTAAGGCCGTCATAGGCGATGCTAACGCTGCCCGAAAGGATCGAACCGATCGCCGGAGTGGCGGCGGAGCGAAATGCGGTTGAACCGGTGATGTAAATTTTCACCGGAGCTTGCCCCGGTTGAGCCTGTCGGGTTCCGGCAAAGCCCGTTGCCGTGACGGTTAGGGCGAGAATTCCCGCCAGTGCGTATTTCGATAGATTCATATTATTTTTGTTTTTCCTTTTAAGCGGTCGTTTGTCGTGGAAATGGATTTCTAAGTTTTGGATTTCGATTCGTTGATATTCTTAAGCGGAAGGGGCTTTCCTCCGGAGCCGTCGAACAACGAGGAGCCCGGCGAGGCTGAACACCGCCAACGCGTAGGTGGAAGGTTCCGGAATAGCCATGTATGATAAGGTGTTGCCGTCGGCGCTTAGGCTGAAAAAGCCGAGGAGCTGCGACTGTCCGCCCCCTGGGGTCAACTGATATAAATTGAGGAACGCGTTGGCGACTCCGGCGCCGAAATTATTCTCCGTCGTCGGATTGAAAAAGCCGTAGGCAATGTTTCCATTGGCGTGTCCCGCATCATTGACACCGCCCGGCATATAGGCAGCGTAGCTGTCGGTGCTGCTGTTCGGTTGCACGACCGCGGGATTGCCCATGGTCTGCGTGAACTGATTATAAGCAGTACCCTGGGCAAAGAACTTGTTCGACAGAGCAATCGAATTTCCGGTCGATAGGTTGTTCCACGGTGTCGGTTGCGGATCGCCATTGTTATGGGGAGCGGTCACGAAGTTGACGTGGCTCGATCCGGCCGTCGTTGCGCCAATACTGAAAAACACATTCATATCCGTGGCCCAGCCCACGCCGAAGGTCGTGGCTAACGTGGCTCCGAGATTTCCCAGATTGCTGAAGATGTGATTAGAATTGACGTCGAAGGTTCCGATATCGACCAGGACATCGTTGGCCGATCCGACCTGGCGAAAACCGAGCAGAAAGTCGCCATTCGAATACACGACTTGCGCTTTCGCCGATGTCGCCATTAGCGCCGCACCGGCCAGAGCCAGAAGCGTCATTTTGATGAAATTTTTTCTCATATTATTTGCTGTTTTGTATTGTTGTTTGGTGTCGCTGTTTGGATGTGATCACACCCTAGAATTCCGGGCGCTTTCGTCGAGAAGAGAAGGGTAACGTTTTCGGAGGCGCTGTGTGGCAGTTGTGTGACAGAAAATGACGGACCATTTGAACGCGCTCTCCTTCGGAATCGAAGAGGCACCGCCCCTGGTCGCTGCCCACAGTCCCTAACCAGTTATATTCGATTTCTGCAACGCTTCCGACTGAATCAACTCCCAACGGGCAAGCCAACCGCAAACGAGTGCAGACCAGCCCAAAGGAGATCCAGGATCAGGACCGAAGCTTCCGCGTTCTTTCTGCTCGCCATTCGCGTGGTCGCCTCCCTATTGCCACGCCGAGAAGTTTGAATCCAAAGGTCGCGGATCGCTCCGTCCTAACAGTGACTAATGAAGATCAAACTTCTGTCTCTGTGCTTGTTTCTCTGCTTTCTGGCAGCCGTCTACGTGGGGGCGGCTTACTGGCGCAGGGCAGCCCGCCCTCATATCTATGACGAGACGGCTGAGGGCGCGAAGCAGATCGCCGCGGCCCTGGCGGATGCACAAGCGGAACACAAACGCGTTCTTCTCCTGTTTGGCGCGAACTGGTGCGGTTGGTGTCACAAGCTCCACGGCATTTTCTCGAACGATCCGGCCATCGCGGAGAAATTGAAGCGCGACTATGTCGTGGTCGAGATTGACGTAAATGAGGAGCACAACAAAGACGTTGACGCGAGATACGGGAATCCGACACGCCTCGGTTTGCCGGTAATCGTCATTCTCGATAACAAGGGCATCGCCCTAACGACAAAAGATTCTTCGGAACTGGAACACGGCAGGACCTATGATATAACCAGGGTGCTTGCCTTTCTGCAGGAGTGGTCCGTGCAGTCGCGAATGACAAACTGAAATGACAAGTGACGGGTGACGAGTGACAAGTGACGGGTGAAACGGAAGGGGCTGCACAAGCCGAGGTTGATTTTGGCAGGTTTGTTCATGTTCACCGGTTTGCTCCCGGCGCGGGCGGATGAAACTTCCGTCGAACGCGTCGTGATCGAGGCCGATCGTTTGCCCAATGCGGAATCGGCCGCGCCGTTTACCGTCCAGTTGGTCGACGAGGAAGAACTTCGCCACGCGCCCGAGCTTCGCCTCGACGACATCCTGCGCCAACAGGTGCCGGGATTCAGTTTGTTCCGGCGCAGCAGCAGCCGCACGGCGAATCCGACTACACAGGGCGTGACGCTCCGGAACTTTGGCCCGAGCGGAGCCGGACGCACGCTTGTTCTTCTCGACGGCATCCCGCTCAACGATCCGTTCGCGGGCTATGTCTTGTGGAGCCAGGTGCCGCCCGCGTCTGTCGCATCCGTGCTCGCTGTTCCGGGCGGTGGAGCCGGACTGTTCGGAAATGCCGCACTGGCCGGGACGATCTTTATCGTGTCCAATCCGATGGATGCGACTTCGGCCGAGGCGGAAGGATTAGCCGGCAACGATGATACGTATGAAGCGACTCTCGACGCGACTGTTGTTCAGGGAAAATTTGCGGCCGCGCTCTTTGCGGATCGATTTTCGACCGGCGGCTACCCAGTCATCGCGGCGGGTCAACGCGGCCCCGTCGACAACAACGCGAGCGCGAATTCCGATCTCGTCGATCTTTGCACCGAGTGGCAAATCGGCGACAACGCGTCACTCCGTCTGCGCGGGCGCTGGTTTGATGATGAACGTGGGAACGGCACGATTTACACGCAGAACGAGACGACTGGCGAAGATGTCAGCGCCGTCTTCACCCAGAGCTTACCGACGCAGCAAGCTCAGTTGCAGTTGAGCGCATACGGACAATTTCGACGATTCAGCAGCACTTTCAGTTCGGTGAATGCGGATCGGGACGTTGAGACCCCGGCGCTGGATCAATACAATGTGCCGGCCGATGCCGCGGGCGCCAGCGTGGTCTGGAGTATGGTGATGGCCGAACACAACATCGTTCTCGGCGGCGATGCGCGCTGGGTCGAGGGCCAGACTAACGAGAGATTTCTCTGGAATGGCACGGCATTCCAACGCTTGCGCGAGGCCGGCGGCGACCAGATTTTTGCCGGCATCTTTGGCGAAGACACCTGGCTGATTTCTTCGAACACGACGATCGTAGGCGGCCTCCGTCTCGATCATTGGGGGCTTTACGATGGCTTCCGCAAAGAAACGGACCGCGCGACTGGGGCTGTCGTCACCGATTCACAATTTGCGGATCGCGACGGCAACGAAATCAATGGCCGCATCGGCGCTCGCGTGAAGGTGACGGACGCGCTCGCAGTGCGGGGAGCGATTTACACCGGCTTCCGCGTGCCGACGTTGAACGAACTTTACCGCCCATTCCGCGTAGGCAACGACGTCACTAACGCCAACCCCGACCTGAAGCCAGAGCAGCTGCTTGGCGGAGAAGTGGCGATGGAGTGGCAGGCGACCCGAACGTTTCACATATCGGGAACCGGATTTCTCAATCGGCTGCAGGATGCGGTGAGCAACGTCACCATCAGCACCAGTCCAGGCGGGGGTGTTGTGCGACAGCGGCAAAATGTCGATCTCGTCGCCGCGCCCGGCTTCGAAGCGACGGCTGAGTGGCAGCCAACACAATCAGTGCGATTGACCGGCGGCTATTTGTTCACTCACCCCACGATCGAGCAAGCCGCCGATCCGATGCTCCAGGGCAAGTTGCTCGCACAGACTCCGGAGAACGTTTTCACCGGCGGCATTGAATGGACGCCGACGGCGAAGTGGCTGGTCAACGCGCAGGTTCGTTACACCGGCCAGCAGTTTGAAGACGATCAAAATTCACGCGTGCTCGCCGCCTTTACAACGGTCGACGCGGCGCTGATGTACTACTTTTCGTCGCACGGCTCTGCCGCAATCCGCGTCGAAAATCTCTTCAATGCGGAGATCGAAACCGGGAAATCAGCCGACGGACTGATTTCGATCGGCGCTCCGCGGCTGGTGTCACTGCAGATCCGCTGGCAACTCTGAGGCTTGCGGAGGCTCCACAATCGTTAGGGGTTCGGAACCACCGCCACGCCCCAGGGTCCGTCGCCGACTTTTATTCGCGTGATTTCTTTTCGCTCTTTGACGTCGATCACTGAAATGTCGTTGGAGGCGCCGTTGGCCGTGTAAAGGCGCGAGCCGTCAGGACTCAGGGCAATGCCCCAGGCTCGACCTCCGACCGGAATCATCGCCGCGACGTTATTCGTCGCCGTCTCAATCACCGCCACTTTGTTTCCGCGGCCGGTCGAGACGTACAATTCATGACCGTCGGGCGACATGACTGTGCCCATCGGCAACGATCCTTCCGGCAATTGGATCTTTGAAAGGAGCTTGCTCACACCGGTCTCGATCACTGCAACGCTGCCGGCGCTCTCGCAGGCGACGTAGGCCCGCGAGCCATCCGGGGTAAATGCAACCGAGCGCGGTCGGGCTCCGACCTCGACTTTGGCCATCACTCGTTGCTCGTTAGGCGAAATGATAAATACCTCGCCTTTCTCCTCACATGTCACATAAACGTCGCCATTGCGCGGATTGACGCCAACCCCTTCGGGCTCTTCGGAGACTTTGATTTTCCCGCGCGGCTGGCCGGACTCCAGGTCGACAATCAAGGCAGTCGCGTCGTCCTCGTTGGCAATGAAAGCGAACTTGCCGTCTTTGCTGAGAGCGAATTGCTCGGGATCGGAACCGACGTGCCATCGTTGGACGAGCTTTCTCAAACTCGTGTCAATCGTGGCCAAAGCATCCGCGGTTTTATCAGCGGGCGCACGTTCGGTATCGACGCCCGGCGCCATGCGGGGCGACCCGCTCAAGACCAGATAGACGTGCTTGCCATCCGGAGAAGAGTGAATGCCGCGCGGTCTTTTGCCCACCGGAATCGTCGCGACCACGGCATTTGTTTGACCATCAATGATCGAGACATCACCGGAGCGTTCATTGCTCACGTAAATCGCGAACCCCTTCGGCTCGGCGGCGCGCACAACCACGACGGCAAACGCAAACACGATCAGGCAGGCGAGAGCGCATCGCGACTTCATAATCCAACGGGTAAGACGGGATGAACTAACACGCCGGGCCCCTAATTTGGCGACCAGCGTGACGATCAATCGCCATGCCAATTCCGACGGGACAGCGCACGCGCATCGCTGACAGAACGAGTTTTCTTCGCTGCGCTCCGGCTACGCTTATCGCGACTTGAACTCTCTTTTGATTTCGAAGGCAGACCCGTGCCAGCAGCTGATTTGACCAGCGCTGCATCCGCCGCATTGATCGAGCCGTTGACCGTTACATCAGAGCGGAAGTTAGCGAATGTTACGCCCTGACCGGCCTGCGCCTTGGCCACAGCGACATCACTGGCGTTCACAGCGCCATTCGCGTTCACGTCGCCTAACAACACACTCATCGGAACCACGATGTTGCCGTAACCAACACCATCAGTCACTCCATTGAGCGTGACGTTGATGGTCTGGGCATTGGCGACGTTGGTGAGAGGCACGGTGACGCTGTTACCGGTGACCGTAACCATCCCGCCATTACTGACTCCACCGCTTCCCACATCCGCTGTCCCGGAGGTCACCTGGGCTTGGGTGTCGCCGGTGACATTGACTGAGGCGGCAAAAGTAAGCACGACCTCGTAATCGTTCGTCGCCCCGCCATTGCGGCATTCGATGCCCGGTGTTCCCGTGAGCGGAAGATCAATATCAAAATCACCCGCCGCGCCGTGAGTCTTTCGCGAGGCCGCGCCGGTCGGTGTCGGGGGGACGAAAGGCACGTCGAACTTAAAGACTTTGTTGTCGGCAGCGACGTAGATATGCCCGCGAGCCGCGATCGCATTAGCGTTGTAACCGCGCGTCCCGGTCATTAATTCGTTTGCGCCGCCGCCGGCGTAAACGACCGCGCCGGTATTTCCGTTGTAACCATGCAATCTGTTATCACCGCCGGAACCGACGACCCACACGATCACGTTGTTGGTGCCATCAGTGGAAGTGACAAACGGAGAGCTGGCGCCGCTTTGCCCGGTAATCGACCATCCAGTAGCAACCGTCGGCGGATTGGTGGCGGTGATTTTGAATGCCTTGGTTATGCTGCTGCTCTGGCGATAAACAACGTATGTGCTCAGTGCGGTTCGGTAAGTCGCCGCAGCTTGGATGATTGTGCCGCCAACCGCTGATTGCGACACCGGCGCGCCGACCCCGCCGAGATTGCTGCGATTCAGCAAGTAGGCGTTGCCGTCCTTGCCTAGAGCCACGACAAGAGCAGACGGCGTGGCACCCGGGACATCGACGAGAATTGGGCCGGAACCGCCAAGATCAGTATCACCGCCGTCCAGCGACGCCCAGTTTGTAGGTGCCCAGTAATCGGTAGTCGAGCCGCTGAAGACCGCGCCCGGTAGGAGGCGAATGACGGCTTCACTTCCGCTCCAAGTCGTCCCCCCCGCACCGTTACCGGTAGTGACGAACAGATTGGTGCCATCGCTGGCGATGCCGCCAGGCCCCCATATTCCGGCCCTCGTTGAGGTCGTGGCAAAGGACCCTATTGCGGCGGCGGGATTGTCGATTTGCACGCCGAGCACACGTCCGAAGTATGTGAGGGCGTCGCCAAAATATCCACCGTATGGAACGTAAACGATAGAGCCCAGGACGGTGAGCGCAGCCCGTTCGCTTTGGCGGGTTGAGCTAAAGCCGGATATCCTGGCGTTTACATCCACCGGCCATCCGGGATTGATTGCACCCGTGTCGACATTCAAGGAGAAGATCAAATTATTCGGACCGCTGATTACGGCATCGAGGAAAAGCGAGCGCGTGCGCTAGATCGACAACGGGCGTGCCAGTGATTCCGACATTTGGAGTGATATTGCCCATCGACCCGACTCGGCGTTCCCACGTTGCGCTGCCAGACGATCGCGCCGGTCGTGGCGTTGAGTGCATACACGTTGTTTGATTCCGTTACTGCAATGACAACCGGACCGCTTGGTCCGCCCTCGACGTAAAGCGGCTGGGCGTAAACCTGGCCCACGATCGTACCGGTAAAATTCGTGTCGCGCGTTACGTTCGCGGCGTTGGCCTGCGTAAACGCCGGATCAACGTAAAGACCATCGCGCGAATCGTGGTTGTGATGCTGAGTCACGTTAACCGCCGCATTCGCCGGAAGAGTCCCACTGAAAACAGCAACGACCAGACCAGCAACAACAAGTGAGAAAGTGGAAATGAAATGTTTCACGTCAAGATTCGATCATACCGCACTTCCGCTCTATCACAACGCGCCGTCTTTTTCCATTGTTCAGCGTCGAACGGATGATCGTCTTGGTCGCGGAGTTATTGAGTGCCCGCTCCGGAGCGAGATTTTACCATGGCAAGGTCTGACGCATTAATCGTCCCGTTGACTACGACATCCGATCGGAAATTCGCATTGCTAATGGCTTGCCCGGATCGCGATTTGGTTTGGCTAAGGTCCGAAGCATTGACGAATCCGTTGCCATTGGTGTCTCCTAACAGGAGACTCATCGGGACAGTGACATCGCTCGTGCTGGTGCCGTTGTTTACGCCGGACAAAGTGATCGTGAGCGTCTGCACATCGGTAACGTTGGTCAGGTTTAGTGTGACCGTCCTTCCATCAGGACTAATACCCGGCAGCCCAGCCAAGGTACCCGACATACCTGCCTCAGGAGTGACCGTAGCACTGCTCAACGTCACAGCGGCCGGAAACGTAAACACGACCTGGTGATCGCCATTTGCTCCACCGCTGCGGCACTCGATCCCCGGATTGCCTGTGAGCGGCAGATCAATGTCAAAGTTCCCCGCCGTTCCATGCGTCTTACGTGAGACAACGCCCGTCGGGAGCGGCGGAGTGCCGCTGCCGGTGTTGAGAGAGTAAACGAAGGAACGGCTCGTGTTGTTGTTGCCAGTCGCCGTGGCGGTGATGAAGTAGGCGGTTCCGCCATCGTTCGTGAAGCGGGCGCTCGTATCAGGGAATTGGTTGAAACCTTCTTCCATGGGCAACACGACGCGCCAGCGTTCGCTGCCGTCCTGCGTGCTGACGCAGAGAATGAAGCCCGGATGATTAAGCGTATCCGCGCTGCCCATGAGGAGTTGGGAATTCTGTGGGTCCACCACCGGCGAGTCGAAGTAGCCGTTGACAGTCGTGTGCCAGCGTTGCGAGCCATTGGGGTTAAGCGCAAAGAGCTGGATCAAATTCTGCCCGAAGTAGTGGGTGCCGTCGCTGGCGATATCCGGCGCGGTGAAAACATTGGCCGGGTACGGAGTCTGGAAGGTCCAAAGGAGGTTGCCATTCGGCGAGAAGGAGGAGAGCGAGTTGTGCACGCTGCCGTCCGGGGCGACCGCAGGTTGCCCTCTGGTAGTGGTGAAGACCGAGGCGCCGTCGAGTCTTACTGCCCGCAGATGAGTGTTGGCGGAGAAGTAGAGGTTGTGGGTACCGCCGTTCGGGCCAAAGACAATCTCGCCGTAATCAACAATAGGCCGCTCGTAGGGCTCTGGATTTGTCCAACGCAGTGCGCCCGCAGGCGTGAGCGAAAACACCCCCATACCTTCCGTGCCGACGGAGTAAATATTTCCATCCGGACCCACCGAGACGCCCAGGCAGGTCAAAGCCCGCGGGTTTTGCACAAAGCTCCACTTCACTGAGGCGTCGGGATTGTAGGCGTTGATGAAACTCTCCGAGGCCACATAGATCGACCCATCCGCGCCGAGGGCGACGCCTTTCGCACCGGCGCCACGCACAAGCCATTTCAAGCCGCCATCCGGCGTGAGCGCGTAGAGATGCGCGAACACATCCACCGAATAGACGGTCCCATCGGCGGCGATCGCCGGCCGCACCGCGGAGTACGGGCCGTTCATGCGGAAACGCCAATTCACGTGGTTCGCTCCCGCTGGTCGAGCGGTGACGGTCAGGGCAGCGGTGTTACTGCCGCCGACTGAGTTCACTACCTGCACCGGGAGCGAACCGAGTGGGGCACTCTCCGGCACATAGGCGACAATCTTCGTGCCGCTCCAATCCGCCACGGGCGCACTAATCCCGCCGATGAGCACACTGCCGTCCGCGCCAAAGTTGCTCCCGAAAATTTCGAGATAACCGCTGCGTGGCAAAGTGCTCTCGGACAAACTGGTGATGACACCCGCGTTCGTCACCGTCCCGTAGAGGGAGAACATCACGTCCGCATTGACGCTGATGTTGAGGTTGTCGCCGTGATGCCAGCCTTCGCCGGTGGCGTTGTTACGGAAGTAGAATGCTTCACCGCGCGGTGCGCCACTGCTCGAGCTCCACCAGTACCAATAATCCATGATAGGTTGGACGGAGAGAAAATGCCGGCCGGTCGCAGCGAACGCCGGCGATAAGTTCGCGCTGATTTCGCCCCCGGTATCGATGGACACATTCGGGTCGCCCGCTGCCAGGAAGTATTCGCGCTGGAGCGCGCCCGGTTTGTTGTCCGCACCAAATTCGTAAAAGCGAACGTGCACGCCCTGAAAATTAGCAGTGTGAGAGTAGGCGGAGCCAAGGGCGACGACGCGGTCGATATTGGCCACCAGATCAAACTCATCCGCGATCTCGCTGTTCAAACCAAAAGCCGCCCAGACCACGCTCGGGCCGTAACCGGATTGGCCATCGAAACCCTGTTCATAGAGCAACGGGCTCGCCTTGGCCGAAGGGCCGACGACCCACAACGAGGTTGCAAACACTGTGAGGAAAGTTCGAGCGATCATTTTCATGCACCTACGCTCGGACCGCTGCCGGTCTTCTCCGGGCGTTAACGAGCTTTCACTGGGCATATCTTGCGCATCGCCGTGCGGGCCTGGAACGAAGGAGGGATCATTACTTGTTTTCATAGTTTCTTTTCCAAGGAACTGGTTCGAGCTTCACAAGGTGAGAAGCAAAGTGTGAAAAGTTTCGGAGTTGTTACTTTTACCCAATCGAGAATAGCCGGGGCCGCGCCGTCGCAGGATTGAGCCATTTGCAGATCGACTCTCCAGGACAGTCGACTGTTTGTTAGGCACTTGCCACAATCGTTTTTCCGAAGGGATATTCGTTTGCTGTTCGTCGGCGTGCGTCAGACAGAATCCGAACTAGGTTTCCGGGAATCAACGTCTTGTTTTGCCGCCATGCGCATCCTTGTCATCGAAGATGAAGTCCCGCTTTCCAAGCATATTGCTTCCGCGCTTACTGAAGCCGGCCATGATCCCGTTGTGATTCACGACGGAGAGACGGCCCTCGGTGAGGTCGAGGGTGGATTTTTCGATCTCCTCGTCCTCGACGTGGGGTTGCCAGGCATGGATGGATTCGAAGTTCTGCGAAGAATGCGCGCCAAACACCTGTCGCACCGCGTGCTGATCTTGACCGCGCGTGGCGAGTTGAACGATCGTGTTAGCGGTCTGCAGCTCGGAGCGGATGATTACCTAGCGAAACCCTTTGCCATGCAGGAATTGCTGGCGCGGGTGCGCGCCCTCGGGCGCCGCTATGCGGAGGAGCCGGAGGTCACTCTCCGCGTGGGCGACCTAACGATGGATCTGATCAGTCACGACGTGCACCGCGGCCAACGTTACATAGAGCTTTCCGCGCGAGAATTGACGTTGCTAAGCGTTCTCATGCGCGAGCCGGGACGTGTCTTTACCCGCACCGAATTGTGTGAGCGCGTCTGGGAGCGCGAGCATGAATACGATACAAAACTTGTTGAGGTTTTCGTGTCGCGGTTGCGAAAAAAAATCGGCTCTCCTCCGTTGGTTCAGACCGTGCGGCATGCGGGTTACACGATTCGGGATTCGGTATGAAACGCTGGCCCTTGCGCTGGAAGCTCGCCTTTTACGCAGCGTCCCTCGCGGTCGGGGCGACGCTGGCGGGCGCCGCAACTACCTGGATAGTGATGCGGCAGGCGGAAATCGCAGCCTTCGATCAGCGCCTGGCAATGGATGCGAAGGAGCTGTTTCGGGATATCGAAAATTTCCAAGGCGGCTGGCAGAGCAACAGCCTTGCCATAAAGGAGATATTTGTGCCCCTGGCCTTGCGTGGGCGGCTGGTAGAGATACACCGGGCCGATGGGAAGGTGCTTTATCTGTCGCCTAACGTCCGCGAACGGGTGCTGGACGATGGCATTGAGAAATTTCATACTCGCACACTCGATGGACGAAGCGTCCGCATGGGAACCTTCCATAGGGCCGGTCTAACCGCGCATGTCGGCGCCGATATGAAAGAAATAGACCAGATCGGTCGGGACATTCTGCTCGGAATGGTGGCGGCGATACCGACCATTCTCATTGTGATTTTGCTGGGTGGGCGTTGGGTCGCCGGCCAGGCACTCGCGCCGGTCGAGGCCATCCGTCAAGCCGCTTCTCGGATCACAGCACAGAATCTCGATCAACGTCTACCCGTGCCGCCCGCAGCAGATGAGATTGCCGGCCTGATCGGGGTTTTGAATGCGACGTTCGAGAGGTTGCAACGAAGTTTCGAGCAATCGGCTCGCTTCTCGGCTGACGCATCGCATCACCTGAAAACACCGCTCTCGGTGCTGCGCGCGGGCATCGAGGAAATCCTGACCGACCCCGACACGCCGGAAAAACAACAGGCGCGCGCAGAGGCGCTGCTCCATCAAGTTCACAACCTCACTTCGATCGCAGCAAATCTTCTCCTGCTCGCACGCGCCGATGCCGGCCGTGTGGATTTGCAACGTGAGGAATTTGATCTTCGCGAATTACTCGAGGGCGTCTGCGACGATCTGCGCACGCTGGCCGAACCGCGTGGATTAACGATCGAGGCCGAACTGCCGCAACACTTGCCAGTTGTGGCGGACCGCCACGCGGTTGCACTGATAATGGAGAATCTCGTCGAAAATGCGATCAAATATAATGAGCCCCGAGGACGCATTCGCATCTGCGCGCGCGCTACGAACGGCGCAGCTGAGGTGACGGTGGGGAACAACGGCGAGCCGATTTCTCCCGAACGCGTCCCTCATATTTTCGACCGCTTCTATCGGGCGCGATCCGATGGTCGCATACCAGGTCAAGGTCTCGGCCTGAGCATTGCGGGCGAGTTGGCCAAGGCTCACGCGGGGGAATTGAAGTTGGTTCGCTCCGACCGCGAGTGGACGGAGTTTCACCTGCTTCTACCGCGGCTGGGAATTTCCATCTCGCAACCATCAGACGCAGACTTCTCTTCAGCCTGAGATAATCATCCGGCCTGACCTTGTTCGGCATCCAATTAAGCCAGTGGGTTCCCGGCGCGTCGGAGCGGTAGACGACCAGCGCCAGCAGCGCGAATGCTGCGTATGTTCCGAATAGCGCGCTCCATTGGTAATAGATGCCGAGGAGTGGGCCCAGCAGGAAGAGGCTGGCCAGCGCGGCGATCACGCTTGGCCGCTGGATTATCCGCCGCCGCGCCCTAACCAAAGCGTGACGAGACACTCGATTTGGAACTGAAATCTCCGTCGCCTGCTGCCGAAGCTCAGGTCTCTCCGATGGCGTGGCCGACTCGCGGCTTGGCCAAGCGCGGGGTGGCCTGCGACTTGATCGGCTCGAGTTGACTGCGCCAGGTGTGCGGCGGGAGCGCGCCGATGATCATGAAGATCAGTTGGCTTGCGCCAAATCCGATCAACCACGGGAACGCGCTGTCCATGAATCCATAGGAATGCAGACCGATGCCGAGCATGTTCACGCCAAACCACGACCAGGCGGTAACGACGTTGCCAAAAACCGCCATCACCATCAGGCCGCGTTGCCTAACGAGCCCACCCCAGCGGGCGTGCAGAATAATGGCGTTCCAGAGCACGATGAGAAGCGCGCCGTTTTCCTTCGGATCCCAGCCCCAGAAGCGGCCCCATGATTGATCGGCCCAGATGCCGCCGAGGATGGTGCCGACGAAACTGAAGAGCGTGGCGAAGCAGACGATCCCGTAAACCATCCGCGTGAGCGATTGCGCCGTCGCGCGATCGAGCGAGGTGGTAAACGCCCCGCGGATGATGTACATGAGCGCGAGGAATCCGGCGAAAAATGTCGAGGCATAGCCGAGCGTGACGCAGACGACGTGCGTCGCCAGCCAGCCGTTGGTATCGAGCACGGCGCGCATCATTTCCATGGTGTCGCCGTCCATCGAGAGATGGTGAGCGATGAGGAGAGTGACGAAACCGAGGATGGAAGCGGTCGCGCTGCCGATGCCGTTGCGATAGAAGCGCTCGAGAAAAATGCCTAACAAGACCACGCCCCAGCCGATGAAAACGGCGGATGAATAAAGGTTGGTCACCGGCGGCCGGCCTTCCAGATACATCCGGGTGATCAATCCCGCGGTGTGAAGAACAAAGGTGGCGATAAGGAGGGCGTAGGCGTAACGGCCAAGCGCTTGCGGCTTAACGAGCCAGGAGGCACAGGCGAGGATGAAGATCAAAACGTAGAGCACCATCGCGCTGTAGAACGGCTGCAATTGATTGAAGACCGATTCGACATTCGCCTTTCGGACGCGTCCCGGCAGATCCCGTTTCAGACGCGCTGAATAATCATCGAGCGTTTTATTGAATGTCGCCGGATCGCCAGCCGCGAACGCCGTCGCCATCGCCGCGTAGGCAGGCACCGCCGGATGCATTTTCCCGTCGGTCAGGAAAAGGAGCAGGCTCTCGCCCATCTTGCGCCACCGTAACGGATCGTCGTTAGGCGGAAACGGCGGGATGGGATAAAAGTAGCCGGTCTCGGCGAGGAAACCCAGACCCTGCAGGGCGTCGGCTGAGATCCCGCTGTTCATCGGAACCGGCGACGGATGGATGTTCTTCACCAGATCGGCGATCTCACTTTTGAAATCATCCGTGCCCTTGACTTCAACGCTGTTCTCAAGCCGGTGATAAAGCGTTAGCCGCTCATAAAGCTTGATGATGTCGCGCTGGAAGGGCGAGCGCAGTTGCGCATCCACTTTTTGCGCAAGCGCAGCCTGCTGCTCGACGTCTTGGAGGTGCGGAAAGAGTTCGCGGAAGGAAAAATATTTGCCGGCCTCAGTCGTCCAGCCGAGGGCAGCGAGCGTTTCTGGGTTGCGAATGACGAAT
This sequence comes from uncultured Verrucomicrobiae bacterium, assembly GCA_963763995.1. GTDB lineage: Bacteria > Verrucomicrobiota > Verrucomicrobiia > Chthoniobacterales > UBA10450 > CAVTTH01. The sequence continues at coordinate 67,856 of CAVXQL010000005.1, read as the reverse complement.
ATTTTTTGCTGATCCGCTTCGTCCGGCTTCATCAGGACCTCGGCCAGCCAGTCGATGGCGGTAAGCGTGCCCTGATCCGTGCTCAGAGTTTGCCGGCCATGAATGATGAGGAGGGAATTGCGCGCGACGGTATCGAGCGGTTTAATCCGGCCGTTCAAGAGCACAGGCAGCCGGCCAAATTTCTGCATCTCGAACCCCCCGCGGGTGTCATGCTGAAAAAGCGGCGCGAGCACATAGATCGCGGCCGCCCCGACGGCAATCCAGATCCCAATCGAGCGCGCCTTTTTCATCCGCTCCTCTTTTTCAAAAACCCGAACAGATGCATCGAGAATTGCGTCACCAGCCCGAGCGCGACGAGGCCGCACGCGATGTAAGGCAGAAGCATCGCCGGATTTCTCACCACTTGCAGGATCGTCGTCTTGTCGTTCCTGTCGAAACCGGCCTGATAAAAAGTGAACCCGCGGTAGCGCAGCGGATCGTTCATCGAGATCAGCACTTCGCGATTCTCTTTTCTCTCCGAATCGACCAACCGGACGCGGCTGGAGAAGTTTTTCGGAATGTCGGTTCCGGCATAACTATCGTGCCGGAAATCCAGAAGCGTGAGCGCGAACTGCTTGTAGAATCGCCGCTGCCTCATGACCAGCTCGTAGGTGTGATCATTTACCGTGAACGATTGCGGATCGGGGATCGCATTCGAAACCAGCCACGTCCCTAACGAACCATTCACTCCGTTCACTTCGACAAATGCCGCACTCAAGTCGCGTTCGTCATCCTTCACCGTCCGCGGGACTTCCGTCACCGTCACACTCGGGCCAAGGCCGGTAGTGGCTTCCGATGGCGGCGCATCGGACATCTGGGAACGCATCGCCACTTGTGAATTTGGCAGGAAACGCCGGATGTTGAGCGTGAATGGCAGCGTCGGATTCTGAATTATGCCGCCGCGTTCAAGCGCCTTTTCCGGAATCGCGACCACCTGATCGTATTCAGGATTCGTGATGTCGATCACGGCCAGCTCCACCTCGCGTGATGCCTCGGAGTAGCCAAGCGTCTGGCCTTCGTCGATCCGCATCTGGGTTTCGCGTGCGAAGAGCCCGGTGAGCAATTGCCCGATGAGCAGGAGAATAACACCGAGGTGCAGGAGGATGATGCCGGCTTTCTTTTTCGAGAACTGGAAGCGGGTCGCGTGGGCAGCGATCAGGTTCACCAGCAACACCGTGCCGAGCAGATAACCGCCGGGCAGAATCGGAATCTTCCAATCCGCTCCGCGTGGCGACCAGAAAACGAACAAGCTTTGAAAATATTTCGCCTGGACCGCATGAATCCCGAGATGGACCTGCGCGAGCGTGCCGAGAAAGACCAGTAGCATCCCGATGCCGAGACAGACGACGGTCAGCCGGAGCGAGGCCAGGACGCGGAGGGGCGATTGAAAGAAATCGGAGCTGGCGGCGGTCGCGGACATTAGGGAAATGACGAATTAAGCCCCAAGTCCGAACAATAGAGCGATGTGATCCTGTGGCGGATCATTCGGTCTTCGGGTTTCGTCATTGTTTCGACCTTCGTCATTTGGATTTCGTCATTCGTTAGGGGATTTTCAGGCTGCGCAGGAAATCGGTGAATGCGCTCTTTTGCGAGGCCACCGCTTCGTCTTCGCCGGTCATCTTGATAAACCACGAACGATCCTTCTCGTCCAGGATCGCGGCGGTGATTCGCTGCTTCTCATTCTTATCGCCGAGCGGCCCGGTGCTGGCCAAATCGACAACCAGAAAATCGTGGCCGTTTGCCCTGACGTGCTCGGCGGCATGTTGGAGCGCGCTTTCATCGATTGGTTGAAGGCTCACCTGACCGCGCCAACGATTCACGTTCGCAAGATCGCCTCCAGCCATGCCGGGTAATGATACAACCGAAACGTCGGCTGTTTTTCCGTTAGGCGCGGTCGCGTCGAAACTCGCAAGACGCATGGAGGAAAGGGGTTTCTCCTTCCAGTTGGGAGGAAGCGTGTATTGCACCGGAGCGCCCTGCGGCGCTTCGATCGGCGGCGGGGTCGGAGCGTTCGTGCTCGCGCCCGCGTTCGCCGTCATCGGGGCCGCCACCGAGGCTGGCGCTCCACCGACCGCGTGCACGCTCTGGAGAAATTGCTGGAACGCGTCGCGCTGCGAATTGACCAGTTGGTCCGGCCCCATCATCTTGAAAAACCAGCTCTCGCCATTGAGCGGGAGAATTCCGCCGAGGATGCGCGACTTCGATCCGTCCGGGAGCAGCGCCTGTTCGCTCACCAGATCGACAACAAACATGTCGTGCCCGTCCACCGAAAGGGGCGTGCCCGCCTGCGTCTCATCCGAAATCGACGGGAGTTTCAGCTGGCCGCGCCAGCGGTTGATATTCGCCATCACGCCACCGGCGGCCTCGGGAAAAGAGATCACCGAAACATCCGCCGTTTTTCCGTCCGCGCCGTGGACAAGGAAACTGCCTTTGCGAAAACCGCTGGCCGGCTGCTCCTCCCAACCCGGCGGCGCGGTCCAATGCAATGCAGCGGGCGCAGCACTATTCGTTGGCGCCTGTTGCATCGTTGATTCCGGCTGCGTCTCCTTCGGAATGCGATAGACAGTGATCTTCGTGTCGTCGCTCTTATTGCAACCCGTACAAACGAAGAGCCCCGCCGCGAGGAGCGGCAGCCAGATGAGCGCGGACCGGACTGGAGACAATGGCTTCAAGGGCAGGTACGAAGTACCCGCCGTCCGCGGAAGATGTCAAGAAGTGAGAGCCACCGGACACCTGCGAAGTCGATTTGCTTTCTGTCTTCCGAGGCGTGCGGACGACTGGCCGAAACTTGGACGTGTCTCACTTTAGGGGCAGCAGTGACTACTCGTCGCTCGAAACGCGCACCCGGAGAAAGACGGGAGTGACCGCGCCGTTTCCAGAGAGCGGCGACAGGCCGCGATAGACCACCTGCTCCATATTGGCGCCCGGCCCTGGCGTGGCGGAGACTTGCTCGAGATCGTTCGCCCAATTCACCAGGTCATGCGAGCTCTCGACCGAGTAGGTGAGGTTTGGTGCATCGGTACGCCGGTCGAACGTGATGATGGGATAGGGTTTCAAGACGTTGCCATCGTCCGGATCGACGAAATCCATTTTCCCGGCGACCGGAAGGATGCCGAGGTCGGAATGAAAGGGATCGCCGTCGAAAGCGAACTCGAGGAGATTTGAGATTCCATCTCCTTCAATGTCGACTTGCGCGGCCGCGGCGGCACCGTTGAATCCCGGGAATCGCCCGGCCCAGGCGGCAGTGTAAGGCGTGTCGTCGTGAATGGTGATGGAAGCCGCGACCGGAAATCCCACGATATATCCGGCGCCGGACTGCAGCGTGAAAGTGGCCGTTTCGTCGAACTCGGTCGGATCGTTATCCGCAGTGGGAGTGAGGACGAGCGTTGCGCTGGTAGCGCCCGCGGGAATGGTGACGATGCCGGTGCCTGAGTTTCCGCTGAGCGCGTAATCGGCGCCGGGCGATCCCGGAGGCGTGGCACTTCCGCTGGTTTGGAAGTGGATCGGAAGACCTCCCGTGGGCGCGGAAAGCGAAGAGCTGAAGGTGATGCTGGCGGGTTGAGATCCTTGCTCGTAGGCGTCGGAATTATTCACGACCACGCTCACAGTCGGCAGCTGGGTGGCGCTGATGACAAAGTCGTCGATGCGGTTGTTGCCTAACGAATCTGTGGCGCCGCTCAGGGTGTAGCGGAGACGGACGGAGGCCGCATTGTCAATCGCGGTCTGAGTGGTAAAATCAACGGTTCTGGGAATGAACGTGGTTGATGTGGTGGCGGTATTGACGCCGGGGAGCGTGGCAAAGGCCCCGCCGTTTACGCTCCAGGACCAAAGGCCGCTATTGTATCCGTTGGTGGTGCCGCGAGTCGAAAATGCGACTGTGAGCCAGGCGTAACCGGTCATCGAAAAATCGAATTCAATATAGCTCCCGTTGCCGGCAGATCCCTGGAGAGCGAGAGCCTGTCCAGTGACACCGCCGAAGCTCGTGACGACGCCTGTCCAGCCGGTGAAATTGATGGAGCCGACGCCGACGGACGCGGGCAGCGGGTTCGGGTACGGCGGCGCGTCGAAATTCCACGAGGCGATTGTTCCAATGCCTGGCGGCGGTGGATCGGTGAGAACAAGATTCAATTGGATGTTTCCGGAAAGGCCGCCCGTTCCATCGACGGCGATGCGATAAATGACTCCAGCTGTGGCCGCGAAAGTCACTCGACTCGTTAGGTTCGGTCCGCCATTGTTATCGCTGGCGATGAGGGTGAGCGCGTTGACGGCGGTGCCGGTATAGACGCCGAGGAGCGTGTCGAAATTGCTCCCGTTGGTGTCGATGACGACGTCTCCCGATGAAGGCGCAGTCCATTTCCACCAGACGGATTTGCCGCCCGCGTTGCCGGCATGATTCGGCTCGCCGGTTTCTTTCGTCGCATTGACGTTCGTCCCCGTCGCCGAAGCGGAGGAGCCGGTGAGCGCGAGCGCGTCGACGAAATTGTCGTTCGCGGGCGGCGGTGCCGCAGCGGGCGTAGCCAGCCAAAGCGAAGCGTTGATGATGAGCTGACCGTTGTTGCCATTGGCGTCATCCCAACCGTCGAAAAGTGTGTTGCCGGACGCGCCAGTGCCGTCGTCCGCCGGCGAGCTATCACCGATGGCAACGAATTTCCCGGCCCCGAACGCGCCGTAGGCTACCATGACATTGGTGTTGGTGTGGGAAGACGTCGTCCAAACGGCCGCGCGCGTGCTGGCGTTTTTCGTTGGATCGATCGTCAACGAACAGCCCGCCGCATACGCGAATTGCGTGATCGTCCCCGCCGCGCCATGAGTAATCGGGTCGCTGACAGAACTGTCGGGCGATTCGTTCGACGGCGTAATGTTATTGGTATTGAAAATGATGCCGAAGGGTGCGGTCTGCACTGTGTTGGTGGAGAAAAGCTCGTTCCAAATGGCGAGGGAATCCTTGCCGTCGCCGTCACGATCGGAGCCGTCATGATCGGCGATCATGAAAAGGCTGCCGCCGGCGTGGACGAAGTTTAGAATGGCGGCCTTTTCTGTGGCGGTGAAGGCCCTGTTAGGCTCATCAACCACGAAGACCTGGTAATGCGAAAGGTCCTGCACGTTTCCCGCATTCAAATAGGTGATAGCGACGCCTGACGGAAGTGTCTCGACGTGATGACCGCGTTTTACCAACTCGATGCCCCAGGCCGAGATCGCACCGCGCCAGTAGTTTTCCGGAGTGGAAGAAGTGACAGTAGTTTGATCGGGTGTGGGGAAACGCTGCGGACTGGAATCCTCGTCGATGACCCAGTCGGCGTTACCGGCCGTTTCGGCGTGGGTCGCATCAAAAAGAAAAGACGCTCCCCAACTCCGCGACACTGCAACGAGACATAGGACGAGAGTGACAGCCGCGAAGGCGTTCCTAGCGCGCGGTGGTTGGAGACGGTTAAGCCAAGGAGGAAGGGAAAACACCGATTAGCCGCGAAAGATCGCCTGTCACACGAAGCCAGCAAGGAGTTTTGCGATTACACGCGAAACCAACTGAGCGTTTCTCATTTGAAATACCGAAACACTCTACAAACCTTCAGGATGTCGCGCGATGAAGCCGTTAGGCGAACGATAGGTTGTTTGCCAGCGCGGCGCCCACCGATCGGAACGACTGTGCCAGGCCGTTGTGTCCAGGCGCATCCCGGCAATGACGGCAAAGGCGTGACCATTGCGCGCGTAAACTGTGATCCACTTTCCCGGGCCGCGGCTGCCGAATCCGCGCAATTCTCCGGAACTCATCGGGGATTTCACCAACCCTGCTGCTCCGAGAATGTAGGAAACAGTCCCGGAACAATCATAGGCGGAATCGTAGAAAGATTTATGGCCGCCGCCATACCGGTAGGGCCGCGAACAAAGCTGGTTAGCCGCCCAGATGGCTCGTTTCACCGCGGGCGGAGCTTGAGCGGGCGCCAGGACCAATCCGGAGCGAAGACGAGCAGAGCGTCCGGGGACGGTCGGCCCCGCGGAGGGGAACGAATTCGCTCGGGCTGAAGACGCGAAATTGACCAGCACGGCCGCCAGAAAAAAAGTCCTCATCCTCGTCCAATTCATCATCTTCCCAAGTCAGCTCTTGCCATGCCGTAGACGACTCTTTCCCGAAACCTTCAGCCCCGGAATTGAAGAGGTCGTCCGTGCCAATGAAGGCGCCGTTATAAATCAGGAGATTTCAACGCGTCAAGGAACGAGTTATAGTGGTCGATCACGACGGAGGGAATCATGACATTCTCTTTCTGCATGCGTCTTCTCGGATTCGGCTTCGCCGCGGTCACCGTTACGGCACTGGCGGCAGATGAACTTCCAAAACAGGTTCCCGGCGATTCGCTCGACATCGAACCGCCGTTGTTGATCAAGGAAGGAAGGGCGGAACACCTGCCTGAGTCGGCCAGTTCTCCCGCACCCGAGATCGATCTGCAGTTGCTTGAAGCGCGGATAGAAAGGGCGAAGAGAAGTGCGGCCGGCGCGGAACGTCTCTACAAGATCGGCGTGCTCGCGAAGGTAGAAGCGGAGCAACGAGCACTCAAAGTTGTGCAATTGGAAGCCGGGCTGGAGCGCGCTCGTTTGGCTCAGGCGAAGAAAGAAGCGGCCAAACAGCAGCGCCGATTCCAAGCGGGCGAAATTTCGAAGGCCGAACTGGAAAGCGCGGAGGCGACGCTCGTCCAGACTTTGACAATCGCGCAGAAAGCATCGGCAAAAAGGGAGAATGCGGAATTGGAGGCGGCCCTGCTCAATCTTCATCGCCAGGAAAAACTCCTCGCCTTGGGCAGCGGCCGGAAGTCCGCCGTGAATCGCGCGGAAGAGAAAGTAGCTGCACTGAAGCGCCAGCGGAGCGAAGAAGCCGCTACCCCGCACGATGATTGATCGATACGATTTCCGGCGCGAACCCGGCGAACGTGAGCTAATAGCCTGCTGCGGAACGCGCGGCGAACACCAGTCGAACCAATGCAATATTCGTTAGGCAACCATGATTTCATTTATTGTCCCGGCCTTTAACGAAGAACACGAGCTGCCGCCAACGCTCGCTGCGATCCGGACCGCGGCCGAAACTGCGGGGCAATCTTTTGAGATCATTGTGGTGGATGACGCTTCCACAGATGCAACCGCCGAGATCGCACGGCGAGCCGGCGCTCGCGTCTTGCCGGTAAGCCATCGTCACATCGCGGCGGTGCGGAACGCGGGGGCGCGCGAGGCGGGCGGCGATATCTTGTTTTTCATCGACGCGGATACGCGCATCCTGACCACACATGTGATCGATGCGCTGGCCGCGCTGAAGGCGGGCTATGCCGGCGGCGGAGCACGTATCAAGGCGGAAGGCCCGATTCCACTTTGGGGCCGCATTTTCATTCGAGTCTTCTCCGCAATTTATTTCGGGCTCAATTTCGGCGCAGGCGCGTTTCTCTTCACCACGCGCCAGAATTTTTTGGCCATTGGCGGGTTCGACGAACAATTCTTCGCCGGCGAGGAAGTTTATTTCACCATCGCCGTGAAAAAGCTCGGGCGTTTCAAGCTGCTGCGCGAACCGATCGTGACTTCCGGCCGGAAGCTGCGCCTCTATTCGGGGCGCACGATCCTGGCGCGATCATTCTCCATGGTGCTTCGCGGTCCGGAGGGCATGCGCTCACGCGAGAGACTTGGCGTCTGGTATGATGGCAAACGAGAAACGCCCATCGTCTGAGAAAGAAATGGCCCAACAGGAAAGTTCGATTGCCAAGATCTCCGTGGCGAAGACACCGACGCAAATTGCGCGTTGCCATGCGGTCATGCGCGAGCTGCGACCACAATTCCGACGACGGGATCAATTTGTGGACCACGTCCGGCGACAGCAACGCGGCGGTTACGTTTTGGTATTCCTGGAATCGGGCGGCGAGGTTCGCGCAGTCGCGGGTTATCGCATTCTGGAATCGTTGTTCTCCGGCCGATTCATGTACGTGGACGATCTGGTCACTCGCGCAACGGATCGTTCAGCTGGATACGGCGGCGAGCTTCTCGATTGGCTGACGGAGGAAGCGCGCGCGCAGGGTTGCGAAAATTTCGAGCTGGATTCCGGGGTGCAACGCTTTGACGCACACCGCTTTTATTTCAGGAAGCGGATGAAAATTTCTTCCTATCATTTCGTCCTGAAATTGTAGGAACGAAGGCCGATTTATGAGATTGGCGTTTTACAGAAACGTCTTACAATTGCTCTGCGCTCCCTCACCGCTATGAAAAAGGAAAACCCTTGGATCGAAATTTGTCCCGGCATCAAGCGCCAAACCGCGACAAGCGGAAAGTCGATGTATCAAATGACCGCGCGGCTCGATGCCGGCAGCAAAATGCCGGAACATCACCATCCCCAGGAACAGATCGTCCACATCCTGAGCGGGCGGATGCGGTTGATTGTCGAGGGGACACCGCATGAGCTCTCGACCGGGGATTCGTTTTATCTCGCAAGTCATGTTCCTCACGGCGTCGAGACAATCGAAGAGACACGCGTGCTCGATACCTTCAGTCCGCCGCGCGACGAATATCTCGCGATCGACGAAGCGAATCGTCAGCGCGCGTAGCCGACGCTCCTGGTCGCGAAAAAGAGTCGCTCTTGAAACGGCGGCCATGATAGCCTCGCGGGCTTAACGAGAAAAACTATGCTTCACATCATCTGGTCCATCATCATCGGCTTCATCATCGGTCTCATCGCCCGGGCCATCATGCCGGGCATGCAGCATCTGGGCTTCATCATGACGACACTTCTGGGCATCGGCGGATCAATCGTCGGCGGCCTGATCGGGCGTTTGTTTTCGAAACCGGCACCCGGCTCTTCGTTTCATCCGGCGGGTCTCATCATGTCGATCATCGGCGCGCTGATTCTGCTCTTCGTGTGGGGGAAATTTAATCCCTGAACCGGCCCCGAAGACGCGTGATTTCGTGAGCGACGCAGAGGTTGAGGCTCTCGTCGCAGCCTTTGAATCTTCGACCATCACGCCGGCGCAATTTCCTCACACGGCGCACCTGGCGGTGGCACTGAGTTATCTCGCCGAGATGCCGCTGGCGGAAGCAACCGCGAGAATGCGAACATCGCTCCTGCGTTTTACGGCGCATCATGGAGTAAATGTTTATCACGAAACGCTGACCACGTTTTGGATGCGATTGCTCGCACACGTCGTTTCGACCGACTATGGCGAATTACCGCTCTGGCGTCGAATCAACATGATTGTGGACCGATGGGGAACCGCCGCACCGATCGAAGCGCACTATTCTACCGAACTGATTCGTTCCGCAGCGGCGCGTCGAGAATGGGTCGCACCAGACCGGCTGCCGATCCCTTTTTGATCAGCTTCGTCACGCTGCGGTTCGCTCGGGCGAGTCATTCCACTCCTTGCCAAAGCGGAAACTTCATCTACAATAGGCGCTTCATTTATGGCAGAAAGTGGTGCAACGACAGACATGAAGGAGTTCCAGCTCCACGAGAAGGATACCGGGAGTGCGGACGTGCAAGTCGCGCTGCTCACCCGCCGGATCGCGCAGCTGACCGACCACCTCAAAAGCAATGCCAAAGATCACTCCTCGCGTCGCGGCCTCTTAAAAATGGTCGCCCAGCGCCGGAGCTTGCTCGATTATCTCAGCAAGTCGAAATCCGACCGGTATAAAAACCTGCTCGAGAAATTGAACTTGCGGAAGTAACCGCAAGGATTTTTGGCCAGCGCTCGTCCCGTCGTCTCCGCTGAAAGCCATTCGTTAACCAAGAAAATCAAGCGGCAACCAGGCCGATAGAACACCTTGAGTTTTAGGTTTTAGCCCCGCCGTAATCGTTCGGGGTTAAAACCTACAAAACAGGGTGACCGGCCTGGATTTCGCGCATCCAGAAAGCAGTTATGCAACACAAGGTCACGGCCCAAATCGGGTCTACGCAAGTCTCAATCGAAACCGGCAAAATTGCCAAACTAGCGGACGGCGCCGTCGTCGTCTCCAGCGCCGAAACCATCGTCATGGTCAGCGCGGTCTCCGCCACCGCCCTGAAAGAAGGCCAGGATTGGTTCCCTCTCACGGTCGATTACCGTGAAAAAGCCGCGGCGGTGGGAAAATTCCCGGGTGGCTATTTCAAACGCGAGGGTCGTCCGAGCGAAAAAGAAACGCTCACTTCCCGAATGACGGATCGCCCATTGCGGCCGCTCTTCCCCGCCGGTTACCTCTACGACACGCAGATCATCAGCATTCTGCTCAGCGCCGATGGCGAGAATGACCCCGATATTCTCGCGATCAACGGTGCTTCCGCGGCGCTTTGCGTTTCGGACATTCCGTTCGCTGGCCCGATCGGCGCCGTGCGCGTCGGTCGCGTGAATGGCCAATTCGTGGCGAACCCGACGCACGCCGAGCGCGAGCAAAGCGATCTCGATCTCGTTTACGTCGGGACCGAGAACGACGTGATCATGATTGAAGGCGCGGCTGATGAATTGCCGGAAGACGAATTCGTAAAGTCGCTCGAGTTCGCGCACGGACATGCGCGCGAAATGATTCGCATTCAAAAGGAATTGGCGGCACAGGTCGGCAAGCCGAAACGCGAGATGCCGTTGATGGAAGTAAATCCGGAGATTCTCGAAATCGCGGACCGCATGGCTGGGGATCGCATCGAGGCGGCACTTTATACCGAGGGCAAAGTCGCGCGCTCGAAGGCAGTCAGCTCCTTGCGCGACGAAGTGAAAGCGGCGGTGCTCGAAAAGCATCCTGAGGCCGACAAATTCGCCATCTCGCAGGCGTTCGACTACGTGCAGAAGAAAGCGTTTCGTACCAGCATTCTCGACAAGCAAAAGCGCGTTGACGGCCGCGGCTATGATGATTTGCGCAAGATCACATGCGAGGTCGGCGTGCTACCCCGTGCACATGGCTCGGCCATTTTCCAGCGCGGTGAAACCCAGGCCCTCGCGCTCGCGACTCTGGCACCAATCGAAGAAGCGCAAAACATCGACGCCTACGGCGGTGGCGTGCAATCGAAGCGCTTCCTCTTGCACTACAATTTTCCCCCGTTCAGCGTCGGCGAAACCGGTCGCACGGGCGGCGCAAGCCGGCGTGAGATTGGGCACGGCGCACTAGCGGAGCGATCGCTCGAACCGATTATTCCGGCAGAGGGTGACTTCCGCTACGCCATCCGCATTTCCAGTGAAGTGATGGAATCAAATGGCTCGACGTCGATGGCCAGCGTGTGCGGCGGAATGCTGGCGTTGATGGACGCAGGCGTGCCGATCAAAACGCCCGTCGCCGGAATTTCGGTCGGGTTGGTCAGCGAATTCGGCGAGAACGGCGAATTGAAGCGCTACAATTTGCTCACCGACATCATCGGTTCCGAAGATCATTTCGGCGACATGGATTTCAAACTCTGCGGAACCGCGAGCGGCGTTACCGGATTCCAGCTTGATCTGAAACTGCCGGGCGTAAGCCATAAGATCATGGCCGAGGCGATCCATCGCGCGAAAGAAGCGCGCACGAAAATTCTTGGCATCATGGCGAGCGCGATCGAAAAGCCGCGCGCTGATCTGAGCAAGTACGCTCCCCGCATTGAGACGATCAAAATCAATCCGGAGAAGATCGGCGCTCTCATCGGCCCGGGCGGCAAAACGATCAAGGGCATCGTCGCGGAAACCGGCGCGGAAATTAACATCGAGGATGACGGCTCCGTGCACATTTATGCCACGAGTCCCGAGAGCATGGCGCGCGCGAAAGAAATTATCGGCGGCATGAGCCGCGAGATCGAAGTGGGCCAGACCTATCAGGGCCGTGTTGTGACGGTGAAAGAATTTGGCGCGTTTGTGGAAGTTTTCCCGGGCCGGGATGGCCTCGTGCACATTTCCGAGCTGGCCGATTTCCGTGTCAATCGAACCGAGGACGTCGCGAAAATCGGCGACATGATCTGGGTCAAATGCATCGGCATCGACGACAAAGGACGGGTGAAATTGAGCCGAAAAGCAGCGCTCAAAGAACGGGCCGAAGCCGAGACAGGACAGCCCGCGCCGGCCTAACGAGGTAATATCCGGTCCACCCGGCAAAGATCGCACTGCCTCCACCGATGGTGGCGACACCTATCCGTACGTTCTGCTGACCAGTACGCCTAACGACGGCAGCGAAACTTATCGAGGCGGTTATGCGATATACCTTGTGTCTGTCTAGACCAGGGTATTAAAGCTTGTCCATCGATAGAGTCGGCTGGTGGAGGAGTGGCCATCCTAACGATTGGTGAATTGGATGGGAAGCTTTTTCCGGCGGATCGTGGAGGAGTATGTCAGGACTGAAATAATGATGGCAAAGGAATGTTTTTACCCGCAAACTGCTGCGGCCGATGGTCGCGCGCGGTTGTGTCAACCGCCAAACTAAAATCGAGCGGCGCCTGGCACAACCACCTCTATACCCCGGATTCTTTGCCGATTCATCACGACGGTTTGCGCGGGAAGCGTTCTTCGTGGTCATTCAGGTCGCCGGGTGCGCAGGATGACAAAAAATGAAAGCCGGTTTTCTTGAAAAACTGATCGGTCGGCTGGGAAAGATCGATCCGGAAGAGGTCCAGAACTACCTGCTCCGGCTGGCGCAGGAAAAAGGCTTTCTCGAGACCATCTTTAACTCGATCCAGGAGGGAATCATCGTGACTGACTCAAAGGGCCGCATCACGTACCTGAACGACGCAGCGTGCGATCTGTTCGGACTCGACGGCGAGAGTTCCATCGGGAAGCGATTGGATGAACGCGTCCGAGGTCTCGACTGGAAATCTCTCTCGCAAACGCAAGGCGCAGTTAGCCGCGACATGGAAATTTTCTATCCCGCGAACCGGTTCATCAATTTCTACAATGTGCCGCTGATGATCGAGCGCCGTGCGGAAGGCGACCAAAAAAGCGGAGAGGCCGAATACGTAGGCCATGCAATGATCTTGCGCGACATCACCGAGAGTCGCCGCTCGACTCAGCAGACGATCGAATCGGAGCGGCTTTCGGCATTGACGCTGCTCGCCGCCGGCGTCGCTCACGAAATCGGCAATCCGCTCAACTCTCTCCACATCCATTTGCAATTGATGGAACGCAAAATCCGAAAACTCGATGGCAAGACCCGCGCCGATCTACAGGAGGCGATCGATGTCGCGCGCTCCGAGATCACCCGGCTCGATTCGATCGTGACGCAATTTCTTCGCGCCATCCGTCCGTCGAAACCGCAACTTCATCCGGAAAATATCAACACCATCGTCGAGGAATCGGTCCTTTTCTTTGCGCCGGAGATCGAAGACCGCGATATCGTGGTCGAACAGGAATTACGTTCGGATTTGCCGCTGCTCGCGGTGGATCGCGATCAGATCAAGCAACTATTTTACAACGTGATCAAGAATAGTTTCGAAGCCATCCATCGCCGGGGGATCCTGCACATCCGGACCGATCGGGATGATACGCATGTGCTGATAAGCTTTTCCGACACCGGCGGCGGCATTTCGGCGGAGGACCTGAGCCATGTTTTCGAGCCTTACTTCACAACGAAGTCCTCGGGTTCGGGACTCGGTCTTTTGATCGCGCGCCGGATCATTCGCGAACATGGCGGCGAAATGGCGATGGAGAGCACCGAAGGAAAAGGGCTGACGCTGACGATTCGGTTGCCGATTGTGGATCGAAGGGTGCGGATGCTTCCCGAAAAGGCGGAAGGATGAAGGCGGAGGGCGGAAGGTCAGATTTGCGCGTCGCGGCACATTATCGCGAGGCATGCCGCGCAAAATCCGATCCAGACTTCATCAGCAAACTTGAAGGCGCACAGCAAGAGCTCGACGAAAGCGATTTGTGGTTGGAACTTCTCGGCGAGTCGAACGTCGTTCAACGGACTCGTTTAACCGAGATTCGTCGGGAAACCGACGAACTGATCGCAATCTCTGTTGCCATGACGAAGAACGTGAAGAACCGCAGACTAAACGGATTATGACTTCTCCGCCCTCCGCCTTCCTCCCTCCTCCCTCAATCCTGATCGTCGATGACGAAAAGCATACGCGCGACGGGTTGCGCCGATTGCTCGAGGATGACTACGATACTTACGTTGCCGCCGATATCACGGGCGCGATGGAAGTGCTGGAACGCGATCAGATCGATGTACTCATCACCGACTTGAGGCTGGGTAGCGAGGATGGGATGACGTTGATCGAGCGTGCGCTCAAATTCCCGCATCCGCCCATTTGCATCATGATGACCGCCTACGGATCAGTGGATACGGCGGTGGAAGCGATGAAGCGCGGCGCATACGATTTCGTGACGAAGCCGCTCAACCTCGACAAAGTGGAACTGCTTATTTCGCGGGCTTTGAACAGCCGCCGAATGGAGCAGGAAAATCGCACGCTGCGACAGCAGGTGGAGGAACGCTACGGGCTCGAAAATATTGTCGGAGAGTCGGGGGCGCTGCGCGAAGTCCTCGATACGATTCGTCAGGTGGCCCCGTCCTCGGCAAACATTTTACTGGAGGGCGAAAGTGGCACGGGCAAGGAGTTAGCCGCGCACGCGATTCATAATTTGAGCCGGCGGCACAAGGCGAAATTTGTTACCGTGCATTGCGCGGCGCTCTCGCCGCAATTGCTCGAAAGCGAATTGTTCGGTCACGAACGCGGCGCATTCACCGGAGCGCACGAGCGGCGCATCGGGCGTTTTGAACAAGCCAACGGTGGAACCATCTTCCTCGACGAGATCGGCGAGATCGATGCCAGCACCCAGATAAAGCTACTGCGGGTGATTAGCGAAGAACGGGCATTCGAGCGAGTGGGCGGGACGCAACAGTTACGCGCGGATGTGCGCTTGATCGCGGCGACAAACAAGAATCTCGAGGCGCTCGTGCGCGAAGGGAAATTTCGCGACGATTTGTATTTTCGCCTCAACGTCGTCCGCATTACCATGCCGCCGCTGCGGGACCGGAAAGAGGATATTCCTCTTCTCGTCCGCGGCTTTTTGCGCCACTTCTGTAAAGCAAACGAAAAACCACTCCTTGACCTGACCATGGACGCCATGAACGCACTTCTGACTTACGACTGGCCGGGCAATGTCCGCGAATTGCGCACTGCGATCGAGCACGGGGTGGTGATGTCCAACGGCCCGAAGATTACATTGCGGGACCTTCCCGGAGCAGTTCGGGCCGCATCGCGACCGGCCTTGCCGGGCGGTATCACTCCCACAAATGCCTATGGCGAAAAAGCAAGTCCACTCGATCTTCATGAAACCGAAAAGCGATTGGTCATGCAGGCTCTGGCCGCGACCAAGGGAAACGTTACGGCAGCCGCGAAGCAGCTTGGAATCAGCCGCCGGACGCTCCATCGAAAAATCAACGAAATGAAATCCGACAATCTGCCAACGAAGCCAGCTGCAGGCGTCACTTCTGCGGAAGCAGCCGGGGAATAAGAAATGCCCGGGAGCGCTGATTTCATTCAACGGATGGTTCACCTGCTCGAGGCTGGCAGTCTCGCGGTCTGGGTTAAACGAGCTTCGGCGGTGGTGGTGATTGCGGCCATCGCCCTTTTCTATCTTCTGCACGAATTCCGCGGCATGGCCGCGGCGCAGGGCATGGATCAGGCACAGATCGGGCTCGAGATCGCGAGCGGGCATGGATGGCGAACCAATTTCATTCGGCCGCGCGCGTTGGGCATGCTCGCAAGCCACGGGAAAAATATTCCGCAGAAGATTTGGTACGACACTTACAACGCGCCGTTGCCTCCTCTTGTTGATGCAATCGCTCTCTTCCCTCTCAAGGCCCATTTGAAAATGACGACGCGTGACATCATCTACGTCGGAGACCAGGCGATCGCATTGAGTGCGATGTGCTTTTTTCTGGCCTCCCTGGTGGTGCTGTTTTTTATCGCGCGGCGGCTATTCGATGAACGGCTGGCGTTGCTCAGCTGCGGTCTCGTCCTGGTTTGTGATTCGATCTGGCAGTATTCGCTCTCGGGTTTGCCACAGATGCTGTTGCTCTTTCTCTTGAACGTCACCGTCTATGCGATGGTCCGAGCGGTGCAGGCACAATACGGCGGCGGCTTCGTTGGGATATGGCTGGCCGCGGCGGGGGTTGGCTTCGGATTACTGGCCCTCACACACGCACTCACGATCTGGATATTTCTGGGGGCGCTCGTTTTCAGCATCCTCTTTTTCCGCCCACGGGGTTGGGCAGCCATGATCGTGCTGGTCCCCTTCGTATTGATCTATACTCCCTGGCTGATCCGTAATTACATGATTTGTGGCAATCCGGCTGGCGTGGCGATCTACTCCATCCTCGACAACGTCCGCTACAGCGAAGCGGGATGGATGCGACGCATCGGCCTGGACACGGGCGGGATCGGCCCGGGATTTTTCCGCACCAAGATAAGCGCGAACCTGATCACCCAGTTCGGCTCGATTTTCAAATATCTTGGCTGGAGCGTGGTGGCACCAGTCTTTTTCCTCTCCACTCTACACTCCTTTAAACGCCCGGAGACTGGCATGATTCGTTGGATGATCCTCGCGATGTGGGGCGGTGCCGTCGCCGGCATGGCGGTTTATGGCATCCGGGAAGAGCAAGGCGTGGCCGCAAATCAGCTCCATCTCATCTTCGTTCCACTGATGACTTGCTACGGTCTCGCCTTCCTTCTCGTGCAATGGAACCGTCTCGAGATCGATCTGCGGGTCGCGCGGATTGGATTCCTCGTTTTGCTTTTCCTGCTTTGCGGACTCCCCATGCTGCTGGGGCTGATTTCGCCGAAGAAAGGCGGGGTTCAGTGGCCGCCATACGTTCCGCCGTACATTTCAGTCCTAAACGATTGGATGCAGCCAAATGAAATCACGGCGTCGGATATGCCCTGGGCGATCGCGTGGTACGCGAACCGCCGCAGTCTGTGGTTGCCCGAGAGTGTCCGGACTTTGACGGATCTTAATGATTATCAAGTCCTCGGTGCACCGATCAATGGCCTTTATCTCACGCCTATTAGCGGCAGTCAGAATACTTTGGGCGATATCATCAAGGGCGAATACGGAGAGTGGGCGACGGTAATTTTGCGCAGCGTTAATATGCAGCAGTTCCCATTGAAATGGGCAGCGCTCCTCGGCTTGGAAAACCAATGCGTATTCTTCAGCGACCACGACCGACAGAAGGTGCCCGCGCCATGATCGAGCGTTACCATGCAGAAGGATAAAAAGCTGTTTGGTACCGATGGCGTCCGGGGAGTCGCCAATGTCGAACCGGTCACCGCTGAAACTGCGTTGAAACTTGGTCGCGCCGCCGCGCATGTTTTCACACAGCTGAATCCGCGCACTTTGCCTGCGGGCGTGCGACCGAAGATTGTGCTGGGCAAAGACACGCGCCTTTCCGGTTACATGCTGGAGAACGCGCTCGTCGCCGGAATCACTTCGTTAGGCGTAGACGTCCTCCTGATTGGTCCGCTCCCGACCCCGGGCGTGGCTTACATTACCCGGTCATTGCGCGCCGATGCCGGTATTGTCCTCTCCGCCTCGCACAACCCGTATGAAGACAACGGCATCAAGTTTTTCCGGCACGACGGATACAAGCTCGACGACAGGGTCGAGCAGGAGATCGAACAACTGGTTTTCACTGGTGAAATCGATTCCATCCGTCCGACCGCGGGAAAAATCGGACGCGCCACGCGCATCGACGACGCGCTCGGCCGTTACGTGGAATTTGCGAAAGCCAGTTTCCCTCGCGGGATGTCCCTGGAGAAAATGCGGATTGCAGTGGATGTCGCAAATGGGGCCGGCTACAAATCAACGCCGTGCATCTTGCGCGAGCTCGGAGCCGAACTCACGGTTGCCCATAACGAACCGAACGGAACGAACATCAATGCGGAATGCGGAAGCACGTTTCCAGCGGAAATTCAGCGCCTGGTCAAACAGAGTGGAGCGCATATCGGAATCGCGAACGACGGCGACGCCGATCGTGTTCTGCTGGCTGACGAAAACGGAGACCTCGTCGACGGCGACGAAATTCTGGCGATCGCGTCGGTCGATCTTCTTCAATCGGGGAAGCTGAGGCAAGATACGCTGGTCGCGACGGTGATGAGCAACCTCGGACTGGACGAGGCACTTGGCGCACACGGGGGCAAGGTCATTCGCACCAAGGTCGGCGATCGCTACGTGATCGAGGAAATGGTGCAACGAGATTTGAACCTCGGCGGCGAACAAAGCGGGCACATGATTTTTCGCGATTTCACCACGACCGGCGACGGCATCATCAGCGCCCTGCAAATTCTGCGGATCATGAAGGCCAGCGGCAAGTCGCTCAGTGAGCTAAAAGGCTGCCTAACAAAATATCCGCAGGCCCAGCGCAATCTGAAGGTGAAAGAGAAACCGCCCCTGACTGACCTGCCCGCCGTGATGAAGCTGGTGAGCGAAGCCGAAAGCGAGCTTTGTGGAAAAGGCCGGGTTCTATTGCGCTATTCCGGAACGGAGCCGAAAATTCGCCTCCTGATCGAAGGTCGTGAGCTGGCATTGATCGATCGCCAGGCCAACCAGATCGCGGAAGCAATTCAACACGCAATCGGGGCAAACCAGAAGTGATGTATAGGCGCGATTTCATCTCGAACGAAGCGAGGTCCTTCGCTCCGCTTAGGATGACAAGCTTCTTTTTACCATGACGCTCAACCAGGTCATCGAAGCACTTCTATTCGCTGCGCAGAAACCGCTCACAACGCGAGAGCTTCTTGCAGCCGTCAAAGGCGCGGGCGAAGCAGACGAACTCTTGCCTAACGACTTTTGCAGGCGCGAAGGAAGCGGAGATCGCCGCAGCGCTGGAGCAATTGAAAATCGAATATATCGAACAAGACCGCGCCTTTCAGCTGATGGAAAAAGCGGAGGGCTGGCAGCTCGCCAGCGACCCGGCCTACGCGGCCTGGGTTCGGCAATTGTTTCCGGCCGCGAAGCCAGCACGGCTGACCTCGCCTGGCCTCGAGACCCTCGCGATTATCGCCTACCGACAGCCGATCACGCGCGCCGACGTTGAAGCAGTCCGCGGCGTGGCGATCGATGGCGTTTTGCAAACGTTGATGGAACGCGGTCTGGTGAAAATCGCGGGACGCGCCGAAGTTCCAGGCCGTCCGTTGCTCTACGAGACAACGCAATTTTTTCTCGAACACTTCGGACTGCGAAATCTGGATGAACTTCCGAACGCAGAGGAATTGCGAACGCGGTATCTTCCCTCCGCACCACGTCCTTCCGCGATCGCATCGGTCGAATCGGCCCCGTCAGAGGCGGGCGAAGCGAATCCAGCGACACCCGCGCAAGATTGACTTGCCCATTCCTTTTGGCGAC
The DNA here is from genome assembly GCA_963763995.1 of uncultured Verrucomicrobiae bacterium. Lineage (GTDB taxonomy): Bacteria > Verrucomicrobiota > Verrucomicrobiia > Chthoniobacterales > UBA10450 > CAVTTH01. The sequence goes on along the minus strand of CAVXQL010000005.1, from coordinate 48,534 downwards.
GCTGTCAGACAACCGGAATCCATTTATGAAAGAACTCGCTCGCGGATGTGGAAAAGTTTTGGTCCTACTGGCGCTCCTTTTCGGAACCTAACGGATGCTCAACCTACAATCGGCTGATCATGTTGGAGCAGAACGTGAACAAGAAGTGGGCGGACGTGCAATCGGTCTATCAGCGAAGGGCTGATTTGATTCCGAATTTGGTGAATACGGTTTCCGGGCGCGGCGAATTTCGAGAAGTCGACCCTGACGGAAGTCACAAATGCGCGCGCCAGCGTCGGCCAGGTGAAACTCGACCCGAGCAAGGCGCCGACCGATGCGGCGGAGCTGGAAAAGTTCCAGCAGGCGCAGGGGCAATTGAGCACCGCGTTATCGCGTCTTTTGGTCGTGAGTGAAAATTATCCACAGTTGCGCGCGACTGAAGCCTTTCAGAATTTGCAGGCGCAACTCGAAGGCACGGAAAATCGCATATCGGTCGAACGAAATAATTTCAACGCCGCCGTCCAGGAGTACAACACCGCGCTCGGCACATTCCCAACGAACATGTTAAACAAGATGTTCGGATTCAAGCCGCGACCGTTCTTCACCGCGCAGGCTGGCGCCGAGAAAGCGCCGGCAGTGAATTTCAATTTTGGCAGTCCAGCTCCTTCACCTGCGCCGGCGGGCACGCCGTAATTACGGGTGTCATCCCGAGCGAAGTCGAGGGATCCCGTGAAAGTGAACTTGAAGGTTGCGCGACGCGGTTCTTCGGCTTCGCTCGAGATGACATCCATGGGAGTGCGACTTTTTCTTGCGTTAGTTGCTCTCTTCGCCAGTGCGATCTGCAGCCTCGCGACCGAAGTCATTCCGCCCAAGCCCGACCGCTACTTCAACGATTACGCCCACGTCGTTTCGCCTGAAGCGGCGCAGCGCTTCAATGAACAACTCGCGCAATTCGAGCGCGACACTTCCAATCAAGTGGTCGTCGCGGTTTTCCCAAAAATGCAGAGCGATTCATCGATCGACGATTATACGCAACGCGTCGCGCAAGCCTGGGGCGTTGGGCAGAAGGACCGAAGAAATGGCGCCGTTCTTTTCGTCTTCATCCAAGACCGCAAGATGTTTATCCAAGTCGGTTACGGGCTGGAAGGGGCGCTGCCTGACGTGACTGCCTTCGACATTACGGAGCGCCATATCAAACCGCGTTTCCGCACTGGAGATTATGAGGGTGGGCTAGCGACAGGCATTGATCTGATCTGCAAGGCGATCCGCGGCGAGTACAAAGGCTCCGGGAAAACGAACAGCGGTCACTCGAGTAGTCCGATCTCGCCCGGACTCATTATTTTTCTGATAATCCTCTTCATCTTCATCATGATAAGGTCCGGTCAGCGGCGGCGCGGCTATGGGTTTACCGGGCGAGGAGGGCCGTTTATCGGTGGTTTCGGAAGCGGAGGAGGAGGCTGGTCTTCCGGCGGCGGTGGCTTCAGTGGGTTTAGCGGCGGCGGCGGAAGTTTTGGAGGAGGAGGCGCCGGTTCGAGCTGGTAGTAGGCTATGCGAACGAAGGAATTTCTGGGACGACTCGATCACGATCGAATCGTCCAGGCGATCAAGGCGGCTGAGGCACAGACATCGGGGGAAATTCGCGTCTACATTCAGCGTGGATTTCTTGATGAGGATCCGGTTATCACCTCGCAACGCAACTTCCAGGAACTGGGAATGCACAAAACGCGGGAGCGAAACGCTGTTCTAATTTTCGTCGCGCCGCGCGCGCAGAAATTCGCGGTAATTGGCGATGAAGGCGTGCACCAAAAGTGCGGCGCAGAATTCTGGCAGGAACTCGTTGACTCCATGCGAGAGCATTTCCAGAAAGAGAATTTTACGGAAGCGCTGGTGAAAGCGATTGAGGAAACGGGCAAGCTCCTCGCGCGCCATTTCCCGAAAACGCCAGATGACCGAAACGAACTTCCGAACGAAATCATTGAGGGCTGAATCTGGATGCGGTCCTGTAGCGGCGGTCTCCGACCGTCGGCGTATTGGAGATCCGTAATGTCGGCGGTCGGAGACCGCCGCTACAACAAAATCCTCACTTGCAAAAGCCCGCCGCTGGTGTTGATTCCACGTCCGCAGCGAGTTTTTGAACTTGCGCCGTTGGTCCCTGGGTCTTCCGCCGCTTGACGTGAAGCCGCACTCGCCAGGGGAAACCCGGCGCTTCGAAAGGAAGAAGCCTGAAGTAAGAAATAAGAAAGGCCGGATGCCTTGCTTTTTCATAATTCATCCCTCCTCCTTCATCCCTAAAATCCTATGCCAGTTCGTTACGGTCGTTTTGAAATGCCGAAAACTCTTATCAAAGAGGAAAGTTCGGCCACTGATACCTACGCCAAGTTTGTCGCCGAACCGTTTGAAGCCGGTTACGGTCACACCGTTGGAAATTCCCTGCGCCGCGTGCTGCTTTCGTCACTCGAAGGCGCTGCCATTACCGCGGTAAAAATTACCGGGGCTCAGCATGAGTTTGCCACGCTCCCAGGGGTGGTCGAGGACGTGACTGATATCGTTCTCAACCTCAAGCGCGTGAAGTTTCAGGCTGTTGATCATGAAGCGCGAAAGCTTTCCCTTTCCGTGAATAAGGAAGGCGAGGTAACCGCCGGCGACATTCAAGTCGTGCAGGGTTACGAAGTCCTGAATCCGAAACAACTGATCTGCACGCTCGACAAGAAGCACAAGTTTGATGCGGAACTGGAAGTACGCGTCGGTCGCGGGTTCGCGACCGGTGAAGAGAACAAGCGCGCGGACCAGCCGATTGGCCTCATCCCGATCGATTCCATTTTCTCGCCAGTCACCCGCGTGAAATACGCTGTGGAAAATACCCGCGTCGGACAGCGAACCGATTACGACAAACTCATCCTCGAGGTTTGGACCGATGGTCGTCTGACCCCCGACGACGCGCTGCTGCAAGCATCCGCCATCCTGCGGCATCACCTCGATGTCTTCGTCAATTTCAACGAGGACGTGATCGAGTTCGATGAAACGCCGGCCGGCGTGAGCGAGGAAAACATGAAGCTCAAGAAGCTGCTCAATATGAGCGTGAACGAAATTGAGCTGAGTGTCCGCGCCGCGAACTGCCTGAACAACGCGAACATCACGACCGTGGGCCAGCTGGCGCAGAAGACCGAGGCGGAGATGCTCAAGTATCGGAACTTCGGCAAGAAATCGCTGAACGAAATCAAAGACAAGCTGCTGCAACTCGGCTTGGGTCTCGGACAGAAATTCGATCCGGGTCTCGTCGATATGCCGGCAAGCGGTGGCGGCGATGGCGCGAGCATGAACGGTGCGGACGGTTCCGCAGACGAATAGCCGTCCTAGCCAAGATAATCCCAACGCAGGAGCAGTCATGAGACACCAGAAAAAAACCGTAAAACTCGGGGTGACTGCGGAACACCGCAAAGCCCTGCTCGCCAATCAGGTTTGCAGTTTGATCGAGCATCAGCGGATCAAAACCACGCTGGCCAAGTGCAAGGCGGTCCGCCCGCTTGCCGAAAAAATGGTCACCCTCGGCAAGAAAGGTTCGCTCCACGCACGGCGCACCGCTTTGGCGGTGTTGCGACGGAAAAGTGCCGTGAAAAAATTATTCGACGACATCGCGCCACGCAGCGCGAGCCGCAATGGCGGCTACACGCGGATCGTGAAACTCGGGCAGCGCAAGAGCGACTCGGCCGCGGTCGCGTTTATCGAATGGGTGGATGCGCCACAGGTGGTGGAAGAGATCGTCCCTGAGGAAAAAGGGAAGGCAAAGAAGAGTAAGGCACCCGCCGAAGGCGAGGCGAAAGCCGAGCCCAAGTCGAAGAAGTAATCCCTTCGTGAGCAGAGTCCGATGCGACGGCGTTAGCGGAGCGGTCTCAATTCCCAACTGATTTCTCCGGCCGAAGAGATTTGCAGAACGGCAACGCTGGCGGGAGCACCCTGATTCGGGCGCGTCACGCAGCCTGGATTGAGGAAAGTCACTTCGCCGACACGCTCATTTCGCGGCACGTGCGTGTGGCCATGCAGGACAACATCGACATCCTCGGGAGGCTCGTCGGGAGGGATGTGGATGAGCCGGAGTCTTTTCCCGTTGCGCATGAGGTCGGCCGAAATCGGCCACTCGATATGGCTGTCACAATTTCCGCGAACAATCGTCACCGGCGGGCCGAACGTTTCGATCGCAGCCAAAATGCCGGGCGCGCAAACATCGCCGAGATGCCAGATTTCATCTGCGCCCTTCGCCAGCGTGGCGATCGTAGGCGGCAGTCGATCGTGCGTGTCCGCCATGACAAGGATTTTCAGCGGTCGCGGTTTCATTTCTCGCCGCACCATCCTGCGGAAACCTCTCGCGCTCGCAAGCCCTAACTGCTGCGGTCGGCACAAGGACCGTTGCTTAAACCCGACGCCGATTTACTGTCGGCAGTGGCATTTAACAATTACGGGCTCTCAACGGAAGTCGTGCGCGGTACCCAGGCGATGGGGTTCACGGAACCAACGCCGATCCAGCTCCGGGCTTTTCCAATTGTTCTGGCGGGGAAGGATCTCATCGGCACCGCCCAAACCGGCACCGGCAAAACGGCGGCTTTCGCGCTGCCCATTCTCACGCTCCTGGCCAAGCGAGGAAATTTCCGCTGTCTCGTTCTCGAGCCGACTCGTGAGCTGGCTGCGCAGGTCGAAACTGCATTTCGCGATTATGGGCGCTTCACCGACCTGCGGGTCGCGGTCGTGCATGGCGGAGTCGGTTACGGAAAACAGCGCGAAGAAGCCGCCCGCGGCACCGATATCGTTTGCGCCACGCCCGGACGTCTCCTTGATCTTCTGGAGCAGGGTTCGCTGAACTTTCGTCACATCAGCATCCTCGTGCTCGATGAGGTCGATCGCATGCTCGACATGGGCTTTCTGCCTGACGTGCGCCGGATCGTTGAGAAAATTTCCACCGATCGCCAGACGCTGCTGTTCTCCGCCACGCTTCCCCCTGAAATCGAACGGCTCGCCGCATGGGTTCTGCGCGACCCCGAGATTGTGGAAATCGGTGTCCGCCGTGCTCCGGCAGAAACTGTTACCCATGCTGTGTATCCGGTAGCGGCCGAGCAGAAATTCGATCTGCTGATCGCGCTGCTCGAACGCACGAATTACGATAGCGCGCTGATTTTTTCCCGCACCAAACATGGAGCCGATCGTATCGCACATAAGCTGAAGACGGCGAAACACGCGGTTGCCGTTCTCCATTCCAACCGCACCCAGCGCGAGCGCGTAGAAGCGCTCGAAGGCTTCAAGTCGGGAAAATACGAAGTGATGGTTGCCACCGACATCGCCGCACGCGGCATCGATATCGCAGGCGTGAGTCACGTCATCAACTACGATGTGCCGGAGCATCCCGAAGATTACGTCCATCGCATCGGTCGCACTGGGCGCGCCCAAAATGTCGGTGACGCTTTCACGCTCATGAATGGCGAAGAGCTTTCCTCCTTGCAATCGATCGAGCGTTTTATCGGGCGAAAAATTCCACGCTTGAAGCTCGAGAATTTTCCCTACAAATACACCGTGCTCTTCGAGCCAGAATCGGTTGCCGGCGGCAAGCGCGCCATCGGCGGTGGCCGGACCCATCGCGGGTATTCGTTTGGCCGCAGGCGTCGTTAGGCCAAACACGAACGAAACAGCGCCCTTGTCGAGATACTTTGCGGAATGTTTCCGGCAAGCTGCCGGCAATTACAGGCCAGCGGCCTGCGCTCCCCAGAAACAGAAACGCGCGATCACGCTTTCTTGTCATTCGGAACGAAGTCGAGGAATCTTGCTCGATGAAACTCAGAACTGCGCTGGCTCTTGCATTCTCGATCTTTGCGCTCAGCGCGCACGCCGAAAAGATCGCGCTCGTTAACGGGACGCTGATCAATCCAGGAACCGACCGGACAATCCCAAACGCGACAATCCTAATCGACGGCGATCGCATCGCCGCAGCGGGCGAAACAAAGACGATCGGCGTGGCAAAAGATGCGCGCGTCATCGACTGCAAAGGCAAATTTATCCTGCCCGGTTACATCGACACGCACGTCCACTTCTTTCAATCCGGCGACATCTACACACGCCCAGACGCCGTTGATCTCACGAAGATCCGTCCGTACGCGGACGAAGTTGCCTGGATCAAAAAGAATCTGCCCGATACGTTCGCCCGCTATCTCCGCTCCGGCATTACGTCCGTCATCGATATCGGCGGTCCGTTCTGGAACTTTGAGATGCGCAAGATTGCGAACGCCACGGCCAAGGCGCCCCGAGTCGCCGCGGCCGGTCCGTTGATCTCCAGCGTGGCGCGGCCGCAACTCGATCTCGGCGATCCGCCAATCGTGAAAATCGACACACCCGAGCAAGGACGCGAAATGGTGCGAAAGCTCGCCGCGCAAAATCCCGATTACATCAAGATCTGGTACATCGTTAACGCCGAGAATCCGGTCGAGAAATTCCGGCCCGTCGTTCACGCCGTTGTTGAAGAAAGCCATGCGCGCAAACTTCGTGTCGCCGTTCATGCTACCGAGCTTGAGGCCGCGCGCGCGTCGGTCGAAGAAGGCGCCGACCTTCTTGTTCACAGCGTGACCGACAAACTGGTGGATGACGCTTTCGTAAAATTATTGAAGGAGCGCGGCACCATCCTCACGCCGACACTTGTCGTCTTCGAGCGCTATGGTCGGACCTTCGCGGGCAAGCTGAATCTCACGCCGGAGGAAAAAGCCTGGGGCAATCCGGAAGTGATCGCGTCGCTCGACGTGACGAAGATTCCAGCCGACAAGATGCCCGATCGGATCAAGACCGCGCTCGCGGATCCCGCCGCCGTGCTCGATCGAATCCAGAAGACCTACGACATCGCGCTCAAGAATCTGAAAACTCTCGAAGACGCCGGCATCACCATCGCCACCGGCACCGACGCGGGAAACATCGGCACGATCCACGGACCCGCGCTCTTCTGTGAGTTCCAGTTGATGAAAGAAGCCGGCCTGACTCCGAGGCAGATTCTCGTCGCGACAACAACCAACGCAGCCAAAGACATTCGGCGGCACGACCGGCCCGAAGATCGGCGCCATCGAACCGGGCAAACTCGCCGATCTGGTCATCTTGAACTCGAACCCGCTCGAGGACATCGCTCACGCTTCCGACATCGAGAGTGTTATGAAGAACGGCATCCTTTACCCAGCCAACTCCATTTTGTCGAACACGCCGGGGAAGGAGGATCACGAGATCAAATAAATGCTCGCGGAAGCAACTTATCGCGTTCCCTGACGCTTGCGTTGATCAGCCGGCAATCATCAGGAAGGAAGAACTCGGCATCCGTCCCACGATGGAGTAAGATGATGGCATTATGGCTGAAGTAACAATCGAGACGATCAAGAACGGACCGTACATCGTGACCGGCTCCGTGCAGTTGCAAGACAGTGACGGCACTAATTATCCGGCCAGGGAACGGATGGCGCTCTGCCGTTGCGGGGCATCGACCACGAAGCCGTTCTGCGACGGCACGCATTCCAAGATCGGATTTCAGGCCGCGGAAAGAGCCGTGCCGGAGTCAAAGGAAGAGTAGCTGCACGCGAATATCTGCACGGCGTCAATCCGCTAGAAAACTCGCGCCGTTACCTTTGATGCGGTTTTCGTGAAAATGAACTGTTTCGAGACATTGCTGCTGAGAGCGTCCCGGTGACAATGGTCAAACCGGAGCATTGAAATCAATTGCAGAGTGCCTAGCCTCGCACATTCTGTTTTGCCATGAAGATACATCGCTTCCTATTTCTGATCGGCGCTTCGCTGGCGCTCTCGTTCAACGCTGCTGTCGCGGCAGAGCCGGATTCGAAGACGCCGAAGAAACCGGTAACGAACGAGTATTGGGGCGTAACTATCGAAGATCCATACCAATGGCTGGAGCAGGACGATGCGCCGGAGGTCAAGGCCTGGTCGGACGCTCAGAACAAGCGGACCCGCGCCTACCTCGATAAACTGCCAGACCGGGCGGCGATCGAGAAAACATTAACCGAGTGGTTCGCGAAAACCTCGCCGAGTTATTCTTCGCTCGTCTCGCGGCCAGGCGTCTTGTTTGCAATGAAATTCCAGCCTCCCAAGCAGCAGCCGATGCTAGTGACGCTGGCCTCGGCCGACGATCTGAAATCGGAGAAGATGCTGATCGATCCGAATGCGATGGATGCCAAGGGCACGACGGCGATCGATTGGTATGTGCCGTCGGTCGATGGAAAAACGGTGGCGGTCTCTCTTTCCCAAGGCGGCAGCGAAGATGGAACGTTGCATTTTTACGAAGTCGCGACGGGCAAAGCGCTGCCGGACACGATCGCGCACGTCCAATATCCGACTGCCGGAGGCAGCGCCGCGTGGAATGCGGATGGAACGGGCGTCTATTACACGCGGTTCCCGCGCAAAGGTGAGCGACCCGAAGCGGATCTGAATTTCTATCAGCAGATTTATTTTCATAAGCTGGGAACACCGGATACGAAGGACACCTATTCGATCGGGAAAGACTTTCCGCGGATTGCCGAGATCGCGCTGCAGGGTTTGCGCGACGGCAAAGCTATTCTGGCGACAGTTGCTAATGGCGATGGCGGTGATTTCGCGCATTACCTCCTCGAGTCGGATGGAACCTGGAAGCAGCTGACGCAGTTCAGCGATCAGATCAAGCAGGCCCGCTTTGGCCGTGATAACGCGATCTACATGCTTTCCCGAGCGAATGCGTCGCACGGCAAAATTCTTCGGATGCCGCTCGACAAGCCTGAGCTCGCGAGCGCGGCGATGATCGTGCCGGCGAGCGACGCGGTCATCCAGGACTTCGTGCCAACCGCCAACGCGCTTTATGTCGACGATTTGCTCGGCGGTCCCTCGCAAATCCGGCGCTTTGGTCTGGACGGGAAAGGCGGACAGCTAATCCCGATTCCAAAAATTTCCGCCGTGCAGGGAATGGTCGCACTGGAGGATAATTCGTTGCTCTTTCGCGCGGCCAGTTACACGGAGCCATCGAGCTGGTTCCATTGCATTGAGGAAAAACCCGAGCCGGTCAAGACGGCCTTGGTTGGGACTTCGCCCGTTTCATTTGCCGACATCGAAGTGACGCGTGAATTCGCGACTTCGAAGGATGGGACAAAGATCCCGCTCAACATCGTGCGCAAGAAAGGGACCAAGCTGGACGGAGAGAATCCGACGCTGCTCTATAGCTACGGCGGTTACGGCCTCAGCATGTCGCCCAACTTCGATTTCACGAGACGACTTTGGTTCGATCGTGGCGGCGTTTATGTGGTAGCTAACATCCGTGGCGGTGGTGAGTTCGGGGAAGAATGGCACAAGGCTGGAAACCTGACAAAGAAACAGAACGTCTTCGATGATTTCACCGCGGCCGCGGAGTACTTGATCAAACAAAAATGGACGAACTCACAAAAGCTCGCACTCCTCGGCGGAAGCAACGGCGGCCTTCTTATGGGCGCGCTGATTACGCAGCACCCCGATCTGATGCGCGCAGTCGTGTCATTCGTCGGCATTTACGATATGCTGCGCGTCGAGCTGGCGCCGAACGGCGCTTTCAATGTGACCGAATTCGGGTCGGTGAAAAATCCGGAGCAGTTCAAGGCGCTTTACGCCTATTCGCCCTATCATCACGTCGTCGACGGAACGAACTACCCAGCGATTCTGATGATGACTGGAGCCAATGACGGACGCGTTGCGCCTTATCATTCGCGCAAGATGATCGCGCGCCTCGATGAGGCCAATAAATCTGGCAAGCCGATTTTGCTTCGCACCAGCTCAAGCGCCGGACACGGAATCGGCACCGCGCTGAGCGAGCGGATCAAGCAGCTCGCGGATGAATACGCATTTCTTTTCGCGCAACTCAGCATGTCCGCGAAACCGAAGAAGTAGGCTGGTTCTCGAGCTCGTCGACGCTACTTGCTCGCCGGGCTAAGGTTCCCGTGCCGCCGGGATCGTAGGCTCGGAGTGACGATCGAACGCTTTTTTCTGACCAAGATTCCATGCGCGGGCGCCAGAATCGGTTACTGTCGTCGGATGGAACGCCGAAACCTTCCGGTGATTCTGCTTCTCATTGTCGGCATAGCTGGCTCCTGTCTCGCATCTGACCCTGTCATCACGAACGGCAACAACGACGGCTGGAAGCCGGGCAGTGACAGGGATGGTGTCGCCATCTCCAGTCGTCCGCATTCAGGTTCCTCGCTCAAAGAGTTCAGGGCAGTGGGCGCGATCGACGCGCCCAGTCGCGCCGTCCGCGACGTGCTCAACGACATAGAACGTTATCCAAGCTTCATGCCGTACCTCACAGAATGCCGGCTCGTTAAAACGGAAAGCGACTCCATCTTCACCTATCAGCGGCTGTCGCCCAAGATCGTGGCCGACCGCGATTACACACTGTGCGTCCACCGAAAATCATGGAGCGGACCGGGCGGACTCGTCTATCTCAGCCGTTGGGAATCGGCGAACGAGGCCGGGCCCGCAGAGAAAGCGGGCGTGTTGCGAGTAAAGCTATGTGAAGGCGGGTGGTTGCTTGAGCCGGAAGGCGCGGATAAGACGCGCGCGACGTATTCCATCTATACCGATAGTGGCGGCGCCATTCCGGCCTTCATTGCCAATAAAATCAGCGAGATCGGAATTAGGAAGCTCTTCTCCGCGGTGCGCAAACAGGTGCTGGACCCGAGGTACCGCGCCAGCGAACGATAATTTTCCGGATTCGGGCACGTCAAAGGCCCAACCAAATATCCAGTATCACTGGCCAAACTGAGACGGTGTGTCCTGGGACTGAGACTGTGTGCCCTGAGACTGTCCTCCCTGGAAGTGGCGCATTGGATCCGGCGAGCCTGGCGCTGGCCCCCTCTGGGCGTCATATTCTTCGTCTGACATTAATGAATCACTGGCACACCCACCAACGAGAAGCGCGAGGATCGAAGTAACAAGCAAGAAACGAATCTTCATTACGGGATCACTATTATCGCTATTTTTTCCCCGATCAACACTCGGAATGTGAGAACTCAAGAACAGCCCCGCGCGCGATCCGTCGCCGTGTGAATCCTCTTGCCCGCGCGGGAAAGCGGATGGAGTTTTCGCAATGGAAACTTCCTCCACGCAATACGCGCATCCCGAAGCGCTTGTCGATGCTGATTGGCTTGAAAAAAATCTAGGCGACAACAGCGTTCGGATCGTTGAATCAAACGAAGACATTTTGCTCTACGACACGGGACACATTCCCGGAGCGGTCCACATCGATTGGCGCGCCGATCTGCAGGATTCAGTCATCCGCGATTACATCGCGCCCGACAAATTTGCCAGGCTTTGCAGCCGCAGCGGGATCACGCCGGACACGACCTGCATTTTCTACGGCGACAAAGCAAATTGGTGGGCGTGTTACGCGCTGTGGGCCTTCCGGCTCTTCGGGCACGAGAAGGTAAAAATTCTCAATGGTGGGCGCGACAAATGGAAGGCCGAAGGCCGGGCAATGACACGGGAGGTTCCGAAATATCCGCTCACTAACTATCCGGTGCCGAAAAAGCGGCTCGATAAGGAAATCCGCGCGTTTGCGGACGAGGCGCTCGCGCAGAGCAAGGCCGGCAAGCCGCTGATTGATGTGCGTTCACCGGGGGAATTCAAAGGCGAAATCACGCATATGGCCGAATATCCGCAGGAAGGCGTGTTGCGCGGCGGTCACATTCCAGGCGCGAAAAGCATGCCATGGAAAACAGCTACAAACGAGGACTCCACCTTCAAGTCCGTCGGCGAGCTGACAAAGATTTACCTCGAACAGTGCGGACTCGGCCGGGGCACAGACACGGTGGTTTATTGCCGGATTGGGGAGCGATCTAGCCATACCTGGTTTGTCCTCACATATCTCCTCGGACTCGACAATGTGCGGAACTACGATGGCTCCTGGACAGAGTGGGGCAATAAAGTCGGTGCGCCCATCGAGAAGGGGACGTAACTGCTTATTCATGCTCCCGTCCACGCTCGCAACCGTGCTCGATCCGACAGGATGCCATTGAGTTGATCGTTTCGATTACGAGCGCGATCATGAAGGATGCCGATGTACCCGCCGAAGCTCGACAAGATCATAAACCTTTTTGAGATGCTGCCCGAAGATGAGCGGCGTGAAACACTCGTCTCTTACGCCGATAACGCGAAGAAACAGGAACCGAGAGAAGGCGAGAAATTCGATCTCGAAGATATCCGCAAGGATGAGGAATGCGCGGATACGGTGGGCGTTTATTTGCACGTCGATGATCAAGGCAAAGCGCATTTGCGCATAACGCTCGGCCCGGAAGTGCAAACGCTGACGCGGGCGATGACAGTCATTCTTTGCAAGGGCCTCGAGGGCGCGACCCCTCAGGAAATTCTCGATCTGCCGAGCGATTTCGTGACGCGCATCGTCGGCGCGGAACTCGTTCGTGTCCGCAGCCAGACCACCTATTACGTGCTGACGCGGATCAAGGGCATCTGTAAAGTTTACCTCGACCGCCGGCGCATGGCAGAAGTGGCGTAGCACATCTTTCCATTTTTCGGAACGCGCAGTCGTTAGCGATTCGCACGTGAACTTCGGCTGATTTCCGCTATCCTCCGCTGCTCAAATGCCGCGGAACGATCAGATCAAAAAAATCTTGCTCATCGGATCCGGTCCCATCGTGATCGGGCAAGGCTGCGAATTTGATTATTCCGGCGTCCAGGCCTGCAAGGCTCTGCGCGAGGAAGGTTATCAAGTCGTGCTGGTGAACTCGAATCCAGCCACGATCATGACCGATCCGGAATTCGCAGATCGCACCTACGTCGAGCCAATCACGCCGGAGGTAGTCGAAGCCATTCTGGAACGCGAAAAACCGGATGCGATTCTGCCGACAATGGGCGGCCAGACCGCGCTAAACGTTGCGATGGAATTGAATCGTAACGGAGCACTCGTCCGCCACGGCGTGCGTTTGATCGGCGCAAACGCGCAGGCCATCGCGAAAGGCGAAGATCGCCAGCTTTTCAAGGAAGCGATGCTGCGCATCGGGCTCGAAGTGCCGCGCTCCGGAGTGGCGCACTCGCTCGCGGATGCGAACCGCATTGTTGAAGAAATCGGAAGCTTCCCTCTCATCGTCAGGCCGGCTTTTACTCTGGGTGGCGCGGGTGGTGGCATCGCCTATAATCGCGAAGAGCTCGATGACATCGTCGCGCGCGGTCTCGCATTGTCACCCGTTACCGAAGTGCTGATCGACGAGTCGCTTGTCGGCTGGAAGGAATTCGAGATGGAGGTCATGCGCGATTGTGCTGATAACTGCGTTGTCGTCTGCTCGATCGAGAATCTCGATCCCATGGGGGTGCACACTGGCGATTCGATCACAGTGGCGCCGATCCAGACTCTTTCCGACCGTGAATATCAATTGATGCGCGACGCTTCGTTCGCGGTGATTCGCGAAATCGGAGTCGAGACGGGCGGTTCGAACATTCAATTTGCCGTGGATCCAGCTAACGGCCGCATGGTGGTGATCGAAATGAATCCGCGCGTCTCGCGCTCGAGCGCGCTGGCATCGAAGGCAACCGGTTTCCCAATCGCGAAAATCGCGGCCAAGCTTGCGGTTGGCTACACTCTCGACGAAATCCGGAACGACATTACCCGCGAGACGCCGGCGAGTTTCGAGCCCACGATTGATTACTGCGTGGTGAAAGTGCCGCGGTTCACATTCGAAAAATTCCCGCAGGCCGACCCGACCCTGACCACGCAAATGAAGAGTGTCGGGGAAGCGATGGCCATCGGCAGAACATTCAAGGAAGCGCTCCAAAAAGCGCTTCGCAGTCTTGAAATCAAACGTTTTGGCCTGTGCGGCGATGGAAACGAGCAGCGGCTGGATGCGGAAACGCTGCGACGGAAACTGAGCGTTCCGAACGCGGAGCGGATTTTCCATCTCGCGCAAGCGTTTCAGGATGCGATGACGATCGACGAAATTTTTGACCTGACAAAAATCGATCCCTGGTTTCTCCGGAACGTAAGACAGATCGTTCAAGATTCCCGGGAGATGGATGGAAAGTCCGGTTTCCGAAGGTTCAAGCGGCTCGGCTTTTCCGATCGCCAGCTGGCATACGCGAACAAGTCGACCGAATCTGAAGTTCGCGCGCAGCGTAAAGCTGCTGGCATCGTTCCGACTTATCGTTTGGTTGATACCTGCGCCGCCGAATTTGAAGCTTACACGCCGTATTATTATTCGACCTACGGCGACGAAAATGAAATGCGCGCGAGCAGCCGGCGCAAAGTCATGATTCTCGGCGGCGGCCCGAACCGGATCGGGCAGGGAATCGAATTCGATTATTGCTGCGTGCACGCCGCCTTCGCGCTCCGCGAACTCGGTTTCGAAACGATCATGGTGAATTCGAATCCCGAGACGGTTTCGACCGATTACGACACGAGCGACAAGCTTTATTTCGAGCCACTCACGCTCGAAGACGTGCTCAATATCTACGATCAGGAGAAACCGGAAGGCGTGATCGTCCAATTCGGCGGACAAACTCCGCTGAATCTCGCCGACGGATTAAGGGCGGCTGGCGTTCCAATTCTCGGCACGCAGCCGGAGAGCATCGAAACCGCGGAAGACCGGAAACTTTTCGCTGCGATGCTCGATAAACTCGGCCTCCGGCAAACGCCGAACGGCTCGGCCATAAGTGCGGATGAAGCAGTCGCAATCGCGAAACAAATTGGATACCCGGTGCTCGTTAGGCCGTCATTCGTGCTCGGTGGTCGCGCGATGGAGCTCGTCTATAACGAAGACGATCTTCGCCGTTACATGGCGGGCGCGATCGAGGTGACGCCGGATCGCCCTGTCTTGGTCGATCGCTTTCTCGAAGACGCAATCGAAGTGGACGTCGATTGCATCGCCGACGGCGAAATCGCCGTGATTGGCGCGATCATGGAACACATCGAGCAGGCGGGGATTCATAGCGGCGACAGCGCCTGTGTCATCCCGACATTCTCGCTTTCAAAAAACCTGCTCGATGAGATCGCCATCGCCACCAAAGCGATGGCGCGTGAGCTGAACGTGCGCGGTCTGATGAACGTGCAGTTCGCCGTCAAGGGCAGCGAAGTTTACGTTTTGGAAGTGAATCCGCGCGCGTCGCGCACGGTCCCCTTCGTTAGTAAAGCGATAGGCGTTCCGCTCGCAAAATTGGCTGCGAAGGTGATGACGGGAAAGACCTTGCTGGAGCTCGGGTTCACCGAAGAGATCCTGCCAAAGCATTTTTCCGTGAAGGAAGCCGTCTTCCCTTTCCTGCGCTATCAAGGTGCCGACATTTCGTTGGGCCCCGAAATGAAGTCGACCGGCGAGGTGATGGGCATCGACGCCGATCTCGGGATTGCGTACGCGAAATCTCAGATGGCCGCCCCGCCGCCGTTGCCGAAGACGGGAAACGTTTTCGTTAGCGTGAGAGACATCGATAAGGAAAGTGTCATTCCTCTGGCGCGGGAATTCGTCGCGCTTGGTTTCGGAATCATCTCGACGAGCGGAACGGCCGCAACGCTGGAAGCGGCCGGCGTTCCCGTCTCAAGAGTTTTTAAGATTCGTGAAGGCCGTCCTCACGTCCTCGACCGCATTAAGAATGGCGACATCGATTTTATCATCAACACTCCGAGCGGAAAAATTCCGCGCGAAGACGAAGTCACGATGCGCAACGCTTCCCTCGCGCAAAAGATTCCGATCATGACGACGATTCGGGCCGCGCAAGCGAGCTTGAATGGGATCCGCTCACTGCAAACAAATCCGCTCCGGGTGAAGAGTCTGCAGGAGTATCACGCATCGAAGTAGATGACACCGCAGCGCATCCGTGCAAGAGATGCTCGCATGAAAATGACACTGCTTTGCTGCCTGTTGGGATTGGCCCTGGGCGCTTCGCCAGTGCGAAGCGAAGAACCTAAACCGGAGTCGACACCAATGAGCACATCAACTGACGAAGTGGCCGTAATCAAAACCAGCGAAGGCGAAATGGTCGCCGCCTTTTGGCCCGATGTGGCGCCGAAAACGGTCGAGAATTTTAAGAAGCTCGCCCGCGAAGGATTCTACGACGGCACCGCATTTCATCGCATCGTGAAAGGTTTCATGATCCAGGGCGGCGATCCGCTCACGAAAGACCTCGCGAATGAAAGCCGCTTCGGCACGGGCGATCCGGGTTACAAGATCAAAGCGGAATTCAACGACAAACAGCATGAGCTGGGGGTGCTCTCGATGGCGCGTTCATCCGATCCCGATTCCGCCGGCAGCCAGTTTTTCATCTGTCTCGCCCGCGTTTCCCATCTCGATCATCAATACACGGCGTTCGGAAAGCTGATCAAAGGCGAGGACGTGCTCAAGAAAATCGGCGACACTGAGGTGACGATGAGCGGTGGCGGCGAGAAGAGCAAACCGGTCAAGCGCGTCACCGTCGAAAGCATCAAGATCGTGCCAGCCGATTCAGTGAAATAAATCGCCGCCCAATTCGCAGAAGCTTGTAGCGGCGGTCTCCGACCGTCGGCCATTTTTTCTCCGTATCGTGACTCAGACGAATGAAATAGTGCGACGGTCAGAGACCGCCGCTACAAAAATAGCTCTGCGTGCAGATGCGGTGCGGCCCGGAGCCGGAGGCTAATTTCGCGAAAGCGATCGAACGGATTCGCGACGCGGCGAAGCGAGGAGCTCAGATCGTTTGTCTGCCGGAACTGTTTCGCTCCCAGTATTTTTGTCAGACGGAAGATCACGCGAACTTTGCGCTGGCCGAGGAAATTCCCGGCCCGTCCACAAACGCCCTCGGCGAAGTCGCGCGCGAAACCGGAGTTGTCATTGTCGCGTCGCTTTTCGAAAAACGCGCGGCCGGCGTTTATCATAATACCGCTGCGGTAATTGATTCCGACGGAAGTCTGCTCGGGAGATATCGCAAGATGCATATCCCGGATGATCCGTCGTTCTACGAAAAGTTCTATTTCACCCCCGGCGACCTGGGATTCAAAGCCTGGTCGACGCACTACGGAAAAATCGGAGTCTGCGTTTGCTGGGATCAATGGTATCCGGAAGCGGCGCGCCTAACGACTCTCCATGGCGCCGAGCTTCTATTCTACCCCACCGCCATCGGCTGGCATCCAGCAGAGAAGGAAAAATATGGTGCCGCTCAATATTCCGCCTGGGAAACAGTTCAGCGCAGCCACGCGATTACCAACGGTTGCTATGTCGCAGCGGTGAACCGCGTCGGACATGAAGCGCCCGCCGGTGGGGCCGGGATCGAATTTTGGGGTCAAAGTTTTCTCGTCGCGCCCAGCGGCGAAATCATCGCAAAGGCGAGCGTTGATGGGGAAGAAATCCTGATCGCAGATGTTGAATGGAAGCGCGTGGACGAGCATCGCACTCACTGGCCGTTTCTGCGCGATCGACGCATCGATGCATATTCGGAGATAGGTCAGCGGTTGATCGATTGATCGGGCCGCGGATCTTTTGCAGCTCGAATCTCGGGGTGTATCTTCGCTCATGAAAATGAACCCCATCAAGATTCTCGCGTTGATCGGCCTCTGCGCGATCGCGGTTCCGCTCAGTAGCGCCTCCGCGCAGGAACCGACGAAAGCGATCGCGGTCCTTCATCCCACTTCCGGCAGCAATGTCATGGGCACAGTTACATTCACCAAATCTGGTGATGAAACAAAAGTCGTGGCCGATATCACCGGACTCACACCAGGCAAACATGGCTTTCACATCCATGAGTTTGGCGATTGCTCGTCAGCCGACGGAAAATCGGCCGGCGGTCACTTCAATCCAACCCACAATCCGCACGCTGGACATGACGTGGCACAGCGTCACGAGGGTGATCTCGGCAACATCGAAGCAGATAGCTCGGGCAAAGCGCATTTGGAGCTAACCGACAATATGATGACGATGAGCGGCGAGAAATCGATCATCGGCCGCGGAGTCATCGTGCACGAGAAAGCTGATGACCTGAAAACGCAGCCGACTGGCGATGCGGGCGGACGCGTGGCTTGTGGCGTGATCGGGATCGCTAAACCGTAACGTCCTTCCTTCGGGTGATCGGATGACTTCGGGAGGAGTCAGAAGGCTGGTTCTGTTTTTGGCGATCACTGTCACCGCTATTGTGCTCAATCGTATCTGGCTTAAGTCGGTTCAGCCTCGCGGCTCTGCCCCAATCAACGGCGGCGCACCAGATGCCGAGCTTCGTCAGTTCGAAGTCCAGAAACGTTTCGCCAATACCTTGACTGTCGTCGTGATTCTCGGGACGGCTTGGATACTCATCCCGCGACCGCGAATTCGTCGCGACCCTCCATCTTTTCTCAGGTAGTATCTGGTCTGATGCGAGTAAGCGACTACGGGAGCGCCGCCGGCAAGGCCGAGCTGATGACGCTGATGCAAATTCGTCAGGCCGCGCAAAACGGAGCGGTCGAGGCGCGCGTGCATGTGCAGGTGGAAAGTGCCGTCGCCAAAACAACTCGCGAACAAAAACCATATTGCGAGCTGACCCTGGCGGACGCTGAGGACCGAATGACGCTTCGGGTTTGGAGCGATCATCCAGAATACAAGGCATGCGGCGCGCTCCAGACGCATGATTTCTTTGAGCTGTCCGGTGAGTTTCAACAACACCAGCAGTTCGGGCTCGATGCCAAACACTGGACCGTGGGCACGCTCACGCCGGAGGAAAAACAACATGTTCTGCAAGGTCCGCCCGAGCTGCGGGCAAAACAGGCGGCCGATTGGGAATACATCCTCGCGACGACGCGCACGATCGCGGACCCGCGTTTGCGCGTGCTCTGCGAAACGTTCCTGGAGGAATGGGGCGATCGCTTTCGCCGTAGCGCCGCGGCCAGAAATTATCATCATGCGCGGCGCGGCGGTTTGGTTGAGCACACCGCGCAAATGATGCGGCTGGCAGAGAAGATCGCTCCGCTTTATCCGGCGTTGAATTTCGATCTGTTGCGAGCAGGCATCCTGTTTCACGATTCAGGCAAGCTCTGGGAAAATCACTTGCCCGATACCGGTTTCACGATGCCGTTCGATGAACGCGGCGAGCTGATTGGTCACATCTCCATCGGTCTCGAATTGGTTAATTCGCTTTGGCGAAAACTGCAGACTGACGAGGTGATGTTAGCAGAGAAAAATCTGACACCTGCGTCCGAAGACGTGCGAATGCATCTCCTCCACCTCATCGCCTCGCACCATGGCGAAATGCAATTTGGTTCTCCGGTTGTCCCGAAGACGCCGGAAGCGATTGCGCTGCATTACATTGATAATCTCGACGCGCGCCTGGAAATGTTTTATGCCGGTTACCGGACGGCAAAGCCGTTGGCCGCGCGGGTTTTTGAACGCGTTAGGCCGCTGCCGGGTAATCTGGTAACGCCGTTGGAGAAATTCCAGAAGCTGGAAGAGGCTGAGAAGAAAGACGGTGAGCTCTTGTGATCACGCTGAAATTGCCGCCTTTTGCAAACGCCCTTTCGCTTCCGCGAGATATTTTTCATCAATCTCGAATCCGATGAATTTTTTCACGCCGCATCGTTGCGCGGCGATGGCGGAATTTCCGATACCGAGAAAGGGATCGAGCATCACCCGGGATCGCTCAATTCCGTGCAGCTTGATGCAGTTCACCGCGAGTTCGATCGGAAACGTCGCAGGATGCGGGCGCTCTTTCTCTCGACGTTGAATTGTCTCGTAAGGAACAAACCAGGTATTGCCGCGGCAGCGGAGGTCAGCTCCGCGCGTATGCGACCAGCGTCGAATGTTGCTCTTGTCCGCGTAAGGGACACCGAGCGCGAGACGGTCAACCGGCGTTATTCCGCCCGGCGTGAGATGAAAAACGTATTCGTGGCAATCGTTCAGGAAACGCGCTGAACTGATCGGCTTGAAGTGTCCGCGCGAGATCGGGGCGCCTCTATCGTCTTCGATCGTAATCGCCTTGATCCAGTGAATCGTATTTTGCAGATGAAACAGGGCGCGCAGTCGCAGAACCAGTTCATGCGGCAACATTGGATTCGACGGAGCAGAGCCGATATTCAGGAAAAAGGAACCACTCGGCTTGAGAACGCGCAGAATTTGCATCGCCCATTCCTCGCACCAGTTCAGGTATGAGCTTCGATCACCAACGTCCGAATACTTTCCGTATTTGATTCCGAGATTGTAGGGCGGCGATGTCACGACCAGATCAATCGATTGTGTTGCCAAACGGCCCATTCCAGTAACGCAATCCTGGTGGTGTAACTCGAAATTGGTCTTCATCTTGTCATCTCGTCCGGGATGACGAGAACGTAGCGAAGGACCGGGCGCGTACAACTGCATTCGCAGGACCACGTGAATATGTTTATGTTTCGGGCATGTCGGACAAGCCATCGAAATTGAAGATCGCGGATCGCGAGTTCGCTTCGCGTTTGCTCGTCGGCACCGGCAAGTTTTCCTCAAACGAAGCGATGCGCGACGCGTTGCTTGCAAGCGGAACGGAGATCGTGACCGTCGCACTCCGCCGCGCCGATCTCTCCGGGCGCGGCGATCCATTCGCCAACATTCTCGATTTCATCGACCCAAAACGTTTTCTCGTTCTTCCGAATACAAGCGGCGCTCGGACGGCGGCAGAAGCTATTCGTCTCGCGCGACTGGCTGCAACCGCGGGGTTGCCAAAATGGGTAAAACTCGAGATCCATCCCGATCCCCGTTATTTGCTGCCCGATCCGGTCGAAACTCTGGCTGCCGCGGAAACACTCGTTAGGGAAGGTTTCACGGTTCTCCCTTACATCAATGCCGATCCGGTTCTGGCCAAGCGGCTCCAGGATGTGGGCACCGCGACGGTCATGCCGCTCGGGTCGCCCATCGGTAGCAATCGCGGAATCGAGACGCGGGCTCAGATCGAGATCATCATCGAACAGGCTACCGTGCCAGTGGTAGTGGATGCGGGCTTGGGCGCGCCGAGTCAAGCGGCCGAAGCGTTGGAGATGGGCGCCGATGCCGTGCTCGTGAATACAGCGATCGCGATCGCATCGGATCCAAACCGGATGGCGCAAGCGTTCCGAAAAGCGGTCGAAGCCGGTCGTGAAGCTTACGAGATCGGATTGGCGGAAAAGCTTTGGACCGCGGCGCCGACCAGTCCGCTGACTGGATTCTTTGGGGAGGGTTAAGGTGTTTCCGCCGAAACGCCCTGCCGTTTCTCGTTTGGGCTAAGCGCTGGCGTCGCTGTAAAATTCAATTTGCCGTCCGCCGATCCGGCGTACCGCTCGCCAGCCGTGTTGGCGCGCGAACTCCTCCAACTCCGACCGGGAGAGCCCCCGCAGAACCTTTAGCTCGACCGGCTGCGTCACGAAATACTCCGGCTTCATCGCGAGGAGCCTCGCGATCTTATCCGCCATGCCCGCAAGTTCAGCTTGTTCCATCGCCAGAGCTCCGTATCGAAGACACGCTAGTCGATTCTCATGAGTCATCCTCATGATTATTTGCGCTCCAAAAATCGGACCATCCCCGCTTCGGCGGGCTCGCCATCGCAACTGCGGCCAGCACCGTGGCGATAGCTGATGCGACTTGGCGCGGTGACGGCTCTAGGTTACGTTCCGCCGATGTTTTCGGAAACCATCGATCTGCACGGGCACATCCTTGATTCGCTGATTTTGCCGAAGGTGCTGGATAAGATTCTGCTTGAAGGATGCGACTTCAAGATCATCGAGATCAAGATCGGACAGAAGCGTGCTGATCAAAGCTACGCGCGGATTGAGATTTCGGGACCGACTCGCGAAAAATTGGACGCGATGGTGGTGAGGCTTCGGGATCACGGAGCCGAGGTAACGAAAATCCCGGATGCGCAAGCCGCTCCCGCGCAACCGAACCCGGCGGACTGAAGGGCTCGATCACATGCGAAACCTGCTTCTTTGTCCACCGGATCACTATGGCATCGAGTATGAAATCAATCCCTGGATGAGCCGTGCGCGCGGCGCGGATGTGGAAACGACGAAAGCGCAGTGGCATGGACTCCATCAAAAGCTTTCCAGTCTCGATTGCAAAATCGACCTCATTCCGCCGCAACCAAAATTGCCCGATATGGTTTTCACCGCCAATGCCGGGCTGACCGTAGGAAAAAAATTCATCCCCAGTAATTTCCGTCACCAGGAGCGCGCCGGCGAAGCACCGTTTTTCGCGCAATGGATGGAGGAGCATGGCTACGAAGTTATGTGGCTGCCCACCGATCAATATTTTGAAGGCGAAGGCGACGCGCTTTTTTCCGGCGACGCTCTTTTCTGCGGTTACAAATTTCGTTCCGACATCCAGGCGCATCGCGCCGTGGCCGAAATGCTCGGATGTCTCGTCATTTCAGTCGAGCTGGTCGATCCGCGCTTCTATCATCTCGACACCTGCTTTTGCCCGTTGCCGGACGGTGGCGCGGTTTGGTTTCCGGCCGCGTTCGATGAATATGGTCAGCGAACGGTCCGCGATCACGTGCCCGACTTGATCGACGTGCGGGAAGAAGAAGCGGCATGTTTCTCCTGCAACGCCGTAGTCCTCGATCGCGATATTGTTTTGCCCGAAGGCGCACCGAAACTCGTGGCGACGTTGCAGACGCGCGGCTACAACTGCCATCCCCTGCCGATGACGGAATTTTTGAAGGCCGGCGGCGCCTGCAAATGTCTCACCATGTTTATGCCGCAACGGGAGGAATGCGCCTAACGACCCAAATTGCCATCGTTTTTAGTTCACTTCTCGCTTGGCCCGGAGAGCTTTCTCGATTTTTCCCAGTGGAAGACAATTCATCACGTCGGCTTTCGTGAGCCAGCCTTTACGCGCGACCCCAATCCCGAACCACAATTCCTGCAAACGCTCGGTCCGGTGCGCGTCTGGATTGATCACGCATTTCACGCCCTTTTCCTTCGCCAGAGGCCACCAGCGCCAGTCCAGATCCAATCGCTTGGGCGCGGCATTGATCTCGATCCAGGTGCCGGTTTCCGCGGCGGCTTCAATGATTGCCGGAATATCCACCGCGTACGGCTGCCGTTTTAATAAGAGGCGGCCGGTCGGATGCCCGAGCATCGTGACGTACGGATTGCTGATCGCGCGGATGATCCGCTTCGTCATCTCCGCCTCGGTCAAATTGAATGCCGAATGGACCGACGCGACGACGTAATCCAGTTGCGCGAGGGTCTCATCGTCAAAATCAAGCGCACCATCTCGAAGAATGTCACACTCCACGCCGGCGAACAGGCGAAAGCCCTCGAAGCCTGCATTCAATTTTCGAATCATGGCGCCCTGCGTGCGCAATCGTGCGGCGTCCAATCCTTGCGCCTGCACTGAACTACGACTGTGATCGGCAATGCCGAGATATTGCAGACCAAGAGCCTGCGCCGCGTCAGCCATTTCCTCGAGCGAGTTGTGCCCGTCGCTGGCGGTGGTGTGACAATGAAAAGTTCCGCGCAGGTTTTCCAATTCAATCAAGCGCGGTAGGCGACCGGCCGCGCCTGCTTCGAACTCGCCGCAATTTTCCCGAAGCTCGGGCGGCACAAAATCAAGATCGAGCGCGCGATATAGATCTGTTTCGTCGTGAATCTCCGGGATCTTGCCACTCGATTTTTTCCTGCCCGGCGCGTCTTCACTTGGTGCGGGCGCGAGACGATATTCATTGAGCGTCCAGCCGCGTTTCAACGCGCGGTTCCGCATCTCAATATTGTGCTCCTTGCTGCCGGTAAAATAATTAAGCGCAAACAGATATTCCACTGGCGCCACGACTCGCAGGTCGCATTGAATTCCCGAGCGCAAGCGCACGCTGGTTTTCGTCGGTCCATGCGCGATCGCGCTCGCCACCAAGGGATGCTCGACGAAAAACTTGGTAATCACCTCCGGCGACTTAGTCGCAACGATGAAATCGAGATCGCGCACGATTTCCTTCCGTCGTCGATAGCTCCCGGCGATGCAGACCTGCAGAGCATCGGGATGTCCACGCAGATCGTTCTGCAATGTCTCCGCTTCGCCCGCAATCTGACCGAGTTGGAAAGACCCGGCATGTTTTGCACGGCCAGCGATGGCGGCGCGCAGCTTTGCTTGCGTCGTCTTCCCGAAACCCGGAAGCTGCGCGACCCGATCAGAATCGCAGGCCGCTTGCAACTGAGCGATCGAACTCACCTGAAGCTGTTCGTAGAGCGCCTTGATTTTCCTGGCGCCGAGTCCCGGAATGGAAAACAGTTCGAGAATTCCGGCCGGAAACTCCGCCCGTAGTTCGTCATAGAATTTGAGCGCGCCGCTTTCCGCCAGCTCCTTGATCTTTGCGGCGATGGCTTTTCCGATGCCAGGGATCTTCTCCAGCGTCTCAACGTTTTGAAGGTCGGTCAGGTTGCCGCCGAAAGTTTCGATCGATCGCGCCGCATTCGTGTAGGCCCGGATCTTAAACGGATTTTCGCCCTTGAGTTCGAGAAGAGTCGCGATTTGTTCGAGCACCTCCGCGATTTTCGCCTTGTCCACGATTCATTGTTAACCGGGAATGCGCTGCCGTCGATTTCCGGCGGGCCGCTCGCAATTTGTCATCCTGTGATAAGATCATTCCGCGCGCCGCGATGAAGACGACCGCTCAATTACTGGCCTGCTTTGTGGCACTCTGCTTTGGCGTGGCGCTTCCGCAGGCCCATGCGGTTATCTTGTTCCGCACCGGCGATCCGAACGAGAATACCACGGAGCCGAGCGGTTCTCTCGCAGGAAGCGGCTGGCAATACGAAGGTCAATTCGGTTCCTTTCTCGGAACACCAATCGCGCCTCACTTCTTCCTCACCGCCACTCACATTGGGACCGCCGGCCCGGTCATCACTTTTCAAGGAGTGAATTACACACTCACGCGCCAGTTCGCCGACCCGAAGAGCGACCTCAGCATCTGGCAGGTGGCAGAGACGTTTCCCGCTTTGCGCCGCTTTACACTAAAAACGACGAAGTAGGCCGCCAACTTGTGGCGATGGGGCGCGGCACACAGCGGGGCAGCGCGATTTTCGTCGACGGAATTCTCCATGGCTGGAACTGGGGCGCCAGCGACGGCGTCCAACGTTGGGGCGAGAACGTCGTCTCCGATATCGTTTCGCTCGGGGTCGATAATGACACGCTCTACGCCACATTTGACGCGGATGCTTCGCCTAACGAATCGCATTTGTCGGTGGGCGACTCCGGGGGCGCGCTCTTCCTTGATGATGGCGGCGTTTGGAAGCTGGCTGGAATCCACTATGACGTCGACGGACCTTTCTACATCGATGCCGCGGGCAATGGCGAGTTCATTGCGGCGCTCTTCGATACGCGCGGCTTCTATGTTTCGGACAATCAAATGCCGCCTACCTACACCCTGATCGCGGGACCGAACCCGGTGCCCACGGGATTTTATTCCACCCGCGTGTCCTCGAAGCTGGACTGGATCTACAGCGTGACCGATCCGAGTGGCGACCCCGACGGCGATGGAATTTTGAATCTTCTCGAATACGCGCTCCATCTCAACCCGCTCCGGCCTGATGCCGCCGGCGCACCCCGCGCTGGTCGCGAAGGCAATTTTCTCACCCTGACCTACACGAAAGTGACCACCGCGACGGACATCAATTACGTCGTCGAGCAATCGACCAACCTGGTCTCATGGACGACGGCGACTTCGCAGGACGAAATCGTTTCCACTAACGGCAACGTGCAAACGATCAAGGCAAAGGTCGATATCGGCGCTGCAACCAAACTCTTTCTGCGTTTGCGCGTCACCCGGCCGTAGCGGTCGAGCGCTCACATTCGCCCCCGCCGTTTGTAGAATTCGTAGCGCCGAAAAATGGAATCCACATATCGGCGCGTCCCGGGAAAGTCGATGTTCGATAGAAAATCATACGACGACATCGGCTCTGAATTCGCTCCGCCGGCCCAGCGTTGAGCGCGACTCGCGCCGGCGTTGTACTCAGCGAGCGCAAAGGGCATCGGATCGAATTCGCGTTCCCAATGCTTCAACGCCCGGCGCAAGTACCACGCGCCCGCCTCCACGTTTGTCTTCGGGTCGAACAAATCCTCTGGGCGAAAATCCTGCACGTGATTTTCCCTGGCCCATTCGCTGGCTGCGATTTTGCTCACCTGCATCAATCCGCGCTCGCCCGATGCGCCAAACTTTTGCGAATCGAATTTGCTCTCGCGCCAGACGACCGCCTTCAACAGCATCGGATCAAGCTGATACGCCGCCGCGGTGGAGCGGATCAAACCATCGTATTGTTGAAACCGCTGGGGGCTGATCCATTCATGAATGGTGTAAACTGGATCGCCCGAGCGCAGGCAAAGGAAAACCACGGCAATTCCGGAAGCGAGCAGCAAGCAGATAACAAGCTTAAAGAGAAGACGGATCATTTGTCACGGCACACACCGGCGTGGTAACGAAACCTTTCGCCGAGTAAATTCGTCACGTCCAATTCATACCATGCCCAAAGGTCGTTACGCCCGCGTCATCATAGACCGCTCGATCCAACGCGAGCTCGATTACCTGGTGCCGGAAACGCTGGCGGAACTCATCAGTGTCGGTTCGAGAGTGCGCGTGCCGTTTCGCGAAAAGCACGCCCTCGCCACGGTCGTCGCTCTTCTCGAGGAAAGCGACGCGACAGGCCTCCGACAGATTGAAGCTGTCGTGGGGGATAAACCGATCCTGAGCGAACCATTGCTCGAGCTGGCGCGCTGGATGAGCGCTTATTATTGCTGCTCGATCGAAGGCGTCATGCGCAGCTTGTTGCCACAGGTGATCCGTCGCGGAGAGGTCGGCTGGAAAAAACAACTGTTCGTCAGCGTGGGAAAACAGATTGGCGCCGAGGAATTGGAAAAATTGCGGCGGCGGGCGCCACGCCAGGCCGAGCTGCTGGATGCGATTCTCAAGCTGACCGAACCGGTCGCCGCGGCCGAGCTCTTACGGGCAACTTCCCTCGACAATTCGACCCTGCGCGGACTGGTAAAACGCGGTTTTGCGCAGATCGCCGAACAGGCCGTGCAACGCGACCCGCATGCCGACGAACACTTTGTCGCTTCGGAAAGCCTGGAGCTGAACGCCGAGCAACTGGTGGCCCTGCGCATCGTCGAACAATCACTCGACGCGCCTAACGAAGCAAGGCCGATCCTGTTGCACGGTGTCACCGGCAGCGGCAAGACGGAGATCTATTTGCAAGCCATTCGTTCCACGCTGGCGCGCGGTAAAACGGCCATCGTCCTTGTGCCGGAAATCTCACTCACACCGCAAACGGTCGAGCGCTTCAAGAGCCGGTTTGCCGCGACGCAGGACGAGGTCGCGGTTTTGCACAGTCACCTTTCGGAAGGAGAACGGCACGATGAATGGCACAAGATCCACTCGGGTCGTGCACGCATAGTGATCGGCGCACGCAGTGCTGTTTTCGCGCCACTGGCTAACCTCGGATTGATCGTCGTCGATGAGGAACACGAAAATTCCTACAAACAGGAAGAAGCGCCACGCTATCACGCGCGCGATGTCGCAGTGCTCCGCGCGAAAATCGAGAAGTGTGTTGTCGTGCTCGGCACTGCCACGCCGTCGCTGGAAAGTTACTTCAATGCCGCGCGCGAGAAATATCAGCTCGTTAGCCTGACCCAGCGCGTCGACAACTGCCAGATGCCGTTAATTCGAATCATCGATCTACGGCAGGAACGACGAAAACAAAAAGGGCTGACCATTCTTGCCGAAAAGTTGCGAACGGCGATGGCCGATCGGCTTGAAAAAGGTGAGCAGACGATTCTTTTCCTGAATCGGCGCGGATTTTCGACATCGCTACTTTGCAGCAATTGTGGCGAAGCCCGGAATTGCCCCAACTGCAGCGTCGCGCTCACCTTCCATCGCACGGCCGCACGCTTGAGCTGTCATCTTTGCGGCCATACCGCAGCCGTGCCGAAGAAATGCCCGGCCTGCCACCAGGACGCGCTCATCTACTCGGGGTTCGGGACTGAGAAGGTGGAATCGAACGTGAGCCAGATTTTTCCCAAAGCCGTCGTTCGTCGAATGGATGCGGATTCGATGACGCGGAAAGATTCGTATCGCGAAACGCTCCGTGCTTTTCGCGCCGGAAAAATCGATGTGCTTGTCGGCACTCAAATGATCGCGAAAGGACTGCATTTTCCGAACGTGACCCTGGTCGGGATCATCAACGCAGATCTTGCCCTACACCTGCCGGACTTCCGCGCCGGCGAGAGGACGTTTCAGCTCCTTACGCAGGTGGCAGGACGGGCCGGCCGCGGTGAACAACCGGGCGAAGTTTTTGTGCAGACCTACACGCCTTTCAGTCCGTCGATTCAATTCGCGCGCCATCATGATTTCGCCGGTTACTTCGAGCAGGAACTGGAATTTCGGGAGCGGTGCGATTTCCCGCCGTTTAAGCACGCCGTTCTGATCACGGTGCGATCGGAACACGAAGCTCGCGCGAAGTTCTCCGCGGAAACCCTCGCTCGACGGTTGAAGGAAGCGTTGCCGGACGAATTCACGCTCGGAGCGCCGGCACCTGCGCCGCTCGAAAAACTGCAAGGCCAGTTTCGTTTTCATATTTTGGTCCGCGGCGCCGCGATCATGCGATTGAGCCGATTGATCCGCGACGTCCTCGACAAACTTCCTTTTCCGGAAGACGTCGCCGTCGGCGTGGATGTCGATCCATACCAGCTTCTGTAGCGGCCGTCTCTGACCGTCGCCAATAATTGGAAGCGAGGGAAGTGCGACGGTCAGAGACCGCCGCTACAACGATTGAGCTTTCGCGCGCTTGTTAACACCGCGCTAGAGTTCCGCTTGAAATCGGGAGTAGCCTAACTAATGAGTTCCTCGCCGGAGATCAATTCTGCTGTCGCGGTGCCGGAAGACATTACCGGCCGCCCGCGTCGCGTAGTAAGCGGAAAGATTTCTCTGCGCAAAACGTTCTCCGCGCTCAAGCACCGGAACTTTCGGCTCTTTTTTTACGGCCAGCTGATCTCGCTTACCGGGACTTGGATGACGACCACCGCTCAAGGCTGGCTCGTTTATCAACTCACCGGATCCAAGGCCCTGCTTGGCGTCGTCGCCGCCGCTGCCTCAGCGCCGATGCTGGTCTTCTCGACCTGGGGCGGTTGGGCAGCAGATCGCTATCCGAAACGGTCCGTCCTAGTCACGACGCAGGCTTCTTCCATGATTCTTTCGCTCACCATGGCAGTGCTGGTTTGGAGCGGCCATGTGAAACCGTGGCAGATCATCGTGCTCGCGATATTTGGCGGAGTGACGATGGCTTTCGACATGCCGGCGCGCCAATCGTTCGTCATCGAAATGACCAGCCGCGAAGATCTGATGAACGCGATCTCGCTCAACAGCTCCGCCTTCAACAGCGCACGCATCATCGGCCCGTCGCTTGCCGGAATTCTCATGGCAAAGGTCGGCATCGCTATGTGTTTCTTCCTCGACGGAATCAGCTTCATTGCCGTAATCGCCGGCCTGCTTATGATGCGACTGCCGAAACATTCGACAGTAAAAGCGGAAACCGGCGCGCTCGCTCAATCGCTGGACGGATTCCGGTATGTCCGCAATCATCCGCGCGTTCTCACCATTCTCTCGCTCTTCGCCGTGGTCGGGATGTTCGGCTGGTCGTATTCCGTACTCATGCCGGCGTTCGCGCATGATGTGCTTCATCTCGGCGAGCAAGGCTATGGAATGTTGATTGCGGGCAGCGGAGTCGGCGCCCTCATCGCTGCGCTCACTGTTGCGACAGCCGGCCATTTGTTTCCGACGCGAACATTGGCGCTCGGCGGCGTCTGGATTTTTTCCGCGACCCTCGCGCTCTTCGCTTTCAATCGAAATTTCTACCTCGCGATCGTACTGCTCGCGATCAGTGGGTTCGGGATTGTTCTCTATTTCTCCACTTCCAATACCGTGCTGCAAACGATCGTGGCAGATGAGATGCGCGGTCGCGTCATGGGAATCTGGACGCTGATCTTCGGCGGCATGATTCCGCTCGGGAGCCTTCAGGCCGGCCTGATGGCGGATCTGCTTGGAACTTCCGCGACCATCGCCATCGGCGCGCTAGTCTGCGCAATCGCCGCATTCGTTACGCTGGAAGTAGTTAGGCGGCGAGAAGCTTTGCAAGCTCGATCTGAAAAAATCTGAGTCCATGTAAGTCGCGATTTCGTGTGGGTTTAACCGTTGACAGGCACGGCTTCTAACGATCAATCTGCGTGATCACATCGATCTGGACCGGGTAAGATGCCTACCCCGGGAGCGTCCCGCCTTTTCCAGATCTGAAGCAGTCGGTTCAACAACCACCGGGAAAGGAAGGAAAATCCCATGTCTCAACCGATCCTGCTCACAAATGTCAGCTCTTCCGTCGGAAATCCGATTCGTCAGTCGATCTTCGTTTTCCGATTTCTTTTTCTCGCCCTCGCTTGCTTTGCCTCGGTGCCGCCGGCGCAGGCAGTGACCCCGCCACCCGTGGGCGGTTATCACGATTTGAATACTGCCGTGGGAGAGGATGCTCTCCATAATCTCCCTCTGATGAATAGCGGCGAACGGAACACGGCCATTGGTTATAGCGTGCTCTATAATAACACCATGGGTTCCTACAACACCGGCACCGGCGGTTACGCGCTCTATTTCAATGGTGGCGACAACAATACGGCAAATGGTTACGGCGCGCTCTACAGCAATACCAGCGGTCACGATAACGTAGCCATCGGAATTGATGCGCTCTATTTCAGCACCACCGGCGACGAAAATACGGCTACCGGTGGGCGTGCGCTCTATTCCAACACCATCGGTGCCTTCAACACGGCCACCGGTCATAAAGCGCTCTATTCCAACACCATCGGCTACTCCAACACGGCCACCGGCGAGTCAGCGCTCTATTCCAACACCGCCGGGAGATTCAACACGGCCATCGGCCAGAGCGCGCTCGCTACCAACACCACCGGCGGCTCCAACACGGCCACCGGCGCGGGCGCGCTCGTTTACAACACCACCGGCTACTTCAACACGGCCACCGGTTATCAAGCGCTCTATTTCAACACAACCGGGAGCAACAACCTGGCCACCGGTTATCAAGCGCTCTATCAGAACACAACCGGAGATAACAACATGGCCACCGGTGCTCTCGCCCTTTATGCGAATACAACCGGCTTCTATAACATGGCGAACGGATCCAACGCCATGGTCTTCAACACGACTGGGAGCTATAATGTGGCGGAGGGGCTCAACGCCCTCCGTCGCAATACGACCGGTAGCATCAACACGGCGGTGGGTCTAAGTGCTCTCCTCAACAACACGACCGGCGGCTCCAACATCGCTCTCGGAGGTGGAGCCGGTTCAGAGCTCACGACCGGGAGTAACAACATCGATATTGGTAACGTGGGAGTAGCAGCAGAGTCGAACACGATTCGTATCGGCAAGGTAGGAACGCAGCAGGCGACCTATATCGCCGGGATAAGTGGAAAGACCGTCGCTGGAGGTGTCAGCGTCGTGGTCGACGCCAACGGCCACCTCGGCACGGTGGTTTCCTCGGCCCGCTTCAAGGAACAGATCAAACCGATGGACAAGGCGAGCGAAGCCATCCTGGGATTGCGACCGGTCAGCTTTCAATACAAGAAGGAGCTTGATCCCGATGGCATCCCGCAATTCGGCTTGGTGGCAGAGGAAGTGGCCAAGGTCGATCCCGATCTGGTCGCGCGGGACAACGAAGGGAAGGCTTACACCGTGCGCTACGAAGCAGTGAACGCGATGCTGCTGAATGAGTTTCTCAAAGAACATCGCAAGGTCGAGGAGCAGGGACGCATCATAGCACAACAGCAAGCGGAGATTCGTGCTCTAGCCACACAAATCCAGAGGGTGAGCGACCAGCTCGGAATAAGCGACGCTGCACCGAAATTGGTCGTTAACGATCAGTAGAACTCGAAACCCGGCCGCGGACAACCCACAAGATTTCGGATTTTTGTCTTGCCAGGGTCGGCGATTCTTGCTCGCCTGATCTTCCAGACCGAATCTGAATCGGGCGCGGGAGTTTCCTCCCGGCGGCTTCTTTGCCCGGTTCAGAGCTGTAAGCCCACCATCAACGGGCCGGGAATAGAAATAGGTACGTTATGAATGATTCGCTCCGACTCACCAATCCCATTCCAGCGGTCAGGACTTTTATCGATCGAACGGCGCGACGACGGGGCTTTTTTCTCGGCGGCCTCGTCTTGCCGCTCGTATGTTTTGTGCCTTCGCCGGGGGCCCGAGCTGCCTGCCGGGAAGGCTGCGATGGCGCTCACTTCAACACATTTTTCGGCGAGAGCGCGCTTGTGGCCGACACCAACGGCTCCCAAAACACGGCGCTGGGTCAGTATGCGCTCTTGCACAACACCGAGGGCAACTTTAACACGGCCACCGGTTATCAGGCGCTCTTGAGCAACACGACTGGCGACGGGAACACGGCCACCGGTGTAGCCACGCTCCTTTACAACACGACTGGCAACAACAACACGGCCGTCGGTACTTCTGCGCTCGTTTCCAACACGACCGGCGACAACAACACGGCAATCGGTCACTGCCGCGCTCCAATTCAACACCACCGGCAGCGGCAACACAGCCAGTGGTTTCGACGCGCTCCGTTACAACACGACCGGTAGCAATAACCTGGCCAACGGTTATCAAGCGCTCTACAGCAACACGACTGGAGATAGCAACATGGCCACTGGCTACCTCGCTCTCTATGCCAATTCTACCGGTTTTTTTAATATGGCGAACGGATCAAATGCCATGGTGCACAACACGACAGGGAGCTACAACGTAGCGGAGGGCCTCAACGCGTTGCGTCGCAACACGACCGGAAGCATCAACACGGCGATCGGTCTAAGTGCGCTGCTCAACAACAGTACAGGCGGCTCCAACATTGCCCTTGGAGCTGGAGCCGGTTCAGAGCTGACGACCGGGAGTAACAACATCGATATTGGCAATGTGGGAGTCGCAGCGGAGGCGAACACGATTCGGATCGGCAAGGCAGGAACGCAGCAAGCGACCTATATCGCGGGGATCAGCGGCAAGACCGTAGCTGGAGGTGTCGGTGTAGTGATCGACACCAACGGACATCTTGGGACGGTCGTTTCCTCGGCGCGTTTTAAGGAGCAGATCAAGCCGATGGATAAGACGAGCGAAGCGATCCTGTCGTTGAAGCCGGTGATGTTTCGCTACAAGCACGAGCTTGACCCCGCTGGCATCCCGCAATTCGGTCTCGTCGCCGAGGAAGTGGCCAAGGTCGATCCCGATCTGGTCGCGCGCGACAACGAAGGGAAGGTTTACACCGTGCGCTACGAAGCAGTCAACGCGATGCTGCTCAACGAGTTTCTAAAGGAGCACCGCAAAGTGGAGGAATTGGAAGCGACGGTTGCAAAACAGGAGAAAGATTCCCAGGCAAACGCCGTAAAGCAGCAGCGCGAGATTGATTCACTCAGGACGATGCTCAAGGAACAGGCCGCGCAAATCCAGAAAGTGAGCGAGCATTTCGGACTGCGCGGGACCGGGCTGCGGGTAGTCAGCAACGATCCGCAAAAACGGCCCTGAAAGCCATCGCCCGCTCGTCTGAGAAGCTGAACTCGTTAGCGCCTGAACTCAGTTGTTGATCGCTTTTCGTTGGGCTGTCGCCATTTAGACATTGACACTGACCGAACCGATCGATCAATCTGGAAATCATGGATCTGGAACCGGACAGAGATGCTTACCCCGTGTATTCCCTGCCTTTTCCAGATCTGATCTGTCGGTTCAACAACGACCGGGGAAGGAAAGGATTCCCATGTCTAAACCGATTCGACCAACGACAAACGCCTGCTTTGCCGTAGCCCTCGCCCTCGCCTGCCTTGTCCTCTTGCGCGCCCCGAATGCTTTCGGGGTAACGCCGGCACCAGGCGGAGATTATCACGATCTCAATACCGCTTTGGGCTATCGGTCGCTCTATAGCCTTCCTGCTAGCGGGGGCGCCCGTAACACGGCAATTGGTTATGAAGTACTTTATAAGAACATCGGTGGCAGCTACAATACGGGCACTGGCGGTTACGCGCTCTACTACAATACTAGTGGCGTCCGCAACACCGCCAACGGTTACGGCGCGCTTTACGAAAACACTGGAGGCTATTACAACACCGCTACAGGATTTGAGGCGCTCTTCAAAAACACGACCGGCTATTACAACACAGCCACCGGTTACGCCGCGCTTTATGCCAACTCTACCGGGACCTACAACGTAGCTACCGGAATCGACGCGCTCTACTTCAACACCACCGGCGGCTATAACACGGCTGCCGGTTCTTATGCTCTCTACAAAAACACAACCGGCAGCAGCAACACGGCTACGGGGCCTAGCGCACTTTTTAGCAATACGACCGGCGCCTACAATACTGCTAGTGGCTCTAACGCACTCTATTCGAACACCACCGGCGGCAACAACACAGCTGTTGGGGTTAACGCGCTCCTTGGCAACACCACCGGCGCTGCTAATGTAGCCACCGGTTATGGAGCGCTCGTTACCAACTCCGTCGGCCAATTCAACGTAGCCATTGGCAGGTATACACTCGCTAACAACACAATAGGTACAAATAACATCGCGTTGGGCGACGGAGCCGGTTACGCTCTGACGACTGGTAGCTATAACATCGATATCGGTCATCAAGGGGTAGCGGCCGAAACAAATACCATTCGCATCGGCACGGGACAGCAGCAGAGTACCTACATCGCCGGGATTAGCGGAAGGACTGTGGCTGGAGGTGTCACTGTCATGATCGACAGCAACGGACATCTCGGCACGATCGTTTCCTCGGCCCGTTTCAAGGAGCAGATCAAGCCAATGGACAAGGCGAGCGAAGCCATCCTGGCGCTGAAACCGGTAAGCTTTCGCTACAAGCACGAGCTTGACCCCGATAGCATCCCGCAATTCGGCCTCGTGGCCGAGGACGTGGCCAAAGTGGATCCCGATCTGGTCGCGCGCGACAACGAAGGGAAGGTTTACACCGTGCGCTACGAAGCGGTGAACGCGATGTTGCTGAACGAGTTTCTGAAAGAGCACCGCAAGGTGGAGGAATTGGAGTCGGCTCTTGCGCAGCAGCAGGCGGAAATCAACGCTCTGGCAGCAAGGCTGGAAAAGCAGATCGCCGACAACGAGTAGTAATTCGAAGAGTCTGAGACACCGGCCGCCTCGCAGGACGTTTCCCGCTTTGCAACGCGGGAACGCAACGATTTGTTATCCGGCCGGCGGCGGCGTCATCGTTTTCACGCCGACGCGAGCGAGATATTCCTCCACCCGCAGGATGTTGTCGGCGCGCTGCACGATCTTGAGAAGATTATCCATCGACGAAACCTCCTCGAGCTGTTCCGCCAGGAACCACTGCAGAAAATTGATCGTGATGTAATCATTTTCCGAACGCGCCAACTCCACCAGCGCGTTGATCTGATGGGTCACCTGCACTTCCTGATCGAGCGAAAGCTTGATCGCCTCCTCCGCGCTCTTGAATTGGGATTGCGGCGCATCGATCGCCGGAATGATCACGCGGCCGCCCGCGTCCACGACATACTTGATGAAGCGCATGGCATGTTCGTTTTCTTCGTTCGCCTGCCGAAAAAAATGTTGCGATAACTGCGAGAGAGCGTCCTCGGCAAAGTGGGCCGCGATCGCGACATACTGCATCGCTGCTCCGAATTCATTACCGATCTGCTCGTTGATTGCACCGACGACTTTGTTGCTGGTAAGCATATGAAACCTTTCTGAAGTGTGAACGCGATTAATCGTCGCAGCGTTGTCTGATCGCCGACGACGAATTGTGTTTAACTTAGCTCCCGTGCATTTCTTCGCTACTCTTCTTCGCCTGTTTTTCAGCGTACAGCGCTTCGCGAAATGAAAAGAAAGCCTGATCCTCCCGCAAGATGCCCGGTGTGCGGGGAAGATGTTCCGAGGAATGCGCGGGCTTGTCCGGAATGCGGCGCCGACGAGAAAAGCGGATGGAGCCCGAACGCCCACGTTCAGGATGGACTCGATCTCCCGGATGAGGAATTCGACTATGAGGACTTTGTTGCGAAGGAGTTTGGAGGCACCAGTCGAATTTCCCGCACACAGATCCTGATGGCAGCGGTCGCGGCCTTCATGCTCATCGTTTTTCTGATTCTCTATTTCCGCTGATTATTCACGGACTTTTCATCCGAGTTCCGAGCGGAGCGGGGGTTGAGCAGCAGTGTCTCTTCTCGGCGCTCAAAACGCCCCTTGGAACACAAAAAGTGTCCAAGCAAAGTTTTCTGGAACCCCCGGAAACCCTCGATTTACGATGGAGCCGGCAGTCGGATTCGAACCGACGACCTGCTGATTACAAATCAGCTGCTCTACCAACTGAGCTATGCCGGCATTTACGAGGGAAAATAGCGTCTAATTCTTCCGCTGCGAACTCCTTTCTATACGCCTTTTCTATACGGCTGCGATTCGGCCCTCCCGAGGCAATACGGTCTTCGCTCGCACGCGGCATCGGCACTGACGAATTGCCGCTTCGCTCCGCGGCTCGGAGCGGTGCTCCGCGGCCGGCTGAGCCAGGATCGTGTCGCGTTGCAGCGATGACGGGCGAATTGATGTGAGCACACCTGACGAAAAGATTTGGCAAACGACGGCGGTTCAGAACCTCGTCCGGTATGCGCCGTCCGGCACGTATTTCGCCCGATTTCGTGTCGGCGGAAAGCTGGTTTGGAAGAGCCTGAAGACGACGGCGTTCTCGGTCGCGAAGCAGCGGTTGCCCGACACGATGCGCGATCATCGCGCGAAGCTGGAATCGGGGACGGCGTTCGCGAAAGGCAAGATGACGTTCGCTGCTGCCGCTGAAGTTTATCTTCAGAAGGTTCAGGCGAGCGTTTCACTCAAACCTCGATCGAAAGATTACCGCGAGATGATGATCGACTTCATTCGACGGTCATGGCCGTCGTTGTTCGAGACGGATGTGCGGAAAGCTGAGTCAGCGCGACTGCGAGAATTGGCTCACCCGGTATCAGCAGCATTATTCGCCGACCGTCGTGAACAACAGCATCGGAACGTTGCGGGCTGTTTTCGACGAAGCGATCAGCACCGGCGCGCGCTTCAACAATCCGGCCGCCGGGCTTTCGCGGATGAAGGTTCGCGCAGAAACAGCTCGAACTCCCGTCACGAGACGAGTTCCTGCGATTCGTTGAGGAAATCCGCACGGCCGGCGCACGACAGTCGAAGGATTGCGCGAATCTCGTGCGGTTTCTCGCTTACAGCGGCTTGCGAATTGGCGAGGCGAAATACGTCACGTGGGCAGATGCGAATTTCGTTCGCCGGCAACTGCACGTCCGCGGTGATCCTGAGACGGCGACGAAAAACGGCGAGACGCGGTTCGTCCCGATGATTCCCGAACTTGAACAGATGCTCACCGAGTTGCGCGCCGAACGATCGGCTGAACCGCCGACCGCCACCGATCATGCGCGTCTTCGAGTGTCAAAACAGCATGACGCACGCCGCCGCAAAGATCGGAATGAAGAGGATCACTCATCACGATCTTCGCCATCTGTTCGCGACCATCTGCATCGAGAGCGGCGTCGATATTCCCACCGTCTCGCGCTGGCTCGGACACAAAGATGGCGGCGCGTTGTGCATGAAAACGTATGGCCACCTGCGCGCATGAACACAGCCTCGCGCAAGCTCAACGAGTCAGCTTCGGCGTCGCGGCTTGAAATCGGCCGCCGCTTAGTTTTTCAGCAACCGCAGCAGTTCCGATCGCGGCACGAGAAGTTTGCCGCGAAGCGCACGACAGGCGCGCAGTTTTCCGCGTTGGATCAGTCGATAAACGCTGAAGTAATCGACTCCGAGAAGATCGGCGGCTTCCTGTACGGAATAGGCGAGCCGCTCTTGTTCGGCGGGTTGATCGACAACCGATGCGCTGTTCGCCTCCATCGTGCCGCCGATCGTAAGCGCGCACTGCCAACCACCGGCGCTCCAACATTGGAGCGAATCATCTGCCGCAATTACCTGTGTTGGTAATTCCTGACGAAGCGAATGCGTGATCGCCACAACAAGCGTGCTGCGCGGCTGCCAATAACATACGGCACTACGAGCAGAACGATTATCGCCGCGACGACGAACAAACCGTCTTGCGCTTTTGGCGAAGGTAACGGTGGTCCGCCGCGCGCGATTTCAAACGCGCGCAGGGCGACCACCGCGATCAGAATCGCGAGACCGACACACGCCAAACCGACCAGCGACCGCCCTCGGCGAGTAAGCCCGCGCACGATCTCGGCCCCGCAGCCAGTACACACGCTTGCCGACTGCGGCACTTGCGTTTGGCAATGCGGGCACACCAGCGTCTTCACAAGCGCGACAATACACGGGCCAGAATAGCGGTACGAGCGAATTCTTGCCGGGCTTACTTCGCTTCCTCGACTCGAATGCTAACCACGACTCCGTTCTTGCTGTCGGCCAGCGCGTGGTAGCGCGCCGGAATTGCGCGAATCCATTTCACCGCGAAATCCTGCACCGCCAGGAGGAGCGGGCGCAGGTTGCGTCCGGCGATTTCGACATCGTGAGATGAAAACGAGAGTCGCAGAACCTCGGAGTCGTCGATCCGACTCAGCGATGCCGTGACAAGATGCTGGTATGGGAAAACGTGCGCCTCCCCTGCAGACCGCTCGATTCGCAAACACGCAGATGGAGCTTCACGCTGCCAGCAGGTTGGTGCGGACGTTGTTGGTTCCCTGTTCAGGTCGGATTTCATGATGCTGTCTCCGTTGCGTGTTCATCCAGAAGTGCATTGCGAAGCGACAGATCCGGCGTGCGAACTCTCGTCCGCGATGAGCGGATCGGACCACTCGCGCAAATCGCTGGCGACGCTTTGGCCGGACCAGATCGAGCGCGAGCTCACGTTCTCCGCTGCGCGCGATCGCGCGCTGAAGCTCCTGTTTGTCGGGAGTGAAAATACGGATGCTCTTTCGCCCGCGGGAGATCGTTACGTACCATTGCTGTGCGTTTGAAGCGGCGCGTACGGCCGAATCAGCGAACAAGACGTGATCAACTGTCTTGCCTTGCGAGCCGTAGGAAGTGACGGCATACCCGCGCACGAATTGGCGATACTGTGGCGGCAAGACGCGACCGTCCTGCAAGCGGATCGCTCCATCCGGTTTGATCGCCGCGACGTTGACTATCTCGCCGTTGGCGAGCTTCCGGCCGTCAGCGGTCGTGCTGTTCGCTTTCAGCTGAAGTTTGTCTCCCGCAGCGATGGCGAGTTCCGTCGCTCGGCAAACATTCAGGTGATCGAGTTTCGTTAGCGGGATGTGGCGCACCTTGCCGCGGAGTTCGAAGGCCAATCGGTTGGTCGTAATCCCAATCAGTTTCACCTGTGCGCCGCGCTTGAAACCCGCGACATCGCGATTGAACACGAGAACGCAATCAGGTGGATAGTGACGCGCATCCAACTTCTGAGCGGCCGTGAGGTCTAGCTGCTCAAGAGCGGTGACTTTCGATTCTTCGCCGAGGACTCCGCGTTGCGCGCAGTTGCTCGCGAATCGCATTGTTTATCTCGCGCACTTCAGCGCGTGTTTGTGAAATCACGAGCGCGGACTCGCCGGATTCCACGATGCCGAGATACGCGTCGCGAATGTGATCGTTCTGCTCAGCGGGACCGCATTCCACAAATGCGTTTATTCCTTCCAGCTTCGGCGAACGATCGCGTCAGATCGCCAGCCGCTGCTGCTTCCACAGCGGCGCGATATTGCTCGATGCGTTTGCGTTCTTCAATCGACCGAGCGCGTTTCGGCTCCTGCCGCCGAACCTGGTCCAACTGCGCGGCAGGAAGTCCGGCGTAACGCTCGATTGCTCGCAAGGCATCGGAAGCTTCAACCGGGCCGTGCTGTCGTGTGTCGCCCGAGAGAATCAGGCGTCCGTCCACTCCACGAACCAGGCGAATGAGATCGAGCAACTGTCGTCCGCCGATTTGGCCAGCTTCATCGACTATGACCACGGCACGATCCGGCAACGTTCCGCGCTGAAGGCATTCGCTAACCGTTTGCGCCTCCAGCAGTCCATCGCGCGTGAGGTCGATCACTTGCTGACGTTGCGGGGCCAGAACAACGGAGCGCCGACCGTTTCTGTCGATTGCGCCTTGGACGCGCTGAAGGACGAAGCTTTTCCCCGTTCCGGCGCCGCCACGAAATAGTGTGATGAAGTTTCTCGACGAGAGGATGGAACTGAGGGCGAGCTGTTGGTCTGGCGCGAGTTGGCTGTGAAGTTCTGCCGTCGCTCGCGCCAACGGAGGATGCATGCCGATGCCGTCAGCTGCCGCCCGAACAATCTCCCACTCGCGCGCGAGCATCTCCCGGTGCGCGACCTTGTCGTTGTCACCGCGAAGGTAATCGCGCGACGCGCTCAGTTGCTTGATCTCGGCGAGACCAACGGAGCTGCCTCGAACCGCCTCCAACGCATGACGCCAAAGCTCATGCTCACGTACGACAGAACGGCGTTCGAAGAGATGCGCTTCCGCCCAGGACAACGCGCTTCTCGGCACTGCGCGCTTCGCTCAATTGCAGGTCGAGCAACGCGGCGCTCGCGCAGTGCCGCCAATTCTTCAGGAGTGACTTGCTCTTCCCAAAGCTTCCGCAACAAACCGGAGGCAACCGTCTCGCCTTTTCGCGCTCGTTCTTTGTGCGCGATGTGTTCGCGAATCGCGTTCTCGTTTCCGGGCAGCTTGTCTGGATGCGACGCGAGAAACTCCCGCGTCTTCTCGTCGATCTCGCGATGTCGCTTGGAGAAACGTTCGCAAACGTCACGCGGGATCTCCGCGAGTTCGAAGTCACCGCGCGCAGAGTTCGCGATCGTGTATCCAAACGTCCGCAATGCTCGCGCGAGTTCGTGATAGTAGACGTTCTCGACGAACTTCTGCGCGCCGAGCATCTCGTAATTTTGCAGCGCCTTCCAACGCCGCTCTTCAGGATCGTGCGTCGCATTGAAGACGATGCAGTGCGTGTGCAGGTGCGGATCGAGCGCGCGCGAGGTCTCATGTTCGAACAGCGCCGCCACGATGTTGCCCGTGCGTCGATCGGCGTTGCGTTTCGCCACCTCGAACCCGAGTCGCAGCGAAGCGTTCCAATTCCGCCAACGCGATCTTCACCGCTTCGGTGTGCGCAGTGACAATGCGTTTGTCGCCGCCGACGAGAGCAGCAACTGAAACCGACTTCGGTGGCGAGAACGTGAAGTCGTAGAACACGCGCCGATTCGCTGCTTCACCGTCTTCAGCTCGTCGGATTGTGTTCCGCCTTTGCGTCAGTTGCTCGCCCGTTTTCGGGTGCAGGTTGTCGCATAAAGCCAGGAACTCATCACGTGTGACTACGCCGCCGAGACCGAGCATTATCGCGCCTTCGCCAGCCCATTCACCACGGACGCGCTCGTTCTCGGAATAGTAATCACCAACGCTCAGGTGCTCTTCAAAGTAGCCCTTCGCGTTCTTCAGGTTTGTCTGTGTCTTCGGCGAGAGCACTGCCGATGAATTAGCACTCGCACAATCAACTCCTGCTCCAATCCGGGAGCCGCGATTTGCGCACCATCTGAGACAAGGATGCGTGCACAAGCTGTGGATTTTTGAAGGAGGGACGCCCTACCCCTTAGCACTGCTAAGGAAATTCCGGCTCGTCGCTGAACCGCGCGCGACGACATGAGCAACCCAGCCGACATCGCAACGCGGACGCAGCGTTTCAACGACGCTGTCCGCGCGTTCACGCCGCCGTCACCGACGCGTCACGCAAAGCTGATGCCGCTCAAAGAAGGCATCGTCGAGCTGCGGCAAAAGGGCGCGTCGCTGCGGCTGATTCGCGAATTGCTCGCAACCGTCGACGTGGCGGTCGGCACCGACACGATCGCGCGCTTCCTCGCCGAGGTGAACGGCGAGCCACCAGCGCCGCGACAGCCGACGACGGCCCACGCGCAGACGTACCGCTGTCGCCAGCGTCGAATGGCGCACACAGCGCCGATCGTCTGCAAGCACGCAGCCGTTGCCGTCCGCGCGCACGCCATTCAACCGCCGCCGAACGACGCGCCGGCCGAGCGAACACGCACGCGCGGACCACGCGTCGCCGATCCGCGCAACCTCTGATCACCGCACCATCACATGAACAAACAAATCAACCTCGTCATTAACGGCAAAGGCGGAGTCGGAAAGAGCTTCTTCGCCACGAACTTCGTTCAGTATCTGAAAGATTGCGGCGTCGCTCATTGCGCGATCGACAGCGACCACGAGAACTCGACGCTTAAGCGTTTCCATCCCGAAGCAGAGTTCATCAATCTCGAACATCGGCGCGAGATCGACCGCGTCTTCACGACTGCGGAAACGCACGACCTGCTCGTGATCGACTGCCGCGCGGCCTCGACCGACCTGTTCATCGACTTCTTCGATGAGGTCGGTTTAACGGAAGTACTGCGCTCGTTAGGCGCACGATTGACGATCATCTGTCCCGTCAATCACGAGGCAGACAGCGTGGAACAGTTGCGGATTTTATCCGACGCACTGCGCGATGGCTGCGGCTGGGTTGTCGTAAAGAACGAGGCGCACAGCGACACGTTCAAGATTTACGACGGCAGCAAAACCCGCCGGCATGTCGTCGATGTTCTGCACGGCCGCGAGATCGCGATGCCGCGCATGTACGACTGGCTTGTAACTGCGTTGAATGAGCACAACTCACCGGTCACCGCCGCGCTCACGAATCCTGCCTTCAACCTGCTCGATCGGCAGCGACTAAAGACATGGCAGACTCGGTTCTATCGTCAGTTGTATCGCGCGGCTGACCTGCTTCTGACCGATCCGCACCAGGCCGAGAGGTTCGCGGCGTGAATGACAATGATCCGCTCGCGAAGGCGATCGCCGAGTGGCAGCACAAGCATCGCATCGCTGACGACGATCCGATTCTGGCAGTGCTG
This sequence comes from uncultured Verrucomicrobiae bacterium, assembly GCA_963763995.1. GTDB lineage: Bacteria > Verrucomicrobiota > Verrucomicrobiia > Chthoniobacterales > UBA10450 > CAVTTH01. Next base: position 5,672 of record CAVXQL010000005.1, on the reverse strand, counting down.
GAATTGGTGCGGCTGCAAATTCAGCACGCGCGCGTCGAATCGCGATGATGCACGACGCGGCGCCGCCGAGCTTCGAGGATTTTCGCGGCACGATCGAATTGCTCGACCGCCGCTCGAAAGCGTTCATCCAGCAAGCAACCGATCTGATTGCGGAGCTGCGCCGTTTCGGCCTGAACGTTCAGCGGATCAATCGCGCGCGCCTCGTTACGCAGCTCCTGCTCATTGCGCTCGGCGGCGTCGATTGGCGGCACTTCTCACGCGAATTTTATGAGCGCTGTCATCGGCTACGCTGCCGCGGGAGCTGCTCTGGCTTTGCGCAGCTCTCGCGATCTTCGCGCACTTCCGCAAAAACGCCGGCCAGACAGTCGTGAAACTCGCCGGCTTTCGGTGGACGCGGAGCGATTTCTGTCGCGGCTGGCTGATCACCGGCGACACCGGCTCAGGCAAAACACGTTCGGGAATCACGCCGCTGCTGTTTCAGGTCTTCCAAAACGAGCCGACGTGGGGCGGCCTCTGCATCGACGACAAAGGCCTCTATTGGGAAACGCTCTCGGAGATGGCGCGGCATTTCGGCCGCGAGGACGATCTCATCCTGCTTCAGGTGCGACCGGACGATCAATCGCCCGCGGCTTGGACTCCGCGCCACACCTACAACCTCACGTCCGATCGCAGCATTCCCGTACAACACATTCGCGAAGGCCGTAGTGGATACCGCTTCGAGTCTCGGGCAAGCAGGTGACAAAGGATTCTTCAAGAACCAGGCGCAAATCCACATCGCGGCTGCGCTGGAGACGCTGCGCGAGATCGGCGCCGACGTGACGCTGGAGAATGCGTATCAGCTCCTGCTCGACCAGGGCGATTTGGATGAAGCGATGACGGATCTTGCCTCGACTCATCAAACAGCTCGCCGCCGCGAGCTTTCCGAGCATTTCTCGAATCGCTTTCTCTCGCAGCCGCCGGAGCAAATCGGCGGCGTGAAAGAAACCATCGCCAATTACCTGCAGGCGTTTATCACGCCCGACATCGCGCAGGTCTTTTGCCCCGCCGCGAACACCTTCGAATTCGCCGACATTGATCGCGGCAAGATCATCTGCGTCGCGATGCCGCAGAAGTTCCAACTCGAACGCCGCTACGTGAACACGTTTCTGAAGATGCTCTTCTACACGCACGCGCTGCGTCGCTTCGACAAACCCGCCGAGGAACGCCGTCGCGACAATCTGCTCATCCTCTGGGCCGACGAAGCGCAACGTTTCGTCACCGCGAGCGAAGACGGCATGAGCGATTACAACTGCATCGACGTGATCCGCGAAGCGCAGGCGACGGTTGTCGCGGCCGCGCAATCATCCAGCTCATTCATTCCGCCGCTCGGGCGCGAGAAAGCGCGCGTGTTCACTCTCAGAATCTCGCGCAATCGCTCATCTTCAAAGCCGCCGACGAAGAAGGCGCGGTGGAAAGCGCCGATTTCCTCGGCAAAGCGAAAACGATCAAGAAATCGTGGGGCTATTCAGCCGGAAAACGTTCGAGCAACTACAGCGAGCACGACGAGCACAAAATCAAACCGCACGTGCTTCGGAATTTTCAAAGCACACCGCCGTCGTTGTCCACTGCGAGCGCGGATCCGCGAAAAGTGCTGCCGCCATTAGAACCGAACGGCGAAATCTGCTCCTGGTTTCGCTAGGCAGGGCCGACCAAACGACTCGCGCCAGGTCCAAGATTAACAGAAAGAATCTCGGCAATACCTGCGAGCGCGTCTTCGACGTTGCCGACAACTCCGCACTTTGTGGGCGCAATGACTGATTGAACTGCCGGGCGATTTGGAAGTTCGGCAACCGAGCGCTCCGTCAGAATAATTTCCGAGGACGAACAGCGACGCAAGAGTGCGCGATATCCTCCAAGTCATTTGGCGCAACGGGAAATCTTCCGTTCACGTCGCCTTTGCCGACTCTGATTCTCCGCACTGCGCCTGGATTTGTGCCATGAAGAAATCCTGCCAATCCTTCCGGATAATGCCCTCTACAGCTTCTTGAATCCACTCGTGGCCTTTATCGGACAGCCATTCCTGAACCTCCTTAGCCACCTTGTTGCGGAAACCCCTTCCCCCGCCCCAAAAACCTTCGCACGTGTCCCACAGCGGATTGTCCGGGTAAAGGACAGCCCGGAATATTTCTTGGCTTCGGTTGGTGACTTCAGCGAGGACTTGAGCTTCCAATCGGCTACATTCTTTTTTAGCACCTGTAAGTGGCTCTGAATGGCCACACAGTCAGGGTCTTTCGACAATTCATCGAGGAGGGCATCGATGGCTACGGCTGCCTGCTTTGATCTCGCCTCTGCGTCTACGTTGGCCGCGACACCAACGATTTGATATGAATCCAGGTTGTCCCACTCTCCGTTTCGCCGGGCCGAAGCCCACACCGTTCGAGGGTGCCGGTGATTGAACGCAGCGAGGAGTTGGGAATGCACAGTGATTGTCTGATCAGGCAGTTGGTGATGCGCGTCCGCGAACTGTCGCAGCCTGGCTCTCAGCTTAACGAACGCTGTTTTAACTTGCTGCTCTTGGTGTTTCGTAACTAGGTCATCCGTCGCGGATACGATTTCTTTAAGCCGCGTGGCGTGGCTGGCACGGAGCGCATCAAGCTTTTGCAGAAGCCGTTTGCGGATTGACGCCGGGCTTTCCTCCACGGCATCATAAAAGAGAATCGGCACGTCTTTGCCGCCTTGGAACTTTGCCAATTTCGAGCGGATTTGGGCCTCGCGTAGGCATAAGCTTCTTCGACTTTCTCAAGGGGGCTTCCATCTTCGCTGTTCATGGAAAGGGCCTCGTCTTGGCGGGCCAGAACAAGGAAGATGACCCGGTCGGAGACGACAGCGGTCTTTCCGGTCGAGATCAGATGGCCCAGCACCTCCATCATCGTCGCGTCCGGCGCGAAGTGAGAGCAAAGAACAGTCACAGTTCGTTGATCATCGAAGTAGACCTGCAGATCTGGCCTGATCGCGGTTTCGTCCGCCCCCTTACTGTCGATGCACGTTAGGTCGTAAAGGCACTCCGTTATGAGTGGTATCGGTAACAACACATCGACGCGCTTCGCCAAAGACACCTTAGGGTTTCGCCCGTTGTTCACTTTCTTGAATTCCTCTCGCAGCCACACCAGGCCGTCTTGGATTCCGGGCGCATCGAACCAGAGCCCGGTCGTAGTTCGTTCACCGAGTTTCATCCGCGATTGAAATTCTGCGGTAAGCTTTTCCGGGGTGTCGTATATTTTGGTCAGGTCCAATAGAGGATCATCGAGGCCGCCATCGAGACCTTTAGAGGGCCTGCGCGGCGGCCTTCGGCCATGGAACGGAGGACTTTTTCGACTTCTTCCGGAACGCGACTTTCACTTTCCTTCCCATCGCGCATTGCAAACAAGGAAGTGCAGACGTCACTCGCGAGCCGAAAAACCTCCTCTTGCGGGTGCGGGTAAATAACCATACCGAACTTCCCGCTTTCCAAGCCAGAATCCAGACATCCGATGCGCACCTCACTTTGGGTTGTCCAGCCGGCGCCCGTATCGAGGGCCACCTTCTGTTTTAGGGTCTTTCCATCCTTGACGAGCAGGTCTGCGATGAAACACAGCGCCGTGGTTTTTCCGACGGCTATATTTCCCAAAAAGGCGAAGTTGTGCTTGAGGTCAAGGAGGTAGGCCGCGGCTTCGCGAACACCTGCTTCGTATTGTTTGGCCTGCTGCACTAGGTCGATTGGGCTACTCTCGTCTGAAATGAACGTGCGCAGATTTGCAATCGCGGCCTCGGCCATTGCAATTTCGTGGCGATGAGGGTGTCTGAAAGCGGGCTTGCCGAGGTGTGGCCATTCCGAGTTCACGTATTCCAGGAATTCCTTTGTAGCCGCATTTCGTCAGCTGCCAAATACTTCTGTACGTCTTCGCGGGCGGGTTTCGGTCCGCCTCCAGACGGATACGCTGCTCTGATCCACCTTCATGCGAGTGGCGATATCAGCTTGGCTTATTTTGAGGTTCTTCCGCAGTTGCGATAGCTCGGCTCCGACATTTGTTTCTTTCATAATTGAAAAGCGATCACTCATTGATCGTGCATATATGCACTACATCACGGGACGAAGTCAACAATAATGTAAGATACTTTTACTTCTTTCAAGGCGACCAGTCAGCGTTTCGGTGCCGCGTCCATCAGACCGGCCCATTCCCGCAGGCTGCCTCGAAATCCAAGCTCGGCGGCGCGTTCCCAACTGAGTCGAGCGGCAACTTCATGTCGTCTGCCGCTTTTTGTATCGGGCATCGTTCGATAATGACGACGCGAGGTGAAGATGTGCAACGCGAGCGGGTTGTGTTCGGCTCGTTTTATTGAGTGCGGCTTCGACCTCACGAATCGCCTCGCCGAGGTTCGTCAGCGCGTTTTGAAGTCGGCTGCTTCGCACATGTTCATTCGAACATGAGATAAGCAATTCAGCAACCTCCGCACCCACAACCTCGCGACGGGCGGTAAATCTAGTCTCCGTGTCGGCGATTGGGAATGCGTTGCGGCTAACCGAGGTACAACTCTTAGGAAATTAGGTCATGCCACCAATTCAGTGCCCCGGTGGCCTGACGTGGACTTCCAGCAAGTCTAGGAACGCATAGAAGTCACGGAATAGATACGTATGAAGCAATTCGAATCTCGGAGGACTGGGCAAAATGAAAGGAACTGATCGGATCACAACGTTTCCGTCGGTGAGAACATAGCTAGCTTTACCCCGGCCGTCGCCTCCGGGCAGCGAATGAGCCGGATCGCCAAATGATTCAGCTGCAGCGCGAAATCGACGCTCGCACTGTGAATTTGATACGGCGCAAGTTGTCCGCCGTTCCACGTTGGAAATCCTCGAGTCAGGTGAACCAGAAAATTCGGATCGGGTATGTATTCCGCCCAAACGTGAAAGTCTTTGATCGCGGCTCTGCCTGCGGCGACTGGGAACAATTCCGGGTTCACCGCTTGAAGGTCTCCGCGCGGAGACGCGAGTTCGAAAATTATGGCCGTTTTAAGCAGCCACCGAATCATGTTGTCGATTTCACCTTCCAAGAGTGCCAGTTCGCTCATCGAACCAAGGGCAAATCCGGGCCACGGCGTTCCCGATCCTTCCCTTGGCCCAGCCTTCCAAATTCGACATCCATCCATTGTTGCACTTCGCGCAGACCTGACGCGTTCGAAAACCCGCACACTTAATCGATGGCCGCAGTTCCAAACCCTTGCCTTCTGTGAAATGTGCCGGCTGAAATGCAAAATCGCGAATTTTCATCGTCTTTGAAAGCCACTCTGGAATGACGTGCTCTCTGGAATTGCACGCGTTCCCGCAGAAGAGACAACTTCGCTTTTTAATCATCGTTTCTATCATAGCGATTCGGCCATTTGCGTCGAAGCTCTCCCACTTTCGCAAAGACATTGAGCTTTCTCCTTCCGGGCTTCCGCGCCCGGCTCCCCCCAAGCTCAAAGACTTTGCTTTCCCTTTAGAGATGCAGTCATCGCGTGTTGTTCCCTTGGCCTCCGCTCCAGGCAGGCTGCGCGGTGCCGTATTCCACAACCCACGATCACTGCGGTGCGCGAAGATGTCTTCGCTAAAGCCGTGCGGCAATTGCTCCAAGCATGGAGCGGATCGCGGCGCGCTGCGCTGGCACACTTACGCCCTC